>NZ_MAYG01000001.1:0-1200000 GCF_001684965.1 Chryseobacterium arthrosphaerae | reverse complement strand
ACAGCAGAACTTATCTTTGATAACGTACGTGTACCGGACTCTCACCGTTTGGGAGAAGTAGGCGAAGGCTTCAAACAGGCTATGAAAATTCTTGACGGAGGTAGAATCTCTATCGCGGCTTTAAGCTTAGGAACAGCAAGAGGAGCTTATAAAGCGGCTTTAAAATATGCTAAAGAAAGACACCAGTTCGGAAAATCAATCTCTGAATTCCAGGCGATCAACTTTATGCTTGCTGATATGGCCACGGAAATTGATGCTGCAGAACTTTTGATCCAAAGAGCGGCAACATTGAAAAATGCTAAGCAGAAAATGACAAAAGAAGGAGCCATGGCAAAATTATACGCTTCTGAAGCTTGTGTAAGAATTTCCAACAATGCAGTACAGATCTTCGGAGGTTACGGATATACAAAAGACTTCCCTGCTGAGAAATTCTACAGAGATTCCAAGCTTTGTACAATTGGTGAGGGAACTTCTGAGATCCAGAGACTGGTGATCGGAAGAGATATTACGAAATAACCCAAAAACTGAATACCAATGATTAAACAGGCACTTTTAGGTGAATTTCTGTATGAAGCAGAAAACACCAGAAAAATTTTAAAAGCAATCCCTGACAGCGCCCTGGACTGGAAACCGTCTGAGAAAAACTGGACGACTGCTCAGCTTGCTTCTCATATTGCAGAAGTATACAACTGGTATGAACCCACCTTCAGCCAGGACATTTTTGATATGGGAAAATACGAGTACAACAAGGGAGATATTTCCAAAGCTGAAAACATCGTTGCAAAATTTGAAGAAAATGTCGCCAAAGCGCAGAAAGCCCTGGAAAACTCTGATGAATCCACTTATTTCAATGAATGGAAAATGGAAATGAATGGTAATGTCCTTTTCCCTCCTTCTCCAAGAATACAGGTGGTAAGAGGTTTTCTGTATAATCATTTGTACCATCACAGAGGCGAGCTGGTTGTTTATTTAAGATCAACCGGAAATGCAGTTCCCGGACTTTACGGGCCTACCGCTGATGATAAAATGTAACTGAATATTGATTATTCAACATAAAACAAGGCTGTTTCACTTTTTGAAACAGCTTTTTTTGTTACCGACTACAGAATTGTAGAAAATTCTATAAAAATATTATCTGCAAAAAAAACATACAATTTGGCGTCAAAAACACACTGTTGATTTTGTGAATTAATGATGTTTTTTCAATCAATATTATTGTCTCTTTTTTATAAAATAATTAAAAAAGTCACTTTAGTTTGATTTTTTCATAATAAAAAATTCAGTTTCCCAATTTCATTTTTCTTTTATTGATCGGCTTATTCAATTATATTCAATGTATTGCATAATAAATTAAACAGATAGTCAGAAATATTCTTAAATAATTTTATTTTTCGTAACATATTTTTTATTAGCTTTGATATTCCACAATCAAAACTTATATTTCGTATGAAAAAACAATTAACCCTGATTGGAATGCTCCTTATGAGTGGTATTTCTTTCGCACAAACTGACCGCCTTTGGTCTGAAAGCTCCAGAAAAGCTTCAACAGAGATCTTTGAAAACAAAGCAGGCATTGAAAATCCGAGGGTGTACAGCCTTAATATAGACGGATTGAAAAGTGTTCTGGCAAAAGCTCCTAAAAGGTTGGCAGCCGGCGAAAAATCCGAAATCATCATTTCTTTTCCCAATTCTGAAGGCAGAATGGAAAATTTCAAAGTAAGAGAGAATTCCAACTTCACTCCGGAACTGGCCGCAAAATATCCGGACATTAAATCTTACGTAGGTCAGGGTCTTGATGATCCGAATTCTACAGTTTATTTCAGTGTTTCCCCACTTGGTCTATCTTCAATGGAAATCTACGGCGACAAATCAGCTGTATTTATTGAACCTTATTCCAAAGACCTTTCCACTTATGTTGTATACAGAAAATCTGATAAGAAGGACGATCTTAACAAATTTGAATGTACCGTAGTGGATGCTGCACAAAAAGGGGTGGCGAATTCCGGACTTGCTGCAAGACCTAACGCAGACGATGCCAAACTGAGAACCTTCAGACTGGCTTTATCCTGTACAGGGGAATATACTGCGTATTTCGGGGGCACCAAAGCGCTGGCACTTGCTGCAATGAACACTACGATGACCCGTGTAAACGGTGTTTTTGAGAAAGATTTTGCTGCGAGAATGGTTCTGATCGCCAATAACGATGCCGTCATTTATACCAATGCTTCCACAGACCCTTATTCTGCCGCTTCAGGAATGAGCAACTGGAATTCTCAGCTTCAAAGTACCCTTACTTCTGTAATCGGTGAAGCCAATTATGACATCGGGCACTTGTTCGGAGCTTCCGGAGGCGGAGGAAATGCAGGCTGCATCGGCTGTATCTGTACCAACGGCTCAAAAGGAAGCGGATATACTTCGCCGGCAGATGCGATTCCTTCAGGGGATAATTTTGATATCGACTATGTAGCTCACGAAATGGGACACCAGTTCGGAGGAAACCATACTTTCTCAATGAATAATGAAGGAACCGGAGCCAATATGGAGCCTGGTTCAGGATCAACCATCATGGGATATGCCGGAATTACCAGCCAGGATATTCAGCCACACTCTGATGCATTTTTCCATGCTATAAGCATTCAGCAGATCACCAATAATATCAAAGCTAAAACCTGCTCTGTCAATACCAACACAGGAAACTCAATTCCAACCGCGAACGCAGGTGCAGATTATACCATTCCAAAAGGAACTCCGTTTATGCTGACAGGTACAGCAACGGATGCCGACGGAGATTCTCTGACTTACATCTGGGAACAAATGGATAACGCTTCTTCTTCTCAGACAGGAGCAAGCTCTGCAGCCAGCGCTACGAAGGCTTCAGGACCTAACTTCAGATCTTGGACACCTACCACTTCTCCTGTAAGATACTTCCCGAGAATGGCTTCCATATTAACAGGGGCCACTACCACAGCAGGATCCGAAATCACTGTTGAAGCGCTTTCTTCAGTAGCCAGAACACTCAACTTCAGATTCACTGCCCGTGATAACAGAGCCGGAGGTTCAGGAAACAACTCTGACGATGCGGTAATCACTGTAAACGGAACTGCAGGGCCATTCTCTGTAACTTCACAAAACTCAGCGACAACTTACGCAGGGGGAAGCTCTCAAACCATTACATGGAACGTAGCAGGAACTACTGCAAACGGTGTTAATGCAGCCAATGTAGATATTCTTTGGTCTACAGATAACGGAAATACATGGACTACCCTATTGGCGGGAACTCCTAATGACGGTACACAAGATGTGACAATTCCTAATGTTACCACTACAACAGGTAGAATCATGGTAAAAGGATCTAATCATATCTTCTTTGATGTGAATAATGCCAATATTTCAGTAAACGCCGGTTCAGGAACTCCTGATACGGTTGCTCCTACAGCTCCTACCCTTGCCGCTTCAGGAACAACTTCTACCAGCACAAATCTTTCATGGTCAGGTGCTACGGATAATGTAGGGGTTACAGGATATGATGTATACATGAATGCTTCATTGATAGGATCTACAGCTACTACAACGTATACCGTAACCGGATTGACTCCTTCTACATCTTACTCTTTCTCTGTGAAGGCAAAAGACGCAGCAGGAAACACATCCGTTTCAAGCAATACAGTAAATGTTACTACTCTTGCAGGAGGCGGAACAGTGACTTATTGCTCTGCTTCAGCATCCAACACAGCTGATGAGAGAATCGGAAATGTAAAATTCGGAACCATCAACAATACCTCTACAGGAACTGCAGGGTATGAAAACTTCACTTCAGTTTCTACCAATGTAACAGCAGGAAGTACTTATACGATTTCGATAACTCCGGTTTGGACTTCTACAAAATATAGCGAAGCCTATGCTGTGTACATTGATTATAACGGAGACGGAGACTTTACAGACAGCGGAGAACTGGCCTGGACAAAAGCAGGATCTACAACAACTCCGGTTACAGGATCTATTACCATTCCGGCGACCGCTACAGCAGGATCTACAAGAATGAGAGTGATGATGAAATACAGCTCTATTCCTACCTCATCGTGTGAAGCTTATACTTACGGACAGGTTGAAGACTATACCCTTAATATCGCTTCTTCAGGAAGAGGTATTACCGCTGATACCAAAGACCTGATTACCGATATTAAACTGTTCCCTAACCCTGCAAAAGATGTACTGCATATCTCAAACACTACTTCTGAAGAATATAAAATCTTCGATATGGGTGGGAAACTGGTTGACTCAGGAAAACTTCAAAGAGGCTCCATCAATGTAAGCAGCCTGATCAAAGGTGCTTATATGGTACAGGTTGGAGAAACCGCCAAGAGATTCATTAAAGACTAATACCCTTTAAAATTAAACGATGTTGAAACTGCCCTCACAGGGCAGTTTTTTTATTACTGTATTGAATCGGTTCCATTCTAAAATTCCGCAGAAGACAACAAGTAAAAAATAACGTCAATAAAATTGTTTTACGAAATTAATTTTAATAAACAATCTTATTTCAAACAAAACTACACATATTTAAGTTTTTTAGTTTAATTTTATCACCTGACTTTATTGTATCGTTTAATCCAGTTGGTATTGCAGAGGACGCATCATTTCTGATTGAAAATTCCGTACCTCTTCTGATTCTGTTTTTTTAAAATAATATTAAAAAACATGTATTCAGATCTGCTGTTGAACATTTCCGGGTACAACCATTTCCCGAAGATAATAATCCTGAAAAAACATTGAAAAGAGACATTGTTTCCAAGAGGTATCATTGCTATTCTCCGTAATACCTGTTTAATTTTTTAAATAATTTAAAATTTTTTATATGAAACATGTATTTAAGTACCTCTTTTTTTTCACTGCTGTTTTTTCCTCAATAGCCTGTAGCTCAGACAGAGAAGAGGAAGTTCAGCCTCCGAGCGATGTTACGACCGTTTTCTATAAATCTGCAGACGAACTTGCAGTAACCTATGACCCGAACGGCAATGTGAATGCCAGTGTCAGAAGCCAGATATTTGAGCTCTACAGGCAAGGTAAATGGAGCGAACTGGAAGCTCTTTTCAAAGCCAACAACCTGAATGGCGGATGGCCACCTGCCAATGGCGGTTATAATATCGTTGATGAAGTTCCCCTTCAGGCCGGCCAGAAATTCGACAGGTACAGCGGAGCGGTTGGCAGCTATAACGGAACCGGAGTTCCTACTTTAGGAGGAAGCTTTACCAGCCCTATTATTAATGGCTATGTCTATACTTTTACCCAAAGAGCATTAAACCAGCCCGAAAACAAGTATGATTTTTATTACGAAATTGATGTGCTGAACAATGCAATGCAGTTTAAAACCCAGACCGCAGATATTATTCCCTGGTTCAATCAAACCGGAAAGGGAAAACAGACCATGTGGAAAATTCCTATCGATATCAATACCGGCTATCAGAAAACATGGAACAAATTAGCGGAAGAAGGTTATATTAAAGTTACGATTAAAAAAAGCCCAAGCGGAAAATATCCTAACTTAGCAGGCACGGTTATTCAGCCTTAAAATAAACTCAGATGTACCCAATATCAAACAGAATCAACATTCTCCAAAAAGCTGCTGCAGCTAAAAGTACATTCATCAACGATGAAGCATTACCGTCTGCTGTAACCACATTCACCTGTTGTGACTGCAGCCATGAAAATCCCATTGAAATACAGCCTTATTCTTCAGGATTTCCGGTTATCCAGCTCTATCATGAGGATAAAGTACTTTCCGGAGATGAATTATTACAAAACGGAATGGTCTCAGAAACTTCAGACCGAATGCTACATTTCGGAGCCTTTACACTCGATGATCTGCCGACTTTATACTTTGGAACCGGCTGTTCATCCTGCCGTTCAAAATACATCTGTGTATTCAGCTATGGAGAAAAACAGCCTGGACTGATGAAATTAAATATTTCAGGCATCTGGAAATATGAGGATCTGTAATACTTTTGAATACAGTCAGTCATTTCAATAAAATATAAGATAAACGCCCGCAGCTCTCGATTGCGGGCGTTTATTAAAAGATGATATAGCATATAACAACTCTATCTAAACAAAAAAATCCCGTTGATCCGGGATTTTAATTTTTTTATATTGCAATTTATTTGATCTCTACAGGAACTGAGATTTTATCCCAATCCATTGTGAAACCATTACTGTTTATTTTATACACTAAATTTTCCTGTGTTGCCGGTAAAGCTTTTGTTTTTACATCCACACGTAAGGCATCTTTAGATTCTTCATATTTATAAGCACCCCATTGCTTTGGTTCTTTGTTAAAAATCGCAGTCCAGGTTCCGGACTCTTTAGGGATCAGGAAAAAGCTATATTTACCTGCAGGCAGCGGTTTACCCTGAACGGTAATATTTTTATCCGTTTCAAAGGTAGTTGCTTCATTGGCACCTGCACGCCAAACTTTATTATAAGCTTCTAAACCACCCCAGATGGTACGGCCTTTAACAGAAGGACTGCTATAGTTTATTGTAATGGTTGCATCTTTAATTTTTCCCGTAGCTGTAGCCGGAGGGCTGGCAGGTTTTTTAGTATCCTGTGCAAAGGCATTCACTGAAACAGTCATGACAGCCATAAGTACGGCAGCAGATTTAATAATCGTTTTCATAAATATTTTTATTTGTTTGTTTTTGTTATTGTTAGTTTACGAATTTACTATTTTCTGCTTATAAAACAGCAACCCGATTGCAGAAAATATAATCACTGCTGCTGCTCCGATGACGTTAAGCCAAAGGAAGGAAATGATATCAAACTGATAGACCGCAATAACTGTAATTTCTGATAAAACTGCAGCGATAAATACATTGGAGCCGGTAATTTTTTTATAATAAAAGGCGACAAGGAAGATTCCCAATATCGGACCGTAAAAAAGAGAACCCAATACATTAACCGCTTCAATAAGGGAACCCATCTGCGTGGCAAACATGGCTACCCCAATGGAGAAAATCCCCCAGGCTAAAGTATGCAGACGGCTATATTTCAATTCTGTGGCATCATCAGGAATTTCTTTGCTGAATAGTAAATGAACATCTTTTAATGAGCAGGCAGCAAGGGAATTCAGGGCCGCAGAAATTGAGCCCCAACTGGCCAGGAAAATGACGGCAAACAGTAAACCGATCATTCCTGCAGGTAAGGTACTTTTCACGAAATGCAGGAAAATATAATTCGTATCTGTTTTCTCCGCATTATAGTTTGAATTATTAATTGCTTCTTCTACCCTGCCGTGAAGTGCTTTTACCTGGGTTTGTGTGTTTTTAAAATCCTGAATGGCTTTTATAAGTTGAGGAGAATCATTTTCTTTCAATTTTAGGATTTCTTTCGAATCTGCATTAAATTGTATTTGTAAATTTTGATGCTCCTTTTCAAAAACCGCAGCCTGTTCAGGTTGTGTATCCTTAAAATGCTGATAAGAACGTTCGTTAAAATAGATCGGGGCCGGCTTCAGGGAAAAGAATGCGAAGAGCAAAGCACCAATCAGGAGAATGGCAAACTGCATCGGGATTTTAACCAATCCGTTCAGCAGCAGCCCCATTTTTGCATTGGTATTGTCTTTCGCCGTAATATACCTTCCAACCTGGCTCTGGTCTGTACCGAAATAAGACAAGGCGAGAAAAAAGCCGCCAATCAGCCCGCTCCAGATATTATATTTATCCTTCCAGTCGAATTCTGTGGTGATCACATTAAGCTTTCCGGACTTCCCTGCCAGATACAGCGCATCGTTAAAACCAATACCATCCGGCATATTCTGAATCAGCAGATATCCTGCAAAAGCCATTGTTCCCAGAATAATGAGAAATTGTAGTTTCTGGGTGTGTGCGATTGCTTTTGCCCCGCCAACATAGGTGTAAATCAACAGAATCCCGCCTGTTAAAACATTGGTTACATAAATATTCCAGTTTAAAACGCTTGACAGGATGATACTCGGAGCATAAATACTGATCCCCGTTGATAATCCTCTGGAAAAAAGAAAAAGCAGTGAAGTGAGTACCCTTGTTTTTTTATCAAAACGGTTTTCTAAATATTCATAGGCAGTATAAACATTCAAGCGCTGAAAAATAGGAATGAACGTAATACAGATCACAATCATCGCCAAAGGCAGACCAAAGTAATACTGAACAAAACGCATCCCATCTGTATACGCCTGGCCCGGCGCTGAAAGAAATGTAATGGCACTCGCCTGGGTAGCCATGATACCTAAAAGCACAATGTACCAGGGCATTTTATTATCTGCTTTCAGGTAGGATTCATTGCTTTTTTGACCACGGCCGATGAATACACCGTACACAACCACTACCACGAGGGTAAAGATTAAAACTGTCCAATCTATAGTACTCATGCCCAGAATTTAGTAAACCAATAATACAATGCGATCTGCAATACTAATGCAGCAGCTAATAACAGATACCAGGTATTCCAATTTTTAAGATTCTTGTTCATTAGTTTTTCTGTGCAGATAAAAAGTTTAGAAATAAACGTGCCGCTCCCACATTTCCGGCAGGCAGCTGTCTGAAAAATGCCAATGGGGTATAAATAAAATTACCCTTCCCGTATTTGGCGTATAAAGTTGATCCCTGCAAAGGCTCTTCGCCTGTATCATGCATTTCAAAAAGCGGCTCATAGGCTCCATCCCATTGAGAAGGGAAATAAGCGCCACGCTCCTGTACCCAGCCTTTAAAATCATCTGCAGTAATTTTGTTCGGAAAGTTCAGGAGTTTATGATTGGGATTTAAAAATTTAACCTCAGCATTTTCTTCGGTAACCCGTTTATTGGCAATGCTGAAATTGTACATTCCCAATTGAGCAACGGTTGTATCCTGGTTGGTGTTGTACTGCATCACCAGATTACCGCCGGCTTTTGCATACGACCATAAAAAAGGCATCCAGCGGCCCAGTTTTTTCTCTGTGTTATTGGCACGTACACCTAATATGATGGCATCATATTGCGACAGCTTGTTTTGCGTGTTGCTTCCGCCGGATGGTTCTGTGTAACCATAAAAATCTTCATCTTTCAGTACATCTACCTGAATACCGGCAATACGAAGGAAATCAGGAACAAAATCACCCGCACCTTCTATATAACCCACTTTTTTTACTTTCGCCTGAAGGTCCCCTTTCATTACGGTTACCGTTGCAGGCGAAAAATACTGTAAGGAAGGTAAATGCGGATATTGAATTAATACCTGTTTTTTATTATATGCTACTCCATCTGCAACATAATTGGCATCCAGCTGCAAACGGGAGGAATGGATTGAGGCAAGCTTAGTTTTTGGAATCACGAAATCAATAGTACTATCTTTCCCTGTAAACGAATTGACATCAGTATTTCCTATTTTTTCTCCGTTATGCATCAGGTTTAGCACACCTTTACTGAACTGTTTGCTGGAATTCACCTTAACATTTAAGTTCAAATGTAAATCTTCATTTTCTTTGACTACATAAAGGGGTTGTGTAAATTTCAGCTCCAATGCAGGAACAATACGCAAGGCTTCTACCACATCACCACGCACCGGATCTAGTTTCTTGAAAGATAAAGGAAGTTTAACCTGAAATTTTTCTGATCCGATTTTTAAACCAAGCAAAACATTCAAAGGTGATTCAGCCTCAGGTAAACCGATTAACGTATCATTGGGCACAGAGAAAGTCCCTGTGTTCGCAGGAGGTTTTGCCAGCCAGTAAGGTTCCGTAAGTGCTGCATCGGCAGGAATCTGAATGGTATGTTCAATGGTAATTAAAGAATCCTTTGAAAGTTCCCTGTTGAAGTTCTCCGATTGGCTTAACCATTGTACATTTTCTAAAATCACAGGATTCACAGCTCTTGAAATCAGATTTAACCTGAAACTGTAATCATCCCCGGCAACAGCTTCAGCCTGATTGGTAACGACCTCGCCCATAAACCCTGCACAGCTTAAAATGATACGGTCGAGCGATTTGATTTTATCTTTTTTCACTTCAGTATCTTTCAATGCCATGACCTTTTTTCGCAAAGCAAGCAAAGCCGGTAAGCTGAGATCAGGATTATTAAAATTGAAAGCGGAAATAATTTTATCCAATGCCAGATCAATGTCTGCATTTCCTTCTGAGGTCCAGGTTTTAACGACACCATCAAAAAGTGTTGCTTTTGCAGGTTCACCGGCAACGTGGGCAAAATATTCAGTTCTGATACCGGCTACAGACTGTGTTCCCGCTCCCTGGCTTTTATGTAAACTTCTGCTTAATCCTGCGAGCTCACCATAGCCCATTCCCAATTGTGCATCATATTGTCCAACGGTGACTTTCAGTTGATTTTCAGCTGTCGTATTGACCCCGCCAAACCGGAAAGTATTCCACAATACACGTTTTGGCTGCCATGCATTGACGTATTTCAGCTGATCCGGAAAAGCGGTTTTATCACCTGCCAGCTTAAAAGCTTTTTCCGCCACCACAGCCGAAGCGGCATGCTGCCCATGACCTGCCGCAGCAGTAGGAGGAAAACGACAAATAATAACATCCGGGCGGAATTTACGGATCACCCAGACTACATCTGCTATAATGCTGTTTTCATCCCATTGTTTAAAGGTATCGGTCGTATTTTTAGAGAAGCCGAAATCAATTGCCCGGGTAAAAAACTGTTGGGCACCGTCTAACTTTCTTGCTTCTAAAAGCTCATGTGTTCTGATTAAGCCCAATGCAGCCCCCTGTTCTGTACCTAATAAATTCTGACCACCATCTCCTCTGGTTAAGGACAGATAGCCCGTTTCTACATTCTGATCGTTGATTAACCAGGAAAGTAATCCTGTATTTTCATCATCGGGATGAGCTGCAAGGTATAGAACTTTAGGAAGATGTTTAAGGGTTTTGAGTTCACGGTAAATGTCAGATGATTTGGAAGGCCGTACCTGCTGGGCCAAACAAAAAACCGTATTAAAGCCAAGAATAAATACAGTGCTTACTTTTTTGAACATTTAAATTTGCTTTGCGACAAATATAAGTAAATCATCTTTCTTTCAGCCTTAAAAAGAAAAAGCAATGAATAATTCAAACATTTTATTATATCAAAGCTAATAAGAAAGCAAAAGTTGGAAAATAGAATATTGTTTATACCGGACTTGAAATTTAACACAAAACTTTATTTCCCTGCGGTATATTTCCAGGCAGCAAACAAAGAATCAACTCCCTTAATTCGATGAAAGGAATATGGCAAGATCATAATTTTTTACAATTAATAGAATTCTTACCCTGTGTCAACTTTATTCCGGTTACCTCCCCTTTTTTATTGAGTAGGAATTGAAATTTTGCGTTGGTTTCAAAAGAATAAAATTCATTTTCTCCTGTCCTTTTCAGCAGAGCCTTGCGGCTTTCCTTACCATTATCTTTTTCGCTGCTATGCATTTCAATATATAAATGATTTTTTCCTGCCTGTATTATTTTGAACTTTAAACCGCTTTCCTTAGAACGTTTTGCCAAAAGCATCCACAAAGCCACTCAATTCTTAAGACCGGTACAGCAGAACCACCCGCCCGTCGTCACAGAAAAAGGAAATGACTGCTTTTATGTGAAAAGTGATAAGTGTCTGGTGAAAATCAACCCTGCAGAATTAATTTATATTGAAGGAATGCGAAATTATATTAATCTGCACACCGAAACAGGTACAATAATGATTCACGCCACTTTAACTTCTTTTGAAGAAAATATAAAGCATCTCAATTACATTGGCAGAGTTCATAAATCATTTTTTATCAACTTCAACAAAATAAATTATCTCGAACAGCATGTCATTATATTGAGCAATAAAAAAACGATTCCTATAGGACTCAGTTACCGTGAAGAGTTTTATGCTCAATTAAAAATAATGAATATTAAATAAGCGGAAAAATAGGAAAACAACTATCTCAAGTAACTCTACAAAAAGATTGACACAAAGTTCATGAGTAATTCCGCTTTATTTTAGGTGGGTAATGTGGTGTAACTTTGTCGCTGATCAAGCGGCATGCCTAGTCATAAGGCTTCTACAAAAGTGAAAAACTTATAGAATATCCGTTGAGACACTTTTTAAAATATGTGAAGCAAAAAAATTAGCTTGTCTGATTTCTTTAAACTTATAAATGAATAATGCTGACGAAAGTTGGGATTTTTTTTGTTTTATGGAAAACCGTAATACTTAAAAGAAATAATAAAATAAGTTTGTACTGCGAAACCGTAAAAATTTTAATTATAACTTAATAATAAATCCATGAAAAAAATCGCTTTTTTTTTGATAATTCTATTATCAATGGCCTCTTGTACAAATTACTATACGGTATTACTAACTGAAGATACCAATGTATATGCAACCAGCAGTAATGAAAATATTATAACCACAATACCCAAAGACACTCAAGTCTATATATCAAATAAGCCAAACAAAAAGAATTACAAAAAAATAAAATGGGGAAATTATTATGGCTTGGCTTATAATCCAAGTTATACTTCTTATAGTGCTTATACATCGACTAGACACTACAATACATCCACTCCTTCCTACAATTACAGTCCCAGCACAAGCAGCGGAGGAACAGTGCATGTAAAAGGCTACACAAGAAAAGATGGGACTTATGTAAGTCCACATACCAGAAGTGCTCCGAAAAGAAGATAATGAATCATGTCGAAAAATAAAATTGAAAGTCTCTGACAGTCTTTAGAATATTTGCTCCCCAAATCTGTTGACTTGAGAATAATTTTAAACATTTAGCCTGTTTTGATGTAGTTCTGACTTTTAATGAGGTTCTTATTTGTAGTTTATGGAGTATTGTTCCAATCTAAATAATTTAACGATTCATTTTATTTATAAATTTGTGGCAGCCAACTATCAAATGTTCAATATATGAAGCTTTTCAATGTTGTAAATTCTCAACAAAATTACGGAAAAATTAAAATTCAAAGAGATATTTTAAAAACAAATCCCAATTGGGAAAAACATATCGAAGAAATTGAGTTAATAGATTATCAAGATGTGAAAGTTAATATTTACTCTCATACTTATGTAGATTTTTTTAAAATTTTCAAAGACTTCGAATTTAATTATTACCTAATAGAAAAAGAAAAAAACCAATTTTTAACACCAGAGAAATATATTGAAAAGCATTATTTTGGTGATATTAAAATTTTAGAGAACATTCTTTTTTCAAAGAATAGTCAAGAAGAACATAACGGGCAACTAAAACGAGAAATAGAAGTATCTCACTTTCCCAAACATTTTGAAGCTATAGCAGGTGATTTAATTTATACTTATGAGAAAAAACAACAAAAAGTTATTGATTATGTTTTCATAATAAGTGAAAAAGGTTTCTATCATTACAATAAAAAAGATTATTTTAATCATTTATACAAATTTTTGAAAGAAGATGTTTATCTATTGTTTAATGAATTAGAAAAAAAACATCATTCAGTTGTAGAACAACAATTAAATGATGGCAGCCTTATATCTCAAAATAAATTGTCAGATTTTATAAATGAAGTGGAAGTTTTTAAAGCTGATAAATTGTCCGATTTTGAAATAAGCATTGGAAAAAATGGAAATCACGATTACAATTATTTTTTGGATTATATAAATTCGACTGAAAATAAATTTGACAACAATAATTTAATAAAATATGTGATAATTTCTTATTTTACTGAAGATAATGTAATTAAATATCTTCGAGAAAGTTTTAAAAATTTTAAGAAAAAATATATTTATGCAACCATACATAATTATTTCGAAAAAAATGACAACTTCAAATTTTTAGCCAGTCGAATAAAAGAAATTGATTATTATATACTTGGAAATAATCCGTATCAAGATTTTTGGGGATCTAAGGATAAATTTAATGATTATGGTACATATAAAAATCACTTAGTATATTATTACAATAAAACCTTTTATTTTTTTGATTTAAAATATTTTGATTCAGATAATATTGATATGCATTTTAAACATATGAACAAAATATTTGATCGAGATTCGGAAAACCTTTTACGACGCAATACTACTGGTTACAAAGGAGATGGTTTAGAAAAGAGAGTTACCTCAGAAATAGAGTCTCAATTATCAAATTCCTCTGATATTGAAAAAATTACAGTTCCTCAAAAAATAAAAATCAAAGGAAGTTTACAATCAATTGGTTACTTATTTTCTGAATTAATCGAAAAAGGGTTCATTGAAGCTCCAAAAAGAAATGGAAAAGATAATACCAGCGCCATATCTAGAATGATTTTAGACCATTTTGAATTTATTGATAAAGAAGAGCAACCAAAGCCTGAAGATATACGCAAAACTCTTTTTACAGAAAATAAACTTTCAGCTGACAAACAAAATCAATTTAGAATTCCTCACTGTAAGATTATCAATACGGATTAAAACGTCAAAAATTAATTTACAGTTAATTATCACCTTTTTTGGATAAACTGGATAATGTTTTGGATAACACTCATATTCTGCAATAATTAATCTTTGTACTATCAATTAAAAAATATTGCAAATGAGTACAATTAAACTTATTGAGAAAAGTCAGACAAAATTTAATGAAGAAATCTTAACAAATTCTTATCAAGAATACAGAAGCAACATTTTTTTTAAAGATACTTCTGAAATACAAATCATTGTAGCTACGTACTTAATTTTTAAAATTTTTCAAAGAATCAAAATGAATTTCGATATCAATTTGAGAATTTCTGGAAGAAAAAAAAACTAAAGTAGTAACAAAAAAAATCCCAACTTTCGTTGGGATTTTTAAGCAAAAGATATCTAATCTTATAATCTTTACATTATTTTTTCACCAGCTCTACTCTACGGTTTTGCGCCTTCCCTTGTTCATGTTATGTTTTTCTGACGCAAAGATTTTATTTTTGAAACTGTTGATTTTTAAGGGAGCAAAGCATAAAATCAACAAAGTTGATTCGTTAAAGCGTATGGATAAGCACGCCTCTTCATCAGCGACAAAGTCGCAACTTTGCTCACTTAAAATAAACGGAATTCTTCATGAACTTTGCGTTAAAAATGATTCCAGGCATGATCTATGAAAGGCCAAAAACTTATGTTTTTCTGATTGTATCCTGCGTAAGATTAATATAATTAAACATACAAAACGTCGCTGCCGCCCCGAAAGTATGCCATAAAAAATGGGTCCCGAAACTGAACCAGTCCCATTTATCAGCGATACGGAAGGTCAATGCTAAAACAAACGACAATAAAGCAAAACCAACCCATTTACCGGCTTTCCATTGGGTATAAATCAAATAACTCAATACCGAGAAAAGGACAAATGAAGCCATGATTGCATAATTTACATTGATAAAAAGAGACATGTTATCTGCCAAAAGCCAGTTTCTCAATGCAAACATCAGGACCAGATATCCCAAGACCGTTACAACTGCATAATACCATCTGGTGCTCTGGGCTACAAAATAAAATCCGGCAGACAAACAGAGCAGCATGATGGGCAGCCAGTCCATCATAATAAATACCGGCCATTGCCTGAAAGAATGGTAAATGGTTCCCCCTATGGCACCAATGTATAATAAAACCAGGCAATAGGCTAAAAAAGGATATTGTTTAACATTACCTTTTATTTTAATGGTCCAGAAAATGGCTAAGGCTAAAAAAAACACAGCAGTTATTGCATTTAGCGGCTCAGGGAAAAGCTGAGCCATATCTGTTTCTTTGTATAACATACCTCCGTCCGGAGGTAATTGATTTATTGGCATCGTCCTCTTTATATTTGTTCTGCAAATACTTATTTACTTCTCTAAAGATAGAAAATTGATTTAATTTTTTAATTCATTCTTTAAAAATATTTTCTTCACAGCAATAATTAAAGTGTCTAGAACCCAATCATCTGCACATTTTTTTAATATTCGCAGATTGAACAGATAACGCAGTTTTATCTCATTTGTATTTGTGTAATCATTGCATTTCAGATTCCTGTTATCCCCTTTCATCAATACATTTTTTCCTGCTGTATATTTCCCTTTTTACAAATCCTTTTCTATCTTTGTGGGAAATAAAAAAATTCATGGATAAAATTGATAGTCTGAACCAAGTAGCAGAATTCCATACTACTTTCAAAGCCCCTATTTTAGATACCCCACAAATTCCTTCCCCTGAAAGATGCAATCTCAGAGTAGAACTTCTTCAGGAAGAGCTGAATGAGCTGAAACAGGCCATCGCAGACAATAATATTGTAGAGATTGCTGATGCACTGTGTGATTTACAGTATGTTTTGAGTGGTGCCGTACTTGAATTCGGACTTGGCAATAAATTTGTAGAGTTATTCAACGAGGTTCAGCGTTCCAATATGTCGAAGGCATGTGATAATGAAGAGCAGGCAAAGGAAACAGTTGAATTCTATAAAGAAAAAGAGGTAGAGTCTTTTTATGAGAAGTCTGGCGAAAAATTCAATGTATACAGACAGGCAGATCATAAAGTATTAAAGAATAAATACTACTCTCCTGCTGATTTAAAATCAATTATTGAGAAATAAAATATGAAGAAATTTATTACAAATCTTGTTGCCTTTTCAAGCTTATTTCTAGCTGCCCAGCAATTCAGTGCCCAGAAAGTGGTGGTCAACCGTGAGGTTACTACTGAGAAGGATGGAAAAATGCTTTTGGGTCATCAGCTGAAAGAGCAGTTTCTGAAAGCCCCTTATTCAGACTGGTATGTAAAGGAACATGACGAGTATAGCATTGATCAGAAAGCTGTCAGTGAACTTAAAAAAGGAAAACTCGGTTCCTACGACCTGATTGTTTTCATGGGAACATGGTGCGAAGACAGCCACAGGGATATTCCTAGACTGATGAAGATCCTTGAGGAAGCTAATTATCCGGAAAGTAAACTGACCATTATTGCCGTGAACCGCAAAAAAGAATCTCCTTCCGGGGATGAAGGTCTGTATAATGTACAGAAAGTCCCTACCATTATTGTAAAAAGATATGGTAAAGAAGTGGGCCGAATTGTAGAAATGCCTACCACAGGATATATTGAAAGAGATCTGGTTCAGATTTTGAAAAAAAATGATTCTTCTGTCATCAAAGAAATTTTTAAATAGATTTTGAGAAATTATAAAACAATTGTATCATTTGTAGCTGGTGCAGGAGTAATGGTACTTCTGTTCTTCGGCCTTAAATCCTGTCTGAATCTTGGCAATAAAACGGAAAAATCGGATTATTATATTCTGACCAACCAGATTTCCAAGATGAATAAGATGGTGGTGATGGAGCAGAATACTTCCAGTATGCAGAAAACCAAAATGGGCTATGAAGTATTCGGGAAAGAAATTTCCAGTAACAGCATTATTACCTATACAAAAACCAATGCCCAGGTTTCTTATGATCTTAATAAAATGAAGATCGAAGTAGACTCCATCAACAAAAAACTGGTGATCACAGAACTACCTGATGCGGACATAAGAATTACCCCAAGCGTTGAGATCCAGTCTCTGGACGACTCCTTTATCAACAGGATTTCAGAGAAAGATATCAAAAACGTAACGGAAAAAGCCAAAGAAACAGCGCTTAAATCAATTGACCAGAATCAGCTGAGAAGTGAAGGGCGTAAGCAGCTGATGGAAAACCTGGATAATATTTTTGTGTTGGCAAAAGCTCTGAATTATACGATAGAAGATAAGACCGGAAAGATTGGTATTTTGGGACTTTAGCATACAAGAATTCCGTTTGGCAAATACTTTGAATGATAGATATAAATTTAAAGTTATGAATTCAAAAGGAAACAGCCCAAAGAAAGAATCTGCCAATACTGCAGAAACGAAAAAGCAGAATCAGGATTTCCAGGATATTCCTGCTTCATCGAAAAAGACCAATCCACCTGAGATTGATAAGGAAGACATTCAGAAAGCTTCAAAAAACAAATCAGGAAAAACGGATAATACAAAAAATAAAAGTTAACCATTCAGGTTTGTAATATTCTTTAAAAACAAAAATTCTGTCTTATGATGAGGCAGGATTTTTTATTTTAACGGATCAAGGTAAAGCTTTCTTGTTCACATCTACTTTGTCATTCTGCAAGTATAACCGGCCAATTGAACTTAGCATTTTTTGTCAACCACAAAAGATACAAAAGCTTTTAAACACTTTAGTTTTTAAGTTATAAGCTATACGTATAACAAGTACACAGAAGTTCTTGAAAATCTCTGATTTTCTTTATTTTGCACCGTCTTTGTAACCTCAATACACACTTTGTCATTCCGCAAGGAATCTAGCCTTACCAATTGAACTTAGCATTTTTTTTAACCACAAAAGATACAAAAGCTCTTAAACACTTTAGTTTTTTAAGTTATAAGCTATACGTATAAAAAGTACACAGAAGTTCTTGAAAATCTCTGATTTTCTTTATTTTGTACCGTCTTTGTAACTCAATACACATTTTGTCATTCCACAATAATCTAATACAAATAGGATTTAACAAAAGATTAAACTCTCCCCCTTTGCTGAGTGAAACGCCCTTGCGACCGAAAAAATATACAGCATGAAAAATCCATAAGCGGACTCTTGCGTTTAACTTATTCCTTATTTATAAGTATTAAGATTGATCTTAACCTTCCTTAAATAGCTTCATTATTCTTAATGTTTTAAAATAAATTTAAAAATCTGTGCTATCTGCGTGAGAAACAGAAAATACTCATTATTCAAAGCGAAAGGTTCCGTCTCATACGAGGCGGAACCTTTCTTCTAACTATCTATCTAAGTGAACTTTGTTTTCTTTTATACAATCGTTGATTTTCCGATCTTTACATTTTCAAAATTATAATAAGACTTCTCTGAATATCTGATATAATCTGCAATAAAGCTTCCTACCTCACTGGTAGAATAATATTGCTTGGTATTCAGATCAATGGTGACATATTTATTTTCAATAGCATGTTCTACAGACTGTCTCAGCTTGGCGGCGGCCGGCTGTAACCCAAGATGATCCAGCATCATTGCCACACTTAGAATGGATGCTATAGGATTTGCAATTCCTTTTCCTTTCGCTTGCGGATAAGATCCGTGTATCGGCTCAAACAGTGAATTTTTCTCTCCAACGGATGCCGAAGGAAGCAATCCTATTGAACCACCGATAACGCTTGCTTCATCAGAAATGATATCGCCAAACATATTTTCCGTAAGGATCACATCAAACTGCTTTGGATTCAGGATCAACTGCATCGCTGCATTATCTACAAACATATAATCCAACTGTACTTCAGAATATTCCGGGGCAATTTCCTGACAGATTTTCCGCCATAATCTCGAAGTATCCAATACATTGGCTTTATCAATCAGGGTCAGCTTTTTATTTCTTTTCTGTGCTTCCTGAAAGGCCATATGGGCAATCGGAATAATGTCTTCTCTGCTGTATTTGCATACATCGTAAGCATATTCACCGTCCGGATCTGTAAATTTTTCGCCAAAATAAATCCCGCTTACCAGTTCTCTGAAAATCTGGATATCAGCCCCTTCAATGATTTCTCTTTTGAGCGGGCTCTTATCGATCAGGGATGCATAAGTCTTTAAAGGACGTATATTGGCAAATAATCCTAATTCTTTACGAAGTTTTAAAAGTCCCTGTTCCGGTCTTACTTTAGCTTCAGGATTATTATCAAAAGCAGGATCGCCAATAGCTCCGAAAAGCACAGCATCAGATTCTTTACAGATCTTCAGGGTTTCTTCGGGAAGGGGATTTCCTGTCTGAAAAATAGCTTCAGCGCCAATCAGACCATATTCAAAATGGAATTTGTATTGAAAAGCTTCAGCAATTACATCCAGGATTTTGATGCTTTCACTGATGATTTCCGGACCGATTCCGTCTCCGGGAAGGACTGCGATTTTAAAATAATTGTTGCTCATTGGTTTTTTGTGTTTTTAGTTCAAATTCTGTGATCGCCTGTTTTCTGCTGATTAAAAAATCAATATCGTCATAGCCGTTTAAAAGGCATATTTTCTTATAGGAATCAATCTCAAAAGTTTCGGTGGTATCTTTAAAGCTGATGGATTGTAATTCAAC
The DNA here is from genome assembly GCF_001684965.1 of Chryseobacterium arthrosphaerae. Lineage (NCBI taxonomy): Bacteria > Pseudomonadati > Bacteroidota > Flavobacteriia > Flavobacteriales > Weeksellaceae > Chryseobacterium > Chryseobacterium arthrosphaerae. The sequence continues at coordinate 1,179,938 of NZ_MAYG01000001.1, read as the reverse complement.
ATCAATAGCAATTTCGTTATCCGGGTTTTCATGAATGCCTTCCAGGATTTCTTTTAAAAATCCTTCAGAAACTTTTACAGGAAGAAGTCCGTTATTCAGTGCATTGCCTTTGAAAATATCAGCAAAATAACTTGAAACAATTACCTTAAAACCATAATCGGTTAAAGACCAGGCGGCGTGCTCACGGCTGCTTCCACATCCGAAGTTGTTTCCCGCCACTAAAATTTCACCTTTAAATTTCGGATTATTCAGGACAAAGTCCGGATTCGGTTCCCCGGTGTGGATATTGAACCTCCAGTCTCTGAAAAGATTTTCTCCAAAACCTTTTCTGTCTATACTTTTTAAAAATCTTGCCGGAATAATCTGATCCGTATCTATATTTTCTGCCGGTAATGGAACCGCAGGGGATTTTATGACAACTAATTTTTGCATCTGTCTTTTAATCTGTTTAGTTTAAGCTTTCAAAAGCTGAGATTCTACCTTCTATAGCAGCTTTGGCAGCCGTTAACGGACTTGCCAGGATCGTTCTTGCTCCCTGTCCCTGTCTTCCTTCAAAATTCCTGTTGGAAGTGGAAACACAGTACTCTCCTTCCGGGATTTTATCATCATTCATGGCAAGACATGCCGAACAGCCGGGCTGGCGGATTTGGAATCCGGCATCACTGAATATTTTATCCAGTCCTTCTTCATAGATCTGTTTTACTACCTGCTGTGAGCCGGGAACGATCAGTGCTTTTACTGCTTCAGATTTACTTTTACCTTTGATATATTGGGCTGCCGAACGGAAATCTTCTATTCTTGCATTGGTACAGCTGCCTATGAAAACATAGTTCACTTTGATGCTCGAAAGTGCCTGACCGGCTTCCAATCCCATATACTTCAGGGCTTTTTCTTCTGATTCATTTTGAGGCGCAGGAATTGTTTCATTCAAAGAAATTCCCATTCCCGGATTGGTTCCGTAAGTAACCATAGGATAAATATCGGAAGCATCAAAATTGAGTTCATGATCAAAAACAGCTCCTTCATCCGTTTTTAAAGTAGTCCAATAGGCTACCTTTTCTTCCCATTCTTCACCTGTCGGGGCAAATTTCCTTCCTTTTACATAGTTGAAAGTAGTTTCATCAGGAGCAATCATACCTCCTCTGGCGCCCATTTCAATGCTCATGTTGCAGACGGTCATTCTTCCTTCCATCGACATTTCTTCGAATACATTTCCTGCATATTCACAGAAATAGCCGGTTCCGCCATCTGTTCCAATCTTTGAAATGATATATAAAATCACATCTTTAGGCTGTACATTCTCATTAAGCTTACCATTTACGGTAATCCTCATTGATTTGGGTTTATTGAGCAAAAGGCACTGGCTTGCAAACACCTGTGCGACCTGGCTTGTTCCGATTCCGAAAGCAATAGATCCAAATGCCCCATGGGTTGATGTATGGCTGTCTCCACATACGATGCTCATTCCCGGTTGTGTAATTCCAAGTTCCGGAGCAATGATGTGAACAATTCCCTGATACGGGTGCCCCAGCCCGAAGAGTTCTATATTATTTTTGGTACAGTTTTCTGTAAGCTGCTGAACCTGATTTCTTGATAATTCATCACGGATCGGCTGTTCCTGGTTAAGTGTGGGAACATTATGATCGGCTGTAGCTACAATCTGTTCCGGTCTGAAGATTTCCAGATTCCTGGATTCCAGTTCTGCAAAGGCCTGCGGACTGGTTACTTCATGGATCAGATGTTTGTCAATATAAATGATCTGCGGACCGTCAGGTACCGTTTCTACGACATGAGCGTCCCAAACCTTATCAAAAAGAGTCTTTTTACTGTTGTTCATTTTTTACTTTTTCCTGATTAAATCAAACCTATCCGATTTTTCTGCTGAAAGCTTCCATGATAAGGTTCAGATCGTCATTTCCTATTTCTTTTTTTAGATCAGCGATTTTTAAGAACTCCTGATACAGATAATCCAGCTCATTCTTCGTAACATCATGACCAATATGCTTAAATCTGTAGGCCAGTGCTGAACGTCCGCTCCTCGCCGTAAGAACGATGGAAGAAGCATTCACTCCTACTTCGGCCGGATCAATGATCTCATACGTTTCCCTGTTTTTGATAACACCGTCCTGGTGGATTCCTGAACTGTGAGCAAAAGCATTGGCTCCTACTATCGCTTTGTTGGGCTGTACAGACATTCCCATCAGATCAGAGACCATTGTGCTCATTTCATTCAGCATTTTTGAGTTCACATCCGTATGAAGGTTTAATTTTTTATGCTGCTTTAAGATCATCACAACCTCTTCCAACGCTGTATTTCCTGCTCTCTCTCCCAATCCGTTGATGGTACATTCAATCTGGCGGGCTCCGTTGATGGCTCCTGCTATGGAATTGGCTGTTGCCAACCCAAGATCGTTGTGACAATGGCAGGATAAAACTGCTTTTTCAATTCCTTTTACGTTTTCTTTCAGGTATTTTATTTTCTGGCCATACTCTTCCGGCAGGCAGTATCCTGTTGTATCAGGAATATTCAATACCGTTGCTCCTGCTTTGATCACGGCTTCACATACCTGTGCCAGATATTCATTGTCTGTTCTTCCGGCGTCTTCTGCATAAAATTCAACATCTTCCACATAGCTTTTTGCATACCTTACCGCTTCTGCCGCTCTTTCTATGATATCTTCTCTGGTAGAGTTGAATTTATACCTGATATGTGAATCTGAAGTTCCTATTCCGGTATGTATTCTTGGTCTTTTAGCATATTTCAGTGCTTCAGCGGCAGTGTCAATATCTTTTTTGTTGGCTCTTGTCAGGCCGCAAACCTTAGCATTTCTTACCAGTTTTGAAATTTCAGAAACAGATTCAAAATCTCCCGGACTGGAAATCGGAAATCCCGCCTCAATGATATCAACCCCCAATTCATCCAGCTTTTCGGCAATAACCAGTTTTTGCCCCGTGTTCAGTTTACATCCCGGAACCTGTTCCCCATCCCTTAGTGTGGTATCAAAAATTTCAATTTTTTCGGAATTCATAAATGAAGTTTTTTACTTAATTTTGGCTCAAAACTACAGCTTGCAATATTTTTTTGTTTTCAGTTTTCCTGAAAATTACAATATTCAATCGTTGAAGAAATACTCATATCTATTTATTAATCAATATTTTAATATTTAAAAATTTACAATGGCAGAATTGCAGAAAGATTTTTTGTTTGTACTGGTAAAGTCATTGACTACTTCAGAAAAACGACAGTTTAAGCTGTATGTGAACCGTCTCGGAATAAACGTAGATGCCAAATTTCTTCTGCTGTTTTCCGAGATTGATAAAATGAAGGAATACGATGAAAGTATCATCATAGAGAAGAAAATCTCAACAAAACAGCAGCTATCCAATCTTAAGGCCCACCTTTACAAGCAGATCCTGGTAAGTCTGCGCATGAACCCGAGTCATCAGAATTATAGAATCCAGCTTCGTGAGCAGTTGGATTTTGCAAATATTTTATACCAGAAAGGACTTTATAAACAGGCTTTAAAAATTCTTGATAAAACCAAACAAACAGCTTTGGAACTGGATGAAAAAAGCATTGCTTCCGAAGTTATAGACCTTGAGAAAGTCATTGAATCCCAATTCATTACCCGGAGTATCGTAGGCCGTGCAGATGAACTGATCCGGGAATCCAGGGAAATAAGCAGACAGAACCGTTACACCACAAAACTCTCCAATCTGTCGCTGAAACTTTACAGCGAAATGCTTACCCATGGCTATGTAAAAAATGATGCAGACCGGGAAGAAGTTATGGATCTCTTTAACGAAGAAATCAAAAACATAAGGCTTGATAAACTGAATTTCACTGAAAAACTATGGTATTTCAAAGCTCATGTATGGAAAAACCAGCTTCTTCAGGATTATAAGTATACTTTGAAATACGCTTATCAGTGGGTGGATCTTTTCCATAAAAAGCCCGAAATGATCTACAGTCATCCGGTATGGTATATCAAAGGAAATACTTACCTTCTGAAGATTCTTTTTCTATACGGAAATATTGATATCCTGGAGGAGCATTTTGAAAATTTCAATACAATGGTTCATGCTGAGAATTTTGCCCAGAATGAAAACCTTCAGTCGCTCATCTTTCTTACCCATTACAATACCTTGATGAATATTCATTTTGTGAAAGGTGAGTTTTTTACAGGAACCAAGCTTATTCCTGAAATTGAACTCAAGATGGAAAAGCTAAGGGAACGGATTGACGAGCATCATTTCATGATTCTTTATCTGAAAATGGCGGCGATGTTCTTTGGCAGCAAAATGTTTGAAAAATCAATAGAATATTCGATGCGGGTGATTGAGTCGAAAGGAAACGTACAGGAAGACCTGTTATTTCACACAAGAATTCTGATCCTGATGGCCAAATATGAATCCGGAAACGATGAAGATTATGACGAGTTTATTGCTTCTACTTTAAAATTTGCCAAAAAAATGAAGAAACCTGAGGAATTTCACTTTGAAAGCATTCAATTCTTTAAAACCCTGAATAATCAGGTCCCTGATCAGAGGCAGAAAGCTTTTGAAAGTTTTGATAAGAAACTTGAGGAATTTTCTAAAAATGAGTATTATAGAAGATCCTTATTTTATATTGATATTCATGGATGGATAAAGTCTAAGGTTCAGCATGTGGATGTGATTGAGATCATCAAACAGAAAGTCAAATACAAAAGGAAAAGCTAGTCGGCAATTGAATTTCCGGCTAGCTTTTTTATTTTTTACCTCTCGCTGATCAAACAAATTTCGCAGATCTTTTGATATTACTTATACATGCGCTCTATAAAGTTCAAAGCATTTTGGTGGCTTATCTTTTCTGTCAGTTCAGGTGAAAACCTTTCTTCAATTTCTTTGTTGAGAGCCGGATAAACTGAAGCATTGGAATGCTCAGGGAAGAAAAACGGATGACGGGATTTGTCCGGGTGATCTTTCCAGTAGAAATAATCTGCACCGTAAGCCATGCAGTCCTCAGCTCCAAGATCTAAGCCGTATTGAATATGTTCATACAGCCTTTCCGGGCTTTTGTTATCAACATAGTCTTTGATAAAATTGAGCCCGATCAGCCCTTTTCTTTTGATCAGTTCTTTGGCCAGTTCATCAGGAAGGTTTCTGTTGTTTTTATAAACGGTCCTGTAATTTGAATGGCTGGCAAGGATAGGAATTGAATAGTTTCTCTGATCCGTATAGTTGAAGATATCATAAGCCAGCTGATCGCTTGTATGCGCCAGGTCGATGGCAATTTTCCTGTCAGCGATATAATCTATTAAAACTTTCCCATCCTCTTTCAGACCTGCTGTAGCATTGTTTCCGCCTCCGAAACGGTTTTCCAGATGGTGTGTAATCCCGATATAGAAGATTTTCTGAGTATTTTCTATGATCTTTTCAAGGTTTTTAAACCCTGAATCCAGGCTTTGGGTTTCATCACAGAAAGCGGATCCGTTTTCAATGGCAGCGATCACGCCTACACGGCTTTCATTTTCCCTGTTTTTATAGTTATCACCGTCAAACAGGAAAAAGTTCTCATTTTTGATCAGATCTGAGAATATTTCACTCTGTTCAAGTCCGTTGGCTGTGCTTCCGGCACCTGTTCCTGCGTACATGGCCATGATCTGGAGTTTCACATTTCCTTCTTTTAAATAAGGTACTGAAGCGCCCATTTCCCTGTCGTCCAGGGCAGCATCCGATCTCAGCAGGTAACATAACAGATCACAGTGCAGATCAACATTTATCGTATTCATAATGGTTTATATTGGTATGATGTTATTTTTTGATTGGGGTAAGCTTGCTGTTGATAAACTCAACGGAACTGTTCTCAAAAACGTCCAGCAACTGAGGAACAAAGTCCCCGAATGTTTTATATTTTTTCCTGTTAGACTTATATTCTGTCAGCTTTTCTTCTAATTGAGGCAGGAAAATAAAATTGTTTTTCAGATGATATTCTTTCAGTTTTTCAGCTCTTTCAGCATCTTTCTGAATTTTTGCCGTTTCCATTTCTCCCAGTCTTACCAGATGTTCCACCACACACGTCTGGTAATCCCCATACCCACCGGTTTTGATCATGGCTTCTTTTAATTTTGATTTTTCAAACAGATCTTTAAACTGTATGAGCTGATCTTTACGCTTATCAACTTCTTTATTCACAAATGAATGCCCAAATTCATGAACACTTAAAAATCTCGCCTGAAACTGATTGTCATATCCGAACTGGCCCGGCTTTTCTACTCTCACAAACGGGCTTGCTATTTCGTAAATGTCTTTTTTTCCCGATTTTAAAACGACTTCCGCAGCAATTCCCCGCCCTTCGTTATCTTCTATAGGCCACATCATCATCGGAGAAATCAAAACGGTATAAGTATGAAACTTTTCTCCATAAAACTGTTCCATGGCATGGGTAAAACCAGCCGGAATCTGTTTGCTGTATTCCTCAATTCCGCCGCTATAAAAATCTTTATTATCTTTAAAAAACTGCTCAATATTCTCCTGGGTATAAAATTTGGAGAGTTCTGTGAGGTAATTTTTAATCAGATCAGTCGCTTCCCTGTTTTGTTCTTTGGTGAGATTATTGTTTTCAAAATGATATTCACTCACCCATTCAACGGACGGAAATTCTTTATGATACATTAGCGGTTTCATCAGAATATCATTTCCCGAACCATATTTTTCCATCAGAATATCATTAAGTTTTGCTGTTGAAACGGCAATAGCTGAATTTTTCAGACGGTCATATTTCTGTAAGGCATTTCTTACAACAGGCTGATAAACAGAACATTCTTTTATTTTGTAGAGTTCGAAATCCCTGTTATTTCTTCTGTGTTCTGCAGAAAGAATCTCTGCAAGAAAATAGGTTTCAATATTTTTGTTGTAACCTACTGAAAATTCAGACGTATTTTTCTGTGAAAAACCAAGTGTGAAACTCAGTGAGACAAAAACAACAAGGATCTTTTTCATTTTTAATATTAATTCTCATTCTAAATATATGCTAATATAGTATTTTATCTAAAAAATGCGTATTTTTGCATCTTAAAAATTTCTTAGTAAACAATGATAAAAATTACACTTCCAGACAATAGTGTCAAAGAATTCGAGGGAGCAGTTACTCCCCTAGATGTGGCAAAATCTATAAGCGAGGGATTGGCTAGAAACACCATTTCCGCAATTGTTAATGACAAACAAGTAGAAACAACCACACCTATAACCACGGATTCTACGGTACAACTTTTGACCTGGAATGATGATCTTGGAAAGAAGGCTTTCTGGCACTCTTCTGCCCACCTTCTGGCGCAGGCTATCCTTGAGTTTTATCCTGATGCTAAGTTGACCATTGGTCCGGCGATCGAAAGCGGATTCTACTATGATGTAGATTTCGGGGATGAAAGCTTATCTGAAAAAGATTTTGAGAAGATCGAAAAAAAGATCCTTGAAAATGCAAAGAAAGGATCAACATTCTCTTTGTATCCGGTTTCTAAAGAAGAAGCTTTAAAGACGTATGCAGACAATCCTTACAAAGTGGAACTGATCTCTAATCTTAATGATGGAGAAATCACTTTTGTGACCCATGATAACTTTACCGACTTATGTCGTGGAGGACACATTCCGAACACAGGAATTGTGAAAGCCGTAAAGATTTTAAATGCAGCAGGAGCTTACTGGAGAGGAAACGAAAAAAATCCTCAGCTGACAAGAGTATATGGTATTTCTTTCCCTAAGCAGAAAGATCTTACTGAATACCTTGAAAGACTGGAAGAAGCTAAAAGAAGGGACCACAGAAAATTAGGAAAAGAACTTGGTATTTTTGCATTCTCTGAAAAAGTAGGTGCCGGTCTTCCGCTATGGTTACCCAAAGGGACGGCTTTAAGAAGAAAGCTGGAGAATTTCCTTTCTGACGCTCAGAAAAAAGGAGGTTATGAATTTGTAATGTCTCCACATATCGGGGCAAAAGAATTATATGTAACTTCAGGACACTGGGATAAATACGGAGAAGACAGCTTCCAGCCGATCAAAACTCCGAATGAAGGAGAAGAATTCTTACTGAAGCCAATGAACTGTCCTCACCACTGTGAAATTTACAAAACTTCACAATGGAGCTACAGGGATTTGCCAAAAAGATATGCAGAATTCGGTACGGTATACAGATATGAGCAAAGTGGAGAGCTTCACGGACTGACAAGGGTTCGTGGGTTTACTCAGGATGATGCTCACTTATTCTGTACTCCGGATCAGCTTTCTGAAGAATTTGAAAAAGTAATTGACCTTACGCTTTATGTATTCAAATCTTTAGGGTTTGAAGATTTTGTAACTCAGGTTTCATTAAGAGATCCTGAAAACAAACAAAAGTATATCGGTTCTGATGAGAACTGGGAGAAAGCAGAAAGTGCGATCATCAATGCAGCGGAAAAGAAAGGCTTAAAAACGGTTATTGAATACGGAGAAGCAGCATTCTACGGTCCTAAGCTTGACTTTATGGTGAAAGATGCATTAGGAAGAAAATGGCAGCTGGGAACTATTCAGGTAGACTACAACTTACCGGAAAGATTTGACCTTCATTATATCGGAAGTGACAATGAAAAGCACAGACCGGTCATGATCCACAGAGCACCTTTCGGATCTATGGAGCGTTTCATTGCGATCTTATTAGAAAATACTGCAGGAGATTTTCCACTATGGTTAAGCCCTGATCAGTTTATTATTCTACCGATCAGTGAAAAATATGTAGATTATTCAAAAAAAGTTTCACAATTTTTGGAAAATCACGATATTAGCGGTCAGATTGATGACAGAAACGAGAAGACAGGTAAGAAGATCCGTGATGCTGAATTGAAGAAGATTCCTTTCATGCTTGTAGTAGGAGAAAATGAAGAAAAAGAAGGCACGATTTCTGTAAGAAGACGTGGTGAAGGAGACCTTGGAGTGATGAAACTGGAGGATTTCGTAGCTTACTTTAAAAAAGAAGCGGCAATATAAATTTAAAGATTCAAAGATTTAAAAACTTAAAGGGATCTTTCAATTTTTAAATTAAATCAATTAAATAGTAATTAACCAATAAAATTATAATACAATAGCACAAAGATTTAACAACAGGGGCCCACAAAGACGTCCTGTACAGGAGGACTTACACTTGATCAACGATAAAATTCGTGTGAGAGAGCTTCGTTTGGTGGGCGATAACGTAGAGCCGGGAATTTATCCAATTGACAAAGCAAGACAGATTGCTGCAGAACAGGAATTGGATTTAGTAGTAATTTCCGATAAGGCAGAACCTTTTATTGCAAGAATATTAGAATACAAAAAATTCTTATATGAGCAAAAGAAAAAACAGAAGGAACTTAAAGCTAAGCAGGTAAAAGTGGTAGTAAAAGAGATCCGTTTCGGACCTCAGACTGATGATCACGATTATGAATTCAAGAAGAAGCACGCTGAAAAATTCCTTGAAGAAGGTTCTAAATTAAAGACCTACGTATTTTTTAAAGGACGTTCGATTATCTTTAAGGATCAGGGAGAAATCCTGCTTTTAAAACTGGCTCAGGAACTGGAGCACGTTGGTAAAGTAGATCAGCTTCCTAAGCTTGAAGGAAAAAGAATGATTATGATGATGAGTCCTAAAAAACCGGCAAAATAATTCAATCATTATTTTACATATTAAAACCTCAAATTACTTTGAGGTTTTTTTTATTTTAATTTTTAGATGTAAGATTTTCAGCAGAGAATACAAAATTAAAATCTCCCGCGGATATAACAGATTTTATTCAGTGCAGAAATCTGCGTAATCTGTATGATCTGCGAGAGATAAGATAATCATTTGTTTTTTTTAAGGCCTCCAAACCTTCTGCAGGCTACCCTTCAAAATCGCCGCAATCATGCTCTTTGAAAAGAGATAAAGCCTTTTTGGTTGTAAAATACTTAGCGGGTCTCTTATTATTCAGTTCCAGTTTTTTACCTTCTATCGTCAATTCATAAACAGGTGCTGGATCGATCTGAGTGATAATATAAATTCTGTCTGATGTTTTCAGAATCGTTTTGTTTCCTTCGGCAGAAACGGAGAAATCACTGATTTCAAAAGTATCTTTCTGATCACAGATATTAGCCCAGACTATTTTAGTATTGGTTACAGATAAGCTTGCCAGATCACAGGAATAACAGTTCCCGGAGAATTCTATTCCATATTTCTCAAATACATCTGTGCTTTTGGTATTCAATACATCAATAGGAACCAATGCTGAAAGATCAGCCGGTACATCTGTTTTTGGAATGACCGTTTTTTGGAGAGTAATTTGAGAAACTGTATCTGTTTTTGCGGCTGTAGAGTCTGCTTTATCCACTTTTTTTCCCGTGGATGGTGAACAGGAAGCTAACAAAACTATTGCAACAGAAAAGCCGGTTATTATGTTTTTCATCTAATAAAAAAGAATTTGTAATACTTAAATTTATTGTTTGTAAAATTCTCCAAAATATGCGACTCCATATATCCCTGTTTTCAGCCATTTATTCCCTATTTCAAACGGTTTTATTGGTCTCTGCCATGAATACTGATACCTTTGCTGAAAAAAATTAAAATGAAACGCTTACACCCTTTCTTCCTGTCCTCTGCTATTGCTTTGATGGCCTGTAATCCTAAAAATACAACGGCAGAGACCAATAAGGCAGGCACAGAAACCAGGCAAAAAGCCATAACATTTGCTGATTTTAAAAAGATAAAAGGAGTAGATAATGTACAGGATGTACCCTTTGAGCTAACTGCCAAGCTGGATTCTGTACAGTTTTTTATGTCTCCGGATAAAGATGCTGCCCACCTGAAAATAGCTTACAGTAAACTTGATAACTATTACGGATTCGAAGAGTTTGATGACTTCTACTCTATTCATTACAGCATTAATAACAATATTTCAAACACCATAGAAGCTTTTGTTTTGAAATCAGAATTCACGGCAGCTTTTGATCTTACTTTAAATGGTGTGGATCTTTATGAAATCAGAAGCAGTACATTCAAGGAATCAAGTGATTTTAAAAATAAATCTTTTAAAAAATTCGGGAGTATTACTGAGGTATCAGAACAGGAATTTAAAGCGAGTTCAAAAAGACAAATCGGTGAAAACCTTGTAAGAAACCCAAATATACGACTACAGGAAGATAACTGGGTATACGAAGAAAATGGCAGAAAAGAAGTGATTACACAGCACGAAAACATCTCTACAGAGACCGGACCGCTTGCCAATGAATATGTTGGACGGTCACCTTATTTAAACCTGGAAGTATTCAAAGAGAATTCTGATGAAGTTGCAGACTCCTACTATTCTTTTTACAGTATAAAAAATGCAGTTATGTTTGAACTGGGCACAGAAGGGTATCCGCAAATCCTTCCAACTAAAGGCTGGGTTACCTTTGTCTCATCCAACAATGATGTAGGGAGTAATTTTGTTATTTCCAAATATTTTCCGCAAACAAAGAAACAGGATAATCTTTTGTATGTGAATTTCACCAACTTCAAAATAGCAGATGATAAAAAGGCATTCTGGACCGATAACGATACTTTTTATGCAGAAGTCTATCCTCTTAATTCAGCTTCCGGCAATGGTAAAAAACAGAAAACGGCTTATATAAAAATCCAGCTTAAACCCGGTTTGCTATAAAAGCTAAAGCTGGAATAAGATCAAAAACCCCTGAAACCAGCCAGTGTTTATGGAAGTAAAGTCTAATATCTTTGCAGCAGTTATTTAAAGAGATACAATGAAAAAAATAAGCTTAACAATCCTTTTCTGCTTACTGAGTTTTATGACTTTTGCACAATCGCTGAAAGTTATTATTAAACAGGACGGAAAAGTAATTGAACCTGTAAATGATGTTTACGATCTGAAAAAAGCACCTTTTCAATTTGAATTTACCGCTGCTAATCTTGAAGGTTTTTTAGTGGGAGCAACAACAAATAAGGATATTTATGCAGGTGCTTTAGGAGTTTTTGATACCGAAGTTCCATGGTTCCAGAGTACAGGGATGGCAGAGGAAATGTATAATAAGGATAAAGAGATGTTCCTGATGGATTCAGCGCCATCGTACTGGTACTACACAGATGTGAAAGATCACAGATTTGATAAAAATCCCAAGGGAAATTTAAAACAATGGACCGCTACCCGTACGATTACAAGGTTTTATGATATTATGGTAGCCCAACCTGTCAATTTAAAAGATTTTAACGGACGGGTTTACTTATTAATGTATCAGCCTGAATATAACGAGGATTATGATTTAACAGGAAAGAAAAACCTGTTCCAGGGTACACTGAGGTTCAAAGATTAATTATTGAAACACCTAATTTTTAATTTATATAGAGAAAAGGTCTGCTTTTACGATGTAAGCAGGCCTTTTTGTTTATTCTGACAGCTTAATTTGATGAAGCTGATGCTGAAACCTTGAAAATGTTTTAAGCCATTAAGATTTTTAAGATGATTTGTTCTGTAGCAGGTTTTTAACGCAAAGATTTATTTGTAATTCCGGATATTTGAAGGAAGCAAAGCCTGGAATCAATTTCATTGATTCTTTTTGAGCGTACGTATATCTAAGCTTATCCTACAGCTTTGCTGTCTCTTTTTTATTCTATAATTAAACCATATTCTATGGCCAGTTTAATGGCTGAACTCAGATTGGAGGTCTGAAACTTTTCGATAAGGTTTTTCCGGTGGCTCTCTACAGTGTGAGGGCTGATGAACAGCTTTTCTGCCATTTGATTGGTCGTTAGTCCTTTTGCTGCTTCCGCCAGAATTTCTTTTTCCCGTCGGGTCAGCTTGGGAACCTGATTCAGTCCATCCGGGGACTTTTTCTCCAATACAGCCCTGGTTTGTGAGCATAGAAACTGTTTTCCTTCATATACGGTATTGACCCCTTCCAGAATTTCGGAAACGGAAGCATTTTTTTGAATGTATCCCAAAGCTCCTTCGGCCAAAGTACTGTTAATGACAGGCAGTTCATTGTGAACGCTTAACATGATAATCTGGAGGTTGCCATATTTTTTCTTTAAAGGCTTTATGAGTTCAATGCTGTTGATATCTGCTAAATTGATGTCCAGCAACAGAATATCAACCGCCTGTTTCTTAAGACCAGCATTCATTTCTGAAACGTTTTTGAAGCAGTCTACGACGTCTATGGTATCGCTGTTTCCTAAAATATTCTTTAATCCTTCCAACAGAAGCGGATGATCGTCTGTTATGGCTACTTTTATCATATTTAATGAATGGGAATTTGAAGTTCTATACTGGTACCGATATTTAATTCGGAGGTGATATTCATCGTTCCTTTTAAAAACTGTACTCTTGATTCTATATTATGAAAACCTGCTGTTTTTCTCACCTCTACATGGGCAGGGTCAAAACCTTTACCGTTATCTTCCACCGTGAGATGCAATACGTGGTCTTCTTCACTTATCTGAATTATGATTTCCGAAGTATCGGCATGTTTTATGGCATTGTTTACCAGCTCCTGAATGATCCTGTAAATGATCAGCTGCTTTTCCTCCGACAGAGAATCTGTATACCCGATAAATTCGGTATGGATCTCCAGTGCGGGATTGGAGATTCGGGAGGCAAATTCCTGGATAGCTACTTTTAAACCGTATTTTACCAGTAAATCAGGCATCAGGTTATGGGCTACCCGTCTCAATTCTTCTACGGCACCATCGATCTGGCTGATTGATTTTGAAATTCCGTCTTCTATATTGTCAGATTGCTGAGGGTTTAAAGTAGACAACTGAAGTTTAGTTCCAGAAAGCAATCCTCCCAATCCATCATGAAGATCCCGGGCCAGGCGGCCACGCTCCTGCTCCTGCCCTTCCAGCAATGCGGTAAGCGTAGATATTTTAGAGTTTTGCTTCTCTTTTTCCATCGCAAGGGCATGCAGCTCGTCTCTTTGCTTGATCGATTTCACACGCTGCTTATAGGCATACAGCAATAAAAAGATCAAAACAATGAAAATCACAATAAAAATAATGTAATAGGTATTGATCTTTTCCTTGAATGCCAGAAGCTTTTTATAGCTGTTGATATCGTTATTTTTCTGTTCTGTCTCTAACTTTGCCAGACGAAGCTGCTGCTCTTTTTTCTCTGATTCAAGCTCTGAAAATTTCAATCGTTCCCGTTGGTTTTCCTCTACCAGTTTTAAGTTGTTGTACACCTGCTCACGCTGTGCCCTGAGAATGTTGATCAGCTTGATCTGCTGTGCTTTTTTATCACTTTCCAGCTGCAGCTTTATGTATTTCTGTTCCTGTCTTTCTTTTTCAAACTGGGATTCCAGTCTTTTGGTAATATCCAGTTTTTCCTGATCGTAAACGCTTTTGTACTGATCTACGTAACTTTTATAATAAGTCAGTGCTTCTTTGTAATTGCCCTGCTCTTCACTGATCCGCGACAGAGATTCAAGAATAGACAATTCAATATTATGGTCTCTCACCGGACTTCTCCCTATTTCCATGGAAGCTTTCAGAAAGTAAGATTTGGCTAAATCGTAATCTTTATGCTGCATGGCCAATTCTGCCAGGATCCCGAATGAAGAAGCAATATGGATAGCATTACCGGTTTCCAGACTCGCCCTGTTGGCTAACTGAGCATATTGCATCGCTTTATCCGGATTAAAATCGATATATAAATTGGCTAAATTAATGGCTGCATACGAAAGATTGGTCTTGTTGAGCATGGCCTCTTTACTTTTGTTGAACGTTGCAATAGCCAGCAGGTAATACTGTTCTGTTTTACTTCTTAAATCTGTATTTGAAGGGTTTTGAGCATATTTCTGTTCATACATATACCCCATTCTCATATAGGCATCGAAGATCAGATTAGGATCATTTTGTCTGGATGCCAATAACATAAACTGCTTGCTGTACTTTTCCTCCAGCTGATATTCATTGAGGTTAGAATAGATTGCAGACAGTTCTTTGACTGCAGAGGCAAATCTTGCGTAAAGTGTAGAAGTGGTTGGCGAATTCTCATAATAATGAATAGCTTTCAGATAAGCGGCAACGGCATCGGTTGTTTTATTATTACGCACAGCAACCCATCCCCTTGCATATTCATAATAGCCTTTGGCTTCAGTGCTATTCGTTTTTAAGCTGTAGGTTCTTGCTTTTTCCAGGCTTTTTAAAGATTCAGTTTCTTTATTATCCAGACGGTAGTTCATAGCCTGAACGGCATACAAAACAGTGGCGTATTTCCCATCAGGCTGTCTGGCTGCGATAGGAATACTGGTTTCTAAAATCTGATAAGATCTGGATTTAAAATCCCGGAAAAACAAAGCAGTTGCATATTTGGGTGCAACGTTCAGCTGCTCTGTCGTCTTGCCTGAAGCATTGTGATATTCCTTCTCTAATCTGCTTACAACATCTTGTGCCAGGGCAAAAAACGGACAAATAAGTAACGTAAATATAAATAATAACCTGTACCTCAAATCCTTCTCTTTATTAAGCTGTATTACATTATGGAACGTAAATATAAGTAAAAAATACCTGCTCATCGATTTTTAAAAACCATGTTATCCAACCAAAAGCTCAGGCTGCAATAAATAGATAAAAGGTAAAGACTCATTAAGAATCACCTCTTTGTCCTCAAGCTTCCTGTTCGCATCTTCCATCCTGCTTATTAAAAAACGCTATTTTCTTGTTAACCTGAGCTTCGCTTTTTCTTTTGAAATCTGAAAAGTCATAACTTTTACCGGTTTAAAAATCTTCGCAGGAGCTTCACATGTTCCCCTGGTAGTGATACTATCCACTTCCATTTCTATCTGTTCAGGCTCAGTAAAATAATATCTTCCATGTACTTCTGTGAAACAGTCATTTCCACATTCCCAGCTATCATAGCTTCTGAATTTTTCTTCGTCCAGAAAATCTATTGCGTGAAAGTTCAAGATCAGTGCAGTATCTATTCTTTTAGAAAGATAATAGGCTTTTTCTCCTTCCGGGGCAATCAGCCCCCCACTGTCAATGATCCAGTGTGTATTTTTCAGAGTATTCGGAAAATCTGTTTTTTTCTTTTCTTTTTTTCCGCAGCTGAATGTCATACTCAAAATGACACTGCAAAATACGAGGGCACAGTTTTTTTTCATTGCGTTTTTATTTACGGGCACTCATTCTATTCTGTATAATCGAATTTTGTATTTAATTTTTCAAATCTAATCTTCTGATTAATCAGTGTTTCAAGCTCATCAAAAGTAAGCAATCCTTCTGCCTCGAACTCCCTGCCACTGGGTGTTTTGTAGGAATATTCAAAAATATCACGTTGGTAGATATCTTCTAAAATCTCAATTTGTTCAGATGTTAAATATTTACGATGCGTGTTCAGCTGATTGTGCAGATCTTTTTTGATGTCGTCCTCAGAGTCTCCGTCAAACATAGAATATTCATCAATTTCCGTCAAAGATTCCAGGAGCTGCCTGAAGATAAAATCCTGAAGATTTTTGGCTAAAATCTCCGCTTCTGTTTCGTCATGAGGAAAAAAAGTAACAGGCACATCACCATTTACTTCCATATCCAATTGAAAAACATACAGATCGCCGGCACCGTTTTTTGCAAAAGGAACCATCCGGTATTTCGGGCTGATGTCGTAGATTTCACGGTTAATAATTTCCCTGATTCCATCATGGTAAACGACAGGGTCCCAGATTTCAATATCATTTCCGAACAAAAGCAAAGGAGGATTTTCCTTTAAAGCGGGAAAAACATTTTTATACCACCCGTCACCATCCGCTCCCCAATCAAGCATTTTATCATCATACAATTGCCTGTAAAGTGCCGGATAGGTAAAATTAAATTCTTTTTCTAAGTCTTGTAAAGTGTTCATAAGCATTTTTTAAACAGGTTTTCTGAAATTTCCGGTGTTTCCCATGCATTTTTTCTCTTTCTTGCAATCAGCTTTTTCATCAGTTTGAGGGGTATAGCTCAAAACCTTAAATAATATTTTCAAAATGATCCGCTAAAACAGGATTTATGGTGTACAAACTCTGTTGCATTGCTTTTTGAAGGGCAATGGTAATCAGGTATTTTTCCTGAATACGGTCCAGTTTCTGCAGCAGAAAACAAAGCTGAAGCCATTGATCAAAATGGATATTCATTTTTTGGGAAACCAGTTCTTCATCGATCTGTTCGTAATAAATAATATTCTGTTGATCGTCAAATGTCCAGTAATCATCAGCTGTGCTTGTAGCAAAAACCCATTCAGACGCTCTTTTCTGATTCTGATTTATATTTACTGCTTCTTCTATGCTTAGCAGTTTTGCTTCTACAGAAATAACCTGTGTTGCAATATCTGAAATGGTTTGAATATACAAATCGGGCAGCCAGGATGGCAAGGATCCCGTTAAAATGACATCGCACTGCTGTCTGACAAGCTGGTCTTTGAGCTGTTCAGCAGGTGTAACTTCTAAGTCAATATCACAGACTGTCTGATGCTCCTCTTTAATTTTATCATAACAGACTGCGCATATCATTTTAAAATCACACAGTTCTTCCCATTGTTCTCTTTCTGCTTCCGATTGGTTCATCAACTGCCAGCGCTCATGGCATTCATTGCACCAGGCATCAGGTTTCCCATGGCCTTCATCTTCCTGCTCATGAAAACCTGACTTCTTTTCATTCGTTAGAAGATGGGTACAAACTACCCCAAATGGCTGTGCTCCATGGCTGGAACATTCAATTAATTCCATATTTATAAACTACACATTTTGTTTTACATCAATAGATGATTTCTCTTTATTTATATCAGATGAAGCTGATGTTCCGTAATCCGTTTTCCATTCAATCAAAAAAATCCGTTCCAAGTTTTTCAGATCGAGAATACCTCCAGATATTTTTTGTGTAAGGACTGATTTTTCAGAGCTTCAATAAAAGACGTGAAATCCTGGGAAACCCATTCTGTTTCTTCAAATTCAGGTTCCTCACCATAATAGATTTTTCCAAAATTTTCTTCTGAGACATTGATCGCAAAATAAGCATATCCGTTTTTAACAGATAAAATAATGGGCAGATGCTGATCCCAAAATGCTTTTATCTTTTCCTGATTTTCAGAATCTCCTTCTAAAGCTTCCAATGACTGAAGTTCAAACTCATTCCAGCTAAAGGCACTTTCATCATTGGTCCCGTTAAAATCAGAAATACTGTTGAACCATGTAGTATCTGAAAGATTGGTGAGCAGGGAGAATGTATTTAAAAAAGTAAGATAATCATCCGGAATATGCGGATAACGAAGGTGAAATTCTTTATGTAAAGATTCATTTACATCGTCCTTTGTAAAAAAATCCGGAGATGTGCTTAATGCATTCATAGTATCGTTTTGAAACGTTTAGATTTTGGCAAAGAGATTAAATATCTTTTGGGCAATAGGTTTTTGTTTTGTATTTGAGGTATCATTGATCCGGTCTTCATACAGTTCGATTTTTATTGATTTAACATCATCAGGAAGTCTGTAGGTTTCATCTTTTGTATAATTATAACCGTTTACACCGGCACTTTCTTTACCGGGATATTTTCTGATTTCCGCATAATATCTCAGTGTAATGGTATGGCCATTTTGTTCTCCTTTTTCAAAACGGAGCTTTTCCACCTTATTTATAGTATGTCCGCCGGAACTGATGCTCCCCTGTATACGGAGTGTTATAGCTTCTTTAGTTTTAGAAATCATAACAATTCCGGGCTCAAGGCGCTCTGTTACTTCCTTCCGGGTTGAATAAGTGTGCACAGAACCTGTTTCCGTAACCTCTTTTGTTATCCTGCCAGGTTCTGTATAAATGGCAGAAACCTGTAATTTCTGTCCATTGTTTCTGCAGCTCAACAAGGTCAGAAATGAGGTCAGAATCACAAAATGCTTCACTTTTTAATTTTTAAAAATACCTGAACGAAAGATAATAAAAAGGATTAAATGAAAATATCCCTGATACCGGTGGTTTTTTGATGCCTGACCGGTTAGAACAAGATGTTTATGATTATTGTCCCTTTTCCGGTTCTCATTATTCTTTATATTCTTTTCCGGAATAAATATCAATATAATAATTAATGGTCTGCCCTGAAGGAAGTTGAACGTTTACCCAACCATCCGAATTAATGGACTGATACGCTTTTGATCCGATATTTTTTTTGGTCTTATTATCAAAAAGCATATACGGCCCGTCCTGCTCTGTCTGAAGCGCATAGATCTGTTTTTCAGTATCCAAAACCGAAATATCATGATAATCAGGCTTTATTTCCCATATTTTTTTACTGCTGTTCCACAATCCCATGGTTCTCAGTTGTTTTTCATCCTCAATCCGGATAAGGTAGTTATCCTGCATTCCTTCATAAGCGTTTATTTTCCCGAATTTCCAGTTTTTGCCTATGTACTGATCCGGTAAAATCATTTTTCTGTCAGGCCAGACCAGATTTCCAAGCTGATCCAGAACTTTAAAATGATAAGTACCAATGGAGTCTGTAACCTTCCCTTCCGTATCTACATAAAGCCAATCATACGCCCAGACCTCATGATCGTAATTAAAAACACCCAGCAGAAAATAAGGGGAATTGGTGACAGAATATACTAAAGATGTTTTTTTAATGAAATCAATCTGTGAAGCCGTTGCTTTGGTAATTTTCTTCGGAAATACTTTTTCATATTGCGGAAAAGGATAAACGTCACGGGTTTTATGATCCACCAAAAGCTTTGGAACATCCGGCTCATAACGTTCTTTATTCACTTCATCCAATGTTATGATTTCGTTTCCGTATTGTATTGAAAGCGTTTCGGAACCTTCCAGTTCACTGTGGACCGCTTTTTTCTGATTCAGCTCATATATAGAAAAACTTTTACCGGATGCTTTGATAAAGCGTTTATTCTCTAACAGCTCAGCAATATTATTTTCTATTTTATTTAAGCTGTTTTTTTTGATCCGGTAAAGAGCTCCATTCCAAAAAACGTGGTCTTCATCTACGGAAATAAAATTCAGGGCATAATTATCCTCCAGATACGGAATATCTTCTTTCAGTAAGATCTGCCGGCTTTCTATAATTCCGATCTCTATTGTATGGTAAGTCTGTTCTTTGCTGATGCCGCTTCCCATAATATTCCATTCCCATTTCCAGAAAGGCATTTTCTTATCATATTCAATATCTTTTTTATAGAAAGTGAGCCCGTTGACCACATTTAAACCGATCTGGCTGGGTGAAAAATCCAATACCACTTTTCCGGTTCCGTCTATGACAGCATATTCCCCTTTTTCATTCTCAACAACGGCATAGCCTGTAGGCGTAAATACCGATGCGCTTTTGAATTTTTGATTGATAACAGATTTCAGATTTGTTTTGTTTACATAGACAAAATCATTCTGCCGGGTTAAAAACGGAACAGCAGGTATGGCTTTCATTGCTGAAGGTCTGTCCTGTTTTTCCTGTGTACAGGCTATTATTGAATTCAACATAAAAAAACCACTCAATACTATCGTTTTCATACTTCAAAATTTTATTCATCCTATTCATCAATATTAAAGAGAAGTGAAGAATGCCGCAATCCCGATTATCAGCTATATTTTGTCGTTGTGCCTTTGATATTGCTTTTTACAATTGATTTTGAGAGGTGTAAGCTATCTGTTTGCTGTTAAATTAACGTTAATCATGCATTGGCTTGGGCTGTATATTCCGGTCAATTATTATCTTAGATCAATAAACAGTGAAAATTTTCTATCTAGATTTGTGGATATCAAAATTCAATCAACTATTTATACAACAACATTAAAATAAAAACAATGAACACACTTACCTTAAAAGACGGAACCGAAATTTATTATAAAGACTGGGGAAAAGGTCAGCCTATCTTCTTTCACCACGGATGGCCATTATCCAGTGATGACTGGGATGCACAAATGTTTTTCTTCCTGGAACAGGGCTACAGGGTGATTGCTCATGACAGAAGAGGACACGGAAGATCTGAGCAGACTCCTTACGGGCATGATATGGATACCTATGCTTCGGATGTAGCGGAAATTGTTGAGGCCCTGGATCTGAAAGATGCCATCCACGTAGGCCATTCTACAGGTGGTGGTGAAGTCATCCGGTATGTTGCCAAACATGGAAACGGCAGAGTTTCAAAAGCTGTTCTGATCAGTGCAGTCACTCCCATTATGGTTCAGAATGAGAATAATCCTGACGGAGTTCCTCTATCTGTTTTTGATGATATCAGAAACAATACAGCTCAACACAGAGCACAGTTCTATATTGATATTACTTTCCCTTTTTACGGCTATAACAGAGAAGGCGCCAAGGTTTCCGAAGGAATCCAGAGAAATTGGTGGAGACAGGGAATGAATGGTTCCATCAAGGCCCATTATGACTGTGTGAAGGCTTTTTCGGAAACAGATTTTACGGAAGACCTTAAAAGTGTAGATGTTCCTGTATTGGTCATGCATGGTGAGGACGACCAGATCGTACCGTTTGAAACAACAGGTAAGGTGGCCGCCACACTGGTTAAAAATGGTAAGCTTATCTCCTATCCAGGTTTCCCGCACGGGATGCCGACTACGGAAGCTGAGACGATTAACAGGGATCTTTTAGAGTTTATTAAATCCTAGCTCAGGCAGGAAGATTTATAGCGTCACCCACTCACGAACTTATTCTATGTCTCTGTGTTGTTAGGAAAAGAAATAACACAGAGACATAGTTTTTATTGTGTATCAATTATTGTACAGCCTTTGTACCGATACAATACTTACTTTCAAGCTTAAAAATTACTTTCAGGTATCAGTTTTTTTTTGTAATTTTGCAAACTATTATTCCTAATATCCTTAGGGGTAGCCAAAACAGATATTGATAACAAAAACAATAAAAAAGCAAGACAATGCCAAAATTAAAAACGAAATCAGGTGCTAAGAAACGTTTTGCTCTTACCGGAACAGGTAAGATCAAAAGAAAAAACGCTTACAAAAGCCACATCTTAACTAAAAAAGAAACTAAGCAGAAGAGAAATCTTACTACTACTTCTTACGTAGCTAAAGTGGATGAGAAAAGCGTTCAACGTCAATTAGCCATTAAGTAGTTTTTATAAATCTATATTCGGTTTATAAGAATTCAAACAAATTCAACATTTTAACCCTGAAATGGAGCAGCCAAGCACAATGAAACAGTTTGTCGCACATTTCAAAAAAACAATTTAAATTATGCCAAGATCAGTAAATGCGGTAGCTTCAAGAGCTCGCAGAAAGAAAATTTTTAAGCAAGCTAAAGGTTATTTCGGTAGAAGAAAGAACGTTTGGACTGTAGCTAAAAACGCGGTAGAAAAAGCAATGCAATATGCTTACCGTGGTAGAAAAGAGAAGAAAAGAAACTTCAGAGCACTTTGGATCACTCGTATCAATGCGGGAACCAGAGAGCACGGAATGTCTTACTCTCAGTTTATGGGAGCTCTTAAAAAGAACAACATTGAGCTTAACAGAAAAGTTTTAGCAGATTTAGCAATGAATCACCCTGAAGCTTTCAAAGCTGTTGTAGATCAAGTAAAATAATGTAGAATACTATTTTTGTTATCAATATAAGTCCCGGGTTTCCCGGGATTTTTTGTTTATATACGGAAAGCAGCGGATCAGACACAAAAATCCCCAAATCTTTCTTTCCGTAAAGAATTCAGACTTCTGAAAGTATTCTTTTTTAAGAAATTACATTTTGAATATTCCCGATATCCATCAATTTTGAAAAAATTTATCATACAAATAAAATAAAAAGAGAAAAAAATTAAATAAAAATCATGATTAAATGACTTTCAGACTATTATAATAATAAACTGCATAAAAAGATATATTATTATTGAAAAAACAATTAAAACACAATAAGCAATATATAATTATCAGTAAAAAGTCTTTATTTATTATTATATTAGCAATCTATAAAGAGAACAAGAAAAATGAAAAGAATTGCAGCTTTTTTGCTGACCTCTGTTGTGGTACAAAGTATTAGTGCACAAAGTTTTATTCAGGCTTATCAGGACAGGGCCAATATGGTTACCCAAGCAAATATTACAGCCAATCTTCAGGGCTTTGCCGGGCTGGGAGTAAAAACCACCGGTTCGCAAGCTAATACCAATGCACTGACCTGGCTTAAAAATAAATACCTCTCCTATGGGTATACAGCCGGTGATATGACAGAAGATTCATTTACTTACGGAAACGCAACTTCAAAAAATTTAATTATTACCAAAACCGGAACGTTATATCCTAACCAATATGTCATTATTTGCGGACATTACGATACGATTACAGGACCGGGAGTAAGCGACAACGGAAGCGGCACATCCATTATTCTGGAAGCTGCGAGGATTTTAAAAGATGTTCCTACAGAATATTCAGTAAAATTCATTCATTTTTCCGGCGAAGAGCAAAACCTGGTAGGCAGCGGACATTATGTAAACAATGTAGCTTATGTGGGAGGAGTCCGTCAGCTGGATATAAAACTTGTTTTCAATATTGATCAGGTAGGCGGGCTTATAGGAAACAATAACAATACGATCAAATGTGAGAGAGATACCGGCGGAGCAACTTCTTCCAATAATGCAGCGTCCGACACTGTAACCCAGGAACTGGCTACATGTACCGGACTTTACTCTCCCCTGCAAACTGTTATTTCCAATACCTACGGTTCTGACTATATGCCTTTTGAAGCGAAAGGATATACCATTACCGGGTTTTATGAGCATATCAGAAGTAATAATGAACACACCTCCAATGATACCTTTGCCAATATAGATCCGGTGTATGTCTTTAATGTAGGAAAAGCAGCTGTAGGTGCGTTGCAGCATTTTGCCGTAGCCAGTACCACCAACAATCTTTTAGGTACTCATGATGCTTCTGTAAAAAATTCACCAGACGCTATCAGAATTTATCCTAATCCGGCTAAAGATGCTATTCATATTGAGTTTCCGCAAAATGTAAAGCCATCTTTTAAAGCAGAAATCAGTGATATGACCGGTAATATTGTAATGAATGTTGAAAACCAGGAAAAAATAAATACTTCCGGGCTTACAAACGGAGTTTATATGGTTACGGTAAAGACAGATCAGGGAAATACTTCCAGAAAGCTTATCATTGAAAAATAAACATCAGCATTATTTTGTGAATATCTATTATATACCAATCTAAAATACGAATGAAAAAAATCACTACTTTATTAGTGGCTTCTTTAGCTTTACACAGTATAGAAGCTCAAAGTTTTATTCAGGCTTACCAGGACAGGGCCAATATGGTAACCCAGACCAATATTACGGCCAATCTTCAGGCATTTGCCAATTTAGGTGTGAAAACTACAGGCTCACAGGCGAATGCGAATGCGCTGACATGGCTTAAGGATCAGTATACTTCTTACGGATATTCAGCCAGCCAGATGGCCGAGGATTCTTTTCCTTATGGAAACGGGACATCAAAAAATCTGATCGTTACCAAAACCGGCACATTATATCCCAATACTTTTGTGGTTATCTGCGGGCATTTTGACAGCATCTACGGCCAGGGAGTAAACGATAATGGAAGCGGAACTTCTGTTATCCTTGAAGCAGCAAGGATCCTGAAGGATGTTCCAACCGAATATTCCGTAAAATTTATTCATTTCTCAGGGGAAGAACAGGGACTTATCGGAAGCAAGCATTATGTCAACTCAGTGGCTTATCAGGGTACCAGCCGTCTTCTGGACATCAAACTGGTCATTAATCTTGATCAGGTAGGAGGTGTCATGGGAAATAACAATAATACGGTCTTTTGTGATCAGGACCTGGGAGGTGTTTCTTCAAACAATGCAGCTTCTGCCACAGCCACCCAGGAACTCAGAAACTGCACAACGCTTTATTCTCCTCTTCTGACTGATGTGGATCCTGCGGAAAATTCCGATTATATTCCTTTTGAAGCCAAAGGTTATACGATTACCGGCTTTTTTGAAAAAATAAGAAGTTCTTATCCGCATTCTACACAAGACACATTTGCCAATACAGATCCCGTCTATATTTATAATATCGGAAAAGCAACGGTAGGAGCAATCCAGCACTTTGCTGTTGCCACCGGTACACTGGGAACCCGGGAAACGGTTGTAAAGAATTCTCTGGAAGATGTGAAGATCTATCCCAATCCGGTAAAAAACACCATCAATATTGAGCTTCCGGATCCGGGTATAAGAAATTTCAGTTTTGAAATCACAGACTTTCCGGGGCGGTCAATCCTGAAAACGAATAATGAAACCAAAATCAACGTCTCTGGATTAGAAAACGGTGCTTATCTCGGTATTTTAAAAGCAGGTGATAAGACGGTGGTAAGGAAAATACTGATTGAAAAATAACCATTGATTTATGAATGAATCAGTTTCACCGCAAAAGTCACAAAAGTTATTTTAAACACTTTAGCCCCCTTAAGTAAGTGTGAAATAATGCCTGAGAAAAGTTCATCAAAGATTTTTATAAAAATTAATTGGGGTTAAAAAACTCAAATACCTGTAACCTTTGGATCTTTTGTGGTTAGAGATTTCTACAAAAAGATTCTGCTTTTATGGCATTTACCATATAACCTTTGGATTTTTTCAAAGGTTTTTCTTTTTAAAGAGAAGAGTTAGCAGGAAATACAGCACTCACACTAAACTGATTTAATTTTTAAAATATTTTTAAATCATTAAACACTTTATTGTGATTTATTCACTACATTCGTGTCACCAAACTAAAATAAATAATATGAAAAAACTTACCACATTATTGTGTACTTCTCTGATCGTACAGGGAATTGGTGCTCAAACTTTTATTCAGACTTATAAGAACAGGGCCGATATGGTGACTCAGACCAACATCACAACCAATCTTCAGGAGTTTGCGAATCTGGGGGTGAAAACTACAGGTTCCCAGGCCAACACCAATACTTTAAACTGGATCAAAAACAAATATATTTCCTACGGGTATACAGCCAGTCAGATGGAGGAAAGCCCCTTCACTTTCGGATCAACAAGTTCTAAAAATCTGATCATCACCAAAACCGGAACATTATATCCCAATAAGTATGTGATTATCTGCGGGCATTTTGACACCATCTATGGCCCGGGGGTGAATGACAACGGCAGCGGAACCTCTATTATCCTGGAAGCAGCAAGAATATTACAAAACGTTCCTACTGAATATTCAATCAAATTCATTCACTTTTCCGGAGAGGAACAGGGGCTCAGAGGAAGCAGCCATTACGTGAATAATGTTGTATACCAGGGAGGTGTTCGTAAACTGGATATCAAACTGGTCTTTAACCTCGACCAGGTAGGCGGTGTAAAAGGAAATAACAACAATACGGTATATTGTGATGAAGACCAGGGAGGCCTTTCTTCCAACAATGCAGCCTCTGCCGCTGTTACCCAGCAACTCAGAAATTGCACAGCACTCTACTCTCCTCTTCAGACTGCCGTAGATCCTGCTGCCGATACGGATTATATTCCTTTTGAACAAAAAGGTGAAGTGATTACCGGTTTTTTTGAAAGAATAAGAAGTAC
This sequence comes from Chryseobacterium arthrosphaerae, assembly GCF_001684965.1. Lineage (NCBI taxonomy): Bacteria > Pseudomonadati > Bacteroidota > Flavobacteriia > Flavobacteriales > Weeksellaceae > Chryseobacterium > Chryseobacterium arthrosphaerae. Next base: position 1,153,423 of record NZ_MAYG01000001.1, on the reverse strand, counting down.
CTATCCTCACTCTTCCAAAGATACTTTTGCCAATGTAGACCCTGTATATGTCTATAATATCGGAAAAGCAACGGTAGGCGCACTGCAGCATTTTGCAACAGCATCCACTGTTTCAGGAACCAATAAAACGGCTTCAAATCACACACTGGAAGGCACAAAGTTCTACCCTAACCCTGCCAATACGACTCTCAATATTGAACTTCCGGATTCTAAAGAAACCAACTTCAGTTTTGAAATCAGCAATTCAGTAGGAAGAACACTGCTGAAAGTGAACAATGAAAGAAAGATTGATGTTTCCGGTCTTCAAAACGGCGTGTATATCGGGACGTTAAAAGCAGGTGATCAGACCCTGGTTAAGAATATAATGATCGAAAGATAATTTCAAATAAAAAAACAGAGCAAAAACGTACATTTTTGCTCTGTTCTTCTTTATCAGGTATAAGCTTTTAAAGCTCTTCTACGATTTGTTCTTCCGATTTATTTTTCAGATCAATTTTTTTAACAGGAATAAGTTTGTTGGGCAAAATGTTTCCTGCAGGTCTTATCCATTCTTTTACTCCAAAAAGAAAATCCAGTTTTGTATTGGGCGTCCGGAAACTTATGAGTTCACCAAAATGATTAGGATGTCCTTTTTCCGGGATTTCACCCACCACTTCTGCCAGTTTATTATCCAGCACCATAGCTCCAAACATCATGGCACTTGAAAATGTATTTTTACCAATCACCACATAAGTTTTTCCGTTGAATCTTACCGGGTTCTCTCCGGCTTTGACCACTCTTGATCTGATAGGATAAAAATCCCCGTCTTTTACACTTTCATATTCAGGTACCGTCTTATTATTCGATTTTAGAAAATCAGAATATTCCTTACTTTTTTTCCATTTCCCCTGATAGCTGTTGTAGTTTTTATCTGAAAAATAGCTGATCAGAAGGTTTCCTATTGCTGAATTTCCCCCGGAATTGTTGTGAACATCAATCACAAGAGCCTGTACCTGGTCTTTTTTGATGCGGGTAAAAATACTGTCGAACTTCAGTTTCCATTCTTCCACAGAAAAAGTACGCTTATCATCAAACGTATTCACTGTTAAATAAGCAACGTTTTTAATTTTTTTATAATCAACGGGTTTCAATTCTTCTTTTCTCTGAGGCTGAGACTTTGAAGCATTGGCTTTCAGCTGTTCCAAAGAAATACTTTTCACAAGAGCTTCCTGCCTTCCTTTGAACTTCAGCTTATAATCGTCTGTAATAAAATAGCAGTATTTGTTGATCATGATCCAGAACTTATCAACCGCGATCGGAATACGCTCTTCCTTTGCTCCGGGAATCACCCTGGCGCAGGTTTCCAATACTTCATTGATTGGCATCCCGTTTAATGAAATTAATTCATCGCCGATATTTAAACTTGTATCAGAGAAATTTTCGGTCAGGATCATTTTCCCTTCTTCATATCTGAATTTTAAAGGCAAAACTTTCATACTGTTTCTGATACTGTCGGTCACGCAATAATCGGACATTCCGCTGTGTTCATCATTCAGGGTAACAATTAAGGGTTTCGCCAGATAATAGAAATCCTTTTGAGTCATTCCGTCCTGTAATGATTTCCGGATCTCCGAATATTTTTTTTCGAATTCTGATTTTGAAATTTCAGTGAACGGATTGATATGGACATTAACAATTTTCTCTCTTATAAAATCTACATCCTGCTCCAACTGCTGTTTTGTAAATTTCTGATTATACAATTCATTACAAGTTTTCTGAGCAAAGATTGAGCTGGCAGATAATGCCAGTAATAGCGCTAGCTTTAGTTTCATGGGAAGTTAGTCTTTGAGATGATTAGTAATGTCATGGTTTGTTTTGTTACAAAGTAAAGCTTCTCTGAAACCATTGCGAAGATACTGTAACAATAAAACAGAACCGGAAATTCCAGTTCCGTTTTTGTCATTTATTTTATTCATTTACAATGACTTTCTGAATCTCAGAAACTATTCTTTCGCTGATCCATTCTCTATCTTCCTGGGATAGCTCATTGAGAAAATTTCCGTTATTTTCATTGAAATCTGTGAAAACATCCTGTAAAAACTCTTCTTTTATATCAGCAATCCGGGCAAGATTATTCAGGTCAAGGGCACCAACTTTAGAAAGTACACTTTCCAGCCGGTTCTTTGTCACATATGTTCTTAATTCATCTGTAATGAAAGATAAATTTTCGGTTTTAGAAGAAATGTCGGGGATAAATGACCATTTTTCAGCTTTGTGAAATTTATCTTCTTCATCAAACTCCGGATTTTTCAGCTTGATAACCGGCCGGTCAGACAATAATGCTTTGTCCTTCAGATCATATGGTTTTATGACCACTCCTTCAATAAGGTTCTGCTCCAGTTCCGGAAGCCCTATTTGCATGGGAACAGGTGAATTGATGCGGGTATTAAAGTTTAAGGCGTCATTGAATTTACCTATCAGCAGGGGTTCTGCATGAGGAATTTCAAACTGTACAAAATAGGATACCGCCGATTCATAATCTAAATAATTCTTTACTCCATGTTCATCTACGATGGCAATGTCAAAGGCATAAAAATGAATATCCGGAGTATAGTAAACCCCTGTTTGTATGGCCTGTAAATGTTCTACCGCTTTCACATCGGGATGAGGGTATTTTCCTCCAAATAATTCTCCATAAACAATATATCGGGACCCGGGATTCATTATTCTCAGTTCCTCAAATAAGCGGACCATCTTACTCTCCAATCTGCCAACAACGATCTGGAAACCAAAGAAATCATCTGTCCAGTTAAGATACTCTCTCCTTTTGGCATATTTCAGCTGATTATTTTCATAAGAAAAACTAAAGTTGGCACCGTGGATCTTCTCCGTAACTACCCATTTTAATTTTTCCATTTTCAACATATCCCTCTCATTAAGGCCTATCTTCTTCAGGGAATCAGGCATCTTTTCATATCCTGAAAATTCATTCATATTCATTGGTTTTATAATGGTTATAATTTCCGGCAAAAATATACATTTGAATTTAGATTATAAGATACCGGCATCAGGTAATAACTGGTTTATTCTTCAGATCTTAATTTTATAATTTCATCAACCAGCAAAGGAATTACATTTCTTGCCATTGCAATAAAATCCTGATCTTCAGGTTTTATTTTTATAAATTCAATATCATAATCCCTATCGTCATGGCTGCCCGTCATGATAAAATCTGATCCTGATTCAAAATCCCTGCCTTCGATGCAGGAAACCCATGGCGATTTTGTCGCTTTATTACATATATCAAGAATGTTCTTTAAATCTAATTCTGTCATGATTATTGTATAGTTTTTTTCGTTTGGTTAGTTTATTATTTATAGTGTAGAATATGGGACTGTTCTTTGGAGATGAAGGTACAACATTCCTCTAAAAGATTTATTTGTGAGACACAAGCTAGAAGCTTACGGAAGCGAGGGAAGAATACTGCTTAATCAGTTATCCATTTTATTTTTTTCAAAAATATTTATTGAAAAAATATTGTTAATACAAAACTTCTGCATTTTGCAAGGGGGTTATGTTAGGCACCACACGATAGAATCGTGCGGGAGCGGGGAGAGCCTAGGAATTTAGGAAAGTTATTTCGATTCTATAAACTCTACTACTTCCTGTTTTGAGTTATAAATTCTACTGTCTTATGAGTTAAAGAGACTGTATTAAAAAACTCTCTAGCTTTTTGGATACTTTCACAGATATAGTATATTTCTTGATTTTTTGCATCATTTTGATAAATATTAAAATTTAGATCCAAAATAATACCTGTCTCTCTGTTCGCCATAACAATAGCAAACTCATATTCTTTTAAAATGGGAAAGTTCATATTTTTTATCTTTCTAATTTAACTTTTTTTTACATTCGCACCTTTTTATAAAACCTTCAACTAATATTTGTTACACTATTATTAAATAGTTCTTGTAAAATATCAGCTTGGGACTGTGACCAGTTGGGAGATATATTAAGCTTAAGGATCAGGAGAGTTTAATTTATCAATAAAATCTTTGTTAAAGGGATTTGTTAACTCATCCCCATAAATAAGGTCTAAATATTTTATTATATCGCCATCTTCATAATTAAAATTAATCTTAATTAAATGAAATGATGCATTCTTCGGTATTCTTTTTTTATTAAAAATTGTAACTATACTTTCTAAAGTTAGATTTTTACCTTTTTTGATTTCTTCTATAGTTTCTAAATGTTTCATTATTTAATTTCGAATTTTTTTGAATTTTGAACTCTTCCTGTTATCTTACCTGTCGCTCTTTGCCCATAATAACTAATTGATTTAATCCTTTATTTTTAGCCCAGGCTTCGATGCTATTCCTATAATCTTTTACCGGCATATCTGGAATATGCTTCTTCTAACGTGATTTCTCCAGATAATACCTTCGTTGGGATTATATCGACTTTCGCATTTATATGGGTGCCTTGTGGTTCTAAATTTGTGTATATAGTCATATCCGGTGCTTCACCATTTCCTTCAAATGAAAAAATAGCAAAATCCTCCCTTATTTCATCAATATTTAGGATTGTAGAAATATTTGATTCTACTTCTGCTGCGTTATAAATCCTCGCTCCATAATCTATATCTCTATCTTCTGGAGTTCCTCGCCATTGCACTTGTACTTTTTTGAAACATATCCCTGTCTCTTCTAATTCCTTGCCGTTGCAGTTGTAATTTAATAAAGCCACTATCCAGTGGCCTTATTGTTTAAATCCTAAATTTTATTCATCATCTTCTAAATTCTCATACTTATAGTCTGTCAAAACAAGTATTCCAAAATATTTCCACTCAAATTCATCTTGATAATTAATTCTTAATATTAATTTTTTTTTTGTTTTTTGAAGAACCTCAATGGATTTAATTATTTGAACATGTGATGGATATTTCCCGTATGGAGAAGAAGCAATGAAGCTTTTAGGATCTTGTTGGGTTAAATTAAATTCATGGAAGATCCCTAATTTTATTTTTTCCCGTGGTCTCAAATCTTCTGATTTTAAACAGATTATTTTTTGAAATGCCTTATTATCATTGTCATATTTAAATACACTTTCTTCGTCTGAATCATATTTTAAATATTCGTATTTCATCTTCGCAGTATCTTGTTTAAAATAATCAAAAATTCCACAGTCTATCTTTTCCTTATTTAACAATCCTGACCTGTAACTTATTATAATTGGCTTATAAAATTCCAAAATTTGACCTTTCGTTCTATTAGTAAAACTAATTATGAGTAATAAATATAAGAATATTATGAAATTATTTCTTTTTCTCATTTTTTTTATTTTTATTTTCTTCTCTAACTTTTAAAAGTTGATTTGTAATTACATCTGAAGGAGATCCAGTCGTACGGGGAGCTATAAGCTTGAATGCATCAGTACCATATTTTATGTGATCCTCATCAACATCACCAGTTGAATCTTCTATATGTGATTTTAATTCATGATAAAACTATATCATTGAATAATTGTTTTTTCTTTATTTGGAGTAAACTTTCTAATAGAACAGGTTATAGTATCCATTTTGTAATAACCAATTTCATTCCTGTTCTCTATTGCAAATTGTTTTTTATTCAAGTTTATTGTCTTACCAGATAGAGAATAGCAATTCTGATACTTATATTTTTTGTCTGTATATAGAAATATTGTATCTTTTTCCAAAACCTGAAAACCAACAAAATTTGTAGACGTTGGAGATTCTTGATGTTTCACTATCTCACAAATATTTTCTTGATTATCAGTAAATAAACTAACTATATAAACATTTGGAGTATCCGAAACTTTTTGATCTAATTTGATTTCTTTTAAAATATTTTCATTAAGTATTATCTCTTTGAAAGTCACTTTTTCTTTACAAGAGATGAGAATATTTAATATAATTAATATCCAATATTTATTCATTTTAAAATTATTTATTCGTGAACATTTTCTTTTCTCTGGTTTGGGAACCAATATCTTTGATCATTATAGTGAATTATATTAGGATTATTCTGTGTAGGCAAAAATATCCAAGCCTTTTCTGGCATTATTGTTTTATTAGATTCAAAAGACATTCTATCTCCGCCCTCACCAGATTTAATACTTCCATTAGGATTAAATCCTGACGGCCAATTAACCCCAAAGTACCCTGATTCTTTCATAAGAACCCCAAATGGATGATTATGACCAGTTTCTAACCATTTATATCCTTTGTCAACATAACTCTTTGGTATTCCATAATTAGTAACATCACCTATACGATGCTGAGATGTAATTAAATATACTGTTGTATTTCCAAATATTCCATCCTTAGAAAGTTTATCAAAACTCCATTCCTTATTAGTATTTGAGGCAAGGAAATAATAATAATTTTTAATTTGTTTAGAAGAAATATTAGGATTCTCTAGTGTTACCTTTGTTTCTATAGGAACATCTCCCTGTCCATATGATCTCCATTCTGTAGTTTGTTTAAAATTTTGTGTAAACTCTTTGTTCACTTTAATGGATTTGCTACCATCTTCATTATAGTATCTATCAAAACTATCTTGAGTCCTTCTCATTAATTCTAATCGACCATTTTTACGAAGTTTATAATCATCTTTAGGCTCTCTTCCATCCGGATCAATAAATCTCAAAGGATTATTAAACGCATAATTATAAGGACTATGTCTTGTCATTTTCTCCGCCAACGGATCTATCACACCCCATCTTCATAAATCCGGCATATACATCCTCGCTCCATAATCATACATCCCTGTTTCTTGCAGCTCCTTGCCATTGTACTTATACTTTTTGAAACTATTCTGTCCAAAATAAGCATTTCCGGTTTTCAAATGATTCATCCCAATGGATAATAATCATTAGGATCTGTGATTTCAAGAGCGCCTGTACTGTTTCTTCCGAAACTGATCTTCACATTTCCTAAATGATTTTACACTTACAAATAATGATTTCTTATATTGAAAATAAAGACCATTTCAAGTGCAATGATCTTTATTTATTTGTGAGACACAAGCTATATATTTTCATTACAGTTTTATTTTGCCCATTAATCACTATTTTTTCTCAACTTTATTTAAAGAGATACTAAATTTTTCAAAAATTTCTAATATCTTATTCTCTTGTTCAGGTAAAGAATAATTTATTAAATTCATTTTCTTATCAAAAAGAAGAAACCACTGATAAGGATCACTAGAAATGTTATTATTAGGTATAGTGAATTTTAAGTTTGAATTGTTTGTAATAGATTTATTGATTATAACTTTATTTAAAAATTCAAGATCTTTAGCAGTACCGCCCTTTAATATTAGATTAAATTTCTTATACTTAAAAAAGCTTAAATTTTTAGCTTTAGGATTAATCATAATATTACTATTATTTTCCCTAGTAATTGATATCATATATCCTTCATTATCATAATATAGGCTCGATATATAAATTGATGATAAAATCGGTGTAAAATTTTCATCGTTGTTTACATAAATAAAAGCATCAATAAAATTATTAATTTTATAATTATTTGATACGCAAGGAATTTGCGACCAACTTAACTGAAATATCAGAATAAAAAGTATTACTAATTTATTTTTCATATGCTCCGTTTTTATCATATATTATGATCCACAACTCCCTATCTCCCAATATCCGGTATATCCATCCTCGCCCCATAATCATACATACCTGTCTCCTGAAGCTCTTTACCGTTGTACTTGTATTGATAAATAGCCACCAATTTGGCGACTATATTTTTTATGATTATAGAGTTTATTTTTTTCCCAATGTTAGTTTTATCATGTATTCTCTCAAACTATCATTTACAAGATATTTTTTTCCATTTAATTCTATAACTCCAATACCGGAACAAAAATCTAACTTTTTAGAGCCGTCATAAACAAATCCATATAATCTTACATCTACATCTAGATTATTTTTTACTGGTATTAACTTAGAAAAAATATTTATTAATTTATTATTTTCATCGTTAGACAAAGTAAGTTGTTTTTTATTGGGATGTAATCTTAAACTATCGCAATTTATTGACCTTACCGGACTAATTCCCATATCAATATAATATATTTGTCCCTCTTGCTTTTGACAGCTAAGAACTAAAAACAAAAAAATTGTGAGAAATAATTTAAATATAACTTTCATTACTATTTTTTCTTTTTAACGGTTATTATCACCTCTTGGATTTCAGTTGGTTTTGGTTTTGTTGTATTTACCCCTGCTGTATCATATAATTCTCCTCTATGATCTTTCCTTGTAACTTCTTTTCCTTTTATTAACCCTAGTTTTTTAGCCGTGGTTTGTTCACTTACTTGTATAACTCGCATTTCTTCTGCATTATCATAATTATCTCCAGTAGGTTTTAAGACATTCATTATATGTTTTTCTGGATCCTTAAAGTAATTATTTGCATGATCAAATTCGTGGTCTAAAATAGCTGTTGCTGTTAGTTCTTTGCCATTTGTAGTTCTTAAACCTTTAGTAGGTTTCCATCTAATTTTATCTTTATTGTCGAAATTAGGTCCATCCTTATCATTATAACCATTATCTGTTACATATACTTTTTCCATTCTTGAATCTAAAGCCTTAAGGTTACCTTCTGCCCCAGATTCGATTAATGCCTTTGCTGCTCTATGAAAGGCAATCAAGTACTTATTTTTTCCAATATAACCTGCACCATATTTATAATCATATGTATGCATTTTTCCATCTGAAGCCAGATACCAAATTATAACATCATTTCCATCTGGATCCAAATATTTAATCGGATTATTGATGGCATAATTATAACCAGAGAAAGGAAAATATTTTTCAGCTTTATTATCAATCACACCCCATCTGCCGATATCCGGCATATACATCCTCGCCCCATAATCATACATCCCTGTTTCTTGCAGCTCCTTGCCATTGTACTTATAACTATAACCAATCTCATAAAATAGGAGATTATCTACCACACCATAGAATCGTGCGGTAGCTACCGGGGTACTTATAATTATAAGTAACCTCATAAAATACGAGGTTACTTATTATCTACCACACGATGCAATAGTGCAACAGAGTTATTTCGATTCTATAAACTCTACTACTTCCTGTTTTGAGTTATAAATTATAAATTCTACTGTCTTATGAGTTAAAGAGACTGTATTAACAAATTCTCTAGCTTTTTGGATACTTTCACAGATATAGTATATTTCTTGATTTTTTGCATCATTTTGATAAATATTAAAATTTAGATCCAAAATAATACCTGTCTCTCTGTTCGCCATTACAATAGCAAACTCATATTCTTTTAAAATGGGAAAGTTCATATTTTTTATCTTTCTAATTTAACTTTTTTTACATTCGCACCTTTTATAACACCTTCAACTAATGTTTCAGATTCACTTACAATTGTTCCTGGAGATTGAACTAGATTAACTGACTTTAAGTTTGGGCTTTGAACTAATTGATTATTAGGAATGTCAGCTGTTAAAACAACCCCCTCTCCACTTGTTCTTAAAGCAAAATTTTCAGCTACAGCTGGATTTGAGGACCAAGATGTATAAGGGCTTTCTGTTGTAAGAGTATTATGTTCTAAAGGTGTTGCTTTTCCACCTCTTGGAATTGCTACACCTTCAACAGCTTGACTATATGCGGGACTTGTACTATTTACTCCTCTATATAAAGTTGTGGTTCCTGTTTCAGCAGCCACTGTTTTCATACCACCTGTTTTAGAAAGAGCTTTACCACTTGCCACAATAACTGCTGCAGATCCAATTGCTTCAGGATCTCCTTTTGCAATACCTTTTGCAGTATGTACGACTGCTTTTACTCCAGTACTTTCATATAAAATATTTCCAGCCTCTCTTGTAGCAGCTTTCGCTCCTCCTTTCTGATAAGAGCCATAAACTCTTTTTCCTGCTTGATATGTATCATATATCCCAGCATAGCTCATCGTAACAGGATTGTATTTTACACCTGTTGAAGCAATACCTTTTATTGCATTTCCTGCACCTCTTGCAAATCCACCAGCAAAACTCTTAACTTGTTTCCATGTTGGCCACGGCCACATTCCATCCGGATCAATAAACATTACAGGATTGTCAAAAGCATAATTATATGGAGAAAATCTTCTTCCTAATTCAGCTGCAGGGTCTATCACTCCCCATCTTCCTAAATCCGGCATATACATCCTCGCTCCATAATCATACATCCCTGTTTCTTGCAGCTCCTTGCCATTGTACTTATACTTTTTGAAACTATTCTGTCCAAAATAAGCATTCCCGGTTTTCAAATGATTCATTCCAAAAGGGTAATAATCGTTGTTATCTACAATATCGATACCTCCTGCAAGATTCTTTTCAAAACTTACCCGCACATTGCCCAAATGATCTTTATATTGGTAAATATAAAGATCATTTGGGTAATCATAAAATCCTTCTGAAGTAGGAAAAAACTGTAAATCAGGAGTCATTACTGAGACTGTTCCAATCGGGCTATTTATACCTACAGGTGAAAACGCCTGTGGCTCAAATGCCCTTACTGTCATGAGTTCCGGCACTTCGATTCCACCACCTCCTGAAGTGTTGATATCCTTTTTATAATATTGAAATCCGTCCAGGTAATCTATATTTTCTGTTGTGACAGTAATGGTATTAAATCCTGAAACAGTACTTGTATTGGTTTTTTTCAATTTTATGCCATCGGCTCTATATAAACTATTGCTATAAGTTCCCAAATTTCCAAAATCAAAAACCAGTTCTTCAGGAAGATTCAAGTGATTGTATTTAACTTCTGTGATTTGCTTATCAGGTATGGATATCATATTCCCATTGGCATCATAACTGAAAGGATATCCGGAAGTTCCTTCATAGCCTGTAGAATTTGAGCTGGCATCCTTGATTTTAAAAGTACGGTTTCCATTGTAAGTATACGTTAAATCATCAATTTTAGTTGCTATAGTACTTCCGTTTTCCACCACTGAAGTTCTGTACAGGTGGGTGATGTTCCCATTCGCATCATAGGCCAGAGACTCTGTATTTTCTTTCGAAAACGGATTCAGAGGATTCTGATAGAATCCTGCCGTAATCCTGTTTAAAGAATCATATACATAACCATATCTTTTGGGAGTGAGCGAAGGATATACGCCAGGAGTTTCTACCGATCTCCAGTCGACTTCTGCAATATTCCCGTTATACCTGGGCTTTACATCTTTTCCGGGGAATAGAACAGGATCCGGATTTGTAATGCCACTCATTTGGTTATATTTGATTTTATAGGAGAACAGCTTTCCTCCTAAATCAGTAAGCCCCATCTGATCTTTGTTGATATCTGTCATCCATCCCCTTATATTGTAGGTATAATCAATGCTTTGCAGATTGTTGCCTACTTTTTTATTGATAAGTTGCGACAAATCATTATAAGTATTTTCTGCAAGAAGCTCTTCAGGCTGGGAATTCACCTGATGATAATGATACTTTACCCTGTTCTGGTCATCATATATAAATCTTTCCTTGACGGTAACTCCAACTTCGTCAGATTTTCTTTTGTGAACAGTTGCGGTTCTTAAAATATTTCCTGTAAAATCAAGTTCAGATTCCGTTTTTGTGTAACCTCCAAGATGATTCCAGCTCTGATTGCCCACCATTCTACCTTTGGTATCATAATAGAAGTATGTTCTGGTCCAGTTATCATCCTCAATATTTTTGGTGTAGACAGCTGTCGGCATACTTAGTGTTGAGACTCCTCCATTGTCGGCACCTATGTGATTTACTACATACTGGTTAAGGATTTTAGCAGGGGGAAATTCCTTGGTATCTCTTGGGTAAAAGTCATAATAGTGAATGGTAAGAACCGTTGAAAAATTTGAAAAGAAGGTATTGGTATAATACACCATCAATCCGTTTCTGTTAAACCCTGTTGCGATCTGTGTTTCACTGACCACCTGATTTCCGATCTGAGCCTGCATACCGGCTCTGCTTCCTCCTGCTAAAAGTCCGGTGTAGGCAATCCGTCCAAAAGAATCATATTTTGTCAGCATCCACAACCCCTGATTCTTCAGATTGGGATCCTGGGTAAGCACCGGGCGGTCTGCAGCATCATAAACAATAAATTCCCAGTCATCTTTTCCCGGCAGCCTCTTTTCCACCTGCCTTCCCTGGCCGTCATAGCGGTATTGATAGCAGAGTTCATTCAAAATATTCTGGGTAACCATATTGTTATTCTGTTCGATCTGCTGTACGGCCTTTGGGGGAATAACAAACGCCTGTTGTCCATACTCATTATAAACATAGTAGGTATCTGTATTTTGTATTCCATCTGAACGCCGTATGAGTACAACTTGTCCCCTTCCATTTTGAAATTGGGTTACCGGAGTGCCATCTTCATCTGTCACCGTATTTTTGTATAATGTTCCGGCATCATAAAAGATGTTTCCGGCTATAAAGGGTACAGAAGATTCTGTATTGGTAACCGTACCTACAGTATTCGTAGTTGTAGTAGTTAAAAATTTCTTTACTTCTGAAGACTCATTGACTTGATATCTGTACTTTACGGTATGCCCTGCGCCCATCTTCCAGTCATCACCAGGCTGGGCCTGCTGTAAAATCCTGTCCAGCGGAGAATTTTCAATTTCTTTTTCTGCATAAGCGTTGGCTACGCCATAATAGGAATTGGCAGAATTTTCATTGACAATTCCGGTATGAATTGCAGCATTGAGCGAACTAACCGGCACCGGGAGAATGTCTTTGGTTTGCCTTCCGGCTCCATCATAAACAACAGGGGTTACCAGGTCCTTTCCCGTGGATGTTGCTTTTATATTGACAATCTGCTTGGCCCGACCCAAACCATCAAAGTAAGTAATGATCTCGGTTTTCTTACTGCAATCCCCATTCAGGCAGGTTCCGGATTGTATGTAGTTTTCTGATACGCTTTGTGCATAGCCTACTGTAGCTGTAAACAGTAAACCTAATATCATTATATTTTTCATACTGTGTTTTACTGTTTATAGTTATACTTAAATTCTTTAACCTTCTTCAAAACATAGTTACCTGCATTATCCCTTTCCCTTGCTTGTATTTCCTGTAGCCGGTTCGCATTATCATAGATATACACTTCCCTTATTCCTGAAGGCGGGGTGACTGTGGTAATACCTATCAACGGGTCATAGGTGTAAGTGGTCTTCATTCCGGTGGGATTAAAGGCGTCTAATGCCAGCAGAAGATCTGCTTCCTTCGCAGGGTCCACAGCATCCTGATCGGATTTGGCCACAATATCGACGATCAGGTTTTCAACCTGACTATACAATGCTCCCACTATTTTGGCAATCGGTTTTGTTTTATGATACCCCCAGACAATACTTACAGGAGTACCGTCTTTGGTAGTATATTGCAGTATATTTCCATTCTGGTCATATTTATCATAGTTGACATCTTTGTAGGAAATAGTACTGCTCAGGTTATCAAACGTATGTTCAGATAAAGGGAGAATGAGATTCCCGGTTGTTGTATGAGGCAATGTTCCCGGATATATACTTTCTGTTCTGGAAATTACCTTGGTTACATTATCCACTGTTTGCTGCTGTTGCTTTTCTAATGGAAGACCCACTATATTTTTGCTGATCAGCAACGGATTGTTTTTCTCATAAGCATACTGATAGCTGGTTTCTGTAGAAGATAAATCCGGAAAAACGGTTTTCTGTGCTGTAAGCTGAGTATGCTGTGGATTGTTGTAGAAATACTGCGTTTCGGTTTTCATAGCAGTTCCGTTGAGGTATTCTGTGGTTTTTTGCGACTTCAGATGTTCAAAATAAGAAATGTTCTTATACTGAACGATATCAAGATTATCCATCCTCTCATCAAATGCAATAACATCTCCGATATTCCTTCCATAGCAAAGGTCCTTATAAACCTGCGTCACATTCTGGGCACCCATGGCATAGCAGTTCTTATAAAAGTCAGCGACCCGGTAATGATGCGAATGATTGGCTGTACAATAGGTCGTCTCCAGGGTTTTTGTAATGTCTGCTGCTTTACATGTTTTAGTGACATTCATCCCAATAGGGTTATCATAATTTTTTAGGATCGCAAAACCGTCAATCTGGATTTTTCTTGCCGGATCTTCTTCATAGCTGTTCTCTACAGATCTCACAAGGTTATTATTGCTGTCAAGGTATTTGGTAAGAATCTCTTTTCCATTTTTCCATCCAAAATTTGTGCGGGGTGCAGAATTAATATTATTACCATAGATAGTTTTACCAAAATAATCCGTATCTATTGCATAATAATGGACAGTATTAGATTTACCTTCTACAATTTCCTGTACGGTTTTATAAAAAGTATTCGGATGCAGTGCATTGAGCTCATGAATATTAGAGGAAGTCAATACATTATAAGTAAATCTTTCTATCCCTGTAGGAATACCACCTCCTATAGTTCCTGGTGAGGAATTGTTAAGACATGTTCTGGTTTTAAACAATGATTCTGAAAAAGAAGGCTGGCTGGCCGTTATAACACTTGCAAACGGCTCATTGAGATCTTTATATAAGAATTTCCGGGTGACAGCCACTCCGCTTTCTGAGTTATCTGTGATCTTACTGATTCTTAATCCTGCCGTAATGTCTTCTACATATCCCCATTCCGCTTCACCAGCTGTATAAGTAATGGCGACAGATGATCTGGTACATTCAAAACTGGTGGTGATGGTTAAGGTCAGTGGTATATCTTTTGGAATCCTTGCATAAAAAGGGCTTCCGTTCACCGGCAATGTATGTACGGTTCCGGTAACCGTCTCCCATCCGTTTGAAGCTCTTGTGTAAAAAGGAATCAACTCACCGGTAGCCTTTCTAAGGGTAACCCTTCCTCTGTGTTTCCCGGTAACGTGTAATTCAGGCGGACATTTCCATGCATTAAAAGAAGCGCCTCCTCCAAGAATCACTTCTTCATCTCTTATTGAGGTAAAGGTCACTGATTTGGACTGAAGGCTGGACCCAAAATCAATATCTGTACTTTCCGCACCTATCGAATGTCCTGCGGTATATGCAGGGACAACAACCTTGTAAGTTGATAGCGTATTGTTTTCGTAGAAAAATTCTGAGTTTCCTTTGGTAGGATACACCACTTTTGTCAGCATTCCGATTTGTGATTTTGCAGGCACCACATGCTGTTGAGCTCCGGAATAAGATATGGCCGAAGTAGGCATCTGAGGAATCAGATGAGTATTCGTCATCACCCCATTGTAATACCCTCCCGTATCCCGTGCAAATGAAAGCCTTACAGGAAATTCTTCAGGAGCATTATAGGTAAAGCTATGAACAGCTTTTGATACAATATCATTAACACTGTTCAGGAATAATCTTTTGTTGGCTGTAAGGGTATAATCGAAACTGATATCATTGATTGCAACTGAATTTATCTTCTTCTGTATCCTGCTCAGTTTTCCATAGTCCTCACTTCCGGTAGACGGAGTATAATCAAAAATAATTTCCCCATACCCGGGATTATTACTGTAGATCCTCCTGATCTGTTTCCCGTTGACAGATTGCAAATGACTGACCAGTCCGCTGATGACCGGAGGGAGAGAAAAGGCAGAGCCCCCACAGACAGACTGCTGTGCCGGACCAACGGTATATTTCAAAGTCTGGGAATTGCTTAATGTTGTGGAATACCCCGCATTCTGATTCTCAATCATAATATTTTCACCGCTCGACGGGTCTTCTATTTTGCTAAGGTACCAGGCAGTTGTATTATTGGATAAAAGAGAATGTCCGTCTCCAAGGGTACGGTTATTGGTCATTTCTTTATCCGTGAAGTAATATTTAACCCCATCATCCATCGTAATAGTGAAAGAGTCTCCCCCGCTACGGCCCTCTATCTTAACATCCTGTTGAGAATATACTACAGGCATTCCCCTCCTGTCAAAGAGAAAGCGTATGCTGTGCCCATTAAAGCTTGCCATATACATATCCTGTTCTGAATCTACCAGATCATTAGAAGCATCCTGAAAATACTGCATGACAACCGGATGACGAATACCCAGAGCGTCAATATCGGTAGGAAATGTGATATTTACATTGTCTTCATCAGCAAGGTCCCTGATCGTTCTGGTAATGACTCCCCCTGTTATCAAGCTCCATCCGAGGCCTGCAGAGCCATTCATATCATCAATTTTGATTCCGTTTGAGGAATAGTTGATGGCTACGGGAAGACTTAAATTCTTAGTTCTGAATTCCGTTAAAGGGATATTTACGTTCGCTTTGCCTGTAAATAAACTCACAGGAATATTTCCGTAGCTTCCTAACTTATAGGCTTCCGGTGAAGGAGGACGCAGATTGGGCAGAACCGATGGATCACTTCCCGTTATTTGTGGCCCTGAAGGCCCTCCGCCCTGTCCGGCAACAGTAATCACTGCTGAAAGCCCCAGAACAGTAAAAAATTTTTTTTTCATGATTTATGTTTATTGAAGAGTATTGTATGCGTTAGTTTTTATTTAAACATCTATCAGCACCATACTAAAAAGGCATAGTGATTGAGTACTTTAGTTTTGAATTTCAGAACTTTGAAATCGGTGAACCGTTTAAATTTTTATGTGTTGTAAATAGGTTTAGAGACCGCTAAGCAGCCATAATTATGCACAGAGTATGCATATAAAGGTATTTTCATTTTTTGTGTTTTTTTGTTATTAATAGTTTTTACTGATCGTAAATTTAATATTTTTAAAACATTATCATAATATATTAACACAAATTAACAATAATTTCACATCCCAACCTGATTTTCTTTAAATTTACACAAAAGGGATTTTAATATTCAAAGCAGGTCTGCATGCGCAATAAGCCGAATTGGATCAGAACCCGCTTTTTTCCATAAAAAAACCTTTGAAAAATTCAAAGGTTAGCGGTTTCTGTTTTGAAGAGCTTCTTCTATTTCTTCCAGTGAAAATCCTTTTGCTTTCAGTAAAATCAAAAAGTGATACAGCAGGTCGGCAGCTTCGTTTTTGAAAAGATTTTCATCATCATCCTTCGCTTCAATTACCAGCTCTACAGCTTCTTCCCCTACTTTCTGGGCAACTTTATTGATTCCCCTTTGGTAAAGTGAATACGTATAGGAACCTTCTGCCTTCGTGTCGATTCTCTGGCCGATCTTCTCTTCAAGCTCATATAAAAAGCCTTTAGACTCTTTCTCACCAAAGCAGCTGAAGCTTCCGGTGTGGCAAACTACATTCTTCGGAACAGCTTTGATCAGGACTGTATCCTGGTCACAGTCGACGGCGATGCTCTTTACCGTCAGAAAATTACCGGACTCCTCGCCTTTTGTCCATAACCTGTTTTTGGAACGGCTGAAAAAAGTGACTATCCCTTCCCGCTTTGTTTTTTCAAAGGCTTCTTCATTCATGTAACCCAGCATCAGGACCTGTAAGGTTCTTTCATCCTGAATAATGACAGGCACAAGACCATTATCTTTATTAAAATCTATATTCATCGTACTTCAATTTTTTGCGTTTTCAGCTGTTGTTTTAAATCCTGAATTCCTATTTCATTAAAATGGAATACACTGGCTGCCAATGCTCCCGTAGCTTTAGTTTCATCAAATACTTTAATAAAATCATCCACGGCTCCGGCACCTCCTGAAGCAATTACCGGAATACTGACAGCTTCAGAAACCAGCTTTGTAATCCTGAGATCAAATCCGTTTTTGGTTCCGTCACCATCCATAGAAGTAAGCAGGATTTCACCCGCTCCCAAAGCCGCAGCCTCTTTTGCCCACTCTACCGTATTCAGAGCTGTTGCCTGTCTTCCTCCTTTGACATGTACAAGATCTGTCTGCTCAACCCGTTTGGTATCAATAGCAACCACGATACACTGGCTTCCAAATTCTTTTGCCAATGCGGAGATCAGCTGCGGATCCTTTACCGCAGAAGAATTGATACTGATCTTGTCTGCACCAGCCTCCAGAAGTCTTCTCACATCTTCAACCGAAGAAATACCACCTCCTACCGTGAACGGAATGCTCAGTTCTTTTGCAATATCTTTTACCAGTTCTGCAAATGTTTTTCTGTTTTCAAGGGTTGCTGTAATATCGAGAAAGACCAGTTCATCCGCCCCTTCCAGCTCATATCTTTTGGCCAGTTCTACAGGATCTCCTGCATTCTTGAGATCTTCAAAGTTGATTCCTTTTACCGTGCATCCGTCTTTTATATCCAGACACGGAATAATTCTTTTTTTAAGCATTTTCAATAAAATTCTGAAGTTGTTGCAGGCTTATTTTGCCTTCATAAATTGCTTTTCCTATGATGGTCCCGGCACATCCGATATCTTTCATTTTATAGACGTCTTTGATGCCCGAAATACCACCGCTTGCCGTAAGCTGTACTGCCGTTTTATATAAAATTTCAATATAAAGGCCGGTGGAAGGTCCTTCCAGCATTCCATCCTTTGAAATATCGGTGCATATTGCCGACTGAATTCCTTTTTTCTGATACTGAAGAATGAAATCCACCACATCTTCATCACTTCCTTCCAGCCAGCCCGAGGTTCTGATCTTTCTGTTTTCAAAGTCTGCCCCCAGAATGATCTTTTCAGGGCCGTATTTTTGAATCATTTCAACACAAAATTCAGGGTTCTGAACGGCGATGCTTCCCAATGTGATCTGCCGGGCTCCCGAATTAAAGGCGGTTTCTATATCATCAGCACTTTTTAATCCGCCTCCGAAATCAATATGCAAGTCCGTTGACGATGCGATATTCTCCAGAACCTTTTGGTTGACAATATGCTTTGATTTCGCCCCATCGAGGTCTACCACGTGAAGAAACCGGATTCCGAAGCTTTCAAATTCCTTCGCTACTTCTACAGGATCTTCATTGTATATTTTCTTTGTACTGTAATCTCCTTTTGAAAGGCGGACACATTTGCCGTCGATAATATCAATTGCCGGAATAATTTTCATTTGTTTATTTTATTAGTTTGCTGCGGGTTACAGCTATTATTTCCTGAGTAAAATCTTGTAATCATCATTTGTTGTGAGGTGCCTCGCAGAGACATTTCATTATAGCAGGATAAAGTTCTTTAAAATCCGGTTGCCTACATTTCCCGATTTTTCCGGGTGAAACTGTACTGCATAGAAATTGTCCTTCTGCAATGAAGCGCTGAACGGCAGAATATAATCACAAACCGAAGTAGTACACTCTGAAAGCTCACAATAATAACTGTGAACAAAATAGACATCATTCTCCTGTTCCACCCCTGAAAATAATGGAGAAGTCTGGCCGGAAACGCTGTTCCATCCCATATGCGGAACAATATCCCTGGCCGGAAATTTTCTGACATTGATATCAAAAATCCCCATTCCTTCGGTGTTTCCTTCTTCATTCCCTTTACACATCAGCTGCATGCCGAGGCATATTCCCAGGACAGGCTGTTTCAAAGCCGGAATCAGCAAATCAAGTTCTTTCTCTTTCAATAGCTTCATCGTGGATGAGGCTTCCCCTACACCCGGGAAGATAACTTTATCAGCCTTCAGGATCAGCTCCGGGTCATCTGTAATGATGGAATCGGCCTCCAGTCTGTTCAGTGCATTCTGAACGGAATTTACATTTCCACCGTTATATTTTATTATTGCAATCATCGTTTTTAATAATTTGAGTGTCTAACATAATTAAGAGGAAAGCCAGAAGCTGGAAGTTATTTCCTCCCTCAAGAGCTTCACACCTGTTTTGTAAGTACTCCTATCTTAATTTTTAAACTTAATATAAGTTTTTACCTCTTTATAAACTTCCTTTTGTAGAGGGTAAACTGTAATTCGCATCCGACTGGTTCACTGCCATTTTAACCGCCTTGGCAAAAGCTTTGAAAATGGATTCTATCTTGTGATGCTCATTATCACCTTCCGCTTTGATATTCAGGTTTGATTTTGAAGAATCTGTAAAGGATTTGAAAAAGTGAAAGAACATTTCAGTAGGCATATCCCCGATTTTTTCTCTTCTGAACTCAGCATCCCAGACCAGCCACGGCCTTCCACCGAAGTCAATGGCCACCTGAGAAAGGCAATCATCCATCGGAAGGAGAAAACCATATCTTTCAATCCCTTTTTTCTTTCCTAATGCCTTTACAATAGCTTCACCCAGAACAATTCCCGTATCTTCTATGGTGTGGTGTTCGTCTACTGCAAGATCCCCATTGACTTTTATGGTAAGATCCATATTTCCATGCCTGGCGATCTGATCCAGCATGTGATCAAAAAAATGAAGTCCTGTTGAGATATCAGACTTTCCTTTACCATCAAGATTCACTTCAATTTCGATATCTGTTTCATTGGTCTTTCTGCTTATTCTGGCTGTCCGCATTCCTGATTTCAGGAACTGATAAATCTCTGCCCATGAAGTGGTGACCAAGCTCGCATCTGCATTAAAGTTTTTATTGAGAAAGACAGATTTAGTTCCCATATTTTTAGCCAGTTGTATATCGCTACCTCTATCACCAATTACATAGGAATTTTCCAGATCATAATTCCCGTAGATATATTTCCCCAGCATTCCGGTTCCCGGTTTCCGGGTTGGAAGATTTTCATGTTCAAAACTTTTGTCGATCAGAATGTCATTGAAGATAATTCCTTCATTTCTGAATGCTTCCAGCATCTTTTCATGGGGTGTAATAAAATCCTCAAACGGAAAACTTTCAGTTCCCAGACCATCCTGATTGGTTACCATCACAAGCTCATAATCAAGCTCATTGGCAATTCTGGAAAGGTTCTGAAACACTCCGGGGTAAAACTCAAGTTTTTCCAGAGAATCCACCTGAAAATCCATAGGCGGTTCAATGATCAGCGTGCCGTCCCGGTCTATAAAGAGTACTTTTTTCATAAAGATATAGTTTTCAACAGATTGATTAATTTTTCATTTTCCTGACGGCTTCCTACATTGATCCTGATGCATCCCGGGATCGCAGGATCTCTTCTGCTTGTCAGAATTTCGTTTTCCAGCATTTTTCCGTACACTTTTCCCACTTCCTTCATTTTAATTAAAAAGAAGTTGGCATCTGTAGGAAATACCTTGGTAATGCACTCCATTCCTTCCAGCTCTTGCTGCAGCCATGCTCTTTCTGCAAGAATAGTCTTTACATTTTCATTAAGCCGGTTCTCATCCAATATTTTCAGGATCAATTCCTGGCTCAATACATTAACGTTATAAGGTGCTTTTACGGTATTGACGAGCCTGATAATCTCTTCGGATGCATAAGCCATTCCTACCCTTGCCCCTGCAGTTCCCCACGCTTTTGAAAATGTCTGAAGAACGATCAGATTAGGATACTGATCCAGCAGTTCCAGGCTTGACTTCCTACCGGAAAACTCAATATAAGCCTCATCTACCACTACTATTCCATTAAAGTTCTGAAGATAGAATTCAATATCATCGATGCTGTTTCCTGTGGGATTATTGGGAGAGCATAAAAAGAAAACCTTTATAGATTCTTCTTTTACTTTATTCAGAAACTCATCTTTTACGATCTCAAAATTTTCATCCAGCTGAAGCTGTACAACCCTGTTTTCATTGATAGCCGCATAGAAACCGTACATCGCAAAGGAAGGATTCATCATTAAGATCGAATCTTTTTTAGGTTCACAAAAAATTTTAATAATCAGATCAATAAGCTCATCACTGCCGTTTCCGATGGCAATTTGCGACGGTGAAAGATTCTTAAGCTCTGCCAGACGGTTCTTAAGCTTTTTCTGGGTAGAATCCGGGTAACGGTTACACTCCCCAAAAGGACTTTCATTAGCATCCAGAAATACAGGCGCATTGAACTGGTTATGATCCCTAAAGCTGATATAAGGCTGTAATTTTAAAATATTTTCTCTTACTAAGCTCTTAATATTGATTGTTGTATTATTCATTGTATTGATTTTCATTCTTGATTGGTATAAATTCTTTAAGATGTCAGTTTGTGTTTTTGATCATCGCAAGGCAAAAAGATTAAGATAGTAAAGCTCTCGCAGATCACACAGATTTCGCAGATGTTTACGCTGAAATAGATCTGCTAAATTGCGAGCAATAAAAAAATAAGCGGCATCCTATTTTCTCTCTGATACAATTATTGCTTATTTTAAAACAGATTTTTCATTAATCTTTATGTCTTTTTGCTTCCAATTATAAAGATTTTAACCGTATTGATACTGCATTTTTGTGGGCAAGCAGTCCTTCTGCTTCTGCCATAACCTCTATTGTTTTTCCCAGGTTCTGAAGCCCTTCTTCTGAAAGATGCTGGAATGTAATTTTCTTTACAAAACTGTCCAGGGATACACCGCTGTAATTCTTTGCATAGGCATTGGTAGGAAGGGTGTGATTGGTCCCGCTGGCATAGTCTCCGGCACTTTCACAGGAATAGTTCCCGAGGAAAACCGATCCTGCATTCCGCACTTCAGGAATATATTTTTCAAAATCACCCAGGGCAAGGATAAGGTGTTCCGGTGCATACAGATTGCTGAATTCCACTGCTTCTTCAATAGAATTCATGACAATAAAAGAACTGTTTTCCAAAGCATTTCCGGCAAACTCACTTCTAGGTAAATCTTTTATTTGACGTTCAATAGCACCTATTGTCTCATCAAAAACTTTAAGATCTGTCGTGATAAAAACCACCTGACTGTCACTTCCGTGTTCTGCCTGAGAAAGAAGATCTGCGGCACAGAATTCAGGGACAGCCTGCTCATCTGCAATCACAAGGACCTCACTTGGACCTGCCGGCATATCAATGGCCACCCCGTAACGCTGGGCATATTCTTTAGCAGCCACTACAAACTGGTTACCCGGTCCAAAGATTTTGGACACTCCAGGAATACTTTCTGTTCCCAGGGTCATTGCTGCGATAGCCTGCGCTCCTCCGGTTTTAAATATTCCGGAAACCCCGCAAAGCTTTGCCGTATAGAGAATAGCCGGATTGATATTTCCGTTTTGATCCGGTGGCGTGCAGAGAACAATTTCTTTACAGCCAGCAAGATTGGCAGGAACGGCCAGCATCAGAACTGTGGAGAATAGAGGTGCCGTACCTCCCGGAATATAGATCCCTACCTTTTCTACAGCCCGGTTCTCTCTCCAGCAAACCACTCCTTTTGTGGTTTCAATTTTCTGGATCTCCTGCTTCTGAGAAGCGTGAAATTTTGAAATATTTTCTTTAGCCTGCCGGATAGCCTTTTTCAGGTCATCACTAATCAGATTTTCTGCGTTTTCAATTTCTTCTTCGGTCACTGAGATGCTTTGAGTGTCTGCTTTATCAAATTTTTTATTGAACTCTGTCAAAGCTTTATCTCCGTTTTTTTTAACTTCTGCAAATATTTCTGCAATAAGCTCTGAAATTTCCTTCTGCTCAAGAACAGGGCGCTTTACTAAGTCTTTCCAAGTGTCTTTTGTGGGATATCTGTATATTTTCATTCTATTACTTTTTAATTTTTGAACCATTAAACTGTTGGCTCATTTTTTTGATAAACGCAAAGGCGCAGGTTATTTGAATATTGTATTTTTTAAGGCGCAAAGGTTCTATCTCCGGTAAAATTGAATACTGTATCTTAATGATTAATTATATTTTCTAAATAACCATTTTATCTATGGGGATGATTAAAATATCCTGGGCTCCATTCTCTTTCAGTTCGTCAATGACTTCCCAGAAACGCTCTTCATCAATCACAGAATGAATACTGCTCCAGCCTTCTTCTGCGAGGGGAATTACCGTAGGACTTTTCAATACCGGAAGAACTTGCGATACTTTCTGTATTTTTTCATTGGGAACATTCATCAGGATGTATTTTGAGTTTTTTGCTTTTAAAACAGCCTGAATTCTGAACAGAAATTTCTGAAGAACAGCTTCCTTTTCAGGAGAGAGCTGTTGGGTCTGAGCAAGAACAGCCTCGGATTTCAGTAAAGTAACGGTTTCTCTTAATCCGTTTTTGAATAAAGTACTTCCTGAGCTTACAATATCACAGATCCCGTCTGCAAGGCCGATATTAGGTGCAATTTCCACAGATCCGGAAATGACGTGAATATCTGATGTAATTCCCTTTTTTTCCAGGAAATTTTTTAAAGTATTCGGGTAGGAAGTTGCTATTTTTTTACCCTGGAAGTAAGTGAGATCATCGGTTTCGATTTCTTTGGGAACAGCGATGGAAACACGGCATTTTGAAAAGCCAAGCTTCTCTACAATTCTGATGTCTTTCTGTTTTTCGATCAGAAGGTTTTCGCCCACAATGGCAACATCCACTACCCCGTCTTCAAGGTATTGCGGAATGTCGGAATTCCGGAGGTACATGATTTCCATCGGGAAATTGTCTACCGAAACTTTGAGCTGGTCTTTCCCGTTGTTGACAAAGATTCCGCAATCTTTGAGAAGCTGTAAAGATTCTTCGTAAAGCCGGCCGCTTTTCTGAATTGCAATTTTTAATTTACTCATTTCGTCTTGTATGAGTCTGAGTAAATAAAACTGATCTGATGAAATTTCTGAGGAGAATTCAGGAAACAAAAAAACCGTCTATTTACTCAGACGGTTTTTAATTATTTTTGATTTCAGCACAATCCTATATCAATCAATTCCGTCTAACAGATATGATGATGATAATGATGTAATGCTAAAAATATTGGCTTCATTGTATTGAATTATGATGCAAATGTAGGATTTATTTTTAAAATGCAAAGTTTTTTCAGATAATTTTTTGATAAAAATTCATTAATTCTCTGGCGATGGCCTCATCATTAAACTTCTGAACAAACTCAAAACCCTTTTCAGCACGGCGTTTTCTTTCGGATTCATTTTCCCATAAAAATTTAATCTTAGCCCTGATGTCAAGCTCATTATCAGGATTGATATAGACTGAATCTTTTCCACCCGCTTCGGGCAGGCAGCTTGTATTGCTCGTTACGACCACTGTATTGGAAAAAAGGGCTTCAATGACAGGTATCCCGAAACCTTCAAAGAAGCTGGGATACACCAATATATCAGCCAGTTTATAGATTGCAGCCAGCTCATCCATGGAAACTCCTTCCAGGAACAGCACCTGTTGCTGCATCTTGTTTTTCTTCAGGAAATTTTCTATTTTCCGATAGTATTTTGTCTTTCTCCCCACCACTACCAGTGGGATTCCGGTTCCGTTAATGGCTTTTACAATATTCAAAAGGTTTTTACGTTCTTCGATGGTTCCAACATTCAGAATGAATCTTTCGGGAAGGCTGAATTTCTCTCTGGTTTCCTGAATCATTTCCGGAGACTGCTGCTCTTTAAAAGCTTTGTGACAGCCCTGGTAAATGACTTCAATTTTATTTTCAGGGACTTTTAAAAATTCAATGATATCTCTTTTTGTCTGTTCTGAAATGGCAATGATCTTATCTGCTGTATCTGCCGCTTTTTTAAATTTCCAGAAATGGATCTTCCGGTCAAAAAAAGAATAATACTGCGGGTAACGTACAAAGATCAGATCATGAATGGTAACGACTTTTTTTATTGGCCTTTTGTCCCATTTCAAAGGGAGTTCACCGGATAAGCCATGAAAGATATCAGCGCCCTGCTTCTGGGCATCCTTTCCCATTTTAAACTGCCGGGAAAGGCTTCCTTTTGAAGTCTGTATAAATTTTACATCCGGCCGGTCCAGAATATCTTTTCCCCGCTCAGATCTGTTCTTATTGAGCAGCAGATATTCATTCTCCGGAAAGTACCGGGAAAGTATTCTTACAAGGTCTCTGGAATAGTTTCCCAGACCGGATGTGTTATGGAAAAAACGTTTGGCATCAAAAGCAATCTTCATCGTTGTATCTGTTTTTGAAATTCCTGAAATGTTCCGAATGTATGGCCTTTCTCTTTCAGCCAGCCTACAAACGAATCAAATCTTTCTACCATATCTTTTCCTGAGTTCTTTACTGTAAAACCAGGGAGTTTAAAGGCTTCGTCTTTGATCTCCGCAAATTCCCACGGATGGAAATAAATATTGAGATACTGATCTTTTTTCAGCGTATCAGAAGCCAGTTTTTTATAGACTGCCAGAGGAAAATTATGAAAGCTCAGCCAGAATAAAGGAATTCTGAAATGAGGAGATACCGATGCCGGCACCTGTGTTACATTCCCTTCCTTGAAATAGGTTCTGGATACTTTCAAATTATTATATCTTCCCGGTAAAAATGTAGGGTTGATGGAAGAATTGTATGAATATCCGGCTTTTTCAACCTCTTTTTCATCTACAGGCATCATTCTCGGCATTCTTAATCCGGTTACTTTTGTGGAAAATAATTCTTCCAGTTTTTCTCTCGATTCCTTCAGATGCCTTTCTTCAAACTCTGAATGAAACCATGTGTGAGAAGCCAGCTCATGGCCCTCCTCCAGTAATCTTGCAATAAGATGCTTACTGTTTTCTGCAAAAACTACCGTAGAGAAAAAGGTAGCTTTGGCGTTATGTTTTTTCAGGATATCGAGAATTCTTTCCAATCCTGTCTGTGAAATTGAAATCTGCTTTTCAAAGGGGATTTCCCCCTTATATTCTAACGGCATATCAAATTCTTCAATGTCAAAACTCAATAATACCATTCTAAAAATTTTTGTTTTTAATAATATAATTAGGTCTGTCTTTCACCTGTTTAAATATTTTGCCCAAATAAATTCCCATGATTCCCATAATGATCAGTTGCAGCCCCCCAAAGAAAACAATGGTCATGATCAATGATGCCCAACCTGAGATCTCGGTTTTTGCAATAAATGAATGGATAACATACGCCCCGTATCCAATTACAGAAAGAGCAGAGAATAAAAAGCCCAGATAAGCTGCCAGATACAGTGGTTTTACACTGAAAGCTGTAATTCCTGTAAAAGCGAAAGTAAACATTTTTTTAAGGTTGTAGCTGCTTTTTCCTGAAAGTCTTTCTGCAGCGGTGAAATCTATCCCTATCTGCCTGAAACCCATCCAGCTCGTCAGTCCCCTGAGGAACAGGTCGTCTTCATTAAAGTTTCTCATGACTTCTACGGCTTTTGCATCCAGTAATCTGAAATCTGAGCCTCCGCCTTTCGTTAAGTTAACATCCGATAAGCTTGATAAAAGTTTATAAAACAGGTCAGAGGTTTTTCTTTTAAAAAAGGAAATTTCCTTGGGATAGGTTCTGAAGGTAAAAACCACATCATATCCTTCTTCCCATTTTCTGATCATTTCAGGGATAATTTCCGGTGGATGCTGAAGGTCTCCATCCATAGAGATCACTGCATTTCCCTGAGCATTGTCCATTCCGGCCTTTACAGCAGGCTGATGTCCGAAATTCCTGGAAAATTCAATGAATTTAACTTCCTGATACCGATGGGAAAGCTCTTCAAGCTTTTGTTGTGTATTGTCTCTGCTGCCGTCATTTACAAATATGATTTCAAAGTCATAGCTGCTCAGACCATCAAAAACCTCTTTGATCTTCTGATGGATCATGGCAACATTTCCTTCTTCGTTATAGGCGGGAATTACAATTGAAATTTTCTTCATATGTACTAATTCAGGCTGTAATTTTTCTCAAAATCTTTTGTTAAAAGCTCATAAGCCACTCTCAACCAGATTACAATACAAGGTACTGCTTTTAATGAATATTTAATAATATAATTTTCTTTTACAAATTTTGGAAATAAATCTGACGTTGAAAAGCATGTAAAAATGATGACGAAAACCAGCAGTCCGATGATCAGCGGAGTTCTTTCTTTCTGAAGGAAAAACCATATCAGCACCCCTACCACCGCAATAATATAGGTAGGAGATTCTGAGCTGGAACTGAACAGTACCAGAAACAGTAGTGTTGAAGCCAGAATCATCAGTTGGAAAGCGTAATGTTTATACTGCTTAATCCTTACATAGGGTAAAGCAAACAACGGTAATCCGAATGCCAGAAATACAAGGTTGGAAATGGATGCATCCCCAAGGATCCTTCTTACAAATCCCATCAGGGAAATGTCCTGCATATTTCCAAGCACCTGATTTTCACTATTCTTTTCTACAATAGACTGAAACCAGTCTGTGTAACACTGGATGACAAATTTCGGGCTTGAATAGGCCATTGGAAGCACGAAAAACAAAATGGCAATTCCAATTCCTGAAAAAATAAATTTAGTTTTGTTTTTAATAAAGAAAAACTGGGTAAGCCCTACAATTCCGTAGATCTTCACGAATACTCCTATTAAAATTGCCGTAACCGATTTTACTTCTTTTCTTTCATAAATGTATACTGCAGATAACAGCAGAAGACCCGTCAGCGCCACATTGAACTGTAGACTTAAAGCTGCCGTAATGTATTCCTGAAGACAAAGCAGCCCGAAAACAGCTTTTTTTGCATCCGAAAACGGCAGTTTATAGACTCCGTAGATGAAGATAAAAGTATTGGCGATATTCCAGAGTGAAATTCCCAGCCAGTCAGGCATCATGGCAAACGGGGCAATCAGTGCACTGAAAAATACGCCGTAATGGTTTAAATCAAAATAAAGATCGGGATAATGGATGAATAAATTTTTCTGATGGATGGTATTAAAGAATACGTTTTTAAAAATCAGATAGTTATTGATCGCATAATCTCCTCTCAGATATTTGGAAATTGCTGTAACAACCGATATAATAAGATAAACCCCAAATATATATTTAGGGTTTAGCAATATTTTAAGAAATTTTTCTTTCAAGATTGGTGGTATTAGCTTAGAATATTAATCTTAAACAGCTACATTATTATCTCTCAATGCATCATTCAGAGATGTTTTCTTGTCTGTAGACTCTTTTCTCTGGCCAATGATCAATGCACAAGGAACCTGATATTCTCCGGCCGGATACTGTTTTGTATAGCTTCCAGGGATTACTACAGAACGTGCAGGAACTCTTCCTTTGATTTCCACAGGCTGATCTCCTGTCACATCAATAATTTTTGTGGATGCAGTTAAAACAACATTAGCTCCCAATACAGCTTCTTTTTCTACATGTACTCCTTCCACAACGATACATCTTGAACCGATGAAACAGTCATCTTCAATGATAACCGGTGCTGCCTGTAACGGCTCCAATACTCCACCGATACCTACACCACCACTCAGGTGAACGTTTTTACCGATCTGTGCACAGCTTCCTACTGTAGCCCATGTATCTACCATTGTTCCTGAATCTACGTATGCACCGATATTTACATAAGAAGGCATCATGATCACTCCTGGAGCAATATAAGCCCCTTCTCTCGCCACCGCATGAGGTACAACTCTTACTCCTTTTTCAGCATAATTTCTCTTTAAAGGCATCTTGTCATGAAATTCAAACGGACCTACTTCAATAGTTTCCATTTTCTGGATCGGGAAATACATTACTACGGCCTTTTTCACCCATTCATTTACCTGCCATCCGTTTTCAGTAGGCTCTGCTGTACGAAGTTCCCCTTTATCAACCAAAGAAATCACTTCTCTGATAGCCTTCTGGCTGTCTTCATTCTGCAATAAATCTCTGTTGTCCCAGATATTTTCAATAGTTTGTTGTAACGACATGTTTCTTATTTAAATTAGTTTGAAAAATTATACTGGCCAAAGATACAAAAAAGTTCAGCAAAATGATTTTTAACGTTATGCTTTTAATAAAGGCGTAGCATACGGTTCACCTTCATTTTATAAGCCTGATAGACCTCTCCGTGCTGTTTCAGCAGATGCTCTTCTTCAAGCCGGATCTGAATCTGCATCAAAACAGATCCAATAACAGCAAAAAAGAAAGCAATGGCAGTAGGAAAAGCTAAGAAAAAACCTGACAGGCTTACGCTCATTCCCAGAAAAACCGGATTTCTCGAAAACCTGAACAACCCGGTGGTAATGAGCTTTGTATTCACCTGATCATCAATACCAATCCTCCACGAGTCTTTCATCTGAAACTGTGCTATTACCACCCAGATAAATGCAAGAATCATCAGGATCGCGCCCGCATACTGAATGAATACAGTCTCCAGAAGCGTTATTTTAAAAGCTTTATCCATGGTTGCGGGAAACCATAAAAGCAGCAGGGTATATATAAAAAGAGCTGCCAGAACCAGCTTAAAATACCACCCGATCAAAGCATAAGCCGAGTCGTCTTTTGGTAAAACATTTGGATTTTTCCCGATTTTCTTAGCAACCGCTATACTGATTCCTAACAATGAGACTGTAAAGAATAAGATAAAGTAAATAGGGATAAAGAATCTGATGAAATCTGTCATGGTTAAATTTATTTATGGCAAATTTCAGCGGTTTTGCAGTGCAATCCTATTGCAATTTCTGACGAGGTAGTTTCCTAATCTCCTCAATAAGTTTTGCTAAAGCCCGTTTCTTTTTGAATTCAATATTATTAAAAAACAATAATTTGCATGTCCTAAATTAAACCATAGATTTAATATGTCCTTTTGTTTTTTTAAATTCAGTGAGGCTCATCTTATGTTGTTTTTTAAAGAACTTATTCAGGTGGCTTTCATCCGAAAATCCAAACTCGGTGACAATCTCATTAATCCTCATGTCACTGAACAGAAGCCTGTGTTCAATTAACCTCAATTTATAATTCAGGATATAATGGGTGATGGTTTCTCCACACTGGTTTTTGAAATAGCTGCCGAGATAGGTTTCCGAAAGCCCGAATTCCCCGGCAATCACAGACACTTTTAAAAGTGCCGGATCATGGATGTTTCCCTGAATATAATTAATAATATCCACAATTCTTTTATCTGTATTGGATGCTGTATGCTCAGCCCGCATTTTTGATATATTCCTTGCAGCGATCACTATCAATGCGTTCACATAATGCAGCGTCAACTCTTCCTGATAAAGATCCGGATGCTTCAGACCATGGAGCAGTGAAGTGACAATAGAGTCTACCAAAACAATATCGGGTTTATTCTGTAAAATACAGCCGGAAAGATAAGATGCACCATACAGCAAGCATCCTATCGAATTAATGTTATTCCATTTATAATCCTTTACATAGCGTTCACTGAACTTTACGAGTAACAGTTCGGTCTTTTGCTCAATTTCCAGGTGATGTTTATCATCAGGGGTCAGTAATATCAGGCTGCCTTTACCATATGACGCCATATTGTTATTGATTGTAAAGGAACCCCGCCCGGAAATTACATAAATGATCTGAAAAAAGGAGTATTGATTGCCTTTTAAAGGGCAATTTTCTGTGACATGATACTCTACCTTTACCAGTTGATCTATATTCTCTCTTTTCATGCGGTAAAAGTACTTATTTATCATTAAAATATACTGATTTTTTACAATTTTTCTGTTCAAATTTGCTACGTCAAAATTATTACAATCAATGAAAAGATCAATCTATGTACTGGCACTTGGGGCTTTCGGCATTATCACCACCGAATTCGGAGTTGTGGGTATTCTTCCTACCATCAGCAGACAGTTCGGCGTATCTATTGATACAGCAGGATGGTTATTGAGCGCTTTTGCCATTACCGTTGCCGTTTCTTCCCCTTTTATTACTTCGTTTACCAGTAAAATAAACCGTAAGTTCCTTTTATGCCTTGTGATGAGCATATTTGTACTTTCCAATCTTATATCGGCTTTTTCCACCAACTTTACCATGCTTATGATTGCCCGTGTATTGCCCGCGATACTGCATCCGCTGTTCTGGAATATTTCCATTGCCATTGCCTTCAAAGAAAAGGGTGCCAAAGGAGTATCTACCGTAATGCTTGGACTGAGCCTTGCCACGGTTCTCGGTATTCCGATGACGACCTATGCGGCTGATCTGTTTCATAATTGGAAGGCTTCCTTTTTCCTAAGCAGCGCCATCAGTTTAATTGCATTTATCGGGTTATTACTGTTTATTCCCTCCATGCCTGCAGAAAAGGAAAAACACGAACAGAACCAGTTCACTGTATTAAAAAATCCTCTTTTGTGGATCAACCTGATCTCAACCATCGGTACACTGGCAGCAATGTTCTCCAGCTATACCTATCTTACGGCTTATCTTGAAGAGATCACCAGGATGAATGGTGCCCAGATCAGCATTATGCTGCTTCTTTTCGGGGGAATGGGAACTCTTGGCAACTGGCTCATGGGGCTGGCTTTGAACAGGAATGTAAAGATCACAACAAGAGTATTCTTACTCCTGCTCATTACAGTACAGGTCCTGGCCTATTTCCTGGGTGGAATTTTTATTCCAATGATCATTATTGTATCTCTTTGGGGCATGATTCACACCGGCGGTTTTCTTGTGTGTAATATCCGGACTACCCAAACTATTCCTCATCATGCATTGGAATTTGTGAACAGCCTGCTTACCTCCTCCTTTAATATCGGAATTTCATTAGGAGCATTTCTTGGAGGAATTGTCAGTTCCTATTATGGTGTTGAGCATGTTCTTTCCGTGAGTGTTCTGCTCCTGGCTGCTACATTTTTCCTGAGCTTCTTTTCTTTTCCTGAAAAGATTACGGCTGATGAAGAAAATGAAGACAAAAAAGAACTTGCTATATCTGTTTGTGAACACATGTAGACCTTTATTATATTAAGAAAGCAACTCCACGAAAAATGGAGTTGCTTCTCATTAGGTTCCGGCTAAAGCCAATGGATTTAATTTTTCATATTAAACAGGCTAAAGCCCGATTCTATTGAATTGGCATTCAAAACAATATATCAGCTTATACTGAAAGAATTATTATTCAGATCATGATGTGTGACAGCTGTATTATCTTTCATCACAGATGACAAATTCCATGGTCTTTTGAATGTGTTTTCCTTTGATAATCCCTTCTGCGTATTTCCTGTTTCTTTCGCTATTGTATTTTGTCATATAGGCCTGGTTGATTTCAGCGGTAAGCTCATCAATATCTTCCGGGATCACTGCCTGTATATTGCAGGTCTCTTCGCCACATCTGATCTGCCCTTCAGGATTTTTCAAAAAAGCAGTATACCAGCTTCTTTCAGCCAGTCCCCAGGAACGTGCAAAAATTCTATTGCGGACGATAACCATCCATATTTCAAGAAAATCCGGTCTTTCTGCTCCGGCTTTTATCCCTATAAGGTTATGGGATTGGATATATGCATGTGCGCTGTCTTTGTTCATAGCTTCATTTTTTTTATAAAGCTAAGAGAATGGAAAATGAATAAAAACTTTTTTATATACATCAGCAGAAATCTGATGCGGATGTATGGTCTACTGATGCAGATGATTTTCAGAGCATCATCTTGTGGAGAACGTTCGTAAGGCATTCTTTATAGCTTTTGGCAAACGTGACTTTCAAATCACCGCATAGCAGTTGATTATCTTCAAAGGAATCAATATTGACCAGGTTGACAATATACGAATGGTGAACCCGCATAAATTCTTCCGGAAGACTTTCGATAAGATCTTTGAGGCTTTTATAATAAATGTATTTTTTATGGTCTGCAGTATGTATTTCTACATAGTTTCCCAGTCCTTTAATTACATTGATATCTTTAAAGAATAGTCTGACCAGCTTCTTATCTGTTTTAATGAAGGCAAATGTAGTATTCTTCATTGGCATCTGTTACAAAACCCGTTGAGCGTGAAGATAGGCTTTATTCCAGTATTTTTCATTGAGTGACGAGATAATAACCCCTTTGGAGGTTGAGGCATGAATGAATTTCACTTCTCCGTCAGGTCCGATATCATGAACGATCCCTACATGGGACACCCGGCTTCCTCCTGCTGTGGCAAAAAAGAGTAAATCTCCCGGCTTCACATCACTGATGTCTATATTTTTTCCTGTTTCCGCCTGATCAGAAGACCTTCTGGGAAGGGTAAAGGCATTTTCTTCAAAAACTTTTACGGTAAATCCTGAGCAATCGAATCCTGATGATGTATTTCCTCCGAATTTATAGGGAGTTCCAATATATTTTTCAGCGTCTTTCAATATATCATTGACCGATCTTGGTACTTTACCATCAAATTTTGAATCCAGTTTTCTGAGGTTTTCAGATTTGGTTACTGTTTTAGTTCCGGATTTCTTACCGGCAGAAGCATTTTTGGAAGAGCCGCAGGAAACCACCAAAGCAGAGGCAATCAGTAAAACAGACAGCTGCTTTATTCTCATTTTTTTCTGAAATAATCCCGTTCCCATATTCATCTGATTTATACTTGGTTAAGCAATTCCTGACAAATATACATTTTATATTTTAATTATACTATAACTATACTACAACTATATTATAAATATATGTTAAAATTTTGTTTTCAGGTATTTATTGGTATATTTGAGGCTAAGTTTGATAATATGGCAACTTATGAAAGTCTGATCAAGATCACAGGCGCTGTAGGCGACCTTGTATTCTATAACCTGAACGGGAAAAATGTGGTTCGGAAGAAAAGCGGGTTCAATAAAACTGCCTTTAAAAAGAATCCGTCTTATGAGAAGGTACGGCAAAACAGCTCGGAATTCGGACATTGCTCCAAAATAGGTAAAGCTATAAGGAAAAGTCTTGACCGTTATATAAAAAAAGCCGGTGATCCCCTACTCTATCAGAGGTTTGCAAAGCTGATGACTGAGATTAAAGACCTGGACCGGACTTCCGGAAGAGGTCAGCGAACGGTAGAAAATGGTTTAAAGACTGAGGAAGGAAAAAAGCTCCTGAAGACATTCCGGTTTGGAAATACGGAAAATATAAACGGCGGTGTTACCATTCAGGAACAAACATTATATGTGACCGGAAACTATAATACGGATAAAGCTGTAATCATAACGATAAAGCTGGACTCTGAAAACTACAGTACGGAATATAGAGAAGAAACAGTTTCTCTGGATCACCGGAAACCGGTTTTTGAAAAGCATTTCCAGGAAGAGGATTTTCTGCTTTATGTATTAGTCGTTGAGAATGAAAATGAAGAAATAACCCATATGGGATTCATATAAAAAAAGTCTGCATTGGGTAATGCAGACTTTTTATTTTATTTTTTCTCTCCTTTCCAGGATCCTGATTTTGCAGGAGTGGGAAGTGAATTGGCCCAGCTTCCGCTTCCTTTTTTATCCGTACCCAGTGTTCCTCTGAAATCACCTCCTGACGACGGAAAACCTACTTTTGCATTAAGATCTCCTGTCTCACTTAAATTTCCGGAAATACTATAGTTTTCATTATTAACATCAGAATGCATGGTTCCTACCACCTTACCATTGGTATCTACCACGAAGTTCCATACTCCTTTATCGCTCCCGTCATAGCTACCAGACCATGTTCCCACATAATCATAAATGGTATCATCATTAGAACTGCAGCCAATAAATAAAAACGCCGTTAATAAAAGTAAAAAAAGTTTCTTCATAGTTTCAGTAGTTTATATCCTAAAATTTTCTGGTTTCCTCTTCACCGTTCATTATGAATGCTGTAGAGAATAGACCTAATATGTATTATTTTTTGTTCCGTGCAAATCTACTAATTTTTTATTCAAATTATCTGAATTTTAATCAGGCTCCAATATGTTTATTAAAAAACAACATATTTCGGCTAAAATACAAATATTTTTCAAACAAAAAGAGGATACAACTATTTCAAGGTATTCCTACCCATAAAATACAAATAATGCAAAATTCACCACAATTAACACGTTATAATTTTAAAATTCATTTCATATTGCATTTAAAATATTTTTTTATTTCAATTTACAATATATTTCATAACTTAGTGAAAAAATAAACCTATTCAAA
This sequence comes from Chryseobacterium arthrosphaerae, assembly GCF_001684965.1. Classification (NCBI taxonomy): domain Bacteria; kingdom Pseudomonadati; phylum Bacteroidota; class Flavobacteriia; order Flavobacteriales; family Weeksellaceae; genus Chryseobacterium; species Chryseobacterium arthrosphaerae. The sequence continues at coordinate 1,117,780 of NZ_MAYG01000001.1, read as the reverse complement.
TTTTAATATGAAAACAAAAACTTTCTTTTTGGCAGCAATTGCTTTGTATGGTGGCTTGGAAGCCCAGGTTGGGATTAACACAAATACTCCGACTCAAACTTTAGATGTGAATGGTCTGGTAAGAGTAAGAGGACTTGCAAATGCTGAAAAAAAAATTGTTGCAGCAGATGCACAGGGTGTTTTAACCCTTATTTCTCCTGAAGAAATCTTTGCTCCCAAAGCTGTATTGAATACTTCAACTTCTTCGGCTGAACAAAGATCCACCGTCTACGAAGGAAAATGCTTTCAGCCTGGTGACAATGCGTCATCCTGTACAGTTTCTATCAATCATTATACTTCCTGTGCCGGTTTTACCAACCCTGTAGACACCCAGATAATTGTGGGACAGGGTATCAATACCTCTAATGGTCAGTTTTTAGGAACATGGACAGCCCGTTATGTAGACAACAAAGGTTATAATACAGTGACGGCAATTGCCAATCAGACGGCACCGGATTATCCAAGAATCACTTATCCTGTTGATAATACGGTTAACTATCTGGGAAGCGGTAATTTTGGTGGGCAATGCAATACTGATCTTGTTACAACCATCAATCAGACCACCGGAAATATAAAAGTAGAGTCTGTAAAACGAAATATGTATGCACACCTTGTATACCTCATTAATATAGCGCGTTCCAGATCTTTATAATACTCAATATCTGATTTCAAGAAAGCAGCCATAATACCAATTGTGGCTGTTTTTGCTTTTACTCAATACAATTCTCTTTTTCAGGAAACCGGTAACTATCATCTCAAATTCCTCCCTATCTGCACTCATAATGAAATCCAGTTTCATATCGATGAACCGCCATGCCCTCCCCTTGACTGTACCTGTTTTCAGAATATTTTGATATGGGCTTCATATGATATTTTGTTTGACTATATTTGATTTAAATATGAAATATGAAAGTAGTTTTTGTGTCTGATGATTTCAAGGAAATTGATATTAACATTCCAGCGGTTGAATTTGAAACTGTACCGGTTGTTGGTGACTGGGTGAATATAGAATCATATATAGATGAAATGCAGTGGCAGGAAATTGAAAAGTATTTGTATTCCGTCAATAAACTGGCTTTTGGTTTGATTAACGGCCGAACATGGACCAGAGAAGCTAATGAAAATATACTCTATGTTCATTTAACGTTCAGTTCTCTTGATGAATAAATAGTCAAAAAACATCAATTATTGTTTTAAAAACGATCCTGTTCCTCATTTTTTTGTTCTCATCATCATTACCGAAAAAGAGGCCAACAGAAATAAGACTCCTGCCATCATAATGGCTGCTGCCGGATTGCCGCCCAGAATATATCTGTAAAAAGCTCCAAACGTCAGGGTCTGAATAAGCATCGGAATCACAATCATCATATTGATCACTCCCATATAAATTCCCCTTTTGTTTGCAGGAACAGATGGAGACACCATAGAATAAGGGAGGCCCATCATGGCAGCCCATCCAATTCCAAAAAGAACCATAGGCAGTAAAATCAGGTATTCGTTGGTAATGAATGGTAATACCAGCAATGATAATCCTGTACCTACCAGACAGAAAGCATATACATTTTTTGCAGAGTATTTCAGCGCAAACGGAATCAGAAGAAGTGCAGAGATCAGTGTAATAAAATTATAAAATCCATTCATAAGGCCGGTCTGCCCCACTGCTTTTTCTACCAGATTAAGTATATTTTTCGCCCACAAGAGATCATTCTGAGAAACAGCAAGTCCGTTTTTGGAAAGCTCAACCATCATGTTTGCCGTTTCTTCATCCGTTTCTGAAACATGATAAAGGGTCTGTTTGATCATCGGGGTAACAAACTGCCAATAACAGAACAGTGCATACCATTGAAACAGGTAAACCAATGCCAGCTGCCAGAGTATTTTCGGCATGTTCAGAATGGCCCTGGCAATATCGGTAAATGGCGTGAAGAGTGTATCGTTTTCTTTTTCAGCTTTTAGTTGAATAAGTTCTTCATCTGTAGGTGGTATTTCCGGTGTTTTATACACAGACCATACTACAGAAGCAATTGAACAGAATGAACCCAGGAAAAATGAATAATAGACCCATGCAGGAATTCCTCCTGCTTCCGTATTTCCTCCAAAATATTTCTGGAAAATAAAAAGAGAAAGATTAGCCAGTGTAATACCACCTCCTACGAAGAGACTCTGCATCTGAAAACCAAAAGTCTGCTGTTCTTCCGGAAGTTTATCTCCGATAAAAGCTCTGTAAGGCTCCATAGCCGTATTATTGGCAGCATCAAGGATCCAAAGAAGCCCCACCGCCATCCAGATGGAAGAACTGAACGGAAAAATAAATAACGCAAGGCTGCACAGTACAGCTCCCATCAGGAAAAAAGGTTTCCGGCGGCCCCATTTCACGCTCCATGTTTTATCACTTATTGCTCCTATCAGTGGCTGGATGAGCAATCCCGTAACAGGGCCTGCCAGGTTAAGGATAGGAAGCTGCTCTGCATGTGCTCCCAAAAAGGAATACAACGGGTTCACAGCTGTCTGCTGCAGTCCAAAGCTATACTGAATGCCGAAAAAACCGACATTCATATTCCATATCTGCCAAAAACTCAGTCTTGGTATTATTTTCTTATTCATAGCTCAGACTTTATGATATGATAATTCTTGTCCAGTATCAGATCTGCTTTTTCTTTCAACTGGCGGATGATTCCATGCTCAATCTGTAATACTCTTTCAATAAAATCACTCTGTACATCACGGTTTCTTTTCATCCTGTTTTCATAGGTATCTTTATAAGTACGGTCAATGAAAATACTGACATCAAAATCATCGATATCCAGCACATAAGTTCCTTCAACAATAAGAACCTGAATATCTTCTGCTTTAAGAACCTCTTCGGTGACAGAATTTTCAATATAATGAACAAGGGGTTTCGTGATGAAAGATTCTCCTTCTTTAAAGTTTTTTACTGTTTCCTGAATTTTATCCAGATATACTTCATGTACCCCAACATTTTTCAGGCTTTTCTGCCGGTTCTCGTGATTGCTTTTAGGCGGAAGCTTAAAATAATCATCCATCTGTATGACCAGGCTTTTTATCCCTTTTTCTTCCAAAACTTTTTTTAGGGCAAATGCGGTGACTGATTTTCCGCTGCCACTTTCCCCACAAATTCCTACCGACCATTTTTGAGGCTTCTGATGGGTTTCGCTGATTATTTTATAAATATTTTCAGCCGTCTCCAAATGCTTCTGCTCAAGATTTATGACATCTCCAATCATCTTTTAATCCGTTTTAAAAATATATAAATTGTATTGTAAACTGATCCGGGTCTCTACATCAGATCTTCATCAAAAGATACCCGGATGCTGAAAAACACAGAAACTCCGTTCCGGAAGGGATAAGCTGATCTGTAGAATAATATTCCCTGAAGTCAGCCCCTTTCTCTGCAAGAAGTTTCTCATATTGGTTGAGAATTTTTAATGGTATTTCATCATATCCCCTTTTCTTCAGCCCCAGACAAAGCCACCCAAGGTGGATGGGCCATGATCCGCCATTATGAAAATGATAAGGATGATTTTTAAATTGATAGCTGTAGTTATTTTCCAGCAAGTTCCAGTCAGCATCGTCAGGAAAAATAATGGGATAAAATACGGGCAGCATCCAATGCCCAGACTCTAGTTTTAATTCTTCCAGAAAACGAGTGAAGTCATTTAAATTCAGTTCCAGGCCTAAAAGAACAGCCAGAGCATTTCCCGCAAGGTCAAACCTTTCATCATACCCATTGGCATTCAATGATGCCCACAGATAAGGTTTTTCGCTGGCTTTTTGATAGGCGGACTCATGGTACCGGTCTGCCTTATCATTTTTTCTAAAATTATTTTCTATCAGCTCTTTTGTTGTTCCGGCAAGAGATTGCAGCTGCGCATCTTCATATACCTTTGCTGCAGTTCTGAATGCCCAGTAGCGGAGAACATTATCATATAAAACATAGCCTGAAGTAACATATTCATCTGCCCAGTTTCCTCCCAGCGGGCTGTAAAGTAAACCTCTCTGGTTGAATTCCCAGGTCTTCAAACAGGAAAATGCCTTATCTATTTTTTCTTTTAATTCTTTTTTTAAATCTTCATCTCCGGAATATAGGATGTATTCACAGGCTCCGATAATCCACCAGACCGTTGCATCCGTACGCCCTGCAAGTGTTCCGTAACTTACTTTTTCACCATCAACATTCGAAGGAATCTGACCATTTTCAGCCTGATGCTTTACGAGTGTTTGTATAGATTTTTTCAAGCCATCTGTAATTGTCCGGTTTTTGATTAAAATCCCGGTAATTCCTGTCATCATGGAATCTCTGGCCCATACCCTGGCATAATTATCCTTTCTTTCACAAGAGGCCAGAATCCCCTGCTCTGAAATGGATTGTTCTATAACCTGTAAAGCTTTCTGTGTAAACATAGTATTGAATCAATTGTTTTTATAAAAATCAGCGTAATGATTTCAGTGAGCTCACTATTATCCGGCTAGAAATCAAATTTCACACTTGCCCCTATTGTTCTTCCGGGCAGTGTTCTTGCCCTGACAATTCCATTGGTTCCCTGTAATGATCCTTCTTCCGCCTCAGTAATGGCAAGCGCATTGAATACATTATTAGCATTCACATTCAGAGTCAGGTTATTCAGAAGCCTGTATGAAATGTATGGATTTATAATGATATAACCGGACATGATCAGCTTATTGTTATCCTGGGTAAATGCTTTTGCAGATCCCACGGCAAAGAATCCCAAACTCAGCTTTTCTATATTGATATTAGGATTGAATGAATACATCAACCTCGGGGTTCTTCTTGGCATATTCCCTATTATTGAAGGATCAATTGCATTTTTAATTTCGGCATGAGTATAGGTAAGGCCTGCTTTGATATCAAAATTTTTATTGATCTTATAAAACCCGTCGAACTCAATTCCCCAGGACTGGTATTTATTTTCTGTTCTTAACTGTGTGGTTGCTTCGTAATTCGCTTCAATGGTTTTTGCGTAAAAGAAAGTTGTATTCAGAAAATAACTGGCTCCTCTCAATTTATAACCGGCTTCAAACTGGTTGAGTTTATTCACTTTTACAGCATCTAAAGCCGGGTCATCATTATTGGTATAATTGTAGCCGGCAAAAAGAATCCTGTCGGCTGAAGCACTTCCCCCCTGGCTTATTCTTGCAAACACCGCATGATGGGAGCTTAAAGTATAATTGGCTCCGAATGAGTACCCGAAAATACCATATTGATAATCCACAGGAACTGTTCCGTCTACCACAGCCACCGCAAGTTCGGGAGTTTCGATCATTCCGTTCTGATTTACATCTATAATGCGTGTTGTGTTTTTGGTTCCGGAAAAACTTCCCGATACATTTCCAAAATCATAACGGGCTCCCAGATCGAGGGTCAAGTTGGCAACCGGATTAATTTCTACCTGAGCGTGAGGTGCAATCACGGAATATTTCGTGTCATAATTTCTATTCACTCCTCCCCAATCCGGAACTCCGTAATGAAGCAGGCCGTTATCTGTAATTTTGGTTCCTGTATTGCTGATCACATCTACCAATCTTGCGTTATTATCTGAAACCTCCATCAAATAAGTATTCCAGTTCCAGGACAGGTTGATGTTTTGTGTACTGTTATAAACGCCGGCATTGAGTTTTACCTTACTCCATTTTTTACTGATGTTCAAATCACTGAAAAAGTTGTTCAGGTTATTCAGCTGGGTATTGAATAAAACTGTTTTCATATACTTTTTATCGTTATCTACGTCGGTGTTGGTTCCTGCATAGACCGCGCTTCCATATCCGGGAACCGATTCCAAAATTTCAGACTTGCTGCCCACTGCAGCTGGAAAAGGCGCTAAAAACTGTCCGTCATTTGCAGCATATCTTGCCCTGGCATCTAATTTCCATCCGGCACCCAGATCATAATTAAATTCCAAACCTGCCGTCCTGGATACTGAGTGCATCCCATCACGGATATCACTTTTAAGGATCTGTCCGTTTCCACCGAAAGTAAGGTCATTTTTAAAATGAGAAGACTGAAGGGCTCCGGTTAGGATATTATAATTGCTCAGAGAGCTGTAATCAGGGTTGGAATCTGAACCTGATACTGCAACCGGCATCGGCATATAAGCTGCAGTTCTGTCGTCAAGATATTTACCATAAATTCTGATACTTCCTTTTTCAAACTTCTTCAGTAAAGATATACGGAACTGTCCTCCGTTATTAGAGATATATCCTGCTTTTCTGGGACCGTCCCCACCCCTGTAAAAGCCGCCTACTCCAATATAAAAATCTTTTCCCAGCGGAGTTCCGTAGTCTACATCTGTTCTGAAGTTGTTATAATTCAAACCTACCTGCTGGGTAATGCTGCCTCCTTTCTTTTCTCCTGTTTTCGTAATAAAATTGATGATCCCTGCCGGGGAATTGGATGCAAAGACAGATGCAGATCCTCCTCTCAGGGCTTCAACCCTGGACACAAATGAATCAAATCTTGTAAACTGATCCTGCGTTCCAAAGGCAATATCTCCAAACTGCATGACAGGAAGGCCATCCTCCTGAATCAGCAGATATCTTGATCCTCCCGCAGAAACAGGAACTCCTCTTACCGTAATGTTCGAGTTTCCTTCACCTCCTGAAGATTCACTCCGGATCCCGGGGATCGTTCTGAAAATTTCAGCCGTAGTTCTTGGTGCGGCATTGATGATATCAGCCTGTTTTAACGTTGAAATTGAAGTACTTGTCCTGATGGAAGTTTTAGGATTGGAATTACCTGTAATAACAACTTCATCTATAACCTTGTTTCTGGCTGAAATCGTATCATGAACGGTCTCCTGAGAGAACATCAATGCAGCTGTATTGATCGTCCCTAAAATCAGCAATTTCTTTATCGACTGTGCTTCCATAGTATTTCTAATTTTTTGTTATGTCTCAAAAGTATTTTTTTTAGGGTCTCAAAAAAGAATTTTGAACAGGGTATGAACGCTATATTAATTTCAAACGATTGCGCAAACGGTTGCGGTGGATAAGTTTTTATGAAATTAACTTTTCTTTAACAAATTAAAGCTATTTATTTAACAAATATTAACAAAACATTTTGCTACAATTATTCTTAATTTCTCCCAATAATTAACATGAACTCTTACAATGAAAAGAATTACTATAAAAGATCTTGCGAAAATGCTCAACATTAGTACTTCAACGGTCTCCAGAGCATTGAAGGATCATCCTGATATAAGCAGTTCTGTTAAACGCAAAGTAAAGGAAGCAGCTGAAGCACTTAATTATGTTCCGAATGATTTTGCCATCAGTTTCAGGAAAAATTCTTCCAAGGTGATTGGTCTCATTGTTCCGGAAATCTCCATGTTCTTTTTACCGTCTATCATTAATGGAATTTCATCAGTTCTCAATAAAGAAGGATACCGGTTTTTCATCCTGTCTTCCAATGATTCCTATGAGACTGAAAAGGAACATATAGAAACCTGCATCAATTCCAGAGTAGATGGTGTTCTGATTTCATTAACAAATGAGACCAAAGATGCTGAACATCTGAAAAGACTGAAAGAAATGGAAATTCCCGTTATCATTTTCGATAAAACTGTTCCCCAGCATACTTTTGAATCTGTAATTTTTGACAATATAAAAACGGCTGAACAGTGTGCAGAAAAGCTCATGGATCAAAACTGCAACAATATACTGGCTATTTTTGGTGATGAAAACCTTGAAATCACCCAAAGCAGGCTCAGGTCTTTTGAAAACAGAATCAGACAGTCTCCGGCTGTACAACTGCACATTCTATTCTGCAAATCTGCTGATATGGTAAAACAGAAACTGGATATATTATTAGATGATCATTCATTTGATGGCTTTTTTGCAATGAGCGACGAAACATTAATGGGGCTTCACAGCTCATTAATCAAAAGAAATCTCAACAATACGAACAAAAAAGTGGTTGCTATAAGTGAAGGCACCCTTCCAAAATATCTTGATGAAACGTATGAATATCAAATCAATGACGGGTACAGAATGGGAACATTTGCTGCAACAAAACTAATGGAGGCGATCAGGAAATCAACGCCTGATCTTTCGGAGAAACCTGATAGCTGTTATTATTTATAATTTTACGTCTAAAAGCTTTTTTTATTTTATCTGGCTTCTGTTTTTATTAACAAGTTCCAGGTCTTTGATTATTAATTTGTTATGCAATAAGAAAGCAGCTTTTCCCCATAATGATTATATTTTCATTTAATATAATTGAATAAAAAGCTATAAAATATTTGGAAATATCATTTAAATACTTACTTTTGTACCGCTTTAAATAAAACGGGGGATTGGCGCAGTTGGCTAGCGCGTTTGACTGGCAGTCAAAAGGTCACGGGTTCGAATCCCGTATTCTCCACTACAGCTAAGCCCTTCCCACAAGGGCTTTTTTGGGATTCATACTTTTTGGAAGCGTATTAATCAGTAACAAAATTAATACGTATGAAAAACCTCAATTTCGGATGCAAGAGATCCGATTTCCTAGTGACCAGCTCAAAAGATGATTGGTTTATTCCATGTCGCTTTTACGAACCAGATCGGGAAAAACCATTTACCTACCGGCGAAGACTAAACAGGTTTAAGGATGAAAAAGAACAGAAGCAAATCGAAAAGCTGCTATTAAAGCAGATGACTACCCTACTCGACGAGAAAGATTATAATCCCAGAACTAAGCAATTCGTGTTTATGGAGGAAGAATTGAATCCCAATCTTTCATTGACCGAAGCATTAGAGAGAAAAACCTACACTCCGGAACATGTAAAAGTTGTTGAGTCGGCTTTGAATCGATTTAAACTGAATCTGACTAAACTGGAATTGGATTTCCTAAAAATCAAAGATGTTGAGCTCATCCATATAAAAAAGGTATTGGAAGCATGCAGTTTGTCAAATTACAGCTACAATCAGTACAAGAAAATGCTATCGTCGCTCTTCACTGATCTTGTTGATGAATCATGCAATTGTTCAGGAATTTGGAAAGAATGGCAGATATGACGCTCCGGGATGTAATGGAAGCGTCTCACCTGGTAGAATTATCGAAGTCAATATCTCTTACTTTGGATCAGTTCTGCCAGATAATCGGAAAGCCTAGAAGACGTGTTTACTCCTTAATCGACAACAAACTTTTACCTGAAGAATTGATTATAGGAGGCTATGAAAATAGAAAGCAGAAAACTAAATTAATGTTCCACACTCATAAGGTAATTGAGTGGCTTAAAAAATAAAAGATATGTTATCGGGAAAAGCAAAAACAGATTTTGAACAATGGCTGAAAGACGAAATTATTTTTCATCCTGAAGGCGGATTCGATAAACTGGCTGACAAGTTTCAGGACACTTTAATAATTGAATGGCTAGACTCAATAAACATATTTCTTATTCCATGGAAAGGAATATGTAGTATATATCCGTGGCAATACAAAATAAATGAGAACATTTACTGTGGAATACCTAACCGATTTGAAACAAGGCAACAAGCATTAGAAAAAGGGATTAGCCGTGCAATCGAAATTTATAATATGTGATGAAGAAATGCAGCTACTTCCCAACGGTAAAAAGAATTTGAAACCAAGAACTTTAAACCTAATTCCTTCTAAAATGCCCACATATGTATGCAAAATAAGACAGAATAATCGCAATTATTACGCAAACATAGGATAAAAGTAAATAGAATCTCTGGTTAAACTTAAAGTGAGCAACCCTTTTGTCAAACTGCTTGTCATTTTTCTCTCTTTTAAGAGTTCTAAGTATAGTAGGCCTGCTGTTTAAAGTGTCTTTGTAATATTGATGTTGTGCTGATGCATTAATTATTAAATCACTAATCTGATCTTCGATTTTATCGTTCTTTTTTATTTTATGCCTGAAGTAATTTTCTAAACTTTTAGAAAGCTGGTATTGAGAATTTATATATCTCAAATTTATTTCATACTCTGCTCCCCTCTCCTGAAGGTCAATTCCAGAATAAGCCTGTAATTTTCCAATGTCAAAAGGTAGTAGTGTATTAATGGACTTCAATTCACGCGCATAGTATTTAGAGGAATCCATCCTTTTCCCTTTACGGTTATAAAAAGCAACAGATTTTAATAATACATCCAGCTGTTTAGAATTTCTTTTAAAAACTGAGTCTTGAACCTGTTTAAAAGAAACCATTTTCGTTAATTTATACACATCTCTTTCCGTATTTTCTGCGATTGAGTCCAGTTCGCTAGATCTTTTATTATAAAGGTTCTCAATGTGTTCAATATTATATTGATTATAAAAGACAGCGAACATTGTTAAAGACGCAGAAAAAAAGAAAGAAATTAGCGCAATACTAATGTTTGCAGATATGTTTGTAAAATACCAAATTTTAAATTTTCTCATCATTTATAAAAATGCAAAATAGATAATAAAATATATAAAAACAAAATATAATTCTATGAGCAACTTTAATTTCTACAACTTCCTAACAGAAAACGGATATCAAAAAGAGACTATCCGGGAAGCAAACGGAACTACTTTCTGTACCAACTACCAGAAAGAACTTACAGAGAATATTTGGAACTCTCTGACGGTCCATAAGGACAAAACAATAACTGGCGCATCTCCTAAGGATGGAATTGTTTTTAAACAGATTCCGCAGCCAACAATAATTGAAGACGCAAATCTTCTTTTAAAGCAAATTGAAGAATATTAAACTCATATATTGTTTGCTTAGCAAAACCTAATTCTTTTTAAATCTTTGTATTATTGTAAAAAAATTACCTTATGAACAGTAACGAATTTAGATTGGGGAATTATATAAACTTTGGAAGTACACTATCTGAAATAACCGGTATTATGGCTGAGGAAATTATGTTTAGATATAAGTCCGGAGGAGAAAACCGATATGCTTTGCTTCAAACGCCAGGAATTAACTTAATTCCATTAACTGAGGAATGGCTACTAGGTTTTGGATTTGAAAGCAATGACGGTACAAAGTATAATCCAAGTGATGAATATGCAAGCCAATTTGAATACACTTTAGACAGTGGAATTTCTCACAGAGATTTTGTTTGTCGTCCGTCTAAAGGCTGGATCATAAAGTTGGGCGATTATGATGATGAATTAGAAGTAAAGTATGTTCATGAATTCCAAAATCTTTTCTACGCACTTAAAGGAAAAGAGTTATATTTGAAGAAAAACGATCATGAATAATCACTTTTTTAAAGCAGGTAATTTTGCTAACAATTCTGGAAATCATAATTACATTATATCAGAGCATGATGTTGAACAAATGGAAAAATTCGATGCTAATGCGTTTCAGCCAATACCATTATCAGAGGAATGGTTGGTTAAATTAGGATTTGAATTGGATGAAAAGAAAGGAAAAATTAAAACATACAGCAAAGATGTTAATGTCCAAGAAATATTGAAAATTGTCGTAGAAGAAGAGGATATTAAAGAATTTAATCTTTTATGCACTAATAACTTTGGTGAAACAAGCTATGAGCACATTACTAATCAAAAACATTTCTTTACAGTTCATTATCTTCAGAACTTAATAAAAGATCTAGAGAACCCTGGATATCCTTCTAGATATAAATAAAGCCCCCGATCAAGGGGGTTATTCTTTATGAATAGGAAGATCACTTTAGCCTTCTACTTACTAGTTTTTTAGCGAACATAATAAAAAAAACTTATGCATAAATATAGGTCATTTAAGGGGTTGCGTCTACAATTTATTATTATTTAGTCGATCAATTTTAAGATCACCCTGTACTTTCTTAATGAATTGATTACATTCGTATATAGATTTGGTTAGCGCTTCTTTGTATTGTTCTTCAGTATCATTTGTTTTATATGCTGGATTTAGTGTTTCAAGATACACTATAGAAAAAATAGCATCATGTATTGTTGATAAATCCTTAGATGTTTTATCACTCATAAATAATGCCTGCTCTGCTGTTAATTTTCTAAAATCATCCCAAATTTCACTACTTTTCTTCCTAGGTGTCGAGAATGTCAAAAAATTATCATTTCTTATTTTTTCTAATTCTCTTTTTGCATCGATCACCCCTTCAACTAATGCAGAATAAGTCTTAACTTTGTAAGTAAATAAATGGTCTCTTATTTTATCTTTTTTTTGAAACCTATATGTAAGATATGCACCAGCCATTGCTGCAAATAAAGGAATTATTGTTCGGCTAGTGTCTGTTAAAAAAGTCATTTCCTCTTTTGTCAAACTCAATAATAACATAGTTTAGTTTTCAACAAATATAACAAAAAGCCCTCTCAAAGAGAAGGCTGATGTAATTTTTCCATAGTACATTACTGAAAAGTTATTTCACCGAATTTATTTTCTCCATCACTACTTCTAGACTTTCCTTGCAAAATACATTATTACTGTCGTTCATTTTTATAAGTGCACCACCGCCACTCCAATTTTCAACTGTACATATGTTTTTTACATTAATAAAACATATTGAATCTTTCTTTGTGACTTGAATAAACATGTTTATAAATTTTAAGGTTATTTAATCAAATCTAGCAATTTTATTAATTAGTTGTTGACTGATTATTTAATTCTTTGCTTTTTATAGTTACCATTTCTTTCTTAATTTCCTCTTGCATTTTATCCACGTCCTTGATTCCGGCTTTCTCCATTGTTGCTTTTTGACTAAATAATGGCTGATTTCCATTGACTGACATTAGCATTTCATAGAACGTAGCCTCGTTATTGATAATGTAAGGAATTATTACAGGTTCTGCGTCCAAATCGCTATTGCGGAAACCTGTATTCATTAATTGGAAGAAAGATTTAACGATAGACATTCTACGTTTAAGGGCCGGCACGTAAACACTCATTTTGTCCATTACCTTAAGATGCGGTAGCATGAATAGGAAAGCAGCGTTTTCAGTCGCAAGCATATTCCCTAATCCCTCTAAAGCTTCTGGGGAAATGTTTACGGAATTGGTCATTTTGTATATAATGCTTTCAAGGTCTTTCTTCTCATTAGAAAGAGATTCGCTTGCATTAGGTGGTTGTACAAAGTTTGCACTGGCTTTATCTCCGTTAAGCTGCAGGACCTTACCGGTTTTGTCTTTGGAAAAACTTCCTGTCACTTCACCTGTAAGTGCTAATATTGGTGCCGAGAACTTCTTGTTAACCTCACCAGTATCACTGGCAATTTCCTCTAACCTTTCAATGGCTTTCTGAACTTTTGACCACTTTACGTTTTCAAACGAATACCAAACAATCGAAATTTTACCAATTGAATTGACAGTTTCTGAGACAAGTTCTATTCCACCGTTTGCATCCGCAGTATGGCAATCCTTTTTGCACCATTGATACGCTTCTCATATTCTCCGAGGAAAGCTATCATGTCGCTCTGGTCGTTAAAATATGGATACATTTTGTTTTATCTGGTGAAAGCAAAGTCACTTTCATTCGGAATTGAGAAGGAAATCCATAGAACTCATTGGGCTCATCACGTTGAATAAAATAAACTATTATAAAAAACGCAAAGAGAGATCATTTGAATGTTTTATTTTTAAGGTAGCAAAGAATGAAAAGCTTCGCCGTTGAAGGAGGTGTATGGCTATATGTCCGCTTCATAAGAATCAAATTCATTAATTCCATTCTTTGCACCCTCAGGAATATCAGAAAAGGTGATAAAACTTTGCATTAATTCAATTCATCAATACAAATAATATTATCCCCCAACTTTTGTACCTGCCCCATTTGTTTCCAAATATTTACGGGCATTGATATACTTGGAAAGTCTTTCAGCATCTTTCACTGTCACTTCATTAAGCCTGTTTACGTTCATATTGTCATCGAGGTCATTTAATTTAATTGCGACGGCCAGAGGATTTCCGGAAATTCGTTGGATAAAATCTGAATATTTTTCTCTGTCTTTTCTTGTCACAAGCTCCAATGCGGCGATGATATGCTGTGGAAACCCTTCTTCTTTCAGTTGTTCAAACGTCCAGTCGGTATCTTCCACCAGATCATGCAATATCCCTCCTATCATTTCATCTTCGCTTTTTCCTTTCATCATCACCCGCAAGACATGCAGAATATAAGGTTTCCCGGATTTATCTGTCTGGCCTGCGTGGGCCTGTACGGCAATAGCGATTGCTTTCTCAAGTAAATTTAAATTCATTGTTTAGCTTTTTGTAAATAAATATAATAAAAACCCTATAATAAATAAAACAATGTACTTATCACAATTTAAAAACATGTAAAAAATCATCAATATTCTTTAAAAACATTTATTTTATCCTAATTATCAAAGACAACTAATTATTAATTAAAATATTATGTAAAATTAACAGACCTGAAAAACAGTCTGTCAACTGCTCTATTCCCCTCTTTATCAAATCACATGATAAAGATTTAATACTCAATTCAAAAATAAATTTTCATCTTTGCAGCCTTAAAAATCAAACACGCTAGTTTATTTCATGAGCATTATTTTTAAAAAGCGACTATTTATAGCGCTTGTATTACCAACGGCCGCCTTATATTACGGGCAGAGTACGAAGGATTCTTTAGAAAAATCCAAATCTATTGATGAGGTGATGTTAGTGGGAAGAAACCTTTCCCAAACCGCCAAAGAAAGAAAAACTCCTGTTGCGGTTTCCACTATTAAATCTGCAGAAATTCAGGAAAAGCTGGGAAACAGGGAATTTCCGGAAATTATGAAGTCTACCCCATCCGTGTACGTTACCAAAGTAGGTGGCGGATTTGGAGACAGCAGGATCAACATGAGAGGATTTGATGGGGCCAATATTGCGGTTATCATCAATGGTCAGCCTGTTAATGACATGCAGGGAGGTACTGTGTACTGGTCAAACTGGACCGGGTTGGCTGATATTGCGAGCTCTATCCAGATCCAGAGAGGTCTTGGGGCTTCCAAATTTGTAGTTCCTTCTGTAGGAGGAACGATCAATATTGTGACGAAAGCTACCGATGCTGAACAAAAAGCAATGATCAAGGGTGAAGTTGGTAATGACAACTACTCCAGATTATCAGCAATGTATTCTTCCGGATTAAAAAACAAATGGGGAACCACAGTATTGCTTTCCCGCTGGCAAGGTGACGGATACATCAACGGAACCAAAGGAGAAGGTTACTCATGGTTTTTCTCTACAGGATTTAAGCCTAATGAAAAGCATGCCTTCAACTTCATTGCTACGGGAGCGCCTCAGGTACACGATACAAGAAGGTCTTCAGCAACCGGAGCGAATGTGGCTACCCTGAGACAATTGGATACCTACGGCAGAAGATATAATCCTCAAACGGGAATGCTGAACGGATCTCAATTCAATTTAGCACCGAACTTTTACCATAAGCCTATTGCCTCTCTTAACTGGGACTGGAATATTAATGATGCCCTGAAACTTTCCACTGTGGTTTACGGATCATGGGGACGTGGCGGCGGTGGTACCGGACTTAACGGTTCCATTAAAAACGCCAGCGGACAGACCATGAACTTCATGAACTACGGTCCGGGCGGAGACGGTACTATTAATTGGGATATGATTTACCGTTACAACAGAGGTGGTCTGGTAACCGATTATAATGGAAACAACTTCCAGAAATCAACATTTACGGCACCTGCAGGTTCCCCGTCTGATTATAACGGACAATATGTAGCGACCTTAAACGGAACCAGTGGTATTGTAAGAAAGCAAAGTATCAATGCTCATGACTGGTACGGAGCGATCGCAGACCTTAATTATAAGAAAAACAACTGGACCTTCAACGGAGGGATTGATCTTAAAACATACAAAGGAGCGCTTTATGATATCGTTACAGATATGTTAGGCTCGGATGCACTATTTGTTCCCGGTACAGCGAATGCTCCAAAAGGATATTATATTGACCGTACAGTAAAGCCTGAACCTCTTACAAAGGTTAATAATGCTCAGAAAGTATCGATCTACAACGAAGGGCTGGTAAAATGGGCCGGCGTATACGGAATGGTGGAATACAGTTCTGAAAAACTAAGTGCATCAGTTCAGGGATCGGTTTCCGAACAATATTATAAGCGAAGAGACTATATGCTGTATACTCCCGGAAATCAGGAAACCAAATGGTATCACAAAACGGGTTATATTGTAAAAGGAGGTGCCAACTATAATATAGATGATCACCACAATGTATTTTTCAATACCGGAGTGATCTCAAGACAGCCTTTATTTAATGCATTGTTCCCTTCCAACCAGAATATCTATAACGATGCGAAGAATGAAAGAATTTTCTCTGTAGAATTGGGATATGGGTTCAAATCACGTTATGTGGATGTGAACATCAATGCCTACAGGACGCAATGGGATGACAGATTCATCTCAAGAACATTCAATGCCACGGCAGCGGATGTTGCCAAGTTCTCTCAATTAAAACCTGGAAATGCTTATTTCTACAATGCCCTGAATGTGGGACAGCTTCACCAGGGAGTTGAGCTGGAAGCTAAAGCAAGACCTTTCTCCAACCTTAGACTGAGAGGGATGGTATCATTGGGTAACTGGAAATATAAAGGAAATGCAAATTTCAACATTCTGGATGTTCAAAGCAACCAGGAAGTTTCCGGAGCAACAGGGATGATCAACATCAAAGATCTTAAAGTGGGAGATGCAGCCCAGACAACGGCAAGCCTTGGTATTGACTATAATATTACCAAAGCTTTCAGCATTGATGCCAACTGGGAATATTATGACAAATTATATGCCCAGTTCAACCCTATCAACTTCCTTACTGAAGCAGATAGAGAAAGAGGAATTGTAAAATTACCAAGCTATAATCTTTTTGATGTAGGGGCTTCTTACAAGTTCACAATTGATGCGAAAAAATCTCTTACATTAAGAGCTAATGTGTACAACTTATTCAATAAATATTATATTTCTGAATTAAGTTCCAACATTTTCGCAGGGGATAAAATTGCCAATGGCCCTGATGCAGGAAAAACTTATCAGCAGGCCGGCAGAGTATATCAGGGAATTGCAGACGGCAATACAGGATTCTTAGGATTCGGAAGAACGTGGTCTGTAGCAGCGACCTTGAGATTCTAAAAAAAAATCATTGAAATGATAAAAAGAACAGTTGTAATTCAGGTAATTACAACTGTTTTTATTGATAATGGATTCTGATCCTGAAATAACCGATCATCTTAAAAGCGGTATAAAGAATTTCAGGCTAATATTGTTCAAGGAAAAATGATTGAGTCTCCGTAAGAAATATTCTTCAATAACTGTCTGAAATATGAAAAACCGGCCCATACTCCTTATGCAAAACTATGCAGATATTGAGCCTGTCATTGGACTCCTGACAATAACTGAAGTTATTCAGTATACAACCAGCCATGACCTATACTTCTTCCCATTCCCCATTTTGCGGATCATATTTGGCAAATTCCCCAGAGTCGGTAAACTCTGAAGCGATCATACCGATTTCAAAAATTGAATTGTGATTCCATCCGGCACTAAAATAAAGGCCGTGCGAAGTAAGTAATACCATGCCGTAATCTTCATCTTCATGATTAAAATGAAGTCCGTATTCATCTTCTTTTGTCAGATGATATCCATATTGCAGAAGTCTTTCTTTCAGTTCCTGAAACTGCTGATCTGTAAAGGGAACCAGGTTTTCATCATTCTCAAAAAAATCCTCTGACTTTAATTTTTGTTCCCGTTCTTTAGTTTCAATTCTGAATATTTGAATATTATAACTCATGTCTGATCTTTATAAATTATGCAATAATGATTATACATACTTTTCAAGAATGAATATTTTACAAGCGTCTTACGTTTGTCAATCATAAATCTACATTTATTTTTCATGTTATAGAAATAGAATTACAAATGCTTAATGAAATATTTTCCCAAGCTGGTGCGAGCATCTTGCCCGTACCAAAAATAATTTCTAAAATTAGATTTATTTCTATACTTCAAAAAATCATACTGGCAGCTCTTAGAGTAAACAACACTTTACGAAATAGTAAAGTGTTGTTATTTCATACAGATACGAGCGAGACACTTGCATCAATTGAGGGAAAAAATACGGTTTAATCAGTTATTCATTTTATATTTTTCAAAATATTTACTGAAAATATATTGTTAATACAAAGCCTCTGCATTTTGCCCCGCTGCTGGTGCGAGCATCTTGCTCGTACCAAAAATAATTTCTAAAATTACATTTATTTCTATACTTCAAAAAATCATACTAGCAGCTCTTACAGTAAACAACACTCTACAAAATAGTAAAGTGTTGTTATTTCATACAGATACAAGCGAGACGCTCGCACCAGCTTAGGGGAACATCTTGCCCGTACCAAACATAATTTCTAAAATTACACCTATCTTCTAAACTTCAAAAAATCATACTAGCAGTTCTAACAGTAAACAATACTCTACAAAATAGTAAAGTGTTGTTATTTCATACAGATACGAGCGCTCGCACCAGTTGAGGAAAGAATACTACTAAATCAGTTATTCATTTTATATTTTTCAAAAATATTTATTGAAAATATATTGTTAATATAAAACCCCTGCATTTGCAAGGAGTTTTATGTTATCCACCACACGATACAATCGTGCGGGAGCGGGGGGCACTTTATCCTTTAATTAGATTCTAAATCATTTTCAATTGGAGATGTAAAATCAAAAAAAACTTTTGAATAGTCTTCAGCGAAAACAAACAGCCTACTCGTAATATTATATCTTACAACAACAAATTTTACATATTCAACTGATTCGTTTTTAATTAAAAGAAGATTTTTTAATATCTCATATGTTAATTCTTTTATACTTTCGCTTTTGGCTAATTTATTTCTTCCTTTATAGGACAAAATTACATCATCCAACAATAGAGGATGATTTGAGTATGAGATTTCAAAATCATGTAATTGAGGATCAAATTCTTTTATTTTAGAATAAATTAATTCTTTCATTTTTAGATAGTATTTTATAATAAATTATTAAATTAAATCTACTTATTGTCCAGGTCTAGGAAGGACATATTCTACTTTTGCACCATAAACTACACCAGGAACAAGCCACTCGTTTTCACCCAAAGTATAGGGATTAGGATTTGCTACACCAACCTTAAAACTTTTTGACATTATAATTCCAGGAACTGCTGGTCCAAAAGCTATTCCTGTAGCAAAATCTCTAGCAGTTTCCTTACTAGTAGTCCAACTTGTCCAAATACTATAATTATCACTGTCTGCGTGTGCTTGCATATCTTGGTGGGGACCATAAAGTGAATTAACCTGTAAATATCCTTTCGGAATTGCAATTCCAAAATGTGCATTTATATATTGGCTATTATCATTATGAAATATTTTTGATGAAACGCCTCTATATAATGTAATCCTTTGCTCTGGGTCTGATTCATCAGTCGTTGTTGTAGCAGGAATATCAATAGTACCACTTATCGGCTTAGAATTCGCAGAAAAACTGCTATCTCCATTTAACATTAAAGGTAACCCCCATACGCCTAATCTTGCATAACCCGCCATTCTTGCTATAATTCGGCCAAATTCTACTGGAGGAGCAAAGCCTTCAAATGTAGCGGCACCGACAGAGACAACGCCTACAACTGCACTTTTACTCTTTCCAAAAAGCCTTCCAAAGAATTTTCCAATTTTTTTTATTAATCCTGGCCCAGTATTATTTTTAGGTTTAGGATTACTTACTCTTGAATCACTCATTCCTCCGCCTCCTTTTTTTTCCCATCGTTCCTGTCAGCAGATCCTGAAACGCTCCCATTCCATTATTCTGGGCTATAAATTCATTGAGCTCCGCACCATTGCCCCCGCCGTTGGCATAAAAAGACCACAATGACATTGGAAACATCCATTGAGCTTGGTCCTGGTCCGGAGCCTGGGGTTTTATTGTAAGCATAGTTATACGGTGAATATCCCCAACCGAGCATCTTGCTCATACCACATACCAAACAATAATAATTTTAAATTACACTTATTTTCTATACTTCAAAAAATCATACTGGCAGCTCTTACAGTAAACAACACTTTACAAAATAGTAAAGTGTTGTTATTTCATACAGATACGGGCAAGACGCTCGCACCAGCTTAAAGGGGGGATTAGAGTCTTGAAAGTTCAATTCACTAATTTTTACCCAATTGATACATTACTTATCGAGTTCCTTGTTTAAGCATATTTGAAATTTTCCATTCATCATTATTATCTCTTCTTTTTAAATAAATAACAATCCCTTCTTCTCTATCTGAATTTAAAAAAGTTAAACATGTCAAATTTCGATTGAGAATAAAATTTTTAATAGTTATATATTGATTATTTTGTGGTTTTAAAATCACTATATCAACTCTTTTAGATGCTGTATTAAAAGTTTTACCTGCTTTTACTAGCACTTTATTTTCATCATAAATAGTGATAGTTTCTCCACTATAAAAAGATTCTAGACTATTTATTATTCCATCATTATTAATAAATTGTTGGAGAAAAATATCTTTTTGTTTGTTCTCTTTTATAGATGCACACGAATTTAAAAAAGAGAATAAAAACAGGATTATTATAAAAAAAATGACTCTATTTTTCATATTTATTTGAATATTGATTGTAATAATTTAAAATTAGCCTTTACGTAGTTTCTAATACTCCCTGATATTCCTACAGAATATGAACCCATTCTACCACCGAAAGCTCTTTGTTCGAAAAAATTTCCTACATCACCATAAGTTGCTCCTAAACCAGTACTACCATATTTTACAGTTCTTTTTATATCGTCCCCCCAATGTGCTGATTCATGACCGATAAGAGCAGACATATACATTAGATTAGTTAAACCTTCTATTGACTGAGGATTTCTATTTGCTTTTTCAAACCAAGCTAAGACCGGTGTATCGATAGCTGCCATATTTCTGGTATTACTTTCTGTAATACCTCCATATAGGTATTCAGCATCTCCTAAAGTTAAATCCATAACTTTCAAAAACATTCCTTTTCCATATTTAAAGGACTCTGTAAGTTCTTCTACAGAAAATCCGCTGGCACTGCTTAAAGCTTTCATAAAATTACCATCCCCCACCATATTAGGTAATTGATTTTTTATAAAGTTATAGAAACCAGGATAATTTTTCTGATAAAAAGCCTCTGTTCCTTCTGGAAACCTGAAATTAGGCCCCATATTATTTCCCCCACCATTATTTCCATTCACCCATTCATCAAAAGACATCTGTCCTCCATTGCTTAATACAACTGCTCGTTCATAAGGGACCCCATTTTTCACAAAAGAATCAACATTTTTAGCATTCATTCCTCCACCTCCTTTTTTCCCCATCGTTCCTGTCAGCAGATCCTGAAACGCTCCCATTCCATTATTCTGGGCTATAAATTCATTAAGCTCCGCACCATTGCCCCCGCCGTTGGCATAAAAAGACCAAAGAGACATTGGAAACATCCATTGAGCCTGTTCCTGGTCCGGAGCCATAGGCTTCCTTCCATCCGGATCTGTAAACGTCACAGGATTATTGTAAGCATAGTTATACGGTGAGTATCTCCTCATCTGTTCGGCCAATGGATCTATCACGCCCCATCTTCCCAGATCCGGCATATAGAATCTGGCTCCAAAATCAAACATACCGGTTTCCTGAAGCTCTTTACCGCCGAACTTATAATTCAGATAACCGCCTAAAAGGCCTTTATCCTGTCCTATATGGCTCAATCCAAAAGGATAGTAATTGTTGGTATCTGTAATCTGAGGAGCACCTTCGCTGTTTCTTGTAAAACTTACCCTTACATTTCCTAAATGGTCACGGTATTGGTAAATATAACGGTTTTCCGTGAAACTGTAAAAACCTTCTGAAGTGGCTACAAAATCGAGGGTCCAGTCAGAGTTCACCGGTTGTAAAACTCCTGCTTTGGTGTAGGCCTGTTCCTCATAAGCTGACTCTGTCTTACAGGTCAGACAGGGCTGAATTCCCCCCAAATCCCTAAAATCATACTGAAAGCCATCCAGATAATCCGTCATAACAGTGCTCAAGGTACTTCCTCTTCCGCTTCTCTGGCTGGTATGGATTTTTCTTAGTTTTGTTCCGTCAGTACGGTATAAATAATTCAGATTCACGTAGCTTGTCTCTCCCAGAAAGGTCTGTATAATATTAAACGTATCAGGGAGATTCATAAAATTATAACCGACGGACTGTATGCCTTTATCCGGCATGGTCGTCATATTTCCATTGGCATCATAGCTCATGGTATTATTTCCCCCTTCATATCCGGTGTCATTCAATGCATTTTCAATTACCTTATCCAGGCGGTTTCCTGTATACTGATACACCAGATCATCTACCATGGTTGCTGTATTTCCAAAAATAGCAAAACCGTTTCTTTTCAGGGTTTTGATATTTCCATTAAGGTCATAAGTGACATGCTCATTATATTTATTGTTATAAGGAACCGTTGTTCCGGGTTCGGAGTAAATGGCATCTTTAAGGCGGTTCAGCGGATCGTATACATAAGAATACCTTTTAAGGATACCGTCTGAAGATACTTTCCAGTCTACCTCAGAGATATTCCCATTGCTTTTTCCCGGAGCTACATTGGCATATTCGGGGTTCTGGTATTTCACTTCATATCCGAAAAGCTTATTTCCCAGGTTGGCAGGATCATTAATTTTGGTAATCACGCCACGGATATCATAGCCATAATCTATTGTCTGAAGACCGTTTCCTACTTTTTTCTGTGAAAGCT
This sequence comes from Chryseobacterium arthrosphaerae, assembly GCF_001684965.1. Classification (NCBI taxonomy): domain Bacteria; kingdom Pseudomonadati; phylum Bacteroidota; class Flavobacteriia; order Flavobacteriales; family Weeksellaceae; genus Chryseobacterium; species Chryseobacterium arthrosphaerae. The sequence continues at coordinate 1,095,011 of NZ_MAYG01000001.1, read as the reverse complement.
GTGAAAGTTCGTTATAGGTATTTTCCGCCAGTATTTCTGTGGCACCACTATCTACCTGATGGGTTTGTTTCTTTAAACGGTTCTGACTGTCATACTCAAAATTCTGAGTAAGAACTTTTTCAGTATCGGTACTGAGTCTTTTATGATACACTTTGGTCTGCTTCACCACTCCGGCAAAATCAAGTTCCGATTCTGTTCTGGTATAGCCTCCAAGGTGATTGATGCTATGGGATCCCACCGATCTTCCTTTGACATCATAATAAACATAACTTTTGGTCCAGTTATCATCCTCTATATTTTTTACCAGGCTTAAGGTTGGCATAGCCTGGGTATTCACAGGAGCATTCTGGATATCGGTAATCACAGATTGCCCAAGTATTGACGTCGGAAAAGCAGGACTAAAACTATATTGTGGATAGGTATCATAATAGTTTAAGGATAATAGTGTCACCCACTTTGATGAATTGGGATATGTGGCATCCGGATTATCATAATAAACATCCATCCCCTGCCTCTCAAAAAAAGCGGTATTGATTCTATTGACTCTGTTTGCACTGTATCCATTGGCAATATCCTGCTCCTGAGACCTCTCGCTTCCTGTACATATTCCGGTAATAGCAACTCTCCCCAATCCGTCATATTTGGTATAGAGCCATTGTCCTTTTTTCTTTAATTCGGCATCCTGGGTAGCAATCAGTCGGTCTGCTTTATCATAGACCATATATTCCCAGCCTTTTCCGGGAAGTTTTTTCTCTACAAGCCTTCCCAGCCCGTCGTAACGGTATTGGTAACAAAGGTTATTCAATGCAGTCTGATCAGGAACAGCATCGCCAACGGCTAAAGGCGGAAGTACATACACCAATTGACCATATTCATTGTACAGATAATAAGTATCCACTTCTTTTGTTCCGTCATTCTTTCTTACCAGAACTGTCTGGCCTTCTCCATTCTGAAATTCAGTAGTGACGTTGCCATCAGGATCTGCGGCGGAAGTTTTCATCAACTGGTTGGCGGTATAGCTTCCGGATAGGGAAATCCCGGAATCGGTTCTTCCGTCCAGCCATCCGGTCGTGATGATAAACTTTCGGACTTCTCCGTCAGTATTGGTTCCGTAAGACATATTCGAAGGTTTCTGGGACCAGGAATTCCCTGGCGGCACCAACTGGTTCACTCTTCCTGTATAAATATGATCATAGATCTTTTCAGAATAGATCCTTTCATTTCCGTATCCGGCGGAAGATGCATTTCCCAACGGGTTGGTATAGATTGCCCCGTTCTGTGTTCCACTTTGAGGAACAGGAAGGTAATTCTTAGCCTCACGGCCTTTGGAATCATATTCTATAGGGGTTACCACATCTCTCCCTAAAGGAGTGGCTTTCAAGGCAATGGACTGAACGGGTCTTCCCAGGCCGTCAAAATATTGTACGGCTTCGGATCTTTTGATACAGTCTGCATCCAGGCAGGATTTTGTATAGATAAAGTTTTCTGAGGTACTCAGGTTGGTCTGCGCAATAATATTGAATGAAAAAAGAAGAATGAAAAGTGAAAAATATTTCCGGTTTTGCTTCCTTTTCAAGACTGGAGACCCAAAGAGTATTATTATATTTTTTTTCATGGTGTGTTAGTGTTTATAGTTGTACTGGTTCTCCTTCAATACCTTTCCCTGCGCATCGGTCACCTTAATTAACCGGTTGGCACTGTCATAAATATTGCTCGTCCTGATCCCATTGGCTGATATAGAATTGGTAACCCCTATCATCAGGTCGTAAGTGGATGCGCTGATGCTGAAGTTTTTGAGGGCAGGATCTTTCCTTAGGTTTTCCAATGCCTGCAGCAAAGCCGGCTCATTAGCTGGATTGTCATGATCTGCATCAGACGCTGAAATAGCAGCTGTAACAACCGGAAGTGCTGCTACCTGGGAATAGGAGGCTCCCGTGATCACGGCAATAGGCTGCGTCTGATAATATCCCCAGATCGTAGTGACCGGTATACCGTCTTTACCTGTAACCTGCACAAGGTTTCCTTTAGCATCATATACATCGAGTGTGGAAGCTGTAAAAGGGGCTTGGGTCTGCATATTATAACCTATAACAGAAGTTGGATACAAATGGGATGAGTCGTCAAACTTAGTTTCTGCTTTTCCGACTAGTTTACCATTTCTTTTGGTAGAAGTTTCCAAAGGAATATTGATCATATTGGCATTTACCAGTTTTTGTACGCCCTTATCAGCAGGATAAAGAAGGGTCTTTTCTACCACCGTACCATCCTGAAGGGTTTCTTTGGAAGCAATCATATTGCTGTAGGTATCATCAAAAATACTTTCTGAGCTTGTAACCAGTTTTTTAACAGTGCCAGAAATATAATTCTCCGTAGTAGATCCTTGTTTTGCAATGACAATCTTTTTCACAGGTGAAGGTGGGTAGCTGCCTTGCATAATATTTGGAAGCATCACTTCTTTAAACTGATAGTTTATCTCTGTTTTCTGAAGCATTTGCCCCTCGCTGTACGTTTCTTTTTTTTCAAGCAACCCCATCATGGAGAGGTAAGTATTCATCTCTTCTTCACCAGTATAAGAAGGCGTTATGCCAGGGGTAATGTTATAGGGATCTCTATAATAATATTTTGAATAACTCCCATTTATCATATCTGTAACCTTGATATTTGTGTATCCAACAGGCTTTATTTCCTTTCGGTCACCAATATAGTCTACATTCGGGCTAAAATCAAGTTCTTTTCCACTGGAGCGTGTTGGCTCTTCAAATATATTATATTCATATTTTGTGTAGGAAATTGGTGTGGAAGATCCGGGATTAAAATTTTTGATGCTTTTAATACGGAGGCCGTTTCCATACTCATTAGGATCAAACGCTGTTTTTTTGTACGCATAGAGCTCTATTCCACCTATACTTTTACCAGAAACACTGAAATTAAGCGTTCCCTGGCCTCCTCCTGTAAACACACGCTCACAGCTAAAATCCGTACCGTTATTTGTATAAGTATAAGGGGTAACTTCATAACCATTAACAGAAAGAAATGATTCCAATGGTGGTAATCCCGGCTTAACGGGACCATATGGATCATAATAAAATCTTATAAAAGCAACTTTATAATCTGCAGGCACAGTATAAGGTGCAGGGCCTTGACCCGGCTCTGTTTTATAGGTGATCGTATGGATTTTCTCCAAGGGAGAATAGGGATAGAAATTATAAGTCCCTGTTGTAGTGTAAGGTGATGATGTCGCCTGAGATTCAAATTCATACTCAGTTCTTCCTCCTGTGGGTAAAATAATGCTCTTTAATGCGCCATAGGAACAAGCATCATGGTATCTCTGACTCTCAATACGATAAACCCCGCTGTCAAAATCACAAGGTTTAAATCCATTGTGATAACCATATGAATCAACTCCTAATCCTGCCTGCGTGGGTATCGAATTATACTCAAAAGAGAATTTCTGAATCTGGTTACCATTCTTATCCAAATTAATGAGTCCTATTAGATTGCCTGATTTCTGAAATGTATATTGATTTACAACAGCATTTCTGGCATCTTTAAGGACAAGTTTGTTTAATTGGTACCAATCTTCATACTGATCCATACTTAATGATGGGTGCGACCCTACATTATTGTACAAATATTCCATACTTCCTACTCCTAGAACTGCAATCTTTTTTATTTTATGCCGTTGTAAAAAATCTGTTCCATTAAACGGTTCTGTAGTTGTTTCATAATCAATAGCAGCAACTTCTTCATTTTTAACATTGAAAATCTTTGAGAGAAGGAAAGCACTATTAACTGTTTTTGTGGTTGCAGTAATATCTGATATTACTATTTTGTTGACATTCACTTTATCAAACAGGTACGTATTTCCTTTTGTATCCGTAATAGTAAAAGATTTTATTTTCCCTTCTTTTGAGTCCTTAGTAATATTGATTTTATCATTAGATGGGGAAAGATGTAGGGCTATGGGTTCATTAGAAATACTATGGTTGGTGATAAAAAATTTTCCACCACCACCTGGATAGTTGTAGTTAAAAACATCAGAAGTTATCACATTACTGTTTTTAGCTTTCTTATAATCTTCTGCCATACGGGTTTTGTTCCTTACAATACTTCCCACACTGGAAATATTCCAGCCTTTACCAACATCACTGATAAGACTATAAGCAGCTAAACTTTCTGTAGTGTAATTTACCGAAAGATTAATTCCTACTCCTGCAGTCGGGATATCCAACCCAAATAATGGCAGGGAAATATTAGGTATTCCCTGATATATATTAGCATCTCCATTCGTTACATAATCATATTTCTGAAGTCCTATTTTTTCCTGCCCGGAAACCTCAATATTTCCTAAAAGCGCAGTCAGTAAAAAGGCACTCAATAGTATTTTTTTCATGATTCTCAGTTTTTTATTTCTTAATCAGCTTTGCATTCGCTGTTTTATTATTATCAGTTTTTATGGTCACCAGATAAGCGCCCTGTACCAAAGCTTGTGTATTAATCTTGGTCACATTATTCTTTGTCTTCAGACTCTGAAGTTGTCTTCCGCTCATATCATACAACAGAATATAAGCTTCTTTGAAATCAAAGCCGATTTCTACATAAGCATAATCAGATACGGGGTTCGGATAAATCTTGATATCCTGTTTTTCGATCAATTGGCTGACCTGCTTGTCTCCCAGCTTCACAATTTTCCAGTTCTCTTTCCCCAGTTCTTTGGCACTGGTCCCGGCCAGGATAATGGAACCATCCCGGTTCAGTTTCAAATCTGAAAGTCTTTCTTCTCTCTGCCTTGATTCTCCTGTCACATGCTTTCTCCACTGTTCATTACCATTCTGATCCAGGTACAGCATCCAGAAGGTTTCATCATCTTTTTCTATTCTGCCTTCAGCCTGGGTATAACCGCCTAGCAATATTCCTGTTGTAACATCTTGGCTCTTGGTTCTTGATTCCTGGGTCTTTGTAATCACACTCATTCCCATCAGAACATCACGGTTTTTGAAGTTGTATGACTTTTGCCACTGCTCATCGCCTCTTTCGTTTAGGGCGATTAACCATAAGTCAGTACCTTCTTGGGTACCTACTGTTTTGGTTCCTGATCTTTCGGATCTGGATTCGCCACCAATGACATAACCTGCGGATGTCAAAGCTAAAGTTCTGATATGGTCATCTCCTTTCCCGCCATAGTTCTTTTCCCATTCTACTTTTCCGTTCTTGTCCAGTTTTACGATCCAGTAGTCGCCTTCACCGAAATTGCTGCTGGCTTTTGGCATCTGGCTAATGGCTGTAGAGGTGGCAGATGAAAGGTTGCGGCTTGCAGTATTTGTAGTTGATGATTTGCTTTCAGAGGTGCTGATACCGGAACCTGAATCATGTACCTCGGAGCTTCTGGAATAAATTCCCAGTAAGGCTCCGCCATCTTTGGTTGGGATCATTTTTTCAACTTCATCCAGACCTTTTCCACCTAAAATAAGCTGTGAGAGTTCTTTTCCATCTTTATCAAGTCTTGTAATCCAGACGTCTTTGGAACCATAGCCTTTGGATGAGTTCTGGACATTGCCGGCAACAAAGAATCCTAAATCTGTGGCTTGAATGACTGATCGGGCTTCTTCATCTGAGGAAGTTCCTAATGTTTTCTGCCATAGTTCATCCCCGAATTCATTCAACCTGATCAGCCAGATATCGGATCCTCCTCTGGAATCCTCTTTCTTATCGAGTCCTTTCCCGGAATAGGAGGTTCCGGCCAGAAGGAATCCTCCGTCCTGGGTGGTAACGGTGGCTGACAGATAGTCATGATTCTGCCCTGAAAAATATTTTTCCCAGACCTGATCTCCCTGCTGGTTGAGTTTTACCAGATGGAAATCATAGCCATTATTCTGCTTTTGGCTGTTAGCTTCTGGCGACTGGCTTTTGGAGTGTATAGAGCTTCCCGTGATAAGGTATTGCTGATCAATGGTGGTGGTAACCTGGCTGAGAAAATCCTGGGTGGAGGACTGGATGTCTTTCTGCCATACCACTTCCTGGGCAGATAGCCCAAGGATTGTGCATAAGGTAAATGCACAGAGATACTTTTTTTTCATTCCCGTGTTTTTTATGAGTTAACAATTAGTTTTTTTAAAGCTTCGCAAATTTAACTTTTTTTAACACAATACAATCAAATTATTACAATTTAATATTAAATTTTCATCAACAACAGATATCTTTCATTGTCATCTATTGATTCTAAACGTCTTTATTGCAAAGTTAAATCCGCACTGCGACAGAAGCTGTCGTAATTGATTTTAATTCTTACAAAATCAAAATCCGGAATAATCAACTAAAAAAAACAATTAAAAAAACGCAAAGAAAGATTATTTGAATATTATGAAGAGGTGCATGGTTATATACACTTCATAAGAATCAATTTCATTGATTCCATTCTTTGCATCCTCAGGAATACGAGGTAAGGTGATAAAAACTTTGCGTTAATTCAATTCCATCAATACAAAGAATGAAAAGCAAATGCTTCAGCAGATGAAGTTCTAGTTTGTGGTAAGCTTTTCACGACTGTTATTCAGAAAAAATATTCACTCAAGCCTATTGTTACCCTCCTTTAAAATATAAGGAACATATATTTTTAAGGGACAATCAATGGCCTTATACTATTTATTTTGCTCAACAAAAATAGTGTACATTCTGTAATGCTCCCCTGTTTTGAATTTAATCCTCATTTCTTCGATAGCTCTTCGATACTTCTTCGGATGAGCTTCGGAAAAAGAATCATTTTATCGAAGCTCATCCGAACAACACCCGAAGGAAACCCGAAGATAAGCGTAAGAAGAATGTAGTCTGTAGCAGCGACTCTGAAATTCTAATAATATATCATTTTAACGGTCAACTAATTGAGTGTTCTGTAACGGAACAGCCTGTTTCTTTTCATATAAGACACCCTTAAAAATTTTTAGGCTTCTTGTTCTGAGCTGCCAGTATGGCTATTTCATCAATGCGTTTCTTCCGGGTTTCAGTTCTTTTGGCAAGAACAATCCATTGCAGCAGCATTTTTTTTACCGATTTACTCAGGCTAAGAAAATATGCTTCTGAACCGTCATGCATTTTAAATGCTTCATTCAGATCTTCAGGGATAACAAGTTCTTCCACACTGTCTAAAATATTCCAGGAGCCGTTCTCTTTTGCAATTCTGATCGTTTCAAATCCTGCCTTTGTCATCAGATTACTGTCTATGAGTTTCTGAACTTTCTCTTTATTGATCTTTGACCAGGTACTATTGGGTTTGCGTCTGCTGAACAGCTGCATAAATGAGCCTTCATCCACAGTTTTTCTTGTACTGTCAATCCAGCCGAAACAAAGCGCTTCATCCACCAGTTCACTCCAGGAAACAATGGGTAAATTTGATTTCCGCGTATTGCAGATAAGCCATACAGACTGTTCAATATGATGGTTCTGCTCCAGCCAATGCCGCCATTCTGCCTTTGTGCTGACATGAAAGGTCTGTTTCTCCGCAGTTTTTCCCATAGCTTTTCTTTTATTGATAATGTAAAGTTAGACTACTTTAGTGACAATAAGCTGTCAGTATTAAATTTCTATTTCCCAATGATGAGATCCTGTAATATAAGTTGATTTAAAAGAAAAATAATAAATTAGTCAGAATAAATTATTGAAAACGTTTTTACTTTTACAATCGAATATGGACCGGGAAACTATTAATTATGTGATCAGATATTTTAGTGAATTACTGACTGAAGATGAAGCATTAGCACTGAATCACCATATGTACACTTTAAAGAGTGCTGAAAATACTTCTTTAAGAAATAAAATGGCAGAACTCGGCTGGATCAATTCTGATCCTGAAATAACCAGACTATTGGAATTGGGATATGAAGTTTTTGAACAGAATGTTGTCACCCGGATAATGGTAGAAGTTCCCCAAAAAGTCTTCTTCAACAATTGCCCCAAATGCAATAAACTTGCCCGCACTCCATATGCAAAGCAATGCCGACATTGCGGTTATAGCTGGCATCATTTAACCTGACAAATAATCTGCTTATTTCGAATTCTTCACCTGCATCGCCCTCTGGTAAAAAGACTGGCTGGCAAGTTGATCTTCAGCTTCATCAATAGCCGTCAGCAGGTTGTTTTTATTATCCGCTATATCTCCCAGAACAGCCGCCATGAGTTCCCATACCGGTTTCATCTTTTCAATCAGGTCTTTACCTTTGGTTGTCAGACTGAATAATCTTTTACGTTCATCCTGTTTATCTTTTTGCCACTGTATCAGTTCCAGTTTTTCCAGTTCCTTCAGCAGTGTTATGGTGGATGGATGGGTATACCCTATTTCATTGGCAATTTCTACAACACTGGCCAGTTCTTTCTGATAAATGGTAAAAATGACAGGAAACCACTTCAGTTCAAAATCGATACCGAAAGCTTTATAGATCATCGCCCCATCTTTTCTCAGCTGTTCACTGAGGCGGTGAAGCCTTGTAGATATGGCAAGAATTCCTGCCTCGTTGATCACATTCATATTGAATCATTTTTTAAGTTTAAATGATAAAAAATATCGTCAGCACTCATTAACGGGAATAGAACCGGAAGCATTTCTTTTTCGATCTTTGTAAAATGATTTCTTTCATAGAAACGCTGGGCAGCCTTCAATACTGTTATTGTTCCTAAATACAGATCATCAATTCCGTTTTCATGGCAGAATGAGATTAAGATCTGCAGTAATATCTGTGCTATATTCAGTTCTTTTCCCCTGAAATCTTTTTTCACAAACATTTTTCTGATCGCTCCTGCCCTTTTGTCAAATTTCACCAGAGCAATAGATCCCACAAGCTCTCCATCAATAAAAGCGCCCCAGAAGTTTCCCCCTTTTTCCTGATAAAAGCTTTCAATCTGCATCAGGTCCGGCTGGTCTTCTACCGTAATAGGAATATTAAATTCCTTCTGCTGAATCGTCAGAATCAGATCTACAGCCTGTTCTGAATATGAATTGTTTAAAGATTGAATCTGTAATTTCATAGCGTAAATATTAAAGTATAAAACTACGTAGTTAAATACATATATACAAATAAATTGTAATCTTTAAAAGATTTTAACACAGCTTAAATAACCATGAAAGGAATTTCCATATATGGGCATAATTAACTAATTTTCTGCATCATAATAATTAAGCTCAAGCCCTTACATAATGAAAATAGAAAACCTGAAGCCTTTTAACGGCCAGCATTGTGAAACTACAGCCACTGGAACCTTATTGCAGCAAATCGGAATTGAGCTTTCCGAACCTATGCTTTTCGGCCTGGGGGAAGGCCTGGGCTTTATCTATTGGAATATGAAAACAATGGATTCTCCTTTTATCGGGGGCCGGATAAAAACAGACCTGCTGACCCGGAATATTGCCAGAAATTTACATCTTGAATTAACGGTTAAGGAAACGTCTTCCTCACAAAAAGCCTGGACTGAGGTAAAAAAACTTCTTGATAACGGACAGACGGTAGGTTTGAAACTGGACTGTTACCACCTGGAATATTTTTCAAATCCTTTTCATTTTGCAGGGCATTATGCTGCCATTTACGGCTATGATCATCAAAACGCTTTCCTGGTAGATACCATACAACAGGGCGGATTGGTGCATACCTCTTTAGAAAGCCTGGCGTTGGCAAGAGCAGAAAAAGGCCCCATGGCGTCTAAAAATCTGTATTATACCCTACAGAAAACAGACAGAGAAACCGACCTGAAAGAGATAATACCCATAGCGATCAGAAATAATGCCACCGAATATCTGAACCCTCCTATCACTAATATTTCTTATAAAGGAATTGTAAAAACCGGTAATGAAATTGTCAAATGGTTTCATGCAAGCAAAGATATTGAAGGTGAATTTAAGCTAACGGCCATGATGATGGAAAAAGCAGGAACAGGAGGGGCACTGTTCAGAAATCTGTACCGTGATTTTCTAAAGGAAAGTAATGAGTTACTCCAGCTTGATCTGTTAAAGACCGGTTATGAAGCCTTCAAAGAAACGGCAGAACTCTGGACCTCTGTGGCAAAACTGTTTGAAAAAGTAAGCGAAACAAAAGAATTAAGATACATCCGGCAGGCTTCAGATCTCTTAAAAACCATATCAGAAAAAGAAAGGCGTACCATGGAACTGCTGGCAACCCTATAACCGGATCCCGGAAATCTTTACCATAAAAAACGTGTGCCATTGCTGACACACGTTTTTATGATCTACTGCAAAATATTTCTATTTCCAGCCCCCGCCTAAAGCCTGGTAAAGCTCAACGGCCGCTTTCATTTTATTATATTGTGCATTGGAAATATTAAGTTCCGCATTCAATGAGTTCACGCTTGCGTTCAATACTTCAAGGTAGTTGGCCATACCATAGTTGACCAGTTCCTGGGAATAGTCAACTGATTTTTTGTAGGCATCCAGCTCTTTTTGTTTCAATTCTATGAAAGAATCCTGAACAGAGAAAACCCTGATGGCATCGGAAACTTCTTTTCCTGCTGTAAGCACTGTTTTTCTGAAGTTAAGATAAGCCGTTTCCTTATTGGCAAGACTTACATCATAATTCGTTTTAATCGTTCTTCTGTTCAGAATAGGCTGCGCCAGCCCTCCTACAATATTGGCAAATAATGAATTTACACTGAAGAGATGGTCAATGTCCACAGACTGTACCCCACCTGTTCCTGTAAGCTTCAATGTTGGATAAAACTGAGCTTTGGCCGCATTGGTCAGCTCAAATGCATTCATTAAGTTGTATTCTGCCCTCATCACATCCGGACGGTTAGCCAGTAACTGGGCGGGATATCCCAACCTAAGATCTATTGGAAGCTTCTGTCCCTGCAGGGTAGATCTTTCAATGGTGTGAGAAGATTCTCCCATCAAAAGGCTCATTGTATTTTCAAGCAACTGGATCTGCGTATCGATATCGATCAGTAAAGATTTCGCATTGAAAACAAGGGCTTCACTCTGCTGTACGGCAACTTCAGTAAGCGTTCCGGAAGCTTTGAGCGCTCTTGTAGTCTCCAGGTTCTTTTCACGTACCGCAATGGTCTCTGTAATGATCTTTTTCTGAGCATCGAAAGTCAGCAGCTGATAATAGGCAGAAGCAATAGAGGCAACAAGACTGCTTTTTACTGCTTTGTGAGCTGCAACGGTCCCCAGATAAGTGGCCAGCTGTGCTTTCTCCTGTGCTCTCAGTTTTCCCCAGATATCTGCTTCCCATCCGATACTTGCCGTAATGTCAAATTGGTTGACATACCGTCTTTCTCCGATGATCTGCCCGAACTGAGTATTGATAGACTGAGTCTGGAATGTATAATTGGGCCCGATAGAAAGGGTCGGCTGATAAGCTGCCTTGCTTTGTTTAAGGTATGCCTCCGCAGAGTTAATACTTTCTAAAGCAATTCTGATATCCAGATTATTCTCAAGTGCTTTGGAAATATGCCCCTGCAGTATAGGATCGGTAAATATTTCCTTCCACGAAATATTGGCGATGCTGGCACTGTCTGAAGGAAGCATATCTGTACGGAAAAGCTTCTCATCTACAACGTTTTTGGGCCTTTCATACTCTTTTCTGGCCATACAGGAAGTGACAGTCCCCAATATAACCGCTGAAAAAGTGATTCCTTTTATAATATTTAATAAACTCTTCATTGTTTTTAATTAGAAGTTAGAGTTTAGAAGTCAGAAGTTAGTTTTTAGATTCATCTCTAATTTCTAACTTCTAATTTCTTAAATCTTAATTTTATTCGGCTAAACTGATATCTTCTTTTTTAATAGGTTTGATCTTCTCCTGTATGGTTTCAAAGATCACATACAGAACAGGAATCACGAAAAGCCCTAAAACAGTACCGATCAGCAATCCGATAGCCGCACCGGTTGCAATAGACCTGTTACCTACCGCCCCGATTCCGCTTGCCAGAACCAATGGTAATAAACCGAAAATAAAGGCAAATGATGTCATCAGAATCGGTCTTACCCTGGCTTTGGCTGCATTGATCGCTGACATGACAATGGTTTCCCCATGATGCCTTCTCTGAACGGCAAATTCCACAATAAGGATCGCATTTTTCGCCAGTAGCCCCACAAGCATGATCAGTGCAATCTGGAAATAAATATTATTTTCCAGCCCCATGATCTTCTGCCCGAAATACGCTCCCATTACCCCAAGAGGAAGAGAGATCACAACGATCAGCGGAAGAATATAACTTTCATACTGTGCAGAAAGGATAAAGTAAACGAAGATCAGACTTAATCCGAAAATCAGAAGGGTCTGAGATCCTGAATTTAATTCTTCTCTTGTCAGTCCTGTAAATTCTACTGCATAGTTTTGGTTCAGGGTTTCGTCAGCTACCTGCTGTACAGCGGCAATGGCATCACCGGAACTGTATCCGTCAGAGTTGGCACCCGTCACCTTCACTGAGGTAAAGAGGTTATAACGGCTTACAGATTGTGGCCCATACGCTTTTTTCAACGTTACAAATTGCGAAATAGGAGACATTATACCGGAACCTGTTCTTATATAAAGCTCGTTTAGGTTTTCTATATTTTTCCTGTTTTCAGGAAGTGCCTGAACCATTACCCTGAACTGCTTCCCGTACTTGGTAAAGTCAGCGGTATAAATACCCCCGATATACCCCTGCATGGTTGCCAGAATTTCATTTACAGACACTCCAAGCTGTTTGCTCAGAGGCACATTGATCTCCATCTGATACTGAGGATATTTTGTATTGAATGAGGTTTGTGCAAACTGAATCTCCGGTCTCTGCATCAGCTTACCGATAAATTCATTCGTTTTATTATCCAGATCAGCATATTCCCCTCCTGATTTATCCAGCAATACCATTTCAAAACCGGCACTGTTACCAAATCCCGGTACACTTGGCGGCTGGAAGAATACTACTTTGGCATCAGGAACAGCCCCTACAATTCCAAATAGTCTTTTGGTGATCTCTTCAGAGGTCTGACCGTCTTTTTTTCTTTCTTCGAATGGTTTCAGCTTAACAAAGGCGAGACCGTTGTTACTTCCGTTTCCGGATAAGAATCCTCTCCCCGTAGAAATCGTTACGTTCTGCACGCCCGGAACTTTCAATGCTTTAGCCTGAAGTGTTTTCAGTGCATTATACGTTCTTTCCATGGAAGCTCCCGGAGGAAGCTGAACATCTGTAAAGATGATCCCTCTGTCTTCCGTAGGTACAAACCCTTTCTTCATACTGCTGCTTGCCCAGAACAGGATTACTCCGGTAACAGCGAAAATAACAAGGGTTACCCATTTATGTCTTAACAGAAATACAAATCCTCTTCCGTAACGTTCAGTAGTTGTTTTAAAAGCAATATTAAACTTATAGAAGAACTTCTGTAACAGGTTCAGGTTCTTATATTCTGCATGATGCGCTTCGTGAGGTTTCAGGAATAATGAACATAAAACCGGACTCAAGGTTAATGCGTTAATCGCAGAAATGATGATGGCTATGATCAGTGTAATCCCAAACTGCTGGTAGAATACCCCTGTAGGCCCCGTAATGAACGTTACCGGAATAAATACGGCCGCCATTACCAAGGTAATCGAAATAATAGCTCCTGTAATCTCATCCATCGCTTCTACCGTAGCTTTCTTAGCATCAGAAATACCGTGCTCCATCTTAGCATGAACCGCCTCGACGACCACAATGGCATCATCCACCACAATACCGATCGCAAGTACCAATGCAAACAGGGTTAACAGGTTTAATGAATATCCGAAGAGATTCAGGAAGAAGAACGCCCCTACAATAGATACCGGAACCGCAATGGCCGGGATCAGGGTGGATCTGAAGTCCTGAAGGAAAATATATACTACAATAAATACAAGGATGAAGGCTTCTATAAGGGTATGCACTACCTTTTCAATAGAAGCTTCCAGGAATTCATTGGTATCAAAGTTGAAAGTATATTTGATTCCCTGCGGAAAAGTTCCTTCTGCTGATTTCAGATAAGCTTTGATATTTTTAATAATCTCCTGGGCATTGGATCCCGGAGTCTGGAAAATCCCCATACTGATGGAAGGGTTGTTTCCGTTCTCCCCGATACCAGTATAAGACTGACCTGCCAGTTCTACTTTGGCAACGTCTTTCAGCATCAGGTTTTGTCCGTTTGCAAGAGATTTGATGATGATATTATCGTACTGTTCCTTATCGTTGAACTTCCCTACATATTTGATGATATATTCAAAAGAGCTTCCGCTGTTCTGGCCAATTGAACCTGCCGCAGCTTCTCTACTCTGCTCGTTGATCGCATTGGTAACATCTGTAGGCGTTACACTATAGGCAGCCATTTTTGCAGGATCCAGCCAGATTCTCATGGAATAGTTTTTACCACCGAAAACGTTGGCATCCCCTACACCATTCACCCTTTTAAGGTTGGGAATAATATTGATATTCAAAAAGTTCTGAAGGTATACGTCATCAAGGTCTTTGTTTTCAGAATAGAAAGACATATACATCAGGGCACTTGTCTGCTGTTTCTGGGTTACCACCCCCGAACGTGTTACTTCGGCAGGCAGCAAAGGTGTAGCTCTGGCCACACGGTTCTGTACGTTTACCGCAGCAATATCAGGATCTATCCCCTGTTTGAAGAACACCTGAATCTGGGCAGAACCGTCATTCCCGGCACTGGAAGTGATATAATCCATTCCTTCCACCCCGTTGATCTGTTCTTCCAAAGGTACAACTACACTTTTCATCACCGTTTCAGCATTCGCTCCCGTATAGTTTGCAGAAACACTTACGGTGGGTGGTGCAATATCCGGATACTGTGTAACCGGTAACGAGATCAGTCCCAGCACACCGAGAATCACAATCAGAATTGAGATTACGGTAGATAAAACCGGTCTGTTAATAAAGTTTTTTATCATTAGAATTTCGGTTTTATTGATTGAACAAGACTATCCATTTTAATAGGTTTCGGCTTTACTGCTGTTCCCGGTTTCAGACCTCCGATACCTGCCGCAATCACAGTTTCACCTTTATTCACCCCTGATTTGATAAGAGCCATATTGTCGATCCTGTCGATAACATTTACCACAACGTTTCTTGCAGTATCTCCTTTATCTACTTTGTATACGTAAACAATGCCCTGCTGTTCGTAAGTAGCACTTTCAGGAACTACCAGAACATTATCATATTGCTGAGGGAATCTGATGGTTCCACTGTTTCCGTTGCTTAATAATTTCTGAGCATTGGAGAATGCCACCCTGAACTGAATGGTCCCCGTTGTAGGATCAATCTGCCCTGTAATGGCTTCTATTCTTCCTTTTTCAGGATAAAGACTTCCGTTAGCCAGCTGAAGCTCCACCATCGGCAGGTTTTTGATTTTTTCAGGCATTGATGCCCCTGGTACCTTTTCAAGGAAATTAAAATATTCCTTTTCATTCATGGCAAAATAGGCAAAGATCTCAGAAGTATCAGAAATCGTTGTAAGAGGGGTCTGATCAGACGGTCCTACCAAACTTCCCACTTTCAAAGGAAGTCTTCCGATCACTCCGGAAATAGGCGCACGGATGATAGAATACTCGATATTGGCCTCTACGCCTTTATAATTGGCAACAGCCTGTTTTTTGGCTGCGGTTGCCTGCTGCAACTGAGCCTGAGCCTGGGCAAGATTGGCCTGAGCGGTTTGCAATTGTACGTTACTGATAATGTTTTTCTGTACCAGAGGTTTCAGTTTGTTTACTTCAACCTGAGCTGCATTCACAGAAGCCTGAGCTGCTGCAATACTGGATTCTGATGCTGCAATTCCTGCTTTGGAAGCGGCTGCATTTTCACTCAGAATATTGGTTTCAAGACGGAACAGAGGCTGTCCTTTGGTCACATACTGTCCCTCATCCACCAATACCTGGGTAATGTACCCCTGTATTTTTGCACGCACATCATTGTTTACCCTACCCTGTATGGTAGCCGGAAACGTCTGGTAACCCACTATATTTTTTGACTCCACAGAAACAACAGGGTAAGGCTTGGCACCATCCTGTTTCGGAGCTTCTTTTTTGCAGGCCGTAAGTGAAAGCGCTGCAATGGAAAGTATAACTAGCTTATTATTCATTTTATAGTTTATTAAGAGATTCCTGAATATTTTCTATGTTTTTATTTAAGAGTGCTTTGTAAACTTCTATTCTTTCGTTGTATCCATCGTCTTTACTTTTTTTAAAATTGTTTAAATCATCTAGTAGTTTTAATTCGTCCTGCATTTTCTGGACAATTTTCTCGAACCGAATTTTCTTGTATTCGTCATTGATAAAAAAATACCGTTTCCGTTCATCCATCTTGTTATGATCAACGATAAGCTGAGCATTGAGCAAGAGTGAAATACTTGTGGAAACAGAACTTTTGCTCGCAGAGAGCACTTCAACAAACTCATCAAAAGTAATTCCTACTTTCTCATAATCAAAAAGAAGGTAGGAATATATTTTTGAAGCTAAAGGAGGTAAGCTGAACACGGTGCCATAGAATTTTACGGCATCCTGAAAAATTTTTTCATCAATTTCTATACTTTGGTGCATAATATAAAAATTTGAACAAAAGTAAAAATTAGTTCAGAACCAAACGAACAAAGCTGATAGAGTTTATAAATACAGTCTCTTTTAAAAATTCAATGAAAGTTGATTTAACTTTTTACTTAAATAACAATCTTCTCAAAAGCTTTCCTTAATCCGTCCGCCAGAACAACTTCTCCGCAATAAGAATATCCTTTGCTTTCAAGGATTTTCAGCATGGCAATATTATCGTAGTTGGTATCTACTTTAATGCTCTGAATATCATGCGATCTGGCAAAGTCTTCAATGTGGTCAAACAGTTTTTTCGTCATTCCCTGGCCTGCAAATTTTTCATCAATGGCCACCCTGTGCACCACCACAAATTCTCCGTCACTCAGCCATGCTCCTTCAATTTTGCTGTACGCCGGCTCATCATTCAGAATCAGGGCACCATATACTGCAATGTCACCATCTACCGTAAGAACATATCCGAATCCTTTCGCAATATCACTTTCTACCGTACCCAGATTAGGATAGCCATTCTGCCACTGTGTACTCCCGTCCTGTTTTCTTCTTTCAATAGACTGCTGGATGATTCCCCAGATAGTGTCTCTGTCTTCAATTTGCGCTTTTCTTAGTTTGATTTCTGAATTCATGTTGCAAAATTTGATTTAAGAATTTAAAGATTAAAGAATTAAAAAAAATTAGAGAGGCTATATTTTACAGATTTCAATCTATTGGTAGCCATCTTTTCATCATTCAATTTTTTAATCTTTAAATGATAATATGATTAATTAAAAAACCGAAAACTAATTAAAATTAATTTTCGGTTCGAAGTAGTAAAATTTAAAATTATGAAATTGTTTATTGATTTTCACTTTGTTGAAGATAAGCATCAATAATTTCAAAGGCTTTCTTCTCATCTTCCAGATCTACCATTACTTTCAGCGAGGTTGCTGTGGGTGTTGTGGTAAATGTAAGATAGTTGTTTTCAACTGTATTTGTAATTTGCGCATCATCCAATTTAGACTTAACCAACTGAATTTCTGAAGGTTTGTCACTTTCATAAACAGATACTCTCGTGCTTCTTTCCATACTCTAAATGTTTGAATATCTAAATATACAATGTTTTTCTGAAAATTACAAATCTTTAGTTTTAAATCTTATTAATATTGTTTTCAATTTTATCCAAAGCCAGCTGAATTTCTTCTTTGGTTACATTCAGATGCGGTCTGAAACGCAAAGACTGATCTCCGCAAGGAAGAATGATCAATCTGTCATTGAAAAGTTCATTCATCAGCAGGTTTCTCTGTGCAGCCGTTGGAAGGTCGATGGCACACATCAATCCTCTTCCTCTTGCATTTGAAATTTTCTCAGGATATTTTTCTGCCAATGCTTTAAGGCTTTCCAGTAAGAAATCTCCAACTACTCTTGCATTCTCCACAAGGTTTTCTTTTTCGATTACTTCCATTACCAGCTGGAAACGAAGCATATCGATAAAGTTTCCTCCGAATGTAGAGTTGATTCTTGAGCTTTCTCTGAAAACGTTGTTCGGAACTTCGTCAAACTTTTCTTTATTGGCAAGAACACCGCATACCTGAGCTTTTTTACCGAAAGAAATGATATCCGGTTTTGCTGTAAAGTGCTGGAATGCCCACATTTTTCCTGTAATAGCGATTCCTGTCTGAACTTCATCAAAAATAAGTAAGATTTCGTTGTCATCACAGATTCTTCTTAATCCCAACAGGAATTCGTCTCTGAAATGGTTGTCACCTCCTTCTGCCTGAATAGGTTCAATAATGATGCAGGCCACTTTATCAGGGTTCATCAGAATAGCCTCTTCGATCTGAAGTAAAGCAAGGTTTTCATTTTTGATTGTTTCTTCAAGGTTCTCTTCTGTGATCGGGAACTTTAATTTCGGATTTAAGATTCTCGGCCAGTTGAACATTGGGAAATATTGGTATTTTCTCGGATCAGAAGTATTCGTTAAGCTTAAAGTATAACCGCTTCTTCCGTGGAATGCCTGTTTGAAGTGGATACAGATTCCTGCTTCAGTCTCAAGTCCTTTTGCAAAATTTTTGCGGGTCTTCCAGTCGAAACATGCCTTCATTGCATTTTCAACGCCTAAAGTCCCACCTTCGATAAAGAAAGCGTATTGTAATTCTTCAGGGATCACTACTCTTTCGAATACTTCAAGAAACTGAGCATATTCTTCTGAGTAAACGTCTGCCAGGGTCGGTTTGTTCACCGCCATTCTTCCCAGCCATTCTGATCTTTCTACAAGATAAGGGTGATTGTACCCTACAGATGCTGAGGCAAACATAGAGAACATATCCAGGTATTCCCTGTCTGTAAGTTTGTCATACAACCATGATCCGTGGGATTTTTCAATATCCATCACGAAATCGAAGCCGTCTGCCAGAACGTGTTTTCCTACTGTTTCTTTTACTTTATTTGCTTTTATATCCAATGTTTGTTCCATAATAAATTTGTTGTGTGATTTAATAAGTGAACGATCAGATGATCCGGAGAATGAAGCATCTGATCATTCAGGTTATTAAGTTTTATAGTTTTTTGTACGCTTTAAGTAAAGCTTTTATAAATCGAATTTAATTCCCTGTGCTAAAGGAAGTTGAGCCGTGTAATTTATAGTATTAGTTTGCCTTCTCATATAATACTTCCAGGCATCAGATCCTGATTCTCTTCCTCCTCCGGTTTCTTTTTCTCCACCGAAAGCACCTCCGATTTCAGCACCTGAAGTACCGATGTTTACGTTGGCAATACCACAGTCTGAACCTGCATGCGAAAGGAATAGTTCTGCTTCTCTAAGGTTCTGCGTCATGATGGCAGAAGATAATCCCTGAGGAACATCATTCTGAATCGCAATCGCTTCTTCTAATGTTTTGTATTTGATCAGGTATAGAATAGGAGCAAATGTTTCATGCTGAACGATCTCGTAAGAGTTTTTAACTTCTGCAACGCAAGGCTTCACATAGCATCCGGATTCATACTCTTTGCCGGATAAAACGCCGCCTTCAACAACAAATTTACCGCCTTCTTTTTTACATTTCTTAATGGCTTCCTCATACTGATTGACAGCATCCGTATCAATAAGTGGTCCTACGTGGTTATTTTCATCCAGCGGGTTTCCGATTTTCAACTGTCCGTAAGCTTTTGTCAGTCTTGTTTTCACTTCATTGTAAACGCTTTCGTGGATGATCAGCCTTCTTGTTGAAGTACATCTCTGACCAGCTGTTCCTACGGCTCCGAAAACGGCTCCGATGATAGACATATCAAGATCCGCTTCTTTTGTAATGATAATGGCGTTGTTTCCACCCAGTTCAAGGATAGATTTTCCGAATCTTTCCGCTACTTTGGAAGAAACCATTCTTCCTACTCTTGTAGATCCTGTGAAAGAAATCAAAGCAACTCTTTTATCATCTACCAGCTTCTGTCCTATTTCATGGTCAGCGATCAATACGCTGGAAATTCCTTCCGGAAGGTTGTTTTCCTTCAGAACTTCAGCCATGATATTCTGACATGCGACAGCACAAAGCGGTGTTTTTTCTGATGGCTTCCAGATCGTAACGTTACCGCAGATCCATGCTAACGCTGTATTCCACGACCAAACGGCTACCGGGAAGTTGAAAGCTGTGATGATTCCCACCACGCCAAGCGGATGGTATTGTTCGTACATTCTGTGACCAGGTCTTTCAGAGTGCATGGTATATCCCTGAAGCTGTCTTGAAAGTCCTACAGCGAAATCACAGATATCGATCATTTCCTGAACTTCACCAAGTCCTTCCTGCAGAGATTTACCCATTTCGTAAGAAACAAGTTTACCAAGGTCTTCTTTATATTCTCTTAATTTTAAACCAAGCTGCCTTACAATTTCTCCTCTTTTCGGAGCCGGGATCAGCCTGAATTCCTGAAATGCCTCTTGAGCGGTTTCAATTACTTTGTCATAATCACTTTCTCCGGAAGTCTTTACTTTAGCGATCAGCTTTCCGTCTACAGGAGAGATGCTTTCGATCACCTTTCCTGAAGCGAAATATTTTCCGCCTACCGAGGTACCTTTGTTTTCTTCTTTAATACCTAAGTTTTTTAATGTTTTTTCGATTCCGAAATCCTTTACTTTTTTTGACATAAAATCTTACTTTTCGTTCTCTCTAAAGATAAAAATATTATGTGAACCTCAAAACTTTAATTTTTAATAGGCTTTTTATTTGGACTAATTATAAACATGCTTATCTTTGCAGGGTAATCTTTTTGATATTCACCAATGGAAAATTCACAAGAAAATAACTCAAAGTTTAAAAAATGGTTCAAGCGTGTGGGATGGGCAGGATTGGCTTTCTTTACCATTAAAGGCTTGGTTTGGCTCGTAATATTCTACTTTGGAGCAGATACTCTTCAAAGCTGTATAAAATAAAAAAGCAGAGAAAAATTTCTCTGCTTTCTTTTTTACCGTAAAGACACCGAATTGTTATCTTTTCATTGAAAAGTTCAAAAAAAGTATCTTTTTTGTGTATTTCATAATTTAAAACCCGGAACGAAAGAACATTTTTCATTTATTCATCTTCCGAAAAAGCCTTTTAAATCTCAAAAAAAGGAGTTTCCAACTCAGTCATTCTTCTTTCTTCCGGCATTGACCAGGCTCTGATGTAAGAGGTATTCAATCTGTCCGTTCACACTTCTGAACTCATCGCCTGCCCACTTTTCAAGAAGTTTATACGTTGATTCATCTATTCTTATGACAAAGGATTTTTTGCCTTTAGCTTCTGAAGGGTTCTGAGCTTTTCCTGCTTTCATTTTTTAAATTTCTCTAGGATGATTATTTTAATTATTTCAGTGCAGATCTTCCCCACCTGACAATTGTAATTACTGATTTTCCATTCTTAATTATAAAGTGTTCCGGCATTCAGGATGGGTGTAGCTGCTTTTTCACCACAAAGAACGACCATCAGATTGCTTACCATGGCTGCTTTTCTTTCATCGTCAAGTTCAACGATATTTTCTTCGGAAAGTTTTTTCAAAGCAAGGTCTACCATTCCTACAGCTCCTTCTACAATTTTGGTTCTTGCCGCTACAATTGCCGTTGCCTGCTGTCTCTGAAGCATTGCTCCGGCGATTTCGGAAGCATAGGCAAGGTGAGAAATTCTAGCTTCCTGAATGACAATTCCTGCCTTTGAAAGACGGTCTGTAAGTTCCTGCTCCAAAATAGAGTTGATCTTGTCACCTCCTTCTCTTAAAGTAATCGGTGCATGATCGTCTTCTAAATTATCATAAGGAAAGCTCATAGCCAAATGACGGACTGCCGCTTCACTCTGCATTTTTACGAAATCAGAATAGCGTTCTACATCAAAAGCCGCTTTATAGGTATCTCCTACCTTCCATACCATTACCACTGCAATTTCGATAGGATTACCCATTTTATCATTTACTTTCAAAGTCTGCCCCTGTAAGTTTTCGGAACGCAATGACATTTTCTGGGATGAATACAAAGGATTGATAAAGAACAATCCGTTCTCTTTTACAGTTCCTACGTACTTTCCGAAGAAGTTCAATACCCGTGAATGGTTGGGCTGAATGATCATTAATCCTTTTAAGAAAAAGCATGATAACAGAAAGCAAAGCATGGCAATCACCACAAATGTGATACTCTGGTCTACTCCGCTGATGAAGAAGTATACTGCTGCTACAAACAAAGCCAGACAAATAACTAAGGTAAGATAACCTGACATAGGTTTTAATGTTTTTTCCATGATTGAATTTTTAATTTGATATTATTTTGATATCATAAAGATAGTAGTAAATTTTGAATTTTGAAATATAATTTCTGGATTTTTACGGATGAGTTCCGGGTGCTTTATCTAAACGCAAGGTTCGCTGGGTTTTTATTACTTTGCGTTTTATGTATGTCCGCAAAGCCACTTCGTTTAGCAACGAACACTATTTTATTTTGCTGAGTGAAACCGCCTTTGCGAACGATAAAATCAACACAATAAAAATATCATTGCGACCCTTTGCGCTAGAAAATATTTCAGGCTCTATTTTTTTCATGAACAATTAACTAAGCCTCTTTCTTTTTGCTGAGTGAAACGCCTTTGCGAACGATAAAATCAACACAATAAAAATATCATTGCGACCCTTTGCGCTAAAAAATATTTCACGCTGTATTTTTTTCATTAACAATTAACTAAGACTCTTTCTTCTTGCCGATTGAAGTGCCTTTACGAAGGATGCTTATTAATACACAAAATCATGAATTCAGGGTTTAGAAAAGCCACTCCAAAGCCAAAAACAATTGAACAAAAAAATCCCGGAAGATAACTTCCGGGATTGTAAATAATATGTTTGAAATTACTTCTTCGTTAACGCTTTAAACTTGAAATAAGAAACTGCTGATAAAGTAATCATCGTAGCGATTCCGATGTATACCCAAGCCGGTACCGGCACAGGATCTCCTGCTGCATAAGAGTGAAGACCACTCAGGTAATAATTTACCCCGAAATAGGTCATTACCATAGAGCAGAATGCAAACATCGTTGCCACGTGGAATGCCCATCTGCTTCTTAATCCCGGTACCAATCTCATGTGCAGTACAAAAGCATAGACCATGATAGAGATGAAAGCCCATGTTTCTTTAGGGTCCCAGCTCCAGTATCTACCCCATGATTCATTCGCCCAGATTCCTCCCAGGAAGTTTCCTACTGTAAGAGCAAAAAGACCGATCGTTAATGACATTTCAGAAACAACAACCAATTCCTTCAATGTGGTATCGTGGTGAATCTTATAGGTATCTTTATTGGAAATAATATAAAATACCAGAGAGATTACAGCAATGATCATTGAGAGGGCAAAGAAACCATAACTTGAGGTAATAATCGCTACGTGAACAATCAGCCAGTACGATTTCAATACCGGAACCAGCGGCGTGATCTGCGGATCAAGTGCTGAACCACCGTGAGCAAACCCCATCATGATAACTGCTACCATAAATCCTGCTGCAGGAATCAGCGCATTGACTCCAGCTCCGCCTTTAGGATTCACTGAATCTTCAGCAGTCAAAACTGTTTTTTTCCCAAGATTAGGTTTTGTAAATCCAAAATAGAACAACAATCCGGCAGTAATACCCACCCATGAAATAAAGATAATCGCTTCATATCCGTTACTCCAAGGAGCGTGTCCCGAGATATACCATCTTGCCACAAGACCTAAGAAATGACAGATATATCCTATCAATCCAACATAAATAGTTGCTTTGATAACCTTTTTTAATACTTTATTAGGTTTGAACAATTCAACAAATCCCAAAACCAGAAGAAGTCCGCCAATAATGGTGTAGAAAATCAATAGTTTAAAATTGATATCGGCTTTATTCATGAAAACCTCAAGATCCACTTTCGATTTTGCCGGAACCACTGCTTTCCCCCATTTCTGCTGGTAGTCTGAAAGCTTAGCTAATTCTTTATCTGCCTTGGTCCAGTCGTTTGTTTTCTGAGCATTAAGGGCTTCAGCAAAATAAGGTCCCATTACCTGCTGAGATTCCATATCCGGTTCAAATTTCTGATCCAGCCATGAATGCCATGTGTGGTTGGCATCGTTTTTCACAGGAACGATTCTCATAAACTGCCCGCTGAAGAATTCGTTGAAAATTTGAACTCTTTCGTTTACGGCAATAACTTCTTTATCATAATTCGTCTGATCCGCAGGTTTTTTACGGAAAGCCGTGTTATAATCATGCTCAAGAATATAGGTCAGGTTACCATTGGCATCTGCAGGGAAAAGATTCATTAAAGAAGTATACCCGTCATCATCAGCTTTTGTTTTATTCTTTAACTCATCCCCTCCTTTAGGTCCTACTTTGATTATAGGAACCATGGTCCAGCTTGGCGTGTCTGTATTGATAGAAAGGAACCATTGGTTAGCCGTCAGGTATTTTCCGTCTGTTCCTTTGAAACGATCATGCTTGTAAAGTTTTCTTAAAACATCTAAAGCCTGTGTATTGATCGGAACAATTCTTCCTTCAAAACTCTGAACCAAAAGATATCCGAATTTATCAGCGTGTTCTTTGCTGATTTTATTTCTTGCAATGATCTCATCGGGAGTAATTGTTCTCATTTTCCCCATTGGAGTAGCCAGTGAATTCTGCTTCGGAGCAGCACCGTCAAGCGGCTGAACATTCTGAGCCGGCGCATGAGAGTGGTCATCTCCCTGTACATGAACGTGGTCTCTGCTTCCGTCAGTTGTACCGTGAGTTTCAATTTTCTGGGCATTCAATCCTAAGCTAAGGAATATTAAAAGAACTGCCGCTGCTTTCTTTTTGTTTACATCCGTCAACATTTTGCTTAATTTCCAGAAATGTGTTCCCTTCCAGAAGAAAATGACAAACATTCCTAAGAAAAGCAATCCATATCCGATATAAGAAATCAATGTTCCCCAATAATCATGGTTTACGGATAATACGGTTCCCATTCTGTCCGGATCAAAACTTGCCTGGAAGAAACGGTATCCTTTATGATTCAGAACGTGGTTCATATAGATTTTATATGGAGTTTCTTTTCCTTCGTCAATGATTTTCACATGGCTTTCATAAGCACTTGGGGATGAACTTCCGGGATACGTTTCCATAACGAAGTCATCCAGCTTCAATGCAAAAGGTGTATTGTAGACTTTAGGTCCGAAACCTACCATGATGTTCAGACCATCCATTGTGATCTGCTTGTAGGCATTCGGGTTTCCTTTTTCCACAGAAAGATCTACCAGTTGCTTTGTTTTTGGCCCCTGCAGCTCAATCTGAAGCATATCCGGAACATTAGCATCTTTCTTTCTGTCTCCTTCAAAAGCGATAAGCCTTCCTTTTTTAAGTCCCTCAGGCACTACAAGTTTCAATTCGTTGATTGTATATAAACTTCTCAATGCCAGCGGCTGGAATTCGTCTTTCTTTGTGGTTCCCGTTGCCTGTGTTGCCATCGTCATATAGCTGGCATCTACAGGGGTTTTGATAGAGAGCTTACCTCCGTCATTTCTGAATTCAACCGCACCGTCAATAGCTCTGTTGAACGTTACCAAAGTTCCGTTGATTGATTTGGTTTCTCCCGGTTTGATGTATATATTCTGTCTTCCGGTATTCCCTGTAGAAACCAGATGAAGGTATTCTTTTCCGTTGGGTTCAGCTACCAGGCTGTCTTTCTTTCTCTGGATATACTCTTTTGCGATCACCTTTACTTCCTTTCCGTGGAAATCATAGGTTGCAGTAAGGTCTTTATGCAGTGGAGACATTAAATAAGGGATATCCTGATAGTTAAGGACATCTCCTTTTTCTTCGATCTGGATTTTAAGGAAGTTTTTATCTGTTATGATCTCATTGGAGGTCTCTCCTTCCCTGATGTGCATCGTTCCTTCGAAACTGATATAGCGGGTAATGGCTCCCCCCACAAAAATGAAAACAAAGGCAAGGTGAAAAACCAAAACCGGCCACTTATCCTTTTTCCACAGTCTGTATCTTCCGATATTTCCTATGAAGTTGAGAATAAGCAGAACCATGATCAGTTCAAACCATTTTGCCTCATAAATTAATGCTTTTGCTGTAGGAGTTCCGTAGTCGTTTTCTAAGAACGTTGCATAGGCCATAGCGAATGCGTACACCAGCAACAATACAGCCATTGTCCTGGTTGAGATAAGAATATCTTGGAGCTTCTTCATGATTTATATGTACTTGACATGCAAAAATAAGGATGATAAACTACAAAGAGCTGAAAAAAAGCTGTTTTTTATCACTTTGGCCTTGGTTTTGCTTATTTTGAAACATTCTTAATAAGCCCGAAAACATTAGGAAAAATTCAATTTTTAAAACCGAAGAAATACAGATTTATAATACCTATCCTGCCGATTGAAGGCTTCTATCTACCATTCTATAACCAACCACAACTGCTTGATATTAAATAATTTAAGAAAAGTGAAAATTTACAAAACAAAAACTAATCTGTAAAATCACTTTTCAAAAGCTATCTTTTTTCTGATTTTACTTAAAAACTCATGAGTAATCCCAAGATAGGAAGCAACCTGCTGTTGCGTCAGTCTTTGCTCCAGTCCCGGATATTTTTCTAAAAATTCCAGATAGCGCTTATCGGCTGTTTTACCCGTTAATGATAAAATTCTTCTTTGCAGGGCAACGGACGACTGCTGATTCATCATCCTGAAGAGTTTTTCTATCTGCGGCATGGTTTCATACAGACGTTCCTTCTCTTTTTTGGAAATCATCAGCACTTCGCTGTCTTCAAGCGCTTCAATATTCAGGATGCTGGGCACATGATTGATGAGGCTGTCTATATCTGTAATCCACCAATCTGTTACCGCAAAATACAATGTCTGCTCAGAACCGTTTTCGTTCAGGTAGTATATTTTAAAACATCCGTTCAGAACAAATCCTTCAAAAAGACAATAATCCCCTTCCCGGAGTACCTGATCCTTTTTAGTGAATTTTTTATACTCAAAAGGTTTTGCAAACTGAAGAAACTCTTCTTCTGAAAGGCTGATATATCTGCTGATATTTTTGTAAAGTAAACCGTACATTCTTTTTGATAAACAGAATAAAAGTACCAAAATTATAACACTTTGTGGTAAATATAATTGTAAAAGACAGAAACCGGAAGCTTGAACAGAGAGAGTCTTAAAGTCGGGAATCAGTAATTTCCAGCCTCCTGCTTCCATCTTTCTACTAAATATAAGTTTTATTAAGTTATTTTCTTTCTATAAAATCTTCGGTATTTGCAATACGGGCATAAAGATTTCCTAATGCTGATATTCCTGCAAGAAAAGACTTTTGAACTTCTGAAGCTTTTACCGTTTCACCGTTCAGTTCCCGATCCTTTGTTGCTGTAGCATTTCCGATAATCGTAGTATTGAATCCGAAATCAAAAGCCGCCCTTGTGGTAGATTCCACACAGACATCGGTCATCATCCCTGTAATGACGAGATTTTCTATATTCTCTGATTTGAGATATTCCAGTAGGTCCGTTTCCCTGAAGCTGTTCGGGAAATGTTTGGTAATAACTTTCTCACCCATATGTGGTGCAACCAACCGATTAATTTCAGCGCCGGAAGTTCCGGGAAGGAAAAAAGCAGCGCCTTCATTGGTAGAAATATGCATGATATGAACCACCGGAAGTTTATTCTGTCTGAAATACTGAAGAACTTTCCGGGTGTTTTGCCCCGCTTCTTCAGCGTTTTCCAATGTCATTTTTCCACCTGGGAAATAATCATTCTGTACGTCAATAATTAATAATGTAGTGTTTTCCATTTTTCTTTTTTGTTGTGCGTTTATTGTTACCAGTGAAGTTAAAACCAGGCATAGGGCCAGAACAGATCTGAATGTATTTTTCATTGATAAAATTTTATGGTACAAAACTACAGCGGCTGCAACTCCTGACCTTTGAACTAGTTCAAAAAAAAACAATGATAAATGGTCTTACAATGTGAATGGTATGATCTTATATTTTCAGAAGATTTTTAAGAAGATTTATAATGCTTATTAAAAGTAATATAATTATGATGATCTGTCAATTAATATAATTTAACAAATCCGGATTTGGAAAAACAAAAAAAAATGCCTTATTTTATTACTTACAATAACGGAAAAAGTTCTTCTCACCAATTTTAAATAATCACAGTAAAAATCGGGAATTGCAAAATGTTTTTTGAAGAAAAAAGATTCTTTTAGTATTGAAAAAACATTAAATTTGCGACATTGATATTATGGACAAAAAGACACAAAAAAAACCGACTGAATCGCCTGATAAAGGCAGAATTTTATCTAAGCCACGTATCTTTTTCGGGCTTAGTTTTATACTTTTCTCTGCCGTACTTGCATTTTCCTTCATTTCTTATTTAATGAACTGGAAAGCAGACCAAAGCCAGGCAGGAACCATGCTTGACAAGAGTATAAAATCTTCCAATATTTTTGGTAAAGTAGGCGACTGGTTAGGAAATATTTTCATCTTTGAAAGTATCGGTATCGCCTCATTCATTATTGCCTTCCTCTTTATGGTGGTAGGCACCCTTATTCTTAAAAAGAAGATCTTCAAACCATGGAAGACCATTGGTCATTCTCTGTTTTTCATCTGCTGGCTTCCGATCTTTATGGGAGCACTTACAAAAGGACAGGGCGTTCTGGGGGGGGTGTACGGTTATCAGATCATGGATTATCTGAATTCCATTATCGGTACTGTAGGTCTATGGACTGTACTGGCGGCAAGTATTCTTCTTTATTTTATTCTTGAATTCAACCTGCGTCCGAGCTCTATCAAAGCAAAGCTGAATACCATCAATGAAAACACCATAGGAAAGGTAAAATCTATGATGCCGGATTCTAATGAAGATTTCGAAGCAGATGAAGAGCTGAAAGAAGAACTTGAGGAAGTGGAAGAAGAAAAAGATGCAGCTCCTCATGTTACCGTAAGTGATGTTACCAACCCTGCTCCTGCCAATCCTGTCTCTACAATGAAAGTACAGGAACCGGTAAGTATACCTAAAGGATTCCCTGAGGTTCCGGTTGCAGCCGATATAGAAACGATTACAACGCCTAATCATACTTCTTTTGAGACAGAACCTAAAGAGGCGGCACAACCTGTAAGCTTAAATCTTTCTACCAAACCATCTGTTCCGCTATCATCTCCGGAAGAAGCATTTGATATCAGACCTTCTGCTCCGGTATCTGCAGTGGCTTCTGCCCCGGCTCAGGAAAACATTAAATTTAATGTGGAAGTTGCTCCGGTGATCGATATTCTGGATGATTCTGACAAAAAATCCCAGGAACTTGTAGAAAAACACGGTCTTTATGATCACAAGCTGGATCTTGCCAATTTCCAGATGCCTCCTGTTGATTTACTGAAAGATTACGGAAGTGAAGAAATTTCTATCAACAAAGAAGAATTAGAAGAAAATAAAAACAAGATCGTTGGACTTCTTAAAAATTTCAACGTAGGAATTGCAGAGATCAAAGCAACGATCGGGCCTACCGTTACCTTATATGAAATTGTACCGGAAGCAGGGATCAGAGTGGCAGCCATTAAAAAGCTGCAGGATGATATCGCCCTTAACCTTTCAGCTTTGGGGATCAGAATCATTGCTCCGATGCCAGGAAAAGGAACGATCGGAATTGAAGTACCCAGAAAGAATCCTACCATGGTCTCTATGCGTTCTGTAATTGCTTCTCAGAAATTCCAGAATACCGACATGGATCTTCCGGTGGTTTTCGGAAAAACGATTTCCAATGAAATTTTCATGGCCGACCTTTCCAAGATGCCTCACTTACTGATGGCAGGTGCTACAGGACAGGGTAAATCTGTTGGTATTAATGCCATCCTGACTTCTCTTCTTTATAAAAAACATCCTAGTGAGCTGAAGTTCGTCATGGTTGACCCTAAAAAGGTAGAACTTTCATTATATTCAAAAATTGAAAGACATTATCTGGCTAAACTACCGGATGCTGAGGAAGCCATCATCACGGATACCAACAAAGTAATCAATACCCTGAATTCATTGTGTATTGAAATGGACACCCGCTATGATCTTCTTAAAAATGCTTTCTGTAAAAACCTGAAAGAATACAACAAAAAGTTTACAGAAAGAAAACTGAACCCAGAGAACGGACACAGGTACCTGCCTTATATCGTATTGGTAGTGGACGAATTTGCGGATCTGATCATGACCGCAGGAAAAGAGGTGGAATTACCGATCGCCAGACTGGCACAGCTGGCAAGAGCCGTGGGAATTCACCTTATTGTAGCAACCCAGAGACCTTCCGTAAATGTAATTACAGGGATGATCAAGGCTAACTTCCCGGCAAGGGCAGCCTTCAGGGTAATCTCCAGTGTGGATTCAAGAACGATCCTTGACTCACCCGGAGCTGATCAGCTGATTGGTAAAGGAGATATGCTTTACTTCAACGGAAATGAGATTTTAAGACTTCAGTGTGCTTTCGTAGATACTCCGGAGGTGGAAAGAATTGCTGAGTTCATCGGGGAACAAAAAGGATATTCATCTGCGTTCCTTCTTCCTGAATATGTTTCTGAAGATGCCAACAGCTCGGCAGCAGGTTCTTTTGATCCTAATGAAAAGGATGCCTTATTTGAAGACGCAGCGAGAATCATTGTTTCTACACAGCAGGGCTCTACTTCAATGCTTCAGAGACAGCTTAAGCTTGGGTACAACAGAGCCGGAAGAATTATGGACCAGCTTGAGGCCAGTGGCATTGTGGGAGGTTTCAACGGAGCCAAGGCAAGAGAGGTCCTGATCAGCGATCTTCATTCTTTGGAACAGTTTTTGGAAGATCTGCGTAGTTAAAGGGAAATCTGATGATTTTAACCTTTCAAACTAAAAAATGTCTAAAAGATTATTAAATTAAAAAAATGAGAAATATTATTTCAAAAGTTATATTAGGAAGTTTTGTTGTAGGTGCGGTAGGAATGGCCAACGCTCAGAAGATTGATGCCAAAGCTAAAAAGATCCTGGATGATGTTACAGCCAACTACAAGTCTAAAAAGAATTCTTACTTCAAATTTTCTTTTGGAAGCGGCCTTAACGGGCAGGTTACAAAAACAGAGCCTGGTATTTATTATGTTGCCGGAGAAAAATACAAACTGAAGATCATGGATACAGAACAGATCTTCGACGGGAATAAAATCTACAACATCAATTCTGATGATATGGAAGTAACGGTTGCAAAGCCTAACGGAAGCAGCAGCATGTTCTCCCCTATCAACTACCTTAGCACTTACAGAAACGACTATAATGTAACCTATAACGGTAAGAAAATGGTAAACGGGGTTAATTCTGATTTTATCAAACTTACTCCGGTGAAAGCAAACGGAATACAGCATGTATATCTTTTCATAGATTCTGCGAAGAAACAAATGGTAAAACTGGAGCAGCACGGAAGCAACAAAGATGTAGCAGTAATTGCCATTAAAGAATATAAAGAGAACCAGGAACTGGATCCCAATATGTTTGTTTTTGACAAAAATAAGTTTAAAAACTACGTCGTTACAGAACTTTAAAATAAAAAAGTAAAACTGCAATTTTGCCCATCCGGCTTTCTGGAGTTTTACTATTGAAAAAAAATAACAAAATATGAAAAGCCACAAGTAAACTTTGTGGCTTTTTGATTAATTTTGACGCATGTTAAAAATACTAGACCGATATATCATAAAAACCTTCTTTGGACCGTTTTTCTTTATATTCAGCGTATTGTTTTTCATCTTTATTGTAAACATTATCTGGGTTCAGCTGGGGCAATTTATGGGTAAAGGATTAAGCTACTGGCAGATCCTTAAACTTCTTTTCTATCTTGGTGTAAGTGTTGTCAGTATGGTACTGCCGCTTACCATTCTTCTGGCAAGCATCATGTCCTTCGGGGAATTTGGTGAAAGATACGAGCTGGCAGCCATGAAAGCAGCAGGAATTTCACTGACAAGGGTAATGACACCACTGCTGGGAGTAGCAACCGGTCTCGCCATTATCCTCTATTTTTTCTCGAATAATATCAGTCCGGATTTTCAGAAGAAGGCCAAGAATATGCTTTTCAATATTGCACAGACCAAACCTGCACTTAACTTTACTCCCGGACAGTTCATTGATCAGATTCCAAGCTATATGGTAAAGTTTGACAAGATCTATGGTGATAACGGAGAAAATATTGACGGGGTTTTTATTCACAAAAAAGCAAACACATACGAAAACCAGCAGTCTATTGTTGCGGAAAAGGGAAAATTTGTTCCCGCAGCCAATAAGAACTTCCTGAAGCTTGTTCTGTACAACGGGTATGTATTTGAAGATACCTATGCAGGGAAAGGAGATAATGTAAGGCAGAAACAGCCGGATCAGGCTATTAAATTTGACACCCTGGTTTCTCACTTTGACATCAGTGAGATCATCAATAAAGCCATCGAAAAAGAGCAGATTACGGATGACTACCGTTTCCAGAGCTATAATCAGGTCAACGAAACGATTGCCAGAAGTAAAAAAGAAAACCAGCAGTTCTTTGATAACGTAGGTTCTGAGGTTCTGAACCAGACCAATTCTGTAATCAGCTACATGGATAAAGGGAATAAACATAAGGTGGCCCCAAAAGCCCAGATCAAATTAGATACGGTAAAGGGCGATAAAAAGCTGGAAATGATCTATTACTCCTACAACAGGCTGGACAACCTGAAATCTACCCTGGAATCTAAAAAGAATGAAGTCAACAATAATGTAAAATATTTCAGCAAGATTGTAATTTACCAGCAGAGAATTATTTCCTATTCTGTAACCTGTATCATCTTTTTCCTGATCGGAGCCAGTTTGGGATCTATTATCAGAAAAGGAGGTATGGGACTTCCTGTGATCATAGCCATTGTTATTTTCATCATTTTTTATGTAATGAACGTGGGAGTGGAAAACATGTCATGGAGCGGAAAAATGAATCCTTATCTGGCTGCATGGCTTCCGAATTTCATTCTCTTTCCTTTTGGAATATGGATGACTTATAAAGCACTTACTGATTCGCAGTTATTTGATGCGGAAAAATACAAAGCATTCTTTAAGCCGGTTACCAGGCTATTTGTTAAGGATAAAGAGCATAAAAGATATCAGTAATCTTTTCAATCAAGATATCATAAAAAAGACCCGGATTTTCCCGGGTCTTTTTTTGTAATTATCAAGATTTCCTTTTTAAATGTTGGGATGTATTCTTACGTTTAAAACTGATACACAAATGCATTGATATTCATTCCGGCTCCTACAGAAGCAAATAAAACCACATCATTTTTTCTGATCTCATGATGTTCCAGTTCTCCTTTTAAAATCATTGTGAGTAAAGACGGAATGGTTGCTACACTGCTGTTCCCAAGCTTCTGAATCACCATAGGCATGATATTTTCAGGAACCGGGACTCCATACAACTGATAAAACCGGTTGACGATGGCTTCATCCATTTTTTCATTGGCCTGGTGAATGATGATCTTATTCAGCTGATCGATGGAATATCCACTGCTGTCAAAGCACTTTTTCATGGCTGCAGGAACATTCAGCAGGGCAAACTCATATATTTTCCTGCCATCCATTTTGATATATCTGGTATCAGGGCATCTTTCATTGTTATATGATTTTCCGAAATACAGGTAATCTTTTTCATTGAGGGTATATGAAGCAGAGAGATGGGATTTTATACCTGCTTCATCCTCATTATTCACTTGCAGTACTGCTGCTCCTGCTCCATCAGCATAGATCATACTGTCCCTGTCATGAATATCCACTACCCGGGAAAGGGTTTCGGCACCAATGACCAGGCATCTTTTTGCAATCCCCGACTTAATAAATGCATTGGCCTGTATTACTCCTTCAATCCAGCCCGGGCATCCGAACAACACATCGTAGGCAACACAAAAATTATTTCTGATTCCCAGCAAATGCTTTACCCTGGCCGCAAGACTGGGCACCATATCAGACTGTACGGTTCCAAACCGGACATCTCCAAAGTTATGGGCAAATATTATATAGTCTAAGCTTTCAGGATCTATTCCTGCATTCTCAATGGCAGAACGGGCCGCAATGAACCCAAGGTCTGAAGTAACCTCTGTACTGTGTGCATATCTTCTTTCTTCAATACCGGTTATTTTTTTTAATTTATCCGTAATAGAAGCATTATTTTCTTTTAATAATACACCTTCTTCATTCAGGAAAATATGTTTATCAAAAAATAAATTGGTAATTGTTTCTGAAGGGATGTAGTTGCCTACACCAATAATCTTAGTCATCATCTTAAATTTTAAATTCCTGTTTTTTATAAGGTTACAGGAATAATATTATAAATATAATCAATTAACGGTAATACTTATCAATATATTATTATGCTACTCCTTGATTTCGATAAAAATCTAAAATAACTCAACAGAATGCATATATAAAAAAAGAGGCTTCCCACAGGAAACCTCTTTTTATTATTTTTCAGAGACTGAAAATTATACTTTCATAATTTCAGCTTCTTTAGTCTTAAGATGCTCGTCGCAAAGTTTTACATATTTATCAGTATAGTTCTGAATCTCTTCTTCCACTCCTTTTACAATATCTTCAGAAACCCCGTCAAGCTTTTTAAGTTCTTTCAAACCGTCCTGTCTTGCGTTTCTTACCGTCACTTTAGTCTGCTCAGCCTCCACTTTAGCCTGCTTTGCCAGTTCTTTTCTTCTTTCCTCAGTTAAAGGCGGAACATTAAGGATAATATTTTCCCCGTTATTAGAAGGAGCAAAACCTAAGTTTGAGTTGATAATCGCTTTTTCAATAGCGTTGATTGCAGTTCTGTCCCAAGGTTGAATAGAGATGGTCATTGCATCCGGAACAGAAACATTGGCAACCTGGTTGATAGGAGTCATCGCTCCATAGTATTCTACCATCACATCCTGAACCATCGCTGTAGAAGCACGTCCTGCTCTAATTCTTTGAAATGCGTGATCCAAATGCTTTACAGCTGCATCCATGTCCTGCTTTACAGATTCTAATATAAGATCTAATTCTTCCATTATTATAGTATAGTTTGATAAATTGCACATTAACTAGCTACTGAATATCAGATAATTAACACTTCCAACACTGTAAAAATTACGTTGTCGCCTGCTTTTTTACTATCCAGTGGTGCAAAAATAATGATTGTTTTCGATATTTCACTAAGCTTGTGATATCTATTTTAAGGTTATCTAATTATTTAAAAAGAAAAAAGAACTTCGCCAGGTTCTTTTGGATTACATACGTTACTTATTTCGTTTTTTATCCGGTATATTAATTACAAAAGCTTTTCTTCATACTTAAAATCTTATACAGAATAATAAAGCCCCTTAATCGGGACTGTAAATATGTCGCGGTGATTCAAAAATGTCTAATCTTTCTTTCCTATATTTTCAGCAAATAAAAGAATCTCTTTATTTACTGCATCAGCATTGGCTTTATTCGTAATGATACTGCCATGGCTTGCATTCATTACAATCTGTTTTCCATTAGAAGAGAGTTCTTTAAGTTCTTTTTGCATCTCAAACCATAATTGAACCTGTTTTTCAGGATCAATTCCCTCTTTTCTGTATCTGTCTTTCTGGGACTGCTTATACTGTTCTGTAGCAGTGAATACCAGGAGAGGCAATGAATCTAACCCTTTTGACTGACCTGCCCGAGCCAGTACATCATTAGTTAATTGATTCTCTCTTAAAAACATACGGAAAACATCCCCGGAACTATACGTCAGCGATTGTGAACGGCTGTAGACTTCCTGCGGTAAACCATCACCCTGATAAGTTGGCTTACTGATTATTTTATTATAAACACCCCAAATACCTAAATCCGCAAGTATAGATCCGATTTTTAGCAGCCTGGCCTGGCCGGCAGGAACCAATTCTTTCTGTGCCAATCGCTTCCATTGCTCGGGATGACTTGAGTCTATGAAAACCATTCCTTCTACTTCATTGGGATAGAGGTCTCTGAAGATTCTGCTGTAAGGACCTCCCATAGAATGCCCCACCAGGATATAAGGTGGCTTTTCGCCAGTTTTTTGTAATAATTCATGAAGCTGACGGGCATAAAATTCAGGAGATACAGTATCTTTATTACTTGATTCACTAAACCATTTTCCATCTCTATCATAGCGAATAACTCTGGTGTTATTTTTCAAACCTTCTGCTACCCAATGCAGCATATCTGTATTGCTGTGCGCACCGGCTTCAATAATAACTGTAGGCAAAGATTTCTTTTCACCTTCTACCCTTACATGAATATTGGTTCCGTTAACATTCACCAATTTACCTGGTGGAACTGTTTTGGGGCTGAATAGTTTGTAACACAGACCCAGGAACACTAATAATATCAGAATTCCCACAATAAGTTTACCTGTAAACTTAAAGGTTTTTAAAATTAATTTCATAGTTATTTTTAAATTTCATATTGACAATAGCAGAAATGCCGAAGCAGAATTTTTTTGAGAGAGACAAGGTGTCGATTATCTTTTCAGAATGAACATTATGGTATTACTGTTCACAATTGGATGTAAGATTTGTATCCACATTAGATAGAATCTTTAGTATGGGCATGGTTATTAATTTTCCTGCAAATATAGCAAAAAGCCCTCTCAAAGAGAAGGCAGCTCTATAATATAAATAGTCCGGTAATAGAAATTACAGCAGCTAATTTCCTTCCATCCATGTTTCCATTAAAGAACACGTACAAATACCTACCCCCTATTTCGGATGTTTACACTCGCATACATCCCATCTTTTATAGCTTATTTTACAGTATTCTTTTAATAGAACTTCTTAGCAGATATGGGAAGCTCAGATAGAAAAGATATTGCATGCAATTCCGGAAGAGAAATACATCAGGCAGGTGACTCCATTCCATGGAAATAAACAATTCTTACCCATTTTTCAACTCACTTAAAACATTCAAATCATGACAAATCCATCTTTAGACGCCTATCAGCAGGTTTTTAGCCTTGCATGTCTGGCCAACCGCGCCGGAGATTACAACGGCACCGGCAGTGAACTGCAACAACAGCTTCAATATGATCTGTCTTATTACCTGAACAACGTCCCCCCGGTTTCAGTAATGAGACAGCAAAGCCCGTCCATTGCCAATTCATCCGTTACTTCACAACTGGGCAGCTGGAACCTGGTCTGGGGTCCGGCCCTTATTGAAGAAACTGATGAAAATGGTCACCCAACAGGAGTTGCAGACAATGCATTATATGTAGCACAGTGTGATAATGTGGCCTTTCCCGGAGGACCATCATTGCCTGTTTATGTAGTAGCAATAGCAGCAACCAATCCTGCGTCGCTTTACGATTGGGAAACAGAGGATTTTTCCGTATCGCAGGTGGTCAACTGGACTACTTATGCCCCTTCAGATTTTACAACCTCAGATTATAACAGGGATTTCCCGTACATATCAAAAGGAACAGCCACAGGAACAGGGATTCTTCTCAGCCTTATAAGCCCGGATACAGCAGCGTCGCCTAACACTTCACTTCAACAGTTCCTGGCAGATTTAAAACTCACTCAGGAAACTGCAATTATCTTTTGTGGCCACAGTCTTGCCGGAGCTTTATCTCCTACCCTTGCCCTCTATCTGAAAGAGCAGAATCAGCTGGAAGCATTTAATACTACCCTGGTATATCCTACCGCCGGACCTACTCCGGGAGATGTCAATTTTGCCGGTTTATTCAATGCTGCATTTCCATCATTGCCAGCCGGATGGGATCCGCAGCCGGGCGATTACCAGAACTGGAATACCATGCACTGGAATACCCTGGATGTAGTTCCCCATGCGTGGCAGGAATCTACCCTGAAACTGATTGCCGATTTATATGGTCAATCACCTGACTCTTATACCGCCGATATCCTGACTGCGCTACAGGATTTTGCAATCATTGATTCGCTAAGATCAGGTGCCCCCTATACCATGATCAGAAATCAGTCATTGCCCGGTACACTTCAGCATTCCGGACCTTTGGGCAACATCAATGTTCCTCCTCAATCTTTACCGGATTACTTCAGCCAGCTCAGCTTACAACATGTAGAAATCTACTCCGGTCTTCCAGGTCTTCCCGGCCTTATTCTCAACAGTCCATTACCCGAACCGCCACCTCCGGTCCAACTCGTTCCGGGAGTCGTTAAAGTACCCAAAGACGAAATGATCATCAATATCATCAATCAGATCAAGGAATGGATTCAGTCTCATATTCATGTAACAAACCAGCAACCGGTAAAAACCGAAGCGGATGAATAAGGGACAATTTAATCATTAATAAGGAATAAGGAGAAAGCCGAAAATCCGGAAAAGAGTAGGCATATAATGAATACCCGTAAAAAATGAACTCATTACAACAAATCACAGATGCCTGGGGTAAATGGTACTCCCAGCAGCATGGTACTACCTGCAGATTTACTGCAAGTACAGATTATTCAAGTCAAAGTTTTCTTGATGACTATCATCAGTATCAGGTAAGCACAACGGCTCAGAACATTGTCTATGATGACAATTCGCTTCCTACCAACGGTTCAGAAATTGCTTTCAAAACTATTTATAACAACAATACACAGGCTGCTAATCAGCAAAGCCTTATAGAAACAGCAACATCAACCCAATCATTTGAATGGTCCATCACAGAAGCAGTTTCAATTGGTGTTGAAATATCAGCTACTGAAGGAGTCCCTGCCGTTGCCTCCAGTACGCAAAAAGTAACCGTTAACCTGTCGCTTTCCTCAACCCAGAAGAGCACCGTTACCAATACCCAGTCATGGTCCGTGAATACTATATTAACTATCCCTCCGCAAAGTACAATAAAAGCGGATATCGTAATCGGCACTCAAAGTTACAACATCAATTTTACACTATCTGTGATGCTGAACGGATATGTAGCGATCTGGAATAATGACAAAGTGAATGGCCACTGGCTGTGGTTTATTCCTATTACCCAGGTTTTTTCAGATTGTATAGCGAATAATATTATTGATACTTCAGGATACGATTTTGTAGGCGGAGGAATTTCAACAACGGCCAGCGGTGTTTTTACAGGAAGCCAGGGTATCAGTGTGGGTGTCAACACTACTCAATATCCTTTAAACAGCAATACTGATGCTGCAAAAGAGCCCGGTTTTATTGATACTCCTGCAGTTAGCAAAATAGTCGCTATGGCAGGTAAAGAGTAATATAATTTCATAAAAAAACCACCTGTCACAGCAGTTGAAGCTATGACAGGTGGTTTCAATTTTTATAGAAGTCTGATCGGGCAGGGAAAATAAAGGGAATAGTAAAATAATTTATTCTGATACCTATTATCGGCTACCTGCTGTCTCACTACAAATCTACTAAAGTTCCTACATTTTCGCCGTCTACAATTCTTTCCAGGTTTCCATCTTTATTCATATCGAATACAATGATCGGCAGTTTGTTTTCGTGGCTCAGGGTAAATGCAGTCATATCCATTACCTTTAGGTTTTTCTCAAATACTTCATCAAAAGATAATGAATTGTATTTTACAGCATCCGCATTCTTTTCAGGATCGCTGTCATAGATTCCGTCTACTCTAGTACCTTTTAAGATCACATCTGCTCCTATTTCGATGGCTCTCAGTGTAGCAGCGGTATCTGTTGTAAAATAAGGGTTTCCTGTTCCTGCACCGAAGATCACTACTCTTCCTTTTTCAAGGTGTCTTACCGCTCTTCTTTTGATGAAAGGTTCAGCTACTTTATCCATTTCAATGGCAGACTGAAGTCTTGTTTTGATTCCGGCATCTTCCAGCGCTCCCTGTAATGCCATCCCGTTGATCACGGTTGCAAGCATTCCCATATAGTCCCCCTGTACTCTGTCCATTCCTTTTGCAGCTCCGGCTACTCCACGGAAAATATTTCCTCCTCCAATGACGATCGCTACCTCACAGCCTTTCTCAACTACTTTTTTGATCTCAGCAGCATATTCCTGCAGTCTTTCGTTGTCAATACCGTACTGTCTGTTCCCCATTAATGCCTCTCCACTTAGTTTCAGAAGGATTCTTTTATATTTCATCTTTTATTTTTAATAACTTTTATTAGCGTTGTTTTCCCCAGAATTTGGTTTTGCAAATATAATCATTAAAAATATTGATAAAAGAAAAATATTTAAATAGAAATAATGTCCGAAATATTTTGAAAAGTACGAAAAAGGATTATTTTTGCATTAATTATAAATTGAGTTGAAGAAAATTATCATTTTTTCATTATTTCTATCAGGAATTGTTTCTTATGCACAAACAGGAACAAATGTTTATCCTTTCTTAAATGTACCTGTATCTGCAAGACAGGCTGCTTTGGGTGGAGATGCGATTTCGATAAGAGATTATGATGTTTCCTTTGCTATTGCAAACCCGGCCCTGTTAAATAAAGATTCAGACAAGCAGCTTTCTGTAAATGCCACGGCTTATCTTGCCGACTCAAAATACGGAACCATAGCGTATGCCAAAGATTTTGAGAATGGTCATATGGCGACCATCAATGCCCGGTATATGAGCTACGGAAGTACTCCGAGAACGGATGAGAGTGGTTTTCAGGACGGAGAATTCAAGGCTTCGGACGTTGCCATTGGTGCCGGCTATGCCTACCAGTTTGAAGAAGACTGGACGATTGGCGGAGGACTTAATTTCGTTACCTCAAAAATTGACAACTATACTTCTTCCGCTATTTCAGGAACTGCGGGGGTTACCTATCATAATAAAAAGAATAAGGAAGTACTTTCCCTGGTACTGAGAAATTTCGGTTTCCAGCTGAAATCATTCAACGGAGTAAGAGAAAACCTTCCGTTCAGAATTGACCTTGGATATACCAAAACGATCAAGAACTTCCCTCTTGCAGTTACCATTACAGCACACGACCTTCAGAAGTTTGATATTTCTTCAGAATATAATAAAGACGGGCAAAAGGTGAATGCAGGAAGAAAAATTGCAGACCATTTCTCATTAGGAGCTGAACTTTTCCCTGAAAAAAACTTCAACATCAGGCTTGGGTATAACGTAAGAAGAGGGAATGAGCTTGCCGTGGCAGATCAAAGAAACTTCTCCGGACTTTCTGCAGGATTTGGGGTGAAAGTATCCAGATTCCGTATCGATTATGCTCATGTAAGATATCACAACTCTTCGAACGTCAATCAGATAGGAATCTCCATGGACCTTTCCAGCCACAGAGGAGAATAAGCTACCTCCTGAAAAATCTTAAAATAAGTAAGAAATTTCTTAGCTTTTCTTGATTTTCTAAAAAAAATCTTGAAATTTGCAGTATGAAAAAACCTGTAATAGCTATCGATGGGTACTCGTCTACCGGAAAAAGTTCTATTTCTAAAATCATTGCTGATAAACTAGGACTTATCCATATGGACACAGGAGCGCTTTACAGAGGTGTTACCTGGTATGCACTGCAGCACTGCCTGAATGATAACGGCGAAATTGACCTGAATACCTTATTCTCTTCTTTCGGACGGATTCATCTTGAATTCAAAAACAATGAAGGAACACTGATCCTTTTCCTGAATGATACCGATATCTCCAAAGAAATCCGTACCAATATCGTTTCTGACAACGTAAGCCTTGTCGCCAAACAGAAAGAAGTAAGAGACTTCCTCTTGCAGTCACAGCGTTCTTTGGCAGAAAAAGGCGGCGTTATTATGGACGGACGTGACATTGGGACAGTAGTTCTGCCAAATGCAGACTATAAATTCTTCCTTACTGCCAGTATTGATGAAAGAACCAACAGAAGATTCCTGGAATTAAAAGGACTGGGTATAGAGGCAGATAAAGAGCAGGTAAAGCAGAACCTTATTGAACGGGACAAAATCGACAGTGAGCGTGAAATAGCTCCATTGAAGCAGGCTAACGATGCTATTGTTATTGACAATTCTGAACTGACCAAAGACGAAACGATTGAGCTTATTTTATCTCACATCGAAAAGATTTAACAATTTTTAATAGGCTTACAGCCTCCTTTGGTATACAAATTGTAAGTTTTATTACTGTAAAAACTAATCTATTATTAATTATTAAAAAACTTAAAATGTCTAGAAAAGGAAATAATACAGCAGGTATATTGGCAGGACTTCTTGCAGGTGCTGCGGCGGGTGTAATCTTAGGAATGCTTTACGCACCGGAAGAAGGAAAAGAAACCAGAAAAAAAATCAAAACAAAGGCCAATGATCTGAAAGACCAGGCTAAAAACAAATACGGTGAGGTTTCTGAAAAAGTAAAAGACCAATACAGCAATATTTCTTCTACTTTCAAAGAAACGGCAAACAGTGTGGCACATACTGTAAAAGACGGATATGACAAATACAAAGATCAGATCGTTTCTAAAACTGCAGACGTAGTAAAGGATGTAGAAGCGGAACTGAATGATCTTAAAAAATAATAAGTAATTTATCTTTTCAAGTAAATTACGGAAAGGAACTTTTGTGCGAAAGTTCCTTTTTTTGTAACTTTAAAAAAAAACAATGATAGAAACTATTAAAGAATACGCCTCAAAGAGAATAGATCTTCTGAAAATAGAAGCTACAGAAAAGTCTTCTCTTTCTGCCGGGCTCATTACCTACTTTGTAGTACTGCTTGTTGCTTTTGCTTTTTTTATTATCCTTTTTAACTTTGGAATCGCTTTCCTTATCGGAAAAGCGCTGGATAATTATTCCTATGGATTCTTAATTGTTGCTGCATTTTATGCGCTGGTAATGGCGTTTGTTGTTGCCTTCAAAACAAAGATCGTGAATACTGTTGCAGATCAGGTTATTAAATTTTTAAATCACTAAACTATGGGCAGAAAATACGAAAGCATAGAAGAATTAAGAAGAAAGAAAAAACTGCTCCAGGGTGAGATCAGTGATCTTGAAAACCTTCTTACCTTCAAAAATACAAAAGAAAGTTTAAGTGCCTTTACCAACGGACTGAGTGATCAGTATCTGCAGGAAAAAGTAGATGAAGACGGTGATGAAAAAGTAGTTCTGAGAAAAGATGTCATTGCCAGGCAGCTTACTTCAGAAGTAAAAGACCTGCTGATCAGTAAAAATACAGCTGTAGGACTTGCCAGTTCAGCGTTCAAAGGTTCCAATATCACAGACAGCCTTGTCAAACTTGGGGTAACAGCCATTGTAGGAAACTATGCCAAAAAGAATATGAAAAGCTCCAACTGGAAGAAAAAACTGATTGGTGCTGCCCTGATCTATCTTGCTCCCATTGCACTGAAATATGTCAGAAAGAAAATGGAAGTCTATCAGAAAAATAAAAGTGTCTCC
This sequence comes from Chryseobacterium arthrosphaerae, assembly GCF_001684965.1. Taxonomy (NCBI): domain Bacteria; kingdom Pseudomonadati; phylum Bacteroidota; class Flavobacteriia; order Flavobacteriales; family Weeksellaceae; genus Chryseobacterium; species Chryseobacterium arthrosphaerae. The sequence continues at coordinate 1,051,677 of NZ_MAYG01000001.1, read as the reverse complement.
AGTATGGAACAGCTTATTTAGAGGTTAGAAGTTAGATATTAGAAATTAGTGATGAAAGTCAAAATATCCTTACTTTATATTTTACTAAAATTTCTGGCCTCTAATATCTAACTTCTGATTTCTATTTTGAAAACAACTGTCCTAAAATAATCCCTGCAGCCATTGAAACATTCAGGCTTTCTGTAGACTGGGATTTTCCAAACCTTGGAATGGTGATGCATTTTTGCAGAAGCTTTTCTGTCTCAGGTCTCATTCCGTTCCCTTCATTTCCTAAAATCAGGTTGATTTTTTCAGGTCTTTCAAATGTATAGAGGTTTTCCCCTTCCATATCCGTCCCGATATTTACATTTTCCGTTTCAGAAAGATATTTCACAATATCAGTATACACCACATTCACCCTGGTGAAAGATCCCATACTGGCCTGGATGACTTTCGGATTGTAAACGTCTACCGTATCTTCACTGCAGATGATCTGTTCTATTCCGAACCAGTCTGCCAGACGGATAATTGTTCCCAGATTTCCCGGATCCTGGATTCCGTCCAAAACAAGCTGTATGTTTTTATCAGCCATCCTTTTTTCTTCTGCCAGATAACACACGGCAACAGAATCTTTAGGGGTTTTAAGAAAACTGATTTTTTTTAACTCATTTTCAGAGATATGGGTCACGGGGATATCAGTACGGTCCAATTTTTGTGGATCGGTTGATAATATTTCTTTAACTTTAAAGTTAGAATTGAAAAGTTCACAAATGATTTTATTACCTTCAACCAAAAACAAATTGTATTTTTGTCTGAACTTCTTTTTATCTAAAGATTGTAAAACTTTTATTGTATGAGCTGTAAGCATTATAAGAATTCTCCTCAAAAATATTATAAAATTATCTCATTTGCAACATTTGTTGGTCTCCTTTATGCTTGTAGTACGACAAAAAAAGTTCCTGACGGCGAATATCTGCTTACCAAGAACACTTTTGAATTCGAAGATAAGAAAGAGTTTTTCGACGAGGAACTGAAAGATTATATACAGCAAAAACCCAATAAGAAGCAGTTTCTATTTATGCCGCTGAGTCTTGCTCTTTACAATATGGCAGACCCGAAATATGACACGATCCTGAATGAATATATGACCTACCCCCGTGAAATGAGGAATCAAAAGCTGAGGGATTCATTATTCGTTAAGTATAATATGAAAAGCAGTGTAGGGAAAAGTCTGTTTTTCGACCGTCTGCTGCACAGCTGGGGAACTCCTCCGGTCATTCTGGATCAGGGAAAAACAGAAAAAAGTGCAGAATCTGTAAAGAAAAGACTTACGTACAGGGGATATTGGGATGCGGATGTAAAATTTAAACAAAACCTGGATTCTTCATCCAAAAAGGCTGCGGTCAATTATTTCATCAAGCATAATGACCCTACCCGTATTAAGGATTATTATTACAATATTCCCGACCAGGGGATCAAAGGGTATTATACTTATAATCTCAACAGAAGCCTTGTACGTTCAGGACAGGTTCTTGATCAGACGGTACTTGAAAAAGAAGTAACGAGAATTACGGATCTGATGCGGGAGTTTGGGTTTTACAAATTTAACAACCTTAATGATGAAGTGTATTTTGTTGCTGATTCCCTGAAAAGCAGAAAAAATATTCCTCTTACCCTGGAAATACACAAAGATTCATTAGATACTCCATATAAAATCTCAACATTCGGAAATATAGATGTTGCCATTGTGGATGAGACCGGTGACTATCCTAAAAATACAAAAAAAGACAGTTTAAGGAGAATACGGTTCCATACGATGAATAATAAATACAAACTTTCATCGATCTGGAGGGCTATCATCCCGGACAGCAAAAAGGTATTTGACCAGTCTAAACTGGATGTGACGAAAAGGAATATCCTGGCCATGAACAACTTCAGCATTGTAAAAGCAAGAGACTCCCTGAGACAAGGAGGAATATCTGCTCCCAATGACAGTATTGTGGATGTTCTGTATGTTCTGAAACCGCTTCCGAAATATGAGCTTAAAGTAGGAACCGACGTCAATTACTCCCAGATACTCAATCTGGGGATATCTCCTTCTGTAGACCTTACCACCAGAAATGTTTTCGGGGGGGCAGAAAACCTTTCTACCAGTCTTTCCGGAACATTCGGATCTATAAGAAGTACTGAAGATATCAGCAAAAGGGCTCTGGCTTATGAAATTGCTGCTCAGGTATCACTTAATTTCCCGAGATTATTATTGCCTTTCAACTATTACAAATTTATCCCGAAAAGATACACCCCTACTTCGTCTATCCTTCTGGGGTCTTCGATACAGACTAATATAGGTCTGGGAAGGGTCAACTTCAATGCCGGACTGAATTACCAGTTTAATGTGAATGATCAGATCTATCATAAGCTAACACTATTCAATACACAGGTCAGTCTTACTAAAAACAAAAATGCATATTATGATTATTTCGTCAACGACGGAGTTGTAAAAGATGCCACTTTTGCCAGTTATTTTAATGAATATCCTACATACGGACAGGAATTTATCGCCGGACAGCATACGATAGATGAGGTTTCTGAGAGAATTCTAAATGATAAAGCCTATCAGGCAGGGCTTGACCAGCAGGGTCTTGACCTATTGACTACATTCAGAGGGAGTCTTATCAACAAAGAAAGACAGACGGAAGATGTCCTGATCTCTTCAATGATCTATAACTTCGTATATAGCGAAATCGGTAAAAAAGATTATCCCAATGCCTTTTATTTTAACGGAAAAGTAGAGCTTGCCGGAAATGCTTTAAGTTTATTCAACAAAAAAAGTAATGACGGCGGAGTGGTTTCCGGACCACAAAAGACCATCTTTGGAATACCTTATGCGCAATTTGTGAAATTTGATGTGGATGCAAGAAAATATTTCAAATTCAATGGAAATCAGACTTTAGTTCTCCGCCAGTTTATCGGGGTAGGTGTACCTTACGGAAATTCCAGGGATATGCCTATCATCAAATCCTATTTCAACGGAGGATCCAATGATATCAGAGCATGGGTAGCATTCGGTGGATTGGGACCTGCAGAGTCTCAGGTAGATGAAAGAGTACGTACTTACATGACAAATGACGTAAAACTGACAACCAACATAGAATACCGGATTCCTTTTAACAATATGTACGAAGGGGCTTTATTTACGGATATCGGAAATACCTGGAGCCTTCGTAATCATGAAGATGCCCATAATGATCAGTTTAAATTTAATAAATTCCTGGGTCAGATGGGTATTGGTAGTGGATTCGGATTGAGGGTGAATGTAGCTTATATCACGCTCAGATTAGACTTTGCTTATAAAATCTATGATCCTAATAAACCGCAAGGCGACCGATGGAGATTTAAAAACTTCCAGCCGTTCAAGCCTACTCTTAATATAGCTTTCGGATATCCTTTCTAATCCGGAGAAATACCCAGAATAAAATATACTACAGCAATCACCCGGGCGAGGATTTCCCTCGTCTGGTTTCTGTAGAAACTTTCAGGTTTGGTTACATCCTGGGCATCAAACCCCAAGGCATTCATATCATTGTTTCTTGCAAAAAACAGGGCACGGAGATTATGGAATCCCTGGGACACAATAATGACATTTTTCTTTTTATAGACATCTTTACAGCGAAGAATACTTTTATAGGTATTAAAGCCTTTAGGATCTTCTATAATGATATCTCCGGGAACCCCTTCCTGATACACCAGATAGTTTTTCATGGCAGCAGGTTCGTTATACCCTTTGCTTTTTTCGCCGCTTACAATGATCTTTTTGATCTTACCATGATGGTAAAGAAGAGCTGCGGCATCCATTCTTTTGGTAAAATAAGGATTGGAAAGTCCGGATCTCATTTTAGGGGAAGTTCCGAGAACCAGTGCAATTTCCCTTGGCGGAATCTTGGATATTTTGGTATAGGTACGTCCATTTGTAAGCCCGAAAACCCAGACATTACAAAAACATATCATCAGAATTCCCAACTCTAATGATATAAAACCTAAATTGAATATGTTTCTAATAATTCTCAACTAAGATCAAAGTTAAGCTTTATTTTTTTACTTTTCACAATTGACATGCAGGCAAGTATATGCCCCTGCTGTTCTTCTTTTTCCGTAAGGTATTCATTTTCCAGCAGTTCCACTTCTCCTTCTTCCAGAGCACATTCACAACTTCCGCAAATTCCGGATTTGCAGGAATAAGGAACAGGAAATTTCTGTAACAGAAGCTGTTGAAGAATTTTATCTTTATTATCAGGAAGATGGGTGGTATAATTTTTTCCCAACATGGTAAATTCCACTTCTATATTTTTAATAAGAGGAAATTCTTTTTCTACAGGATAAATATCATCATTGAATTCTTCAAAAAGTTCAAAATGAATATTTTTTTTCGGAATTCCATGGTGATAGCAGGCATTAGCCAGGGTCCTGATCATTTCTCCTTTTCCGCAGATCAGCACTTCATCCACAGCGTCCCAGATGGTAGACTCTTCATCTGTATCGTCCAGGTGCAGGATCTGGTTGATAATAAGATTAAGTTTTTTTTCATCCAGCCTGCCATAGAAAAACTGATCCGCTGTTTTTTCCTGTGAGAAAAAATAAAAGATCTGCAGCCTGTCACCACAGGTTCTGGCAAGACTGTCCAATTGATCACGATAGATCAGGTCTTCTGAGCTTTTATTTCCGAAAAACAAAAACAGTCTTGTTCTGTGCTCATTATGAAGGATATTTTTAAAATGGCTTAAGATCGGGGTAATTCCGATGCCGGCAGCAAAAGCCACAATAGTTCTGAACTCACTGGGCTTGGAAACGAGCGTAAATCTTCCGTTAGGCTCACTTACCAGCAATTCATCTCCAGCCTGGTAATTCTGAAACAACTGTGAAGTTGCTCCCTCAGGAGAATTTACTTTTATTCCTAAAGATATTTTTTTCTCATAAGGTGCAGAAGTCATCGAATAGTCATTAATAACATCTTCACCATGAGACTGAAACTTTACACTGACAAACTGACCTGCTTCAAATGTAAAATTTTCTTTTAAATTCTCAGGAATATCAAACTCCAGAGAAAAAGTATTTTTGGTCAGCTCTTCCTTTTTCGCTATTTTTAACCGATGAAACCGTATAAGTTTCCCTTTGTAGATTTGTTGTTCCATAACTTCAATTCAAAAATAGATAAAAAATAATTTATGAAGAAGATAATTTTATCCACTTTAGTCATTACTGCACTTTACAGCTGTAAAAAAGACGGACAAAAAACTGAAGGTACAGCCACTGCAGACAGTCTTTCAGCAGCGCAAAACTCAAATACCGGAAGCCGTCCAAATATTCCGGTGGAAGTTTCTCCCGAAGACCTGAGTAAATACCTGGCTAAAAATAATGATACACTGTACATAACAAATTTTTTTGCAACCTGGTGCGGACCATGCATGAGAGAAATCCCGAGCTTTAAAGATAAAATGGAGCAATTAAAAGATAAACCGGTGAAATTCACTTTCGTCAACCTTGATGAAAGAACAGAATGGAATACTTCCGTTAAGGATTTCGCAACAGAAAATAACCTGGGCGGAAATATCATTTTACTGGACGGACAAAAGCTAAACCAGGATTTTTTCACGAATAATTTCAAACAATGGGACGGCGGATCTATTCCTTTTACATTGATGAGAAAAGGAGATAAAGCCGATGAATATTTAGGAATGATGACAGAAGACGTATTGGATTCAAAAATTAATTCGTTTTTAAAATAAAGCAGACTGCACTCTTTCTGAAACATGTCAACAAGATTTAAAATCCTGTGTTTATTTTTAATTATTGCTATCATTCTGGGAGCAGTCATTAATCTAAATACAGGATTTCTTAGTTTAAATATACAGGACTTTTTCCTGGATTCTTCCCAAAGCCAGATCGCTGAAATACGAGTCAACCGTGTTCTGGTTATGCTGCTGGCAGGAATTTCTATTCCCACTTCAGGCTTCCTGATGCAGGAATACTTCCAGAATCCACTTGCAGGACCGGATATCCTCGGCATTACTTCGGTAGCCAGTTTATCGGTAGCTTTTTATATTTTCTTTTCACACAATATTTTGCTGCCTGAATTTCTTCAGAACAGTTTTCTAAGTTTATCATCCATTGGCGGGAGTATTATTCTGATGCTGTTGCTGTTGTCGATGTCTAATAAGTTTCAGGATAAATCCTATCTTATTATTTTCGGATTTCTGGTATCTGCTTTTGCGGGAGCTATTGTTTCACTGCTTCAGTTTTATGCGGAGAATCAAAGCCTTAAAAATTACATTCTATGGTCGTTCGGAGCTAATAATATGGTGACCAGAAACCAGATCTATGTATTATTTACTTTAGTCCTGATTGGATTATTCTTCTGTTTCAAAACGATCAAACCGCTTATTGGAAATTCATTGGGGACTTCCTACGCACAAAGCCTGGGCGTCAACCTGAGACAGCTGAAGTTTCTGATCATTATTGCTTCTACCCTGCTTTCGGCTTCTATTACTGCTTTTTTAGGACCAATCCTGTTTATCGGAATTGTTGTTCCTCATTTCTGCAGACTGATCTATAATCCGTCTAAACTATGGCAGCAATGGATTCTTAATATGTTTCTGGGAATGCTGATCATGCTTTTTTTCTCTGTGATTGCAGAAAAAACACAGATTCCTTTGAATGTGATAAGCTCTGTATTCGGAATTCCTGTGATTTTGCTGATGCTTTTGAAACAGAATAAGGTGTAACTGTTTTATTCGTTAATCGCTAAGGCGCAAGGTTATTTGCTTTCTTCGTTATTGTAAATTTCCCGCAGATTAAGCAGATAGCGCAGATTCTTAAGAATAATTTTATAACTTTCTCTATATTTATAATAGGATAAAAAATCTCTTTGTGTCATTCCGTAGGAATCTAAACTAACGTTAAAAACAGACTTAATCATTATTTTTAATTCTTATTTTTATAAACATGCATTTACAGATCAGACAAGCCAATATCGGTTACAATTCAATTTTAATTTCCAATGCTCATGCAGATCTTAAATTGGGTGATGTATGTTTATTAATCGGGAATAATGGAGTGGGAAAAACAACGCTGATCAAATCGATTCTCCATCAGGTTCATTTGTTGGAGGGCGAAATATTAATCAATGGAAAAAATGTAAAACATCTTTCTGTAAAGGAAATTGCAGAAAATATTGCCATTGTCTTTTCAAAATCGCTGGTACCGCAGCATTATACGGTTGAAGATCTTATTTCTTTGGGAAAATACATCTACTATCCGTTTTATTTTGAACTTAAAAAGGAAGACCGTGAAGAGGTAAGTCATATCATTGATGAGCTGGAGCTGGGACAATACAGACATACGCTGTTGAAAAATCTTTCGGACGGGAATCTTCAGAAAGCATTTATCGGAAGGGCAATCACCCAGAATTCTCCTGTTATTATCCTGGATGAACCTACTACACACCTCGATGAAAAAAATAAGGTGATCATCCTTAAAACGCTTAGAAAGCTTGCCAAAGAACAAAAAAAACTGATCCTGTTTTCTTCCCATGACTGGCGTCTGGCTAAAGAATTTGCGGATAAAATATGGTATGTAAAAAATTCAAAGCTGTATTCCGGAATTGTTGAGGATATTTTGCTTCAGCATGATGAACTTACGAACGCTTCATTGTTTCAGATCAATGAGAGCTTTATTCCCCCTCATATCTCTGCCCCGCAGTTTCACAAGGAAATGCTGTATTCTTTGCTTCAAAAAAACTTCTCAAAAGACCTTTCTGCCCTTAATTTTGAATTCCAAAACGGTTTTTGGGTAATTACTAAGGATTCCTCAGTATACAAATGTGAATCTTTTGAAGAAATCATTAATTTCATTGTAAACATTTATTAATCTGTACTTTTCTTTGATTATTTCACATACTATGCATGCATAGTATTATGCAAGTCATACAATTTAATCTGTTTATTTTCAGTCCATTAACAAAATTTAACGTTAATAAATACTATGCATGCATAATATTTACTAAATTTGGGTAAAACCATTAGCGCAAAAATGATGGATCATAACAAGGAAAAAATAGAAAACGTAGACTTAATTTTAAAACAGACCTGGTTGGCTGTTTCGAAAATGTACACAGAACTGGCTCAGGAACATGATTCTACAGCAGTACAGGCCCTTACTCTTCTTAAAATTGATCCCAAAGAAGGAACCCGAAGCACGAATCTTGGTCCCAAGATGGCCATAGAGCCTACTTCTTTGACGAGAATCATTAAACTTCTGGAGGACAATGGCTATATCTATAAGGAAAAGACGACCACTGATAAAAGGGAGGTGATCATTAAGCTTACAGATAAAGGGCTTAACTCAAGAAATATGTCTAAAGAAGTTGTGGTCAACTTCAATAAGAAGGTTATGGAGAAAATAGCTCCGGAAAAGATGGAAACATTCAAAGAAGTAATGGCAGAGGTCATGAAAATCGCCAACGAATTATTAAACAACAGGAAATAAATGATATTGAAACCGTAAAGGTTCCATATGATCTCATTAAATAATAAAAATTTACATATGAAAAGAAGAATCAAACATGTAACGGTTCTTGGTTCAGGAATTATGGGCAGCGGTATTGCAGCTCACTTCGCTAATATCGGCGTTGAAGTGTCACTTTTAGACATTGTTCCTTTTGAACTGACTGAGGCTGAACAGAAAAAAGGTTTGACCAAAGATGATAAGGCAGTAAGAAACAGAATTGCTACCGAAAACTTTGAAAAACTAAAAAAAGCAAGTCCTGCACTTCTTTATTCTCCGAAATTTGCAGACAGAATCAAAGTTGGAAATTTTGACGATGATTTACAGAAAATAAAAAATACGGACTGGATCATTGAAGTAGTTGTAGAAAGACTTGATATCAAGAAGTCGGTATACGAAAAGATTGAGCAGTTCAGAAAGCCGGGAACTTTAATTTCTTCTAACACATCCGGAATTCCTATTCATCTACTGACAGAAGGGAGAAGTGAAGATTTCAAAAAATATTTTGCCGGGACCCACTTCTTCAACCCGGTAAGATACCTTCCTCTTCTTGAAATTATACCTACCAACGATACAGATCCTGAGATCATAGATTTCTATATGAACTATGGTGCTAAATTCTTAGGAAAAACTACCGTTTTAGCAAAAGATACTCCTGCATTCATTGCCAACAGAATCGGCGTATTCTCTATGATGGACCTTCTTCACAATGTACAGAAGTTAGGTTTAACTGTTTCTGATGTTGATAAACTGACAGGACCTGTCATCGGACGCCCGAAATCTGCAACGTTCAGAACTGCTGACGTTGTAGGTCTTGATACTTTAGTAATGGTAGCCAACGGCGTTCGCCAGAGCGGTGCTGAAGCCAATGATTTCAATGATGTCTTTGCCCTTCCTGACTACATCCAGAAAATGATGGATAATAAATGGTTAGGTTCAAAAACAGAGCAAGGTTTTTATAAAAAAGTAAAAAATGCTGAAGGAAAATCTGAAATCCACGGATTGAACCTTGATACATTAGAATACGAGCTTCAGGGGAAATCTTCATTCCCTACCCTGGAATTAACAAAGGCGATCGACAAACCAATCGACAGGTTTAAAGTACTGATCGGAGGTAAAGATAAAGCCGGTGAGCTATACAGAAAGTCTTTAGGGGCATTATTCGCTTATGTTTCGCATAAAGTTCCTGAAATCTCTGATGAAGTTTACAAAATTGACGATGCCATGAGAGCCGGTTTCGGATGGGAAAACGGACCATTCGAGATCTGGGATGCCGTGGGAGTTCAGAAAGGTATTGAACTGGCTAAAGATGCCGGATATGAAGTTTCCGACTGGGTGAAAAACGTAGAAACTTTCTACAAAGTGAATGATGAAGGACAAAGCATTTACGTTGATAAAAATTCAGGAGAATACAACAAAATCCCTGGTCAGGATGCCTTCATTATCCTGGATAACATCAGAAAAAATAAAACCCTTTGGAGCAATTCAGGGGCTGCCATTGAAGATCTTGGTGACGGTATCATCAATTTCGAGATCCGTTCAAAAATGAACTCTCTTGGAGGCGAAGTTCTTGACGGATTGAACAGAGCAATTGATCTTGCAGAAAAAGAATACGATGGACTGGTAGTAGGAAATCAAGGAGCTAACTTCTCTGTAGGAGCCAACCTTGCCATGATCCTTATGATGGCTATTGAGCAGGACTGGGATGATCTGAATATGGCTATCGCCTACTTCCAGAAATCAATGATGAGAGTACGCTACTCTTCTATTCCTGTAGTAGTTGCTCCTCACGGAATGACTTTGGGAGGCGGTTGCGAAATGACCATGCACGCAGACAGAGTGGTTGCAGCAGCAGAAACTTATATCGGTCTTGTAGAAACAGGTGTTGGGGTAATCCCTGGCGGAGGCGGAACGAAAGAGCTTACTCTGAGAACCTCCAGAGAGTTCCACAATGATGATGTTAAAAACAACAGACTTCGCGATGCCTTCATGAATATCGCTATGGGTAAAGTAGCCACTTCAGCCTATGAAGCGTATGATATGGGAATTCTTGAAAAAGGAAAAGATATTGTTTCCGTAAGCAAAAACAGACAGATTGCAGAAGCTAAAAAAGTAGCCAAACTATTGGCAGAACAGGGATATACCCAACCTATTGAACAGAAAGTAAAAGTTCTTGGTAAAGATGCATTAGGAATGTTTTATGTAGGAACAGACCAGATGTTAACAGGAAACTATATTTCCGCACACGATAAAAAGATTGCAGACAAATTAGCCAACGTAATGGTAGGTGGAAATTTATCTGAACCGACTGTAGTTACCGAGCAATACTTATTGAATCTTGAAAGAGAAACATTCCTTCAGCTTTGCGGTGAAAGAAAAACTTTAGAGAGAATTCAGTATATGTTGCAAAACGGAAAGCCTTTGAGAAACTAACGGGGAGCTCCGTAGGAGCGAACTGTTAATAGCAGAATAATTTTAAAAGTTGGAGAGCCTCGTAGAGGCGGCCTGTTAATTTATGGCAAATACCTACACTCAGATTTATATTCAAATTGTTTTCGCTGTAAAAGGAAGACAAAATCTGATTTCAAAAGAAAACAGAGAAGAATTACATCGGTTTATTACAGGTATTGTTTCCAATAGAAACCAAAAATTATTCGCAGTTTTTGCAATGCCGGACCATGTCCATATTCTTGTAAGTATGAATCCTGCACTTTCGGTTTCAGATTTAGTAAGAGATATTAAAGCGGGTTCTTCAAAATTCATCAATGAAAAAGGATGGATCAATGGAAAATTCAATTGGCAGGAAGGGTATGGAGCTTTTTCTTATTCTAAAAGCAGTGTTGATTCTGTTGTAAAATATATTTTAGATCAGGAAGAACATCATAAAAAGAAAACTTTTAGAGAAGAATATCTGGATTTTATGTCAAAATTTGAGATAGAATATGATCCCCGATATTTATTTGAATGGATTAATGATTAACAGGTCGCTCCTACGGAGCTCCACAAAAGCATAAACAAATATCTATGAACAGTTTACCTCTACGAGGCAAAAAATTCTTAAAACAATTTAATTAAACAAAAAAATGAAAACAGCATACATCGTAAAAGGATTCAGATCAGCAGTAGGAAAAGCACCAAAAGGTTCTCTGCGCTTTACACGTCCTGACGTAATGGCGGCTACCGTGATTGAAAAATTAATGGCTGAGCTTCCGCAATTAGATAAAAACAGAATTGATGACCTTATTGTAGGAAATGCAATGCCTGAGGCCGAGCAAGGGCTAAATGTAGCCCGTCTGATCTCCTTAATGGGATTAAATACAGATAAAGTTCCGGGAGTAACCGTAAACAGATATTGTGCATCAGGAAGTGAGGCTATTGCTATTGCTTCTGCAAAAATACAGGCGGGAATGGCAGATTGTATCATTGCCGGAGGTACTGAGTCCATGTCTTATATTCCGATGGGTGGTTATAAGCCGGTTCCCGAAACGGATATTGCAAAAACCAACCCTGATTATTATTGGGGAATGGGTTATACTGCTGAAGAAGTAGCGAAACAATACAATATTTCAAGAGAGGAACAGGATCAGTTTGCTTTTGAATCTCATATGAAAGCTTTAAAAGCTAACCAGGAAGGAAAATTTGCCAATCAGATCGTTCCGATTCCTGTACAATATAATTTCCTGGATGAAAACCAGAAAATGCAGACTAAAAAGTTTGATTTCTCTGTTGATGAAGGACCAAGAGCTGATACTTCACTGGCTGGTCTGGCAAAACTCAGACCTGTATTTGCCAATGGAGGAAGTGTAACAGCCGGAAACTCTTCTCAGATGAGTGACGGAGCAGCTTTCGTCATGGTCATGAGCGAGGAAATGGTAAAAGAATTAGGGTTGGAACCGGAAGCAAGATTGGTAGCTTATGCTGCTGCAGGTCTTGAACCGAGAATTATGGGTATGGGACCCATCTATGCTATTCCAAAAGCATTGAAACAGGCGGGATTAGAATTAAAGGATATTGATTTGATCGAGCTTAATGAAGCTTTCGCATCTCAATCAGTAGCAATCAAAAAAGAACTGGGTTTAAATCCTGAGATTCTAAACGTAAACGGGGGGGCAATTGCTTTAGGTCACCCACTGGGCTGTACAGGAACAAAACTGACGGTTCAGCTTCTGGATGAAATGAGAAGACGTGGAAACAAATACGGAATGGTTTCTATGTGTGTAGGAACTGGACAAGGAGCGGCAAGTATTTTTGAACTTCTTTAAAATAAATTGGGAAGACTGAATTTTCTTTCTTCCCAAATTTTAATTTTTTATGACAAACAAAGTATCTTTTTTTTCTCTTTTTGTGGTCATTCTGGTGAATTCTCAGCAGAAAAAAACGACGTATTTTGACAAATCCTGGAAAGAGACAACAAAAGATAAAGCAGCTTTTTACAGACCTGCTCCTGTTATATTAAATGATTCAATAGAATTTATCCGGGATTACTTTATCAATGGAAAACTACAGTATCAGGGATATTCTTTGAAAAAAGAAAATGATAAAAAAAGTATTGGTTCAGAATACTGGTATGACGAAAAGGGGTTTGACAACGGCTCAAAATATTCCCAAAGTAGTTTTAAAAATGTCAAAGATTTAGAACTTAAATTTTACTATCCGAACGGAAAACTCTGGAAAATTCAGAAACCGGATGGAAAAAAGGCATGGGAAGAAATTTATTTTGAAAACGGAAGTCTGAAAAGTAAGGATTCGGTAGATTACCAATCAAGAACTTCCGATACTGAAAAGGTATATTGGAACAATAGTAACACCCTCGCCTATGAGAAATTTTACAATACTGAAAAGCAGCTGGTTAAAATAAGAAATTATAAGCAGGATGGAACTCTGATCAGTGAAATAAATGCTGATAATATTATTGATGGCTATGTAATTAATCATGAATATTTTAAGTATGACATCCTTAATGGATTTGCCGTTGCTTCTGAAAAGCTTTCATTGAATGATAAAATATCTGTAAATCAATCAATTGATTTTCCCGGAGCTCATTTTATAGTATATGGTAAATATTCAGATATTCTTCAGAAAAAAGGAGATGAATATACTTTTTATACCTATAAAAGCTGGATTTCAGATGATCAGCGAAAAAACAGGGCATATACGGAACTGGAAAATGATGATAGAATTTTTAAACTCAAAGATATACAGGACTATTTAGGTGAAGAAAGTTTTCTTTTAGATGTTAATAAAATTAAAAAAGAAACTATTGGGAATTTTAAAAAAGAGATAACCAAAAAAGTCTTCAGCTATTATGACAAGGGCGAAGAATTATTATATAAATATTTTTTTCCTACCCCTGAAATAATGAGCAAACAAGTATATAAGTTTGAAGATAATGAGGCCAATGGATTTGGATATCATGAAACCGGTAAGGATGACCATGAAAAAAAATGGAGACTCTATTATTCGGAATCCTACCCGGCTTTCATATTTAATTTTCAAACCGATAGACCCATTATATCTTTTAAAGATTCATCAGAAAATTTCTTTATACCTCTTGAGGATGGATATTTATTAAATAATATCAATGTAAAGGCAGCAGATAAATCAGACAGTAAGGTTGATCATCATCTCGATGTTCAGAAGCATTATACCATTGTCGAAGAAAATGGCAAAAAGAAATTGTATTCAGTATTTGGAAATCCGATCATTTCAGACCGTTATGATGAAATTTTAATGAATGATTATTTTATTATAACTAAAAAAGGTTCCGATTATTCCATTTACGATTCATTTCTTAATAAATTGAATATCAACAATATAAAAAGTGTTCATCTAAAAGGTGACTATATTAATGTTTTATATGAGGGAAAAGTAAGAAGTCTCAATTCATCATTGGAAGATACTTTACCTAAAAAATATTTTTATATGACATGCAGCCAGGATCCGAATACCTATTATAAATTTTCCCCGGCTTATGATAAGAATTCAAAACGAGATGTAATTGTAAGAATAAGAAACAGATGGGATTCTTCTGAAACAGAATCATATGCTCTAAAAAATCTGCCTCAAAAGGCAAAACTAAATTATATCTATAATGACATAAAAGCAGGCAGAAAGGATATTCTACATTATTTTAAATACGATGATTATGATATTGAAGATTTTTTTATAACAGCAGAGTATCAGGGTAAAAAAGGACTTTTCTCTTTTGATAAGGAAAAAAGAAATTTTGTAAGAGACTCAAGAATAACAATTAAAGATAGAGAATTTGAAAAAAAATATTCTGAGATCACCCAGCAGGCACGTTTCAGCAAATATGATAAGGAGGATGAGGATGATCGTAAATTCAGGTATTATGATTTCAATTATGAACTTGATGCTATTACCCTATTACCAATGCAATATGATGATATTATTTTCAGAGATGAACTGATCATTTTTTACAAAGACAAAAAATACGGAGTTTATAAACTCAGCAAAGAACCAAAATACAAGAAAACAGGAATCCGAAAAGATAACTTTTTGGAAATAACAAACGAAAAAAATCAGCAAGGCTGGCTTGATCTTGCAACAAACACTGAATATTATAATTAAAAAATAAAAAATAAATATGGCTACACTAAAAGGAGGTGAATTCCTAATCAAACAAATTCCTGCAAACGAAATTTTCAGCATTGAAGAATTGAATGAAGAACAAAAAATGCTTCGTGATTCTGCAAAAGAATTTATAGACAGAGAAGTAGTTCCTCAAAGAGAGCGTTTCGAAAAGAAAGACTACGCATTTACGGAAGAAACAATGCGTAAACTTGGTGAAATGGGTATGTTGGGAATTGCAGTTCCTGAAGAATACGGAGGTCTTGGAATGGGCTTTGTGACTACAATGTTAGCTTGTGATTACCTATCAGGAACTACAGGTTCATTGGCAACGGCTTATGGAGCACACACCGGAATCGGTACCCTGCCGATCGTTCTTTACGGAACTGAAGAACAGAAGAAAAAATATCTTCCGGACTTGGCAACAGGAACAAAATTCGGGGCTTACTGCTTAACTGAGCCGGATGCTGGTTCTGACGCAAATTCTGGAAAAACAAAAGCTAAGCTTTCTGAAGACGGAAAACATTATATCATCAATGGTCAGAAAATGTGGATCTCTAATGCAGGCTTTGCAGATACATTCACTTTATTCGCTAAGATTGATGATGATAAAAACATCACTGGTTTCGTTATTAACCGTTCTGAACTTGAAAATCCTGAGAGCTTAACTTTCGGTGAGGAAGAACATAAATTAGGTATCCGTGCATCTTCTACCCGTCAGGTTTTCTTCAATGATATGAAAGTTCCTGTGGAAAATCTTCTGGGAGAAAGAAACAATGGTTTCAAAATCGCTCTGAATGCATTGAACGTTGGCCGTATTAAATTAGCGGCAGCTTGTCTGGATGCCCAGAGAAGAATCCTGAATCATTCTATTCAATATTCTAACGAAAGAAAACAGTTTGGTGTTTCTATCTCCACTTTCGGAGCAATCAGAAAGAAACTGGCTGAAATGGCAACCGGAGTTTTCGTAAGTGAGGCTGGTTCTTACAGAGCTGCTAAAAACATTCAGGATAAAATTGATGAATTGGTAGCAGGTGGTTTGGATCACCAGGCTGCTGAGCTTAAAGGTGTTGAAGAATTCGCTGTAGAATGTTCTATCCTTAAAGTATTCGTTTCTGACCTTGCACAGCACACTGCTGATGAAGGGATCCAGGTATACGGAGGTATGGGATTCTCTGAAGATACTCCTATGGAAGCAGCATGGAGAGATTCAAGAATTTCAAGAATCTATGAAGGAACTAACGAAATCAACAGACTATTAGCAGTAGGAATGCTGATCAAGAGAGCAATGAAAGGTGAATTGGATCTTTTATCTCCTGCAATGGCAATCAGCAAAGAACTGATGGGAATTCCTTCATTCGAAGTGCCTGATTATTCAGAATTCATGAGCGAAGAAAAAGCCATTATTGCTAACCTTAAGAAAGTATTCCTTATGGTTTCCGGAGCTGCTCTTCAGAAATATATGATGGATATTGAAAAGCAACAGCACTTATTACTGAATGCATCTGAAATCCTTAACCAGATCTATATGGCGGAATCTGCAGTATTAAGAGCAGAGAAACACTTCTCCCCTGAATCTGTAGAAGCAGCTATGGCTCAGTTAAACCTTTATAAAGCAGTTGAAAAAATCATCGTTGCAGCTAAAGAAGGAATTATTTCTTTCGCTGAAGGAGATGAGCAGAGAATGATGCTGTCAGGATTAAGAAGATTCACGAAGTACACCAACCATCCGAATGTAGTAGCATTAACTGAAAAAGTGGCGGCTCACTATATTGAAAAAGGAGTTTATTAGTCTTTATAACATAAATTTGATTTAAAACGTCCCGTTCCTGGGGCGTTTTTTATATATTTAATTATAAATATGATTCTTATTAATGAAATTAAAATTATATGCTCTTACAGCAATTTTTACCTCCGGAATTGTCTTTTCACAAATTAAAAAAAATGATACTTTACCGTGCGGCGGTCGTCTGGAAGATCCAGTTGTAAACAAAATAGTAGATGCCTACGGAAATAAGCCTGAAAAACCTAAGAAAACATTCACCAAAAACAGGTATGCCTACTGTGGAACTGAACTGATGAAAGAATTCGAAAAAACAGTATGTGATCATGCAAAGACCGTTCTTAAAGACTATCCTTTTTTGGTAGATGAAATGAAGAAGCTGGCTAAAGATCATTCTGATTATCTAAAATCAGATCTATTCTGGATAGACAGAAAAAAGGACACAAAAGATAAAAGCCTGCAGCGCTACAGAGAAGAGGCATTAAAAAAATGGATGCTTAAGGGCAATCATTCCTATTTTTCAGTGGTCATTATTTCAGATATAACAGATGACAGATATGAAAAAATAACCCTTACGGTAGGACTTCCGAAACAGTGATTACAAAACATTACAAATTATTATCTAAAACTTGATAATTTTTGCTAATTTTATTAAACTAAAAATCTAAACTCAGAGAGCACACATGAAAACCTTATTATTTCCCCTACTCTTACTTTCCGTTACACTTACAGCACAAGAAAAAGAAAAGTCCGAGCCTTTTTTCAAAAAAAGAGATACAACAAAGAAGTATAATAAAGAACAAATTGCTGGAATTTCCGGACCCGATGCCGATAAGAAACAAAAAGACCTTTATAAGATACTCGCTGTCAAACCAAAGGACACAGCTCTGTATGCCGCTTTAAAAGAGCAGAAAAAAGATCATTCAAAATTTAAAATTCTGAATCCTACCACTCCTGAAAAAATAAAATTGAATACCGACAAGGCAACAGCGCCTTCCAAATAACCACACTAAAAACTATTAACTATGGGAAAATTTATTATTTCAAAAAGAACGAACGGTGAGTTTCAGTTCAACCTTAAGGCAGGAAACGGGCAGGTCATTCTAACCAGCCAGGGATACAGCACCAAACCTTCCTGCGAAAACGGAATCGGATCAGTAAAAACCAATTCACAGGAAGATGCCAAATTTGAAAGAAATACGGCAAAAGACGGCAGATGTTATTTCAACCTTAAAGCAGGTAACGGACAGATCATCGGAACCAGCCAGATGTATGAATCTGACAACGGCATGGAAAACGGAATAGAATCTGTAAAGAACAATGCTCCACATGCTTCTGTAGAAGATGAAACAAGCCTGTAAAATCATCTGAAATAATATTCTAAAAATGTCTTATTTTTTTAAGGCATTTTTTATTTTTGTAGTCTATTTTTTTAGAAAAAATGACAAAAGAAGAATTACTGAATAAAGCCATCAAAATAGCCGATAAGGCACACAAAGGACAGACTGATAAATACCATGCTCCCTACATTGCCCACGTAATGCGTGTAATGGAATATGGCAAAACCATGGATGAAAAGATCGTAGGTGTGCTGCACGACGTAGTAGAGGACCATCCGCTGGAATTCAGCCTGGATTATCTGAGATCCGAGGGCTTTCCCGAATACATTATTTTCGCGGTGAGCTGCCTTACAAAATTTGATCCGGAAGAAGATTATGATGAGTTCGTCAAAAGAACAGAAAGATCTCCTTTAGCAGTGGCGGTCAAGTTAAACGACCTTCGTGATAATATGGACCTGAGAAGAGTCAACAGAGAGCTGACGCCCAAGGATATTAAAAGATTCAATAAATACCTGAAAGCCTATCGTTATCTGATAGAGAAATATTAATCTGCACCCGGGAAATGGTAAGTTTTCTCCTGATGATCCGTACCATCGATATTGATGTTCAGGGCAAGATAAATAAAATGTAAATTCTTGTTGCCTTTAGCCTCAAATTCACGCTGCCAGAGGTACCCGGTTACAATTCCGAAATAATCATCGATCTGATAGCCGAAACCGCCATAGACCCTGTTTCTGGCAAAAGTAGGCTTCATCGGGGATACGAAGAATATTTCGTCATAAGCATTAGCGAAAACAGTTCCTTTCTTAATGGTTTTAGAGTTTAAAGGCACACTTATATTCAAACGGTAACGGTAACGCATTCTCTGCGAAGTCTGGTCTGTTTTAGGCTCATAAAACCAGCTTTTCTCAGCACGTAAACGGTTTTCAAACTTAACGATACCTTTTTTAAAATCGATGATATCCTGAAGCCATACCCTGAACTCCTCTCTGCTTAAGCTGTGATCTTTGTAATTGACATATCTTCCAAGTCCTACAAAGGGTTTGTGATTTTTAGTAAGATTATACCCCAGCCCTCCTTTTATCTCATAATAATCGGGATAGGTATAATCTTCGTTACCACGCATCTGCCCTTCTGCATAAAGGAAAAACTTCGGATGAAACTTATAGGTGAGGGTCACTGCATTGAAGCTGGAAATATGTTCCTGAGCTTTGAAAAAAGAAATACCAAGTAGTAAACCTAAGCCTAAAAGACGTTTCATAAAAAATTTTTGCAAATGTAATTTTTTTAACAATTTGTTAATATTAAGTTTAATTAATACTAGATTAATATCTAATTAACATTGATCGTATAAGAAAAACCAATGTGGAACCACCTTTGCGGCATTCCTACCCCAAACGCTTCCGTATATTTTGTATTCGTAATATTATTAACCAAAACGTATACAGAATAGTCTTTCTTACTGAAACTCAGCTTCTCATCAACAAGATTATAGGTTCCGAGATTCACCCTTTCATTGTATCTGTAGACAAGCTCATTCGTAAAATTTTTCAGGAACTTTAGTTCCAGCCTGGAAATAAACTGATGCCTTAAATTATCAAGAATATACCTTGAAACAAGACCGTTCGTTTCCTCATATTTACTGTCGATATAGGTATATCCTACCGTGTATTTCAACCAATCCAAAGGTCTGTGGCTCCACTCTGCTTCAATTCCTTTTGTTTTGATTTCCCCTACATTCTGAGCATACCAAACCTTGTCATTTACATCTTTTTTAACCCAGTCAATAGAATTGCTGGAATTTCTTAAAAATCCGCTGACTTTGGCCAAAATATTTTTATTCTGGTACTGATAGCCAACTTCAGAAGAAACCGCATTTTCAGGCTGCAAATCAGGGTTTCCCTGTTCTGTTCTGCTGACATAATAAAGATCGGTAAAGGTAGGTACACGATGTACTTTCGCAATATTTCCGTAAATTTTACTGTTCGGATTGAAGTTATAGCCCACATCAAGCCCGGGATAAAAGAAATTACCTTCCTTAGAATAATTGGCCCATGAAATCCCCGGACTGATATTCAGTTTTTTGTCCAGTAATGAAAAATGATGTTCAAAGAAAACCTGGGAAACAAAACGGTTTCTGTCTCCCAAATTGCTGCTCACCAAAAGTTCCTTTCTCAGTTCAACCCCGATTCCGGTAGTTCCCAATCCCCACTGGTAGCTGGTATTCACTTCTCCGCCTACGTTATTTCCAATGTGCATATTTCTGTAAAAACCCGGATTCCATCTGTCATACAGATACATATCCTGCCCTCTTCTCCAATATACATTTGAGTTAAGTTTAAGCTTTCCGAAAGTCTGCTGGTGAGCCACACTTACAATAGAAGCCTGGGTCTCCTCATACTGTTTGGTCGCATCTTTGGACGCATAAAATCCATTGGCCCCGAATTTCTTTTCTGAAAAACCAGCCTGTACTCTTACATCCCCGTTTTTGATATTCAGTTTTCCCTGATAAAAAACATTTCGGATCTCATAATCCGTATTATACATATACCCTTCTGAGGCATTGGAATTGGCCTGAAGCGTATTTGAAAATTTTTCATTACCTATCTGGGCATTAAATCCTAAACTATAAGAACCGTAATCACCGCCTTCTGCGCTTATTTTGACCTTTTTTCCCGGTGTTGGCCTGGTAATGATATTGATGACTCCTGCATAAGCATTCTGCCCGAAACGTCTTGCTGCAGGTCCCTTGATGATCTCAATCTTCTCAACGTCTTCAAGATCTACCGGAACATTCATATTATTATGCCCTGTCTGGGAATCATTCATCCTGATCCCGTTCAGCAATAAGAGAACCTGCTCAAAAGAACTTCCACGAAAACCGATATCACTCTGTACCCCATTGGCACCTCTCCTTCTGATATCCATTCCCGGTACCTGCTGAAGAATCTCATCAATACTTTTAGCCGGCGAATTTTCAATTTCTTCCTTAGTAATGACACTGATGTTCTGATTGGCACTTTTGTAAGGGGTAGAGATAAATTTCCCTTGAAATTCAATGCTTTCAATATCTGTAGTCTTCTCCTGTGCATTTACCCAAAGTAAAGATCCCAGAAAAAAAGCACTTCCTATCTTTTTGATCATAATCGTTTCCGTAGTTTTCTTTTAACAGGATTCAAAAGTAAGGGAGTTCATCAATACGGGCAAATGATACTTGTCATAAAAAAAGATGCAGTGATATGCTGCATCTTGATTTTGAGGGAGTAATGACTATCTTTTTCTCATTAAATGTGTAACCAGATCTCTGAATAATTTTCTCATTTCTCTATTACATATTTATGAATACAATTTTAAAAATTTTTAAAATATAAAACAATACTCTGGTAAAAAATCATAATGAAATTCGCCTAACCATTTCAAATACAATAAAAATAAATGCAAAAAAATAAATAAGTCTACAAAACACTGTTTTATTTTTCATTTTTACAGGGTTTATTTCTTCATGATAAATCCTGTTTTCGTTTAAATTCATAAAATTTTAGTCATGAGAGAAGCATCTGATTTTCATCAAAAATTCGTAATTTTGTGGGTCTTAATTTTACGATGAAAATATTCTTTTTTTCAACTGTATTCAGGAGAAATGAAACCAGAAACAGATGAAGCTGAGAAGGATACCTCAAAGTTCAGTTGATGACGAAGGCCTGGAATATTCTATGCCCAAAACACCGGTACCGGAAGACCATAATATATCCGGTTACTTATATGAATAAACAAAATATGGCTAACACAACAGATATTGATATAAAAAAACAGATTTTCGTTAAGAATGCCCATCTTAACAATCTGAAGCATATAGACGTCCTTATCCCGAAAAACAAACTGATCGTTATTACAGGAGTTTCGGGAAGCGGTAAGTCTTCTCTTGCCTTTGATACCATCTATGCGGAAGGACAGAGAAGATATGTTGAAAGTTTAAGTTCCTATGCACGCCAGTTCTTGGGAAAACTTGAAAAACCTAAAGTGGATGATATTAAAGGGCTTGCCCCTTCTATCGCCATCCAGCAGAAAGTAATTTCTTCCAACCCGAGATCTACTGTGGGAACTTCTACCGAGATCTATGATTATATGAAACTTCTTTTTGCCAGAATCGGGAAAACCTATTCTCCCGTTTCCGGTGAAGAAGTAAAGAAAGATTCCGTTTCGGATGTTGTAGACTTCATTAAGGCCTCTGAAAAAGACACCTCCTTTCTATTGACAGCTCCTCTGGAATACGATGCTGAAAACTTTAAGGAAACACTGAATATCTTAAAACTGGCAGGTTTTACAAGACTGGAAATCAATGGAAATGTAGCAGGAATTGAAGATCTGGAAAGTTTCGGATTTACTCCGGAAAAAGGCATGGAGATCAATCTTGTCATTGACCGTTTTTCTTACGAAGATGATGAAAGTTTTCTCCAGCGGCTTGCAGATTCTATTCAGATGGCATTTTATGAAGGCCGTGGTTACTGCTCATTGAAGAATGCAGATACAGGGAAAGTAAAAGAATTCTCCAACAAATTTGAACTGGACGGAATAGAATTCCTGGAGCCGAATGTACACTTTTTCAGCTTCAACAATCCCTATGGTGCCTGCCCGGCCTGTGAAGGATACGGAAAGGTAATCGGTATTGATGAAGATCTTGTGGTACCGAATAAAACCCTCTCAGTATATGAAGATGCCGTAGTTTGCTGGAGAGGGGAAACCATGAGCGAATGGAAGAAAGATTTCATCAAAAAAGCAGGTGACTTTCCTATTCATAAGCCTTATCACCAACTGACCAAAGAACAGAAAAATTTCCTTTGGAAAGGTGACGGCAGAAGCAATTTCCCCTGTATCAATAATTTCTTCAAAATGCTTGAAGAAAACCTATATAAAATCCAGTACCGTGTGATGCTTTCCCGCTACAGGGGCAAAACCCTGTGCCCTACCTGTGAAGGATTAAGGCTTCGTGAGGAAACAAGCTGGGTAAAGGTTGACGGACATAATATCCAGTCGATGATTGAACTTCCTCTGGATGAGCTTGAACCAATGATTAATGGATTAAAACTTTCCGAACATGATAAGGAAGTAGCCAAAAGATTATTATACGAAATCTCTACCCGGCTGGAATTTTTACTGAAAGTCGGTTTAGGATATTTAACATTAAACAGGACTTCGAATACCCTATCCGGAGGAGAAAGCCAAAGGATCAACCTTGCCACGAGCCTGGGAAGTTCTCTGGTGGGATCTATTTATATTCTGGATGAACCTTCCATCGGTCTTCATTCCAAAGATACGGAAAACCTCATCGAAGTATTGAAAAACCTTCGTGACCTGGGCAATACTGTTATTGTGGTGGAGCATGATGAGGATGTTATGAGAGCTGCGGATTATATTATTGATATCGGCCCGGAGGCCGGCTACCTTGGTGGTGAGCTTGTATTTGCCGGGGATTACAAAGATCTGAAAAAAGCGGACACCCTTACTTCTGAATATCTTACAGGAAGACTGGAAATAGAAGTTCCGAAAAAACGAAGAAAAGCTAAAGAATGGATCCATATCAAAGGTGCCCGCCAGAATAACCTTAAAAACATTGATGTAGATGTTCCTTTGGAAAATCTGGTAGTGATTTCAGGGGTTTCCGGAAGTGGAAAATCGACCCTGATGAAGGAAATCCTGACCAACGATATTCAGATCCAATTGGGAATGGGTGGTAAAAAAGGAGATTATGATTCAGTGGAATTCCCGAAAAAGCTGATCAAAAATATTGAACTGATCGACCAGAATCCGATCGGTAAATCATCCCGTTCTAATCCGGTGACCTATCTGAAGGCTTATGATGACATCCGTGATCTTTTTGCCAAGCAGAAAGTAGCAAAAATGATGGGCTACAAACCTAAACATTTCTCTTTCAACGTAGACGGCGGAAGATGTGATGAGTGTAAAGGAGAAGGAGTCATCAATGTTTCTATGCAGTTCATGGCAGATATTGAGCTGGAATGTGAAGTCTGCAAAGGAACCCGTTTCAAAAGCGAGATTCTTGAAGTGAAATTCGATGAGAAAAGCATCTCAGATATTCTTCATATGACGGTAGATGAAGCTCTGGCATTCTTTAAGGATAATAATGAAGAGAAGATCGTAACGAAATTAAAACCGCTTCAGGAAGTAGGATTAGGCTATTTACAGCTTGGGCAGAGCTCTTCTACCCTTTCCGGCGGTGAGGCACAGCGTGTAAAGCTGGCTTCATTCCTTGTAAAAGGTGTAACGACGGATAAAACTTTATTTATCTTTGATGAACCTTCTACAGGACTTCATTTCCATGATATTCAGAAACTGCTGAAATCTTTACAGGCGCTGATAGACCTTGGACATTCCGTAATTGTTATCGAACACCAGCCGGATATCATCAAATGTGCCGACTATATCATCGATATCGGTCCGGAAGCAGGGAAACATGGTGGAGAAGTCGTGTTTGCAGGTACCCCTGAAGACCTGACAAAAAATAAAAAGTCTTATACTGCAAAATATATCAAAGAAAAACTTGAGCAATAAATTAGGTGGCTATTGACCATATGATAATGGTATCAGCAAAATTTGTTTACAGATAATTAAAAGCGACTGTTTCAGGCAGTCGCTTTTTTATGAAATAGTGCTAATAGATTTAAAGACTTGAATTTTTTATTTTAAAAATTTTAGGCAGGATTTTTGACTGATCAGATAATCATAGAGATCAATATTTATCTTATTTTTAACTATCAAAAATCACTTTTATTATGCCATGGAATCCGGAATTATATGATCAATACAAAGATGTACGATACCGACCTTTTTATGATCTTGCAGCATTGATCCAGCCTGAAGACGATATAAAAGCAATTGATTTAGGCTGCGGTACGGGAGAGCAAACCTCTATTTTAGCTGAAAAGCTGAAAGGCTCAGTATTTTTAGGGATTGACTCATCTCCCCAAATGCTTGAAAAATCTAAAAAGTATGAAAATGAACACCTGCATTTTGCACTTCAGACCATTGAGGAGGCAGCAGCTTCAGAACAGCAATGGGGCCTCGTCTTCAGTAATGCCGCTTTACAGTGGGCAGATGATCACGAAAAGCTGTTTCCTGAAATTATCGGACTTTTAAAGCCTTCCGGTCAGCTGGCCATCCAAATGCCTGTTCAGAATGAGAATGTACTCAATCAGATTCTCATGCAGATGGTGGATGAAGAACCTTACGCATCCTATTTACAGCATTTTAAACGCAATTCTCCTGTACTTTCCATGGATGATTATGCACAGATCCTGTTTGATAACGGAATTCAGGATATAGAGATCTTCCAAAAAGTATATCCCATTATTGCAGATGACCATGAAGCTTTGTATACCTTCATTTCCGGGACTGCATTGCTGCCTTATCTGGAACGGTTGAATGAAGCGCAAAAGGAAATATTCATTACGGAATTTAAAGCACGTATAGCCAGAAGGTTTCCGAAATATCCAGCTATTTATGCATTTAAGCGTATTCTGATGTACGGACGTAAAAAATAATAGGTATTGAAAATAAAAAAGAAGCCATTACCAATCAGTAACAGCTTCTTCCATTATTGGGTTTCCCCTGACCGATATTTATTTTATATTATATAAAAACGGACTTTCCCTGTAATAGGTTTTGTCATCGATCTGTAGAACCAGAAATTCTGCCAGGTCTGCAGCACTTATGCTTTCCCCTTTACAATCGGTGAGATTTGCTTCTGTTGTAAAGCTTTCTTCTGTAAGATTGATGAGTGGCAGCCTTACCAATGTCCAATCCAGATCAGTTTCCGAAAGGAATTCATACTCTTTCTGTTTGTCTCCTGTAGTTTCAGGATAATTCTGATACATCCAGTCAGTGGCCATTTTCACTCCGGGATTCTTTTGGTCGGCAGGAGTATTTACACTTAAGCCCGTTGTTACAATATACCTTCGGATTCCATGGTCATGCATGGCACGGTTGATATTTTTTGTAGCATCACTGAAGATTGATTTCTCTCCTTTTGGTTGCCCCAGCGTACTCATAACTATATTGCAGCCCCCGACTAATAAGTCAATGGCTTTTTGATCTCTTGCGTCACCTTTGACCAGTTCAATAAGAGGGTTTTCAACCATGAAATTTTCGGGATGTCTTAATAATAATCTTACCGGATACTCTCTTTTCAGAAGATGCTGTACAAGATATTTTCCGGATTTTCCGGTTCCGCCGATCACAGCGATTTTATTTGTTTTCATAATGATTCTTTTTAATGGTATTGATATATCCATCAGAGCCCTTCAATCACAGGCAGCAATGAATATGCGATGAAACAATATGGCGTTCATCTTTTTTAACTTTAAAACAATAGACAGATACGGCTCAGAAAATTGAACCTTAGAGTTTCAGGTCTTCGAATATAACCTGAACGGTGTCATATGTACTACGAGATTTTAATGCTCTAAAGTTACATTTTTAAATCAATAAAAATTTATGATTTTGGAAACTTATTTTAAGATTTAAAGTATTTAACTTCGATAATTATTTTAATACCAGATCATTACCCAACATCACTATAATGTACACCCATAAATTTAATTAATATGAAACCTTTTATCGTAAACATTCCTGAAGAAGTCATTACTGACCTTAAGACCCGCATCGCCAATACAAGATGGCCGGGAGAACCTGAACATTCCGACTGGAGCTACGGCACAAGTGAAAAATACATGAAAGAACTCGCCGATTACTGGATGAATGAATATGACTGGTCTTTATATGAAGAACAGCTGAACCGCTTCCCTCAGTATACGGTTGAGATCAACGGAATTCTCATTCATTTTCAGTATATCAAAGGAAAAGGTCCTGATCCCAAGCCTCTGATCCTTACCCACGGCTGGCCAGACAGCTATTACCGTTTCCATAAAATTATTCCTCTGCTGACGGAGGGTGAGCAGAGTTTTGATCTCATTATTCCTTCTATTCCCGGTTTTGGTTTTTCTGATAAAACAGCGGTCAGCAGTACAGAAGTAGCAGCAATCTGGAAAAAGCTGATGACTGAAGTTCTGGGCTATGGAAAATTCTGTGCTGCAGGCGGCGATATAGGAATGGGAGTCGTAAAGGCGCTTGCTTCCCGATATCCGGATGTGGTAGAGGCCGTTCATCTTACGGACGTGGGCTACCCGACAGGCCAGGAAGATCCTGCAACGATGAGTGAGGATGAAAAAGAATTTGCACGGTTTGTTCAGCAGTGGTGGTACAGTCAGGGAGCCTATGCAATGGTACAGTCTACGAAGCCACAATCCATCGCCTATGGCTTGAATGATTCCCCCGTCGGATTAGCAGCATGGATGATAAGCTTTGTAAATGCCGGTACCCCTCCGGAAATGATAGAAACGGCATGCGGGGGAAAAGATGAAATGCTTACTAATATTATGATCTACTGGGTAACCCAAACAATAGGATCGTCGGCAAGAATGTATAAAGCGGACGCTGAAGCTTTATGGAGCGGTTCACAAAATCCTCAAAAAACCGATGTTCCTGCCGGTGTTCTGGTGTTTCCCCGTGAAGCACAATTTCCTAAAGAATGGGCAGAACGTTTCGTAAATGTAGTAAGTTTCAAAAAAATGAATGAGGGTGGGCATTTTGCTGCGTTGGAATTACCCCATATATTTGCTGATGAATTAAGATCTTTCTTCTATTCGATCAGATAATTAAATAATATCCATGCAAAACACTTCATTTGCCTTCCTTGCCATTTCTTTTTTGATCATTGGCTGTACAACTCAGAACCCACACAGCCAGGGCAAAGATTATGACGTAAAACTCGATACGCTCACGATGTTTGATCAAAGCAGAAACCGGAAAATCCCTGTAGCCTTTTATACGCCTAACGTCAAAAAGCCAATTCCAAACCAGCAGGTGATTATCTTCAATCACGGATACGGTTTTAATAAAGGCGGAGATTATTTTGTGTATTCTTACCTCACTGAAAAACTTGCCTCAAAAGGATATTTCACGGTAAGCATCCAGCATGAGCAAACAACTGACCAGCCCTTACCTACTGAAGGTCATTTGCAGACGGTGAGAAGACCTTTCTGGCAGCTGGGCTCGGATAACATTCTGTATGTTTTGAATGAGCTGAAAAAAATAAAACCGGATCTTGATTATAAACACCTCTCCCTTATCGGGCATTCCAATGGCGGTGATATGGCTGCCCTGTTCTGCAACCAGCATCCTAACCTGGTTTATAAAATCATTACAATGGATAACCGGAGAATGTTTCTGCCCAGAACTTCCGTTCCTAAGATTTATACGCTCCGTTCCAATGATTATCCGGCTGATGAAGGCGTATTACCCAATGATGAAGAGCAGAAGAAATACCATATGACTGTACAGCCTACCCTGATTAATCATAGCCATATGGATAATAAAGGAGATGAAAAGGAACAAGAAATGTTGAATAATTTTATTCTGAGATACCTGAATGAAGGATAATGATCTCTTTATTCAGGGCTTCTTAATAGGCTAATGAATGAAACAACACAAAGTTATCCACAAAAAAAAGTGGATAACTTGTGAATTTTAACATTAAATTCATATTTCGTATTAAAAATATCACTACATTTACTATGTAATAAACATCGAAGTGGAAACTTTATTTGCTTTTCTTACTACTATTGAAATTGCAATTAAATTTGAAATAAAAATTTAAGCACAGCATTGTCGGCTGTGCTTTTTATTGTTGTCTAATTAAAAAAATGAGATGTCTTATCTACTGAATCTGCCCCTAAAGGGCAGATTCTTTTATAATTAAGGCAATACCCGACTCAATCCTGGATCTGATTCGTTTTCATATTAAGATACATGCATTAACATGATTCATGAATATTTTGTAAATTTATTTTCTTAACGGCCTCATAGTTCAATGGATAGAATAAGAGTTTCCTAAACTTTAGATCCAAGTTCGATTCTTGGTGGGGCTATTTCATAAATTCCTTTCAACTTTTTAAAAATCTTACTCTTAATATGGAACGTTTCGTCTGAGAATTCCGATATTTGCTGCTGAATCTGAATGAATAGTAATGGAAGAATTTGAAGTCCCGGTAAGTTATAAAGGTAAAGAATATGTTTTCAAC
The DNA here is from genome assembly GCF_001684965.1 of Chryseobacterium arthrosphaerae. Lineage (NCBI taxonomy): Bacteria > Pseudomonadati > Bacteroidota > Flavobacteriia > Flavobacteriales > Weeksellaceae > Chryseobacterium > Chryseobacterium arthrosphaerae. Next base: position 1,022,269 of record NZ_MAYG01000001.1, on the reverse strand, counting down.
GGAAGACTGGCAACATTCACTTATGGATATAAAATCTATGTAGATGTGAATGGTACTGAAGTGGTATTTGAACGGGACGACTCAGGAAATTTACGGGCATTGCTCCCGGAAAGCACTTCGGAAACAACGATAGAAAAAGGACTTATTGAAGCTATTATTGAGGTGTTTACTGCTCTTTAGATGGCCAGGTTTATCAATTTTTTGAATGATAAAGATCAGCAACAACAAAATCTGTCATCCGATAAGATCTTCCTGTTCTTTTAATGTTTTATCTTTTTCTTTTTTTTAGCCTTCTTCTTACCTTGTTCCCTTACGATATTGATATAGCCGAACATAAAGAGTAAACTTCCTGCTGCAATAGCAATATGAATCCAGAAACGGCTTGAAAAATCATTCTTCAGATAATAATTATAAGCAGAATTCCCAAAGAAATATCCTCCTCCAATAATGATCAGGGGAATGACAATATAAAAAGTACTGACAAGGCCGAAGGTCTGAAGATTACGGGTATTCAATGTAAGTGCATAATCTGTAATTCCGGTTAATATTATTATTCCAAAGAAAATAAATATTACTTCCCCCACAATCAATATTGGTCTTACCTGAGTAATAAGCCGTACTTCATCATTGCTTTCATCCACCACTACTTTTACAGTTTCCTGAAGTTCCGGAGCCGATGAATACTGAAATCCTGTATCTACAACAGCTGTTTTTTGCTGTCCATTACCGTTCATATAGCTAACAACGGGATAATATAATGGTTTTTTATTACGTCTGTTCTGCTCTTTTTTATAATCTATAACATTCGCCTCCTGAGCTTCAGACAATATATGATCTTTAGCGGTATGAACCAGATATACACCTACTGAAACTACAGAAATAACGACCTGATAAAATATAAACCCCATTACTGCAATGACGATGACTTTCCATAAGCTTCTCATCTGCTTTTCCTTAATCCACCACCTGTAAGAAATGAACAGGATCATAAGCAAGGTAATAATGCTTATATAGATCGATTGATATTCTTTAATATGGTTTCCAAACATGACTGCTTATTTTTGATCAACTTTAAAAAGAGTGAACAAAGCTACTATTCCCGACGGAAATACGGATAAGTTCATTATAAAAAGTGGTTAACATCACTATAAATCCCTGGCTTAGTATTATTTAAACAGACATATTTCTATACCGGTCGGAATAATAAATTGACACTATAAAAAATAGATTATACAACAGATTGATAAGATAGCCGTAGTTATATCCCTTAGGGAATACTTCAGTCCCCAAAGAGTGTCCTGAAATACTTATAACGACACCAATCACCAATATTCCCAACCAAAAGACGGTAAAGCATCCTGTATTTCCCTTTAAGCTGTCTATTGCTTTTTTATCTTTTATAGAATAAGAATAAATATAATTGGGAAGCCATGAAGCTACAGTAAATACCATCGCAAGATTATAGGCTATAAAAAAGGGAAACAAGGTAAAAACCAATAATGCACAAAAAAAATAAATAGCCACAAACTTATTTTTACCCTCCTTTTCATTTTCCTTATAGATAAACAGAGGAATATTCATGAGCAATAAAAAAAACATCACCCAAAAGTTGAAGAATGAAGATTTCTCAACCGTTCTATTTTCCAGAAACATATACATATTAAAAACAACCCACAGGAAATTGACTCCCATCTGCATCAGCGCAGGCCGGGTCAAAGGCATTGCCTTCGCTTTATTATCCTGATATTGTTCCTGGACTTTTTGGAGCTCTTTCTGCAGCTTTTTATTTTTATTGAGCATCTTTGCTACTTAAGTTTGAGCTTATCAGAGGGCACACTCTTGTAAATTATTTTAATTTATTTACGAATGATTACAAAATCATTGCTGCCTTGCGGAAGATATAATAATATACGGTAATCAGCTGCTCCGGACTTCTGTCCTTTTCTAATTAATGCTCCCCAGCCTTTTATATCAAGTGGAGATTTATTGTTGAACTCCATAGTATGATTCTTTCTTTCTAATGTAACCAGCTTTCCCTGAGCATACAATTTCAATTCATAATCCTCCAAAGGAACCATATTATTGGTACAGTATTTTTCAACACTTAATTTATTTTCATTAACTGACTTTTCATATTGTTCATTGCTACTGTAATAAAATGATGCGGTTTCCTTCGCCCTTGTTTTTGTTAAGGCAGCCCATTTATCTCCATTCCCTTGATTTAGAACCTCTCTGACTTTTTCATGAAAATCTACGACTTTCTTTTCAAGTTCTTTTTTGTCCATTTTAGACAAATCCTGTCCTTTACTCCATCCTTCAAGATCATATGGAAGTTCTTTCACCTCCACTTCCCATTCCTGCTCAAAGTAAGGTACAGGTGCATCAGGTACTTTGATGGATAACCTGTTATAGGTTTTAGGATCCAGAATATCTCCGGTATCTCTATTTCGGATAAAGCTTCCGAAACTAAACTGGCAGGATTTAATATCTTCAGGGTTTACCATAGTATCACCACGTCTGAATACAGGGAAAATCTGAATTTTGATCTTATATTTTCCATTCTTCAATGCGTAACCATTCAGATCTATGGATGTATTGAGGGGTGTATTTTCTTCTGATACTTTTATATCATTAAAATAGATAACTACCGGGATGGCTGCAGTTGCTGCAATAGTATATGTGATTTGTTTTTCTTTGGCTACTTGATTTGTCATCTCTTCCTTAATTTTCTCATTGTTGTTTTTATAATCTTTACATCCTGCATTCACCATGGTTAAAATGCATATAACTATTAATTTTTTCATATTAATCAAGTTTAAATTCATACGAAAAGCCGTCATGCAAAAGGTATTTGTTTTCAGATGGCTCCGCATCATTGTCTTCTACGTTACTATTAAGGTTATCACTATCAGTCTTCACACTTGTTTTAATTGTTGCATATAATCCCTGATATTTACATTCCAATGAATTTGTCTCCGCATTTTTAGCAATATTTAAAACGGCATAAGCACTTCCTTGAAATTCTGCCTCCAAAGAATAGACATTTCCAAATTTAGCGGTTAAACTTCCTCCACATTCAATCCCGAATTTTATTTCTACAGACGGGCTAATATCATTTTCTTTAAAGCCATCTACTGTGTGATATTTCGTTGCCGTAGCTTCTATCTTAAATGCTCCGGAAACAAACAGATCCAAATAATAATCTATATCCAGTTGAATCTTATAATCATTTCCGCCTCCAAAAAAATCAACTACTTTATTCCAAAAATCATCTGCAGAACCCACCGTATCTGCTACCGCAGTAATCCCCTTTATTGCCTGTCCTACATATGGAATTTTAGTAGCTACAAAAAGAAGATCAAGACTTCCTTTTACTTCTATCAAAGGATCAGCTTTGAATTTCACCTCATAAAGGGTGCCTACTTCGCCACCTTCTTTTTCACTGGCAACATAACTCCATTTAACAGCTCCTGCAAAAGCAGGTTGTCCTATTTCTATTTTAAATGGTATTTTACTGAGTGTCTTATTTTTCCCGGCAAGATAAGCATTTCGTTTTTTATTTCTCTTCTTTACCTGGTCCGGCCGTTTATTTTTATTTTCAGCTATGGCTTCATCTGCTTCCTTGTTAAAACTTAATAAACTTATCTTATTGATGACCCACATTGCGCTATCAATAATATTAAAAACCGGATGTTCACCAGAAAATGTAATGGCTTCCTGTTTAAAATCATTATATCCCCATTCCAAAGCGACTTCAAACTGACTATAACTTAGCCTTCCCTCACTTACTTCCTGCTTATCATTTTTATAGTTTTCTTCACGAGCCTGTCTCTGTTCCTTTCTAATTTTTTTGTTTGTTTTTTTATTAAAAAAACCACCTTTTCCCAAATATTTTCTTTGGGTGTAAGATTTTGTCTGTCCGGTAAAGAAGGGGTTTTCTGCTGCCAGTTTAAAGCCGACTTCATAATATATTGCAGGAAAAACTTCTACATTTAACGGTTTGGAGATCGCACATGAGTTCAGACTGATAGGATAAATCAGTTTTCTTACTCCACTTAAATTCATCATATCAAGTGCTTGTGCATGGGTAGGCTTAGGATATGAGGCTAAGAAACTTATATCATTTCTTCCAATATTTAATCCTTTATAAAGGGATGGATTGTTTTTTACAGTTATTGCCTTTTTTTCATGCCATAGTTCCGGCTTTTCTTCATATGCACAGTCATCTGTTTTTAAATCGGTTATAGTAATGACAACAGGTTTTTCTTCTTCGCTTGCTACAATTCTGTAATAAATATCATTTTTATATTTATCCTTTATCCGCTGAAATAAAGTTGACTTCTTCTTATTATAATCACCTGTAATTTCAGAGTATTGACAGGGATGAAAAAAAGCAATATCAGTTTCCACCTGGCTGAGAACAACCACCTGGTTTGAATTGGAAGAATCTACTTTTATTTCGTCAGTTGCATTTTTATCGATTTTCAGAAGGCATTCCTGAAGGACTTTCTTCCCCCCAGGGATTTTATTATGATATACCACAGGATAGATTTCCAAAGATTCCCCTCCCATAGTCTGCCATAGCGGATCTATAAATACAACGAACTTAGACTTCTGTATATTAATTTTTGTTGCAGGAACACCGTCGTATTTGTTGCCATCCTCCTCTATAAGAAGGCCTTTTTTTGCAGTGGATGGTGCCTTTTTTGCGTCATGCACAGAAACAGCTCTTTCAAAGTAAGTTCCCTGTTTTGAGATATCTTCATTGGTTCTTTCTTCTGCATTATTATTAAGATATTCTACAGCATAAAGGTCATCATCTGCGTTGGTAAGCCCCAGCGTAATTAACCTTATAATCTTGTCTTTATCTTTTAACTGTACTTTTATATTATTTCCATATAATGCACTGGTATAAACATTCAGATATACCGATGATCCGAATTTCAATGTTTTGCTAATCACATTATTGTCTGCATCCTCCCATTGTGCCAACATTACATCAGGACTCTCACCTTTCGCATTGATAATGACACCATGCGGGTATTTACCCTGAGGTTTTGTACCACTCCAAAACGGTTCCAGATATACTGCCCCTCCGCCTTCTAAAAATTCTTCAAAGGTAAATTTCATAGCAGCAGTTCCCATCGTAACCGATTCATTGAAGCTTTCTGCAGTAAGCTCCGGTCTCCGGTCTCCTATGAGCTGCTGTACCCACCGTACGGAGCCATAATCAGCTGTAATAACGGCTAAATCATCATCATATTTTTTGTTGATATTTTTAACAGCCTCACTATTATCATTGTTAATTTTTTTTCTTTTCTTTTCACGGGCCGCCATTCCTTCTTCCCGTTTTTTCACATTGGCATCATAAGTTTCAGCTTTTACTTTCCCTGCATTGTAGTCATTATAATTTTTAAGGATAAAATCATAGCTTTCTTTTTCTTCTTTTTCAATATCACTGATCTTCTTTGTATGATTTTTCCTGGCAGCATTTAAATCTTTTTCTTTCTGCTGATCCAAAACATCTTTTCTGTCTTTATATTCTTTTATATAAACATTGAAACTTTCTGCTTTCTTTAGCTCCAGCCATCCAATATCTTTATGAAATACCTGCCCCGGGTTCGTTTCTATATAGATATGCAGCGGAGCTTTATCTTTATTTTCCGATGTTTTTGTTGTGTTTTCCATGGCAGTATATTAGTTGATTGGAATATATTTTTTCACCTTACTTTTAGTGTTAACAAACGGTAACAATTCAGCCAGAACCTCATCATCCGCATTCTTCACATTCTGGGCAGAAGCTTCAGCGGTCTGTCCATGATTGATGATCGTAATACAATCCGGCCCTCCAACCGGGCAGGTGGCTTTACTGTCTTCTAAAAGGGCTTTTCCGTTATTATCCTCCAGTTTAATTTTTTCATAATAGCCACTCCATTGGGTAACGACTGCCTGGCATGGGTTATTATTCATTTTTTTGCAGGATCCGAAAGTATTTTTCTCAAAAGTAGGTCCGATATCTACATGGGTAGCCATCAGTTTTTTGCTCCCATCCTTCTCATTGATGTAGCGTTTACTTTGTGTTTTTACGGTAAGCTTATCAGGAGTTGTTCCAAATTTGCACTGGCAGGTAGCTCCCTGGCAAACCAAATGTTTCTCACTCATAGTATATTGTGTTTTTGTTTTTACATATTACTGTTCATACAGCTGAAAATCAACCTTATACTCAATTCCTTTTTCAAAAGCTGAACAATAACCGGTAACTGAAAATAATTCTCTTGTTTCTCTATGAAATTTATATAAGAAGTTCACCTGTCCTTTAGCTTTGTTTTTATTAAAGGGGTTATCTTCTTCCGTTCCCGTTATTTTTAATGCTATTTTGTTTCCTCTTGTATATTCCCTGCTCAGTGCAAATTCTGTTTCATATCCTATCTGCTGTGACAATCCTGAAAAGTAAATCTCCAGAAAATCTTTTTTCAGAAACTGGGGATATCCCTTATAAACAGGCAGGAAGAATAACTTATAAAACAAATTCCTGTCAAAGAGGTCTTTCTTCAGGTTAAGATCTGCGTAAGCCTGGTCCATTTGTGCCAATATCTTATCCGTTGTCTCAGACCGGTAATATTCTTTCAGTTTGGGATGGCAGTCTGTTTTCCATCGATGGAATATTTGTTCATGATTGATAATTCTGTCAAGTCCGCCATTGTTTTTGACCGAAATCTGCAGTGGATATAAAACCTGTTCTGCTTTTTCAAACAGCTGTTCTATAACTTTATCAATCCCATGATTGTTTACATATGTTTTTTCCTTAGCAAGTTCAATATAAGCTGGAGTTCTTTTTACTTTTATCTTATAGTGGATCTGAAGGTTTTTAGGAAAAAATTTAATAATAACTCCATATACTTTATCGCTGAGATCAGTAGGAAGTTTTAATGTTGCAGTTTTCAGCAGCTTCTTATCTCTTACTTCAAATTTATCTGAAGGGATATAAACGTATTCAACATATTTGGGCAGAGATACCGTCAGTAATTCCTGAATACTGCAATATTGATTATGGAAACCCACCACTTCTTCCGGGGTCATTTCGTATTCCCCGGAAAATTCTTTAAGGTTCAGGATTCCTTCTATTTTTACCTTCCTGTATTCTTTTGTTTCAGAGTTTTTCATCCTATTGGCGTATGCAATATCATTTCTGGGTCTAAAATGCCGGTACCGATATTACTTATACGATCATCTGCCATCATAATATCAGGATGTCATTCCTTTCTTTATTTTAATTTTTTGTAATTATTATTTCTTAGCTTTTCTTTCTTCAAAAGAAGCTTCTGTCCCCATTCTATTTTTCATAGACCGATTAGGCTTATAACCCAAATTATTGTCTTAAACCCTTACCTGTTTTTCAATGGTCCTATACTTTAACTCCGATAATGAAAATATTTTCTACCATTTCTGATATAATCTAAACAAATAATACAATGCAATTTAAAAATATGGGCTATCATCCCCTTTTGCCCTGTAACCTACTTTAATATATTCCAATTCAGAATCACTGTACTGAACACTGTTGAGGAAATAATAATTTTGCTTGTTACCACAGTCATTTTTTCTGTTATCATTCCAATATTCTCCATTATCTCCTTTGGTACTTCCTGTTTCATTGACACCATCCATATTGTCATCCCTGAAAGTGAAAATCTGAAGGTCTTTTTCCTTACGGTTTTTATTCAACTCTTTCAATAACATTCCTCCACGTACTTCTGCTCCATCTATCGTTACAGATTGTTTGTAAGTCGTATAGGGATAAATATACTTATCAGGGCCTTCTTTTCCACCTATAGATTTCAACTGGATAAATTCTTGTTCCAGCTCTTTTGTAAGTGCACTAGGGTTGTTCTTTTTATATTCACTTATTAAATAAGTTTCTGATTCTCTTTCATATGCAAACTTTAATTTTCCTTTATGACCCGCGGGACTCGTAAGATTAGAATAAAAAATATACATTTTTGTGGTCTTTTTGGGGTTATTGCTATTATGTCCCTCTTCTTCTACAACAATTCCCAAATCGTCCCAGATATAGCGTTTATAATAAGATTTAGCATCATCAGGAATATTACGGTATTTATTTCCAAATATATTAATCCATTCTTCTACAGGCTTACCAAAAGGAAGTTTTTTATTTTTATATAGAGCTTCACATTCTGTCAGTTGAAAATCTGTTGTCATTACTTTTTGTTGGGATTTACTTTTTGTGCAAGATAAGCATACCATTAATATGCTAAATATTATTAAATACTTTTTCATTACTTAAGGAAATGTCGTTTCAGTTCTTCTATTTTATCCAATCCTATTTTTACTTTTCTTTTTGCTGTATCATGAGCGTGAGCAACAGGAGTAGGATGATATAATTTATTCAAAAAAGCAGGATCTTTAGATACTCTATTAACCCAATTTTCGATCTCTTGATCCATCCAATTTACAGCTCTGGGATGCCTGGAATAGGTATTTTGCACATAAGAGACCAAATTGGATCCGTTAGGATCTGATACCCTTCCTTCCCAAATATCTTTCATACGCTGACCTACATCCTTTACGGCAATTGTAGCCAATATAGCAGCCAATCCGTTTAACGGATTCTCATGGGCATCTTTTCCAATCTGGGTATGGGTAGGGTCTTCTCCATAATTTACATTGGTACCGTGCGTCTGGGCTTCTTTAATATCATCATCTACTGATTCTATCAATATATTAAAGACTACATTGGTAAAATTCATTAAAATTTCTCCCATATAATGTGATACAAAACCTAAACTTCTCATAACCCAGCCAACAGCATCTTTTCTTTGTTTCTGTGTAGTCATCCAGTCTGAAAGTTCCAATAATTTTTTATAGTATTCAAAAAGATCTACAGAATCCATTCCAAGATACTGTACACTTTTCTGTGTAGGGTCTTCTTTCTGTCCCTGTGCAAGGTCTTTCAATACAGTATAAATCGTTTGCTGTCCAAAAGTTCTCTCCCCGGGATTGCCTACCTCATAACTAGAAAAGCCTATAGGCAGAAGCATATCTGCCATTTTCGGAACTACACTGGCACAGGTATCATCCAATAAGAATTTACCTGTCACAACAGGAATTTTTGAATAATCTGTACCCTGCCGGTTCTGTACCCATGGATACACTTTTTTAAGGTGTTCGAAGCCCTTTTTTGTCCAGCCTAATTTACATAATGATAATTCAACAAAATTAGTATGTGAAAAATAATCCTCCAAAACATGCAGAGCGGCTCCAAAATGTCTGAATCCATCCCTATTTTTTCCTTTCATTACGGCAAGCCTTAGCTGATTGGACATATATGAATCTGATGACGGGCGTAAGGGATCTGCCTTTATCATTGTTTTCTCACCCATTTTTCTCTGGGCATCTTCATCATCTCTGTAAATATAATATTTCTGTCCAAAGCTGTTGACTCTGAAGCATTCTTCGCTCTCTCCAATGTAGAAACTTATCTCCTCAAAGCCTCCGGGAACTTCTCTTTTTACACGGGTCTCATCGTATACAGCCTGAGGTTCTCTTTCTAAACCTCTCGGATTATCAATATGCTCTTCAGGACGGTAGATCCCTAAAATATCTTTGGTAAGCTGTCCGTATGTAGCTCTGAAGCGCTCGAGATGTTTAACGTAATTTTCGGTTTTAATTTTGTCTCCTCCTTTGGTATACACAAATTCTTTGGCTGCAAACAGCTCTATAATCTCTACCCAGCCATCATGAGAAAATTTAGCTGTATTCCCTGCCTGGATATGCTGGGTTCTGCCCTTTGTCTTTTCATTATGATTTTCTACTACGGCTCTCACCTCCTTCGTAAAACGGATCGTGAAAGGAACCAAGACCTGAGACACATCCCGAAGCCAGTTTCCATAATAGATCTGTAAAATTTCGGATTGTTGAAATCCTACTTTAGATAATGCATCCATCTCAATTCCACCATGGGTGCCGTGGGCAAAACCAAAACCAAAATTTTCAATATCATCCTCATTGGGATCATCGTCGTACCATTGATCCTGATTGGCATACTGAGAGAGATCCTGACTTTCTTTTTCAAGATCTAAAATAAGTTTACCCTTGTATTCTGGTATCTCGGCCTCAGCAAATTCCAGTTGGGGGGTCTTGGCAAGATCAACTGTTAAAAAATAGTAGGCAAATTTGGCTCCCTCATCTATTCTGTCTTTATCTTCCTTTCCATTGGTAGCATAATCGGTACGCAAAAGATTATCTATATGATGACCATACTCTTCCAGTAATGCAACCATTAATTGTGCCTTTACTTCATTGTCTTTAACTGCCTCTTCTACAAATCCTTTACTTACCAATATTTTTTTCCGTTTATTGGTATAATTGGCTTTATAATTTTTAATAGGATCTTTTGTGACGATAATCTCAGGAGGTTCCAGCTTATCATCACATAAATCTTTATAAAGCTTTCCTATAGCTTCCACTTCAATCTCCTCGCCAAAAATCTGCAGCATAAGAAGTATGAAAGTCATTTCGGACAGCTCTTTTGCCGTATTTTTCAATTGCTCATGGGCCAGCGGGCTTTTCAATTTATATTCAGTCGGTTCATATACCAAATCAGGAAAGTCAGGTGTACCATAGACAACCCCTTTTTCATCTCCCTTTTGAATAACTTTTGTAGCGCCATTATTCACAATGGAGCCTCTTGAAAATATAAAATGATCTTCATGAGTTACTTTGGTAAGTTTACCTTTTACAATACGTGTCCTACTCATATACCAATCGTTTAAAAGTTATTACTTTTCTCCCCGCTATTATTTTTTACTTCAACTTTCGCATTTTGATGAATAGTTCCATTGCTTGAAGAGTTTTCAACTTCCCCTGCATATTCTTTTCTTTCTTTTTTCACTTCACTCTGTACATCACCTTCAATTACTTCCGTCAGTTTCCCGGCAATCATCATACTGGCATCTCCCACTACAGAAGTTATCTTCATGGCACCGATACTTTGTGAACTGTTCATGGTAATACTTTCTGTTTTATTCATTCCCACGATGTTACTCTGGTCAGCGCCTACCGTAGTATTCATATTCTGGCCCACATTCACTGTAAGATTCTCGCCAACGTTGAAGGTCATATTTTTAGGAGCAGTAACGGTAATATTGCCTTTCCCATCCATTAAATAAGTATTTCCGCTTGGGTCTTCAATAAAAATACTGCCTTCCGCATCGTTAAAAATCACTTTGTTGCCGCTCCGGGTCTGAATAGATTTGATATGGTTGTTTACTCCGCCGCCTAATCCCACCTGACCATGGAACATTCCTCCCATCGCAAAAGGAAAATCCGGATGATGATATTCAAAACCAACCATTACCTGATCTCCTACTTCAGGAACCGCAACATATCCTCTGTTTTGGGTGATCTGATCTGTACCTCCGGCATCCGGGCTCATCATCCTGATAAATTGGGTGGTATTGCTTTTTTGCCAGTCAAACTGTACCTGTATACGTCCCTGGTTCAATGGATCTGTGTTCGAGATAACGGTTGCGATCTGAGGCTCAGCTTTAGGCACATGGAAATCCGGACGTGGAAGAAAACCTGTGTCTGCAGCAATAGATTCAAAATATCCGTTATAATATCCTCGGGCATCCACTTCATGGGTTACTTCCGTCAGCATCAGCTTGGTAAAATAGGAAGTATCATTAGTATCGGTTTTACGCATTTCAAGATCTACAATACATCCCGGGTATAAAAACGGAACAGTCATAAACCCTGAGGTAATGAAAACCTCAGCAGCCTTGCTTCCTGTAGTTCCTTTCTGGGATGAATCAACATCCATGAAGGTAGAAGCATTGATAGGTGCAATTCTTAATGATGGTGTTTTAAAAGTATTTTCTGAGATTTCATAGGCTCTTCTTGCAATGTCTGAAGTATGGCTTACTTTGGACGCTCCGGTAGTCAGCTTTTCGTGCTGACTGCTGTTGTAGCCGTAAAATGTAGGATTAACGTGCTGTGCCTTCATTTTGATCTTCACATCGCTCAGGTTACTTCCGTAAACAAGTTTTACCGGTTTTTCCTGTGGCGGAAGCTGTCCGAAGTGAAGAATTTCCCCATCGTAGAAAAACTGTTCACCATAAGATTCGGCAATTCTTGCCAGGTAATTATAATGGGTCTCTTCGTATTGAGAACTGTAAGGTACATTTCCATAGCGGGCATCTACCCTGAAATCAAATTTTTCCTGTCCCAGCCCTTCCTTGATCACCTCACTGGCAATACTGTTCAGACTGATCGGCTGGCTTCCACCAAAACTCTGAATATGCGGGGCCGCATCCAAAAGAATCGTCGGGCTGAAACCTGTCAGCACAATATTCCCCAGACTTCCTTTTTCCTGACTGAAGCCCACCTCGGTAATAACCCCTACAAAGTTTCGTTCAGGACCTCTTTCAACATCTTTATACCTGAAAATAACGGTAATTCTTTTTCCTAAGAAGCTTTGTGCCTCTTCAAGATTATGATTTTCAGCACTTCCTAAGGTATCATGGGCAAGAATAAGATCAAATTCATGATGCTTTACCGCACTTTGCTTAAGTTTAAAATGTTTGAAAAATTTAATAGCTTTACCTTCTACGAAGATTTCCAGCTTCACTACCCTGTTGATTCCTGCAACGGCATTGTCGGGAATTCCCTGGGCGTTAAATATTTTGGAAGTAGGTTGTTTTGACCACACTTTATCTTCAGAAACAGTAGGATTATTGGTATGCATGGTCTTGCCCATGAACTTTGCTGTAGTGTCTGATGTATGGGCAGAATTTGTATTTATTTTCTTTTTGGAAAGATTCTCATTGGGTTCCTTAAACATGGTATAATTTTTTTGCTGGTGTGTTTATATTTTTTCTGGAAAAATACCAGAGAGATACGGCCGTTCATTCAAAACAGTTCAGACAAATTACTTACCGGCTCCCATGTATTATTTGTCGGTACAGAGCTGTTTGTATACATTCATATCAGGCAAATCGGCTAATGCTTTTTTATGCTTAATATGATTATTCTCAATGGTTTATTATGCTATTCATTCCTATATTTTATGACTTGATAGGGCTAATATATCACCATAAAAAATCACGGCAAAATGAAATAGGCTTTTTTTGAAAAATTGTAGTAATTCTACGATTTTTGAGATTATAAAAATATTATCTTCAGATCATTACAAAACCTGAAAAAGATTCCAGACATTTATAAAATTATTTAAAATGCCCAAAGTACGCTAATTTTCAGGTATAAAAAGCTGTCAAACGGCTACGAACACTGAAACGGGGATCAGACCAGCAGATCAATCAGGATGTTTTTTGTTTTTTTATGGAGGCAATTTTATCCAAATACTGAACCTGAGGATTTTCTTGCAGAATTGGCTATTGTAAGCCAGAAATAAAATATCAAAAAGGCAGGGAGCTGGAAGGAGGCAGGGTTTTATTTTTTAATTGTATTGATTGTTGTTCCAAAAATCTGATCCCCTTAATAACTTCCTTCTTCAAGCTCCCGGCTGTCTGTCAGCTACAACAATTATTCAAAAACTACATAGTTTACCTTATCTACTCCTGTATTTCCTGTTTTCTTATCGTAAGCGTACAATATCAGCTCATAATTTCCCGGTGTATTGATGAGATGGTTCCCTTCAAAAAGGTTCGTAGAAACCAGAGACATATCAACATTTTTAATGACTTTGCCATCTTTTTTAAGGATTCCTTTTACTTCTATTTCATCGGAGTTCCATACCCCACCTTTATCAATTACACAGCCACACATCATAACAATATTGGCCTGAAACAGGAACGGTTTGTCTTTGATGGTGTTCAGAGCAATATACTGATGGGTTCTTGGTTTCAGAATATCAATAATATATCCCGGAATTTCCAGAATAAGTCCTTCTCCCAGGATGTCTTTTCCGGGAATCAGCCATAGTTCTGTAGTTACTGTGGCTTGTGCCTGCCTGCTGTTCAGGGGTGAAATAACTTCTACGGTAACAAATGTGGGTTCATCTATGTCAATATTGGCGATAAAACCTCCGGTTTGTTCGTCTGCAATTGAATTACCTCTGATTTTAGGTGTTTTCATGATCAGATCGGTATTGCCTGTGCTTCCGGTTGTATTACCTTCTGCCAGAATTTTCCCGTTTAGTTTGTTTCTTACAATAATATGAGCCCCTCCCAGTGAAGTCCCTATAAATTTAGCGTCCCTTGCCTTTGCTCTGATCATCACTTTTGTTTCTGTAGCGGAAACCATCAGATTACCCAAAAGGAATGCAGCAATAAGAATAAATGTTTTCATGAATGTATTGATTTTAAGTATTGTTGTCTGAATCTGTTGTAAAATGATTCACTCTTAAGCTCCTGATCTATACTGTCCAGATAAGACAGAATCGCAAGATCTTCAGATAACAGCTGGAGAATTGCCTTTTCACAGCTGTCCCAGATTTTTTCCAGCTGAGGAAGCATCTCTATGGCTTTCGGGGAAAGTGAAATGATCTGCTTGCGTTTGTCCGTACGGTCTTTTTTGATAAGCAGATAGCCTTTGTCTGTCATCTTTTTGACAATCACTACTACGGAAGGATGGGAATACCCCAAAGGCTCCGCAATATCCGTGATAGAGATCTCTCCTTTCTTCTGCAACAGCATCAGTACAAGATACCAGTTGGGTTCTACATCTATTCCGAATTCTTTATAAAACTTCCTGACATCATGAGACATCCGGCCACTGATCCTTTTAAGCCTGCTATCCAGTGCTTTATAACCAAGCTCTTTAATAAAGTCAAAATCCATAGTTCAATATTTGCTGTAAATATAAAAAAAAATACAGCTAACTATATAGTTAACTATATAATTAGCTGTATTAATTTAATAATAAAATCATAACACTATAATAATCAATAATATAAAATTAAAAACAATTGAATTATTGTTTCATTTTTAAGCATTAGAAAGCTATTTTCTATTCTCTTCACCTGAACTTTTTCCTGTATTCACCAGGCGTAACTCCTCTGTATTTTTTAAATAATCTGGAGAGGTGACTTTCATCACTGAACTGAAGTTCATAAGCAATCTCACTCAACCGTACACTGCTGTATTTTAAATAGGTTTCAGCAAGTTTAAGCCTATAGTCCAGTAAATAATCCTGATAAGAAACTCCGGTCTGCTGTTTAAAATACTCACCAAAATAGTTTCCGGAAATTCCAAAATGACCGGAAATAGCTGGAATACCTGTTTTTTCCCTATCCTTTACATGCTGTTGAATATAAGTAATGATCTTCATGATGGAAAATGCTTTCCTGTTCTCCTGCAGATCAGAAGTTTCACTTTTAATGATATTACGGGCAATAAGATTCAGTAAAATAGAAATACAGTTCCGGATAATAAGATAATCTTCCGTCTTGCTTCTGAGCTCCCTGGCAATCTGCACGATCAAAGTTCCGGCAAATTTCTCATCATCCTTATTACGGAATACACATCCGGCTCTCGCATGGTAATTATTACTTATATACCTTAACTTATACAGGTTCTCACAGCTTTCGATACGATCCGCTTCCATCCTAATTTTATCAATAAATTCCATTGGACACTGGATGGTGGTAAGTATGGCATTTTCGCTTTCAAAACGATACGTTTCATGTTGAGGAATAATAAAAAGTTTACCTTCCGTAAAATCAATTCTTCTTTCATCATAGGTCAGACTACCCTTTCCTTTTACAACATATACCAGTGAAAGAAAAGCTTTTGCTTTAAAAACAGCCTCATCTTCCTTCAATTGTATTTCCCGGACATCGATGCCTTCAAGATCTGCTCCTTTCATTTCTGCACTCTATTTTTTCCTCCAAAAATACAATTTTCACAGAACTTCAAGAGGTTAATTTTGCATAAAAAAATTATGAACACCTATCCGAAACGCTGGCAGGCACTCCAGTTTCTTGTTGCCGGAGCATTTCTATCTCCGCTGGATTATTTCATTGTCAATATGGCATTACCCTCTATAAAAAAAACATTCAGTGCCAGCGATCATCAGCTTCAGATGGTGGTTGCTATTTACGGGCTCACTTATGCAGCGCTTGTTGTCTGCGGAGGGAGGCTTGGAGATTTGTATGGCAGAAAAAAAGCTTTTACATCAGGTTTATATATCTTTTTGCTGTCTTCTCTTGCGTGTGCTCTCTCTCCTGATATTACCTGGCTGATTATTGCCCGGATGTTTCAGGGTGTTGGTGCATCTATG
Source organism: Chryseobacterium arthrosphaerae (assembly GCF_001684965.1). Taxonomy (NCBI): domain Bacteria; kingdom Pseudomonadati; phylum Bacteroidota; class Flavobacteriia; order Flavobacteriales; family Weeksellaceae; genus Chryseobacterium; species Chryseobacterium arthrosphaerae. Next base: position 1,006,009 of record NZ_MAYG01000001.1, on the reverse strand, counting down.
CTTGCCCCTCAGGTATTGGCTTCTATAAAAGTCTTATTCAGCAGCCGGGAACAACCGAAAGCAATAAGTATTTTCAGTGCTGTTTTCGGGCTGGCTTCTGTCATCGGACAATTGCTTGGCGGGTTGCTTCTCAGTATGCACTGGGGAAATTTTTCCTGGGAAATGGTATTTCTTGTTAATGTTCCGGTAACCCTCATCTGTATTTTGGGTATTCATTTCACCATGGACAATAACCATAGAGAGGAAAATACAGGAATAGATCTTCCAGGTTCCCTGTTGTTGATACTGGCTTTACTGATGCTGATCTGTCCTTTGATTTTCGGACAAAAATACCACTGGGCATGGTGGATATTTGGGGTTATATTTACAGGAATAATCCTATTGGCCGTTTTCCTTAAATATGAAATATACAGGCTGAAACACGGACAATCCATACTCATCGATGTCAGTTTGCTGAAGAACCTTCCTTTTGCATTAAGTCTGATCATCATCTTTTTTTACAATTTTACATCCGGTCTGTTTATCTGCTATCCCTATTATCTTCAACAATTTCTTCATCAGAATTCTATGCAGGCAGGACTTGCTATCGTTCCCTATGGAATCGCTTTTTTTATTGGTCCTTTGATCATGCCTAAACTCAAGCTACCTCTCTATAAAATGATTTTCATAGGTTTAGGATTACTGATGACAGGGTTTATCTCAAGTGCAATTGCTTTTTATATTCTGCAAAAACCTTCTCTGATTACAACTATAACATTATTCATAGCAGGATTAGGTCATGGCACCATTATGCCTGTAATGATGCGGACAGCGATTTCAACCGTATCGGGAAGTCAGGTGGGACAGGCATCAGGTCTGATCAGTATCGGAATACAGATAGGCAGTGTAACCGGAGGAGCCATTATCGGAACTGTATTTTTCAACATGATCAAAACATTGGGGTTTCCTGAAGCATTTGCTTCAGCCATTGCCCTGATTGGAGTTTTTCAGATTATGGGAACAGGAATCAGTATTCGATTAAAAAAATATATCTGTGTCTGAAAATTGACAAAAAAATCAAACAACAAGTAAAAATAATTATATTTAAATCTATGAGCAACAAAGAAAAAATTATCGAAGAAATAACGGAATTCCATAAGAATATTGAAAAATGGTTCCGGGGAGACTCTGAGAATCAGACCGCTCTTTACCAAAATCTGGTTTCAGGATTTTCAAAAGATTTTAAAATGATCAACGGAAATAGCGATATCGTTACCTTAGATATGCTTTCTGAATGGCTACCAACAGTATTTGGAAAATTTCCCGGGCGCAGCATTCAGGTTGAAAATATAGAGATCAGCTATTCTGATCATCATGGATTGGCAACTTATACAGAAATTCAGGTAACCGGAGACGCAACCAACAAAAGAAAATCATCAGCCGTTTTTCTTTTGGATGAAGAAAAAGCTTCCTGGCTGCACCTTATTGAAGACCGGATAGAACGGTAAAATCCGAATACAGTCCGATGATGTGTGCAAATACTACATTGGACTGTATTTTTAAAATAAATAAATTTATAACTGATCAGAAAACAGATCACTTTTTATTTCTGAATATTTCCATCTGTCCGGCAATTACTGCCAGCAGAATACCAAAACACGCAAAAAGACCATAGGAATACCTGAGATCAAAAGCCTCAGCAATATATCCGATCAAAGGAGGTCCCATCAGAAATCCTAAGAACGAAATACTGGATACAAAAGACAATGCAATGCTGGGCGCAACTGTACTCACCTGTCCCACGGCACTGTAAACCGATGGAACACTCAGAGACCCTCCGAGACCAATGATCATAAAAGCAATAATGCATATCCATAATTCCGGAAAGAAAACGCTGAGGAAAAGACCGCAGCTCATCAGGAGACCACAGCCCTGCAAAACGGTCTTTTTTCCATATTTTTCAATCACACGGTTTCCTGCAAATCTGCCTAAAGTCATCATGAAGATAAAGCTTGTATATCCCAGGATGACAAGTCCATCCGGTGCTTTTACAATTGTCTGAAAATATACTCCGCTCCAGTCGAACATAGCACCTTCAATAGCCATGCTTAAAAACCCGATCACTCCAAGCCCTACCAAAGTAGGGGTTACTGTTTTAAAAATAGATTGCCTTTGCGGTTCAACCTTATGGATGATATTGGTTAAATTTCCTTTGCCGTACATCCATAGCACTGCCACCAGGATAAAAATGAATACGAAATGATAAAAAGTCCCTACATGGATATTAATCGCCAATAATCCTACAACTGCTCCCACCAATCCTGCGAGGCACCAGGCACCGTGATAAGAGGAAAGAAGTGTTCTTTTGGTGATCGATTCTATTTCAATCGCCTGCGTATTCATCGCAATATTGCACAGATTCCCGGAAACTCCAAAGAAAAAAAGAACCACAGCAAGCGCCCAGTAAGATGGTGAAAGCCCGATCAGCAACAGAAAAACAGGATACAGCAAAAAACAGCTTTTAATAATCCGGCTGCTTCCGAACCTGCTGATCAGTTTTCCGGCAGGAACCATAGTAAAAAGCTGTCCTATCGGCATCAGCAGTAATAGAGTTCCCAGCTCCGCTTCACTGATTGAGAGCGCATTTTTGATCACCGGGATCCTGCTGGCCCAGGAAGAAAAAACAAGCCCGTGGGCAAAGAAAAGTAAAAAGCAGGCTGCAGGCATTTTCGTATTGTAAGATTCTCTATCGTGCATTTTGACTGTTATTTGATTCAGATTTCCGGATGCGAAGTTAGGCACAGTTCACCAATAAAATATATTCCATTTTTGATATTTTATATTCCATTTTAAACACTGCAGAGAAAAAGAAAAATTTACTGCTTACATTTGATCACTGGAAATAATGTATAAGCATTCTGAGAAGTAACCATCTCCATCATGATAGATATTAAGCCAACATTCGAAGGGTTATATATTGAGAAATATAAAGCAAATGATATCAAAGCGTTTGATCAAAGAGCCGGAAAGCTCCATAAACTGATATTCTGCTTTGTTTCAGAAGGTGCTCTGGATTTTCAGATCAGTACCTTTCCTTTTAAGATCGGGAATAATTCGGTCATTATGCTTCTGCCTGATACGGATCTGGCTGATGTTTCCTGTAGTGATGATCTGGATATGACCGTTTTTTTCATTTCGTTGGATTTTATCAGTTCTTATAGTTTTCTGACCGTTCTGCTTGCCAGTGAAGAAATTAAGCTCAATCCGGGAATACGGATGGGGTCTCCGGCCGGAAAGCTCATTTGGTCAACGGTAAAACTGATAGAGGAATACCATTATCAAACAAAAGAAGAAAGTACTGTAGAAGCTGTACAATATCTGCTTTATGCACTTCTTGAAGTGATTTCAAAACTTTATCTTCCGGTTATCAAAGACAACAGCCTTCTGCAGACCCGAAGCAAAGATATTATAGACCACTTTTTTGAATTACTGAATGAGCAGGGACATCTGCAAAGAAGCGTGATCTTCTATTCTGACCAGCTCCATCTTTCTCCTCAGTATCTGAGCAGTCTGATCAAAAAGGAAACCGGAAAGCCTATTAAACAGTGGATCAGCTACATGGTGATAAAACATGCCAAAGAACTCCTTAAGACCACTTCCCTTTCCATCAAAGAAGTCAGTAACCGGCTGCAATTTGTAGACTCTTCTCTTTTTTGCAGATATTTCAGACGATGCACAGGGATTACAGCCAATGCATACAGACAAAATTATAAGATCCGGAAATAACCGGAAAATATCTTGTATAACAGATTGTGGCCATTTTTCTCTTTTTTATTTTTTGTAAGTTAGCCCTTTGAAAAAAGAAAACATCCATGATCAAAAAAACGTGTTTTGCATTGGTGATCGTCACCTCATTCATCCAGTGTAAAAAAGAAAGTGTTTCAAACAATATTCAGACAAAAGATACTGTTAAACAATTCCATACGGAAAATAAAGTAATAGAAACACAGGATGAATCTCCGGCTGAAACCGTAAAAACATTTCTCAAATGGTACAGGGATCATGAGCAGGAACTTGATCAGTTCGCTACTGTAAAAGGAGGAACCATTGCAGAAAAAGATGAAGCAGCCAATTATGAGGTGGATTTTGATGAGGTGGAAAAGGAATTAAAGTTCCTTAGAAATACAGGTTTATTCTCATCCCACTTCCTTTCTGCTTACCAACAGCATTACAGGGACGGAGATCAATATTTCAGGCAAAACCCGGCAAGCGATGGCCCACCGGTTAATTTTGATTACAATTATTTCTTTCTCACCCAGGAAGACTATCAGGCTGATCTCAAAAACATAGACCGCATAAAATTGACATTGAAGCCTGCAAATGCCCAGCTATGTTATGTAGAATGCCATCTGGAACACTGCGGGATGAAACTCAGATACACACTGATCAAAAAAGATCACTGGATGATTGACTCTATAGAAAACATAAGCTAGAGAAGCATTTGAATAAAAAGGCAGAGACAGTATGAGTTTCATACTGTCCCTGATTGAAAAACTTCCCCAAACCGAATTTTTACTTTATTTTTTAATAATTTTTTTCGAAACGGAACCTCCTTTTTTCAGTTCACCCTGAAGGATATACACTCCTTTCTGAAGCTTTGAAATGTCTATATTCTTAGGATTCTCTGCTGTTAAAACAACTTTTCCTTCCAAAGACATCACCTTTATTTTCTTAATATCTTCTTTTGATGTTAAACTGATCATATCTGAACCAGGATTCGGGTATACGGAAATACCTTCTTTTTCAGCATCCAAATCAACAGTAGACAACGCTCCCGCAGCTGGATAAGAAATGCTTTTTGTGACATTGGTAGTTCCGTTAAATGTAAAAGTATTGATTGCAAAATTAAATACAATTCCTGCACTCTGGCTGATCCACATATAGGATTCATTGGTATAGGTGAAAGGACCGGGTGTTTGCGTACCCGTTCTCATTCTTTTGATTCTCAGAACATTGGAATAAGTCCCTGTAGGAGTTGTAATCGTACCATAAGCATCTGCAGTATAGTCTACCTGCCCTGTTTCGGCTGAGCTTCCTGTACCGCCTGTTGTGCTGATCTGATAATTATCGGTAAACTGCTGCAGGTAAGTAGCCGGAAATTTAAAATCAATTAAAGGATCTGTATAGGTCATTGTAATATCTCCCAATCCTACACCTGCATACGTTCCCAGCATTCTGGCTTCGGTATCCGTGATAGAAACAAAGTCATAGGTATCGGAAAGTGTCGGTTTGGTAATCCTGTTGGCTTCAGGAAACCTGAAACAGTTGGCTTCCCCGGGGCATACATTCATAGTAGAGGTAGAAGTATTGGCTCCTGCATAGGCAGAAAAATCCCAGTTCACATTAGCGCCCGAAGGACCGGGAGTCGCCGTCAGCGCTACATCTCCGGCTTTAAATGTAACAGGTATATTGATTCTTTCAATGGCAGATCTTGTAATGGAAGGCTGTGCATACGCTGCTATTCCTGCAACAAGAAATAAGATAGAATTTAGCTTTTTCATATTATTTATTTTTAAAATTGGATGTGGAGTCTCATTGTACCTGCAAATTTACTTCCCATTACAGTGGCTATCAATCCTGAAAAAAAAGTATTTTCATCTACCTGAAATCCGGTATTTTTTATACGGTGGTAAATGATTACATTATGGCAAGCACATCAAAAAATATCCGGCCTCTCGGACCGGATATTTTTTTAATTAAAAGACTGCCTGTAGCTTAAAGGGGTTTCATCAGTTTTCTTTTTAAACAGTTTATTGAACGATTGCGGATGTTCGAATCCCAGTGCATATGCTACCTCAGAAACTGAAAAACTGGTGGTTGTAAGGTATTCTTTAGCTTTTTCGATCAGCTTTTCATGAATATGCTGCTGTGCATTCTGTCCGGTAAGGTTTCTTAGCATATCACTCAGATAATGTGGGGAAAGGTGAAGGGCAGAAGCAAGAAATTCCACTGTAGGAAGCCCTTTCGTCAATGTTTCCTGCTGGTTGAAGTAATCTTCCAGTATATGATCCATTTTAGCTAACAAATCGCTGTTTACGGCTTTTCGTGTAATGAACTGCCGCTTATAGAAACGGTTGCTGTAATTGAGAAGCACTTCAATATAGGAGATGATCACATCCTGTGTCACTTCATCAATGGCAGTGTTCAGTTCATTGGTAATACTGTCCAGAAGCCCCGTAACAGTAGTTTTTTCCTGATCTGACAAGTGAAGGGCCTCATTCGTATCATAAGAAAAGAAACCGAAGTTTTTGATATTCTTTGCCAGCGGATAGTTCCGGATAAAATCAGGATGCACCAGTAAAGTATACCCGCAATATTCAGCACCTTCATCTGTTGAAAGAATCTGGCCGGGTGAGGTAAACATCATTCCGCCCTCATTAAAGTCATAATAGCCTCTTCCGTATCCCATTTTACCGACCGTGGAGTATTTATAGGAAATTTTATAAAAATTCAAAATAAAGCTTCTGCTCAGCATGTCTTTACTGATGGTCATTTTGGTATTGTCCACAAGGCTTACCAGGGGATGAAGCGGCTTAGGAAGCTGCAGCAGGTCATGCATCTCTGAAATGGATGAAATTTTCAGGGGACTGTTGTCTCTCTTTTCCATGATATAAATGTAAGTTATTTAAGAGAAATGATCATCTCAAAAAATCAGTAATTATGTATCCAGCCCTGAAATTACAAAGCCCTTGAAATGATCAGTATTTTATATGAACTGTTTACCCAATTGTTCCCTGAAAACTTCGTCTCCCAGTTCAAGACGCTGGGCGTACAAAGCTTTTGCATCTTCTCCCGCCACATATCTCAGTTGTTTTTTACCATCCGTAGCGGCTTCATAAACCACTGCTGCAATCTGTTCAGGGGTGGAAGCGGCATCCATCATACCTTCCATCTTAGAAAACTTGGAAGCTGTCATTCCTTCATAGGCCTGGCTTGTTGCAGTGTCTAAAGACCGGCTGACGAAATCTGTTTTGATTCCTCCGGGAGAAACTGTTTTGATATCAATACCCAACGGATTAAGCTCAAAAGCAAGGCTTTCGCTCCAACCCTCCAGGGCCCATTTTGTAGCATGATACGTAGAGCTTAAAGGAAAGGTGATCAGTCCGCCTATGGAAGTTGTAGCGATAAACATTCCGTTTTTTCTTTCTCTGAAGTAAGGAATAAAGGCCTGTGTAACACGGATTACTCCCAGCAGATTCGTGTCCAGCTGTTTTACGATCTGCTCATCCTTCAAAGCTTCCAGCGGTCCTATAAGCCCATATCCGGCATTGTTAAAAACCACATCAATATCCCCGGTCTCAAGTGCCTTATTTACCGTAGATTTTATCTGTTCAGGGTTGGTAACATCCAGTGGAAGCACCGTTACATTATCCAACGAAGCCAGGTCTGCATCAGCATCGGGATTTCTCATCGTAGCAATGACGTTCCACCCTTTACTCTGAAATAACTGAGCGGTTGCTTTTCCCAATCCTGTAGAAGCACCCGTTATAAAAATTGTTTTCATTTTTTCTTTGTTTAAAATTACATGACAAAGGTCTGCAATAGGAAAAAGGGTGATGTTGCCAAAACGGATTAAGCTGTAGCCAAAACGGATTTTACCTCACTCTTTCATTCATCCTTTTTTTGTAAGTTTGCTTCTATCAATTTTTATGGCAGAATATATTCTTGAAAACATCAGTATCGGCACCCTTTCCGTCTATGATCTTCTGAAACATACTACAGACACTACCTTTATCGGAATCAGGGATTTTCATGAAATTTATCCTGCTGCTATTGAAAATAATACCGGTATTTTTACGAAGAAATCTCCACTTCAGGATTTTCCTGTGGTTACCATAAGCCTGATTGGCAGCTCTCTTCTATGTTCCTGTACATGTGACAGCCCTCATGGACAGCTTTGTTCACATCAGACAGAAATTATTCATGCTATTTTGGAAGAGAAGAAATTCCGGGTCTTTTTTGATGATATTCTCCGCAGAAAAATGCTGATTCCTAAGGCTAAAAGTTATGGTCTGGAACACGAACCGGATCTTGACACCTATTTCCGGATAGAATATAACGATGGAAAAATTGAGATCCTGCCCAAAATCAAAGAAATGCTTCCGGTTGATGAGATCATGTTTCAGAGAGACCTTCTTCCTCAGGAACCTTCGGGGCCGGATGAACTGACCGTAACAGAAACAGGCAAGAAACAGATCCTGGTAATGGGCAAACACCGCTATTACAATCATCTGGTATTTTCTCTGATGGAAGCAGAAAGTACACAGACGGGAAAAATTAAAAATCCCGTGACTCCTGTGGATGCCATGCAGCTGATATGGAAGGCTGAGAAGCCTCAGGAAATCAAATTCTATACAGCCATTCATTCTTTCCAAAGTAATTACAATGAAGACTATAATGCTTCCGAACTGGAGGCATTAAAACGTATTGTAGAGAATCCACTGGGACTGGAAGTATATTATCATGACCGGAAAATTGCAGAAAACATGTCTGCCAAGTCCCTGACTCCTGTTGAATTAAATACTTTAGATGCAGAGGTACAACTTTCTGTATTTAAGAAAGATCCGTTTTTTGAAATAACAGGAGAATTACAGTTTAATGATATTTCTGTTCCTTTTAAAAATATTGTTCTCAGAAATGAATACTTCGTATATAACCAAAACATTTTCAGCCTAGTAGCCCATCCGGACATGCTGAAAATCATCAGGTTTTTTAAAGCTAATAATGAGATTCTGCTGATTCATTCTTCTAAATATGAGGCATTTATGAAGAACATACTCTCCAACCTGGAAGAACGTATCCAAATCAATTACAGCTACATACAAAAAGCAACGAAAGTACAACTTGAAGACAGGAATTATCAGATAGAAAAGGTTATTTATCTGCGTCAACAGGAAAATTATATCGGCATTACTCCTGTCATGAAATATGGTGAAGTAGAAGTTCCGGTGTATTCCAGGAAGCAGATTTTTGATACGGATCAGAATGGAAATCCTTTTAAGATCGAAAGAAATGAAGCAGCCGAAGCACGTTTTACTTCCCTGGTCATGATGCAGCATCCTGATTTTGAAGACCAGATGGATGGCTATCAGTATTTTTATCTGCACAGGGATAAATTCCTGGACAATAACTGGTTTCTTGATGCCTTTGAAATATGGAGAAACGAAGGGGTAACCATTCTTGGCTTCAACGAACTAAAAAACAATAAGCTGAATCCGCACCGGGCGAAGATCAACATCCAGATTACCAGCGGGCTCGATTGGTTTAATGCAAAACTGAAAGTGGGATTTGGCCCCAAAGAAGCTACATTAAAACAGCTTCACAGAACCCTTCGCAATAAAAGTAAATTCGTACAGCTGGATGACGGTTCCCTCGGGATTCTTCCCGAAGAATGGATTGATAAGCTTACCGCCTATTTCCAGGCCGGGGAAATTGATGAGGACTTACTTAAAATTCCCAAGATCAGCTTTACAGAAATTTCTTCCCTTTTTGAAAAAGAAGTATTGAGTAAGGAAGTTCAGAATGAAGTAATGACCTATTCTTCAAAGTTTTCAAAGGTGAAAAGTATTCCTGAAGTAAAAGTTCCGGATGCATTGAAAGCTGAATTAAGAGATTACCAGCATCATGGCCTCAACTGGCTGAATTTTCTTGACGAGTTCAATTTCGGAGGATGTCTGGCTGACGATATGGGGCTGGGAAAAACGGTTCAGATCATTGCTTTTATCCTGTCGCAGAGAGAAAAACGGGGTCACACCACCAACCTTATTGTAGTTCCTACTTCCCTGCTCTTCAACTGGCAGGAAGAGATCAGCAGGTTTGCACCTTCTGTGAAAGTTTTACTGCATTATGGAGCTGACAGGCCGAAAACAACCGGTCATATGGCAGATTACGAAGTAGTTCTTACCAGCTATGGAATGCTGCTTTCTGACATCAGATTCCTTAAGGCTTTTCATTTTAATTATATTTTCCTTGATGAATCGCAAACGATCAAGAACCCTAATTCTGAAAGATATAAAGCAGCACGCCTCCTCCAGGCCCGGAACAGGATCGTACTGACAGGAACTCCGGTCGAAAACAGCACCTTTGACCTGTATAGCCAGCTTTCTTTTGCCTGTCCGGGACTTCTGGGCAGCAAACAGTATTTTAAGGACATTTACGCCATCCCTATTGATAAATTTGAGTACAGCAAACGTGCTCTTGAGCTTCAGCAGAAGATCAGGCCGTTCATTCTCCGCAGAACCAAGAAACAGGTAGCCAGAGAACTGCCTGAAAAAACGGAAACGGTGATCTATTGTGAAATGAATGCTGAACAGCGCAGAATCTATGATGCCTACGAAAAAGAACTCCGTGAATTTATTGCAGCCAATGACGATGATGAGCTGAATAAAAACAGTATGCATGTTCTTACCGGGCTTACCAGACTGCGGCAGATCTGTAATTCTCCGGTCCTTATCAAAGAAGGCTATTCCGGGGAGCATGCGGTAAAGGTTGAAATTCTGATGGAGCAGATCCTGGGAAAATCAAAAGATCATAAAATACTCGTATTCTCACAGTTTGTGGGAATGCTCGACCTTATCAAAGCAGAACTGGAAAAACACAATATCCGGTTTGAGTATCTCACCGGGCAAACTAAAGACAGAGGGGAAAAAGTTACTAATTTCCAAACCAATAAAGAAGTAAGGGTCTTTTTAATCAGTTTAAAAGCCGGAGGTATCGGGCTGAACCTTACCCAGGCTGATTATATATACCTTGTAGATCCCTGGTGGAATCCGGCGATTGAAAACCAGGCCATCGACCGCAGTTACAGGATTGGCCAGACTAAAAATGTCATTGCTGTGCGTATGATCTGTTCCAATACTGTAGAAGAGAAAATACTGACCCTGCAGAAAAAGAAGCAGCAGCTGGCCCAGAATCTCCTCAAAACGGATGGTACAACGCTTCAGGGATTATCAAAACAGGACCTTATGGACCTGCTGGAATCCGATTCTTAAAATTAAGTTCTTTAATTCCTGATGCACAGACTAAAGAATCTGAACATCAGGAACATAAAACAGCAGTACACTTCGAATGATCTTCAAAACTTTTCAGTCTGCCTCCTGCAACCTGCTTACTGATAATTAATTTTCGTATCCAGATTGATAGGATTGTTATATTTTTTGATATTTTCTCTCATTCTGTCATTGATCTCTCTTCTGTTGGAAGCATTCACTTTAGTTCCGTCATTCAGGAAAAACTGATCACCTTCCTGTCCGTTTCTGATGAAATTGACAGGAGAATCATAGTACGCAAGCTTTGTGCTTTTATATTTTTCTAATGTAACAGGAACACTCATTTCCTTAGACATCTTAATGAACATATTGTTGACCGGCTGATCCAGCTTAACGGATTTTACGAGTTCAAATTTATAGTTACTTTTATCATCGTACAGCTCTACGATCAGTCCCGGAAGTCCATGAAATTTATAGGGTCCGTCCTGGAAAGGAATTTCTTTGGAAAACCATGCAGTCCAGTTTCTGCCGCCGTAGTGGGTGGTTGCTTTTTGCAGGGTGAGATCTTTTACTTTTTTGTTTTCGTTGGTCAGTTGCCAGGTTTGAGTGTCTTTCGACTGAAGTTTAAGCACTGTATTTTCAAGCAGATCATATTCATCGTAAAACTCCTCTCCTTTTTTGTGGGAAACAATAGTGGAAGTGTTGAGTTTCGAGCCTTTCGGGAAAGGAATATTATTCGTGATCAGTGAATCGGCGACGAAAAAATCCCTCTGATAATACTCACTTCTGTCCGGATGAATATCAAGGTGATAATTTTCTTTGGTCACAACTTCTGAAGCTGCATCCTTTTTATACATAACATCGTAGACAAAACGGTGAGTTTGAGCTTTTGCCCAGAATCCGGCAGCCGCCGCTGCAATAAGTACTGTTTTCTTCATGGTATCAGATTTCTTTATTCATAATCAAGCTTATTTTCAAAAGCCTGCTGTAAGAAATAAGGGTTAAAATTTTTGTGTAAAAATAAATTCAATTTTCCAATCACAGAAGGGCCTGGCGTGATAAAGTTTTAATAAAATTTTCTCCTAATGTTAAAGATCTTCCATTAAAAATTAACAACTTCTCTCCAAAACCATGTTTTAGTTAAAATATTATTAAAGCCTCTTCATTTAAAACAAAAAAACCGGCAGAACAAAACCTGCCGATAAAAAAACAAAAATTGATATGGATATGATTAGATATGTGTTTTACTTTTTAATGATCTTTTCTGTGATCACCTTTTTATCCTTTGTCAGGATCCTGATCATATAAGTGCCCGGAGTAAGACTTTCCGTATTGACAGGTAAAGAACTTCCTTCAAGAACTTTCTGTCCTGATGCTCCGTAAATCTCATATTTTTCCAGCCCTTCTTTCATCTTAATAGTTACAGAACCTGTAGCAGGATTGGGATAGACCTTTGGCTTTACGGATGAATCTTTGGAAACCTCAAGTGTAGAAAGGGTCTCCGGCATAATATTTATGGTATAATCTTCTACCTGACCGATAAACCAGCCTCTGGGACATGGAAGGTTTTCCAGTGTGCCCATCCATGAACTTGATTCATAGGCTTTCACCAGCCGGAAACGGGTTTCTCCCAGCAAAGCATTTAAAGGAATGAGAATATTCCCGGATACGGTTCCGGATTGGGTATTAGGCACCGGATTGGAATTGTCCAGATATCCGATATTGAATACTTCATCAGCGTCAAATACATTATTGTGGTTAAAATCAATATACGCATAAGCAGACACTGTAGCCTGTCCCTGGGTACCTCCCGTCACTGTAACAGGATAAGTGTTTCCACGGTTCACACTGAACTTCACAGCTGTAAAGTTCTCCAGAACATCTGAATTACCATCCAAAGCACTGTTATTAGTAATTCCTGCAAATTCAACCCCGCTGATCTCACTCACCGTAAGGCTTGTCACCTTGTCAGTCCCACAGTAAGGCGCAGGAAAACCGGCTGTATTGCCTGCGATATTGACTGTATAATCTTCAGTCTGCCCTGCCCTTAAGCCGGTATCGCATGCGGAACTGATAGAAACAGCTGCATTAGGATCCGAATAGGCTGCAAGATTCGTGTTTTTAAGAACTCTCATTCTCGTACTGCCGGTAGCGGCATTTGCAGGTACCGTAATGGTATTGCTGACAGTAAAAGCATTGAAAGGGGTTGCTGCGCCCAGCCTTCCGATATAAAAACTTTCCCCGGCATCATCAAAACTACCATTCTGATTAAAATCAATATAAACCATTACATCACTTGGAAAAGTACTCGATGGGCCTTTTACAGAGACCGGATAAGAATTTCCCGCCTGAAGATCAGTTGACATTGAAGTGAAATCTTCATAAGCCGGAGCTGATCCGGTCTGATCCGGTGAAGTGTTATTAATGCTCCCGAAAGTCACATTACGGATCATATTGCTGTCGGCTCCATACTGGAATGAAGGTTTACAATATTGTAATTGTGCATTCATGAATGTACAGAGAACAACAGCAGAAAAGGTAGTTAGTTTTTTCATATATTCTTTAAATTTCCTGAGACAAATTTATATTTATTTAGAATCAATAAAAATAAGAATGTGATGATTTTTGTCAGCTTATTAAAATTAACTGGCACTTAAAACGCAATTAACTGATATTGTTCATTTTTTATGAATAATTAAAACATTGTGATAAGAAATAATACTTCATTTTATAAAGCAACACAGATGATCATAAAAAAAATCTGCGAAATCTGCGTGATCTGCGAGAGATTATAAACAAACAGTTTAAACATTTACATCAATAATATCTAAACACAGCTATTGTAAACAATTAAGTGTTTTGCAAGTCCTTGATTGTCATCTTGCAAAGTTAGCCCATATTTTCAATAAGAACTGCCGATGCTCCTCCTCCACCATTGCAGATTGCCGCTATACCATACCTTCCTTTTTCCTGACGAAGTACATTGATTAAGGTAGCTATTATTCTTGCTCCTGAGGCCCCTATCGGATGTCCTAATGCAACCGCTCCGCCATACACGTTTACTCTATTCAGGTCGTATCCTAGAATCTGCTGGTTGGACAGAATCACAGAGGAATATGCTTCATTAATCTCCAGATAATCAATATCAGCTAAGCTGAGACCAGCCTGCTTCAAAACTTTATTAATAGCTATAGAAGGTGAAGTAGTGAACCACTCAGGAGATTGAGCGGCATCAGCGTATGCAATAATCCTCGCCAGGGGAACCAGCTCATGCTGTTGTACAGCTTCTGACGACCCTAATAGTATCGCCGCGGCCCCATCATTCAGATTGCTGGAATTGGCAGCGGTAAGTGCTCCGTCGTTTTCAAAGGCCGGTTTCAGCAAAGCAATTTTTTCAGGGATAAGCTTGTCAATATCTTCATCCCTTGATATAACGGAAGTTCCTTTTCTTCCTTCTACCGATATACTGATCAATTCATTACTGAATTTATTTTTAGAAGTGGCCTCCTGAGCTCTTTGGTAGGAAAGCAAAGCATAGTCATCCAGCTGTTGCCTTGTTAGTCCGTATTTTTTAACTCCAAGCTCTGCAGCACTTCCCATATGAAAGTCATTGTAAACATCCCATAATCCATCTTTAATTAATCCGTCGGTGAGTACAGAATCTCCTAATTTTTTTCCCTGCCGAACATCAGCATAGTGAGGTACATTGCTCATACTTTCCATACCGCCTGTCATGACGATTTTCTCAAGCCCCAACTGAATCTGCTGTGCACCTAACATCGTCGCTTTCATCCCTGAGGCACACACTTTATTAATGGTTGCAGCATCTTTATCCACAGGGATTTCAGCGAAAACAGCTGCTTGTCTCGCCGGGGATTGCCCTAAACCGGCACTCAAAACATTCCCCATATACACACTGTCTATATATTCCGGGGCCAACTGTACGCTTTCATAAGCATTTTGTATAGCTGCAGCTCCCAGTTGAGGAGCAGTTAACCCGGAAAGACTTCCCATAAATCCGCCAACCGGAGTCCGTTTTGCTGCGATTATAAATACTTCTTTCATATGATCTAATTTTACAATATACCAATCGGTATTTTAATAGTTAAACAATTCCTTTTCTCACAAAGGATTATTCAAAGATAATAATTTATACCGATCGGTATAAATAAAACTGCAAAAATTAGTCTTTAAAAATTATCAGTAAAATTTACAAACAAAAGGGTAAAATGATAGAAAAAAGGTTATTCCCTGCTAAGCTGATCGAGCTTTTTCAACAAAGTGGGCATCCTGTAGGCTCCATGCATTTGCTCTACCCTGGTTTTGATCTCATCAACGTCTATTCCCTTTGCTGTTAAAAAAAGTGGTGTCCTGCTTTCCCCCCGAAACACGCTCCTTCTTTCCGTATCAGGAGTGGTAAATTCATTTTTTGCAATTCCTACAACGGGATATTTTTCGTCCAGAGCTTTATAAAGGTGGCCACCTAAGCCAGATTTTCCTTCATTATCCAGGGTTACGTATCCATCCACAATGATAATATCACCGGATTTTAATGTAATTTTCTGCAATAGGCTCAGAATACAGGGCAGTTCTCTCTTGTAAAATGCTCCGCTTTCATATTCTGAATTTATTTTGGTCTGTTCTATAAAGGTTTCTACCTCTTTTTCCGACTCCCAGTCTTCAAATGCAATACAGACTGTATTGGCAAAATCTTCATAATAGTAGGTATCAAATGCGTAAATCATATTCTTTTTCGCTTAAAAAAACTCTCCGAAATGCCATAAAATTCCTGACGGATCATGTACAAAGCATTCTTTTCCCCATTCCATTGTTCGTATGGGAGTAAGTCTTACATTATCATATTTTTCAGT
Source organism: Chryseobacterium arthrosphaerae (assembly GCF_001684965.1). Lineage (NCBI taxonomy): Bacteria > Pseudomonadati > Bacteroidota > Flavobacteriia > Flavobacteriales > Weeksellaceae > Chryseobacterium > Chryseobacterium arthrosphaerae. The sequence continues at coordinate 990,111 of NZ_MAYG01000001.1, read as the reverse complement.
AAGCTGCAAAGATGAAATCTCTTTCCAGAATTCTTCCGTATCAGCAACTTCCATAAAAATCATCGTATTATCTACCCAATCTTTTGCATAATAATCCTGAAGATAAAATCCGGTTTCTTCCCGCTTAAACAATGAAAGCTTAGGTTCAAGAACAACCTCCTCAAATCCAAGATCCCGGTAAAAATTCCTACTGATGGCGAAATTTTTTGCTCCGATGAAAGGTCTTATTGATTTTATACGATTTTTCATTATATTTTGTTTTTCCAGTTGTTGCAGGTCATTTCAAGCTTTATCAACCACACATTTAATAAAATATGATCCGGTACAATATAGTTTTAAATTGCCACGAATGCACTCATAAATAACCGGTGCACTCGTGGCATAGTATTATCTTTAATTTTACTGTATTTTGAAACAATGCAGTAAAATGCTTTTTACTGACAAACTGATACGGTCATTATTTTTTGTCCACTACAATTCTTTCTGCTCTGTTGGCGATATCCCAGGCCGTGGTGAAAATAAGCTGTGTTCTTTTTTCCAAAAGCTTATAATCAATCTTCTCCGGATCATCGGTAGGCTTGTGGTAGTCTTCATGAATTCCGTCAAAGAAAAACGCAACCGGAATATTATGCTTCGCAAAATTGTAGTGGTCTGAACGGTAATACAGTTGTTCAGGATCATTCAGATCATCATATTTATAATTAAGTTCCAGATTATTGGTTCTCTTATTAGCTGCTTCATTGATGACCTTAAGCTCTGAGCTCAGCATTTCGGATCCGATCACGTAAACGTATTGTTTTCCTCTGTTCGCCGGATCATCACGCCCGATCATATCGATATTAAGATCAACTACTGTATTCGCTAACGGAAAAACAGGATTTTCGGAATAGTATTCTGAGCCAAAGAGACCGTGCTCTTCTCCGGTAACGTGTAAAAAGAGAACAGATCTTTTAGGACCTTTACCCGCTTTCTTAGCCTGCTGGAATGCTTTTGCTATTTCCATTACCGCAACAGTTCCGCTTCCGTCATCATCGGCTCCGTTATATACCACACCTCCTTTGGTTCCCACGTGGTCATAATGGGCAGAAACAACAACGATCTCTTCCGGTTTTTCGCTTCCTTCGATGAAGGCCAGAATATTTTCAGAATCAGGAAGATTACCTCCACCTCTTTTCTTCATGAACTCAGATGGTACTTTCTGGTAAAATGAATTTAATGCCTTTGGACCTGAAATTCCCAGGTTTTTATAATAATTGACAATATACTCACCCGCTTTTTTCTGTCCTTTGCTTCCAGTATCCCTTCCTTCCATTTCATCAGAAGCAATGACATACAGATTCTTCTTCAAATCCTCCGAATTAATCATTTTATAGGCATTGGAAAAAGCTTTGTCATGTTTTGCAGAGACAGAAGGTGAAGCTGTTCCATCAGACATTTTTGCCGTTCCACAGCTGGCTAATACAGCAATAGAAAACAGCGGAATAAGTAGTTTTTTCATAAAGAATAAATTTCTTTTAAAAATAATAATTTTTATTGAATGTGAGCCATAAAGCTTAAAAAGCAATTACTGATAACAAAGAATCTATATTTTTAACATATTAATAAAAATAAAACCATTACCATATTAATTTTTTATTACATTTGAGAAAAAACAAAATAGATGGAAGAAATTCATAGGTTTACCCACTATTCCTTTTTCACAGAGATGTCCGGGTTGGCATCAGAACATGGAAGTTTTGATCTTTCTTTAGGGCTGCCTGATTTTGATATTGATGAACGGCTCAAATATTTTCTGAAAGAAGCTGCTGATCTTGATACCTACCATTATGAACCACTGGCCGGTAATCCTCTGCTGCTTGAAAATATCATCGCTTTTAATGCTCAACGTAAAAATAAAATAGTAGTAAAAAACCAGGAAGTCACCGTTATCCCATGTGCAACCTTTGCTTTATATACCGCTCTCAAATCTGTTTTAAATCAGAATGATGAAGTGATCATTATTCAGCCCTCCTATTACACCTACGGGCCTGCAGTAGCAATGAACGGGGGAATTCCGGTCTACTATGATCTTGATTATGATTTCAGTATCAACTGGGAAATATTTAAATCCTGTATTACAGAGAAAACAAAAGCCATCATTATCAATTCACCCCAGAATCCGACCGGAAAAATATGGAAAAAGGAAGACTGGAACCAGCTGTATGAATTGATCAGGGACCGTGAAATTTATTTGATCTCAGAAGAAATCTATGATACCTACTGCTATGATGAAGCAGAACATTACAGCTCTTTTATTCATCCCGGGCTCAGAAACCGGACATTCTGTATTTTTTCTTTTGGAAAAATGTTTCATACCTCAGGCTGGAAAGTCAGTTATATGCTTGCTTCAGAAGATCTGACTGCATTATTCCGCTGTCACCAGCAATATATTTCCTACAGTGCCAATGCGCCTGCACAATATGCGCTGGCCAAATACCTGGAAGTGTTTGATCCCGCTGCCAGTAAAGCTGTAATGCAGAGGAAAAGAGATATTTTCAATGAGCTTATCAAGGAAACGCCTTTACAGGTTGAGCAGCAGGCTGAAGGAAGTGTTTTTCAAATAGTCAATTTCAGGAATATCTCCGGAACAATGACTGATGTAGAGTTCTCAAAATGGCTTACTGTAGAGAAAAAGGTGGCCTGTCTTCCCCTTTCGGCATTCTATCATTCTAAACAAAATTCGGATTATATCAGGTTCAGTTTTGCAAAGAAGGATGAGCTGATTATTCAGGCATTGGAACATTTGAGAAAGAATCTTTAATTTAAATGGAAATGCTTTAAATAGTAAAAAGTTTTTTTGGGGAATAACGCAAAGCCGCAAGGAAACTTTAATAGCTTATGTTTTTAAGACGCAATGATTTTATCTGCGATAAAATTGTGGAATGCTTGAGTATTTTTATAGGTTGAAAGATTATTACAATAAGTGATAAAAAAAGCACCGCAGATGCGATGCTTTTTTGATTGATATTTCAACTGATCTTAAAGAGCGAGAACCCTTACGTCGATTCTTCTGTTTTTAGCCTTACACTCTTCTGTGTCATTAGCCTCACACACCGGATGCTGTGATCCATAGCCTTCTGCTTCTACTCTGTCTGAAGAAACACCCAGCTCAAGGAGTTTCAGCTTTGCCGTCTGGGCTCTCAGATTGGATAGTTTCTGGTTACTGTCTTCATTACCGCTGTTATCAGTATATCCTCCTAATTTTATTTTCAGGCCGGGATAAGCATTTAAAATTTCTGCAATATTGTTCAGCTGAAGTTCGTAACCTGGTTTCAAATCACTGGATCCTGTTTCAAAATAAAGATTTTCTATGGTATACCATTTATTAGGATCTAAAACAGACTGATCTTTTTGTTTCACAGCATTATACAGCTGGTAAAGCTGACTTCCGTCTCCTATGGCAATGGTTTTCCCGCCGTTCAGTTTTATCTGTTGTATATTTCCGGTCTCATATACAAAATCGCCGTTTTCATTAAGATGACCTTTAATTTCACCGGAAGACGGTGAAACAGTTTTCAGATCAGTAGTTGCCGTTGAAGTTCCGGTATTTGTAATTCCGGTCAGGCTTTCTATTTTAGCCTTTCTGTTGGCTTCAATCTTATCTTTATGTATGACTGCTAAAGTAGGGGCAATCACCAGGGAAACAATTGACATCAGCTTGATCAGAATATTCATAGATGGTCCTGAAGTATCTTTAAACGGGTCTCCTACGGTATCTCCGGTTACGGATGCTTTGTGCGGTTCAGAACCTTTGTAATAGGTCTGCCCGTTGATGTCCACACCTTTTTCAAAAGACTTCTTAGCATTATCCCAGGCACCTCCTGCATTGTTCTGGAACATTCCCATCAAAACACCGCTTACTGTAGCACCTGCCAGAAATCCACCCAATACTTCAGGGCCAAAAATAAACCCGATCAGCAATGGAGAAATAATGGCAATAGCTCCCGGAAGCATCATTTTTCTGATGGAAGCATCGGTAGAAATGGCTACACACTTTTCATATTCCGGTTGCGCCTTTCCTTCTAGAATTCCCGGAATTTCACGGAACTGCCGTCTTACTTCTTCCACCATGGCCATAGCTGCCTGTCCTACCGCTGTGATTGCCAATGAGGAGAATATGAAAGGAATCATCCCACCAACAAACAGCCCGGCTAATACATCTGCTCTGTAAATATCAATCCCGTCGATACCTGCAATTCCCACAAAAGCGGCAAATAATGCCAATGCCGTCAATGCTGCTGAAGCAATAGCAAACCCTTTTCCTGTAGCGGCAGTTGTATTCCCTACGGCATCCAGAATGTCTGTTTTTTCACGCACTTCTTTCGGTAGCTCACTCATTTCAGCAATTCCTCCTGCGTTATCAGCAATTGGTCCGAAGGCGTCAATCGCCAGCTGCATCGCTGTGGTAGCCATCATTCCTGCTGCTGCAATCGCAACACCGTAAAGCCCGGCACACAGATAAGACCCATAAATTCCACCTGCTAATACAATAATCGGAAGTAAAGTAGATTCCATTCCCACGGAAAGTCCGCCAATAATATTGGTTGCATGGCCTGTAGACGACTGTCTCACAATGCTTGAAACAGGTCTTTTTCCCATAGCTGTATAATATTCTGTAATAATACTCATTAAGGTTCCTACAACCAGACCTACCATAATAGCCCCGAATACACCCATTTTAGTAAATTCGTGCCCTCTCAAAACCATTTTTTCAGGAAGAATATAGGTCACCAGGAAATAAGATGCGATAGCCGTAATAACAATACTTCCCCAGTTTCCCAGGTTTAATGCATTTTGCACACTGGAAGTGGAAGAACCTTCATTATCATTGATCTTTACAAATAAGGTTCCTATCATTGAAAAGATAATACCTGTTCCTGCAATCAGCATCGGTAAAAGAATGGGTGCAAAGCCCCCGAAAGCATCATCAGAAACCGTTTCCCTTCCCAATACCATGGTTGCAAGAACCGTTGCAACATAAGAACCGAAAAGGTCGGCGCCCATTCCGGCAACATCCCCTACGTTATCTCCTACGTTATCTGCAATAGTAGCAGGGTTTCTGGGATCATCCTCAGGGATTCCCGCTTCTACTTTCCCAACCAGGTCGGCACCCACGTCTGCTGCTTTTGTATAGATACCGCCTCCTACTCTTGCAAAAAGTGCTATAGATTCGGCACCTAGGGAAAATCCTGTCAGGATTTCAATGGTCCTTTCCATTTCATGAGAATCTACCGTAGCATCCGGAGCAAAGATCTGCTTAATGATCAGGAATAACGCTCCCAATCCTAAAACAGCCAGCCCGGCAACACCCATTCCCATTACGGAACCTCCTGTGAATGATACTTTCAGCGCTTTGGAAAGTGAGGTTTTAGCGGCTTCAGCGGTTCTTACATTGGCTTTTGTTGCGATTTTCATCCCGATAAAACCTGCAGTAGCAGAAAATACAGCTCCCACAGCAAAGGCTATTCCTATACTCCAATGCGAATTGGCATTACTGGAGCCCATTACAGCCAGTAAGATAGCAACCACGACCACGAAATAGGTTAAAATTTTATATTCGGCTTTTAGAAAAGCCATTGCACCGTCAGCAATATGCCCGCTGATCGTTTTCATTTTTTCATTTCCGGCATTCTGTTTACTTACCCAGTTGCTCTGAAGAAATGTGTAAAGCAAAGCTACGACACCAAAAATTGGCACTAACACAAATAGATCCATAGTTTAATATTTTTTTGGTAATAGAAAATTAAATATAATAAATAATTACCATCAAAGCATTAAAAAAATCATGAGTTTAGTAGTATCCATTAAATAAAGATGGTATATAAATGAATATTTTACTACGAATCAGAAAGCTTCAGACTTAACGGAAGAGCTTATAGAATAAGGGTTGGAAGCATCTGAAATTTTAAACGACTAAAAGATATTAAAGGGGGAAGAGCCGTAAGGTAAGTCTTGATCAAGAAGTAGAAATTTTTACACTTATTTTAATAATTTCAATAAAAAAGGATAAACAGTTTCCCGTTTATCCTTTTTGTATTTTGGATCAGAAGATTATTATCCTCCGAATTTTTCAGAGTAGTCAACCTGAGAAGCTTTGATTACTTTTCTTGCATGCTCAGCTCCGTATACTTCATGAATTCTGCATTTTGCAGGCTCATCCGGTAAGTTTTTATAAGTAAGGAAGTAGTGCATCAATCTTTTTACTTCTGCTTCAGGTAATTCAGAAATATCTCTGAAGTGTCCGAAAGCGTGGTCGTTGATCATTACTGCTACAATCTTATCATCAGCTTCCCCTCCGTCGATCATTTTAAAACCTCCGATTGGAATAGCTTCCATCAATAAACCTCCTGCATGAATATTGTGAGAGCTTAAAACACAAATATCAAGCGGATCATGATCTCCCATCGTCACATCATCAGCTCCTGCTTCCACAGCAAGTTTCATCACTTCGTTATGACAATACGTTCTTGGAACGAAACCATATAAAGCCGGGATGATATTAGAGAATTTCTGTGGTCTGTCTACCTTTAAATATCCTGTTTCTTTATCTACTTCATATTTAATAGTATCTGAAGGAACAATTTCCACAAATACATTTACAACATTTGGCGCATCTTCCCCTGCAGAAATCCCGTGCCATGGATGTGCTTTAAAATTTGGAATCATTATTTATCTGTTATTTTTTAAGTTATTATTAAAATTTCTTTTCTTAAATCCTCTAGGGTTGCTGCAATAAAATCGTTGCCTTCCATATAATTCATAATGAAAATGGTTTTGAACTCTTCCAGCTCAGCATTTCCTTTCAGGCCATCATACGTTTTATGAAGCAGGTCTATAATTGCATTTTTAGAGTCTACAATATTTTTCCATGAGTTTTTTGTCACATACAGCTGTTGCGAAGAGTTATATTCAAATTCATCATTGATCGTCTTTTCTGTAAGGAAAATAAATTCATGAACCGCCAGTCCTTTATCAAACTTCTGAACAAGGTTTGATGGTTTTATCCTATCGAGAAACAGAGTCATTCTTTCGTATGAATGGGCCTTATTCTCCGAATTTGATTTCATGCTAAGCAGCTTGATTTCCTGATTTTTAAGGGTAATGTACGAGTGTACAAATTGTCTTAGCAAAACCAGAAAAGGAATTGCGATGATCAATGCAAATGCATATGGTAAATATCCTGAAAGACTCGTCATAATTTTAGACTGCAAAATTACTAATTATTTTCCGTGTTGTAAAGAGTTTTTACATATATCGACTTTAGAATTCTGTATATAGATCATAGAGAGGATCATTAACAGATAAAAGCCCAGCATCATCCTGTTGGTTAATGAAGGAAAAACTAAAAATCTCAGGAAAACGGTTCCATAAATAATTACAAAAAACAAGACCTGCGCCTGATTTTTTTTATTTCTCAGGGAAAAATTATTGGCAAGAAGGATGACTAAAAAAAGTAACAATAGCGGAAAGTAGGAACCATTGAACTCAAGCAGGATCTTACTTTTTATATACTGCAGATAGTCTGGAAAATAAAACGGATCAGGAGCAGATACAGGATAAAGCTGAACCTGTGTAAACTGATTCATAAATAAAGTAGCCCAGGAAATCTGATTAAAATACTGTATCAGAAAGAAACTGAGAAAAAGATAGGTATATGAAAGGAACAAAGCTCTTGTACCAACCTGAAGGTTTTTTCTATAGATGTAAATGAAAACATACAGAAAAGAATAGAGGATAAAATACTCAGGCCGGGTCAGGATGCATAACATGGCAAAAATACAGGCGGAAAATATATTCTTCCTGACAGCAAATGCATAAAAGCTAAGCAACAGCAACAAACAGGATAAGGAATCTGCCGATGCATGTCTGCTCGATTCAAGAAGAGGCTTAAATAATGAAAGCAACACCGTTATGATGAAAGCCAGGGTATAATTCTTCAGTATTTTGATAAGAAAAACGAAAATCAGGATGAGAATCAGCGCATAGGATACCACTGAAATCATAAATGTAGAGGCAGAGGCACTGAAACCGAGCTTAAAAAATGACCAATTGACAAAATTGTAAAAAGGTTTTACCACAAAAAGCTGCAGTTCTTCTTCATAGGCTTTGGGGTTTTCCGATAAAGTTTTATAATAGGTACTCTCCCCTTTGGCCAATTCCTCCACCATTGGATCTACTGGATCAAATCCTGCAAAGTGAGGATTCTTCTCTTTCAATTCCGTATATACCTTCTCATGGATTTCCTCTATCTTCATCCCGGGATACTCCGTTTTATAGATCAGCCCCATATAGGCCTCCATATCCGTATTATAATACTGGTGGGTATACAGATAATACGACATGATACCCAGGTAGACTGAAAATATAAAAACAAGAATATTTTCCCTTTTTTTCATACAGAAATATTATAAAACAGATAAGAATACAAATGTAAAAAAACTATCTTTTTAAACCTGTATTCTTATAAAACCTTTGTTGATAAGGAAAATTCTATTAAAGTTCAAACAGTGCCGGCCTCTGGGTCACTTCATGATAACATACGCTGTTTTCATCAAAGAAGTGGTACACAAGGCTCTTTCTTGTTCTGTTTTTGTCGATGTGAGGTTCTCCGCCATGAAGAATATTGGCATGCCAGATCAGTAAATCTCCTTTTTTAGCTTTAAAAATCTCTTTTTTCAATCCCAGTTCCTTTACTTTATCTTCAAGAAATGCTTCATACGCCCTGTAGCTTTTCTTACCGATTTTAAAAGCGGTTCCTTCATTATCATAATCAGAATTCAGGAAATAAGGCAGCTTATGGCTTTTAGGAATATAATGTAATGCACCGTTGTTCTCGTCCACATCTTCCAAGGCAATCCATACTCCCAGTAGTCCACCCAGAGGATAGGTAGTCATATGAATACTGTCAGAATGGGTTTTCTGCTGGCTTCCATTAATAAAATTGATGCTTTGGAAAAGTTTGGACCGGCCATTCAGCAGGACAGATAAAAAGTCTGACAACTCCTTGTCATTACCTATATTTTTTATGATTTCCGAGTGGTGAATCGCAAACATCAGTTTTCCTCCGTAAATAAATTTCAGGGTTCCGTCTTTCATCAGTTTATCAATTTCAGCATTGATCTGATCGGCAGTTTCCGGAGTCAGAAAGTTTCTCAGAATCATGTAGCCATTATCATCATACTGAAGGGCGCTTTTCTTATTTTCTTCAGATAATTTCTTAAAAAAAGAAGTTTCTGTAAGCTTTTCCTGATCTATCGTTCTTTCATTGGCAGGAAGGTGGGCAAAATCCTTGCTCGAAATACTGGAAAAATAGCTTTTGTTGATTCCGTATTTCTTATACAATGGAATATTGTGCTTCAACTTACTTTTCTTAAATAAGTTATACAGCATATAGGATAGTTTATAATGGCGAATCTGTTGTAACATAACTGTCTTAATAAGGTTTTATAAAGTTACGGAATATTACTTAATTAGAACTGATCTAAACAAAGCTTTTCATTATAAGAATGGCTTACCTTTTACAGTGAGATAGCCTAGTTTTTTAAAAAGGTTCTTTTTCGAATTTTCAATGATGGCATAAGGTCTCAGTTCCGGCCGGAATCCTCTGAAAAACTCTTCGATATTCGGGAGTTCTCCCCCTTCAAAATCAAAAATATGAGTTCCGATCATTTCTTTAATAATCTGGTCAATCAATACCGAGGCTCCTGATAGTTTCACATAATCTTTGTCATTAAAATTCCCCAAGAGCGCTACCATCTTGTCATCGGAATAGGTTGCAATAATATTCACAATTTTCTCCTGATAATAAAAAGCGGTAAATCTAAGGTGGTTTAACTGATAAAAACTTTCAAAAATCCTCATAAACTCAGATAAGTCATGATCCTTATTCAGCCCTATTGTATTGGCTTCGATAAAAGCTTTTGCCTGATCATAGGAAATCGTTTTTATTTCGGAATCTTTCCTCACTTCTTCGCTCAGCCGAAGTTTTCTTTTTCTTTTCGGAGAATATTTTGAGTAAACATTCTCATAAGAATCCGGATAAAGTAAAAAATTCTTTTTGGTTCTGATGGGGGTACGAAACTGATTAACATCATTGAACGAATAGATCCTTATCATATAATTTTTTCCCAGATATTCTAAAAAAGACTCGTTAAGATCAATATGATCCTTCTCTGAAAAAATTCCCAACTGCTGGCAAAGTTTTGGATTGTGCACAATTTTCATCCCGTATTTTCTTACATAAGGTACGGGCATTACTGCTTCATAGTCTTTATAAACCAGGAGCTCCCACTGTTTGCCGGAAGTAATATCCAGAAATTCCCTAGAGGCACTGTATTTTTTCTGCTCAGAATTTTCTAAACACCGGGTATATTTTATAAAATCAATTTCATTGTATTTCAATCGTCTAATCATAGCAATCCTGAATCCGAGAAACTAAAATAAGAATCCTGGGTAATAATAAGGTGGTCCAGAAGCTGAATGCTTAATGTGTTGCCAGCTTCTTTTATTTTTTGTGTAATATTGAGATCTTCCCGGCTTGGTTTCAAACTGCCGGATGGATGATTATGGGCAATGATCACCCCGGTTGAAAAATGATCCAGAGCTGTTTTAAATAAAACTCTTACATCTACGACAGACTGGCTGATTCCACCTTGTGTGAGCTGTGAAAGATGAATCACTTTATTGCTGTTATTCAGAAAAATAGCCCAGAATTCTTCAGTTCTTAAATCGGAAAGCTGGTTTTTAAGTAATAAATAAGCATCATTACTGTTTCCTATTGTAGGTTTTTCCGGAATTTCCTGTCCTGATTTTCTTCGTCCTATTTCTAAGGCTGAAGTAATAGATATGGCTTTTGCTTCACCAATTCCTTTGAACTTCATCAGATCTTTAACGGAAAGAAGACTGAGCTGGTGCCAGCTGTTATCAACCGAAATTAAAATTTTCCTTGCCAGTTCCACTGCACTTTCCCCTCTGTTTCCACTTCCCATGATGATGGCCAGCAATTCAGAATCAGAAAGTGAGCCTTTACCTTTCTGTAAAAGCTTTTCTCTGGGTCTGTCATCTTCAGCAAGAAATTTAATGGTCATAGCAAATTGAAATATTAGAGGTTATGAACTAATAGAATGCGTACAAAATGATCGGCATCCTGGATTGATCAATATACTCTGCTGATTTTTTGAGAGCATTAACTGAAAGCATGGGGCAGCCTAAGCTCAGGCAGACCGGATTTTCAGATTCTGTATCGGGAACACATCCAAAAGAATGGAGAACAATAGCTCTTTGCATCGCATTGCTGTTGGTAGCATCCAGGCCTTTTAAACGATAGGCTTTTCCAAATTGTCCGATATAGCTTTCCCCGATTGAATATTTACCTAAAGAAGACTGATAAGAGCCTTCTACATTGCTGAACCGTAAAGCATCTGATTTGGGAATCACAGAACCTGAACCATGGGAAACAACTGCTTTTTGTACTATTTTATCATTTTTCAGATCATAAATGAAATAACGGTACTTCCCGGAAGGGATTTTAAAATTAATAAAAACAGCCAGCTCCTGATTGTACTCTTTTCCTTTGATATAATTTTTAATTTCAGAAATTCTTGCTTTAGGCAAATCTAAGGTATTCAACTGCTGGGAATCAGCTTTTGAACAGGAAATTAAAAATAGTAAAATAAAAAGGAAAGGTTTCATCATTTTGTGTGTACTGTTATTCTATAATCATTCCATCTTTCATGACGAGCTTCCGGTCTGTAATTTCAGCTAGGTTCGGATTGTGGGTTACAATCACAAAAGTCTGATTGTACTTATCTCTCAGATCAAAAAATAACCTGTGGAGATCATCCGCATTTTTTGAATCCAGGTTTCCGGTTGGCTCATCTGCAAAGATGATTTTTGGCGAATTGATTAAAGCTCTTGCTACGGCCACCCTCTGAGCTTCTCCACCGGAAAGCTGATTGGGTTTATGATTCAGCCTCTGCTCTATCTTTAAGTCTTCAAACAAAGCATAGGCCTTTTCTATAGCTTCTCTTTCATTAGCTCCTGCAATTCTCGTAGGAAGCAATACGTTTTCCAGAGCAGTAAACTCCGGAAGAAGCTGGTGAAACTGAAATACAAAACCGATATTCTGATTTCTGAATTTTGAAAGCTGCTTGTCATTCATATTAATAAATGATTCTCCTGCGATCGCAATTTCAGTATCATATTTACCGGATTGGGTAGGATGATCAAGAGTTCCCAGAATCTGCAGCAACGTAGATTTACCTGCTCCCGATTCTCCTACAATAGAAACAACTTCTCCTGTTTTGATATGAATATCAACTCCTTTCAGTACTTCTAAATTTCCATAAGATTTATGGATATTTCTCGCTTTAATCATGATTCAAAAATACTAATTTGATTTTGATTTCCATAAAGAACAACCATGATAATTCCAAAAAAATAACATGCAATAACCATAAAACCTTTCAGCATGAAAAGTTTTATCATTTTCTATGATCTCCTGTTGAAATTAATTACCGTTATTTATTTACGGTAAAACAGAAATTAGTTTAAGTACAGTTATTTTTCCGGGTGTTTCTGGTGTTTACTATATATTATACAAAAAAGCCTCCCGATTGGGAGGCTTTTATATTCTAAATTAGAAAATTACAGTAACAATGTCAATGGACTTTCTAAATAGGTTCTTAATGTCTGTAAGAACTGAGCACCTGTAGCGCCGTCTACTACTCTGTGGTCACATGCCAATGAAAGTTTCATGGTGTTTCCTACTACGATCTGACCGTCCTTAACGATTGGTTTCTCGATGATTGCTCCTACTGAAAGGATTGCAGAGTTAGGCTGATTGATAATACTTGTAAAGGTCTCGATCCCGAACATTCCCAGGTTAGAAATAGAGAAGGTAGAACCTTCCATTTCGTTAGCTTTAAGACCTTTGTTTTTAGCTCTTGAAGCCATATCTTTAACAGCTGCAGAAATCTGGGTATAAGACATCTGGTCGGTATTCTTCAATACAGGAACAACCAATCCGTCAGGAATAGCAACTGCTACACCAATATTGATATTTCCTCTGTGGATGATCTTATCTCCCGCCCAGCTTGAATTTACCTGTGGATGTTTTCTTAAAGCAATGGCAGTTGCTTTAATGATCATATCGTTGAATGAAATCTTCGTATCCGGAAGAGAGTTGATCTCTTTTCTAGCTTCGATAGCTTTATCCATGTTGATCTCAACCATCAGGTAATAGTGAGGAGCAGAGAACTTACTTTCAGAAAGACGTTTTGCAATGATATTTCTTACCTGTGAGTTTGGAGTCTCTGTATCTTCTCCCTGAACGAAGTTTACTGCAACCTGAGCAGCAGCACTTGCAGCCGGAGCTGAAGCAGCTGGTTGGGCAGCAGGCTGATAGTTTTCAATATCTTTTTTAACGATTCTTCCGTTTTCTCCGGAACCCTGAACAGCATTGATGTCAACTCCTTTATCCTGAGCCATTTTCTTAGCTAATGGAGAAATCGCCACTCTGTCAGAAGATGAAGTGTTAGCAGCCGGAGCAGCTTTTTCTTCAGTTTTAGCTTCTGCCTTTTGTTCAGCCGGTTTTTCTGACGCCGGAGCAGCCGCTTTAGGAGCTCCTACTGCTGAAACATCAGTTCCTTCAGGGCCAATGATTGCCAATACGGAATCTACCGGGGCAGCACCACCTTCTTCTACACCTTGCTTCAACAGTACTCCGTTGAATTCAGATTCGAAGTCCTGTACTGCTTTATCTGTTTCGATCTCAGCTAGAAGATCTCCTTCTTTTACTGTATCGCCAACATTTTTGTGCCATTTAGCGACTTTCCCTTCTGTCATAGTATCGGAAAGTCTTGGCATTGTAATCACTTCTACTCCTGCCGGAACTTCCGCTGAAGCAGTTTCCACAGCTTCTGTTTTAGGCTGTTCTTCTGATTTTTTTTCTTCAGAACCGGCACTGGGAGCAGCAGCTCCGCCTGTTAATCCTGAAATATCTTCTCCTTCATTACCGATAATTGCTAAAACAGAGTCTACAGCAGCGGCACTTCCTTCTTCTACACCTACGTATAAAAGAGTACCTTCTACTTCAGATTCGAAATCCTGAACTGCCTTGTCAGTTTCAATTTCAGCTAAAATATCTCCTTCCTTTACTTTATCTCCTACTTTTTTATGCCATTTCGCCACTTTACCTTCCGTCATAGTGTCGGAAAGGCGGGGCATCGTAATTACTTCTGCCATAATTTATTTTAATTTGAAAATTTAGCAATCTGAAAATTTGAAAATTAAAAAAGGACATACTCTATCACATTTTCAAATTCTCAAATTGTCAAATTAACTCATTATCTTTTAGTTTTCTAATTTGTCTAAGAATGGATAATCTTCCTGAGCATATACATACTCATAAATTTTCTCAGCGTCCGGATATGGAGAGTTCTCCATGAATTCGATGCATTCTTCAACGAAGTCTCTTGACTTGTTGTCGATAGCTTCCAATTCAGCTTCTGTAGCCCAGCCGTTTTCAAGAATTCTGTGTTTTACCAATTCAATTGGATCATCATTCTTATGAATTGCTACTTCTTCTTTAGATCTGTAAGGCTCAGCATCAGACATAGAGTGACCTCTGTAACGGTAAGTTCTTGCTTCAATGAATGTAGGCCCGTCTCCTCTTCTTGCTCTTTCAATAGCCTCGTAAGCAGCTTCAGCCACTTTTACAGGATCCATTGCATCTACAGCAAGACAAGGCATTTCGTATCCTAATCCTAATTTATAGATATCTTCGTGGTTGGCTGTTCTTTTTACAGAAGTTCCCATTGCATATTGGTTGTTTTCTACCACAAATACTACAGGAAGCTTCCAGTTCATTGCCATGTTGAATGTTTCATGTAAAGAACCTTGTCTTGCAGCACCATCTCCGAAGAAGCAAATGTTTACAGCTTTTCTGTCGAAATATTTATCAGCAAAAGCAATACCTGCTCCTAAAGGAATTTGTCCTCCAACAATACCATGACCTCCGTAAAAACGGTGCTCTTTGCTGAAAATGTGCATAGATCCACCCATACCTCCGGATGTACCTGTAGCTTTACCACAAAGTTCAGCCATGATTCTCTTAGGATCTACTCCCATCGCCATTGGATGGATGTGGCATCTGTAAGCAGTGATCATACTGTCTTTTGTAAGATCCATTGCATGTGTAAATCCGGCAGGGATTGCTTCCTGACCGTTATACAAATGTAAAAATCCTCTGATCTTTTGTTTTAGGTAAAGAGAACGGCATTTGTCTTCAAACCTTCTCCACATTGTCATATCTTCATACCACTTCAGGTATACCTCTTTAGAAAATTCTTTCATGTGTTAGCTCTTGCTTTTTTATGATGAAATAGTTGAGCAAAATTATGAAAAAAACTTTGTTTTTATTGTATGCATAAGTAACTTTTCGTTTTTTATGTAAAATCTATTTGCAGGCGGAAAGGATTATTCTTAATTTTCGACCCTGAGAAAGGCTCATGCAAAAGCATTTTTACAGTTATTTCCATAGTGCAGTATCTGAAAAATCTGCCTCTATAGGTAGCTTTCCGAAAACAACCAACAGAATAAGACATCAGTAAAACATCCCGTTTTTTTCTCGATCTCTGTTCATCTTTAATTATTGTTAACATATCTTTTGGTTATTTCAACAGCTTCTTTTGTGGTGAAAATTCCGTCAATTTCAGTTTTCTGTCTTCAATATTATTAACAAAACTGCCATGTAATTTTGCCGTTTCAGCTTTAATTTCTTTCCATTCCTTATCTGCCATAAATTTATCCCAGGCTGCTTTCATTGTATCTTCATCTTTCCATTCAAGCAGGTAGACAAATTCTGTTTTTTCATTGAATTCCGATTCCCATATGCTGATAATATGAAAACCGTATTTTTTCATGATCCTGAGTGCATGATCCCTGAACCGGTCCAGAAATACCTGTCTGTTTTCTTTGGGAATTTCGTAGATCCTTAATTGATGAACCGGAAGTTTATTGTGAATGTTTTTTTCCCCGGTCTTTTCCTGTCCGAAAATCAGACAGCCGGATATAATGAATAATGAGATGAACAAGCGCTTCATGGTTTATATCAAATGATTGTTTTTTATTCTCATTCAGAAATCAGAATCATCTGATCTAAATAAGTAGAAAAACTAAAATTATGACTTTTATCTGGAAACAGGCTATATTTCAAAATAAGTACATTAAAATTATTTTATGATCTGAAATTATTAACACTTACAGCCGTTAACTCACTTCCTCCTCTTCTTTTACGGCTTTCTTTCATTTGTTTTCTGATCTTATAGTATTATATTTGATGCTTAAACCTGAATATGGAAGAAACACCGTCTCCAACGCTGCTCAGAATATCAAAAGTCATTTCTGATTTTTTCAACCCCCTGACTTCGTTGATTATATTTTTTATCTGTATGAGTGTCAGAGAATCTTCTCTCAAGGAAACACTCCTCTATTTCCTGCCCGTATTATTAATGATCATTGTTCCTGTGATCATATGGCTGACCTGGAATGTAAAAACAGGAAGATATACCAATATGGATGTCTCTAACAGGGTTCAGCGCAAAACATTATATATATTTATCGCAGCCTGTGTGGTGACCTATCTGATTTTCAATTATACCAGGAAAGGATATATTGATCTGGTTATGCTGTTTATTTTAATACTGCTTTTCACTCTTCAGATCAGCAATTATTTTATTAAAAGTTCAATGCATACGGCGTTCAATATATTTGTAGCTGCATTATTTTTCACATTAGACTGGAAGATGGGTCTTATATGGCTGGGCATTTCCATCCTGGTCGGAATTACCCGGGTTATCTTAAAAAGACACACCGTAAAAGAGGTATTTATGGGAGCCGGAATAGCTTTTATGGTATCTTTTCTTTATCTTTATTGCAATATTCAATTTCAACATTAGAACTCTATATGAAAATTAATCATCTTACTTCCGCAGAGGAAAACTTTATGAAGCTGTTTTGGAAAATGGAATCTTTCTATCTGAAGGACGTTATGGAGCAGCATCCCGAACCCAAACCACATCAGAATACGGTTTCCACCTATCTGAAAATACTGGTTGAAAAGGGATATCTGTCTACTGTAAAAGAAGGGAGAATATTCAAATACACCGTGCTTGTTCCTTTGGAAGAATATAAAAAATTTCTGCTGAAAGAGCTTTCCCACAACTTCTTTAATGATTCCGGTAAAGAGATTCTGGACTTTTTATTCATTGAAAAACTAATATCCCAGAATGATCTTACAGGATATTTTGATCTTAAGATCGAGATGAAACCGACAAAAACAGAAGAACCTACTTTCGAATATGCCAATGAGGTCCTGAGTCCTAAAAAAGAGAAAAAAACAAAAGGAAAGGAAAAGGAAAAAGACAAGGAGAAAAAGAAAAAAAAGAAAAAAGATTCATAGGAATCACCCCAACACCAAATCATGAAATCAAAATTTTACGAAACCCTAAGCCGGGCTAATGAAACAGTCTTCCGCTACCCGTTGGTTTTGACCATGGCTTTATTAGCTTCAGCAGGTGCAATCTGCATTGCTGAGAGTAACACGGAACACTCCACCGTCTTTACAAAATTCACGATCTGTGCAGCCATGGGAATTTCCCTGATGTTTGCGATGAAAATGCTTTCACAGAGAATAGGGAAAGAGCTGCTGTTACAAGTTTCGGCAATCGCTTTTCTTATCGGTTTCTATTACATTCTGCCGGATAAACAGAAAAATTTTACCGACATCCACTTTTACATTATAGCAGTTACCGTTCTTCTCACCCACCTTCTGGTTTCTTTCATTCCGTTTTTAGAGAAGAATAAGGAATCAGGATTCTGGCAGTACAATAAAAATCTTTTTGTCAATATCTTCCTTACCGCTGTATTTACAGGTATACTGACAGGCGGTGTTGAGCTGGCTATTCTGGCAATCGATAAACTCTTTGATTTTAATTTCAACGGCAAAGTTTATACAGATACTTTTTCCGTTCTTGCCATTTCCGGAAGCTGTTTTATTTTTCTTTTATTTAATGAAAAAGGAATAAGCACCCTTGAAAAAGAGAGCCCCTATCCTGTAGTTCTGAAATTCTTCACTCAGTTTATCCTGATCCCCTTACTGCTTATTTATGCTGCTATACTTTACTTTTATTCATTTAAAATCCTGATCAGCTGGGAACTTCCGAGAGGCTGGGTTTCTTATCTGATTCTAGCGTATAGTATTGTGGGTATTTTGGCATTGCTTCTTGTGTATCCCCTGAGAGCAGAAAATGCAAAATCCTGGGTCAGAATATTTTCCAAAGCATTCTATTATACCATTATTCCTCTGATTATTTTGCTTTTTACGGCTATTTTCACAAGAATTTTAGAGTATGGATATACAGAGCCGAGATATTTTGTACTCCTGCTTGCCTTATGGCTTTTAAGTACTGTTGTTTATTTTATATCAGGCAAAAGAGCTACGATTAAATTCATCCCGGTCAGCTTATTTTTATTGGGAACTTTTGCTTTAATATTTCCTTATTTCAATGCTTTCAGTGTCGCAAAAAGAAGTCAGAAAAAAGAACTTTTAAAGGTGCTGAATCAACATCAGCTGATCCATAACGGAAAATTGGATTTCCAGAAGAAAATTACCGATACGGTGCGTAATGAAATTGCAGATAAATTTGAGTTTCTGGCTGAAAGAAAACAGAATGAGTTTTTATATGGCTTTCTGAATAAAAAAGACGGGAAAGAGCTGGCTGATACGATGGAAAGCGGCAATTTTTACAACATAAGAAATACCATTCAGAACAAATTTACCAATGTTCAAAAAACATCAAAAGATATCTGGGATGAAACCATGCGACTCGTTATCACCTCCGAAAAACAAGCCATAGAAATTGGCAGCTATCAATACCTTCTCAACTTTACTCCCTATAAAAAAGGACCTCAGAAAGTCAACGGAGATACTTTCGAAGTAACAAACCTGTTAGAAAAAGAGTCATCATTGAAATTAAAATTAAACACCGAAGAAATAGATTTTGGTCCGCAGGTGATGAAACTGCTTGAGGACAACAAAAATAAAACCGGTATCGTAAAAGTCCCGGATATTTCTATGGAATCGGATTTGGGAAAATACCATATCAGGCTTATCCTTAATGAAATTGTGCGGGAAAAATTCCCTTATGACCATCACATCAACATTTACTATGATAATGCCTATCTCCTGATAAAACCAAAGCAGTAAGTACATAAAAAAATAAACTGCTCCGGAGTCGGAACAGTTTATTTTTTTGATTCAGTTTATCATTCTTAATTCCTGATCCTGAAAAAGAATCATCAAAAAAGAGGTTTAACTGAAATATATTCAATAAAAAAAGCGGCTAAAAGCCGCTTCATATTTTTACCAACGATTTCCGCCTCCGCCACGGTTGTTACCATAGCCTCCGCCTCTATTATTGTTGTTACCATAACCTCCACCTCTGTTGTTATCGAAGCTTCTTCTAGGTTTTTCTTCTCTTGGCTTAGCTTCAGATACATTTAGGGTTTTTCCGTTGAATTCTTTTTGGTTAAGAGCTTCAATAGCCTGCTTTCCTTCATCATCACCCATCTCTACGAAACCGAAACCTCTGGAACGACCAGTTTCTCTGTCTGTAACGATTTTAGCTGATGATACATCTCCAAATTCTGCGAATAGATCGTGCAACTCATACTCTTTAGTTGCGTAATTGATGTTTGAAACAAAAATGTTCATTTTGAATAAATTAAAAAATTAATAAAAATTTGGTATATAAAAGAAAAACAACATAAATTAATGAACAAATATTGATTCCAAATATAAACGTATGCAAGATACAATTAAAAATTTCAAATCAAAGCTTTTTTTATGTATTTCTCACATTATGTTGAATCCAAAAAACAGCATTCATTGAAAAAGAATAAAAAATTATCGTTTTTCAATGAATTTTTATTGATATTTGTATTCAATTAAAAATACAGATCATATGAAAACACAAAAAATCCTTTGCTTATCAACGCTGTAACCTGGAACATATGTATAGATTCATGTACCATAATCATTACCCTCAATTTTTATCCTGACGGAGTAAAGAACCTGTATAAAAAGCTCAAATTGACCTGAGCTTTGCCAATATAATCTGAAAACAGACTAACAATATAAAGTATGCCGATTATTATAAACCTTGATGTCGTCATGGCGAAAAGAAAAATATCACTGAACGAACTCTCCAAAAAAGTAGACCTTACCCTTTCCAACCTTTCTGTATTGAAGACCGGAAAAGCAAAAGCAGTCCGCTTCAGTACCCTGGAAGCCATCTGCAAAGCCCTTGACTGTCAGCCGGGCGAAATTTTAGAATATAAAGAATAATATCTATAGCTAAAAATCAGGATCTTTGTACTTCACATTTCAACACCCATCATCAATTGATATGAAACAGCACACCACCAACTACACCAATACTTTTATCGAAGTAGCCGAGGACTGCCCGGTTTCCCACTCTCAGATACCTCCTGAAAAGAAGGAAAAGACACTGGCCAATCTTCAATATGAAAGGCTTATAAAAAATCCTTATCAGTATACATCAGACGACATTATCTTTGAGTGTTTTGCCATCAAAAATGATCTTTCAGAAAATGAAAAGGAAGAAGCTCGAAATTTATTTTTTTCTAAAGGTCAGGCCTGCCTCAGATCTTCACCTTTAGCCAAAAGATACGGGTTCGGAATTCACCATAATGAAGAAGGAAAAATTGCCCTGTACCCTGTGGAGAGTGAAGAATATCAGAAATTCTTACAGGATTCATCTGTCCAAAAGACAAAAGCCATGCGTTCCAAAAGAAAATGATTGAGAAAATGAATGATTCTTTTCAGATCAATAAATACTTTTCCTATTGACCACATCAGCATTTAACAGTAAATTTGTGGTATAAATTATTAAAAAATATGAACTATCATACGAGAAAATGGGTAAAACCGGAAGATTTAAATCCCAACCACTCTCTTTTCGGAGGAAGACTGCTGCAATGGATTGATGAAGAAGCTGCCTTATATGCTATTATCCAGCTGGAAAATACAAAAGTAGTCACCAAATTCATTTCTGAAATCAATTTTGTAAGTTCTGCCAAACAGGGGGATATTATCGAAATCGGGATTGAGGCCACCCATTTCGGTTCTTCTTCTATTACCTTAAGATGTGATGTCCGGAATAAAATGACCCACCAGACGATCATCACCGTTGATAAAATCGTAATGGTGAACCTTGACAGTGACGGAAACCCGGCTCCTCATGGTAAAACACAGATCGAATTTGTAAAAGACAGGCTAAACAGCGGACAATGAAAATTTTTATCAAAAACATGGTCTGCAACAGGTGTATCGCTGCTGTGGAAAACATCTTCAGTACTTCAGATGTAAAAACAACCTCCATTATCCTCGGTGAAGTAGAAACAGCAACTGAAGTTTCTGCTGAAAAAATGCAGGCCATTGAGAAAAAACTTCTTGATACCGGCTTTGAAAGAATCATGGATTCAGCCCATCAGCTTGCAGAAAAGATCAAAAATCTGATTATTGTAAAAATAAGCGAGCTTGATATTGATGAAGACTTCCTTCTTTCGGAGTTTTTAAGTTCAAAACTTCATAAAGACTACAGTTCGCTTTCAAAAACATTCTCACAAAATGAGAATATTACCCTGGAACAGTTTTTCATCCTTCAAAAGATCGAAAAGGTAAAAGAACTGCTTCTGTACAATGAATTCAACCTTACTGAAATTGCGGGAAAGCTTGGCTACAAAAGCGTTCAGCATCTTTCTTCCCAATTCCGTAATACCACCGGATTTACCCCTACCGAGTTCAAGAAACTGAAGGAACACAACCGGAAGTCGCTGGACAACCTGTAGGGATAAGGTTTAAGAGTGTAAATATCTGAGTGTTTGAGAATAATGAACAATTATTTAAAAGCACTCCCACAGCGTATGCCCTGTTTTCCAGACAAATCTTTCACTTTTCAGTCCCAATTCCTATAGATATCTCCCTTACCTCTTCCACCCTCTAACCTTCTCATCCTCTAACCCTCCAACTCTCAAACTCTATAACACAACAAAACACTCACCCCAACTCCCATTCCAAATTCTATAACTATTATCCTTAAATTTATAACAACCTTACAATTTCATTTTGGAAATTTGTACTATAAATTTAGAATCATGGAACGACAGTATAAAATACTTGGAATGACCTGTTCCGGCTGCCAGAAAAAAATAGCCAATCAACTGAACAGTGTTCAGGGGGTAACAGCCGATGTTAATCTGGAAAATCATATAGCAACCATCACTTCCGAGCATGAAATTGAGCTATCTGCCTTAAATGATGCTTTAGCTGAAATAGGAAAATACAGACTGGAAGATCCGGATCAGCCGGAAAACACCTTTGTAAAACCTCAGGACCGGGTATCCCCGTCTTCAGTATATTACTGCCCAATGGAATGTGAAGGGGAAAAGGTATACTTCAAACAGGGAGAAAGATGTCCCGTATGCAAAATGTACCTGGTTCCTGTTGAGGAAAAAACAGCTAAAGATCCTCATCATAAGCCTACTTATTCATCTTCCAATCTTCCCGGGAATTTTAAAGACAGTGTTGGGAAATATTACTGCCCGATGTTTTGTGAGGGAGATAAAGTTTATGATGAAAAAGGAGACTGTCCCGTATGCCATATGCACCTGGAAGAAATCACAAATGATCTTGTAAAAAATGCAAAATCTCATTCTCATTCTCATTCTCATTCTCATTCTCATTCTCATTCTCATTCTCATAATCATAATCATCACCACGACCATCACCACCACAACCATCATCATGAAGCACCCAGAGTTACTGATGAAATGGCCGGCAGATACTATTGCCCGATGTATTGTGAAGGCGACAAAACTTATGACTCAAATGTAGGATGCCCGGTTTGCGGAATGGACCTTGTAAAATACCCTGAAAAGAAAACAGCACAATATACCTGTCCTATGCACCCCGAAATCATCCGTGATGAACCGGGAGACTGCCCGATCTGCGGAATGGATCTGGTAAGAATGCCGGATTCCGGTGAGGATGAAGAGGACGAGACCTACAATATCCTGAAAAGGAAATTCATCATCTCATTAGCCTTTACCATCCCTGTTTTTATTCTTTCGATGGGTGGAATGTTTATCAATTTTCCGTTTTCACATCAGATCCAGGGATTTATTGAGTTGGCACTTACCCTTCCGGTAATGTTTTATTCCGGCTGGTTCCTGTTAAAAAGAGGCTGGACTTCTTTTAAAACATGGAATCTTAATATGTTCAGCCTTATTGCACTGGGGGTTGCAGCTGCATTTATCTTCAGCATTGTGGCTTTGATTTTTCCGGATATGATTCCTCATGAGATCCGGGGGCACAATCATGAAATTCCATTGTATTTTGAGGCGGTCTGTGTTATTTTAACATTGGTTATTTTAGGACAGCTTATGGAAGCGGCAGCGCATAAAAAAACAGGAAATGCCATCAAAGAACTCATGAATCTTTCGCCTGATGAAGCCAACCTTATGGTAAACGGAGAAGAAAAAAGAGTTCTTCTTTCCCAGGTAAAAATCGGGGACCTCTTAAAAGTAAAACCGGGTGAAAAAATTCCGGTTGACGGGAAAATCGTGGAAGGAAGCTCAATCGTAGATGAAAGTATGATTACCGGAGAACCTGTACCGGTTGAAAAAACGACCGATGACAAAGTCTCTTCAGGAACCCTCAACGGCAACCAGGTATTCATTATGAAAGCTGAAAAGGTAGGTGATGAAACCCTGCTTTCCCAGATCATCAAAATGGTGAATGAAGCCAGCCGCAGCAAAGCTCCTATTCAGAAACTGACGGATAAAGTTTCAAAAGTTTTTGTCCCTGTAGTGATCCTTATCGCAGTACTTACTTTTGTTCTGTGGCAGTTCTTCGGACCTGAAGGAAAAAGAAGCTTGTTTGCCTTCGTAAATGCTGTTGCAGTACTGATCGTAGCATGTCCGTGTGCCCTTGGACTGGCAACTCCGATGTCTCTGATGGTAGGAATTGGAAAAGGGGCCAAAAATGGTATCCTGATCAAGAACGCTGAAGCCCTGGAGCAGATGAATAAGGTCAATGTCCTGATTACTGATAAAACCGGCACATTAACGGAAGGAAAACCATCTGTAGAGTATATTGAAACAATCCATAACGGAGATAGAAATCAGATTTTAAAGCTGGCTTTTTCATTAAATCAAAATTCGGAACACCCGCTTTCCAATGCCGTTATCAAAAAAGCAAAGGATGAAAATACAGCTGCAGAAAAAGTAGATCAGTTCGAAAATATTTCCGGAAAAGGAGTAAAAGGAAAAATCAATGGCAAAACAGCTTACCTGGGTAATGAAAACCTTCTTACTTCGCATCAGATCAGCATTCCGGACAGCTTAAAACAAAAAGCCACAGAAGTACAGTCCAAAGCGCATACGATCTCTTATATCGCAGAGGATCAACAGGTTTTAGGATTCATCAGTTTCACAGATAAAATCAAAGAAAGCTCCAAGAAAGCGGTAAAGCAGCTGATGAGCGAAGGTATTGATGTCATTATGATGACCGGTGACAATGAACATACTGCTAAAGCTGTAGCTGAGGAGTTGGGGATCAAACATTTCAAAGCCAACTGTCTTCCCGAAGATAAACTGAATGAAGTCAAAAGATTACAGCAACAGGGCAAAATCGTAGCCATGACCGGAGACGGGATCAACGACTCTCCTGCCCTTGCGCAATCTGATGTAGGAATTGCTATGGGAACAGGAACCGATGTTGCCATTGAAAGTGCAGAAATCACATTACTGAAAGGAGATATTCTTGGCGTTGCAAAAGCAAAGCTCTTAAGCGAGAAGCTTCTTAAAAACATCAAAGAAAACTTATTCTTCGCATTTATATATAATGTACTGGGAGTTCCCGTAGCGGCAGGATTATTGTATCCATTCTTTGGAATTCTGTTATCACCGATGATCGCCGCTGCTGCTATGAGCTTCAGTTCCTTATCTGTGATTCTGAATTCACTGCGGTTAAACTCAGTGGATCTGGATATAAAATAAAGAATATGAAAAAAGAAAATCTTTACATAGGGTGTTCGGGATTTTATAATAATGACTGGAAAGGTTCATTATATCCTGAGAATGCTGCGAGTAAAGATTTTCTTTCCTTATATGCCGGAGTTTTTAATGCTGTGGAAATCAATTCCACCTTTTACAGGAAACCTACCGGCAAAACCCTTTCAAAGTGGTATGATGAAACTCCTGATCAGTTCAGGTTTTTTATTAAAATTCCCAAATTGATCACCCACCAAAACCGGCTGGCGGAATCAAAGGAAGAAATTACAGCCTTCTGTGAGCATATTCAGACTCACCTTAAAGATAAACTTTCAGGCTTTTTATACCAGCTTCCTCCTTCTTTTAAAAACACTCCCCAACATCAGGAACTCATCATCCAAAACCTTGATCCCAACTACCTGAATGTTATAGAATTCCGGCACGAATCCTGGTGGACACAGGAAATATTTGATCTTTTAAAAAATATGGGTGTTGTTTTTTCAGGAGTAAGCTTTCCCGGTAATCTTCCGGAAGATGTTATCATCAATCATCCTGAGGTACTTTATTACAGGCTTCACGGAAAACCTATCCTTTACAAGTCCGAATACAGCACTGACTTCCTTGATCATCTTGCTGAAAAGATCAGCGGTCCGCAACATACAGTTTATATTTTTTTCAATAACACCTGGGGAACTTCTGCCATTAAAAATGCTTTGTATTTAAAAAAGATATTAAGTTAAATGCTCTATGTCACACCTGACAGTTATAAAATTCTGACGCACTGTCAAAATAATTTCGAACCCTCTATCAGCATTGTTAAAAAAACAATAATTCCCAAAGAAAGGAAGAATGCTGTTATTGTAATAAAAATAGAGAAAGACTATCGTTTTACTATTTATAAATGTTAATATTTAACGAAACCCAAACCGTAAATTCCCAATCACCGATTATTAAAAATTTACCTTAAAATAAAGTTCTTAAAATAACCTTAAAAAGATAAAATACGACTTCAAGTGGCATATAATTTGTTAACATTCAATCGTTATTTTTAACGATTTTTAACAATTTAAATTTCCCATCACATTTATGAGAAAAATTTTTGCGGGAAGGTCAGAAAATAAGACTCTTCTCGGGATGTTTGCATTGATGAGTGCAACTTCAGTTTTATTGAACAGCTGTAATTTCAAGAATGATGTGAATGATTCCATCCATTCACAGGAAAATCCCACCGCAAATGCCGTCCCCAAAATGGACGATGAAAGTGTAGATTCTGACAAAAGAGTGATCTACCTTACCTTTGACGATGGCCCCAATCAGGGAACGGAAAACCTTCTCAGAATACTTGACAAAAGAAATGTTTGTGCAACCGCTTTTCTGGTAGGAAAACATGCCTATGGGAGCATCAGGCAAAAAAATGATCTGGAACTTCTGAAAAGAAATCCTCTGATAGAACTGGCAAATCACAGTTTTACCCACGCACATAACAAATACACAGATTTTTATAAGAACGCCGATGCTGTTGTTCATGATTTTGACATCGCTAAAGACAGCCTGAAGCTTTATGATAAAATAGCAAGAACTCCGGGCAGAAATATCTGGAGACTTAACAATATTAACGTTACTGATATTAAAAGCACTACTGCAGCAGCTGACGGTCTGAA
This sequence comes from Chryseobacterium arthrosphaerae, assembly GCF_001684965.1. NCBI lineage: Bacteria > Pseudomonadati > Bacteroidota > Flavobacteriia > Flavobacteriales > Weeksellaceae > Chryseobacterium > Chryseobacterium arthrosphaerae. The sequence goes on along the minus strand of NZ_MAYG01000001.1, from coordinate 963,274 downwards.
GAAAGCAGGCTATAAAGTGATCGGCTGGGATCTGGAATGGAGACCTTCCCAAAAAATGACACTGAAGGGAAGCCATGAAGCCATGCTTAAAAAAGTAGACAGCATTTTTCTTAATGATCTGGAAAAAACCTCAAGACACCTTGTGTTTCTTACCCATGATCAGTATCTGAGAGATGCAGATTCCATCAACGAACTGGATCTGTTTATTGAAAAACTTCAGAAGAGCAATAAATTTGTTTTCAGAAAGATTTCCCAATATCCGAAAATCAATGAAGTGCTGAACTGATTTTTTGCAGAAAGTATCCTGTAAAACGTTTCATGATTAGCAACTGTCAGCTAAATTTCGGAAATTTGCATTTATGAGTATTAAAGAAAATTATCAGGCTATAAAAAATCAGCTTCCTGCAGAAGTTCAGCTGGTTGCTGTTTCAAAAACGCATCCGGCATCTGCCGTACAGGAAGCTTATGATCTGGGACAGAAAGTCTTTGGTGAAAACAAAGTTCAGGAACTGATGGAAAAAGCACCCTTACTTCCTGAAGATATTCAGTGGCATCTGATCGGTCATTTACAGACCAATAAAGTAAAGTATATTGCTCCGTTCATAGACACCATCCAAAGTGTGGATTCTGAAAAACTATTGGCTGAAATCAACAAAGAGTCAGGTAAAAACAACAGAATCATTAAAGTTCTTCTTCAGGTGAAAATTGCTGCTGAAGACACAAAATTCGGACTTGAAATCTCAGAGGCGAAAGAACTGTTCCAACAGTACCTTGCCGGAAAATATCCGAATACAGAAATTACCGGTCTTATGGGAATGGCTACATTTACGGATGATGAGCAACAGATCAGAAAAGAATTTTTAACTCTGAAAAGGCTTTTTGATGAATTAAATCAATTAAAAACACTGAATACCTTATCAATGGGAATGAGCGATGATTTCCCGTTGGCTATTGAGTGCGGGGCTAACTCGATAAGGGTGGGATCTGCAATTTTTGGGAAAAGAGACTATTCAATATAGAATTTTTAGGTACAGTTTTTGCTAATAATTGAAACAAAAAATTTAAATTTGCAACTATGCAAAAAATCCTTATAGTAGAAGACGAAAAAGCAATCTCGGGAGTACTTCACAGTATTCTTTCGGATGAACTTACAGATTATGAATTTGTTATCGCCGAAGACGGCCTTGAAGGTTACAAACAGGTAGAGAAAGAAGATTTCGCACTGGTGATTTCTGATATCAAAATGCCTAAACTTTCGGGAACGGAGCTTTTAAAACAAAGTCTTGCCCTAAAACCAGAAACTACTTTTATCATGATCTCGGGACACGCAGACATCGATTCTGCTGTTTCCTGCCTGAAAGAGGGTGCATATGATTTCATTTCCAAGCCAATTGACATCAACAGACTGATCACCAGTGTGAAGAATGCTTTAGCAAAGGAATCCCTGAAGAAAGAAAACAAAAATCTTCAGACAGAAAACAAAACGTTAAAGAAAAAAGTAAATAAAAAATACCAGATGATCGGTACTTCTCCTGCGCTTCAAAAGATCCAGGATATGATCGAAAAGGTAGCCGCTTCTGATGCCAGAGTTCTGATCACAGGACCTAACGGTGCCGGAAAAGAACTGGTAGCCCACGCCATTCACAATCAGAGTGACCGTGCAAGAGGCCCAATGGTAGAAGTAAACTGTGCTGCTATCCCATCTGAACTTATTGAATCTGAACTTTTCGGGCACGTAAAAGGATCTTTTACCGGTGCGATCAAAGATAAGCAGGGTAAATTTGAACAGGCCAACGGAGGTACAATCTTCCTTGATGAGATTGGTGATATGAGCCTTATTGCTCAGGCTAAGGTATTGAGAGCACTTCAGGAGAGTAAAGTTTCCCCTGTAGGTAGCGATAAAGAAATAAAAGTTGACGTAAGGGTAATTGCGGCAACCAATAAGAATATGCAGAAAGAAATTGAAGAAGGTAAATTCAGAGAAGACCTTTATCACAGACTTTCCGTGATTGAAATTTATGTTCCGCCATTGGACGAAAGAAAAGAAGATATCAAGTTGTTGGTTGAGCACTTCTCCGGTATGATTGCCGATGAGCACGGTACTGCAGTGAAAAAGTTCGATGATAAAGCTGTTGATGCTTTAAAAGCTCTTTCCTGGACTGGAAATATCAGAGAATTAAGGAATGTCGTAGAAAGATTAATCATTCTTGGAGGGAACACTGTTTCCGAAAGTGACGTTGCAAGTTTTGTAAGGAAATAATTTAGCGATTATTCACCATAAATTATAAAAATTTGCAGTTGATCACTGCAAATTTTTTTTTGCCCTATTTTAAATTATAAACTATATGAATCTTAAAATATTATGAACTTTTTAAACAAAAACTATACAAAAGAATGCCTGACTTTGGCTCTGCCTGTGATGCTTACCCAGGTAGGGCAGGTTTCAGTAAATTTATTCGATAATATTATTGTCGGAAAACTTCTGGGTGCCGATGCACTGGCATCCGTTTCATTAGGAAATGCTGTTTTTTTCTCCATATTTGTTCTGGCACTCGGATTTTCGTTTGCTATTCCGCCATTGGTTTCAGAAGCACATTCCAGAGAAGATCATGCAACCATCAATTCTGTTTTCAGCCATGGCTTTATAATCAATATGTCTGTGGGAATTATCCTGATGGTGGTCCTGCTTTTAGCAATGCCACTCCTCTACCACTCCGGACAGCCTGCCAAGATCATTCCTGATACGGTAAGCTTTTTAAGTATTATGGTGATCAGTATGATCCCGTTTATGGCATTTCAGACGCTCCGCGAAGTCTCTGAAGGGTTATCTTATACGATTGGAGTAACCAAAGCAACGATTATTGCCAATATCATCAATATTGCCTTAAACTATGTATTTATCAAAGGACTTTGGGGAATACCTCCCATGGGCGTAAAAGGATCTGCCCTGGCTACTCTGATCTCCAGAATTTTCATGGTTGTTTTCCTTTATTTTGTATTGCTGAAAGAGAAAAGAACGAGACGTTATATCAAAGATTTTTCATTGAAAATACAGGATTTCTCTAAGAAAATGTTTGATAAAATGATAAAACTCGGCTTACCTACCGCTTTACAGATGTTTTTTGAAGTAACCGCTTTTGCCGGAGCTGCATTCATCTGCGGACTGATCTCAGCTCATGATATTGCTTCTCACCAGATTGCTTTGAGCATGGCTTCTTTTACCTTTAACCTGTGTGTAGGATTCAGCGTAGCTTCTACAGTAATGATTGGCAGAAAGCTGGGCGAGCAGAATTTTGTTGAATTAAGAAAAGTCGGGATCAATAACCTGAAGATTGCCTTTATTTTCATGTGCATCTGTGGATTGGTATTTATCTTAGGGCGAAATATACTGCCTACTTTCTTCACCAAAAAAGAAGAAGTGGAAGTTATTGCCCTGGCAGCAAAACTAATGATCATTGCAGCTTTATTCCAGCTTTCTGACGGAATTCAGGTGACAGCCTTAGGGATGCTCAGAGGTTTACAGGACGTGAAAATACCGTCTATCTACACCTTTATTGCCTATTGGATCATTACCATTCCTTTAGGGTATTTCTTCTGTGTAACATTGGAAATGGGAGCTTTCGGAATGTGGATCGCTCTGGGATTAGGGCTTACAGTATCGGCAGTATTCCTTGTTAAACGATTTTTGAATATGTCTGCGAAACGAATCAAGCAGAACATCTCAACAGAACACCAGTAAAAATTGACGCAGAGTTTTTTAGCTCTGCGTTTTTTATTGAATTTTGTTATTTTTAAATCTTTAATCATGAAAATAAAAATTAAACAATGGATCTAACCAGAGAAGAACTCAGAAGACATGCACTCTCCTATGATTTTAGTATCGGAAGGTTAAAGACGATCATTAAAGGGCTGAATGAAGCTGTAGCTTACTTACGAAACAGTGAACTTAGTATTGATTGGTGGGGAACAATGGACGAAAAATATGAACACGAATCAATATATAATCTGGCGATTCTGGCGTTTGAGCATTATTTAGAAACAGTCCTGTCAGATTTTAAAATGGCTAATGAAGACAGCTGTCAACTTTACTATTCCGAGCCAGCTATTTCATTAATTTTCACCCTCGCAAAGTACATAAAAAACGATCCAGACTTTTCATACAAAACGTTGAATCATTATCACTTAAATATTCACGATTATCCTGTTTACAATGGTATCATTGCCCTAAATCCTCAACAAGACCTGGAAGAAATCATCAAGCAGCTGCAAAAATGGAGAGCTAAGATTATTAATATATATTATAAGGAACCGGAAGCACAATAAAAAAAATACTGCTTCAAATCACAAACAGTATTTTAATATTTTCTCACCTATCTTGATAGGCAGCTGTCCTTTTTATAAATTTGCTGATTTACCCTTTTACTTAATCAATTCTCTTTCCTAAAATCTTAAGACTCCTTTCCACACCGTCCAAAACAGCCACGTTTGGAAGGCTTCCCCAATCTTCAAATCCGAAATGTCTGAACAGTTTCAAACTCGGCTCATTGTGCAGGAAAATAAGAGCAACCAGATTCTTGACCCCGAATTTGCCGGCGTTATCAATACAGTACTGAAGAATGATTTTACCATACCCTTTCCCTCTGCAGCTTTCGTCAAGATAAATACTTACCTCTACCGTACCGCTATAGGCTGCCCTTTCATGAAATGAACTGAAACTTACCCATCCGATCGTTTGGTTCCGATCATCTTCAACTACCCAAAGCGGCCTTGTCTGAGGGTTGTGTTCTTCGAACCATTTCAGTTTGCTTTCTACGGAAACTTCTTCCATATCTGCAGTGACCATCCTTGAAGCAACTGTTGAATTATATATGGCTACAATTTTATCTAAATCTGCCAATTCAGCATTCCTGAATTTTAACTTTTCCATTGAAATAATACTCGACTTATTTTTATACAAAAATAATAAATTTTAGAAACACCCCTATAAAATTATAGCTTAAATTATTCAATCATAAGTTTAAAAGCATAAACACCCCTAAAAAAAACAACAAAAATAAAAATTTTTTCAATTACACAAAGACGCAATGGAACCAGAAGGGAATATGTTTTAAAGCGCAAGGATTTTATCTTCGATAAAATTGAATGCCGGTTAATTTGTAATTATTCGATTTTTTGTGTCTTGAAAAGTACAAATAGTAATTGGAAAGTCTTTATGTTTCTGCGATTTTCCAACAAAATTATTTCAGATCCTTTAAGATTCTGTTCAGGCTCCTCACTGTAATTCCCAGATAAGCGGCCATATCTTCTTTTGAAATCTTAATGCCCTGTTTAGTCTGCATATCAATCAGTTGTATTAAGGTATGTTCTACTGTATAAAGCTGTTGATAGGATGCCCGGCTCGAAGTATTAACGATCCGTTCTGCAAAAGAATCCAAAAGCAAGTGATTCAGAGTAAGGTCTTCCCGGATCAGGGATTTGAAATACGGAATATGGGTTTCATATACTACAAGATCAGACAGAGCCTGTACACCGCATAAACAATTGATATTTTTAATCAGCTCGACTTCACCAAGAATTTCGCCACTGCCCAGAAATTCAACGATAAATTCTTTACCGTTTTCTTCGGTGAAATAGCATTTGGCAATACCTTCTTTAATCAGTATCAGTCTGGAAAGCGGACGGTCCTGTATCAATATCTTTTCATCTCTTGAAAAAGATTTTACAGTTATACTTCCCTCCTGTTTCTGATTTCTGTAAAGCTCTTCAAAATAGTTCAGAAAAGCCTGATTGGTTCTTACCATACTGATCCCGGGACAAATGTCCTTTTTTAATTTATTTTTTATACTGAATTTTGCGGATAGAAAATTACAAAACAAAAATGAATAATCATATTACAACCATCGCCTTTGATGCCGACGATACCCTTTGGATCAACGAACCTTATTTCCAGGAAGCAGAAAAAGAATTCTGTATACTTCTTGAGGATTATCTTCCACAGCATTCGGTATCACAGGAATTATTCAGAACAGAAATGCAGAATCTTCACCTGTATGGCTACGGCGTAAAGGGATTTATGCTGTGTATGGTTGAAACCATCGGCAGGGTTACCAATAATACAGCCTCTCTGGAGCTGGTTAATAAAGCCATTCAGCTTGGGCAGGATCTTCTTCAGAAACCGATCGAGCTCCTGGAAGGGGTAACAGATACTCTGGAAAGCCTGAAAGGGAAATACAGACTGGTAGTGGCTACAAAAGGAGATCTGCTGGATCAGGAACGCAAACTGAAGAATTCCGGATTACAGGAATATTTCCACCATATTGAAATCATGAGTGATAAAAAAGAAAATGACTATAAAAAGTTATTGAAACATCTGGACTGTCAGCCGGAAAACTTTCTGATGCTTGGCAATTCTATAAAGTCAGATATTTTGCCGGTACTTGAAATAGGAGGATCTGCAGCGCACATTCCTTATCATGTGACGTGGAGCCATGAGCAGCATGATGTCAATTTAGAGCATCCGGATTTTATGGAGCTTAAAAGTATTGATGAGATTCTGAAGCATCTTTAAACGTCCTTCAACTTCCCAATATATTTTTAATCAAAAAGAGACTGTTTTATGATAAAACAGTCTCTTTTTATAATTATTTTTTCAGACACTTTTCAAGGAACTGATCCTGCTCCCATAAAAGGTGTAAGATATTTTCTTTGGCCTGGTAACCATGGGCTTCTTTAGGAAGAAGAACCATTTTTACAGGAGCTCCAAGATTTTTCAATGCCTGGAAGTATCTTTCCGTCTGCAGTGTGAAAGTTCCCGGGTTATTATCCGCATCACCGTGTATCAAAAGAAGCGGTGTTTTCATTTGGTCTGCATGCATGAATGGAGACATCGTATTGTAGATCTCCGGAACATCCCAGTAGTTTCTCTGCTCACTCTGGAATCCGAACGGCGTCAGTGTTCTGTTATAAGCCCCACTCCTTGCAATACCGCAGGCAAAAAGTTTGGAATGCGTCAGAAGGTTTGCCGTCATAAAAGCACCGTAAGAATGTCCTCCTACAGCCACTTTTTTTCTATCGATATATCCTAGTTTGTCTACAGCTTCAATAGCAGCTTCAGCATTGGCCACAAGCTGAGGGATGAAAGTATCGTTCGGCTCTGTTTTTCCTTCCCCGATGATCGGGAACGCTGCATCATCAAGAACGGCATATCCTTTCGTTGTCCAGTAAATAAAAGATCCGTAAGACGGGAAAGTGAAATCATTCGGGTTCTGGGTATTCTGCCCTGCCGTATTTTTGTCTTTATATTCGGTAGGATATGCCCAGATCAGTAAAGGAAGTTTCTCTTTTTTCGCTTTTCTGTCATAGTTGGCAGGAAGGTAAAGCGTTCCTGTAAGGGTAACCCCGTCATTTCTTTTGTAAGTGATCACTTCTTTGTAAACATCCTTAATGCTTTCAAAAGGATTGGCAAAGTTGGTGACTGCTTCTGCCTTATTGGATTTAATATTCTTTTTAAAATAATTCGGATACTGGCTGGACGACTGCTGAGTGGTAAGGATTTCTCCTTTTGAAGGATTCAGGATATCAATAATGGCCTCTTTTCCGTTTTTCAGATTTGAGGTATAGAGTCTTTTCTTTTTAAGAGATTTCACATCCATTTCATCAATAAACGGATGCTGTCCGTCTTTTGTGAAGCCTTCTCCTATCAGATAGGCTTTTCCACCTTTCATATCGACAACATATCTTCCGTACTGGTTTTTAACGGTATTAAAATTCCCCGGATCGCTATACACATCCTGAGAATTTCTGTCATCAATCACTTTTGATTCTCCGTTATTCAGATCAACCAGGAAAGATTTTGTATTTCTTGTATCATACCAATCTTCTGAAACAATAGCGTAGTGATCATTCGTCCATGTCACCCCGTCATACCTTTGTTTTGTTTTGAAAAAAGATTTCGGTGCTGCAGTAAACGGAACTTCCCATGTGAAAATTTCGTCTCTGTATTCAGCTGCTTTCGACTGATCACCACCATCAAGCGCTTCAGCAAAAACCAATGTTGCCGGAGCGTCGCTTCTCCACGCCATATTTCTCTTTCCTGTTCTTACAGATGAGAAACCTTTAGGCATAATTTCATTCAGAGGAACTTCATTCACTACTTTTACTGTATTTCCCTTCATGTCATACACCGTAGTTGTAACAGGAAATCTGCTTAGCGGCACAATATAAGAGAATGGCTTTCTGATTACAGATGCCATTAAATAATTTCCGTCAGGAGAAAAACTCAATCCGGCATACATATCCTGATCTTTCACTTTTTTAAGGTTTCCGTTCAGATCTGCACTGTAGAGTTCGGACGCTGTAAGAACTTCAAAATTTTTCTCATCCTGAGGATTCTTCAGAAGATCCTGGTAAGTTCTGTTTTGTGATACTTTCCCGTCAGCTGTAGAAACAATAGGTCCCGTTGGTAAATCCTTACTTGAATCAATCAGGGCAGCTCTGTTCTGAGGAAGAGTTTTAATCAGCAGGCTTTGGGAATCATTATACCACATGTATGGCATTCCTAAATTGGCATTGAGGTTATCTGAAGTAATTTTCTTAGCAGTAGCCGATTCCATGTCAATAATCCAAAGCTCTACCCCTTTATCCGTAGTATTGGTGAAAGCAAGTTTTTTCTCATCAGGTGAAAATGAAGTATATGTAATTCTCGCATTTGCCGGAAGGTTCTTTACCTGCGTCTCTTTTTTATCATTGATCTTACGGATTTTCAGATCATTAAAATAAGTAACCGTACTCGCAATATTGGTTACCGGGTTGATTCTCAGGCCTCCGAGTTTCATTTCCTGCTGATTCAGATCCTGCAGGGTCTTATAGGTAGGACGGTAGGTAAAAACCACCCAATCTTTTTTGCTGTTCATCAGGACACTTGGCGGTCTCTGATAATCTGCCAGTTTCAGGATTTCAGCAGACGGTTTCTGGTAAGTAATATTTTCCTGTGCATCATAAAAATTGAGAAATGCCAGAAGGCAAATAGTCAGTTTTATCTTCATATAAATTCATTTTCTACGAATGTAGTGAATTTTGGAAGATTGATAAAATTAAAAAAATAAGACACTTTTTAGTGTCATATAATATTTTTTACTATTTTTATTTTACAAATTAAAATCAATATGAAAAATTTAAGAAAATTATCAAAAGTAAATCTGAAAAAGATCAACGGAGGAAGTGCCCCATTATGTGAATCAGGATTCATGGCCTGCAGAGTAAGGGACGAAAACGGAAACCTGATCTGGGAATGCTTGCCTCACTGCAATTATTAAAACAGAAAACGGCACCTTTACAGTGCCGTTTTATTTTATATCTATTACTATTTTACCAGTCTGAAGCTCTTTTTCTTCTTTCAATCATGTGATCTACAGAAACTTTTCCGGCACCCATCACCATCAGAAGCAGATAGACAGACAGGTAAATAAGGCTCATCTCTCTTTTCTCAAACGGATCTGCTCCATGCACAACAAAAGCTGCCATTACCATCGTGAAGATCAGAAATCCTAAGGAAATTCTTGTAAAAAGACCTAATATCAGCAGGATTGAACAAACAAATTCGGCAAATACAGTAAGGATAAGAGAGATCTGAGGTCCCAATCCCATAAAATCGAAAAACTCAATCTTACCGCCTGCCAATAGCATCTGAAGTTTTGGAAACCCGTGCGAAAGCATTGCAAAACCTACAAACACCCTCACGACGAATACAATAATATCTTTAGCTATTGAGCCAGAATTTGAATTGTTATAGTTCATTTACTAAAAAATTTATACTAAGGTAATAAAAATCTTTTAATACAACGGGATTACAACGATTTTAGTTTAGCGGTAACCGAAATTTTTAAGGTCCCTGTCATTCTTCCTCCAGTCTTTTTTCACTTTTACAAATAAGTTCAGGTGAATTTTTTTAGAGAAGAACTTTTCCAGGTCCAGTCTTGCTTCAGTTCCTACCTTTTTGATGGCTTCTCCCTTGTGACCAATGATAATTCCTTTCTGGGTATCTCTTTCCACATAGATGATAGAGTCTATAAAAATGATCCCTTCTTTTTCTTTAAACTGCTCTGTAACCACCTCTACAGAATATGGAATCTCTTTATCATAATTCAGAAGAATTTTCTCACGGATCGCCTCATTTACAAAGAATCTTTCAGGCTTATCTGTAAACTGATCCTTATCATAGTAAGGTGGATTCTCCGGTAATAAAGATTTTATTTTAGGTAAGATAATTTCTGTATTGAAGGCATTCAGGGCAGAAATAGGAAGAATTTCCGCTTTGGGAATTCTGTTGTGCCAGTCTTCTACCAGTTTTTCAAGACCTGCCTGATCCGTCTGGTCTACTTTATTCAACAGCAGAAGTACAGGTACAGGGATTTTATTAAGTTTGTCTATCAAAAATTCTGAAGGTTCCGCCTTGTCGGTAACATCTACGATAAACAGGAATACATCTGCATCCTGCAGAGAATCTTTTACAAAATCCATCATCTTTTCCTGCAGACCATATTTAGGATCCAATACTCCCGGAGTATCAGAGAATACAATCTGAAGGTCATCTTCATTATAAATACCAAAAATTCTGTGACGGGTTGTCTGGGCCTTTTGCGTTACAATCGCCAGCTTCTCCCCCATTAATTGGTTGAGTAAGGTCGATTTTCCGGCATTGGGCTTTCCAACTATATTTACAAATCCAGCTTTGTGCATAAAAATAATATTACGAACTGCAAAGTTAGTAAAACAAAATCGGTCTTTACGGGTAATCTCAATTTTTAAAAGAAAAAAGAGAGTTATTGGGCTTTATGTTACTTTGAGAAAGCACTTTGAGAGAAGACATATTCTTTCAAACATATTGGTTTAAACCACAAAGACAAAAAATTTTTAACACTGAAGGGCACTTTAGAAAGTATAATAGCGTAATGGTAAGTTCACAGAAGGTGAAAATCAAAGATTTTCTTTGCTAAAGCACTGATTTTTAATCACTATAAGCTATTGAACCACAAAAGTCACAAAAGTTTTAAGGGCACTTTAGAAAGTGTAGTAGCGTAATAGTGAGAAGTTCACAGAAGTTGAAAATCAAAGATTTTCTTCGGTATCAGAGTAGAACAACGTTATTAAAGGGATGCGTATTTTTCTTTTTGCAGGGTTGAAGATTCAAGATTTGAAGAAATGCATACTCTAAAAAAATATTAAATAATCTTGTATCGCATTGCCTAAAACTGATATTTTTGAATATTAGAATTCATCTTTATGAATATAGACCAGATTCTCGATTCCATTTATCTGCTTCCTGAAGCTTCCAAAAACAGCTTAAAAGAATACATTACTGAAGTTTCATATCCTAAGGGGTTTTGTCTGATGGAGGCCGACAAGGTAATTCCTTATGTCTATTTCATCCGTAAAGGCATTGCCCGTGCCTATTCTTCCACTTCGGAAAATGATATCACATTCTGGTTCGGAAGCGAAGGCCAATGCGTACTTTCTATGAAAAGCTATGTAGAAGACAAGCCTGGCTATGAAAGCATTGAACTGCTGGAAGATTGCGACCTTTACAGACTGGAAACAGAAAATCTCAAAAAACTTTTCAATGAAGATATTCATATAGCCAACTGGGGCAGAAAGCTTGCAGAAGCTGAAATGATAAAATCTGAGGAACTTATTATTTCAAGACAGTTTAAAACTTCCCTTGAACGGTATAAAGACATTATTACTTATCAACCGGATTTGCTTAAAAGGGTTCAGCTTGGGTATATTGCGTCTTATCTGGGTATTACCCAGGTGAGCCTGAGCAGAATTCGGGCAGAGATTAAGTAAAATGTTGTTTTAAAAATGGAAACGGGAAGATGGATGATGGAAGTCCTGACAGTCGTGACAATGCCTGAAATTTTATTACCCAATCTAAAGGCACAGGGAAATTCAGGTTTTGGCTAAAGCCAATGGAATAGAAATTTATATTGAAAGCGGACTAAAGTCCGCTCCTATTGATAGTATCGGGTATATTGTATTAATGATTACTTATTGAGAGAAAAATAATAAATGATTGCTTCCTTTCTAAAAAACATTCATTGATTAAGGCCATTGGAATATTTCCCATTCAGACTACTATAACTTCTCTATTCCAGCATCCAGCTTCCTTACTGAACATCATTTTTTAACAATTGTAAAATTTTTTCTCCCGTTAAATCCTGAAATTTGCAGAAGAAAAATTTAAAAAAATGAATTGGATAATATTAGTTATCGCAGGTTTATTTGAAGTGGCATTCGCTTCATGTTTAGGAAAGGCGAAAGAAACATCAGGAACTGAAATGTACCTTTGGTATACAGGGTTTCTGATTACGATGACCATCAGTATGCTGTTGCTGATCAAAGCAACCCAGACATTGCCTATCGGTACAGCCTATGCAGTATGGACGGGAATCGGAGCAGTGGGGACTGCCTTAATGGGAATTATTTTCTTTAAGGATCCTGTAAGTTTCTGGAGAGTATTCTTTATCATAACCCTTATCGGTTCTGTGGTAGGATTGAAAGCAGTATCTTCATCACACTAAAAGCATAAACTTCTATCTATATTTAAAAATGAAACCGTCTTCTCTATCGAAGGCGGTTTCGCTTTGTTGAGGAATATCCTTTCCTAAAAGTTCTTATTTCAGACAGCATTCATCGGGAATGTTGACCTGATTACATTGATCTATAAAAAAAACCGTTTTCAAGATGAAAACGGTTTCTATTTTTTAGCTTTTCAGCGCCTGTTACTTTATTATTTTTTATAGACCAATGGCAAGATCTCATTGGTTCTCAGCCCGTATCTTTTAATTTCATCTTCAGAAAATTTCTGAGAATAGAAGTTAATTTCTGTTTCGAAACCTGCTTTTTCCAGGCGGTCAAAGTAATCCATTCCGTACCAGCGAACGTGATCGTACTGCCCGAAATGTTTCTGACGTTCTTTAGGGTCTGTGATACTGAAATCTTCATAAGTTTTCTCCAGTGAATTTTTCATCGGAACCTGAAGAATCCCCCAGCCTCCCGGCTTCATTACCCTGTACAGTTCGCTCATCGCTTTGGCATCATCTTCAATATGCTCAAGAACATGGTTACAGAAAATGATATCAAAGCTTTCATCTTCAAATGGTAAAGCCAGAATATCAGCCTTTACATCCACAATAGGAGAATAAAGGTCTGCAGAAATATAGTTCAGGTTGCTCATTCTTTTGAACTTCCTCAGAAATTCCTGTTCGGGAGCAATGTGCAGCACTTTATAATTTTTGATAAAGAAATCGGTTTCATTCTGAAGATACAGCCACATCTGACGGTGCCTCTCCAGGCTTAATGTCCCCGGAGAAAGGGCATTTTCCCTCTGTTTTCCATATCCGTATGGAAGAAATTTCCGGTACGATCTTCCGTCAATAGGGTCATAAAACTGATCTCCTTTGAAAAGCTGATAGATAAGCGGTCTTGCCCAGATACTCAATTTGATCAGCATCGGGCGTGGAATTTTATTCAGTAAAAGCTTGGCAACCTTTTTCATTAAAAATCCAGTTGGAACGGCTTTTCTTCGTCACTTACAATACCCAGAGCTTCGTAAACGTATTCAAAAGTAGAAAGCAATACAGGTTTACCGTTAATTACCGCTACGTCATGTTCAAAGTGAGCTGATGGCATATTGTCCAGTGTAGTTACCGTCCAGCCGTCATTATGGAATTTCACTTTTTCCGTACCAAGGTTGATCATCGGTTCAATAGCGATAGCCAAACCGTCTTTGATTACTTTACCGCTTCCCTGTCTTCCATAGTTGGGAACCTGAGGATCTTCGTGCATCTTTCTTCCCAAGCCATGACCTACAAGCTCTCTTACGACACCATATCCTTCTTTTTCACAATGTGCCTGGATCGCATGGGAAATATCCCCGATTCTTTTTCCTCTGATACACTGCTCGATCCCTTTGTAAAGAGATTCTTTGGTTACCTGTAATAATTTTTTAACCTCAGGTTTCACTTCACCGATCTCGAAGGTATAGGCATGATCACCTACAAATCCGTTCAGGATCACCCCACAGTCTACAGAAAGAACATCTCCTTCTTTTACCACTTCATTATTCGGGAAACCGTGAACTACCTGCTCGTTTGGAGAGATGCAAAGAGAATTCGGGAAACCTCCGTATCCTAAGAATGCAGGTTCTGCCCCATGATCTTTAATGAAATCATGAGCCAGTTTATCTAAATATAAAGTTGTAATTCCCGGTTTAATTTCTTTTGCCAACATTCCCAATGTTTTAGAAACCAATCGGGCGCTCTCCTTCATGAGACGTAATTCGTCTATCGTTTTTAATTGAATCATCGTATATAGATATATTAGATATGAGATGTTAGAAATTAGATTACAGCATGAGGCGTATTTCTATATTATAACAATCTACAAACTTTTTTGATAAAAAACAGAAACTTTGATCAGCCGTTAAAACTAACTTCTAATATCCGGCTTCTCATTTCTATATTCTACCAGAAAAGTCCTTTTTTCTTTTCTTTTTTTAGTTTTGAGTAGGCAAGAACTTCTTTTCCTTCTACACGGAATTCTATTCTTTCCTGAATAATATTGTAGATTTCACCCCATCCCGGAAATCCTCCTAAATTCCTGTCATCAATGAACCAGTCTGCATCCAGTTTTCTGGACTGATTCTCAGAATCGAATACTTCCCCTTCAAAACTGGAATTCACAGCATAAAATTCAATACCATTCTTTGCACAGAATTCTACTGCTTCGTCTAACGTTTTCCCGTGTCTGTAGGTCCAAAGAATTAATCTATAGCCTTCAGCCTGAAGCCTTTTCAACGTTTCAAAAGCAAAGGTTTTCGGTTTTCCGATTGCAGGATAAGCATCATCCACAATGGTTCCGTCAAAGTCAACAGCAATCTTTTTATTATTTAACATTTTGTTTATTTTTTAGCTTTGCAAAGATAAGAAATAAAAAGAGTGCCAAAAAGAAAGGCACTCAATACTTTTATATTTTAATAATAATATAGAACTACTAGCTTTTTACCCAGCTGAACTGGAACTGAAGATCCGGAGTAGCAACCCTGTCTGTGATCTTCTGTAATCTTGCAGGAAGCTTCATCAGGTATTCCTGGGCTTTCTCTGCTTTTTCTGTAAGACCTTTTACGTGTTCAATCTTCCATTCATCCAGGAGATCTTTCATAATATTGATATAATCCTGACCGGTATATACCATACATCTCTGTGCAGCATCTGAGAAATGGCCCCAAAGCTCTCCTGCCTTCTGTCCTGACTGTCTCATCAGGTGAGCCGGCATTACGATTTTTTTACGCATCATATCTTCAAAGGCAAGGATCATTTCCGAAGGATCTATTTCAAGGATTTTAGCTACGAAATGCTTATAAGCTTTGGCGTGTCTGGCTTCATCTGCTGCAATTACGCCACACATTTTAGCCAGTTTTCCGTTCCCTGACTGCTTAGCCAGTGTACCTACTCTTCTGTGAGAGATGTTGGTTGCTGTTTCCTGAAAACTTGTATAAATGAAGTTTCTGTACGGGTCCATGCTGGTTCCAAGATCGAAACCGTCATTGATCAGGTATTGAGTCGTAATTTCTACTTCTCTCATATTGACTCTACCGCACAGGTAAAGGTACTTGTTTAATAAATCTCCGTGTCTGTTTTCTTCGGCAGTCCAGGCTCTCACCCAGTTGGCCCAGCCCACTTTTTCTTCCTGATTGATCCCGTCAACTCCCATCAACCAGGACTCGTAGGAAGGTAATGCTTCTTCTGTAATACAGTCGCCGATCAGGGTCACAAAAAGATCGTAAGGCATTTCACGGGCAAAAGTCTGAATTTCTTCTAAATCGTGTTTAAATTCTTCGCTTGAAGGATCAGGCAAATAATCGGAAGGCTGCCAAATTTTTTCAATTGGCGTTAAAAATTTATCAAGAAAAGAACTCACTTCCTTTTCCAATATTCCCATTACTTCTTTCCTAACAAGCTTTTGATACATTTTTATATTCAGTTTTAATTAACAAAGATATGATTTATTTATTATTTAGCGCATAATAAAGTATGCAAGTCATACTTTATCTGACATAAATCATAAAAAAATGCCGATATATCAATATAACGGCATTTTTTTAACATTATTATCGAATTTTAGCTCACTAAAATATCTCCTGTCATAGCATTTGGTCTTTCTACCCCCATTACTTTCAGTATGGTAGGGGCTACATCGCCCAGTTTTCCTGGCTTTAGCGTCCATTCATGGTCTTTATCCATTACGATGAAAGGTACCAGATTAGTAGAGTGTTGGGTATTGGGTGTTCCGTCTGCATTGATCATGACGTCTGAATTTCCATGGTCTGCAAGAATGAAGACTGCATATCCGTTTTCGTAAGCGGCTGTTGCCACTTTTTCAATGCACTTATCTACGGTTTCGGCAGCTTTTACAGCAGCTTCAAAAACACCGGTATGGCCTACCATATCTGTATTGGCAAAGTTCAGGCAGACAAAATCAGCTGTTCCCTGCTCCAGTTCCGGAACAATAGCATTGGTAATATCATAAGCAGACATTTCCGGTTTTAAATCGTAGGTAGGAACATCTTTCGGGCTTGGACATAACAGTCTTCTTTCCCCGTTAAACTCCAGTTCTCTTCCTCCTGAAAAGAAGAAGGTAACGTGAGGGTATTTTTCTGTCTCTGCAATTCTGATCTGGGTTTTCCCGTTTTTCTCAAGAACTTCCCCCATTGTTTCCGTCAGTACATTTTCATCAAAGACAACCTGAACATTCTGGAATGTCTTATCATAATTCGTCAGCGTAATATAATAAAGGTTCAGTTTCTTCATACCATATTCAGGGAAATCTTTCTGTGAAAGTACTTCTGTAATTTCTCTACCTCTGTCTGTACGGAAATTGAAACAGATCACCACATCATTATCAATGATCTTTGCAACCGGCACCACGTTCCCTGTTGCGGTTGTATTCACTAAAATGATCGGTTTCAGGAACTCATCGGTTACATTATTATCGTAAGAAGCACGGATCGCTGCCAAAGCATCGGTAGTCTGCTCTCCTATTCCTTCTACAAGGGCATCATATGCAAGCTTTACACGTTCCCATCTTTTATCTCTGTCCATCGCATAATATCTTCCTACAACGGTTGCCAGCTTTCCGATGGTAGCCTCCATATGTTTCTGAAGCTCATCAATGAATCCAAGTCCTGAATGCGGATCGCAATCTCTTCCGTCTGTAAAGGCGTGAACGAAGACATTTTCATTCAGACCGGAATCTTTTGCAGCAGTCAGTAGCCCTTTTAAGTGATTGATATGTGAATGCACCCCTCCATTGGAAACCAAACCGATGAAGTGTACTTTTTTGTTTTCTTTTTTAGCATATTCAAATGCATCCTGGATGACCTTTTCCTGTCCTAATGTTCCGTTCTCCACTGCCATATTCAGTTTTACCAGGTTCTGGTACACTACTCTTCCGGCTCCAAGGTTCATATGCCCTACTTCAGAATTTCCCATCTGACCTGCAGGAAGACCTACGGCAAGACCACTTGCTTCAAGGGTTGTATGGGGAAATTTCTGGTAACAGCTGTCTATAAATGGTGTATTTGCTTTATCTATTGCGGAAACGTCCGGGTTTGTTCCCAATCCCCATCCGTCAAGAATTGCCAGTATTGCTTTTTTCGACATTTTGTAAAACTTTTGTTATACAAATTTACCGAATTTCCGATGAATAGAAGAATTTGGACTCCTGAATTTTATTTGCCTCCGGTTTCTTTATGAAAAGGCATAAAAAATCTGCGTCTTCAAAAGGATCTGCAAGCTCTATTGTTTTTCCCTTAGCAGATTTTAATGATGACGCAGACTGGAATTTTATCTTCTATTGGTTATTCTTTAAAAAAGTCGTCGAATTTCATATTGTTTTTCTTTGTATATTCTTTGATATAGCTATCCAGAAAGCCGCTTTCTTTCAGAAACAGCAATGGATTTTTAATATTCAGGATATCATGAATTGCCTTTTGCTTGTCTGCCTGTTTATTGAAATAAGCTTCGGTTATTCTGTAACCTATCCAGTATCCCAGGTCATTGGGGCGGTCATCTTTTTTGCTCACGCCGTACAGCCAGTCTTTCTGCTCTTCCTGTTTCAGAATGGATACAAATTCTTTAAACAACCGGTCAGAATGCGATTCCCCATATTGGAACGGCACGGGATTGATATGTTCTCCGGAGATAAACTCTCCTATAAAATCTGCTCCGCCTTCTACCAAACATTGCTTCAGTAAGGTATTCTTTCCTTCTGCGTTCTGTTCGAAATGGATCAGCTCATGGGCAATAAGTCCGGTAACGCCGTCAAGATTTTTGAGCATTTCAGTTCCGATGATAATGCCATCGTCAGAGGTTGTTCCGCCTGAATTGAATCTTCCGTAAACAAAATATACCGGTGGAAATTTTGCCTCCGGATACCAGTATTTCAGGGCACTGTAGATCGCTCGTGTCTTTTTTTCCTTTTGCTTTATCCCGGCCAGCACATTGCGGCTTTTCAAATAGTCTTCCCTTCTCTTTTTTACTTTTGAATATAATGAATCGGCATTGATGATTCTGAATTTCGTAAAGCCTTTTACTCCCGGAGAACCGTCTTTTACGTAGTCTGCAAACGGGTTTTCTTTAGAGGTTTCCATCTTGTCAAATGCTTTCCAGAAGCGGTCGGTATCCCTGGTTTCAAATACGGCATTCAACGGATCGTTGGAAAAACCTGTCTGGGCTTTGGAGATTCCAAAAGTTAACAGCAGGACTGCAAGGAAATAATTGGTTTTCATATTAGCTTTTAAAGTTTAAATATCAGCCAAAAATATAAAAAACTTAAACACCATCTGAGGTTTATCTTATATGAAAAAAGTAAACTGTAAGCCGGAATAAGGAAGTAACTGAAATACAACACCATCCATTCTGTGGTCATTCAGTGTGTACTGCGGATATCTCTATTTCAAATGACTTCAGAAGGTTATCAGACCCAATATCTCCGGAAAAAGCCAGTACATTATTTTATAAAATATATTTATTAATCGGCAAATCTTTTTAATTTTGCTTTATGGATTTACGAGATCAACTGAAGAACCTTTTTCCTGATCATGAAGAGCAGGATTTTGAGATGCCTGAAGAAGCATTCAAGCAGAAAGAGCCTTTGGTATGCAAATTTGAGAAAAAAGGGAGAAACGGTAAGCCTGTAACAATTGTTGAAGGCTGGGAAGGCAGTGAAGAAGACCTGAAAAAAATCTCAAAGAAAATAAAAACCACCTTAGGCATAGGCGGTTCTGAGAAGGATGGAACGATCATCATTCAAGGAGACAACCGTGATAAAATAATGAATATCCTTAAAGAGATGGGATACAAGACCAAACGGGTTGGCGGGTAGATCTAGAAATAGATCCGGGTGTCCGGCAGTAAGGTCTTTAAATTTTCAATTTTATTTTTTTCTATAGGATTTCCTGTAAGAATCAGAGTTTTCAGATTTTTCAGCTGACTGATTTCTACAGGAATATCTTTCAGATTGTTGTTGGCCAGATTGATGCTGACTACATTTTTCAATCCTTTTATTGCGGGGGATATTTCCGTGATATTGTTTCCGCTTACATTCAGAAACTCAAGATTTTTAGCCTTGAACAGATTTTCCGGAAGTTTTGCCATCGCATTCTGCTGGAGTTCGAGATATTTTAAGTTTTTGGGAAAAGATAAGTTTCCGAGATCATTGATCTGGTTATCGGAAAGGTTCAGGAATTTTAAATTTTTGATTTTATCAAGTCCATCTGCAATAAAGCTGATCTGATTTCCCTGGAGATTAATTTCTTCCAGCGCAGGAATGTTCATCAATGCCTCGGGAAAGACATTAAGGTTATTGGCATCAAAATGAACAACCTTTAAATTCTGCAGCTTTGCCAGATTAGGATTAATGTTGGTGAGGCTGTTCAGATTCATGGAGAAAGTGGTCAGTTTTTTAAGCTGTCCTATTTCATCAGGAATATATTTAATGCTGTTTTCGTTGACGTTCAGTATTTCCAGCTCTTTTAATGCAAACAGTTCCTGATCCATTTTTTCAAGCTTATTGGCCATAATATTCAGGAAAAACAATGAATCCAGCTTTACGATCTGTGGAGGAAGGTTGAACATTCCTTTCTCTCTGAAGCTTACGCTGTAAACAGCTTTTTTACTGTTCAAAGCATCTTCAATATTGGTAAAAGTGGGATATTTTACCGGATCGATCTGGGCTTTTGCCTGAGAAAGCACCAGGATGGAGATGAATAAAAAAAGCTTTTTCATATGAAAATGTTTGTAGTTTTTTAAACGCGCTGTGCAACCGCATCATCTTACGCTGTGTCTGAGATTGCTATATCATTTGATTTAATGACGCAGGCGGTTTAATAAACAGAAGGGATTTCCGGCAGCTTTGCTGCCGGAAATCCCTGATTACTGATGATTTACTTCTTTAAAAGTTTTACCGTTTTCTGGAAACCTCCTTCTGCTTCAATATTCAAAACCAAAACACGTGAACCTTCCAGCTGCTGGGTAAAGTCCAGATTCAAAGAGGTATTGGTACCGTTGAACTTTTTCGTATAAACGATTTTTCCGTCTAAACTGTAAGCTGTTACTGTAATATCTTTCAATCCTTTGGCTGAATTGATTTTCACCATTCCTGAAGTAGGATTCGGTGCTACTGTTACTGTATTTTCAGCAGCTTTGTTTTCAATTGTTCCCAAAGAACCTTCGATTCCCAAGTTATTTTTAAGTGCAATCACAATGGTTGCCGATTTCCCTTTATAGTTGATGGTATTTCCTGTAGCGTCCACATCCGTAGAGATTGTTGAATCCGGGTGCTGGATTGAGAAGAAGCCAAATTTATGATCCGGGGTAAATGTAAGTCCTGTAGGTTCTGCACCAGCCGGCATAGAAGCAAACAGTTTCACTTTCGGGTTAGCCTGTGTATGGTCCGGGGCAATTACCCAGATATAGTTTTTACCACCATCCTGAAGCACCCAAAGGTTACCAAGCTCATCAAAAGTCAGGTTATCATTTCCATCCCCCCATGCTTCAGACTTCATTCCCTGCGCAGTATTGAAAGAATATACAGAGTTCGCTCCTCCTACAAATGTTTCTACCTGCGATGCCGTTGCTCCGTCATCCTTTAAACGGTATACTTTATCCAATCCTTTTGCTGTGAAATAGATTTTACCATCCAGTGGGCTGATATCCACATCTTCCACCCCATTGAACCTTGTTCCTCCTAATGACAATGCCAGTTGCGCCGTATTGTTCTGATCTGCTTTCTCCTTATTCGGAACCTGAATCCACGTTGCAGTTGAAACTGTAGGATCTCCTGCCGTTAATCCCTGATCCAGTTTTAATACATAAAGGTTTCCTGAAGAAAGGTCATTCGGAGTATCCATTACATATTTATACACCATGTGTGTTCCACCGTCTTCTCCGTAGTAAGCTACAGTTCCTGCATTGTTGATCACTACATTTTCGTGGTTCATGATTCCCATCTGCCAAAGCTTACCTTTGGTTCCGTTAGGGTTTTTAGAGATCACCTGAGCCGTTGCAGGATCTATTTCAACCAGCCAGCCGTAATCTTTGTATCCGTCAGCATTTACATCGTTTGAAGTAACAGATTCTTCAGCAGTCACGATAGTTCCCCAAGGGGTAACACCTCCTGAACAGTTTCTGATCGTCTGTACAAGACTCGGATCTGAGAAGCTTACTGCTCTTGATTTCGTTAGTTCCCAAAGCTTGGTTAAACCGTTATAGTTGATCTCTGCCATGGTAACTCCACCAGGGTTGGTTTCATGGTTTACGGAAAGATACCCATTGGTACTGCTTCCTGCTTTGGCAACATATCCCGTAAAGTCATTCTGCCCTCCTACCAAACCTCCGCCTTCTGTGTAGCTGTCACCTTCTTTTAAAATAAGCTGGTATTTGTGTTCTGCCGGAATGATCAACTTGTCTGTCTGTGCGGTAGGCACAATAGAAGTAAAGCAGCTGATATGGGTTCCGTTACAGGCTACAGGCGTTGTAGTATTGGATGTTGTTTTAAGATAGGCATCAATTCTGAGATCTGAACTGGTTGCACTTCTGTTATGCAATTCAACAGAAATCCTGTTGACACCGTTTACAAATTTTGATTTTGGAATAGAGAAAATATTGTATACATTTTCTGCCGCTCCATCAATGATTGTGCTGGAAAAAGTATTGAAAGTGATCACTCCTGCAGGCATGTTGTCTCTTACTACTTCCTCACCGTTCAGATATACCACAATCCCGTCATCTCTCATCACTCCAAGCTCCATATTATCGGAAAGTGCAGAAAGGTCTACCGTGAAGTCCTTTGCAAAATATGCTGTTGTAAGTCCTGAATTGATCGTAGTTGTTACCGGATCACCATATCCCAGTGGTGCATTTCCCACTGCCCAGGATGAAACATCATAGGTTTTAGCATTCCAGCCGGTTGGCTGAGCCTGGTTGTTGTCTTTGTAGCTCCAGGCTGTCCCCTGATTGAACAGGAAAGTCTGTGCATGGATTCCCGTACTCGCCAATAAAGCCAGGGCCCCAACTGTTAGTAGTTTTTTCTTCATTTTTTATTTGATTTATTAGACCCTGCAAAACTATTTTTTTCGGAACCGTCCTCTGTTAATAGGATTTTAAATCTAAATCATCCAATATTAACTTATCAAAAACCTAATGTTAAGAGGGTTAATTTTTTGTTACAAAAACATAAGGTCCCGAGCTTCCTTTCGGATACAAGTGCCTGAAATCTTTATGGGCTTCATGAAATTTCAGAAACGGACCACTCAAAAAATAAGGTATGCCAACTGACATACCTTATAAACCAAATATTATTTTTAAAATTTATTTAATCATGAATTTTTCCTGAGATGTATCGGTTTTAGATATATAGGATGCGATATATGCTCCCTTAGGAAGGTTCAGCATAATGTTTTCTTCAGATCTTAAACTGAATATTTCTGCTACTTTTTTACCGGACATATCATAAATAATCAATTGTGAGCCTACCCAGGCTTTTGGTACGCGGACCAAAATTGGAGTACCCTGAGCAGAAGGGTTGGGAACAATTCTTGGCAACTGATTTTTCATAACTTCGGAATTAACTCTGGATAATACAGAAGAAGAAGAAGAATTGGTAAGGAAAAACTGGCTGAAAGAATTAACATTTAAATTTGTGTTAAAGGTTACTTTTGTATTAAGACCTGTACCGGAAACCTGATCTGCATTATCGATACTTGCCCCCCAGGTACTTCCAAAATCATTACTTCCTCTTTTGAAAAGACTGTAAGAAGATGCATTCGGATAATTGCCCAATCCTGCATTTTTATAAAATGATAAGGATGCAAGCGGTGAGAATGTAAGATTTGTCCCATAATTGTTTATAATCGTATAAAACCCGAAATTAGTATCCGTATTGGGTAATTGATCCGGATTAATCGTACCTCTTGATATCCATACATCTCCATTCGGATAAGTGCCTGAATTAAACTCCATAGCAACTCCGGCAGTTGTAAAATCTTTTACACCAGAAGACGTAACATTCATTTTTTCACTTACTCCTTCAAAAACAGGAGCATTTGAAGTTAATCTTGTATAGCCTGTTCCCTGATAGGATGCAAAAGTTCCCGAGTTGTTTTTATTAACCGTAATATTCCCGGCCGATTCATTGAACTGAAGATAATACACCAATCCATTTAAAATAGGATCTCCGGCAATACTTTTTGTCAAATGTCTCCATTGTCTGATTTCATCAATAGATAATGGTCTGTTCCAGATTGCCACTTCATCCATTTCCAATTGGGTAAATCTGTTCGTATACCCTCTTCCATAGCTTCCTAAAAACAAGAGGTTGAAAACTTCAGACGGTAATGCTGTATTATTTACACTTTCTTTTCCGTTAACATATATTTTTACATTCGTTCCGTTGCTTACCAATGCGATGTGCGACCATTGCCCTACCGGAGCCTGTAAACCGGAAGACCAGCTCCAGCCCGGATGGAAGCCGATAGTATTGTTGCCTCCTCTGAAATTCATTCCAAATGGATTGCTGCCATCCTGGGACATAAAAATGCCACTGTAATCGGTCTGGATACCGTTTGGTTTTATCCAGCAAGAGAATGTAAACGAATTTTTATTAAGGTTCGCATTATCTATTTTAATATAATCGCCTGTGGTTTGACCAGTAAGTTTTATGCTGTTTCCAGGAAATGTGTCCGGTTGGCTTGTCCCACACTGATTATTGATTTCAATAAAATTATTGAGTGTCTGCGTACTTGTCCCGTACTGATCTGTTACCGTTAAAGTTACGGGATAGGTTCCGTTTGCGGCTCCCGCATAAGAAACCAATGGATTTTCTAATGTGGAAGTAGAAGGTGTTCCTCCCGGAAAACTCCATTGCCATGTAGCACTTGCATTACGTACAACGGAATAATCTTTAAACTGGACTTTTTCTGCAACCGGACAGCCAATTTTATTATTTCCAACTGATATTAAAGCACTGGGAGGACTTATCTCATATAAATCGTGCTCAAATGCGCCTCTGGATGTTCCGATTTTTAATTTATTTTCGTTGTAATTGATAAACATAAAACGGACATCACACATGGGCAAACCATTACCCAGCATTACCCAATTCTGCATCACATTATTTCTGTAAAATATTCCTGCTTTATTACCCACATACACGCCACCGTTTGATCCTCTCTGGAAAATAATTTTCGTAATCGGAGAAGTTGTAAGTACAGAAGAACTAAGATTAGTCCAGGTTGCTCCTCCGTCACCTGACTTTAATACTTTGCATACAGACTGGACGCCGCTGTAAGTTATCCATATTTTGTCAGGATCCTCATCTCCTATAGCAATATCCGATATATTGGTTTGTCCGGAAGTTACCGTGGTATTAGGGGTAATATCAGTCCATGTAACCCCGGCATCTGTCGTCTTCCAAAGTTTATTATTGGTTAAACCTTCAACAACAATCATTACATTGGGATTTTTAGCAGAGATCTTTTCTCTGAATACCTGATTGCCAAAGGTTTTTACAATAGATATACTATTTCCGTTGTCTTCAGTTTTAATAAGAGAGTTTTTCCATGTTGCCAAATTCGGATTGCCTGTAGGATATTGACCTGCGTGATGGGTAATCATGGTATAATATTTATTGGGATGGAATTCTATGGAATTAAAATAAGCATAAATTCCTCCTAAATCCAGGAAATTAGGTTCATTAATCAGTGTATTCACGCCGGTCCTGAAATACCGGTAATTACTATATCCCTGGCTGTAAATATACCGGTCATCCAACGGATTAACGTCTGTATTCCCCTGATCTGCCCCTGTTCCGTTATACCAATCAAAACCATTGGCACTTTCTTTAATCATTACCGGGCCGTGATTATTTCCCGATGCCACCAGATTGCTTTTGAAAGCACTTCCGAAACCCCAAAGCTCATGATTACCGATACTGTTTGTTAAAGTAGTCATTGTGACTCCCAAATTGCCGGATGCTGCCATTTCCCCATCAGTTCCTGTCACAAATTTTCCGTTCACAAAATCCATGGATCTGATATCAGAATGGGTGTATGACGCAGGAGTAGTAAAGGTAGCTCCATTATCTGTGGAAATCCTGATTTGATCCACTCCATAAGTTCCATATACAATCTTATTTTCATCATTACGGTCCATTTGTATGTCGCCATGATGCAGACTGTTAATTCCTCCGGAACCAGGAACCATATTGATTCTTGAATTTTCAACTGCTCCAGTAGCTTTATTAAATTTATAAAGATGAGCCGCCTGATGCCCATAAGCATTAGCACCGCTGCCTGCTGCTACATAGAACGAAGAAGTATTATTTGTTGGTAAAAAAACTTTAACCCAGCCAATAACCTGCCCATTGGCAGTAGTATCCAGGGTTGTAGAATTTAATTGGGTAAAACTTACTCCCTGATTGGTTGATTTATAAACTTTAAAAATATTATTGTTTGATGAGCTGGCAAAATAAACAGAATTCTCATCATTCGGATCCCATTCCAAAGATTCACTCTGCGTTGAAGAGTCCCCAATCTGATAATCTGCAGGAAGACCGGTTTGAACGGCACTCCAGGTATTTCCGCCATCACTCGTTCTGTACAATGAGGTTCCCCAGTGAACAACAACAATATCAGCATTTGAAGGAGAAACTGCAATATCATAAGCTTTTCCGGAATAGTTCGCGGAAGTCATTGTGGTTGCAGTCCAGTTAAGCCCTCCATCTGTAGATTTAATGAGCTGGGTATTGCTTAATGCATACACTGTTTGCGGATTAGCAATACATACGTCAATGTCATTATACTTAGAATCAGGAAAACCGTTGTCTACCAGAGTCCAGGACGTTCCTCCATCTATGGTACGCCACAGCCCTCCGGTTACGAAGGATACAAACATCTTTTGAGCATTGGTAGGATCTATCCTGGTTAAAAACACATACCCTCCATGATTATATTTACTGGAATAATTTGTACTCGCACTATTTACCGGTCCTATTATTGTCCAGTCACCAACTTGTGTCTGTGTGGATGATAAGGCAATATTTTTTACTTTAGGTTGATTAAACAATAAAGGTTCAGAGGTAACTTTCCCCTGATTATCCAGATAAAACAATTTTGTTCTTAACCAGTCTTCGCCAATGCTTCTCGGCTTGCTTTTTTCCCACCTGTGATTACCAAAATACTTGTCGAAACTGGCTTTTACTTTGAAGTAATCGGCATTGTCCTTCATTTCAGAAAACCAGGGTTGGGACTTGTGTCTTAATTCGTATTCGATGTCTTCATCCTCCTCAGTTTCGTTTCTTGCTGCCGGAAGAGTTTGAGCATGATAAATTGCTGAGATCAGCAAAGCAGGTAAAAGAAGTCGTGTTGTTTTCATTATTATTATTTAATTATTAAACCATTATCAATGAAGTAAATTTAAACATTACCAACAATACTTAAACAATATGTGAAAATTTTACTAATATTTTACACTTTTGGTTAATTTAAAAATTACATGATTATGGTAATTCAGTGTTTATCATACACCTACACAAACTTCAATAGATTTAATGTACCGAAAAGCCTGAAAACATTTTATGTAAAACAGAACAATTAAAGAAAAAAATTCTTGATCGTGGTAAGGAAAATGAATAAATACTATGGCTTTTGCCCTGAATACCTGTATTTGCCCAATGGGTTGATGGTTTAAAGCAAAACCATATCTCGCAACTCCCACTCCGAATCTCATACCGCTAAACCGGCCCGCCTATTTCGCCTTGCTTGTATCTGTAAGGGCATTCAGAAAGGCGATGATCTGCTTTATTTCTGTTTCGGTGAGGTTCAATTTATCCGGTGCCAGCGTTTGGTTTTTCATATTTAATCCTAATCCTTCTCCTCCACCTTCATTATAAAAATCCAGGACCTCTTCCAGGGTATTGAAAGCTCCGTTATGAAAATAAGGTTTTGTAAGGGCAATATTTCTGACCGTCACAGTTTTGAATGAGTAATCGTAAATCCAGGATTTTTCTTTTTTCACCGGGCTGTTTCCACGTCCCAGGTCATGATCCAGCTCCACAGGCAACTGTTTTACCGGCCTGGTGGTCACTCCAAGTACTTCAGACTCATTTTCATTGAAAAACGGAGGTACCAATCCTGAAAAATGAGGCGCAAAATGGCAGGTTGCACAATTGGCTTTTCCCATAAACAGGTTGAAACCTTTTTTCACATCATCAGAAACATTCTTTTCATTTCTCATAAAACGGTCAAAGTCACTGTCAAAAGAATATAAAGAGGCAACATACGAGCTTAAAGCTTTTGAAAAGTTCTCTTTACTGATATTCCCGTCTTTGAATGCATTGCGGAATGCCTTCCTGTACTCAGGTTTTGCTGTAAGTTTCCTGATGATGCTTTCATAGCTTGTATTGAACTCCTCTTCATTATAGATCACGTGCTCTGCCTGCTGCTCAAGATAGAAAGCCCGCAGGTCATAGAAGAATCTTTTGGCAAAAACTGCATTGTATAAGGATGGCGAGTTTCTCAGTACTGTTTTCCCTTCCACATTGCTTTGTGACTTTGCCTTAAGGTCTGTAAATGCATTTTCCTGAAGATGACAGGTTGCACAGCTCATTTTTCCGTTTCCGCTTAAATTCTGATCATAGAAAATGGACTTCCCCAGATTACGGAGTTCGGAATTGTCTTCTGAAGATTTCAGTAAAGTATAAAAATAAGGATCTAAGAAATCACTGCTGAAAAAATTTTTATTGCCTACATTCCAGCCGGAAAATTCTTTGAGATCGTCCGGTCTTCCGTCCCATTTCCCCAGCTCTTCGTATAATGGCTGTATGTATTTCTTATAAAATTCTATCCTGTCGAAAGTTTCAAAATCAGTATTTTCTGAAAGGTAGCTTATCGCTTCCGTTAAAGTATGATCAGCCTTCCGGGTATCATAATTCCTGAAATAAGGATCATCACTGATGTATTTCTGCATTCCCGAAAGTGCGTGCCTTGTTTCTTCAGAAATATTTAAAGATCCCGGCGTATCGAACCCGGTTACCCCTAACGAATAGATTCTGATAAGCTCAATGCGCAAAGGTAATGTCCTGTTGTTTCCTTTACTCAGACCGTTCTTCACTGAGCTCAGGTAGAATTTTGAATAGCTGTTGTATAAAAAATCGGTGATGGTCTTTATTTTTTCTTTTTCATCTCTGGCTTCTTCTGAAAAAATCAGTTCATCAAGTACCTGTAAGCCTTCCGGAGGCAATGTATAGGCTGAGGTTCCCGCTGCTTCTATATGGAATAACGGCGCTGCATTCAGGTGGGTTTTGGTAAATTCCGGGTAATGATAGGCAATGTAAAATTCAATTTCTTTGAAAGAGTTTCTCGTGCGGCTTAACGATTTCCGCAATTCTTCAAGGGTAATCCGGTCTTCTGAGAACTTCCGGACATCTGATTTCAGCTGCTCAAGCTGAGTCTTAAAGTCAGAAAGTCCCTGGTTAACAAATGTATTTTCACTTTCTTTTCCTTTATCAACCGGGTTGAAAGACATTACTGCAAATCCTATCAGAAGGATGACAACAAGCAGTGGATACGATCTCATGAATTTTTAGCCGCAAAAGTATTCATCTGATATTATCCCAGTTTTAAGAGCAGATTAAATAATGTTTATATTTCCGGTATCATATTTTTCACTAATTTTAAACCCCGAAATCAAAATTCATTATTCTGAAAAGCCGGTTGTTCCAAAATACCGGTACAATGATGGTGAGGAGATATTGGGAGAGGTTTTTTTAAAATTAAATTCAACACATCAAAAACTAAATAGTATTATGAAAACAAAGCTATTGATTGCCTTTGCTGCCAGCTTCCTTTCTATGACGGCATTTTCCCAAAAGAAAAAACCGCAGCAGCAGGTACAGCAATCCGAAAAGAAAGAGGAAATGGCGGTATATGCTGAGAAAAAAGGAAATGATTATTACCTGGTACGCCTTGAGAAAGATAAAGCCATTCCTAATGTTTATGTCTATTCCAACGGGGTTACGAAACCTTATAAGACCTATACGGATCTGAAAGACATTGTGATGGAGTTTCCCGGCATGATGGCTTCCAACAATTCCACCAAAGAAGAACTGATTTCCATATTGAAAAAAGACAATCATTTCTACGAAGTCACTTCACAGAGAAAAGACCCTAAAAACATCGAAAAAACCGTAGTTACCGTATATGAAGTAATGAACGGCCAGAAAAGAATTGTAGAAGAATACAATGACATCTACGAGGTGATGGCATCTCCTTATAAAGAAGCCATTATGATTAATTAAAAAAACAAAAATATACATATTATGCTAAACAAACTTGCTGCCTCAGAACTTGTTCTGAATGAAGACGGAAGTGTATACCACCTGAATCTTTTACCTGAAGATATTGCTGACAAAATCATCCTTGTAGGTGATCCTGACAGAGTGGCAAAAGTTTCAAAATACTTTGATACCGTAGAAATCAAAAAAAATAAAAGAGAATTTTATACGCATACAGGAACCCTTCGTGGAGAAAGAATTACAGTAATGTCAACCGGTATCGGAACTGAGAACATCGATATCGTGATGAATGAGCTGGATGCTTTGGTGAACATCGACCTGAAGAACAAAGAGTTCAAAACTGAGCACAAAGCCCTTGAGCTATTCCGTATGGGAACATGCGGCAGTGTAAATCCTGATGTACAGGTAGACAATATGCTGGTTACCCAGAATGTTGTAGGATTGGACGGGCTAATGCATTTCTACCAGGATTATAACTTTGAAAATGAGTTTTCTAAAAGCTTCCTGGAAAGATTCCCTTACGAAAGAATCAAGCCTATGCTGTATTTCTCAGACTGGGCAGAAGAAATGGGAGAATATTATAAAGATGCCAAATACCACGGAAATACGGCAACATTCCCGGGATTCTATGCTCCGCAGGGAAGACAGCTTCGTTTAAAAGCAGTAGATGATCAATTCCTTGAAACATTGAATGACCTTGGAATTACCAATTTCGAAATGGAAACCTCTGCGATCTATGCGCTTTCAAAATTATTAGGACATAAAGCAATTACAGTGAATAACGTTATTGCCAACAGAAGACGTGGAGAATTCTCTGCAGATCATCACGCTTCTGAAAAGAACCTGATTACCTGGGTGCTTGACAGAATCATTAAATAAATCAGTACAGAAATGGGCCAGGACATCAGTTGTTTTATCACCGATCAGTCTATTGAATTAGATAAAAACATTGTTCATTTTAAGATCAGGAATGTCCTGTTTGTACCTTTTGATATTCCCGGATCTTCTATATCCTGGTTTATTGAGGAAGCCCGGAAATATGATCATGTTCAGGATCTTCTTGATCATTTCAGGAAATACCAACCGGACGATCTGCTCTTATGGGGAGAAGATGAGAAACATACCGTTTTGGATATTATAAAACTCATTGAGGAACATCATATCAAAAACTTTCTCATTGAGCACACATCTGATTTTGGAGATATGCCTATGGATGATTATTTTCTGGGAGTATTTGATGATAAAATCGTAAAGGATTCTATTATTTTTGACGAAGACTCTTTAAAGAAGAATTATTCCAATATTGAAAAATACCGTGAGAAGCTCGGACTGAACTTCAACTGGATCGGAATGAATAAGTTTCATGCATATAGTTTTGCAGAAAAAGAATATTTTCAAACCCTACAATAAAAAGCATTCGGTTTTAATCAATACAAAGCCTTTGGATTTTTCCAGAGGCTTTTTTGTTATTTTTTCTGCAGATTTTGCTGATTCAGCAAATTTTTCCCTTTCAGTCAGTGATGTCTTTTAATGTTTCATATGAACTTCATGAAACTTCCTTGGATCAGGATACTGAAAAACAAAATCCAGTTCAGTCATCATTTTTGCAGAATTAATCTTTCTGCCTTCCGGTTCTTTTTCCCCGGCAAATGGCAGATTTTTCTGGGCATGAACCACAGCATCTTTGGAGGGGTGAAGAGGTGCGCTGATATTGTAGAGCTTTCCTTCCGATCCATTTTCAATCATTTTTATGATCACCGAGCAGATATCAGAATAATGAATATGATTGACAGGAGCATCCAAAACAGCTATATTATAATTTTTAAGCAGTCTGTTATCTCCCATCAAACCGGCTAATCTCAGAATATTGGCCTGTGGATATGTATTTCTTATCATCCTTTCTCCTGAAACTTTTTCAACGGGCATGTCTTCCTCTGTCAGTTCTTTCGGAAGATCCGGGTAGACTCCGGTGGAGCTCATCAGAAATACCTGTCCTTTAAAATCTCCGATAAATGATGATAAATTCCGTATCCTGTTATATAAAGAACTTACACAGCAGCTTTTTTCTGAAAGCGGAATGGTAATGATTAAAACATCAAGATTCTCTACGATGTTCCATTGAGGCAAAGGTTTTTCCAACTGAAAATCCGGAAAAGAAACTGTGGCTGCATTCATCCCTCTGCCATTCAGTTCGTTTGCTTTATCCGGTGTGGTGGTCGTGGCATACAATTCATATTTACCGGACATGGCATTGGCAATTCTTTCCCCCAGCCAGCCGTAGCCGATGATTCCTATTTTCTTCATATCCCAAAAATAATGATATTACCGATATCTATTTCAAAAATAAACAGGATAAAACGCTGTACGGAAAGATAAAAGGACTTCCCAAAGGAAGCCCTAACACCATATCAACTATAATAAAACTTATTATCTCTATTAAAACTCATTGATCATCACATAAAAATGTCCTGAATATAAGCTGTCTGCATTTCCCGATATATTGGTAAGATTAATCGCAATCCTGGACGTTGAAACCAGCCTTGGATTTGAGATTGAAAAGGAAGTATTTCCAGCAAAATCCCCTGCAGGAGAAACTGTTACTACAGCTCTTACAGACCCGGGTTGCATGGCTGCCGGAACTGCAATCTCAACAGTTGTAGATTTTCCCGGCGGCATATTATTGATGGAAACTCCGGGCCATACTTCGAAAGTAATCTGGTTTTTCTGTACAGTACCCTTTTCTCCCAGTTTATATTGCCCGTTCACATCCAGTTTTGCAGACATATTCGGAGCCCCCGTACCAATACCTACATTTACATTATTATTCCCCAGCACAATGGTATTGGCCTGTGAGGTTGTTGCTCCATATCCTATCGCTGTTGAATATTGCCCTGAAGCATTGGCTCCCGAACCTATTGCAGTTGAGTTTTCACTATTGGTAACTGCATTATACCCTAAAGCTGTCTCATTATTTGTATTGGTTTTCGCATTATATCCCAGCGCCATCGACTGAAAACCTGTTGCCGAAGCATGGTTCCCGATGGCAGTAGATTCATTATTGCCTGTTTGTGCATTATATCCTATGGCTGTTGATCTGAATCCTCCGGCTGTAGATTTATTTCCTATTGCCAATGCATCATTAGCTGAGACTGCTGCTGCACTACCAATTGATATGCCTTGAAATGCTGAACTTGAACTTCCAATGGCAATTCCGTTCTGCCCTGCATCTGCTCCGAGTCCTAAACTCACAGAATTATCAACGCCTAATCTCCCGGCTTTTAAAGAATTCACCTTAAAGATGAGGTCATCCCGTGTTTTGGTTCCTAATGAAAGATTGGTATTCGCCCCACCATAATTTCCAACATTTGTCGCGGTAAGATTCCAGCTTTCTCCATCACCTTTGCTGGTTTCAGCAGTACCGGATAAAAGTTTATTCCATTTTGAATGATACCAGTAATAAAATCCTGCTTCTGCAAAACCACCGTTGCCGTTATTCCATACGATCAGCCCGTCTGCCGGAGCAGGTACGGTAATATTATCTGTAGCTGAGGTCAGAGCAATACTGGGTAACAGGACTCCTTTATCTATTGCGCTGATATGCAGCATCGCTGAACGGTCCGGATTCGGTAATCCGATCCCCACCTGAGCATGCACTACAAAACTAAGCAGCAGTGAAAGAAGGCTTAACCAGAATTTATATTTTTTTTGCATCATCTATGTTTTTTGAGGATGCAAATATACATATTTTTTAATAAATCAATAATATTATTAACAATTCAATAATTAAAAACACACAAGAGTGAGTAATCGCGTATTTACTCACCAATTATTGAAAATTGTTTAAATAACAACATGTTATAAAACACAGCATTCATGACTATTAAGAAAAATCCGGGTTAAAGTGATTAATAACAGATTCAATTATTACTAAAAAAATCACTTAAATATGATTAATATTTAAATTCCTCATATTCTTGTAAAACAACTTTCAATATGATCATTCACCATACCGGTAGCCTGCATATGGGCATAAACAACAGTAGATCCCATAAACTTAAATCCTCTCTTCTTCAAATCTTTAGAAATAGCATCAGAAATTTCTGTAGTTGCCGGAACATCAGCCAGAGATTCTGGCGCGCGGTCAAGAGGCTTTCCGTCTACAAATCCCCATATGTACCGGGAAAAGCTTCCAAATTCCGTCTGAACATCCATGAATCTTTGAGCATTGGTAATGGCAGCCAGTATTTTAAGTCTGTTCCGGATGATACCCGGATTATTCATCAGCTCTTCTGTTTTCTGATCAGAATAAGCAGCCATTTTCCGGTAATCAAAATTATCAAAAGCTTTTCTGAAGTTTTCTCTTTTAGAAAGAATCGTATACCAGCTCAGTCCGGCCTGAAAACTTTCCAGGATCAGAAATTCAAATATTGTCTCATCATCATATACAGGTCTTCCCCACTCTTCATCATGGTATTTCCTGTACAGATCATCTTTTTCGCACCATCCGCAACGTATTTTTTCCATAATTATCAATTTTTACAGGTTAAAGTTAATACTGATTTAGAAAAGTATAACAAAAGATTATGAAAAGTTTAACAGAATCAACTGATTTTAGGAATGGTTATTGTTTAATTACGTTTACCAAACCAAATTTATACTATTATGAATAATTCAGATTACAACAAAGCGGAAAACGCAGTAAATAATGTAGAAAATTCTTTACAGAATGCAGCGGATAACGCCAAATGGAAAATCAATGAACTGGCAGACAAGGCCAAGGATTATATTAAAGAAAAACGTAATAACGATGAGGAAGCTAACCAGGAAGACTGGTTCGACAGGGTAAAAGCTAATGTATCGGATGCCTGGGAAGACATCAAAGATAAGGCAGATGAGGCTTGGGAAAAAACTAAGGATGCAGCGGAAGATGTAAAAGCAGAATGGAACAAGAAAACCAATTAAAATTTCAGTCATATAAATATTTTCAAGAAAATGGAGTCTTAAATTGATAAGGCTCCATTTTTTATTATGTCATAACCACAATTATTGCTACATTTGTATTATAATAAACATTAAAAAATTATGTCATACGGTTTACTTAAAGGCAAAAAGGGAATTATTTTTGGAGCCCTTAATGAACAATCTATCGCATGGAAAGTTGCTGAAAGATGCCATGAGGAAGGTGCTGAATTTATCTTATCGAATGCTCCTATTGCTTTGAGAATGGGAGAACTTAATGGTTTAGCAGAAAAAACAGGTTCTGAAGTGATAGGTGCTGATGCTACTTCTATAGAAGATCTTGAAAAACTTTTTGATGCCGCTGTTGCAAAATTTGGAAAAATCGACTTTATCCTTCACTCTATCGGAATGTCTATCAATGTAAGAAAAGGAAAACACTATACAGAAATGAACTACGACTGGTTGGAAAAAGGCTGGGATATTTCAGCTGTTTCTTTCCATAAAGTAATGCGTGTAGCCTGGGAAAAAGACTGTATGAACGAATGGGGAAGTATCCTGGCACTTACTTATATTGCTGCTCAGAGAACATTCCCGGATTATAATGATATGTCTGATAACAAAGCTTATCTGGAAAGTATTGCAAGAACTTTCGGAAACTATTGGGGTGAAAGAAAAGTACGTGTAAATACAGTTTCCCAGTCTCCTACCATGACTACTGCCGGTAGCGGTGTAAAAGGCTTCGGAGGATTCCTTGGATATGCTGAAGATATGTCTCCTCTTGGAAATGCTACCGCTCTTGAATGCGCAGACTACTGTGTAACCTTATTCTCTGATCTGACGAAGAAAGTAACCATGCAGAATCTTTTCCACGACGGAGGTTTCAGCAGCTCAGGGGTTACCCAGAAAGTGATCAGTAAATATGACGCTGAATAAATCATTCATATAAAAACAACGGACTGCAAAGTTTCGTTTACAATACATAGAAAACCCATGATCAGTTTCATGGGTTTTTATTTTGCAGAATTGGCCTGAGGGTTTAAAGAAAGCAATTAAGAATCATTCTGATTTTATTGTTTTTCCAATACTCTGATCTATCATAATAAACAATGCATTAAAACAATATCCTTACCGTATAAATTGTATCGGCGGCCTCTTCGAGGCCGCCGATACTGTCAAAAAATATATTAATATGAAATTACAGGATCACCGTCTGTATTGAATGCGCAGGAGCATTCAGTCTGGCAGCCATTCCTTCGATCCAGAGATTGGTTTCAATATCGTTGTCTGAATCATTCATGATCACTGTTACCAGCTGTCCGTTTTCATTCATAAATGCTGAAGAGGTCAGAGCAGCTCTGTTGGAGGAACTTCCGATTCTCTGGGCATTGGGCTTGATGTACTTTGATACATGGCCTATATAATAATATTCATAGGTGTAGTATACTTCTCCTGTTTTGGTATCAGCGATAATCGGAGCAAAGCAGAAGTTTCCTTTATGGTTAGGGCCTCCGGTTTCATCCAGCAGAATATTCCAGTCTGTCCATAAAGCATTTCCTTTATTGAAATCGTTCAGCATGTTTTTACCGTATAATTCACCCAGGCTTACATCGTAGATTTTATCCATTTTGAACTGTTCTTTGCAGCCTTCTGTAAATGCCAGGAATTTATCCGGAAAAGCTCTGTGTGTTTCTGCCAGATTGTCAAAAAGCTGGGTTTTGTTATTCCAGGTTTCGTACCAGTGGTATCCGATTCCGTGAGCGTACTTTGATGTTTCAGGATCAGCCAGGGTGGTCGTTGCTCTTTGATAGATAAGATCTCTGTTATGATCCCAGATCATGACTTTCTTATCTTTGTATCCGTTTTTCCAGAGAGTGGGTCCCAGATTGTTTTTCAGGAAATCTCCTTCTTCTTTAGCCGTATAGATACAGGATTCCCAGGATTGCGTAGCCATAGGCTCATTCTGAACTGTTAATCCCCAGACATTGATTCCCCTTTTTTCGTATTCCCTTATGAATTTAATATAATAATCTGCCCAGGTCTGGTAATACTGATTTTCGAGCCTCCCTCCTTTGTATAAGCTTTTATTGGACTTCATCCATGCCGGCGGGCTCCACGGGGAAAAATAAAAGGTGAAATTCTTTCCGATCGCTTTCTGGGCTTCTCTGATCATCGGGATCTTATATTTCTCATCATGAGCAACATTGAAAGTCTTCAGAGCCGTATCATTATCTTCCACATAAGTATAGGAATCACTGGAGAAATCACAGGAATTCATATTGGTACGAACCACCGTATATCCCAATCCGTTTTTACCAAAATACGCATCCAGAATCTCTTTTTGCCTGTTCTTCGGCATTTTGTAAAAAGTCTCTGCTGAAGCGTCTGTAATAGCTCCACCTATCCCTATCAGTTTCTGATATTTAAAATCAGGTGCTATAAAAATACAGGCTTCCGTTTCTTTCGGCTGTCCGAATTGTTCAAACGTAACCGACCCTTTGTCAACCATCCTTTCTTCCGCCTTAGCATGGGTCAGGATTACTTTAGCTGTTTTGCCTTCATGCTTTTTCCAATAATTCTGAGCGTTGACATTCACTACAACACCCACTACAAAACAACTTACAATTAGTTTTCTCATGATTTTTTTATTTTGGACAATTGCGTCCCCTATTCATTATTTATTTTGATAGACCCTAACATAGTCTATATAATACTTCTGTGGAAAAACAGAATCATCTATGCCCTCTTTTCCACCCCAAAAACCGCCGACTGCCAGATTTAAAATGATAAAACAGGGCTGATCAAAGGGCCAGGACTCATAGCTCTTCTCTTTATTTTCGTACGTGAAAAATTTCTTATCATCAATGTAGACCTCTATTTTTTCAGGGGTCCAGTCTGCTTTATAGACATGAAATTTTTCACTGGCATCTTTTACAAATAAAGTGTCTGTTTTCTGTGTTCCCTGGATGTGGTTATATTTTTTGGTATGAACCGAAGCATGAATATAGCCCTGGTTAAAACCAACATGTTCCATAATATCCAGTTCTCCGTCATCCGGCCACTTCTTCATGTTTTCACTCATCATCCATATGGCAGGCCAGGTTCCCCTACCTTTGGGAAGTTTCGCCCTTACCTCAACGGTTCCATATTGAAAAGAGAACTTTCCTTTGGTCAGAAGCCTTGCTGAAGTATATTTATTCTTTTCCCAATTCTCTTTTTTGGCTTCAATTACGAGATTTCCTTTTTCCATTCTGGCATTTTCAGGCCTGTTTTTGGTATAAAACTGGGCTTCCTCATTTCCAAAGCCACCTCCGCCTACATCGTAATTCCATTTTGACGGATCCGGAAGGCCTTTTCCGTTAAATTCATCACTCCAGATCAGGGTTCTGTGAGAGGCAGATTGGTGTGAGGCACAGTTCAAAACACAAAGGAAGAAAGCAGCTGCTGCACCTATTCTGATCATATTCTTAATTTTGAGGTTCATCTCTATAGTTTTGACTAAAGTCTTTTCCGACTCTTCTATTATATGGATTAAAGCCCGTTCCTATTGAATTATTTTGTCCAGTTGATTCTTTTGGCCTGTACATTTTGCGAATCGGTTCCGATCATAATATCGAATGCTCCACTCTCCCAGTCAAAGTTCAGATGATCATCGAAGAATTTCAGATCTTCCGGGGTCAGTGTAAAGTCAACTTTTTTACTTTCTCCTTTCTTAATGAATACTTTCCGGAAGCCTTTCAATTCCTTTACAGGTCTTACTACTTTTCCGAAAAGATCCCTGATGTAAAGCTGAACCACCTCTTCCCCATCATACTTTCCGGTATTGGAAACGGTAACACTGATGTTCAGAGTCTGATTTCCTGTAAGATTCACAGAACTTAATACCATATCGGAATATTTAAAATCCGTGTAGCTTAAGCCGTAACCGAAGGGGAATTCCGGATCATTATTAAGATCGATATAAGCGGAAACATAATTTCTGTCCGTATTGTTTTTGGCCGGTCTTCCAGTGTTGTAATGATTATAATAGATCGGGATCTGCCCTTCGGTTCTCGGGAAGCTCATCGGAAGTTTTCCTCCGGGATTCACCGTTCCGAAAAGAACATCAGCAATAGAATTTCCGGCCTCCGTTCCCAGCCACCATGTATACATAATAGCAGGAATATTATCGGCAGCCCAGTTGAAGATCAGAGGTCTTCCCGCATTGATCATTAAAACAACCGGTTTTCCTGTTTTTGCAATTTCTTTTAAAAGATCTTCCTGTACTCCCGAAAAACCGATATTGCTTCTGCTTTTCGCCTCACCACTCATGGCATGGCCTTCGCCTAATGTCATAATGACAATATCAGCTTTTTTTGCAGTTTCCACAGCTTCTGCAAACATGGTTTTATCCTGATCATCTACGTTACAGCCCTTTGCATAGAGTAACGTTGAGTTTTTGTCAAGCTGCGCTTTAATTCCGTCAAACTGTGAAACAATTCTTTGGTTATCATCTTTGAAAGCCACAGACCAGAACCCGTGGTTAGCCACAGTTTCTTTCCCGAAAGGCCCTATCAGAGCAACGGTTTTCACTGTCTTTGAAAGCGGAAGAATATTTCCCTGATTTTTAAGAAGAACAATACTTTTAGAGCCAAATTCTCTTCCGAATTTTCTGTTCTCCTGATTATTGGTCTGATCTTTTTGTCTTTTTTCATTACTGAATCTGTAAGGATCGTCGAAGAGCCCCATTTCAAACTTCTTGGTCAGAATTCTTCCCGCCGCATCATCTACCAATCTGGCATCAACTTTTCCTTCTTTCACCAGTTTTGGAAGTTCAGCCATATAGACACGGCTTTCCATATCCATATCACTGCCCCCAAAAACAGCTTTTTCAGCAGCTTCAGCAGAATCTCTGGCGTATCCGTGAGGGATCATTTCCCCGATGCTGCCCCAGTCTGAAACGACAAAACCTTTATAATTCCATTTTCCCTTCAGCAGATCTCTCTGAATATATGAGTTGGCCGTTGCCGGAATTCCATTAATATCATTAAAAGAATTCATAAAAGTAGCCACGCCTGCTTCTGCAGCCGCTTTGAAAGGAGGAAGATAGGTTTCATTCAGCTGTCTGAGGCTCATATCTACCGAGTTGTAATCTCTTCCGCCCACAGCCGCACCATACGCTGCAAAATGCTTTGCACATGCCATGACCGCATCAAGACTCCCCAGACCTGCTCCCTGGAATCCTTTAATCCTGGCCAAACCTATTTTTGTTCCCAAATATGTATCTTCCCCGGAACCTTCCATCACTCTACCCCATCTCGGATCTCTGGCAATATCTACCATAGGAGCAAAAGTCCAGTGAATTCCATAAGCGGATGCTTCGGTAGCAGCAATTCTTTCCGATTTTTCTATCAGTCCCAGATCCCAACTTGCTGCCTGGCCAAGATTAACAGGAAAAGTAGTACGATACCCATGAATCACATCCTGCCCGAACAGCAAAGGGATTTTCAGTCTGGACTGCATGGCCAGTTTCTGAAAGGCCCTGGTTTCTTCAGATCCGGCTACATTCAGCATAGAGCCTACCTTTCCTTTTTTAATCTCTTCCAAAACCGCTGCCGAATTGGAGTGCTGGGGTCCTGTGGCATATTCAAATCCGCTGTACTGAACCATTTGCCCTACTTTTTCTTCAAGGGTCATTTTAGAAAGCAGTTCTGCTACTTTCTGATCTACTGTTTTCTGTCCGTAGACATTCATTCCCAAAGCTGAAAATGCCAATAAGAAGTACACTCTTTTCATAATGTCCGATTAAAAATATAAGTAGCTGCCGAACGTCCGGGAATTGCTACTGCAGCCGTTTTACCGGCAAATTTAATATTAAAATTCTCATCCGCCTGATGATCATTCTGAACAATTAAGATTATTTTCCCAGATTGAGTCATAAATGCAGCCGATGACAGATGTTCCGTCTGTGTTGAAGCGATTCTTTGAGAACCTGCCGGAACAAATTTGGATGCATGGGCAATGATGTAATAAGAGACATTTCTGGTGAAATGCTCACGATCAGAAACGGTAATGGCTCCTTTGCATTCGGTACAGCCTCCGTCGGTATGAGGACCGTACTGAGGATCATTGGCCAGATTCCATTCCAAAGCAGTTTTGCTCCAGTTTCTCATGGATCCGATAATGACATTCTTAACATGCCAGTTCAGATCCTCCCCGAAAGTTCCTTTTGAGCCTGTCCATTGCTCTGTAAAATAGAGATTTTTATCAGGAAAAGCATTGTGAACGGTGCTTAATGCTGAGATATCACCTTCATACAGATGAAAAGCTGAACCGTCTATATATGGATAGGCTTCAGGGTCTTTCAGAATGTCAACAGCATATTCCGGTTTGTTGCAGTTATGATCGTAGACCACAATTTTTGTTTTGATATGACTGGCTTTAAAAGCCGGCCCCAAATGATTTTTGATAAATTCCCCCTGTTTTTCTGACGGCATATACAAGCTTGGGTTATTTCCGGGATGTAATGGTTCGTTCTGAGGGGTGACCGCATCAATGGTAATGCCTTCTTTTTTCATTTCCTGAATGTATTTTACAAAGTAACTGGCATAGGCTGCATAGAATTCCGGCTTTAAGCTTCCTCCTTTTGATTTTCCATTATCTTTCATCCAGACCGGCGGAGACCATGGTGCTGCTATAATTTTAATGTTTGGATTTATTTTTAAAATTTCTTTTACCATAGCAATCAGGAACTTATCCTTTTCCAGACTAAACTTTGAAAGAGAAGGATCAGTCTGACCTTCAGGCAGATCGTCATATGAAAAGACCTCGCCATCAAGATCTGAAGCACCAATACTCAGTCTTAAATAGCTGATGGAAACAGAGTTCCGGCCTGTCCCGAACAGTTCATGAAGTAAAGCATTTCTCCTGGAAGGTGATAAACGGTTGATTACCTCAACACTTCCGCCCGTCAGTGTATATCCGAAACCGTCAATATATTGAAACTTTTGAGAAGCATCAATTTCAATATTCTGAAAGTTGTTGGAAGCAGCTACAAATCTGACCGGTTTCTGAGGCTGTAATTTTACGCTTTCATCTCCTTTGGTAAGCCAATACTGAACTTCATTTCCTCTACTTTGAGCAACAGAGCTGCATGATAAAGGAAAAAGTACCACACCGCATAGCAGTGCAGTACCTTTAAAGAAACTATATAAGTTGTGAAACTCCATATTTAATATCCCGGATTTTGATGCATGATCGTATTGGGCAGCTCATTAAACGGAATCGGCAAAATTTCATTTTTACCGGCTTTAAATCCTTTGAATGCCAGTTTAGCAGGTGCATCTCCCCATCTTACGAGGTCAAACCAACGGTGTCCTTCACCCGCCAGCTCTCTCCTTCTTTCATCTTTAATGGCCTGAAGGGAAACAGGAACTGACGGCAGGCCTACTCTGGCCCGTACTGCATCCAAAAGTGCCTGTGCTCTTGCTCCTGCGCCTCCTAATGCTTCAGCTTCCATCAGATAGGTATCTGCCAGTCTTATTGCAATATAATTCTGTCTGAAATTCAGCTCTGTAGCTCCGGGAAGTGAACTTCTGAGGTCATTGGTGGGTAAATACTTTTTCAGGAAATATCCGGTATCTGCAAATGCCGGGCTGTACGTGATTTTCCCTTCACTTACGAGTTTTTTCGCATTAAAAACCGTTACATCCAATCTGGGATCGGCTCCCATGAAAGTAACAAAGTTCTCGGTTACCGTATTGAATGCCC
Source organism: Chryseobacterium arthrosphaerae (assembly GCF_001684965.1). Lineage (NCBI taxonomy): Bacteria > Pseudomonadati > Bacteroidota > Flavobacteriia > Flavobacteriales > Weeksellaceae > Chryseobacterium > Chryseobacterium arthrosphaerae. The sequence continues at coordinate 920,659 of NZ_MAYG01000001.1, read as the reverse complement.
AGGCTGAATAGATATCCGGAGCATCATTACCCGGAATATCTGTCCGGGAATAAGAACGGGGTCCTACCATTGCATTGATAGAGTTTCCTTCATCTTTCCCCTGTCCCCAGAATCCCCAGTCAGAATTTCCTTTATTGGTATGCATTACTTCAAGGATAGATTCTGTAGAAAATTTATAAGGATCTGACGTTTCCGGCCCTACCTTGAACAAATCGGCGTAGTTCGCAACAAGTTTGTACCCGAACTGGCTGGTTCCACCGGGTGCACCGTTCACTTCAGCCAACTGGGCTGCTGCTTCGGGCATTTTTTTATCATAAAGATAGATTTTCCCCAATATCGCTTTGGCTGTTCCCTGGGTAATTCTTCCCCTGTCATTACCGCTTGCCGTCATCATCAGATCCGGTATTGCAGCAACAATATCATTTTCTATCTGGGTGTAGATCTCACTTGGTTTTGCCTGAGGTATATTCCAGTAGTCGTCATCATATTTTATTGTTTTGAGGATCAGCGGAATATTTCCAAACATTCTTACAAGTTCGAAATAGTACAGCGAACGCAGCACTTTTGCTTCAGCAATGTATCTTTTTTTAATATTTTCATTCATAGAAGCTCCCGGAACTCTTTCAATCACAAGAGTAGCACGGGCAATCCCCTGATAATAATCTCTCCAATAGCTTGCAGGCATTGTATTAGGGTTGATCGCATAATTATTGATTCCCTGAATACCTGCTCCGTCATTGGAATTTCCGCCTCCTGAATAAAAATCATCAGATCCTGCATTAAAGAAAGTCACCGTATTCTCGAAACCTCCCGAATATTTCCTTAAAACATCATAGACGGAAACCAATGCACTAAATGATTGCGTTTCATTCTGAAAATACTCTTCCGTTTTAAAAGCTCCTGAATTTTCTACTTCATCCAGATAGGAACCACTACAGGCAATGTTGCCTAAACTTAACCCTGCCAGCAATGTTACAGCAAGTCCTTTATATATAAATCTCTTATTTTTCATGTTATTTACGTATTAAAATTGAATATTGGCTCCAAGCATGAAAGTTCTGGCCTGTGGATAGTAAGCTCTGTCAACTCCAATGATGTCCTGCTCAGAATTGTTTCTTCCTGCAATTTCCGGGTCATATCCCGTATATTTTGTGAATGTCAGAAGATTCTCTCCGGTGATATACAGTCTTACTTTATTCATTCCAAAGCGGCTGGTAACGTCCTTAGGAAGGGTATAGCCCACCTGAACGATTTTCAGGCGCACATAATCTCCTTTCTGAAGGTAATAGTTTGACATCCATGAATAATTATGGTTAGGGTCATTTCGGGTCACCCTTGGATTATCGTTGGTAGAGCCCTCTCCTGTCCAGCGATCCAGGATTCTTGTCTGATAATTGGCATCGGGAAGGTCTAATCTTCTCAGCCCCTGGAATATTTTGTTACCAGCCTGCCCCTGTGCAAACATCATAAAATCAAAATCTTTGTACGTTAAATTAACCGTAAGTCCGAATGTATATTTTGGGATAGAACTTCCCAGGTTCACTTTATCATTTTCATCAATTTTACCGTCCCCGTTGTTGTCCTGCCAGATGAAATCTCCAGGTCTTGCATCCGGTAATAATTTTTCCCCGTTAGAATTCACATAGCTGTCAACTTGTGCCTGGTTCTGGAAAACACCGCTATAGGTCTGCCCATAGAATGATCCGTAAGGCTGCCCTACCTGCACTCTTGATACAGGCCCCATCGTCTGGAAGGAAGCAAGGTTGAAATAATCAATATCATCCTCTAAGCGCAGTACTTTGTTTTTGATCGTGGCAAAGTTGGCATTCACCGATAAGGTGAAATCTTCCCAGTTCTTTTTGTATCCCAGCTCAAGTTCAAGTCCTGAATTCTGCATATCTCCTACGTTTGACCATGGTAAATTAGGAACTCCCACATACCCCGGAATATTGATTTGTCTCAGGATATCGGTTGTTTTCTTCTTATACCAGTCTGCCGTAAGCGTGAAGTTGTTGAACAATTTAAAATCTGCTGCAATATTCAGCTGGCTGGTCTGCTCCCATTTCAGGTGTGGATTGGCAAGCGTACTTGGTGCATATCCGATGATGATATTATTTCCTGAATTGGTGTAATTGCTACCTGAAACCATAAAATTGGCAAATCTGAAGTTTTCCATCTCATCATTTCCCAGCACTCCGTAACCTCCTCTCAGCTTCATACTGTTGACTACTTTATTTTCCGGCCAGAAATTCTCCTTGTGTACATTCCATCCCAAAGACATAGACGGGAAAGTTCCCCAATGCTGATTGGTTGCAAATTTTGAAGAACCATCCCTACGGATTGTTCCTGTAAATAAATATTTATCTGCGTAATCGTAAATAATCCTTCCAAAGTAAGAGGCTTTACGGGTCTGGATTCCGTCCCATCCTTTTGCTGTAATATTATCCTGAGAAATATCAAAGTTAAAGGAAGCGTCCTGCCAGTTTTCTATAGGCAGATTACTATACGTTAAGCTTGTTCCTCCTGATACGTTATAACGGTATACTCCCTGACCTACCAGAATATTAAAATTGTGATCGCCGATTTTGTTCTGATAGGTTAAAGTATTCTCCATACTCCACTCAAATTTATTTTCATCTACCTTATTCAGGCTGTTGAAATTTGTATTGCTGTAGTTGGGACTTAAATAATATTTTGGAGTAAAGGTGCGGCTTCCCCAATATGACTTCTTCCCATTCAGACTGGTTTTGAAAGTGAAATGATCAAGGAACTTAAGCTCTGCAAATATGTTTCCTACAAAATCATCTGACCAGCTGTAATTCCCTTGCTGGATAGAACGGAAAGCCCGTGGATTCGTCATTTCATTATTTACATACCTTGAAATTCCATAAGGGTTGCCATTGGGATCACGGATAATATAGGGATTTGTATAGCCGCTCGGATCTACCTGTGACCAGTTGGTTACCACTTCCGGGGTAATAGGATCCAGATTGACAGCAGAGGCCAGCGGTCCCCCGAATTCTTCATTGGCACTTACTCCCTGGGATTTTGTATGGGTATAAGCAAAAGTCTGCCCTAATGTCAGGTAATCCGTTACCTTATGACTGGAGTTGAATCTGCCGTTTATTCTTTTGTAATAAGAAATATCGCTCATGACAATCCCCGACTGATCAAAATATCCGAATGAGGTATAATAACTTGACTTATCATTTCCTCCGGTGATGCTTACCTCATGAGAAGTTTTTTCTCCCGTTCCGAAAATAGTATCCTGCCAGTTGGTTCCTTTTCCGAAGGAATCGGGATTGGCAAATCTTGGTGCGCCTCCGTCATTCACAAAACCTTCATTAATAATTCTGGCATATTGACTGGCATCCAGAAGATCCAGTTTTTTGGCAGCATTGGAAAAACCATAGAATCCGTTATAGGAAAGGGTAAGTTTTCCTTTTTTACCTTTTTTTGTTGTTACCAGGATCACCCCTTTGGCTGCAGAAACTCCATAGATGGCAGAGGATGCACCGTCTTTCAGTACTTCAATACTTTCTATATCAGACTGATTCAGCCATCCGATGTTATCCACTACGATACCATCTACCACCCATAAAGGGCTGTTACTTCCCGCCCCGAAGCTGGTAATCCCCCGTACCCTTACCGTGGCAGCCGCACCAGGCTGTCCGGAATTGGTGACTACAGAAACCCCTGCAGCTCTTCCCTGTAATACCTGTTCGGGTTTACCGGCCGGAATATTTTCTATATCACTGGCCTTAATACTGGCAATAGCTCCGGTTACATTACTTTTTTTCTGGGTACCATAACCGATTACTACGATTTCGTCTATTTTATTTTCCCTGGAAAGCGTGTCCTTCTTCTGGGTCTGGGCACTGAAGCTGGCCGTAAAATAGAGGACGGCAACCGCTCCTAAGCTTCTTGATATTCTTACATTCATATACAGTTATTGTTTAATTCTCAAATTGAGACAATAAAAATATATTTTTTTTCAATTAATTAACATTCCATTCATAAATATTTTAAATTTTCTTTTATTTCTGAGGGTTAAAAGCTATATCTTCGCATTAATAATTCATAAAAACCTATAAATATTCAATCAAGTTAATCCCCAAAAATGACTGTCAGGCTTTCAAAAATTTCTCTTCCGCTCAAATTGACCTTTCTTATTTTTTCCATGGTCTTAAACTGTATGGGACTTATCATTCTGCAGCTTGCAGATGCTAATATCACCTACGGAGAACTTGGCTTTCTGGAATCATTCAAAGATCTTCCTATTGCTTTTATTTCTCTTTTTGCCGTAAGTTTCATCAATAAAACCGGAGCTAAAAAAGCTTTGATCCTGGCTCTGGCCATTGTTGGAGTCTGTTCCTGCCTTCTACCGTTTGTTGAAGTCTTCTGGTTTTACAAACTGTGGTTTGCCATTATCGGGGCCTGTTTTGCCATCGGAAAGATCTGTGTTTTTGGGATTATCAGGAATAATATTTCGGATGAAAAATCACTGGCGAAGACCATGAACAGCGTGGAAGCTTCTTTTATGATCGGAATTTTTGTGGTGAATACCGGCTTTGGGTGGCTGATCTCCAGCCCGTATTCCGAATTCTGGAAGTTTGGTTTTTTACTGATCGCCGTTTTGTCTGCCATCACCATTTTCCTTCTTTCAAAAGCCCCTATTTCAGAGGCCCAGCCTTTGGAAAATAAAAATATCTTCTCAGAGCTTTCAGGATTTACCACTCCGGCGGTGGCATTATTTCTGGCAGTGATCTTCTGTATTGTCTTTGTGGAACAGGGATTCAATTCATGGCTGCCTTCTTTCTATAAAAACCATCTGAAGGTAAATTCTTTTTTTGCGCTTCAGGCCACTTCTTTCCTGTCGCTGTTTTCCTATGCAGGAAGAACAGTAACGGCCAATATCATCAGAAGATTCTCACTTCCTGGATATTATATTACCTGTATGATTTTCATTACCCTTTTGCTGATAACCATTGTAGGTATACAGTATTTCGACTCTGAAGATTCAAGGCTTATTCTTTTTTTATTTCCGGTGATAGGCTTATTCCTCTCGCCGCTCTACCCTGTTATCAACTCAAAGATGATTGCACAGGTTGATAAAGAAAAAGTCAATCTTTTCACCTCCCTTATCGTCATTTTCTCCTCCCTGGGCAGTTCTGTAAGCTCCATTATCATGGCTGTACTGTTCGGAAAACAGATGCTCAACTTTTATCCGCTGTATATTTTATCCTGTATTATTCTTCTTTTTGTGATTAGTTTAGTGTATTTTAATCTCGCAAAAAGGAAAATTTAGAAAATAGTTTTATTTTTACTGCCATGAAAATCAAAGACACAAAAAGCAAAGAAACACTTCGGGAACTTATTGACACCAAAGATTTCGTAGCCCATATTTCGGTAGACTGCACCATATTCGGCTTTCATAATAATATTCTGAAAGTACTGCTTCTCAAGTATCATGATCTGGACCTGTGGTCACTTCCCGGTGGTTTTGTTTTCAATGATGAAGACCTTCGTGAAGCTGCAGCAAGGGTTTTGTATGAAAGAACGCATCTTAAAGATTTATTCTTAAAACAGTTTCATACCTTCGGAAGAATAGACCGTACCGAGAACAATGTACATCAGATTCTTCTGAAAAACAAAGGAATAGAAGTTCCGGAAGATCACTGGATTTTTCAGAGATTCATCACGGTAGGCTACTGCAGCCTTATTGATTTTTCAATAGCGGATACTTTTCCTGATGCTTTCAACGAAAGCTGTGAATGGTTTGAAGTGAATAAACTGCCTAAAATGGCTTTTGACCACGACAGGATCATAGAAACCGGCCTGGAATATCTGCGGATGAACATCAATACGGAAGTGGCAGCCAGTAATCTGCTTCCGGAAAAGTTTACGATGAAAGACCTTCAGGCTCTTTACGAAACCATTTTAGGGCAGAAATTCAGAAGAAACAATTTCCAGAGAAAAATCTTAAGCTTAAATATTCTCGACAGGCTGGAGAAGCTTTACGACGGCTCTGCCAACAAAGCGCCCTACCTGTATAAATTCAAAACCAAGGTTCACAACGCTGTCAACCAGTACCCGATCTCCAATGATGAGGAGGTTTAAAATACAGATTTTCTCCATTAAACAGGAAAATCATGCATTATCTCTTTGAAAACCAGCGTAAAGATAAGTTTTCAAAAAAATTTTCCAGACACCACGAAAAATGTTATTTTTAACAAAATCAAAAAATCATGTCATATTATCCTCTTACAAGCATCCCTGATTATTATGGAATTGATGCTTTACTTACTGAAGAACACAAACTGATCCGCCAATCTGTAAGAGACTGGGTGGAAAGTTTTGTAATGCCGCAGATTGATCAGGCAGCTCAAAATCATACAGATCTTCCTGGCCTTATGAGAGAATTAGGGAAAATCGGGGCTTTAGGACCTTATATTCCTGTTGAATATGGTGGTTCAGGATTAGACCAGATTTCTTACGGTCTTATCATGCAGGAGTTGGAAAGAGGAGATTCTGCAGTACGTTCTGCTGCTTCAGTACAGAGCTCTCTGGTCATGTTCCCGATTAATGAATTTGGATCTGAAGAACAGAAAAAGAAATATCTTCCTAAGCTTGCTGCAGGAGAAATGATAGGATCTTTTGGATTGACTGAGCCTAACCACGGTTCTGATCCGGGCTCTATGGAAACCTATTTTAAAGATATGGGTGATCATTATCTTTTGAACGGTGCTAAAATGTGGATCACCAACTCTCCTCTTTGCGATATTGCCGTAGTATGGGCAAAGAATGAGGAGGGAAAAGTACAGGGATTGATCGTTGAAAGAGGAATGGAAGGCTTCACAACTCCGGAAACACACAATAAATGGAGCTTAAGAGCTTCCAAAACCGGGGAACTGGTATTCAATGACGTAAAGGTACCTAAAGAAAACCTTCTTCCGGGGGTTACTGGACTGAAAGGACCTCTTTCCTGTCTGAATTCTGCAAGATATGGAATTTCATGGGGAGTAATCGGTGCGGCTATCGACTGTTACTGTACAGCTGTTCAGTATTCTAAAGAAAGAAAACAGTTTGGAAAACCTATTGGTTCTTACCAGCTTCAACAGAAAAAATTAGCTGAGTTCTTAACGGAGATCACCAAAGCTCAGTTATTATGCCTTCAGTTAGGAAACCTTAAGAATGATCATAAAGCAACTCCTGCACAAATCTCAATGGCTAAGCGTAACAACGTAAAAATGGCTATTGACATCGCAAGAGAATCAAGACAGATTCTTGGAGGTATGGGAATCATGGGTGAATTCCCGATGATGAGACACGCTGCCAACCTGGAGTCTGTGATTACGTATGAAGGAACTCACGACGTTCACTTACTGATCACCGGTTTAGACATTACAGGTATCAACGCTTTCTAAGAAAAAGAAAAATACAGCATCAAGAGTCTGGTCTTCGGATCAGACTCTTTTATTTTACTCACTTTCCGGAGAATTGATATTCAATGAATAATTATTAATGTCATAATATTTTTGTGAATTTAATAAAGTTATTACCTTGACGTTAATAAAAATTCACTACATGAAGAAAATCACAACTTTTTTAATAGGACTTACTGCTCCCTTCTATTTTGCCCAACAGGCAGGGGATCTGGTAAGCGCTGAACAGAAACTGGATTTGACCCCGCAGGGAGTTGTCAATTTCATTGCCAATAATCTGGGTGAGCAGAACGCACCGGATTTTGTAAGTTACCTCAATAGTTTCAATGTTGGGTTGAAAGGCTATAAAATAACGTACTACACCAAAAATGAAAACAATGTTCTTGTAAAAGCTACCGGACTTCTGATGTATCCCAATGTAGGATTCAAGCTGTCTACCGTTGTCTCTGATCACGGAACTACCGACAGCAGGCATAATGTTCCTTCCAATTTCAAAGGAGCCCTTACTGCAGGATTTGTTGTGGAGCTTTCTTACGTGCTGAACGGTTATATTTTAATGGCCCCTGACTATGTAGGGATGGGTACTGGTGAAGGAACTCACCCTTATGTAGACTACGCAACAGAAGCCGGAGCCACTATTGATTTCATTACAGCTGCCAATAAAGCTTTGGCACAACTGAATGTAAAGCGTTATGATGAATACTTTCTGGCCGGCTATTCGCAGGGGGCACACGCTGCCATGTCTACACTCAAAAGATTAAGTATTTCCAACCCGGACAATATAAAATTCAGATATGCCTACATGGGTGACGGCCCTTATGATATGTCGGAAACAACTTTAAAGAAAGGGGTATTAGAAAAGGATATCTATCCGTTCAGCTCATTTCTGGCCAATGTTCTTCACAGCTGCAATAATACAGGATATCAAGCCTATACTAATGATATTTCAGAAGTTATTTCTGCCGAGTATCTGGATCGATACAACTATCATGTAGTACAGGACAACGGAGGCCTGCTTTGGGGGCCTGTGATCTGGAGAAAGCTATTCACCACTAATTTTGTGAATGATGTCACCAATAATCCCAACCATAAATTCAGACAATGCCTGAAGCCTAAAGATGTCTACGACTGGTACAATAAAACTCCTATGACGCTTGGGCATTCTACAGTAGACCTGGCCATTCCACCTGAAAATACTTCTAAAACGATTGACGTTCAGCGGGGATACTATCCGTGGTGGGACCTGAACAAATATAAGCTGGATTCTTTTTACTGGGGACCTATAGGCCATGTAGGCGGCATTGTACCGTTTACCCTGGCTTCCAATGCCAAGTTTAATACCCTGAGAAGCGGCGGACTGCTCAATCAGTGGGCTATAGCAGGTTCTATCTTTGGAAAGCAGGTTGCAACAACTCCGACTGAAGAACCCACTCTATCTTCTTCCCAGATCAAACCGGATCTTGGAAATATGCAGCTGCTTGAAATCACTGATTTTAATAAAGAAAAAACAGAAAAAAGATCAGCCGGTGAACGAAGTTTATCGTCTTTGAAAGACGGAGTCTATCTTTTGAAAGTATCGGAAAACAATGAAAATAAAATAATTCCTTACATCAAAGCTACCCCCAAAGAGATTGCAGAAAACGAAATCGTACAATCCGAGAACAATGCGGTTTTAAAGTTAAAAACTGATCAGGAAGAGCTTACTGCAGTCTATATTTTCGACGAAAATAAAAATCTGGTTAAAACGGTTTCCAATGAGCAGTACAGAGAAACCGGAGGCATCAGTCTGCAGGATCTGGAGGGTAAAAACTATACTTTTGAAGTGGCAACCCCATTCTATAATCTCCAATTCAGGAAAGCAATATCAGATCAGATAACAGAAAGTAATACAGATATCTTCACGCAAAACAGACAGATTAAGGTGAAAGCAAATAGTGATATCAGAAATATCAGCATTTACAGCATTTCAGGTGCACTGGTTGTTCAGCAGGAAATCAATAAGCCTGTATTTGAATCATCCAGCCTTGAATCCGGCGTATATGTGGTACAGCTGACCCTTACCAACGGAAAAATTATTCATAAAAAAGTAAAATTATAAAAGACAGAACACTATTTCATTTTCTATAATATCATTTCAAGTTAATTTTTGGCACTTCAGCAATGGAGTGCTTTTTCATTTAATACCAAACGAAAAATCCACCATCATTTTATAAATACAACATACTGATTATAAACCAACAAAATTATTTATGTAAACTTTTAATTTAAAACGTTTCTTTGAATCATGCTTAGAATTTAAAGCCGATACTGAAATAGATCCGTGAGAAATCAAGCTGATTGTTTCTTGAAATATTAAGACTTATTGGCCCTAAAAGAGATTCATATCCCAGATTGACTCCGTAGCCGAACATATCAAAACTGTTATCAAACGGAGAATATTCTTCACTTACTTTACCATAGCTGAATGAAGGGGTAAGATACAGTCTTTTCATGATTCTGTACTGAAATGATATCCCTGCTTTCGCTACAGAGGTCATAGGCAGTTCTTTCTGTCTGAGACCGTTGAATTCCGGGCTTAGCAGGTCATAATTATATTCGCTTCCCCCCAGGTTGTATTTCTGGTTCAGAAAAAGATAAGGAACCCTTTCTTCTTTCTTAGAGCCGAAGCTTGTTCCAAGAAACAAATTAACTTTGGCAGCAAGCCTTCTTGTGACAGGATAGGCAAAGTTTTCATTTAACGTAAAAGCAACCAGATTCTTAGGCTGATAATAATAAGGTTCTTCAGGATTTAATATGGGATAAAGCAATGGCTGTACCGTATTCAGATCATACAGGTCATACCGGTCACCATAATAGAATCTTGTGCTTACCTGCAGATGGTTTCCTTTTGTGAAGAAATATCTTTTATTAAGATTATTCTGTTCGAATTTCAGGAACGTATTAAAATTGCTGTGATTGTAAAGCTTTTTACTGTAGTTGTCTATTTTGGCCTGATCTACCTTATCCAGCAAACTGTACATTCTTTCTGTACTGAATTCCGTACCCAGGGAAATCACAGCATTCGGGCTTATATTATAATTCAGGGCAATTTTACCGGTTATATTACGGTACATATGGTTAGGAAAATTATCACTGCTGCTCTCATTTCCTACATCGTACAGCCTAAAGTTAAGATCATTACTCTTAAGATGGATCATTTTAGCCTCCAGATCCAGCCATAAACGCTCTCCGCTGTCTAAGAACTGCTGATAGGCCAGTCTTGCTTTAAAACGCTCTGAAATGTCAACCGTTGCCAAAAATCTGGACCTGTTCAGAATGATATTCCTGTAGGTATAGTTGACAATAATCCCGACAGACTGTTCAGTATCATAATGCAGGGCAAGCTTAAAGGCCCCTTTCTTAGCTCTTTTCACAAAAATATTCATGGTAAGCGCATCCCCGGTATTGGTATAGGTATAATACACTTTGACGTACTGTCTCATTCCAAAAACCCTGTCTATTGCTTCGTTGACGGTTTTTACATCATAGTACTTCCCTTCCGCAAGTCCCATCTGTTTCTTAATCACTTCAATTTCAGCTTTATCTGCCATGGGCGTCCCGTCTTCTTCGTTGAAAGTGAATTTTGTTGTAGGGAGTTTCACTTCTTCAATCATATTGTGCTCATATTGAATGCCTAACCTGCGCTGTGTCTCTGCCAGAGCTACAAATTCAGGGAGGTGCTTTCTGGCTTCTATCTCGCCGATTTTAATGATCTTCCTGTAACGGGCAAAGTCTTTGGTGGTAATATCCCCTAATGGATCCACAAAATCTACCAGGATGTTCGACAATTCTTTCTGGTGCTTGAAATCTTCCACTGAACGGATGGCATGGGTCTGATAGATCATCTTCATCGGGTTTTCAATTTCTTTTTTGGTAAAAAGCCTGAACCCTGTATACCCTCCGATCACAAAATCAGCTCCCATTTCCCGGACTTCATTGGCCGGATAATTTCTGTCGAGCCCTCCGTCTACAAGTAATTTCCCATCGATATAAACGGGAGCAAAAGCTGCAGGAATGGCCAGTGTTGAACGGATAGCCAGAGGTAGGGATCCCTGTTTCTGCATGATCAGCCCTCCGTTTTCAATATCTGAAGACGTGAGTTCTACAGGAATTCTCAGTTTGCTGAAATCATTGATATGCTTGGCATTAAAAGTAAGGGTATTCAATACTTCGCCCATATACTGCCCTTCAATATAGGAACTGGGAAGGGTTGGAATTCCTTTGACCACAGGAAATTCAAGAATATATTTATCATATTCGTCTTTTTCACTGATATTCACTTTGTTGTAAGGGATCTTATTGCTCAGAATCCTGTTCCAGTCTACTTTATAGATCGTATGCTTCAGCTGGTCAGCATTATAGCCCATAGCGTAAAGGCCTCCCAGAATCCCTCCCATACTGGTTCCGGTAATATAATCTACCTTAATCCCCAGAGAATCGATCATTTTCAGAATACCGATATGGGCAAAACCTTTGGCTCCGCCGCCACTGAGCGCCAGACCGAACCTGGTGTCTTTGGTTACATTCTGAAGAGCAAGATTCAGAGAATCATTCTTTTGCTGAGATTTGATAATAAGAGAGACAACAACAGCTAAAAATATCAGGATTTTTTTCATGAGTACTCCTAAGTTTATTCCTTGTAAACTTTAAAAATGTTAGTAAAGAGTAAAGATACATAAAAAACGTACTGATCGATTTACCGTTTTGCTTTAAGAAATAAACAGAAAATAAAACATTGATTATTAATCGAAAGCGTATAATTATGAATATTAAATATTCTTAATATGCTTTTACCGTCTCCACAAAATTGATATCCGGATTCAGAATTTCAAGGATAAGACTTTTTACAGATTTCATGGCATCATCAATATCTCCCTTATCAAACTGCAGGGAAACCATACCTTTCCTGGCATCGGCAAAACTCCAGATCCCGGTTTCTATCGGAAATCCCCAGAACTCAGGAAGGTGCTGTACTACATAGTGGTAAATACAAAGCTGCAGCGCCTGTTTTCTTTCACTGTTGTGGAAATACCGGTCAACGTTTTCTTCATCAATTTTTACGTTAAGGTTTTTGATCTTTGCCGTTTTATAATCAATGATTCTTAAAGTTCCGTTCAGTTTATCAATTCTGTCTATAAATCCGAAGAAGGAAATTTTATCATTTCCGTCAAGGTAGAATTCCACATTTTCAAACCTTCTTTCAATGTCAATAATCTCCAGCTTATTCCCTTGCTTTATCAGTTCAAGGTCATGGTTGAGAACGTTTTCGATCACCTTTTTAGCAATCGCTTTATGGATGTAATTCATCCCCTTTTCGTAGAACTCAGGCTGATGTTTAAGCTTCTCGATAGCGATGTTTATATATTGATCTATCGCTTTAATTGAATTATTTAAATCACTTTCTTTTAATACCTTACCTTTCAGAACTTCATATACTTCTTGAAGTGAATAATGGACAAGGTTTCCGTAATTCTTCACAGACAATTCCTCTTCGATCTCATCCGTTTCCGAAGTGTTCAGAATCTTTGACAAATAGAAATCTATCGGATTATAAAGATAACTTGTAAGGTGTGAAGCGGATACTTTTTCTTTCCATTTCAGAAGTCGCTCCTGTACAATGTGCGTCTTTGGAATTTCAATAGGTTGGGTTGCAATAGGCTCGGAAGAATTCTCGATGATCAGGTGTTCGATCTGATGGGAACTCTCCATTTCAATCTGGGTAATAAAACGGCTTTTCTCACCGGTATTGACCCCTGAGCTTAATGCATTATAGAGCAAATGCACATTCCGGGCATCCTGGATCAGCCTGTAAAAGTGATAGGCATAAATACTGTCATTTTCCAGGAAAGTATGAAGGTCAAAAAAGCGTCGGATATCAAACGGAATGTAGGTATTCTGGGAATTTCCCAATGGCAGTTTCCCTTCGTTTACAGAAAGCATGATCACGTTCTCAAAATTCAGAAGACGGGTTTCCAGCAGCCCCATGATCTGCAATCCTCTTAAAGGTTCCCCCTGAAAGTCTATACTCTCGGAATTGATATGCTGATTGATCAGAATCTCCAGCGTTTCCATTCTGATCTCGATATTGTACGGCGTCAGCTGGTTTTTGATGATCCTGAAAGCATTCTCAAAATGAGAGACATTCTCGTACTGAATATCGTCTATATCCAGCCATTTTACCTGCTGGCAGAATGAGATCAGCATATCCAGGTAAGCATTGGTACTTACGGCCTTTTCAAGCAGGTTTGCATAAGAAAGTCCGTTCAAAAGTTCCTGTAGAAGCTTTCTTGAAATATAGACAATATTCCGTTCTTCTACTTTCGCCCTGAAATCATTGATGATCTGCTCATCCTCCACCGACTTGGGAAGTTCTTCCAGAATAGGAAAAATATCCCTGTAATAGTAAGATGATTTATTTTTTTCGAGCTGTTTCTGCAGATAAAAGAGTCTTTTCACAGCGTTGGAGAAAGACAGGTTTTTCAACGGAAACCCCATTGTAATATTCAGGTTTTCCACCCCGTGCATTACATCAAGGCTTGCAGGAAGAAGATTTTCATCCAGCAGCACCACAGCAGTATTGGAATAGGTTTTATTGTTGATCTCTTTGAATATTTCCGGCAGTACCTTAGTTTGGGTTACATTTCCGGAAACTTCATATACTTTGATATTCTTAGGTTGGTTAAAGTCATCTTCAATCCACTGGAAAGCTCTGTTATCGTCGAACTCTTTCCACATTTTATGATTTCTGAGGAATTTCCCGGCTTCCTGTCTTTCATCATCAAAATAATAACGGTCTGCCTGAAAGAAACACTGCGCTTTATTCCACTGCAAAAGACTTCTTACAAGCTTTTCCTCAACCGGCGTAAAGGCATTGAAACCACAGAAAACAAACTGCTCGGTAGTATTTTGGGCAAAATCACCGATGCTGGCTTTAGCTGTTTCATGGATCATTCCGGAGGTAGCCCAGTTCTTTTCCTGTAACCGGCTTTTGAGTTCCGGAAGGAAAACGTTCATATTCTGCCAGAAATTAAGGAACTTCTTTCTTGGGACATCATCATCTTCACCAAGGTTCTGAGCCCATTCCTTGATCCTTTCCTCATCAAACATGTACTGCAGAACTGCCTGGTCACTGTCTGAAAATTTCAGAATATCATCCCAGTCTTTCTGCAGGGTTGGAAACCACTTCAGGAAATCCGAAAAATCATCTCTTGGAATAAGGTTCAGACTCCTGTACACATCAAATGAGAAAAGCCATAGTGGAATCCCCTGGATAGGCTGTTTATCTGCAATTTTATTAATCAGTTCCTCTATGGTAAAGAAATTGGGCAGAAATCCCGAATAATTGTTTTCTTCCAGGATCTGTCTGATAAACACAATCGGACGTTTCCCGGGAAGCACAATATTGAACGCAGAAAGGTCTGTATCCTGCGCCAGGAGCTCGTGGATGATCTTATTGAGGAATTTCAAAGGGATTGATAGCTTTTTAAATTGTCTAATTCTTGAGAAATAGCAGCATTATACTCAGCCTGCTTTTCTTTGTCCATCCCATGACGGGTGTCTCTGTCATAAGAAATCTGGAAGTTTTTATAATCGATAGATATTCCGTTGTAAATGGTTTTAAAATATTTATTATAATCTCCTGAAGTACTGATTTTTTCGGCAACAGCCTTTCTGAACTTCCTTACAAACAGCTCAGCAATATCAAAATGCTTCTGCTCATGCAGTAAAATATAATCATTGATCTTTTTTACATCTTTCCAGGATTTATCTTCATTGAATATGGCCTGGATCTTAATGGTAACGGGTGATTTCGGATTGCTGGATTTCACAACGGAGAATTCCCAGCCACAATTGGTATAGGCTGCAACATCCGGATTATTCTTTCTGTTGACAGGACTTTTAAAATTATCCCACACCAGCTTTTGTTCTTCCTGCCACATGATTTTCTGGCTGAATGCCATCTGAACAGAAAACAAACAAAATATAAAAGTCATCTTCATTATTCCACCACAATTGTTTTGGTGATCCAGCTGTTTCCGCCGTTCCAGAATTTAAAGGTATAGGTTCCTTTCTTCTGAGGACTGAAATTGATCTGGTTGGCTCCTACATAATTTCCCTGGGTACAAGGCCCGTTGGTTCTGTATTTATAGGCAGTAACCGTTCTTTCGAGATTATTGTTATAAATATAATCATAGCCATAAAATCCTTCGCATTGAGACGGATAGGTAGAATAGGTTTTTATGCTTTGTATTGCAAAAACATCCATAGTATCGCTTACGATCTTTACACTGTCTATTTTGATCTTATCAACAGATTCAATGGTTTCATAATCATCGTCATTACAGGAGACCAGAAAAAAGCCTGCTGCCAATATCGAAAATCCAAGATTTAAAAACTTTTTCATAACCTTCAATTTTGTGATTATTAATAAATATTCAGCAAAAATTATTCCCCAATCTTATGAAATCAGGAATTGAAATTACCTTTTGATACATAAACTACTTTTTTAGTATCAAAAAACTCTTCATCAAAATAGTGTTTAAGGTTGAATATCTCACATTTAAGTCCGGCAAGTTCTTCTGCAAGGTCTCCGCCTTTTAAATATAAAATTCCGTTATGCTTGGGATTAAACTGTTCTTTTTCAAATTTTCCTTTCAGCCATCTTAAAAACTCCGGCATCTGGGTTACAGCTCTGCTGACTACAAAGTGGAATTTTTCTTTCAGTTTTTCCGCTCTTCCGTGAATAGCCGTTACATTGGTAAGGCCTACCCCTTCTGCTACCGCGTTTACCACACTGATCTTCTTACCGATAGAATCAATTAAGGTAAATTCTGTTTCAGGAAAAAGAATAGCCAGAGGAATTCCCGGAAAACCGCCACCGGTTCCGATATCCAGGACTTTGGTCCCCGGAGCAAATTCCATCACTTTTGCAATTCCAAGAGAATGCAGGATATGCTTTTCATACAGCGATTCCATATCTTTTCTGGAAATTACGTTGATCTTTTCATTCCATTCATTATACAAAGTCTCCAGTTGTGCAAACTGTTTCAACTGTGTTTCTGTAAGATCCGGAAAGTATTTTAATAGTAACGATGTAGACATGTGAATTATTATAGTCTGCAAAAATAAGTTTTTATTGGCTTTATTCAAATTTTCAGGAGAGGTATATCAAAAAACATGAACGATTACGTGCTAATCAGTACTTTTCTCCCGAATTGTTTTTGGATAATATCATTTTAAACTATAGCCTGAAATTAAGCAGATGACAGTATTTCCGATATGTCGAATCGTCAGAAACCTGATAAAAATCTTCAAAAAGTCCCCCTACTTTATTACCCCCACAAAACGTTTTTATTATATATTTGTTAAAATTCAAAAAATACATGGATAAACTTTCAGATAGAGTAAAAAGATTAGGATACTCACAGACTTTTGTAATGTCAAACAAAGCCAGGGAAATGAAAGCCAGCGGAATAGACGTGATCAGCTTAACTCTTGGTGAACCGGATTTTGATGTTCCGGATAATATCAAACAGGCCGCTTTCGATGCCATCAACCAAAACTACAGCCACTACTCTCCTGTTCCCGGATTTCTGGAATTGCGTGAGGCGATTGCCTATAAATTAAAAAGAGATAACAATTTAGAATACAAGCCTACTCAGATCTGTGTTTCCAACGGGGCAAAACAGGCTATTTTAAATGTATTGGCAGCGATCATCAATGACGGGGACGAAGTATTGCTTCCTGCACCTTACTGGGTAAGCTATGATGAAATGGTGAAAATGATGGGCGGAAATTCTGTGATGCTTCCCACTTCCTATGTAACGGATTTTAAAGTAACGGCAGAACAGGTGGAAGAAGCGATCACTGACAAAACCAAAGCCATCCTTTTCAGCTCTCCATGTAACCCATCCGGAGGATATTACACTTATGATGAATTGAAGTCTATTGCCAAAGTAATAGCGAAATATCCGAATGTAACGGTTATTTCGGATGAGATCTATGAATTCATCAATTATGAAACAAAGACTACTTCTATTGCCCAGTTCCCGGAGGTATATGAGCAGACCGCAGTAATCAACGGAATGTCAAAAGCCTTTGCTATGACAGGCTGGAGAATCGGGTACTCCGCATGTCCTGAATGGCTGGCTAAAGCTTGTGAGAAAGTTCAGGGGCAGATGACCAGCGGAGCCAACACTATGGCTCAGAGAGCATCCATCACAGCATTAAAAACAGATCCGTCCGAATACAGATACATGATCGACGCCTTTAAAAAGAGAAGAGACCTGGTATATGAGCTGATCAAAGAAATTCCAGGGTTCAAGGTATTACTTCCAAAAGCCGCCTTCTACTTCTTCCCGGATATTTCTCACTATATCGGTAAAACATTGAACGGAACTGAAATCAAAAATTCAGATGACTTTGCCATGTTCCTTCTTGAAAATGCCCATGTGGGATGCGTGGGCGGTTATTCTTTCGGAAGCCCTGAATGTATCAGGTTTTCCTATGCCGCTTCTGAAGAAGATCTTAGAGAGGCTATGAAAAGAATCAAAGAAACCCTTGAAAAATACAGTTAAGGATCATACGGTACGCAAACAGTCTTAAAGATTAAAAAACAAATTCTTCAAGTCAAAGTAAATGAGACAAATATGAAGAAACTGAATGGAGTAAAAACCCAATTCAGCAGAAAATATTCTGATGTTGAAATAAGCAAAAGCCCTGGTTTCAGGGCTTTTTCATGTAACCGCTATCAAAAACAATTATAGATTTTATTTATCAAAATTCATTTGTTCGATAGATAAATCTTTTCTATATTTGCATAAGAAATTTAAATATAAAAACAGAAAATTATGTCTTTAGTAGGAAAAAAATTCCCAAACTTAACAATTGATGCAATGTCTGAAATGGGTGACGATCTAAGAATCAACATCCTTGACGAAGCAGTAAACAACCAACAAAAAGTTCTTTTATTCTGGTACCCTAAAGATTTCACTTTTGTATGCCCTACTGAGCTTCACGCTTTCCAGGAGGCTTTAGGTGAGTTCGAAAAAAGAAACACTAAAGTAATCGGTGCATCTTGTGATACCAATGAAGTACACTTCGCATGGCTGAACACACCAAAAGATAACGGAGGTATTGAAGGAGTAACTTACCCGCTTTTGGCTGATACACACAGACAACTGGCTAACACATTAGGAATCGTAGATCAGGATTTCGAATACAATGAAGAAGGAGAAGAAGTTTTCACAGGTTCTAACGTAACGTACAGAGCAACTTACCTTATCGACGAAACAGGAAAAATTTTCCACGAAGCGGTAAACGATATGCCTCTTGGAAGAAACGTAAAAGAATTCTTAAGATTAATCGACGCTTACACACACGTTCAGAAACACGGTGAAGTATGCCCTGCAAACTGGGAAGAAGGAAAAGACGCTATGAAAGCTGACAGAACTTCTACTGCAGAATACCTAGCTAAGAACTAATATATTCTAAAAATATGAAAATGAGATAAACTGAAATGAATTTCATGATGCTGTAAGCTTATCTCATTTTCTATTATTCCAATACCCTTATTCTTTACTTTATTCAGGTGAAATTTTACGTTCACCTAAGAATAGCTATTACCAATTATTTAACCAACACACAACTATTATGTACACAGAATTAACCGAAGATACATTACAGAATATAGTCAATGACAACGAAAAAGTAGTCGTTCAATATGGAGCAACATGGTGCGGAAACTGCAGAATCATGAAGCCTAAATTCAAAAAACTGGCTTCTGAAAATGAGAGCATTCCATTTTTATATGTTGACGCAGAAAAACTTCCTGAAAGCAGAAAATTAGCTAAAGTAGACAACCTTCCTACTTTCGCAATCTTCAAAAACGGTGAATTGGTGAACCAGGTTCAATCTAACCAGGCAGAAAGTTTAATTAACCTTTTTAACGAATTACAATAATGAAATTACCGATCATAAGACAATTCTATCAAAACCAGACTCCTGAAAACCTTGAAAAGACACTGGAAGTTTTGGAAAGCTTCTGTGAATTCAGAGGAACCAGCGAAGAAGATCTGAATGTAGCAGGAGAACTTATTACCAATATTTGCGGTGCTTTGGAAGTTCATGGCAATGTCCGCAACGGAATGAGCGAAAAGGATGCCTTAAACTCATTCGCTCAAAAGGTATTAGGATCAATTGATAAATAATTAAATTATACTCTATATAATTTGTTAAAATTAGCTCTATATTTGTTAAAACTTATATAGAGTTTTTTTATTAATCACAAAAAGCAAATTATTTATGAAAAAAAAACAACTCGCCATCTGCATGGCTACATTATGCTTCGTGGCCGTACAGGCGCAAGTAGGCATCAACACCACAACTCCTCACGCTAATGCAGTACTACAGTTAAAAACCGGCAGCGGCGCTACAGCAACTGCAAAAACATTCATGCTCCCTCAGCTTCCCGATCAGAAAAACGGCGGCATCACACCGGCATCAAATGCATCCAACATTACTCCAACCAATCAGCTTGACAACGGCATGATGTATTACAATACAGATTCCGGATGTATTGATTACTGGATTGCCTCCAAAGGTAAATGGGGATCCCTCTGCTCTACACCGCCACCCAATCCTGCAGTTACCAAGATCACCAACGATCAGGATACTTATCTTTACGTCTTCAACTCGCTGGCCGGAACTAAAACTCCTCCTTCCATCAACCTGTTAGCAGATATTACTGCTGCCGGAGGTATGGTGATCAATACTTCAGATGCAACCCAGCAAACCAACGGAATCAATTATACTTACAGCGGACAGGTATATGCCGGAAACAATCAGGCTATTCCCCTGGTAACTGCCCAGGGATACCCTCAGACCACTGGTGTTTTCCAGTATAAAGCGGTCTATGATTCAAACGGAGATGGCATCCCGGATACCGTTGTAGCCAACCAGGCCGGTAATCCATATACCTTTATTGTGAAGTATCAGGATGTCATTACAGGATTATCGAAAGTAACGACTGCTCCAGTGAACACTCCTCCTTTCACCAATCCAAGCTCTGTCACTACACTGAATGATCTTACCATTCCCGTAGCAGCAGGCCAGAAACTGGATGCAACATACACCATCAACGTTAACAATACTAATAATTTATTCGCTGCCGGTTTTGCTTTACCGGCAATCACTGACGCAACGGCGGTTCCTTCAAGTGCATTCTCCCTTACCGGATCCTATACCAATAAAAACAGTACCGGAGGGACAATCAATTCAGGAACTCTTGATAATAATACGAACAGAGACAGAAATCCCGTACAGGGAAGAGGGATAGACCTTACCACCTCCGGTCTTAAACAAACCATTACGGTGACTGTGTCTTACACTAATAAAACAACATCAACAGTGAACTTCTCTATAGCGCTGACACAGGATATCAATTATAATGATGCCTCTCAGTCACTTTCCGTACCCTCCGCATCCGTTACCTATACGACAACAATGCCAGGCGTAATATAAACACAGGACAAGTATAAAACAAAAAATCCTGATAGTACTATCAGGATTTTTTTATGTGTTTAAGATTAGAAGATTAACTTCTTCTGCTCATCAAAATATTCAGGATATACCAGAACAACAGCATAATAGAAGCAAAAAGCTGTAATGCAGCTCCTACGTACTGATGGGTTCCATATGAATCTTTCAGTTTACTTGTCTGGTATAAGATCGTCGCAGAAGCCAGTATAACCATTCCTACAGAGAACCACAATCCAAGATTAAAACCGAAGATCATTCCGCCAACAATCAGGCCGATAGAAATAAAACCTCCGATGATGATGATATTTCTTAAAAAAGAAAAATCCCGTTTAGAAGTAAATGCTACCGCTGAAATACCGGCAAACATAGCAATGGTCAAAGTGGCAGCCTGGAAAATTACATTAGCCCCTCCTGCCATATTCGTAGCAATAAAAAGCAACGGCATAAAAATAACCGCTTCAAGCAGAATATAAAACCCTAACCCAAGGTACTGAGTGGATTTACTTTGCGAAAGAGACCATTTGGAAGCCAGAATAGAAGCTAACCAGAATACACCGATGATCAAAAGCCAGGTAAGCCTTCCCTGAAACATCATTGCAATAACTTCTACAGGCACAGTCTTCAACAAAACTGTTTCCACTCCAATAAATGCAAGAATAGACAAAGCAACATGCAAATAGGTCTTCTTGTAAAAATCCGCTTTTTCCACTTCTGTAGAATGAGCGACTAAAACATCTGTCATCATAGTTAATATTTTTTTTAATTTAATTCGAAATTAATTTTCATTTTTCACTCTTAGCCGGTAATACGCCAAGAATTTTTCCATCATCATCAAAAACAGCACTGATCGCTTCTTTTGAAGACTTATCTCCGGCATATTTATATTTGATATTAGGATGACTGATGCCATCCATGGTTACATAATATCCCACTTTCAGTATTTCAAGTTTTTTACTGTAATCAATACCGTCTTTTACTTTTTTAAGAACATCGTCTGTAACAATCTCTTTTACTTTATCAGAAAGTAGTCCGTCCATTGTTTTACGGTCGGAAGACTGCAGTGCATTGATAAATGCAAGGAAATTATCATTATAAGTATTTACCTTTTCTTTGCTTATAGTGGCAGGCTGTTCTTTTTTCTGATTGTTCTCAACCTTAAGGTCAACAACTTTCTGTGCAAACATCAGCTGTCCGCCTATAAGCGCAAGGCCCAGAAATAATTTTTTCATATGATTCATTTTGTTATTAGGTGAAATAGGTGATGGAAGATACGAAAATCAGACCAATTCCAAAAACTTCATGGTATCCACATTATCGGCATAGGTATCAAGCCCGGGATTCTGTGCTTCACCAAATGAAACTGAATTCAGCCCAAGTTCATCCTTTGCCACTACACACTGAATATTTTCTTCATTTTCAGCAATAAAATCTTTCACCTCCTCCAAAAACTTATACCGGCTGAAATTGATCACGGAAAGCGGGCTGAACAGCTTATCATCTTCCTTCAGCATCACAAAATTATTATCCCAGAATTTATCCTGATTCAACAGGTAAACCGCTCTGTTATAATCATAATTGTTAGCATACTTATTATGATTGATGATATCCTGGAAGCCCAAAAAGTTTTCAAAAAGCCTGTCGATCACGAAATCTTCCGGAATAAAAATTCTGGTTACATTTCTGCATCCCAGCCCGAAATACTGGAAAATATCTTTTGCCAGAAGCTGAAGCTCTTGATCCGTTTCATCTCCTTTTAAAACAGCAATTGAAGTCCTGTTTTTACGGATGATACTTAAATGGTTTTTAAAATAATATTCCAGATATCTTGCTGTATTATTACTTCCTGTAGCAATCACTGCATCAAAATTCTCCAGCCTCTCTACAAACTCAAACCGGACCTGATCATCAGAGAATTCTTTCCATTTTTTTAACAGAAACGGAATCAGGTATTTGTCTTTTGAAGACAGTTTGATCACAGGAATATGATTGCTCAGCACTACTGAAATCACATCATGAAAACCCACCAGAGGAATATTTCCGGCAAGAATAAGTCCCACTCTCTTCGAAATCCTTGAGACTGAATATTTTTTAAGCCAGTTTTTGATCTGCTCTTCCGTAAGAAGATCTGCCCATTGCTGTAAAGCAAATTTCTGATTATCAACCGTAAACCACGGATTCTCTATTTCAGATCTTTTTAACAATAATTCAATATTTGCATCATCTTCATTGTAATCTTCTGTTTTCTTAGCTAAAAACGCTTTTATATAATCACTTAATTTAATAAGTCCTAAAACTTGATTTTCGGTATTCATAATTACTTTAAAATTGGGGAATATTTTGTAATTTTGTGCAAATTTAAAAAAAATTAGCGATGGCTATTAAAATAACTGATGAATGCATTAACTGCGGGGCTTGCGAACCGGAATGTCCAAATAATGCAATATATGAAGGAGCCGTAGACTGGAAAGCTTCTGAAGGTACAACACTTCAAGGTACTGTAACGCTTCCTTCAGGACTTACTGTAGATGCGAACGCACCTCAGGAACCTGTAAGTGATGATGTTTATTTCATTGTTACAGACAAATGTACTGAATGTAAAGGATTCCATGAGGAGCCGCAATGTGCTGCCGTATGTCCGGTAGACTGCTGCGTACCTGATGAAGACCATGTAGAATCTGAAGAAGCACTGCTTAATAAAAAAGCATTCTTACACGGCGAATAAAAGAACTCCGTCTCATGCTTTTGAGGCGGCTTTTTTTAATAAAAACCTCAGTAAACCTAATAGAAAACCACAAACAAAGCTAAAGGAATGAAAAATATTCCGGAGGCAACCAAAAAATAAAAATATGAACAAAAAGCACAACTTCAGCGCAGGACCATGTATTTTACCACAAGAGGTATTCGAAAAATCAGCACAGGCTATCCTGGACTTCAATGGTATCGGGCTATCCCTTCTTGAAATCTCCCACAGAAGCAAGGATTTCGTTGCTGTAATGGACGAAGCACGTGCAATTGTAAAAAGATTGATGAATCTTGGTGATGATTATGAGGTACTTTATTTGGGAAGCGGTGCCAGCATGCAGTTTGCCATGGTACCCTACAACCTGATGAAAGTAGGCGGAAAAGCAGCTTACCTGGATACGGGAACATGGGCTGCAGGAGCTATTAAAGAAGCAAAAAAACTAGGAACAGTAGACGTAGTAGGTTCTTCAAAGGAAGAAAACTATTCTTTCATTCCTAAAGATTATACGGTGGGATCAGAATATGATTATTTCCACTGCACATCCAACAATACAATATACGGAACCCAGATGAAGTCCTTCCCTGAAGTGGATACTCTGATGGTGTGTGATATGAGTTCTGATATTTTCTCCAGACAGCTTGATTTTTCCAAATTTGATCTGATCTATGCCGGAGCCCAGAAGAATATGGGACCTGCAGGGGTTACTCTGGTAGTGATCAAAAAAGAGATCCTTGGTAAAACCGGAAGAGAAAATATGCTTTCTATGCTGGATTACTCACAGCACATTTCTAAAGAATCGATGTACAATACCCCGCCGGTGTTCCCGATCTATGCTTCTTTACTGACGCTTCAGCACCTGGAAAATAATGGCGGAATTGCAGCTGCAGAACAAAGAAATGAAGCAAAAGCCAAACTTCTGTATGATGAAATCGACAGCAACCCTCTTTTTGAAACGTTCTGCGTAAAAGAAGACCGTTCTCTGATGAATGTTTCTTTCAAAATTACAGACGAAAGCAAAAAAGAAGAATTTGACAATGCCTGGAAAGCTGCAGGAATCAGCGGACTGAACGGACACAGAAGCCTGGGCGGATACAGAGCCAGCCTGTACAACGCACTTCCTATTGAGAGTGTGCAGGTATTGGTGGATGTAATGAAGTCGATAAAATAGCTTATATTAGGCGACCGAAAAAATAAAAAGATATCAGACAGCAGATACCAGACAGCAGACCTTCAAAGTCTGATCTCTGACATCTTAAATCTAACATCTGTAATAAAATAACACATGAAAGTTTTAGCAAACGATGGAATCTCAAAAGCAGGAGAACTCGCTTTAAAAGAAGCCGGAATTGAAGTTCTGGACAATAGAGT
The DNA here is from genome assembly GCF_001684965.1 of Chryseobacterium arthrosphaerae. NCBI lineage: Bacteria > Pseudomonadati > Bacteroidota > Flavobacteriia > Flavobacteriales > Weeksellaceae > Chryseobacterium > Chryseobacterium arthrosphaerae. The sequence goes on along the minus strand of NZ_MAYG01000001.1, from coordinate 895,525 downwards.
GGCCCAGGATCACGTTATTAATTTTATCAACGATAATAATGTGGATGTTCTTCTTGTAAGAAGTGCAACGAAGGTAAAACAAAACCTGATTGATGCGTGCCCTGGTCTTAAAATCATTGGAAGAGGTGGTATCGGGATGGATAATATTGATGTTGAATATGCAAAAAGCAAAGGAATCAAGGTCATCAATACCCCTACAGCATCTTCAAAATCAGTAGCTGAATTGGTTTTCGGACACTTTATTGCACTGGCAAGGTTTCTTCATGAATCGAACAGGCTGATGCCTCTGGAGGGAGAAACACACTTCAATGCGATGAAAAAATCATTCAGCAATGCTTATGAACTTTCAGGAAAAACATTAGGAGTAATCGGCTTCGGAAGCATTGGCCAGGAAGTCGTGAAAATAGGAATCGCTTTAGGAATGAAAATACAGGTTCTCACAAGAAGCCCGAAAACAGAAGTAATTACATTACATTTTTTTGACGGGCAGGCGGTGAACTTTGAAATCACTTCCACCAATGATATGGATGCGTTCCTTAGAGAAGCTGATTTTATCAGTATCAACACTCCGAAAACGAATGAATACATTATAGACACCCCACAGTTTGAGAAAATGAAGGACGGTGTGTATATTGTGAATACTGCACGAGGCGGTGTGATGAATGAAGTGGCACTGATTGATTTTATAGATTCAGGAAAAGTAGCCGGAGCGGCATTGGATGTTTTTGAAAATGAGCCAAGCCCCGAACTGCCTTTATTAATGAATCCGGCACTTTCACTTTCCCCTCATGTAGGCGGAAATACGATAGATGCGCAAGAGAAAATCGGTACCGAACTTGCAGAACAAATTATTAAGCTACAAAAAGAAACTATAAGATAAATATGCCTGTTTTTAAACCTTTCCGTGGAATAAGACCTCATAGAGACATCGAGAGTACTTTCCCTACCCATCCACTGGATAATTTTACCCAGGAGGAGATCGCAGAGAAGGCTCAAGTTGAAAATACTTACATCAATATGATCAAACCATACGTTGTAAGTAAATCTAAAGATATTGACCGGAACCTGAGAAAAATCCGTTCTACTTTTGAAGAACTCCTGGAAGAAAAGAAACTGATCCAGGACAATTCAGCGTATTATCTCTATGAACAGATCTACCCGAACAAACAGATCTTCAGAGGCCTTCTCGGACTAGCAAGTATTGAAGATTTCTGGAATGGAAAAATAAAAAGACACGAAAGTACCATTCCCCAGAAAAAAGAAAAACTGGCTCACTACCTTGAAAAAGTAAGCCTGCAGGCAGAACCTGTACTGCTTACCTACCCTGCCAACTCAAAAATTGAGTTGCTGATGAACCATGAGGAAAAAAATGTTCCTATCTTTAACCACGTAGATTCCATCGGGATCAGACACAAGATCTGGAGAATAGACAACCGCCTGAAGCTGCAGCAGTTTAAAGAGGTGATTGATCAGATCGATTCATTCTATATTGCTGACGGACACCACAGGATTGGCTCTACTGCCCTGAATGCAAAACGTCATAAAGAGAAAAACAAAAGACATAACGGAACTGAGCTTTACAATTTCGTATACAGCTTCATCGTTTCCAATCAGTCTATCAAAATCCATGATTACAACAGGCTCTTACACGACCTGAACGGTATTTCCAATGAAGAATTCCTGAAGCAGCTTGATCAGTATTTCCTGATCCATGAAAAAGGAGAAACCCCTTACTACCCTTCCCAGAAATTCCACATCTCGATGTATATGGGTGGTAAGTTCTACTCACTTCACGTAAAACATGATCTGCGTTCCAAAGAAATGTCTCTGGATAACCTGGATCACCATCTTTTAGATAAATATATTTTTAAAAATATTCTTAAGATCGAAGATCCGGACAGCTCGGAACTTATTTCTTATGTAAAAGGAACCTCCAATATCAACGGAATCAATATTTTAAAAGAGAAAGTTGACAGTGGTGAAGGAAAAGTAGGCTTCGGTATCTACCCGGTAAGTTTTAACGATATGATTAAAATTTCAGACCTGAAACTGAGCATGCCTCCGAAATGTACATTTATTGAGCCAAAATTGATTACGGCACTGTTAATGTACGATATGAAACCTTAATAATTTCCTATTTTTTCCCTACTTTTATCATCGGTAAAAGAAAGGTAAATAAAAAATGAAAAAAATATTCATTATACTTCCACTCTTTTTGAGTGGATTTTTATTTTCTCAAAAAAAAATCCAGAAAAAGCCTGCAGGTAAAACAGCGATTCCTGTAAAATTAAACTATCACGATGAATTCAGAAAGATCTCAGACGAGATCATGACCAATGGTAAGGCTTATGAAAATCTCGGAGAACTTACAAAAGGCATCGGGCCCCGTTTCAGCGCTACTCCCGGCTATGCAAAAGCAGTAGAATGGGCTGAAAAAAAATTTAAGGAGATCGGCATCAATATGATCTGGAGACAGGAAGCCAAAGCTCCGGTATGGATCAGAGGAAAAGAATCCCTGCATATAAAAACAGGAAACGGAGACTGGAAAAATATCAGAATGCTTTCTTTCGGAAACTCGGAAGGAACCGGAGGAAAAGACCTGACCGGGGAAATTGTTTTGATCAATTCCACTGCGGAACTAAACGCCATGTCAATAGGCCAGCTAAAAGACAAAATAGTTTTCGTGAATGTTCCTATGGACCCGAAAATCATCAATACCAGTGATTCTTATTTACTGACGGCCAAATCAAAATTAATCTCCGCTTCAGTAATTGCCAAAACAGGCGCAAAAGCATTGATTATAAGATCACTGACAACCGCTAATGATGATACTCCGCATGCCAAAATGATTTACTATGAGCCGGATGATAAAATTAAAATTCCTGCTTTATCAATAGGAACAAGATCCGCAGATGAGCTGGAAAGGACCATAAAAAAGCAAAAGGTTACGGCTAAAATCAACATGACTGCCGAATCAAAAGGAGACACCACCAATCCGAATATCATTGCTGAAATTCAGGGTAAAAAAGATTCTAAAGTAATTGTTCTGGGTGCTCAGCTTGATTCATGGGATATTGGCGAAGGGGCTATTGATGACGGAACAGGTGTCGCCCAATGCATCGAAGTTTTAAGAACACTCAAAGCACTTGGGTATGAAAATAACCATACCATCCGGGTGGTTTTATATGCGAACAGCGAAAACGGAGGTCAGGGTCGTGAGATGTATGCTGCTTATGTAAAAAAGAGGGATGAAAAACACATATTTGCACTGGGAACAGATGCCGGAGGATATTCCCCAAGAGGGTTTTCTTTAGATATGTCTCCTCAAAGAAGAAGATTGATTTTCCCATGGAAAGAATATTTTCTGCCTTATGGCGTTTATGATTTCGACCAAACAGAGGCCATCCAGGATATTTCGCCTTTAAAAAAACTGGACATTCCCTTGGCTGAGCTTGTTGTAGACACCCAAAGATATTTCGATTACCATCATTCCGAACAGGATACTTTTGATAAAGTGAATAAAAGGGAACTTCTTCTCGGTGCAGTTGCCATGACACAGATGATTTTGATGGTTGATAAAAACTGGTAATATGAAAAAGATAGCAAGCCTTTCATCATTAATTTTAGGACTGGTCTTTTTATCCGGCCAGACTAAAGAAGACTCTTTACAGTTCAGGAAAATATCCGCAGAGATCCTGAATAACGGAAAAGGATACACTGAACTGAAGGAACTTACAAAAAGTATCGGCCATCGTCTAAGTGGCTCAGAAGCGTATGAAAAATCCGTACAGTGGGCAGCACAGAAACTCCGTGATGCCGGTGCAGATAAAGTATGGCTTCAGGAAGTCATGATCCCTGTCTGGGAAAGGGGGAAAGAATCTTTACACATCAAAACGTCCAATGGCAATTGGAAAAATATAAAAATGCTTTCTTTGGGTAATTCCGAAGGAACAGGCGGAAAAGATGTTTCAGGTGAGATCATTATGGTGAGATCACTGGAAGAATACGATCAGCTGCCTGCAGAGAAAATTAAAGACAAAATCGTTTTTTTTAACTACCCTTTTAATCAGGAGCATGTACAGACCTTTATTGCCTACCGCGAGGCTGGTGCTTACAGAAGAACGGCAGCATCTTTAACCGCTAAAAAAGGAGGTAAATTTGCCATTATCAGATCTCTTTCATCGGCATTTGACGATGTTCCCCATACAGGTAATATGCGTTATGAAGATCATATTTCCAAAGTTCCCGCTATTACTATCGGCAATACGTCAGCAGACGAACTTGAAGCCTTATTAAGAACACAGAAAGTAACAGCCAAACTTAATTCCAATTGCGGGATGAAAGGTGAAAAACTTTCTCACTCCGTTATCGGTGAAATTACTGGCAAAAAAGACAACAGCGTCATTGTAATGGGTGGACATCTTGATTCCTGGGATGTAGGTGAAGGGGCCCATGATGACGGAGCCGGAATTGTACAGAGTATTGAAGTCTTAAGAACCTTTAAAAAATTAGGACTTCAAAATAACCACACGATCAGAGCAGTTTGCTTTGCCAACGAAGAAAACGGCACCAAAGGCGGCAAACAATATGGAAAAACAGCCAAAGAAAAGAACGAAAAACATCTTTTTGCCATAGAATCCGATGCCGGAGGATTTTCCCCGAGAGGAATTTCCCTGGAAATGGGTGACGCCCAAAGAAACCAGATCAAAAGCTGGGGCCGTTTATTCTTACCTTACGGCGTTTACAATTTTGAAGGAAAATATTCAGGATCGGATATTGCACCGCTTCATGAGATGGGTGTTCCCACAGCAGAACTGGTTCCCGATCCGCAGCGTTATTTTGATATTCACCATACTGCTGAAGATACTTTTGAAAAAGTGAACCGGAGAGAACTTCTCCTCGGTTCCGTTGTAATGACACAACTTATTTATATGATTGATAAAAATTGGTAACAATGAAAAAGATATTAGGAACCTCATTATTGCTTATCGGAATGGCTGCATTCGGCCAGTCTAAAGAAGATTCCGTTCAGTTTAAAAAAATTTCCAATGAGATTTTAAATAACGGAAAAGGATACACCGAGCTGAGAGAGCTCACAAAAACCATCGGCCACCGCTTAAGCGGATCAGAAGCTTACGAAAAGTCTGTAAAATGGGCTGAGCAGAAACTCCGTGACGCCGGAGCAGATAAGGTCTGGCTTCAGGAAGTCATGATCCCGGTCTGGGAAAGAGGGAAAGAATCGCTGCACATCAAAACTGCCAACGGAAGCTGGAAAAGTCTTAAAATGCTTTCTTTAGGAAATTCTGAAGGCACCGGCGGAAAAGATGTTTCAGGCGAGATCATTATGGTCAAATCTATGGAGGAATATGATAAACTTCCTGCTGACAAGGTCAAAGATAAAATTCTGTTCTTCAACTACCCTTTCAGCCAATCGTTCATAGAAACATTCAAGGGATATGGTGATGCCGCTAAGTACAGAACAACTGCCGCTTCTTTAACTGCCAAAAAAGGCGGTAAATTTGCCATTATCCGTTCTCTTTCTTCAGCTTTTGACGATGTTCCCCATACCGGAGCAATGCGCTATGAAAACAATGTTTCAAAAATACCTGCCGTAGCTGTCGGCAGTACTACAGCTGACGAACTGGAAGCATTATTAAAGAATCAAAAGATCACTGCCAAACTGAACTCCAACTGTGGAATGAAAGGCGAAAAACTCTCCCATTCCGTAATCGGTGAAATCACCGGTAAAAAAGACCAGAGTGTCATCGTTGTAGGCGGACACCTCGATTCCTGGGACGTAGGTGAAGGGGCCCATGATGACGGAGCCGGAATTGTACAAAGCATCGAAGTATTGAGGACTTTTAAAAAGCTGGGCATCCCCAACAACCATACCATCAGGGTCGTTTGTTTTGCCAATGAAGAAAACGGAGTAAAGGGTGGCATTCAATATGGTAAAGTAGCCAAAGAAAAGAATGAAAAGCATCTTTTTGCCATAGAATCCGATGCAGGAGGATTTGCTCCGAGAGGAATCGCCCTCGATATGGATGAGACTAAGAGAAAACAGATTCAGGGATGGTCGAAATTATTCCTTCCTTACGGGGTGTATAACTTTGAAGAACAGTTCTCAGGAACAGATCTTTATCCGCTTCATGATATGGGCGTTCCTGCGGCTGAACTGATGCCGGATTCGCAACGTTATTTTGATATTCATCATACAGAAGAAGATACTTTTGAGAAAGTGAACCGGAGAGAGCTTTTATTAGGTGCTGCCGCAATGACGCAGATTATTTATATGATTGATAAAAACTGGTAACAGATAAAACCGTCTTTAGAGACGGTTTTTTTTCTTTTTTAATTTTCGCATCTCTTTTTTAGTCATTATTTTACAAATAGAATATGCTGTCCCATAAAATCTATAGCAAATTGCTTTAATTTCTGAATCGAATTTTTTAATCAAAGCTGCCACAGCAGTGGCTTTTTCAATATCATCCGTAATATTCATAATGATTTTACTTTCAGGTATATTTTGAAAACCGGGAGTCCAATATTTTTTGTAAATATAATGCTGGTCTATATTAGATTCTATATCGATTACATTACCATCAAAACCTTGTATCCAGCCTTTTATTTTAGAATCTGTGGGAAAATGATCTATATCATATTGATTAATAATATTAAAAACATTCTCTGTCTGGTCATGGCTCAATTCATAAGATTTTCTAAAATAACTTTCATTATCCTGATTTTTAACAGCCAATACTACCTTACCTTTCACAGTTCCATTGATATTGGAAACTTCAATACATGTTCTGGTATTCCAAAATCTATAAATTATGCCTCCTGGGCTTTTAACAATACTTTCAAGGCCAAAAAATTGATTCCGGTCTATAATTGATTTAAGGTACAAAGAGTTTTCCGGAACAGAAAAATCTATCCCTGTACTATTATTCTGTGTGAAGAATAAACCCGGCAAAAAACATACAGATAGCACAATCGTTTTCATTGATTGATTTTAATTAATTTAATACGAACGGATTTAGCCTGTTTTCTAATAAATATTATTCAAGTTTAGTTTAAACCTTAATTACCTCTAATTTCCCCCCCTGGCTTTACGTCTGTACATAAAAGTTTTAAATAAAAAACTCTTCCACGCATGATGCCATCCTCCACCTGATTCCCAGTTCACATCAAATTTGCCGCCTTCCAATGCATAAGCCGGTATTGAAATTTTAGAGTGGAACATTGGAGGATGATCCTTTATCAAAGCAAAATAATCAGCATCAAAATTGGATTTACGGTAAAACTGAATCTCTATGATCGTTTCCCTCTTAAATGATCTGAAAACATATAAATTAACATCATAGAGATCATGGTAATCCTTCTTTAAAATTTCTACTGCAGCATCTAAACCAAGAAGTTCTTTTGAATTATTAATTCTGTTTCTCAATCCTCTTTGCTCTGTGCCATTCTCTCCTTTATATTCATTAAAATCGGATACGATATAGAAGATATTACGGGAGATTGTATTCCGGCAAGACATCTTTGCCAATCGTAAAAGACGGTCTACAGAATTTTGAATGCTTTTATTTAGATCTTCCCTGATCACAATGAAATGTTTATTTTTCTTTTTTAAAAATCAATCCGTCAATATCAGGTATTTCCAAACCATTGTCATTGCCAAAGGAACAGTCTGTAATCTCAGAATGATAACTGAAGGAAACAGAATCATTCTCTAACCTTTTAAGGTTGATTACAGCATCTTTGATTTTACAGTTCTTATATTGTTCAAATCCTGCGTTGAGTATATTTATCTTAAATTCAGACCCGGAAGGTGATACCACTTTACTTTCACTGACTACAAATTTTTCGCCAGTGAGGTTGATTAATGAAATCTGAATATATTCTTTCCCTTTATTTTTTTCCAGACTGATATCCAGAGTCAGGGGACTTCCTTGCACTTCTGTCTTCCAGATCCCTGCTAATTCAGTCATCTTTTTTTCTGCTTCCGAAAGTTGTTGTCCAAATCCCAAGAAACTGAACAAAAATACCAACCCGGTATATATTTTTTTCATAGTATACAAATTCATTTAAAAATAAGTCTTTTTCTTTGTTTAAGGAAATAACGATCAAAAAACACTGAAAAACAATCCGGTACAACCGTCAAAACAAAAGTGTTAATAGTGAAATAGTCACTTTGGCATGATATTAGCATGTACAGTATTGAGAAAAAATTAAAAAAGCACTAAGGATGAGAAAGAAGGTTTTCTGTGGATTTTCAGTTTTCCACTGATTCAAGTTCATATTGATGTATATGAATCCTTTTTTTTCTACGATGCCGTAAAAGATACGGGAACGTGATTGATTAACCTCCGTTGATTTTTCACAGCAGTTTTGCGCCCCCGTATCTGACTGGTATCATCAATAAAACCCATGAATCTTTTGATTCAGAATTGAAATATATCCCGGACGTAAAGCCCGGTATTATGATATAAATAAATGGCAAAGTCATCGTGAACCTTAGCCCAGTAAAAGAATATGCCATTCTTTTTACCGCAATGCGTATGCCTTTATAATAATTAATTGTATAACCCTTAAAATGTTAGTAATGATGAGAGCCTTTTTTGAAATGATTTTTAAGAGAAATGAAGATGCTGCAAAAATGCATATCTGGAGCCTGCTTTTGGTATTGAGTTTTGCTGCCTTTTCGGTATTGGTATACACCTCAAATCCAAGCTTAAACAGCTTAATTATATATCTGACAGCATTTGCTGCTTATATCGGCTTTGGCCTTGTATTCATCAGTTCCCTGGCCGGAACAGGAATGAAGAAAAGATCAGGCAGAAACATATAACTTTTTAATCTTTCTTTTACTGAAAACCGCCCTTTTTGAAAGGGCGGTTTTTTTATACAATTTTACAAATTACTCTTTAAAAATATCCTTCATCATTTTCTCAAGAAACTTCGTAGTCTCCTCCTCTACCATTTTTTCAGATTTTGCCACGAGCTCCTGATGGAAAGGTTCGCAGCAGGCTCTTATTCCGAAGCCTTCGTCGGTTTTTACAAATTCCGGATGCAGATTGTGCTCTTTACAGGTTTCTGCTTCTATCTCCTGTTTTATTACATCGTAATTCAGATCAAACATATTCTTATTTTGTTTTTTAGGTGCCGGATAAAGATAGAAATTATTTGCATGTATACAACATCCGTATTTCTACGGGACTTTTCTCAACAAAAAAGCCGCTCCTTCCGGAACGGCTTCATATCTTTAGATGCAATTATTTTACTTTTACAAGCTCAACATCGAAAACCAACCATGAGTTTGGCGGGATCACTCCTCCTGCCCCTCTTTCTCCGTAAGCCATTGCCGGCGGGATCAGTAATGTAGCAGTTTCTCCTTCTTTCAATAACAGGATCCCTTCATCCCATCCTTTGATCACTCTTCCCATTCCGATTGGAATTTCGATCGGCTCATTTCTCTTGAATGAAGAATCGAATTCAGTTCCGTCTACCAATTTACCCGCATAATGTACAGATACATTGTCACCAGCTTTTGGAGCTTTACCGTCAGCTGTTTTTGTGATTTTATAGTAAAGACCTGATTCTGTTTTCTGCATACCGGCTTTTAAGCTTTCAACTAATTTTTCCTGGTTTGCTTTGAACTCTTCTTCTTTTTTCTTCTTTTCAGCTTCTTCTTTAGCGATGAAAGCTTTATTGTTTTCTGCGATTTTAGCTTTTCCTTCGTTGAAAGTTTTAGCAGCATCGTAATTTTTGTACTCGTCACCTTTACTGAAAACAGAAACTTTTTCTAAAACAATATCTGTCTTAGGCTTATCCTGAGCTCCTTTTTCAACATTAGCAATAGCATCAATCACATCGTTACCTTTTACCACTTTTCCGAAGATCGTGTGTCTTCCGTCTAACCAAGGGGTAGCTACTTCAGTAATGAAGAACTGAGACCCGTTTGTATTAGGTCCTGAGTTTGCCATAGAAAGAATACCTTTCCCAGTGTGTTTAAGGTCGTTTCTTTCATCTTCAAATTTATATCCGGGATCTCCCATTCCGGTTCCCTGAGGATCACCTCCCTGGATCATGAAATCTTTGATCACTCTGTGGAAAATAGTTCCGTCATAGTAAGGAACTCCTTTAGCCTTAGCTTTGTTATCGATTTTCCCTTCTGCAAGACCGATAAAGTTGGCTACAGTTACTGGTGCTTTCTTGTCCTCAAACTTCACAATCATGTTACCTTTTGTGGTTTGAAGATTGGCATAAAGTCCGTCATTAAGACCTTCGTAAGTTTCTTTGTCTACGTTCATTTTTTTATAAATTGGGGTACAACTCATCAGCGAAATACTTGCCGCTGCCAGAATTATATTCTTGTTAAACAATTTCATGTATTATAAAGCTTTTAATTTTATGATTAATGGGATATCGTTATCTATTTTCTTTTCGTCTCCGAAAGTTCCATAAGCCAAAGAAGACGGTACCAAAAGCGTTACTTCCTCTCCATCATGTATAAAACGCAAAGCATTCTCCACCGCTTTCAGTTCATCAAAATGACCAAACCTGGCATCTCTTCTTTCAAAAGCCTGATCGTAGATCTTAGTCTGATCAAAATCGTACAGCTCATAAGAATAGGAAATCCGGCTGTCATCCGGCCTTCTTTCTCTTTTATCATAACCTTCTTCCGTCACCCAGTAATTCAGCTGCGTAGGATAATACTTCACAGACTGGCCATTGATCCAATCCTGAATCTGGCTTCTTTCCAGACTGTTCAGATTTTTCATCCTGTTTTTAGAAACATCCAGGTCTTTCTGGCTCAGAACACCGCCTACAGGAGGATGTGCCTTCTGAGTATTTCTGTTACAGCTCAACAGGCTTATGGCTGAAATGAAGAGTATTTTTTTCATAAACTTCTGCGAAAATACACATTTTGCGAATCAATTACAAAAGCTTTTAAACCATTAATGTAAATTATATAAAGCATGTGTTTGTATCTGTGGTTTAAATCCAACCATAAGAGAAACAAAAGTTTTTTTAGACACTTAAGTTTTATAAGTTAAAAAAGTTGCGTTGAGAAGAACACGTAAGTTGAAAAATCCAAAGATTTTTTGGTTGGAACTAATCTATGCTTAATTTATAAACAGAAATTATAGACTGACATCTGTGTATGTACAATCTGTCGTTAATTTAACCACATAAGAAACAAAAGTTTTAGACACTTAAGTTTTATAAGTTAATAAAGTTGCGTTGAGGAGAACACATAAGTTGAAAAAATCCAAGGATTTTTTGATTGAAAATAATCTATGCTTAATTTATAAACAGAAATTATAGACTGACATCTGTGTATGTACAATCTGTCGTTAATCTAACCACAAAAGAAACAAAAGTTTTTTAGACACTTAAGTTTTATAAGTTAATAAAGTTACGTTGAGGAGAACACGTAAGTTGAAAAAATCCAAGGATTTTTTGATTGAAAATAATCTATTCTCAATTACAAACAGAATAACAAAAGCCGGGAAAATTCCCGGCTTTCTATAGTGTATATAAATACGATTAAACTGTTTCAAGTACATGATCTACCACCACTCTCCATCCGAAAGGATCTTCAGAAAGGTTGTTTTGCAGATCTACAAGGTCTTTTTTAAGGATCGCAGCATAGCTTTCTTCATCAGATAATCTTGGAAGCTCCAATTTCTCGCCCTGATATCCTAAAGCCTGGAATTGAGTGGTTACCACAGCAGTTCCTACTCCCCATACTTCCTTAAGAGAACCTGCTTTTAAAGCTTCAATCACTGTTTTCACTGCGATAGGCTCTACTTTCACTTCAATTCCTCTTTTCTTAGCCAGTTGAATGAAGCTGTCTCTTGTTACTCCGTCAAGGATTTTCTCAGAAGTTGGCGGCGTATAGATTGTATCGTTGATTCTTACAAACACGTTCATGGTACCACTTTCTTCAAAATATTCGTGGGTAGCATCATCTGTCCAGATAATCTGCTCATATCCTTCTTCGATGGCCAATTGTGTAGGATAGAATGAAGCAGCATAGTTTCCGGCCGCCTTAGCAGAACCTACCCCTCCGTTGGCAGCTCTTGAATAGTGGTCAGAAATTTTTACAGAAACCGGCTCTGAATAGTAGCTTTTCGCCGGTGTTGCAACGATAGCAAACATATATTTATTAGCTACTCTCGCTTTCAAAGCTTCTTCCGTAGCAAAAATCAATGGTCTGATATATAATGACATTCCCTCTCCTTGCGGAATCCATTCTCTATCGATATCTACCAATGCTTTTAATCCGTCTAAAAACATTTCCTCAGTCACCTCAGGCATGGCAAGACGCTTCGCTGACTTGTTGATACGTTCAAAATTCTTTTCAGGCCTGAAAAGGAAAACCTGCCCGTCTTTGTCTTTGTAGGCTTTCATACCTTCAAAACAAGCTTGTCCATAGTTTACTCCCATCATTGCAGGTGTAAACGGTATCGGACCGTAAGGAACTAATTTTACATCACCCCATTTTCCGTTTTCGTACTCGCATATGATCATATGATCAATGAAAGTACCACCAAATGAAAAATTGTTCGGGTCGAATGTAGAAATTCTGGAGTTTTCAGTTTTTTGAATTATCATTTTTTAAAATTTTTACGATGTTCTACAAATTTAACATAATTTTCTAAATATAAAAATTTTAGAGTAAATTTGACAAAAAATTAGCTTGAAAAGAGAAATTAAGACCACAAACGACGGCAGTAAAACACTGTTTATCAATGAATTGAATGAAAACTACCATTCTCATCACGGGGCACTTCAGGAAGCCGAACACGTGTTTATCAAAAATGGACTGAATCTGATAAATGATTGCGAAATTAATATTTTAGAACTCGGTTTTGGAACAGGTTTGAATGTTTTGGTGACAATTAATGAATATTTAAAAACTGACAAAAATCATGTCATCAATTATTTTTCACTCGAAAAATACCCCATAAATGAATCCGAAGTGAACGATTTGGCATATTTTGAGCTTTTCGATAACCCTGAGTTTAAAAATATTTATCAGAAAATTCATCTGGCAGATTGGGAAAAGTCAGTTGAAATCATTAGTGGATTCCACTTAAAAAAGATAGAATGTGACTTTTTTGACCTGAAGAACATTGATTTGCCGGAAATCAACCTGGTCTACTTCGACTGTTTCGGGGCCAGAGTACAGCCTGATCTTTGGGAAAAACCCTTATTTGAACTGGTGTCTGACAAAATGGCTATTAACGGATTATTAACTACCTATTCTTCCAAAGGAAGTGTAAGAAGGATTCTTCAGGACCTTAACTTCCAGGTAGAGAAAAAGCAGGGGCCGCCGGGCAAACGGGAAATGATTAATGCCATTAAAATGTAGAGCATACCTCTGGCATACATGTGCAGCTGTTTAAGGATATGCTTTGCTTTTATTTTTTTATAATAACATATATAATAAGGATAGGCGGTCCGGGAGTTTTTAGGGGACAGCAGTTGATCTCGAACTTACAGCTTTCTGCTTCCGTTATGCAGCTTTTTTCAACAAAAATTCCTTACCTTAGCTATACAAAATATTATACATTATATATATGATAGACAAGATCAACATTAGAGTGTATGCCTGTGCGGTAAAAGATAAAAAAGTACTGACCTTGTTTGAGGAATATGCCGGTGAACCTTTAATGAAATTTCCGGGAGGCGGTCTGGAGTATGGCGAAGGTGTTCTCGAGTGTCTGCACCGTGAATTTGATGAAGAGCTTAATGTAAAGGTAGAGGTGGTAGAACATTTTTATACCCAGGAAAACTTTCTGGTATCCCGATTCAGAGAAAACGAGCAGCTTCTTACCATCTATTATATTGTGAATATCACCAATGAAGAGGATTTCCTGATCCTGGATCCCTGTATAGAAAAAACAGAATGGATTGAAATAGACAGGCCGGATAACCCTTTTCCCCTTCCTGTAGACAAGATTGTATTTGATAAATTAAAAGAAAAATACCTGTAAGCATCTTACAGGTATTTTTTTATATCTTATTTCTTTACTTTAAAATCATTGGCACCCGGATAAGGCTGCAGATAACCGGAGTTCCAGTTAGACTGAAGCAGTGATTCCACAAATTCATCAGTTCTGTTCTTATGCGGATCATAGCGGTCTTTCAGATCAATATCAGCCATTTTACCTTTTACATTCCACCAGAAGGCGCTCCATCCGCCTCTCATTTCTTTGATGATCTCATAAACGTTTTTCCCTGTAGCCCTGTTCATCAGCTTTGCAAATACCTGCCCTTCAGTAGTGGTAAGATCTCTCAGCTGTTTTTCATACTGATCGGCAAGCATATTCTGTCTTTCTCTTACAAATTTTCTTTTGGCCTTGTTATCCATATCCGTCATATCTTTCTGGATATCCCTGTACTGTTGCAATGCAGTTACAAATAACGGATAGACCCTGTAGAGTTTTTTGTTCAGGAAATAATAGTAATTCCTGTCCAGTTGGTTATTAAATCTCGGTTTATTCACCAAAACCAGCTCATCCAGTACGACCACAGGCTCGCCATTGATTTCGTACACCTTGATCTTTTGCTGCTCATCGTAATAATATTTATTTCCGAATTCGTCTACTTTCAGGGATTCAGGCGGGTACTGGTTGAGTGGCTTCGCCACAATACCATCCTTCTGACCGAAAACACTGACTCCAAAAAAGAAAATAAAAAGACAGATAATCTTACTAAAATTCATTATTTTTACACTTATAAGAACAAAAATTGAACGCAAAAATCATTCCTTTTTATGAAATTTGAAAAGAAATCTTTGAAATTTTTAGAAAAATATCTAAACACATCATCGCCAACAGGTTACGAACATAAGGGACAGGAAGTATGGATGGATTACATCAGACCCTATGTAGATAAAATTGAAGTGGACCATTACGGAACATGCTACGGAATCATTAATCCTGAAGCCGAATTCAAAGTAGTGATTGAAGCCCATGCTGATGAAATTTCATGGTATGTTAATTATATTACGGATGACGGTCTGATCTACGTGATCAGAAACGGAGGATCGGATCAGACCATTGCTCCTTCGAAAGTAGTGCATATCCACGGAGAAAACGGAATTGTAAAGGGAGTATTCGGTTGGCCTGCAATCCATACCAGAACCAATCAGAATGAACCTACTCCTAAAATTGAAAATATCTTTATCGACTGTGGTGCCACTTCCAAAAAAGAAGTGGAGGATCTGGGAATTTTCGTGGGATGTATGATTACCTATCCTGATGAATTCTTTGAAATGAACGAAAGATACTTTGTCTGCAGGGCACTGGATAACAGAATCGGAGGTTTTATGATTGCTGAAGTGGCAAGACTTTTAAAAGAGAATAAAAAATCAATCCCTTTCGGGCTTTATATTACCAATTCCGTACAGGAAGAGGTGGGTCTGTATGGTGCTGATATGATTGCTGATACCATCAAGCCTAATATTGCAATCGTAACGGATGTTACCCATGATACAACAACCCCGATGATCGAGAAGAAAAAGGAAGGTGATCAGAAATGTGGCGCAGGACCTGTTGTATTCTTTGCTCCAAGTATTCATCATACCATCCGTGAACTGATCATTGACACGGCAAAAACGAAAAAGATCCCTTACCAGAGAGCAGCAGCAAGCAGAGCTACAGGAACTGACACCGATGCTTTCGCTCATTCCAATGGCGGTGTGCCAAGTGCTTTAATTTCCTTACCTTTGCGCTATATGCATACAACAGTGGAAATGGTATCTAAAGAAGATGTAGGGAATGTGATAAAACTGATCTACGAAACAATCCTGAAGATCAAGCCGGAAATGAAACTGAAGTATCATTAAAATGGAAAAGTTTTTTTATCATTTAATCCGGAAGCCGACCCTTATATCAGTTTTAACAGCTCTTTTTTTTCTTTATATAGCTTTTTTAACTGTTTATAAGCTGTTTGATCCCCCTAAAGCGGGTTCAGCATATAACATGATCCTTGAAATGTTATTTTTTGTCAGTTTCGTGCCGTTAGGATTATTGATAATTGACAGATTACTGGTGATTAAAGTTAATTATATCAAATTGACCATCATAGAAACAGTGATATTCGGAAGTATTTTCCTGTATCACATTCTGGTTGATAATCCATTTTAAAAGATTGAAATCTAAGTAAAAGTATAAAAAGTAAAAATGAAAACGAAGCTTATTGCTCCATCCCTTTTATCTGCAGACTTCGGGAATCTGCAAAGAGATATTGAAATGCTGAACAGATCTCAGGCCGACTGGTTCCATATTGATGTTATGGACGGAAGATTTGTACCGAACATTTCATTTGGTTTTCCTGTGATGAAGACGGTTCAGCAGCATGCCAAAAAATTTGTGGATGTTCACCTGATGATCGTTGAGCCTGAAAAATATGTTGATGAATTCATCAATCATGGGGCTGATCTTGTATCTGTACATTATGAAGCGTGCACCCATCTTCACAGAACCATTCACCACATCCAGAGCAAAGGAGCTAAGGCAGGTGTTGTTCTGAACCCTTCCACTCCTGTTCTTATGCTGGAAGATATCATTGCAGATGTAGATCTTGTATTGTTGATGAGTGTAAACCCTGGATTTGGCGGACAGAAATTCATCGAAAACACTTACAAGAAAATTGCTGAAACGAAAGATCTTATCTTAAGCAATAACTCTACAGCACTTATTGAAGTGGACGGAGGTGTAAATCTTGACAATGCTTCAAAACTTTTTGAAGCCGGAGCAGATGTTTTAGTGGCCGGAAATGCTGTATTTTCTGCAGAAAGCCCTGAAAGAACTATTGAGCTTTTAAAGATTTAAAACATTAAGATTAATATAGTATAAAAGGCAGCTCTCAGGAGCTGCCTTTTATATTGAAGAAATAGATAGGGTTATTAGTATTAGTCTACCTGTTGAAAATTAAAGCTCAGATCTCCACCATTATAATCCAGAGAAGTCATAGCCGGAAACGTCTGTGCAGTACCACTTCCCCATTTGTATTCCAGAATCTTAATATTTCCTGCAGTGATCGGATACACCGCATTGGTATTATCAGGTTTTGATCTTTTATACCAGTCGTTGGAGTTCATTGTAATCATATATTTTTTATCTTTTTCCAAAGCTAATTCTGATATTTCTTTGGTGATTAAGGTATTGGAAGCAGTAACATTCACCGTTTCTGTTCTCAATACGGTTTTAGCAGTATAATCCCATACGGTCACCCTCAGACTCGCATTCGTATCAGGAAGTTTTACGGTTATTGCCGTCATTTTTCCTTTTACATCGGGAGAAAAAGCAAGACCAAATTCATAATTCCCTGAATTGATAAAATTGGTTGTCACTGTAAAGCCAGCAGCTTCGTGGTATTTATTCAAAGGATTTTCCACGGCATACGTTACAGGCGTAATGATTTCATCATCATCTTTACTGCAGCTGGCTGCAGAAAACACAGCAGCAAGTAAAAGTATACAATAAAGCTTCTTTGAAAATAAAAGCCCGGTTGCCAAAAGTTCTTCTAAATGTTTCATTGGTTTTAATTTTAATTATTATTGAAACAAAGATCAAAATAAACCAATGGTGCATTCACAGGAAAAACACTGTTTCTTAAAGGTTATTCCCCTCTCATACCTATAAAAAAGACAGCCAGAAGGCTGTCTTTCTGTTTGAGTTTGAGTAGTCGTGGTTACTAATTTTTTTTCACAATTTTTAATGTATAAATTCGTGCTGCTATCTATACCAAATGTCCGAATAAAAAACATACCACACATCCGTAGAAATACTGAATTTACCACTAAGTATTTCTACCTGTATTTCATTCATTTTCAGACATCCTTATTCCAGATACAGGCGCAGACTGTCAGAATAATGCTGATGACTGAAAAAACAGTTCGTATATTATTCAGAAAATTCCATCTGCTTTCAAAATTATCACGCATCTGTTTGATGGCATCCGAGGTCGCTCCGGCAATATCAAACCGGTCCAGCATATCGTTCATCGGGACATTTCCAGCCACAGTAACCCCGAAAACACCTACAAGGTAAGCTGCTGATGCAAGCAAAAGGAAAATAAAAGCAGGTTGCCCACGAAAAAGAAAGGCAGATACCGGAAGAAGAATTGCTGTTCCCATAAAGCTTAAGAAAAAAACGGGATTAAGAATTTCCCGGTTGATGTGCTGCATCGCTTTCAGGTATTCTGCATCGGACAGTTTTCCGAGTCCCAGAACCACAGAGCACGAGTAAGCATAAAAAAGCCCTCCTATCAGAGCGGTAAGGACGGCAGTAATGATCAGAACTAAAGTTATCATTTTCATATAATTTGGTTTGTGATTATTAGTAAGATATTAATAAGGATTCCATTTTTTAATGATATTCTGAGCTGTCAGAATCATATCCGGATCCCAGTTTTCTGTTTTAAAATAATGGAATCTCTGTTCTTTGATCATTTCTGCTCCGGAACTGTCAAAAAGAAGTTTTGTCAACCTGGATTGTTCTTCATATAAAGCATCGTCTTCAACAGGACTATTTGAAAATCCCATTTCTTTTTGGCCCCATCTGATCTTCTTTCCGGTTTTAATTTCCGAATCGTCGATTATTCTTCTGGCCCTGGTAAAATCATCAAGGAAAGCTCTCTTTTCCTGATCCGTTTTTATCGTGTGCCCCAGTCTTTCAATAATTACATATTCAAGATTATTACATTGGGTAATCACAGCGGGTAAAACAGAAAAAATTTCTTCAGGAATAAGATCATCGTGGGTATCTCTGCGAATCATCTTTCTGGCATATACACTCTCCTGCCAGCTTCCCCCGGAAAGATGAATTTCCCTTACTTTATCCAACGGATATAAACGGATGATATCCTCCATTTCCACTTCAAAATTACAGGCCTGGCAATATATATTATGAAGATCAAGAATCAGGAAACCATTGATATCTGCTATGAGGTTATCAAGGAATACGCCTTGCTCTTTTACATCCTCTATGGAAAATGAAAAGGCCAGATTTTCTATACCCACAGGAAGCTGAACAGCATCCTGAAGCCTGTAAAGCCTGTCTTTTCCTATCAGCAGTGTTTTCGGATGCAGGGGTACCGGCAAAGGAACTCCCTGGTGGAAATTTTCGGTATTCATAAAACCGAAATGTTCCGTGATATGGTTGTATTTTCTTTTACGGACTTCTTCTTTTAATTTTTTCAGCCAGTTCTCCTGTCTTTCAGTCCATAAGGCATCAAACAGCGAATAGTAAACCCCATGACCGATCAACCGCTGATTTTCTGAATAAAAATTAAGCAGTTCATCCAACCACTCCGGTTCTTTTGCCTCATAAAAAGTGTCAAATGACCACTCCAGTACTTCTACAGAATTACTTTGCAGCAGAGGTAAAATAGCCGAAACAAAATCTGCCTCGGGCATCATTGATAATCCTAAGAGCGGCTTTTTCATCTTTTATCCCATTCCACAGGCCGGACAGCCATGTTCTCCAAGTACAAGTGTATCCTTTTTTACAATAGGTTTGGGTTTACCCGGCTTTGGCTTTTCTGCAGTATCTGCAGCCACAACTTTTTTAACCTTCTTTACCGGCTTCTTGGATTTTGCTGCAGGTTTCGTAGTCTGGGCAGACACTCCTACCGCCAGTAAACTCGCCATTAATAATGCTGGAATTTTCATAACTTCTTTTTAAGTGAAATTTGCAATAAACGTTCCATTTCTTTTCAGATCTAAAAATACAATAATTTATTCTTGAAGAATTTATTTATATTTAGCCTTAAAATTAAAAAATGAAAAACAGGCTGTTTCAAGCAGTTTTCCTTGGCTTAGCTTTATCAGTCGGCAGTAGTGCTATAAAAGCTCAATCTGTTGAAAATAACAAAAAAATGGAATGGTTCAAAAATGCCAAACTGGGTATTTTTATTCACTGGGGAATTTATTCTGTTAACGGAATTTCTGAATCATGGTCTTTCTACAACAATTATATCAATCATGAAAACTACATGAAGCAGCTGAACGGGTTTTCCGCTTCAAAATACCAGCCGGACCAATGGGTAAAGCTGATTAAAGAATCAGGAGCCCAATATGCAGTAATTACCACCAAACATCATGACGGAGTTTCATTATGGAATTCGAATGCAGAAAATGCAATTACCATCCCCCGCCATTCTTCAGCCCAAAAAGATGTTTTAAGCCCTTTCATCAGCAGCCTTAAGAATTCGGGGTTAAAGACAGGGCTTTATTTTTCCCTGCCTGACTGGAGTCATTCCTCTTATGATATTTACACCCGTGCGCAAAAGCGATATGATATCAACAATGATCCGAAACGATGGCAGAATTTTATCCGGTATTATCAAACCCAGCTTACAGAGCTTTCATCCCGGTATCATCCTGATCTCTTCTGGTTCGATGGAGATTGGGAACATACGTCTGAAGAATGGAAAGCCACACAGACTTTAGATCTTTTAAAAAAATACAATCCTGAAATCATTGTCAATTCAAGACTTGATAAGCATGGTGATTACGATACTCCGGAACAGGGGATTCCTGTAACAGCACCCCATACTCCGTTCTGGGAACTTTGCTATACCATGAATGATTCATGGGGATATCAGCCTCATGACTATAATTATAAAAGTTCCAATATGATCATCCGGACATTAACGGATGTGATGAGTATGGGAGGAAATCTCCTGCTTGATATTGGACCGCAGGCCGATGGAAACATTCCCGAAAAGCAGGTGGAAATCCTGAAAGATCTTGGACGATGGACCTCCAGATATAAAAAAGCCATCTATGAAACAGACCGTGGAATTCCTTTTGAAAACTATAAGGGAAAATCTACCGTATCAGCTTCAAAAAAATCGCTGTTTCTTTATCTTGAGGAGGTAAAAAACTTCGCTAAAATTCATGGATTGGCAACAAAGCCTGATGCCGTTAAAATTGTCGGAGATGATCAGTCACCGGTCAATATGGATTATCGGGACAGCACCCTGACATTGGATCTGTCAAAGGTAAAATTTGACAAAGACGTTACCGTTGCTGAGCTTATTTTTAACACACAACCTGTTTTCCTGAAAGATTTTAAGGAGAAAGAACGTCCGCTTGCAGAAATACTGGTGGACAAGAGTACCCAACTGGCAGCTTATGATTTAGCGAATACATTACATCATGGCAAGAATCTGCTGACTCAGTCAGGCCTTACTATTGACGGACTTCACATGAATATCGGCAAAACCTCCAAAACGAATCCTGAAACCTTTCACTGGATCAGCAAGCATGCAGAGGCTTTTTTTGAAACGGAAAAAGGATTGCCTGAAGGACATTATCCTGGAATGAGTGCCTTATCAAAGGACAAACAAACCCTTTATCTTTTTGTTGAAGGAAACCCCACAGGCCCCATTGCACTGAAAGGTATAAAAAATGAAATTGCAAGAATAAGAGTTGTGGGCGAAGGTACCTTACTTTCTCACCAAATTTACAATAAGCTTTACTGGAGCCCGAGACCAGGCAGTGTTTACATTGATTTTCCCAAAGAAAGACTTGACAAGAATATGACGGTCATTGCTGTTCTTCTTACCAGCCCGCTTGAACTCTACAGAGAAAAAGTAGGTGCTGTTGAAAATAATCTTTAAA
This sequence comes from Chryseobacterium arthrosphaerae, assembly GCF_001684965.1. Taxonomy (NCBI): domain Bacteria; kingdom Pseudomonadati; phylum Bacteroidota; class Flavobacteriia; order Flavobacteriales; family Weeksellaceae; genus Chryseobacterium; species Chryseobacterium arthrosphaerae. The sequence continues at coordinate 873,873 of NZ_MAYG01000001.1, read as the reverse complement.
ATTCAGCCTTATTGATATAAAAACAAAATCCGGAGAATTATCTCCGGATCTTTTATTTTGTAAGATGATTTTCTTAGAAAATCTCTCTCCCTGAAAAATGGAACTGAGCTTCGATCAATGCATTCTCGTCAGAATCTGAACCGTGAACCGCATTTTCTCCGATGCTTCTTGCAAACATTTTTCTGATTGTACCTTCAGCTGCTTCAGCAGGGTTAGTAGAACCGATCAATGTTCTGAAATCCTCTACTGCGTTGTCTTTTTCTAAAACAGCAGCAACGATAGGACCTGAACTCATGAATTCTACCAATTCTCCATAAAATGGTCTTTCAGCATGTACTTCATAGAATTTTTTTGCATCAGCAACTGTAAGCTGAGTTAATTTTAAAGCTTTGATTTTAAAACCTCCTTCAGCAATCTTACCCAATATTGCACCGATATGTCCGTCTGCTACTGCATCAGGCTTAATCATAGTGAATGTAATGTTAGACATAAATGTATAATTTTTTTAATGCCGCAAAATTACAAAAAATATCTTTTATTTTTATTTTAATTTTTTTTTAACATAAAAATAACTTTTATTAAGAAATCATGAACCAAACTTTGGCACAGTAATTGTTTATTCTATTGCGATTCTCATGTTTAATTTGAGTTTTCATGGTTATTAGTTTTTACCCAGCTTCGGCTGGGTTTTTTATTTGCAAATAATCCATAGCTTTATTAACAATCCCGTAACATAAAAAACTTTATAAAACCGTATTGTTACGTTATTGCTTCTATTTCAATCAATGAAACAAACCGGAGTTCTTCCTTTTTTATGACATCCTTATTTTAAGAGCAGACATAAATTTGAAAAAAGTAGAGTTATTGTCAGAAAAAGTGAGTCAGAAAAGAAGACTTATTTAAAAATGTAAAAAATTTTTCATTAAAAAACAGAAAAAAATCATTTTTACAAGCTCTTAATTCCCAGATACCCGATCAGATATCATCCGGAAAATATATACAGGATAATAATGAAGAAAGTTCATTCCGGGTAGGTTTTATAAAATCAATTTTTTTATCAAAGGAATATCACAGTTGATCTATCTGGCACATATTTCACAGATCATTATGTACATTTTGTCCGAATGACATAAAGTCACATAATTTATATATGCTTATTTTTTTGAAATCTGTTAGGGAACAGATTGTCGTCCGGTTATTTCTGAGAGGCTTCTTCAGCTTCGTCCATAAGCTTGATATAAGTGGCATAACGGGAATGCTGAATTTCACCTGTTTCCAGAGAGGCTATTACCGCACATTTTGGCTCGTTGACATGCAGGCAGTTGTGGAATTTACATTCTTCCCTCTTTTTAAAAATTTCAGGAAAATAATGCTGTACTTCTTCTTTTTCAATGTCAATCATGGCAAATTCACGAACTCCGGGAGTATCGATCACGTTTCCTCCAAAGTCCCAGAAGTGCATCTGGGCAAAAGTTGTAGTATGCTTTCCTTTTAAATGGGTATCGGAAATTTCTGAAGTTTTAAGGTTTAATCCTGGCTGCAGTGCATTCACCAATGTGGACTTCCCACAACCGGAGTGTCCGAAAAATACGGAAGTTTTATCTTTAAGCAATTCCTGAAGCTGATCAAGATTCAACTTTGAGTATGAAGATATTTCCAGAGTGTCATATCCAATCTCCTGATACAGGAACTCGATGTCTTTTACAATTTCGATTTCTTCTTCGTGTAAAACATCAATTTTGTTAAACAGGATTAATGGGGTGATATTATAGGCTTCACAGCATGCCAGAAACCTGTCAAGGAATCCCAGTGAGGTTTCCGGGTGTTTTAAGGTAAAAATAAAACAGGCAAGATCAATATTGGAAGCAATAATATGAGCCTCTTTTGAAAGGTTGACCGATTTACGGATCAGGTAATTGGTGCGTGGTTCTATTTTAGTAATCCATGCGATATCATCCTGCTCCAGCTGGAACTCAACAAAATCACCTACAGCAAGCGGATTGGTAAGTCTGGTTTTAATTAATTTAAATTTCCCTCTGATTCTGGCCTCGAAAATCTTATTGGTTTCCAATTCCAAAACCTGATACCAACTGCCCGTAGATTTAATGATTTTTCCTTTCATAGATAATACTTGTGCAAATATAAGAAATTAGGGCTTAGGATTCGGAAATTAGGGCTAAACAAATATTTCAGCTTTTCTAAATCCCGATACCTAAGCCCTGATTGTACAGACTTCAGAAAACTTTCATTAAAGATTCGGAGGGAAATAAATTCCCAGCCTTTAACTCCTGTCTTCCATACTCTATTATCTGTTGATCATAATATTATTCTGAACTTCAATAGATTCTTCGTGAATCGCTTTGAAAACCTTTTCAATAAACTCCTGAGACATTCCTGTTTCTTTGGCTTTCTGGGTAGCGTATTCTGTAATCACTTTCCAACGTTCCGGCTGGAAGATGGCAATATCATTTTCTTTTTTAAGTTTCCCGATCTTTTCAGAGATCTTCATCCTTTGAGAAAGAAGTTCAATCAATTGGAAATCAAGATCAGAGATCAATGTTCTGTGCCTTCCCATTTCCCCTTCAAAACCTGCCAGATCTGTACTTCTTACTTTTAAATTCCCAATCATTTCAGCAAGTACTTCCGGAGTAATCTGCTGAGCAGCATCGCTCCATGCTTCATCAGGATTGGAATGTGTTTCAATAATAGCTCCCTGGTAACCTACGTTAAGAGCTTCCTGGGTGATATCTGCCAGTCCTATTCTGTTTCCGCAGATGTGGGATGGGTCGATCAGCATTGGGATATTCGGGAACTGGCTTTTGAAATCAAGGGCAATCTGCCAGTTTGGATTATTTCTGTATTTTGTTTTCTGGTATGTTGAAAATCCTCTGTGGATGACTCCCAGGTTTTTGATATCCTGTCCCAAAAGTCTTTCCAGCGCACCAATCCATAATGCAAGATCCGGGTTTACAGGGTTTTTAACGAATACCGGCTTATCAGTACCTCTTAACGCCATAGCAATTTCCTGTACTGTAAAAGGGTTTACTGTAGAACGTGCTCCAATCCAAAGAACATCTACATCAGCTTCCAGAGCAGCAAAAACGTGGTGAGCATTGGCAACTTCTGTTGCTGTTTTAAAGCCGTATTCTTCTTTTACTTTTTTTAGCCAGTTCAAACCGATCACTCCTACTCCCTCAAATCCGTTAGGTTTTGTACGGGGTTTCCAGATTCCTGCACGGAAAACCGATACCTGAGCATTGGATTCTTTAATTCTTCTGGCTGTTTCAAGCATCTGAGCTTCACTTTCCGCACTGCATGGACCTGCGATCATCAGGGGTTGTGTAAGCCCGTTGATCCACTCATTTTTCAAATCTTTTAAATTCATTATTCTAAATTTTATTGTTTTTAATATTTTTTAAGTTCACAGCAATAGCCCTTTGATTATAAAATTTAATTTATAATTCTTTTCAAAAAATGCCGTTAAAAAATTGTTTAAAGGAAATCAGGATAATAAAAGGGCTCTACTTCTCCTGTATTTTTTGGAAAGAAATTCAGTTAACAGTACCAGTAAAATCGGTAATACGTTCTGAAATTTCTATAATAAGAAGCAGAAAAGCTAAAATAACCGCTAAAAAAGTAATTAGCGGGTGCAAAAAAAGACTGATATGTGTTAGATAATTTTTCCATTTTATTCTGGAAATGTCTTTGTTTTAGCGTTTCTGATTATAATTTGATCCCGTTGAAAATGTATTTTTCTCAGAAATCTTTGACAAAGATATAAAAATTATGTCAAATCAAACTTCATTAAATCATCAAGATCTTTTAAAAGTGGATTTTTTTCAATAAACTTTTCGAAAATTTTTCTTTTGGTAACAACCTCAATCTTCAGATTTTCAACGTCTCTCTCGTATTCTATCTCAATACTGTGGTTCTGAACTTTTGTTCTGAAATGATTGAAAAATTCTCCGCTTATTTTGTCAAATTCCACTTTTGCAGAGTCGGAAGGGAATAAAACCCTGATCTTATGTTCGTCTGCTTTTACCAGTTTGAAGGTTTTTACCGCATTGAAAACAAAATTGTTTTTTACCTGCAGCTGTTTGAGCATGATTTTCCATTCCATCTGCAGATCTGTATCTGTAAAATGGTTCTGGGGCAGGTTTTCGGCTTTCACAGCGATATTTTCTGCTGTTTCTACCTTTTCTTCCTTCGTCAGAAAAGAATTGATGCTGAAACCGGAAGAAATTCCCGGTCTTGATAATGGCTTGTTTGTTTTCGTTACTGAAGTTTCCTGCACTTTTTCAAGGGCAGCAGGCTGTTCTGCCTTAACCTCTTCTTTTTTCTCCTGAACTTTTTCAGGCATTTTCAGTTCCTGCTTCTCACTGAGAAACGGAGCCAGTATCAGGAACTTTTTTTTTTAGTATCACCTGAATTAGCTGTCAGGGAAGCCAGCTGCATCAGTGCAATTTCAACCGTAAGTCTTGGATTTTTTGAGTTTTTATAATTAATGTCTGCATGGTTGCAGATCTCAATACCATCGATCAGCTGTTGGGCGGCCCATTTCTGCCCCTGCTCCACAAATCTGGATTTGGTCTTCTCCCCCACTTCGATCAGATCAATGGTAGAGGTATTCTGTGCCATCATCAGATCTCTGAAATGATTTCCCAATCCGGCAATGAATATATGAGGATCAAATCCTTTCTTGACAATATCATTAAAAGCGGAAAGCACTTCAGGAATTTTATTTTCCTTGGCAAGGTCCACAATATTCAGATATTGGTCATAATCCAGAATATTCAGAACTTCGGCAGCTTTTGCCAGGGTGATATTTTTTTGGGAAAATGTAGAAAGCCTGTCGAAAATGGAAAGTGCATCTCTTAATGCCCCGTCTGCCTTTTGGGCGATCAGGTACAATGCATCATCTTCGTACTGGATGTTTTCTTTCTGGGCAATATTTCTAAGATGTGCCTGGATGTCTTCAATGACGATTCTTTTAAAATCGTAGATCTGGCATCGGGATAAAATCGTAGGAATGATTTTATGCTTTTCCGTAGTTGCCAGAATGAAGATGGCATGAGCCGGCGGTTCCTCAAGCGTCTTAAGGAATGCATTGAAAGCGGCAGAAGACAACATATGCACCTCGTCTATGATATATACCTTGTATTTACCAACCTGAGGGGCAAAGCGTACCTGGTCTATCAGTTCCCTGATATCATCTACAGAGTTATTGGATGCAGCATCCAGCTCATAGATATTGTAAGCAAAGCCGTCTTCTGAAACCGAGCCATCTTTTTCATTGATCTTTCTTGCCAGGATTCTGGCACAAGTAGTTTTACCCACACCACGAGGTCCGCAAAAAAGCAATGCCTGAGCTAACTGGCTTTCTTCAATTGCATGTTCTAAAGTATCCGTAATATGGGATTGTCCTACAACCGTATCAAACTCCTGAGGACGATATTTTCTTGCAGATACTATAAAATTTTCCATTGGCCAAAAATAAGAAATATAGTTTTAATTTGAAAATTAAAAGTTTTCAAATTGTCAACAAAAAACTTATTTCTGCTCAAATTGGAAAACTTTTAATTTTTATTTCTTTTTACTGTATGCAAAATCGATCAGCTCTACGATAGCGCCTTCAATCTCTTTTCTTCCGTCTTCTGTTTTCAGATCAATCCCACAGAACTTATTGGCATTGTATCCCGTGTAAAGATTCAGGTAATAGGCTCCGGAAACGATCAGTGCCATAATTGCCCTGTGTCTCTTAGCCACATCGCCCCCGAAATAAGGATCTGAAATATTCCCGAATAATACTTCACCTACTTCTTCACGTTGTTCTACCAGTTTCTTAAGGATAGGTTTACTTTCTGAAAGCTCCCAAAGGATGATCTTCTGAAGTTCTTTGTTTTTCTTCAGGTTCTCAAACTGATTCAGGACTACCATTTTGGTAAGCTCGTGTCCACCGTCAGAGAAATCCATATCTACATCCTGATTAACCTGGCTCCAGTAATCCTGAGATTTGATGTATTCGTCGATCAGCTTATCTGTACTTCCAAAATACTCATAGATCAGTTTTTTATCGAAGCCTGCTACCGCTGCGATCTTACTTACTTTTAATCCTGAGTATCCTTTTACTCTTAAAATTTTACCAACTGCAGCAAGCAGTTTCTGTTTGGTTTTTTCTTTGTCCCTAATGGGGCCCTGCACTACTTTTCTAGGCATAATTTATTATTTTTTTGCAATATGCAATTTTTTATTAATATCTTCAAACGCGTTCAGTGTTTTGTCAAGATGTTCCTTTTCATGTCTTGCCGTTACACTCATTCTGATACGCGCATCTTTTCTTGGTACTGCCGGATAGAGAATAGGATTCGTATAAATTCCTTTTTCTATTAGTAATTTTCCGGCTTCTCCCGTTACAAACGGATCTCCGATTTTTACCGGAACGATGGCTGAGCGGGTAATTCCTGTATCTAATCCCAGGTCGTCAAGTCCTTTTTTGAAATAATTGATATTATCCCAGAGCTTTTGTCTCCAGATAGGTTCTTCATCAATAAGATCAATAGCTTTAACGATTCCTGCGGATGATGGGGGTGCTGTTGCAGAGAAGATCTGCTGACGGGACTGGAATTTGATGAAAGAAGCCAGTTTGTTATTGGCAATTACGTATCCTCCAAGGTTTCCGAATGTTTTGCTGAATGTTCCGGTGATGATATCTACTTTATCCAGCAATCCTGCTTCTTCCAGTGTACCTCTTCCTGTTTCTCCAAGGATTCCAACGCCATGTACGTCGTCTACCATCAGAAAGGCATTGTACTTTTTCACAAGGTCATAGATCTCATTAATACGTGAAGTATCCCCATCCTGGGAATAAACTCCATCTACAATAACGAGTTTCGTACGGTACAGATTTTCAGATACCTTCAAAATGTGTTCCAAAGATTCCAAATTATTGTGCGGAAATGTTTTTTTATTTGTAAAAGCACATCCTTCGTGCACACTGGCATGTACCGCCATATCTAAAATGGCCAGGTCTTCTTTCAGCATTAAGCATTGTAAAGTAGCACTATTGGCTGTATAGCCAGTGGTAAATACAACGGCCTCATCCTCATTACGGTTAAAGAAACTTGTTATTTTTTTCTCTAGTGCATTATGATAATCAAAGTAGCCGCCGATAAGAGGTGTAGCTCCCGTACCTGTTCCATATTTCTCTATTCCCTCAATTGCGGCCTGTTTTACTTTCGGGTGCTGGGTAAATCCAAGGTAATCACTTGATACAAAGCTAACGAACTCCCTGTTCTGATCCGCAATATTTACGTTCAATACGGCATTGGTCCCTGAAGTGTTCTTCAGTCTGTAATTCATATGCCCGTTAGACTTTACAAAGTCTAAATATTCATAAAATATTTCAGCCCTTTGAGCCATATCATTGTCTGGTATATTCTCAAAGTCTTTAATGGTTGCTGTTGTGAAATTGATGCTCATCCTTAATCTTGTTTGTTGTGGTTCGAAGAAACAAATATATGACTATTTAAAGGGCTTTGATACGCATAAAAGATTAAATATTATTAAAGGCACAATAATTTTATTCTTTTACCCTGTAAACCAAACTCCTTCATTTTATATCTGCAACTCCAGCCGTTTTTTTTATATAAATCAGTTTTTTATTATCTAAATTTAACAAAAAAAGTAAAATAATAAAGCTATATAACTAAATTAATAATAAAAAAACATCATTATTCTTTACAACCCTCTCATTTATAAAAGATTATTTTTTTTACACTGTCTTTGTTTTATTGATGAAAACTATTCATTCCTGCAAAATCAGGAGAAGATTAAGTCTCCTATCCGAGAAGACAGATGCACAAATCACCCTGTTAGCGGGAGTATCAGGAATATTTTACAGAAAAAAATCAAGCTTTGGAGGAAATTCTGAACTGACCGGGAGTGAGTCCTGTCATTTTTTTAAAAAACTTGGAAAAATTGGATGGATCATAAGTGAAAATACGAGCGATTTCTGCTACTGAATGATCGGAAATAACAAGCATTTTTTTGGCTTCTTCAATAATTTTTTCATCATAAAAATAACAGGGATGCTGCCCCGTTTCTTTTTTAATGGTATCGGTAAGATGCTTATGGGAAACGGCAAGCTCTCCTGCGATCTCATTCAGTTCCAAAAATTCGGGAACGGTACCGGCAATAACCTCCTGAATGTGTTTTTCCAAAAAGGCAAAATAGCGGCGGGTAATTTCTTCACTTCTTTTCATCTTGTCTGTTCTTGCAATCAATTTAAACATATAAATTTAATCATAAGAAATAAAACTTCATGGTGAACTTTTCGGATATTTACGCCTATGTTCAGCGAAAGTCTTTAAAGACAGTATACAAAATATAAAAAGATCCCTTTGAAGAGATCTTGATGAGATAACCGTTTGTGTTTTCAGAATCATTTAATGTAAAAACCAATTGTAATGGCCATGAAAACTATTTTGCAAAAGTAGGAATACCTTTTTTCCAAGTCAAAAAATACTGTGTAGAATTTTCACAAAGCCTTTGTAAAATTTTTACTACAAAAACATCAATACATATAAAATATTTAATCAAAACCCAGAATACACCTTTTTTGTATTTTCTGAAGATCATTCCTAAAAATTAAAATATTAAAAACCAATGTAATATATTATAAATCATTACGTTTAATCTATAAATAACAAATACCAACCTGTTCTTAAAAAATACTGAAAAGAAAACTTCCTGTTATCAGAACAGCTATATTCTGTAGAATAAATTTTCACAACCTGTAGAAATATTTCTACAAAAAGCATCCCGTAATTCTGCCTATCCATTACCAATAAAGACAAAACTCATATGAAAACCGTTTGGAACATATCTGTTTATGTCTATAATTTCATTACTTTTACAACTTTAAAAAATAAAACACAGAAGACCACGAAAACTTAATGATAAAAATTTATTCTCAATCGTTCCCACCTACTAAAAAAACTTGGACTTGTACAAAAACTATTATTAACCGTTTTTTGCCCTGATGCAGAAAGCATAGATCAGTTTTGCACATATGAGAGTTTGGGCATTGTTTTTTGCTTGCTTATATATAAATTTCTACGGACAGCGCTATACTTCTACATGGTATAATATAGACAACGGACTTCCGCAAAGCAGCGCCAAGGCCATTGTCAAGGATAAGTACGGCTTTATCTGGATCTCTACAGAAAACGGAATAGTACGGTATGACGGAAGTTCATTCATCACGTTCAATAATTTCAGGGTCAATAATCTTCATTTCGGAGAATTTATCGGAGATCCGCTGCAAGACAGCATTACGGTTCACAATAATTTTCAGCAAAATAAGATCATTATCAAGAACAGATTTCCAAGGCTGACCAGGCTTTACAGCAATGATAAAGCTGCTTTTTCTGAAAACAACAGCTCTCTGCAACGGATCGCCAACAATATCATCAATTCCAGTTTTTATAATGATGTTCAGTATTATATCCGGCTAAAGAACTCAGCCTATCTTTTTAAGGAGAAGAATGCCATCACCTACAGGGATGCAAAAGGGAAAGAAACCAAAATAGCACTTCCCTTCTCCAACAGGGACCTGAACAATATCTTTGTATTCAATGAGGTTCTTTTCATCAATGATATGAAAGCACGGAAGACCTATTCTATAGACCGGGGAAAGCTTTCTGTATCTTCAAAGCCTACCCTGTTTAATGATCCTGAGACCAAAATCTACTGGCAGCAAGTCACTAAACAGACGTTCATCATCAACCGCAGCAATATTTATATTGTGAAATGTAACAGAACGGATCTGGCTTTAAAGTTTCTTGTAAAATATGATGAAATAGGCAGCCATTCCTACTGTTCCATGTATTATGGCAAAGATTTTAACAAGCTTTACCTGGGCACCCTGAACAACGGGCTTAATGTGCTCAAACTTTCGGATTTCCGTGTAGCAAAAAAGGAAACACCCTTTTCCAACAATATTTATTATGCTTCTCTGCCACTCAGTAAGAATACAATCATTACGGAAGATGGGACTGTATTTGACAAAAATGGTGTTGTCAAACGGTATCCGTTTGGAAATAACGACAGCAATCTCATGATGTATGACCGGTCCGGAAATATCCTGATCAGAAAAAGAGGCAGTATCATCAGGTTTGATAAAAATTCGGGGTACAAAAAGAAGGATTCTGTTTTTATGAAGCAGGGATTTGAAGCGTTTTTCCGAAGCGGGGACCTTTATGCTTCTACAATTTCAGATGCTTCCGGCTATCAGCTGAGACTTTCCAGAAAAGATATATTCTCGCAGCCGGATTTTACCTTTCATTTTAAAAATCCTGTGAATACTTTTATTCAATATAATAAAAATGAAATCCTGGCGGGCTGTAGTGATGGTCTTTACTCTGTACATCCTGAGAGCCATACCATCAAACCCATCCAGAGAAATATCCATATCAAAAACATTATAAGAACAAAGGATAACCTGATCTGGGTGACTACCGATAAAGATGGTTTTTATCTTTTCCGGAATCAGAAACTGATCAAGATGCCGAATGACAGGAACAATTACCTTCAGTCTGCCCATTACATCCTTGAAGACCGCAGGGGATCTTACTGGATATCTTCCAATAACGGATTGTTTAAGGTTCCTAAAAAGCAATTGCTGCAGTATGCATCAGACGGTAAAACGCCTGTTTATTATTACCGTTTTACCAAGCGGGACGGTTTTCTGACCAATGAATTCAACGGAATTTCTCAACCTAATGCCTACGCACTGGAGAACGGAGAATTTGTATTTCCTTCCATGGACGGGTTTGTATTTTTCAATCCGGACAGTATCAAAACTTTTTATCCCGATAAAAACAGATTCTATATTGAAAGAATAAAGACCGGAAATTCTGAGACCCGGTATTTTCATAAGAGCCTTGATTTAAAGAACGATTATAAAACAGCAGATATCTTTATCGATATCCCATATTATTCCAACCTGGAAAATCTTTATTTAGAAGCCAAAATATCCGGTAAAGAAAATACAGACTGGGAACCGATCGCCATAGGTAAGGAATTGAAATACAGCATCAGCAATCTCGCCCCCGGAGAATATACGCTCAGCGTAAGAATGCTTATTTCTCCGGACGGGAAGCAAGAAGCAAAAACAATCCGTTTTAAGATCCAGCCATTTTTTTATCAGACGCTGTTGTTCCGGGTATCGCTTTCCATCGTTATTCTGATCATTATTATTGTGATTGTTCAGCTGACGACCAATTTTTTACGGATCAAAAATAAAGTACTTAAGCAGATTGTCCATAATAAAAATTCAGAGCTTAAAGAGACTTCCCTTACCCTTGAAGGGGTAAAAAGTGATCTGCGGAAAGAAACAGAATATCAGAAAAAACTGGTAGAAACCATCAGTCATGATATTACTACACCGATCAGATTCATTGCCATGCTTTCTCAAAAGCTTCACGAGTCTGATGATGTGGAGCTTCAGAAAAAGTATTTTGACAGTATTTACAAATCCTCTGAGCAGCTTTACCAGTTTACCCTGAATCTGAAGGAATATACGGAACTTTATAAAGCCGAAAATATTTTTGAAGAGCAGGAATATCCTGTTCATAAAATCCTGGATACCAAGAAAAGATTATTTCATGAAATTGCAAAAGAGAAAGGTACTTCCATTACCAATATCACGGAACATACCGTTTATTCGAGGGTGAATGAGAGTATTCTTACCGCTATCATTCACAACCTTCTGGATAATGCAGTCAAAAATACCTTTGATGGGGAAATTACCCTGAATATTGTAGAAAACAACCAAAAATCCACGATAACGATTGCTGATACGGGAGCAGGTATGTCTGCAGATCAGATCAGTATCTATATGAACCTCTTCAGAAATCCCAAACTGGAAACTCCCAGCTTTAAAGGGAAAGGACTGGGGCTTCATATGGTGATTCATCTGGTCAAAAAGATAAATGCTGAAATCAGTTTCAGACAGAACCATCCCAGGGGAACTGTTGTGGAAATTATACTCACTAAAAACTAGTTTATATGAAAGAAAGAATTTTAATCGCTGATGATCATTATGTAGTAAGAGCAGGAACGGCACTGGTACTGGAAACGGCCTTTCCCGGTCTTGAAATAGATTTTGCGGAAAACTATGAACAGGTCAAAAAAAAGCTGACAACCCAGCAATACGGCCTTCTTATTCTGGATATTGACATGCCCGGTACCCAATACAAAAAAATGATTACCGAACTGAAAGGGATAAGGAAAGATATAAAAATTCTTGTTTTTTCAGGATATGATAAAGATGTAGCTATACAGTACATCAGAGAAGGTGCCGAAGGTTATCTGAACAAACAGAGCAGTGAAGAAGAGATCAGGACTGCTGTAAAAACCGTAATTGAAAAAGGCTATTTTTATCCGGCCGAGCTGATCGGGCTTATTATTCAGAACAAAAGGGATAACCCTGCAGAAAAACTTTCGACCCGTGAATACGAAATTTTTAAGCTTCTGGCTGACGGAAACGGCAATCTCGAAATCGCCAACAAACTTAATATCCAGATGTCTACGGTAAGTACTTATAAGAAAAGGATCTTCCAGAAACTGGATGTCAGTAATATTGCTGAGCTGATCAAAGTATATGATATGATGCATTAAAAAAGGGGCCGGAATCCTTATTATATTCCAGCCCCGAAAAAATATAAATCTCATTAAAAAGCAGATAATCTGCTGATTTGTTGATTTTTATACATCATTGTATTTTTAGAATCATCAGACGGTTTATTAGTACAATCTTTGTACAGAAAGAAACAGTTCTCTTGTATTATCAGAAGTATTAGAATCTGTAGTTGTAGCATCACTGCTTCCTGTTGTAGATTTATTATCTACGCGAAATGCATAATACACCCTGTACCATCTTGGTTCTGGTTCCTGTACTGTAATATCGAATGTTACAGTTTCGTTATGGGTTTGAGTAAGATAAACACCATCATCAAACTGCCGGTAAGCTCCTGGTGATAATTTAATATTTCCATTATCAGAATCACCGGTATGAGTAGACATTTCTGAAACCCAGATTTTTACATCTGATGTCCCTACATTATAAAGTCTTGGATTAAAAGTCGTAGCGGCTCCTGTACCTGCTGAACTGCTGTTAAATTGAGCGTCAAGTCTCAGGAAACCACCTAAAACCGGAAGATCGGTAAGATAAGTACTGGCTAATGTATTGGCTCCGGAAGTGCCTGCAGGAATACTTCCATGATAATAAATTAAATCTCCAATGGTAATATCATCATCCTGTCCTCCAAACGCAAATTTCCAGGTGGTCCCATTAAACATATAATAACCGGCTTTATCTACTTTTGCAGTTTTTGCAGACGGTACCGTAACAGGCTGAGTCACATAAACCAATGCTCCGGTTTGTGCAGCCAGATAGACATTATCTTTAGCTCTCAGCTGATCCCCGGTTAACCTTGGAGCCATTACTCCGTCGGGAGCTGTTGCAGCATCGGGTTTACCTTCTACCTGCAAAGTTACTTTAGGAGAATTTGTATTAATACCAACCTGGGAATAGATAGACAGTGAAAAACACATCATAATGCCGGAAATAGTGAATTTTATTTTCTTCATTTTAGTATATTTGTTTAAAAATTATTGATTTATTAAAAAGGAATAAACCGTGCAGGCCAACTGACATATCATCAATCAGCCTTTAAGGAGCTAGCCGGTGCAAAGTTATCCGCATAGATCAATCAATTTTATGAATAATCAATGAAAAACCGGAAACGGCTCAATAAAACACAATACACTAGAAATCAAAAATTTAAACCAGTTATTTTCTGAAAACTGACTGCATAAATTATATTGAATGATATAAAAAATTATCTCCTGCCACAAATGACCGCCACAAAAGACATACAAATTGAACAGTACCAAAGACAGCTGATCTATTATTATAACATTCTGATGTCTGTTATTCTTGCTGTCTTTGCATTGATATTTACCTTTATCATTCCGGATCGGATAATGGCCTGGTATCTTTACGGAGGACTTTTTTTGCTGGTATATACTTACCTTATTATACGTAAGACTTACTCTGTAAATGTGATGGTTCATTCCTATATTATTATTGCCACACTTTATAATTTTTATATCATGCTGGTGTTCTGGAATAATTCCATAGCAAGTTTTGTCTGGCTTATCCCTATTCCGCTGGCAGCCTATGTTTTCTTTTCAAGGAAATATGTTTTCATTTACAGTCTCTTTGTTGTACTGAATATTGCAGCAGGATATCTTATATCGAAAAATTTCAGCTTTAACTTCCCTGTGCACAGCCAGGATGACGTAAGAATTACAGATACAATCCTCATGGTTTCCAATGTCGCAGTTATATCACTCCTGCTCTATTTTAAGGATAAAATTAAACGGGTTGAAATTTACCACGAAATTGAAAGCAAGGCTCATGCTCCGGAAACTCAATCCGCTCCGGTGCCGGAAAAAAATCCTTTTGCAGATGAGCTGTTTGAAAAAATCGAATCTGTAATGCAGGAAAAACAACTGTATAAAGATGTAAATTTCAATATTTCAAAGCTTTCTACAGTAATGCATATCAACAGCAGCTATATATCAAAATCAATACGGGCAAAGGGGTACCCTAATTTCAACAATTATCTGAATAGGCACAGGATTGAATGTGTAAAAAGACTTCTTCAGGAAAACGATATAGAAAGGGTTACTCTGATGTACATTTACACCGAGGCAGGCTTCTCCAACCAATCTACTTTCAACAGGGTATTCAAACAGATGGAAAACATTACTCCATCTGAATATATCAGCAATTTGCAGGTACAATGATTTGTTTCACCAATAAAAGTCATTGAGACAATAATTTTTAAGTCAGGAAAAAAATCAGGAAATTTACGGGACTTAATTTTCTGTTTAACCCCCTGCATTGTAATTGCAAACAATAATGAATTCACCTGAAAAAGCAGACCAGGGAAGCCAGCGTTTCCGGTATATAAAACTTTGTATCTTTTTTTCCGGACTTTCGGTATTTGCGCAGCTTTATCTTTTTCAGCCGCTGCTTCCTATGGCTGCGGAACATTTTAAGGTATCAGTTGGCAATACTTCACTTCTTGTATCTTCTTCTACGATTGGCATGGCCCTGGGACTTCTGTTTTTTGCCTTTAAAGCTGACAGCTATTCCAGGAAAGGGCTGATGGTATTTTCTCTGATCTCATCTGCTTTACTGACCATTATATCAACATGGATTCCCAGCCTCAGTCTTCTGATTGTCATTGGGCTCCTCAAAGGTTTTGTTGTTTCAGGAGTTTCAGCAGTAGCCCTCGCCTATCTTACAGAAGAAGTAAGTGTTTTAGCTGTTCCTATGGCAATCAGCATGTACCTCAGCGGTAATACGATCGGCGGGATGAGCGGAAGAATATTTGCAACCCTTCTTGCAGGAGAATTCGGTTGGCGTCATGCTATTCTGATCATAGGAATAGAAAGTTTAATCCTTGGAATCGTATTCTGGAGATTATTTCCCAAATCTCAATTTTTCAATCCTCAGAAGACAGATTATCATCTGAAGGTAAAGCAGATGAAATTTTTCCTTACGAATCCCTATATGCTTCGGTTGTATTTCACTGCAGCATTGCTGATGGGAGTTTTTGTAAGTGTCTACAATTATCTGACCTTCAGACTAGAGGCTGCTCCCTTCTCTTTAAGCCATTTCATCATTGCGTTTATTTTTTTAATGTATATCTTCGGTGTTTTCGGGACTATGATCACAGGCCGGCTTTCCAAAAGATTCCGAATGAATGATATCCTGAAAGTATCTGTACTTTCCATGCTTTTGGGATGCCTGTTGCTGCTTTCAGAGAATATATTCATCCTTATTTCCGGTCTTGGGCTTTTTACCCTCTCGTTTTTTGCCGCGCATACTATGGCCAGCCAGATGACGGCCCTTTACGCCAAACGGGGAAAATCCTCAGCAACCTCTATCTACTGGCTGTTTTATTATTTTGGTTCAAGTATTTTGGGAAGCGGCACCGGCTATCTTCTCCATGCCTACTCATGGAATGTTTTCATTGGTATTCTTATGATTGCCATTACCACTGCTCTTTTGCTGGCTACAGCCAATTCTGCCCAAAGAGGCCAGAAGACTAGTACCACATAGATACCACATTTATTTTCATGGAATAATCCTCATAAAGGCTGTGGTGCGGTTGTTTTAACACTTTATTAATTTTTTATAATAAAAATTTAACCTAATGTTTCCTGAAACAGGGCTTAACAATACAATGCCGGGCATAGTATTTGCAGTTTCATCTAAACCTTTTCACCATTAAAAATTCAAAATATTATGAATGTAGCAGATCTAAAAATCAGAAACTTAGTCGAGTACAAAAACCAGATTTATACGATCACTGAGATTTTCCAGCGTGTCGGGCAGACATATTTTGTTAAAATTGAAAATGATATCCACAGTGTTTCAGTTCCTGCTGATTCTATCAAACCTATTAAGATTACAGAGGAATGGCTTGAAAAATTCGGTTTTTCAAGAACCTACTCATCGGAACAGCGGATACGGTATGAGCGACCGGAAACATTCATCAAATATGATATCGATCTGAGTTCCAGAAAAATACTGGAAGGGCTTAAGATATATGGTAATGCCATAAAATGCAGGTATATTCATGAGTTTCAGAATATTTTCTCGTGCCTTTTCGGGAAAGAACCTGCTTTACATTTTGGCTACCTGAAGACAGAATCATAGTTTAATAGTTCTTAGTTGTAGAAAACCACAGTGAATAGCCACACTGTGGTTTTCTTCGTTAAGGAGCAGACAGATACCAGGCACAAAAGTTAAAATTGTTTGTATTGATGGAATGGAATTAACGCAAAGATTTTATTTTGAAACTGCTGATCCCAGTTATCGAACCTGGGCCAATAAAAATTCATTAAAAAATAAAAAACCGAAAAATTCACCATTGATCAATCATTCATTTCGTGCAAATTTGTATAAAGAATATAAAAAACACGTCAATGATTATAAAGATTATTAATTCCATACTGATCCTTGCAGCTGTCTTTATGGGTTTCAAGCAAGGATGGGCCATGATTTCAGGAAAACCGGAGATGGCTGAAATGTTCGGCAAATGGGGCTTTGACAAAACCGGCCTTATGATCAATGGTGCCGTTACGGTACTCGCTTCCGTACTGATCCTGTTCCCTAAAACATTTGTCTGGGGAAATTTTCTGATGGCAGCAGGTATATTGCTGATCATCTGTTTTCACTTTCTGAGCAGAGACTTAAAGGGGGTTGCCATCGAACTTCCGTTTCTCTGTCTGAATCTGCTTATCATTTACCTTCAGCACCCATTCAAAAACTAAAGTGATGATAAAAAAATACAAACTCATGAGCATGCTGGCGATAAGCTTCTCATGCATAGCCTGCGGGCAGAAAACAGATCATCAACAATTACAATCCAAAACACAACTTCAAAAAAAACAACAGACAATGGATGTATCAAAAATAACAGATCCTGCCGTAAAACAGGCGATAGAAGCATTACAGGCAGGCGATAAAAGATGGTATGGCTTTTTCACAGAAAATCCTGTCATGACAGATGACGGCAATACCGTAGACTTCGAATCTTTCTTTTCCAATGCTCTGGGAAAAGAGTCTTTTCTCAGCATAGATAGGGTTGAAAATAACGGACAGGCTCTTTACGGAAAATTTAATGCCGGAAAATGGGGCACATTCCCGGTGTTTTTTAAGTTCCACAAAAATCCTGAAGGAAAATTTGACAGATTAGATATTGGACAGGCCAGATAACTTGCCGTATCCAATATTGATTGATGATATAGCAGAAATATATCAGCAACTTATAAAGTATTATTTTACCTGATCATACAGTGAATTTATGAAACAAAAAATCCGGTTCATCTGAACCGGATCCTATGCTTAAGTAGCTTATACGCTAATGGCTAATAAATATTCTTTTCCGATTGCTTTTTTAGCTTTTGAAAACCAATTTATTGGCAAGTTTCAGGGTGTAAGTATTTTTTACTTTGGTCAGTGTATACTTTCCTTTTGTATAGATAACCGCTTTTTTAGATGCTTTCTTATCCAGTACAAGGCTTCCTTCGGATTCAGGCAGGAACAATTCCGCCTGCTTGCCGTCTTCACTCATGATGATGGCAGCATTGGAAGTATAACTTTTCTTATTATCCACTTCTTTAAGCTGTATTTTTTGCTCAAAAAGCCTTACACAGTCATTTTTTAAAACTGAAAAGGTATACCCTGCCGAGCCTTTGCATCCGTGTTTGTCTTTATCGGAACCTGCCCCTTTTGGACTAAGCTGTGCTGAAACTCCTGAAGCAAACATGAGAACAGTCATTGCTGTAATAAAAATTTTTACGTTTTTCATATGTTTTTAATTTATCGAATTTTATTATAATTTATCATTTTATTTTCTTCTTTCAAAATGAATGCCGAATAAAGTTTTATTGAACATAACATAAGAAAAAAGTTATTTCAGGATTTGAAACAACCTTTTTACAGTTATGCGATTTCGCAATTATTCATGTATTATAGATCAATTAAAAAAAACAGGTAATTTATTTTATTTTTTTAAACTCTACATTGGCTATATTGGCTCCAGCAAGTATAAATCCTGTAACATTTCCTTTTTTATCTTTTCTGAAATCCAATTGCCCAAGAAATGATTTATGGGAATAAAAATTGGTTGGACTTAAAGGATACAACAGAACATCAGGGTTAATATAATGCCTTGCGATCAATGTGTTATCTTCTACTAGTAATTGATAGATAGTATTGAATTCTTCATTTCTATAAAAACCTGTCAGCTTATTAAGATCTGCTTTATTCACTTTTATTGGTTCCAGCTTTACTTTTTTACAGACAAATGCAAAATCTCCTACGTTAAAAGTAAGGGTCTCTTTATGAAATGTTACACTCGCTGTGGGTATGGCAGGAATACCAAACTGATCATCTCCCATGATTGTTAAGAGCATTTTGCTTTTTCCCTGATAAAGATTTTTCCCGTCCGATAATATCTCAAGATAATTTCCAGGGTTAATTTCATACATCCCTTCAAATTTTTTCAGTTCGGCAGAGGTGTAGCTCATCTTCTGTGGTTGCGCAGATAGTACCTGATGATTTCCAAGAAACAGGTCAACAAGTTTATAGGCGATAAAAAGACCGTCAAAATTCCCCTTATTTCCAGCCAGCACAACAGATAACCGGTAGGCAGGTATGTGCAGTATATAAGACCTGTACCCCGCTGTACCACCACCATGGAAGACAATATTCAATCCTTTATACTTTCCGGTCTGCAGACCAAGGCCGTACTCTACTCTGTTTCCTGAATTCAGAAAAGTATTTTGCTGCATTTTATCATAGATCTCCCGGCTTCCGATCACAGGTTTCTGATAGTTCAAAGCCCATATACACAAGTCATTCAGCGTGGTGAAAATATTGGAAGACCCGTTTTCCATCTGTCCCAGAGGATATTTAAAAAATGTAGCATTGCTTTCCTGATAAGATTCTGCCCTGTTAGGAGTTATTTTCAATGGATCATCAACAGCTGTGGAACTGTTCATCTTCAGCGGTTGGAAAATATATTCCTTAAGAAGTTCTCTGAATTCTTTTTTGTAGACCCTGCGCAGAATTTCAGCAAGAAGCATAAAACCTGTATTGTTGTAAGCGTATCGTTCTCCCGGTTTAAAGTTGATACTTTTAATAGCTAAAACCGTCTTTATCGCCTGATCATTCGTTACCCGGAATTCATCTCCAAATCCCTGAAGTCTTTTAATGCTTGTAAAGTCCGGCAATCCGTGGGTATGGTTAGCCAGCTGCCTGACCGTTATTTTATAAGGCAGACTTTTCAATTCCGGCAGATATTTTCTGATATCATCTTCCAAAAACAGTCTGCCTTCACGCTCGGCTAAAAGCATAATAAATGCAGTAAATTGTTTAGAAACCGATGCAATATCAAACGCCGTAGAGTCTGTTACCGGAATTTTATCTTCAAGATTAGCAAGTCCGTATGTTTTTTTGTAAATAATCTTTCCGTCTCTTATAATCCCTACTGCCATTCCGGGAGCGTTGGGATCAGAATAATTGCTGATAAGAGAATCAGCTTTCCGGATTTCGTCTCTTGTTCCGGATTGTGCAGAAAGGATTCCGAAATTCAGGGCATAAAAAAGAAATAATGTAAGTTTAATTGTTGGCTTCATTTGTTGTAGTATTTAATGATGAAGCAAAGCTGAAACTTTGTGATGATTTAAACATCCGGGTACCGGAAAGCGGACACTTTTTTAGAAGAAAATCAGTCCGACTTTAAATCGGACATCTATTAAACATCTGATTTCCTGTAATCTGTAGGAGTCACTCCTGTTTCTTTTTTGAATGCTGTATAAAAAGAAGATCTGGAATTAAATCCCACTTCATACAATATTTCCAGTACAGTAAGTTGGGGTTGATCTTTGAGCAATCTTTTAGCATCATTAATTCTAAATTCATTAATAAAATCGAAGAAGTGTTTACCTGTATACTGATTGATCAGTACCGACAGTTGTTTTTCCGGAAGCTGAATCTGCTCTGAAAGTTTCTGAAGGGTAAGCTTATCATCCAGGTAAGGTTTTTCAGCCTGCATAAAATTCAGGAGTACTTTCAGCTGTTCAGGTTCTTCTTTGGGTTTTTCTACAGATTTTACAGGCTCCAGATCTTTGTTGATTCCTGCCAGAAGATTGGGACGGTATAGTGCATTCAATACAAACCAGCTGATGACAAATAATACAAACAGGGATGACAACGTATACAAATACATAAAAACCTCTTCATTATCTTTTACAAAACCTCTCAGCATAACAAAACAGTTTCCGATCAGAAAAATAATCGTGGTCTGCATGAGCCATTTATAAGTAAGATGATAATTACCGGAGTAATTTTCCCTGTACAGTCTTCTGAATGTTCTGAGGGTGATAAAGACAGCAATGATATAGCCATAATACTGAACGGTAGAAACAATATCAAGTATGCGGTCATTTTGCCCGGTAATTCCTGTTATCCCAAACCATACCCAAAAGAATATAAAAGGCAAAGCATGTACAAGGTGCTTTCCCTTAAGTTTAAAATTATAATAGCAGGCTGCGTTAACGTATAGAAAATACAAAGGAAGCTGTAATAAGATACTGGACAGTTTGAATCCTTTAATGATGCTGTAATCTGAAGGTGGCAGGAAAAAGCCGGAAAGATCAACTATCGAAATTAAAAGAAAGGCAGCAAACAAATAATTGGGAAGTTTGCGCTCTGCTTTTGCTGTTATCAGGAAAACACTCAACAGTAAAAACAGAAATACAATAATTTTACCTAAATCGTTTATTAATGCCATAGTTTATTTTCAATATGATAAATGAGCCTTTTCCTAAAGATGGTCCAAACTCTTTATCAGGGAAATTGTCCGGAATCTGACTGCCTTCAATTCACGCAGTTAAATATAATAAAATTTCAGCATCTATCTGCCTCCAAATACCGGATGCGTCGTTATTTTAACTTAATTAACAGCTCAGGAAGTCCCGTAATATTTGCATACATTTGTAACGCTGCAATATTCACTGAAACTGCAGTTTTCAATTCTTCACTATGGACACAGATATCATTATTTCTCAACTGATTCAGCATTTTCAGGAAATCATTGCTTTAAGAAAGAACGAAATTGACCTGATCACTCAAAAGTTGGAGTTTATCAGGCTTAAAAAGAAGGATTACCTGCTCCGTGAAGGGCAGATTTCAAGACATATGCGTTTCATTGCTACGGGAAGCCTGTATGCCTATCATATTGATGAAAAAGGTAAAGAAAATATTACTCAGCTGGGTATTGAGAACTGGTGGGTGAATGATCTGTACAGTTATCTGAGTGAGCTGCCTTCCAGAATGTTTATCCAGGCCAATGAAGATACTACGATCGTACAGATCAGCAAAAGTAACCTGGAATTGCTTTACAGGGAAGTTCCTGCCATTTCTGAATTCTGGCGGCTGAAAATGCAGTCGGCCTATGTTACCCTGCAGGAAAGGACGTTTGAACATTCCAGGGCAGATGCCTATACCAAATACAGAAACTTCGTTACCGCTTACCGTAATATCGAACAGCGGTTTCCCCAATATATGATTGCTTCTTTTCTGGGAATCACCGTAGAATATCTGAGCTATCTCAGAAAAAAACACCTCTCAGACGTTTCTTAAGATATCTTAAGTTTATTCCGTTCCGGCCTGAATAATTTTGCTCACAGATTTTTAATGAGTGAATTATGAAGGCTAAATTAATCGCCGTAACAACACTTGCTTCGGCTGCTTTAGGGCTGAATGCACAGAAACTTTCCTATACTCCCGATCTTGTCTTAGGGAACCGTTCCTATACCTATATGCACACTATCAATTATCAGCTGAATGACAGACTGAAATTGAGCAACCTTACTCTATTCGACACGGAATATACTCAGGACAGGGAGAATATATTCTTTATCCGAAACACCTTCGCATATAATCTTAGCAAAAAACTGAGCGTGAATGCTGCTTTCGGAATGAAAAATCCGGGTGCCTTCTTCAGTGCTTATGTACAATACAAAATTACCCGACCCACTTATTCGCTTTCCTACGCTATAGGAACAACTTACCAGAAAGGCTTTTCACTGGAACAGTCTGTCTCATTGGAATATATGCCATACCTGAAAGAAAACCTGCAGGGATATTTCAGTATACTGGCTATCGGAAACATTGACAACAGCGGTTATCCGAGAGGATTACAGTTGATCAGATTAGGAATAAAACAGAATAAAATGATGTACGGTGTGGCTACTAATTTTGACCAGTTCAACAACGGAAAAAAGACCCTGGAAAATATCGGGGCATTTGTAAAATATAACTTTTAAATAATTTAAGAAATGAAAAAAAACATTGATCTAGGAATTTTAATCAGCAGAATAGCCATTGGCTTTCCAATGTCGGTATA
The DNA here is from genome assembly GCF_001684965.1 of Chryseobacterium arthrosphaerae. Lineage (NCBI taxonomy): Bacteria > Pseudomonadati > Bacteroidota > Flavobacteriia > Flavobacteriales > Weeksellaceae > Chryseobacterium > Chryseobacterium arthrosphaerae. The sequence goes on along the minus strand of NZ_MAYG01000001.1, from coordinate 850,810 downwards.
CGGAATTAATAAACTGATCCACGGTATCGGATTTATTGAAGATATGATGACCATGCATGGTTTACCTTCTTTTTTTGCCTATGGTGTATTTGCGGGTGAGATTATTGCACCGGTGATGCTGATCATAGGGTTCAGGGCAAGGCTGGCAGGTGTGGTTTTTGCAGCAAACTGTTTTACGGCCATCATTCTTGCACAGACAGCCAATATTTTTAAGCTTAATGATTTTGGAGGCTGGGCTCTGGAACTTTTAGCAATCTATATGTTAATCGGTTTAAGTTTTTTCTTTACCGGAGCAGGAAAATATGCCGTTTCTGCCGGTAATAAATGGGATTGATGAATGCTTCCTGAGAATAAAAGCAATCTATTCCCGATCTTTTATCTGCAATAAAATTGTAAGCTGTAGATTTTAAACAGTATAACCTCCCGCAGATTTTTCAGATCCTCGTAAAAAATCTGCAAAATCTGCGGGAAGATTTAATAGCTGTGAATATAAAATACAAATCTCAACGTCATCCTGACTCTGATTTCCGGAAGCTAATCTATTGACAAGTATCTTCCGTTTCCCTTTTATTACTATATTTACTTTACGTTTAATAATTGATGATGAAGGAAATCATTGTACATCAGATTGATTCTTTTACAAAAGAAAAATTTAAAGGAAATCCTGCCGGAGTGGTACTGAATGCTGAACATCTGACTGATGAAGAAATGCAGCTGATCGCCAGAGAACTGAATAATTCAGAAACAGCCTTTATAAAAGGCTCTGACAGTGATAATTATGAATATTCCATACGGTATTTTACTCCAACAACAGAAGTCCCGATCTGCGGACATGCCACCATTGGAGCTTTATATGCGAAAGCCATAGAAGACCGGATGGATTCCTGTACCGTAAGAATACATACCCAGGTAGGAATTTTACCGATCGATATTATACGCCAGGACGATGATTATCAGATCACCATGACCCAGGGAGATTTTAGTATGAATCCTGTTTTTGACTCTTCAACAACTCAAAAAATTGTTCATGCTTTAGGCTTAGGAATGGAAGAACTTGACGAAAGATGCCCGGTACAGATTGCTTCTACAGGCCATTCAAAAGTAATGATCGGGATCACAGGCAGGGACCTGCTCAATAATCTGTCTCCGGATTTTACAGCACTCGCAGATCTTAGCAGGGAAATCAAATGTAACGGTTATTTCGTATTTACTTTTGATTCTGACGACAGAGAAATTCTTACTTATGGCAGAATGTTTGCCCCTGCGATCGGAATTCAGGAAGATCCTGTTACCGGAAATGCCAACGGACCATTGGGCGGCTATCTCATTCAGAATCAAATCATCAATATATCTGATGGTGTTTTTACATTTACGGGAAGACAGGGTGAAACCATCAACCGGATGGGAGAAATGAAGGTAGAAGTTACCGTTGCCAACAGCATCCCCCAAAGAGTAAGAATTACAGGAAATGCGGTAAGTGTATTCCGGACGATTATATCTGTTTAATCGGTATGGGTCTCTTCCAGCTTTTTGCGATAGTTTTTCGGTGTGGAACCTGTTTTAATCCTGAATAGATATGAGAAGTGGGAAAAGTTCTGAAAGCCCAGCTCAAAAGCTATTTCTTTAATTGATTTATCTGAACTGTGAAGTAAGTTTTTGGCTTCAAGAATGATTCTTTCTTTTATGAACTCGAGTGGAGATATATTGTATTGTTTTCTGCATATTACTCCCAGATAATTAGGCGTAATACATAGTTCTTCAGCATAGAAAGCTACATTTTTCTGGGTTTTGTAGTATTTGTCTACCAGCATATGAAAGCGGAAAGCAAGATTATCCGGAGTGCTCAGGGCTTTATTACCATAAGCATGCTCTACCCACAGGTTGATAATGAGTGCCAGAAGCCTTACCCTTGCATTGATCAGTTCCGGAAAAACGACATCTGCAGCAATTTCCTTTCTGATCGCATTAAATTCAAGACTGAACCTGTGATACGTTTCGTCATCAGGCTGTATCATTTCATATTTGCTGTAGGAAGAGAAAGTAAATTTAAGAGTCGGTGAAAATGTTTTAAGAATAGCATCGTTGACGATAAGCCTGCGGCCTTTGGTAGCCGGCGAAAGATCCCATCTGTATTCTCTTTTGGGAAGGTGTATGAATAACTGCTGCGCTTTCAGATCATATTTATTAAGACCGGTTATGCATTTTCCACCGTCACATTCATCCAGTAAAATAATGGTAAAGCAATTCTCAGGAAAAAAGTTTAATGATTCCCCACTGATCTCATCCTGAAAAACAACATCTATACCTTTGTTAAATACCTCCTCTACCGAGTCTTTATTGATCAATTCTTTTTCTATTATCATACCTTCTCTTTTTCAATACAATACTGAAATGCACTTACTAATTTATGAAAATACCCATACATTATTTTCCTTACTCAAAATTATCATGCCCATTAAAGCGTACAAAGATACATCCTTCTTATCTGTTTGAAACTATCAGAAACCGTGAGAAGAATGTCACCTTTTCATACCATTAATAATGAACAGCTGTATACGGAAACAAAAACAAAACCTGTATATATTTAAAAATAAGATACTTATAAAACACAAAAACCTCTTTTTACTCATTACTTTCAGTACCGGGATTTTTGCTTTACCATGTAAACAATACGTATATTTGTATAAGGCTTTTCCCGTAAAAACATGTTAACAGACAAATTCGGAAGACATATCAATTATTTAAGACTCGCTGTTGTAGACCGGTGCAATCTCCGATGTACCTACTGTATGCCGGAAAACGGACTTTCCTGGATCAAACAGAATGAGCTGATGACGGATGAGGAAATGCTCAGAATATGCTCCGTATTTACAGAACTTGGTGTAGATAAAATCAGAATTACAGGAGGTGAACCTTTTGTAAGAAAAAACTGCATCCGGCTTATTGAAAAGATATCCCATCTTAAGGGGCTGTCTGATCTCAGTATAACGACAAACGGGCTCCTTACGGAACAGTATATTCCTCAGCTTAAAGAATTTGGCATCAGATCCGTTAATCTGAGCCTTGATACACTGGATGAAGAACGCTTCTTCAGAATCACCCGCCGGAGAAGCTTTGATAAAGTGATGAAAACACTGGAAAGCCTGCTGGAGCATGATATCAGGGTAAAGATCAACACCGTAGTGATGGAAAATCAGAACACAGAAGATATCATTCCTCTGGTTCAGCTCGCAAAAGATCTTCCGGTGGATGTACGCTTCATTGAGGAAATGCCTTTCAACGGAAATAACACCGCTGATATGGTCCCGAAATGGAATTATCCACAGATCTATCGTTATATCAAAACCTATTTTCCCGATATAGAGAAGGCGGAAGATCCGAAAAGTTCTACATCATACAACTATAAAATACCAGGTTTTGCAGGAGATATCGGCATCATTGCGGCCTATACCCGGTCATTCTGCGGAGACTGCAACAGGATACGCATCACTCCCGCCGGTATATTGAGAACCTGCCTGTATGAAGGCGGCGGCATAAATTTAAAAGAAAAAATCCGCTCCGGAGCTACTGACGAAGACCTTAAAAATATAATTATCAACAGTATACACCATAAACCCAAAGACGGATGGGAAGCTGAGAAGCAGGACACCACTGCCCGATCCATTCACCAGTCGATGGCTACAATAGGAGGATAACTATGGAAATGATCACCGTACAACAGGCAGAAGATATTATACTTTCCCAGAGTCAGGACTTTGGAACAGAGACTATTTCTTATCTCCATGCATCAGGAAGAATTCTGGCAGAGGATCTCACAGCAGACCGGGATTTACCTCCTTTTGACAGACCTACCGTAGACGGAATTGCCATCCGCTATGAAGCTTATGAAAAAGGAGTCCGTTCATTTGGCATTAAAGCCATACAGTCTGCCGGAGAGCCACCCCTCTCTGTAGATTCAGAAACTGAATGCATAGAAATCATGACAGGCGCAGCCTTAGACCATTCGATGGACACTGTCATCCGGTATGAGGATATAACAATACATAACGGAAGCGCTGCAATAAACGCTGATATCAAGAAAGGTCAGAATATCCATCTGAAAGGCAGGGATAAAAAAGCAGGTGAAGTACTGGTAAAAGCTGATCAGGTGATCACTCCTGTCATCATGGGAATCCTTTCTTCTATTGGAAAAACTTCTGTTTCTGTAAAAAAGCTGCCTAAGATCATCATCATCTCTACCGGAGATGAAATGGTAAGCGCAGAATCTGTTCCCAATCATTATCAATTGAGACGTTCCAACGGAATTACCATACAGTCGGTGATAAAGAAATACAATATTGAAGCGGATATCCTTCACCTTCAGGATGATTATGAGGAGATCAGAAATGAGCTCTCCCGCTGTATCCGAACCTATGATATACTCCTGATGAGTGGCGGTGTATCTATGGGAAAATTCGATTATCTGCCGGAGGTTTGTGAAGAACTCGGAATAGAAAAGCTCTTTCATAAAATCAAACAAAGACCGGGCAAGCCTTTCTGGTTTGGAAAAAATAAAGACCAAAAGCTTGTTTTTGCATTTCCGGGCAATCCTGTATCCGTCTTTATGTGTCTGCACAGGTATTTTATTCCCTGGCTGGAAAGATCTTTGGGACTATCCGGAAGCTCACCTCAGTATGCAGTTTTGCAGAATGATATGCAGGTAAGTTTTCCCCTGCAGTATTTTGTACAGGTAAAGCTTTCTGTCAATCAGGCGGGACAGCTTACGGCTGAATCGGTTGAAACCAACGGATCCGGAGACTTTTCCCATCTTGCCGATACGGATGCTTTTATGGAACTTCCGCTGGAAAAGGAGATTTTCAGGAAAGGGGAAGTTTATAAAATATGGAAATATAATGACCAGTAAAAACCGGAGATTTCAAAACAATTTATTATTACAGATAAAAAACATATCAATATGCAGCTTACAATGAGCTTCACAGCAAGATAGATAAAATAAAACATGTCAGAATTTACTCACCTCGATAAAGACGGCCAACCTGCAATTGTAGATGTTGGCGGCAAGAAAATCACCAGCAGAAAAGCTGTTGCCCAGGCTGTCATTTCGTTGCCAGAGGCTGTTTTACATGCCTTACAGCAGGATGATTTTCAAACAAAAAAAGGCTCAGTATTTCAGATTGCCATCATTGCCGGAATAATGGGCGCCAAAAAGACGAGTGAACTTATTCCTCTTTGCCATCCGATCGGCCTTGACAATTGTAACCTCCACATAAAACTGAATGACAACAATGAAATTGTAATTGAATGCACCGCAAGCATAGAGGCCAAAACCGGAGTGGAAATGGAAGCCCTCACCGGAGCCTCCGTTGCAGCGCTCACCATTTATGATATGTGCAAAGCATTGAGCCATGATATTGTCATCAAAGAAATTAAATTAATAGAAAAATCAGGCGGAAAAAATGATTTCAAAAGAACATAATACAATTCCTCCCGTTAACGGTCTTGTTCTCGCCGGTGGAAAAAGTGTGAGAATGGGAAAGGCTAAAGATCTTCTTCACTGGCATGGAAAGGAGCAGCGCTATTTTGCCGCCGATCTTATCGCTCCGTTTTGTGAGGAGGTTTTTATCTCCTGCAGACAGGATCAGCTGGAAAATTTTGATCCCGGCTACAAAGCCCTTACGGATACATTTCTGAATATGGGCCCATTCGGCGGGATTCTTTCTGCGTTGCGCTCCCGGAGAGATACAGCATGGCTTGTTGTGGCCTGTGATCTTCCTCTGCTGGATCCGAAATCTTTGGAGTTTTTACTCCGGTCCCGGGATCCTGAAAAGGCAGCGACAACATATGAAAGTCCTTTTGATGGGCTGCCGGAGCCTTTGATTACGATCTGGGAGCCTAAAAGCTATCCTTTGTTACTCCATTTTCTGGGAATGGGAAATACATGTCCCAGGAAAGTATTGATCAATAGTGATACGCTTATTTTAAAACCGGAAAATCCGGATGCTTTAATGAATGTGAATACACCTGAGGATGCGGAAAAAGCAAAACAAATCATGAAAAAGTGACCTTACCAATAAATCACTGTGAGGAACGAAATGACGAAACAGTCTCCAAAAAATACTATTCTGTAGATCGTATTGGTAAATGTAAAGGCGTTAGTGAGTGAGTTTGTCGTATTTTAAAGCGCAAGGATTTTATCTGTGATAAAATTGAATGCTGTATATTGATGGTTTTCTTGCTCGCTGATTTTGCTGATCACGTGGATAGTTCTAGAAAATCTGCGTAATCCGTGTGATCTGCGAGAAAATATTAATCTTCACAAATCATAAATACTGTGAACAAATGACGAAACAATCTCCAAAAAATACTATTCTGTAGATCGTATTGGTAAACACAAAGGCGCTAAGTGAGTAAGTTTGTCGTATTTTTAAGGCGCAAGGATTTTATCTGCGATAAAACTGAATGCTGTATATTGATAGTTTTTTTGCTCGCTGATTTTGCTGATCATGCAGATGTTTGTGGAAAATCTGTGTGATCCTTGGAATCTGCGGGAAAGATATATAATCATTGAGATAACGAAATTAAAAGTGATATTTGAAAATCAGAAAGAATATACACTTACAACGTATTACTAAAAACAGGAACAATTATGAGTGCTTCATTTGAACGCTATCAGTGTCAGATGGCTTTACCCGGATTTGGTATTGCTTCCCAGGAATTACTTCAGAGTGCAAGGATCCTCATCGTCGGCATGGGAGGTCTCGGCTGTCCATCAGCACAATATCTTGCTTCTTCCGGTGTGGGAACTATTGGTATTGCAGATGATGATATTGTTTCTCTCAGCAATCTGCACCGTCAGATTTTATACACACCTGATGATATCGGAAGCTACAAAGTGGATATTGCAGCCCAAAAACTACAACAGCAGAATCCTTCTGTTTCCGTTATTCCTTACAGATTACGGATTACCTCATCCAATGTTATGGATCTGATATCAGAGTTTGATCTGATCATTGAAGGAACTGATAATTTTGAAACCAAATGCCTGCTGAATGATGCCTGTGTTCTGGCTGGAAAGCCTTTGGTGTACGGAGCCATTTATCAGCATGAAGGTCAGGTAAGCATCTGGAATGTTTTACAGAAAGACGGCAGCTACTCTCCTCATTATCGTGATGTTTTCCCTAATGCAGAAGAATCCCAGGTTCCTAATTGCAGAGAAGGGGGTGTAATTCCTACACTCGCCGGAATAACAGGCTGTATGCAGGCCAATGAAGCGATAAAATACATCACCCGTTCAGAGGATACTTTAGCCGGAAAATTATGGATGATGAATGTCATGAGTGGCAAAACACAGATCATTAAGCTCAAGAAAACTTCTGTTCAGGTTACAGAGCTTCCCCAGACAATTCAGGTAATTGGTCTTGAGCAGTTTTTACAGGAAAAGAGCAATTTTGAAATCATAGATGTACGCACTGAAGAAGAACATCAGAAATTCAATATCGGAGGAAAAAATATTCCATTGAACAGGTTGCAGGATCACATTCCTCTGATCTCTTCTGCTTCAAAGCCTGTAGTCTTTTATTGTCAGTCCGGAAGACGAAGCATGGAAGCTGCCAGAACAATAAAAAAGGTTTTCCCTGAAAAGGAGCTGTTTTCTTTAAAAAATGGAATCAGTGGAATACAGGAAAGAACTCCCGGTACTTGAAATAAGTCAGTTTTTGATTTTTTTAATTTTTAACGCCAGGAATCGCAAAGGTCCTACAGAACAAACGGAATATTTTTCGTTCGCAAGGGCATTTCATTCAGCTAAGTACTTACTACACATTTGCTGAGTAGAACGCCTTTGCGAACGAATAAAATCTTTTTTTTTAAAATCTTTGCGAACGCCCCGTTAAAAGAGATATTGCAAACATCTTTATTTTAAATCTTCATAAAGGCAGATTTTTTATGGGCAACAATATAATCTGATTTATCACTTTTGATTTTTTTAATTTTTAACGCCAGGAATCGCAAAGGGCCGAACAAAACAGACGGAATATTTTTCGTTCGCAAGGGCATTTCATTCAGCTAAGTACGTACTACACGTTTGCTGAGTAGAACGCCTTTGCGAACGAATAAAATCTTTTTTTTTAAAATCGTTGTGAACACTCCGTTAAAAAAGATATTGCAAACATCTTACATTTAAATCTTCGTAAGGGCAGATTCTTTATGGGCAGCGATATGAACTGATTTAAAATTTTTAACGCCACGAATCGCAAAGGACCGAACAAAACAGACTGAATATTGTTCGTTCGCAAGGGCATTTCATTCAGCTAAGTACTTACTACACGTTTGCTGAGTAGAACGCCTTTGCGAACGAATAAAATCTTTTTTTTTTAAAATCTTTGCGAACACTCCGTTAAAAAAGATACTGCAAACATCTTTATTTTAAATCTTCGTAAGAACAGATTCTTTAGGGGCAACAATATAATCTGATTTATCACTTTTGATTTTTTTAATTTTTAACGCCAGGAATCGCAAAGGACCGAACAAAACAGACGGAATATTTTTCGTTCGCAAGGGCATTTCATTCAGCTAAGTACTTACTACACGTTTGCTGAGTAGAACGCCTTTGCGAACGAATAAAATCTTTTTTTTAAAATCTTTGCGAACACTCCGTTAAAAAAGATACTGCAAACATCTTTCTTTTAAATCTTCGTAAGGGCAGATTCTTTATGGACAGCGATATGAGCTGATTTATCACTTTTGATTTCATATTGCGGACTGTCTTCACTCGCATGATGAGTATAGCCTTTATAATCAAAATCTCTGGTATGGATTTTAATAATGGTTCCGGAAACCCTTCCTGCTTCGGAATTCCAGCTTACCTTGTCCCCTCTTTTGAATTTTGGTTTCATAATTTCTAGATTTTAAGCTACTGACTCTAATGATTTCTATGATGATACGCTAAGTGAACCACAAAAGGCACAAAAGTTTTTGTTTTGGACACCTGAATTTACTTTAGAAGTTTAATATAATGCTGTTGAGTAGAACACATAAGATGAAAATCAAAGATTTTCATTGTTTAAACGGGCTTGGTTAGTTAAAAGAATACATCAGTCAAATAAACTTTCATCGGAGTAAAAGACATTTCCGTCCCGTATTCTTGCAGGTGCTGTATAAGGATGTTCTTCCGCTTTATTGATGTTCATGATATGTTCTACCTTCCATCCTTTTGCTTTCAGATCATCGGAGATCATAGATCTGTGGCAGCTCCACCACACTGCTTCTGAACACATAAAAGCTGTTGTTTTTTTCATGGCGATACCCTCGAGTTTTTCAACGGCTTTGATAAATTCAGGGGTTTGCATATAATCCGCATATCCGCGAAAGGATTCATTTTTCCAACGGCTGTTGACAGAATCGGGCTGTACTTTTCTCCGCCCGCCCAGCTCTTCAAGATGAATATATTCAATATTATTTTCCGGCAGTACTTTTTCAAGGTTTTCTTTACTGAACCAGGGGTATCGTTTTGAGCCTGCAAACCTCCTTACATCTGCAAGGATTTCAATATGAAACGACGTCAGCATTTTTAAAAATTCTTCCAAAGAACGATTGGAATGTCCAATGGTATAAATTACCGGTTTTTTCTGAGGCTCCATACGCTTATAATCTTCTGATGAATCAGTCTATAATGGTCTGTTTCACTTTCTGAGAAACCGCAATCTCCTCCCCTGCCATTTCATGAATGGTTTCATCAATCATGATACACATACTGTTTAAGGCTAAGTCATTGGCTTCGGTGCCGAATGGTTCTTCAATTTCATCTGCTATTGCTTCAAAAGCTACAAATGTATAGGCAACAAATACTACAATAAGCGGTGTAAACCATCTCAGAGAGTCTACCAACCCGAATGGCAGAAGAAAACAGTAAATATATACAGTACGATGCAGTAACACACGATAACTGTAAGGAATGGGGGTAGAAACAATTCTTTCGCATCCGCCTACAATATCGGAAAGTTTATCAAAATTTTCATCGAAACGGGCCTGCCGGATAGAATCTATGCTGCCCTCAGCTTTTACCTTCTGTACCCATTCACCCAATAGCTTCATAATGACAGCCGGTTTATATTTTGATGCAGCAACGGTTTTCAACTGGTCTTCATTAAGCCTGTGCTGTAAATCTTCATAAGCATCTGTTCCTCTCAGCTGATGTTTCAATGCAAAAACAAAAGCTCCTAACAATTGTATAAATTCAGGCACTGAAACATTGCTTCCTTTTATATCCTTTAAGGTTAAAGCTTGCCTGGTCAGTGACCGTGCAGTATTCAATAAAGCGCCCCACAGTTTACGTCCTTCCCAGAATCTTTCATAGCTGACATTATTCCTAAATCCCAGAAACAAAGCCAGCACAAATCCAAATAGCGTTAAAGGTGCCGGATTGAGCGGAATCTTAAAAGAAAAAATAACACCACGCAGGTATACGACTCCCAACGATAGAATAAGAAGTAAAAAAAGGCGTGGCAGCAATCCCGGAAGTACAGAGCCATGCCAGACAAAAAGCATTTTGAACCAATGTTCCTTCTTCCTTATAATCATATTGTTTTTGTAAAGCCTTTATTTGAAATTTATTTTTTTATCTGTCCTACTACTAAAGCTTCCAGTTGATAAGAACTGCGTGCAGTTTTTTTCTCTCCCTCGGCAATGAGGCGAAGCGGCCCTTTTGACTCCGGTAAAGGTTTTCCGTCAACGGTATCTGCTACAATTACATTTTTGTCTGCAATGGAAGCATCCAGCTCTGCCAGTGAAAATAATACCTGATATCCGTCTGTACATTTGGCCAGCAGATATTTTGAGATATTTTCCCCATGCAGTGCTTTACCTGAAGGAGCTCCTGCCTTTGCAAGGATATCCTGAACGGAAACACCGGTATATTTGTGAATACTTCCGTCTTTATCTTTTAGTGAAGCTTCTTTTCTGGGCATCTCTGACAGATCGGTCAGACTCAATTCTAAAGGATCAGGAACTTCCCCGCTCACTTTAAGTCTGAATCCTGACTGGCAGAAGGCGTAGCCGGAAAGCAAAAGCAGTACTACAGGCACTATTTTTTTCATATAACAGTATAAGAATTTTATGGTCTTTGAACAGCCCCTTTATAAAGCATTTCATCTACTTTTTTGTAGACTTCAGGGTCGTGTTTTCTGATTTTGATCTTCACATATTTGGAGGCCGGCATATTGCTTTCTTTCACTACATTATTTACCGATACCAAAACATTGGTTTCCGGGAAATAGGTGACTGTATTTTTTTCCGGGATCTGATAGGAAACAATGATAAACAGAGGGGCTACCCTTTCTATTCCGTCATCATAGTTGTAAAGATCCACTTTATCTCCTGCTTTAAATCCTGCCCTGTCTATATCTTTCTGATTCATAAAGATGACACGGCGTTCATTCTTAATCCCCCGATAGCGGTCGTCTAGCCCGTAAATGGTGGTATTGAACTGATCATGGGTACGGGTAGTTGCCATCATATACTCATCATGGGCAAGGCTGTTATCCGGTATTTCAGTCAGTGTAAACGGAGCCCTTCCGCCAAGTTCTTTTGAAAATTTTTGCTCGTCTCTTGCTGCATTGGGAAGATAAAATCCTCCTTTTTGTCTGACCCGAACGTTATAGTCTGTAAATCCCGGAATACACTGCTCTATATCATCTCTTACCGCATCATAGCTGTCATGATACCGTTGCCAGTTGACTACAGAACGGCTTCCTAAAGTTGCCATTGCCATACGGCATACGATCTGGGTTTCATTGATGAGGTTATCTGATACGGCATCCAGCATTCCTTTAGAGGTCTGAACAACTCCCATTGAATTTTCCGTCGTTACGATCTGCACTTCTCCATTCACGATGTCTTTATCACTCCGTCCGTAAGTAGGCAGAATCAGAGCTTCTTTCCCATGAACAAGATGTCCTCTGTTCAGCTTTGTAGAAACGGACACCAACAGGTTAAGCTTTCTTAAAGCATGGGCTGTATAGGTTGTATCCGGTGTTGCGGAAATGAAATTCCCTCCCATGCAGAACATTACTTTGATTTTTTCTTCATGAATTGCCTTTATCGCACGTACCACATCATATCCATGTTTGCGGGGTACTTTGAAGCCGTAGAAGTTTTCAAGACGGTCAAGCTGTTCATCCGTAGGCTTTTCGTCAATCATCATGGTTCTGTTTCCCTGCACGTTACTGTGGCCACGTACGGGACATACTCCTGCTCCGGGTTTACCAATACTTCCTTTAAGCAGAAGGATATTAAGAATCTCCCTGATCATATCCACTCCATTCGGCTGCTGGGTCAATCCCATTCCCCAGCTGATGATGATCCGTTTTTTAAAGGCAATCATTTCAGCTGCTTTATAAAGGTCTTCTTCAGAAACTCCCGCCAATTGAGCCAGCTCCTCTAATTTATAATGATCAAACTGCTTCATAAAGTCTTCATAACCCACTGTTTTATCTCTGATAAAATCTTCATCAAATACTTTGCCCGGGTTTTTCTTTTCAAACTCTATCAGTAAAAGCTCAAGCGCTTTCAGCAATGCCATATCTCCATTGATCTTCACCGGTAAATACAGATCTGCCAGTTGCACTCCTCCCGTCAGAATAGCTTTTACATTCTGGGGGTTGATAAATCCCATCAGTCCTGCTTCCGGTAACGGATTAACGGCAATAATTTTGGCTCCGTTCTTTTTCCCTTTTGCCAAAGCGCTCATCATTCTCGGAGCATTGGTTCCCGGGTTTTGTCCTATGATCACAATCACTTCAGCATCATAAAAGTCTTCCAGTGTTACGGTACCTTTACCGATTCCTATGGTTGGACGCAGGGCAGAACCTGAGGTTTCATGGCACATATTGGAACAGTCAGGCATATTATTGGTCCCGAATTCTTTCGCAAACAGCTGATAAACAAATGATGCTTCATTGCTTGTACGGCCGGAAGTGTAAAAAGCGGCTTCATCAGGAGATTCCAAAGCATTCAAATGTTCTGCTATCTTTTTGAAAGCATTATCCCAGCTGATGGGTTCATAATGAGAAGCTCCCGGAGCCAGGTACATAGGATCTGTAAGCCTTCCCATCTTTCCGATCTGATAATCATCCAGTTTAGCCAGATCAAATACCGAATTCTGTTTAAAGAATTCAGGTGTTACTCTTTTGGTAGTAGCTTCTTCTGCAAGGGCTTTTGCTCCGTTTTCACAATATTCACCAAGTACAGACCGCTCATCATCAGGATCGGGCCATGCACAGCTGGGACAATCGAAACCGCCCATCTGATTCATTCTGAACAGGGCTCTCATTCCGCGAACGGGAGTTTTTTCTTCAAACAAATCGCCAAAGGCAGCCATTACCGCAGGAATACCCGCTGCTGCTTTTTCAACATGGGTCAGTTTAAGATCGAGTAAAGTAAACGGATTTTCAGCATTAGGCTCTTTACTGATTTCCTCTTCTACTTTCTTCTTGTTATTTTCTTCCATAGCCTTTTATTTTGTAAAGTGATCAACAGGTAAGATTGGGATTCGGGTAGTTATCGCTCTGGTCTTCCATTGTATTATCTATACATACGAAGTCTTTTTCAACCAAAAGCTTTACCAGTCCTGCCTGCCCGTCAAAGCCTACCGTATCTGTAGATACGAGTTCTTCAATCATTGCTTCCGGCATTTTCATCACAATCCTATTCTCAATGAATGATGCAGATAATACCGCATCCTCTGATTTTTCTATCGTATAAATGAAGGGTCTGTCAACAAATTCGGTAAAGCTTGATACGATACCGTTTCTTCCTAATTCCGAAACTTCCGATTGGGTTAAACGGAATCTGATGGAGTTATCTTTTATTCTTATTTTCATTGCTAATGTCTGTTTTATCAATTCTCAAAAATACAGGACTTTTAATTTTTAAAGAGACCTGTAAAAATTCAGGTATCATATCTTTTCTATGTGCAGATCGGGCTTTCCACAAATATCTGCTTAATCTGTAAATCAGCGAGGGGTAAAATATTATTCTTTATTCATTATTTTATGGAAACTGCTTTCATTATAAATATTAAAGCGGTTTTCACGAAGAAATCCCAGTAATGTCATATCAAATTCTTTTGCCAGATCTACCGCCAGACTGGATGGCGCTCCTATTGCTGCAACAGCAGAAATACCTGCCATGGCTGCTTTCTGAATAAGCTCAAAGCTTGCTCTTCCGCTAAGGACTAAAATTTTATCCTTCAGGGGAAGCTGTCCTGTAGCTAATGCATGTCCGATAAGTTTATCCAAAGCGTTATGTCTTCCTACATCTTCCCGTAAGGCAAGCAAACGCCCTTCAAAGTCAAAAATACCTGAAGCATGGATGCCTCCCGTAGCGCTGAAATTATTCTGAAAAGACTGTAAGTTTCCGGATAGCTGATACAGGACGTCAAATAACAGCGTGTACTGTTCCCGTTCAATATTCTGAAAGGTACTTACCGTTTTTATAGATTCAATAGATCCTTTTCCGCATACTCCACAGCTGGAGGTGGTATAAAAATTTCTGTCTGCACTTTTGAGCTGAGGAATATAATCTTCTGCCAGCTCCACCTCTATTATATTCTCCCTGTTTCTGGAACATTCTGCCTGTGGATGCGCTATATTTCTGATCTGATGATCTCCTGAAATAATTCCTTCCGTAAAAAGGAAGCCTGCTGCCAGTTCTGCATCATGACCGGGAGTTCTCATCGTTACAGATATATTTTTACTGATCCTCTGCTCTTTCGGGCCATAGGAAATACGGATTTCGAGCGGTTCTTCCACAGAAATATCATCGGTATAAGAGAAACAGGCGCCCTCTTTTACTTTGACAATATCTATCTTCTGTACAGATTGGTTTTCTAATAGATTGGTTTTCATATCTGAATAATCTGGTATAGTAAATATACGAAATTTAGCTCTTCGATTACGGATGGGCTGAAACCCATTCTTCACCATTTTCAAAAATCTCTTTTTTCCATATGGGAACGGTTTGCTTTATGGTATCAATGATGTAGCGGCATGCATCGAAAACAGCGTCCCGGTGGCCGTCACTCACCACAATTATTACGGCAGCATCACCAGGAAATAAAATTCCGGTACGATGATGAACAACGATATTTCTTACAGAAAAGAGTGATAAAGCCTGATCTGCAATTTTTCTGATCTCTTTTTCAGCCATAGACTTATAGCACTCATATTCTAGGCGGACTACCGGTTTATTTTTGGTGATATTACGAACGGTGCCGATAAAGGTAGCAACTCCTCCACTACTCAGATCCTGGGCTATGCCAAGACATCCGGTAATACTTAATGGGTTTTCTGTTATTTGGATATCAATCATTTCTTTTTATTTTACGCACTCCTCTGTATTCAGGTGGCTGTAGCTGATATTGTTACTATAAAATTCTTATCCTCCGCTTACCGGGGGAATGATTGCCACTTCATCTGTACCTGTAATCACCTGATCATCCCCGGCATATTCCTCATTTACTGCGATGAAATAAGATTTCAGTTTTATGAGTTGGGGGAAATCATTTTCCAGTTTATCTTTCAGCTGTTTTACATTCAAACCTTCCTGTACTTCCAGTTCTTTTTCTGATGTTCCAAGAATATCTTTTGTTATTCCAAAAGCCAATATTTTAAGTTTCATTTTTATATTACCAATATTTAATTAAGACATTTATCCCGGCCACAAGGACAAGTATAGCCGTCATTCTTTTTATGATCAGGGGATTCCAGTTCAGTGACATTCTGGAGCCGATCTGTCCGCCCACAAAAACAGCCAGACACAGGCTGGCAATCCTGAAAACATCCATACCCACAGATAATTTTGACAGTTGACCCAAAATACCGGATACTGAATTCACCAATATGAAAACACTGGACGTAGCCGCAATTTTCCTTGCAGTATCCCATTTCATGAGATTAAGCAAAGGAGAAAGGAAAATTCCGCCACCGATTCCTACCAGTCCGGACAAAAAACCTGTTCCTCCCCCTAAAAAGCTATTTCCCAACAATGAAGAGCCTGAATCCAGGGCTGCTTTTTCATCATTTCCTGCTTCTGTTTTTACCCACAATAATACCGCAGCAATGATCAGGGTGATCCCTAAAATCAGGAAAAAGGTTTCCTGGCTTATTTTCAGCACCGCTCCCAGATACGCCATCGGAACACTCACTAAGGTTATCGGCAGTACTTTTTTCCATTCGATCTGGTTATTTTTAATATAAATATAAACGCCCCCGATCACCACAATGACATTGCATATCAATGCTGTGAGACGTATTTCCTGATAAGGGAGATTATACATCGCCAATACCGCCAGGTAGCTGGAGCCACCCCCAAATCCTACCGATGAATACACAAAGGCAATCATCAAAAAGAAGAGAAAGATCTCCCAATGCCCCATATTATTTTATTGAAGGTTAATTTTAATACAATATTACTCATTTTACGGCTTGTTTTGCGAGAGAATATATAAAAGTCTATACATTGATTTGTGAAAAAAATGTCATAAATTGTTTATCTCATTCATAAAGTAATGGGGTACCGTTATCATTTACTAAATTTGATTCATTAGAAAAAATAAAAATGCCAGCAAACGAAACACAAAAAAACATGAATGCTCAAAATGTCACCGATTATCCCAACAACAATACGTATTTTCTGGTTTGGAATTTCAGGCAGGATGCAGACCCTTCCAAAATAAAATCTGTTTTCCAGAGAATGTGTGCTCTTATCATTAATCTGAATAACTCTGCCCTTGACCGTTTCCCGGATTCCAAAGCAAGCTGTGTAATGGGGATCGGCTATGAGGCATGGCTGCAGCTCGAATTGCCTGCTCCGCTGCCAAAAGAATTCAAAAAATTCGAAGCTATACAGGGTAGCAGACATACGGCGGTAAGTACCAGAGGTGATCTTCACTTCCACATCCGTGCCGATGAAAAAAGCTTTGCCTATGATATGGCTTCCACCATTTCAGATTTTATGAAAGATATTGCAGACTGTGTGGTTGAGGTGCAGGGATTCCGTTACTGGGACAGCAGATCGATCTTAGGTTTTGTGGACGGTACTGAAAACCCACATGGCAAAGACCGTGATTATTTCGCCATCATCGGAGATGCAGACCCACAATATGAAGGCGGAAGCTACCTGTTTGTACAGAAATACCTCCATAATATGAATGCCTGGAAATCTCTTTCTGTAGAAGATCAGGAAAAGGTCATCGGCCGGTCGAAGGAACACGATATCGAAATGGACGATGAGGTGAAGCCTAAAAACTCCCATATCGCCCTGGCCAATGTAGGTGATGATTTTAAGGTTGTCCGGGATAATATGCCTTTCGGGAATGTTTCTACCAATGAAATGGGAACGTACTTTATCTGCTATGCAAGCACCTTCAGTACGGTAGAGAAAATGCTTACGAATATGTTCATCGGAGATCCGGCAGGAAATTACGACCGTATTTTGGACTTCAGCACTGCTCAAACCGGCACTTTATTTTTTGTTCCTTCAGCAGATATGCTGGATGATTTTTCGTCTTAATTTTTTAAATAGAAAACTGTTTTATCAATACAAAAAGGACCATTTCGGGTGCAATGGTCCTTACTTTTATTCGGCATCAATGGCTTCATCTTTATTCAATACGCTTTTCAGCTTTGCCTTATGAACCTGAACAGTATCATCATTTTTAATTTTATGTTTCTTTTGGAGAGGTTTTCCATCCAACCATATGGCATCAGTTTCAATAAGCCGTTTCAGTTGAGCTGATGAAAGATTCAGGCCTTCTCTGATTACAGCTGACATTCTGAGATTACAATCAAAAGGACATTTTATTTTGAATGTAAGCATTTCACTGTCCGGATTCAGCATTTCTTCTTCCTGTATTTCATTGTGCCGTATTTCATATTCTACGCTATCCGGATCGGCTTCAACATTATTTTTACGTCTTATATCATGGGAAAAAGCATATTCCCAGGCCATTTCTTTATTATTTTCAGACATTTTATTGAATATTTCTTTACTGACGGATTCTGTTCTGATCCTTGAAAACAACGTCATATTGTACGTACTGCTGCATTTTACACACCTGTAAATCAGCCAGATATCAATATTCTTTTTTTGGGCATTTAATCTGAATTTATCGCTGCAGGCAAATCTGTCACTGTCACAATGGCTGCATTTCTTTTTTAACAAGGGAGTATTTTTCACTCTGATCTCCCATATATGCTGGATACTCATTACTTATAATCGTGCTTAATATTCTTTGGTAAGTTTTGCCTATTATTCACGCATTACAAGGTTCTGAGAAAGATACTCAGACAAAAGATACAGACTGTTTCCTGCTCCGGGTACTGATCGGTAAAACCGGCCATATCGGAATAGCAAAATAGTTATGCTCCTACAAGCAATGTGGACAATAATAGGGTGAAATGAAAACCTGTTCAGATAGGATTATCCGAACGAAAGAATGATCAGCCTGTGGTTACTGAGACTGATACTAAGCTGTAATAAGTTTAAGAGTTTTTCTCAAAACGAGCTGTTTACTTGGTTGTGATAAAAGTAGTGATTTTTTCCTTACAACAGTAATTTTCAGAGATCAGTCCATTTTTTTTGATTATAGTTGGCACCTTCTAGGCTTTTTTATTCAGATCACCATATCTTAAGTTTCCTTCGGGTTTCCTTCGAGTGTTCTTCGGATGAGCTTCGATAAAATGATTCTTTTTCCGAAGCTCATCCGAAGAAGTATCGAAGAGCTATCGAAGAAATGATGGATTAAATTCAAAAACAGGGAGCATTACAGAACGTACACTATTTTTGTTGAGTACAGTAAACAATTAAAAAAATGCAAAGAAAGATCCCCTCGCTGGTGCGAGCGTCTCGCTCGTATCTGTATGAAATAACAACACTTTACTATTTTGTAAAGTATTTTTTACTGTAAGAGCTGCTAGTATGATTTTTTGAAACACGGAAAATAAGTATAATTTTAAAATTATTATTTTGGTACGAGCAAGATGCTCGCACCAGCTTGGAGGAATAATTATTTTGATACCATAAAAAACTTCATCACAGAAATAAAAAAAGAGGCAATCCAAAAGAATTACCTCTCCTATCTATAGTCAGTCGACTGAATCATTTAACCGCCAGAAAATAATTTACCGGATAGTTGCTTCCGGATTCATACTTCCCTACTTCCAGCTTTTAACAATCCGCATATTCAACAGATGCTTCCTTAGCAGCAGCAACCATTGCTATTAAAGCTTTTTCAGTCTCTTCCCAATGTCTGGTTTTCAGCCCACAATCCGGGTTTACCCAAAGCTGACTGGCAGAGATTACATGCTGCGCTTTTCTCAACAGCTCAACCATCTCTTCTTTGGACGGCACTCTTGGCGAATGAATATCATAAACACCGGGGCCTATTTCATTCGGATAGCGGAAGTCGGCAAAGGCATTCAGAAGTTCCATCTGAGAGCGGGAACATTCTATGGTAATCACGTCTGCATCCATAGCGGCAATATTTTCAATAATATCATTGAATTCAGAATAGCACATATGTGTATGGATCTGTGTGGCATCTTCTACTCCGCTTGCAGAAATTCTGAAAGCTTCCACAGCCCATTTCAGATAGTTCTGCCAGTCGGTTCTTCTCAAAGGAAGACCTTCCCTGATTGCCGGCTCATCAATCTGGATAATTCTGATTCCTGCTTTCTCCAGATCCACTACTTCATCACGTATCGCTAATGCAATCTGCTTACAGGTTTCAGAGCGGGGCTGGTCGTCACGAACAAAAGACCATTGTAAGATGGTAACGGGCCCTGTGAGCATTCCTTTCACCCATTTTTCAGTCTGAGACTGTGCATATTGTGACCAGTACACTGTCATAGGTACCGGCCGTGATACATCCCCAAAAATCACAGGAGGTTTTACACAACGGCTTCCGTAGCTCTGTACCCAGCCGTTTTTAGTAAATGTAAACCCTTCCAGTTGTTCCCCAAAATATTCCACCATATCATTGCGTTCAAACTCTCCGTGAACCAGCACATCAATTCCTATATCTTCCTGCCAGCGGATGGTTCTTTGGGTTTCTTCTTTCAGTAATGCATCATATTGTACTGCCGTAAGGTCTCCTTTTTTAAATTGAGCCCTCCAGCTTCTTACTTCTGCAGTCTGCGGAAATGATCCGATGGTGGTGGTAGGAAACAAAGGAAGCTGTAATGTTTTTTGCTGCTCTTCCTTACGGATTTTAAAAGTATTTTTCCTTTGGGTATCTTCCTTGGTGACAGCCTGAGCTCTTTGTTTTACCTGATCATTATGAATAAGGGAAGATGTTTTTCTTCCTTCAACTGCCTTTTTATTGTCTTCAAAATCTGTAAGACTGTTTTCATTATCTGTACCCGCAGCTAGTGCTTTAAGGGTAACAACTTCTTTTACTTTCTGTTTTGCAAAAGCCAGCCAGTTTTTAATTTCAGGATTAAGGGCTGTCTCTGCATCCAGATCACAGGGTGAATGAAGCAGAGAACAGGATGGAGCAATGAAAACTCTTTCAGAGCCAAGTTTCTCAATGGCTTTTGTAATGAAGCGCAAAGACTTTTCATAATCATTCTTCCAGATATTTCTTCCGTCCACAAGACCTAGTGAAAGGCTTAGATTTTCAGGAATGATCTTCAATATTTCTTCCAGTTGCTCAGGATTTCTTACCAGATCTATATGCAATACCTCTACCGGAAGTGAAACGGCAAGAGACCGGTTGTCTTTTAATCCGTCAAAATAAGTAGCAATAATAAGCTTTAGCTTAGGGAATTTTTTTCTTATCTCCGCATACACCAGCTGATAGGTTTGTTTTGCTTTCTCCGTCAGATCCAGTGCTAAAAACGGTTCATCCAGCTGAATCCACTCAGCGCCCTGTTCCTGAAGTCTTGTAAGGATTTCAATATACACAGGAAGAAGGTTTTCTGCCAGATCCAGCTTATCAAACCCCTCCTCTTTTTCTTTTCCCAAAAGAAGATAGGAAACAGGTCCTATGATCACAGGTTTTGCATTGATTCCAGCCTGTCTGGCCCCGGCAAATTCATTGAATATTTTATCCGAACTCAGTTTAAACTTTTGGTTTTTGTAAAACTCAGGAACAATATAATGGTAATTAGTGTCAAACCATTTGGTCATTTCCATTGCTGTGATATCCAATCCGTCTTTTTGATACCCTCTTGCCATGGCAAAGTAAAGATCCAGCTCTGTATTGTTTTTCTTAAGCACTACTTCATGGTAACGGGATGGCACGGCCCCTACAATGAGGCTCATGTCCAGTACCTGATCATAATATGAAAAGTCATTACATGGGATAAGATCTATCCCGGCCTCCTTTTGGATATTCCAGTTGTGGTTACAGATCGTTCTTCCTGCAGCAAGAAGTTCTTCCAAAACAATTTTGCCGGACCAATACTGTTCGCAGGCTTTTTTAAGTTCTCTTTTGCTACCAATACGCGGATAGCCCAGAATGTGAGTTTGCATTTTTTTAAACTTTTTAATTAAACTTAACGATAAAGTTCTTTGAAATGCTTCGTAGTACTTCTGCGGAAATCTATGGAAAACAATAATATACTGAATGCTGCAGATTCTTACAAAAAGAAAATGCATCCGATATATCATCTGTATGACCCAAAGCTTCAGACCGCGAAAGCACTGTCAATTCAGTAAAGGCAGGTCTCCTGGCTTGCAGCGGTTTTCCGTCATCCTTCCCGCTTTTCGCAGTGGATATCTTTGGACGGAAACCTTTGGCATGCTGCTTACAGTTGCGCGACAGCTCATGATTTTCACATGATTCCCTATTAATTTACCTTAAGTAAAACCTCTCCTGTTTGATGAAGTAGATAAAGAACGGTTTCTTTTACGAACACTCAGCAGCATTAATAAAAGATTTTAATTTTGTGTAAAATTAACTATACAGAATAAACAAACAATAAAATACAGTAAATTAAGCAAATAAAACTTAAAATAATAATTTAAAAAGAATATAATTCTGTACATTTGATTGATTTTATAATGTAAAAGAATAATATTCTGTGGAACAACTCGATGATAAAGACCTGCAGCTGCTCAGACTGCTTCAAAAAAATGCAAAACTTACCGTGAAAGAACTCGCCAGAGAGGTAAGCCTTTCCCCATCTCCTGTTTTTGAAAGGGTAAAAAGACTCGAACAGGAAGGCTATGTAAAAAGATATGCTGCTGTTTTAGATGCTGAGAAGCTTAACCGTGGATTCACCGTTTTCTGCCAGATCAAATTAAAGATCCATGACCGTTCTGTGGGATATGATTTTGTAAAAGAAATCCTGGAAATCGAAGAGGTTGCTGAATGCTATAATATTTCCGGGGATTTTGATTTTCTGCTTAAAGTTCAGGTCCGGGATATGAAACATTATCAGGATTTTGTGTTCAATAAACTGGGATCAGTAGATTCCATCGGGAGTACACACAGTACATTTGTCATGGCCGAAGTCAAAAACAACCATGGGCTGACCATATAAAATCTCTGATTATATTTTTTAAACACCCTGTTTTAGCTTTATTCTTCAATCTATTTCCGGAAGGTAGCGGTATTGCTTCGGATTTAACAACAGAGATTTTGTAACTCAACATCATCACAATGATTTTAGTATATTTGATAAAAAACGAAAGTCTACAAAAACTATAAGAGATGACATCCCCGATTTCAAATAAGATAACCCCCTTTCGTTTTCCTTTGAATACAGGAAAGTTATTCATGATACTTTCCGGAATCATTATTGTCATTACAACTATAAATATGTTTCAGGATTTCTGGGAGGCCAAGAGAAGCGGCTATAGTTTTCATTTCAGCGAATCATTGTTGTTTAAGATCGTTTGGATCCTCTACATTCCCATAATAATGGTTCTATATCAAAAGTTGAAATCTGAAACGCATATAAGCTATACAAAAACAGCACTATTCATCATATTACCGATTACGGTGCATCTTATAATGCTTCCTTTTATTGCAACTATTTTGTCTCTCTTTTTTTATCAGGGCAGATATGATCTTTTTAAATTCTTTTCTTACACCCTCACCCACGACTTTTCTATAGCCGTTCTTATCTATGCAGGATTTGTTCTAGGTTATCAATATCTCCCGGTCCGGAAACCTAATGCTGTGTATACAGAAAAAGCCACAGTCTCTCCTACATTCGTTATCCATAATGGAAAAGATAATGTGATCATCCATACGGAAGACATTATACAGATCACTTCTGCCACTCCTTATGTTTCTATTCACCTTGAAAACAAAAGGTATCTGCATTCTGAAACGTTGAAATCAATGCTTGAACAATTGGATGATCAGATCTTTATCCGTGTACACAAATCCGCTGTAGTTAATTTTTCCAAAATACGCTCATTCAAATCCCGTCTGAATGGCGATTATGATCTGCAGATGACAGATGGTACTCTGGTAAGATTGAGCAGGACCTATACTTCTGAATTCAAAAAACGCTTTACGACAGGGACCTCAGGTCAGCTTACCAATTCATCAGGATAAAACATTTTATTTTTACAACCTTTTTTCAGTCCATAATTTCGCAAATACATTCACATAAAAAACATGACAAGCTATGGACTTAAAAAAACAAAGTATTTCTTTCTGGATTCTACTGACGATATCAGGTTTAACATCCTGCCAAGGTCAGACCAAAAAAAATATAGGAGGACCTTGTGAAGGCTGTGAAGCGATCTATGAGTACCAAAATAAAACATTGACTCCCGTAGATACACTTCCAAAATTCATGCAAAACAAACCCCAGCTAAAGGTAACCGGAACTGTTTTC
The DNA here is from genome assembly GCF_001684965.1 of Chryseobacterium arthrosphaerae. NCBI lineage: Bacteria > Pseudomonadati > Bacteroidota > Flavobacteriia > Flavobacteriales > Weeksellaceae > Chryseobacterium > Chryseobacterium arthrosphaerae. The sequence continues at coordinate 826,955 of NZ_MAYG01000001.1, read as the reverse complement.
AAAAAAGACGGAAAAACACCGGCAGAAAATGTCATTGTATACATTTATCACACCAATAGACAAGGAATTTATGAAACCAGAGGCAATGAAACAGGCTGGGCAAAACGGCATGGATTTTTCCGGGGTTGGGTAAAGACCGGAAAAAACGGGCAATATACATTTTATACCTTCAGGCCTGCTGCTTATCCTGACGGCAGTGAACCTGAGCACATCCATATCACCATCAAAGAACCGGATAAAAATGAATACTATCTGGATGAATACCTGTTTGATGATGATCCTTCCCTGAAAAAAGCCATGAGAAAAAAACAACCCGGAAGAGGAGGCTCAGGAATCGTAAAGCCTTATATGCAAGATGGGCTTATGACCATCAGAAGAGATATCATTCTGGGTAAAAACATTCCTGATTATCCATAAGACAGAAAAGCAGATCAATTCATGCTTATTTTTAACGACTACGGCAAAGGATTCCCTTTTTGCAAGGCCTCTTATCGGGAAAAAATAATGTAAATTTGCTTATCCTATCCACAAAGGATAGTTTTTTTAGCTTAAAAAAATGAAAAAAACAGCACTTTCTTTATTGGCCTTCATCATACACATGACCTGCCAGGCACAAAATTTCGATCTTATTCCATTAGGTATTTATGGCGGAGAACAGGAAGATAACCTATCTGCGTATTTAGTAGGAGCCCCCAAAGACAATACATTTATCTGCCTTGATGCAGGTACAGTGAATACCGGCATAAGAAAAGCCATTCAGATGAACAGCCTCAGCGGGCCGGAAGAAACGGTTTTGAAAGATCAGATCAAAGGTTATTTTATCTCACATGGCCATCTGGATCATTTGTCAGGCCTTATTATCAATTCTCCTGCTGATTCTAAAAAGGACATTTTTGCCATCTCACCGGTGATTCAAATTTTACAAAATCATTATTTCATTACAGATATCTGGATCAATTTTGCTGACCAGGGTCAAAAACCGATGCTGGGAAAATATCATTATAATGAGCTTAAAGAAGGAACAGAGATCCCGGCGCCCCAAACCCCGTTTTTTATAACCGGCTATGAACTGAGCCACGTAAATCCCTATAAAAGCAGTGCTGCCCTTGTCAGAAGGGATGACCATTACCTTCTTTACCTGGGCGATACAGGAGCTGACAGGATTGAGAAGTCTGAACAGCTCAATAAACTCTGGGAACGCATTGCTCCTTTGGTGAAGAAGAAGCAATTGAACACCATACTGATAGAAGTATCATTCCCGAACAGCCAGCCGGAACATCTTTTGTTTGGCCACCTTACGCCCAATCTCTTATTGGAAGAACTGGAAAAACTCAAAGAAAAAACGGGACAAAAAAATCTACAGGGGCTGAATATTGTAGTTACCCACAGAAAACCGACGAAGGATAATCCGGAGATTATAAAAAAAGAACTCCTGGAAAACAATCCATTAAAGGTTAATTACATCTTCCCTGAACAGGGTAAAAAAATTAGTTTACCTTAATAAAGATCAAAAGATGGGGCAAGAATTTGCCTCATCTTTCATTATCTGCCTGTTATTACTGAAAATATACTGGCAGCTTTCGCAAGATAGTATGCGATACCCCACATGAAATTGAATTCAGTCTACTATTTTGAGCATCTTTATTTAAATTTTCACAGTTAGCAAACATAGTATTTAAGTAACTGAAAGTTAGGTTTTAGCATTAAGCTTTTTCTTCTTATACTGCTGTAAACCCTGATGACAACTGAAAAAAAATCAATTTTATTGAAAAAATATTTTGTCAGTATTAAAAATGTTTCTATATTTGCACCACTGAAAACAACGGTACTACCGGAGTTTAAGGAGAGTTGGCAGAGTGGTCGATTGCGGCAGTCTTGAAAACTGTTGACTGTAACAGGTCCGGGGGTTCGAATCCCTCACTCTCCGCAAGTTGTGAAAACGGAAGTTTTCAAAAAACAACAAAAAATATATAAATCCTGCAAAATCAATGATTTGCAGGATTTTTTTGTTTATAGTAATTGCTAAAATTATCAGAAATACCCTAAAAGTTTGTGCCCAATTCATACTAATCAGAATTTTGATACATAAGCGTATAATTCTTCTTCTGGAGTAAGATTTAGCTTTTTTCTAAGACGATATTTCTTTGCATCCACAGATCGGATGGTAGAATTAGTAAAAACTGCAATTTGTTTCGTGTCAAAATTCATTTTTAAATATGCGCATAATCTAATGTCAGCAGTAGATAGTTTTGGAAACTTTTCGGTTATATTTATTATAAAATGAGGGTATATTTCCTGGAATTTTGTATAAAAAGCTTGTTCATTTTTTGTAGCAAGATCTGTAAGCTGATTCAGCTGTTCTATAGTTGTATATGATAAAATATTTTGTTTTTGATTTTCTTTTTCAGTAATTACCATTATCTCTGATTTGGATGCTTCTACTATATCTTGCTTAGGTACAATCATAAGTGTGATCAGCAATAAACATACTCCAAAAATACTGTAGTCAAAGGAATCAAACCTTCGGTAATCTTTATTTGGAAGATTTTTTATTTTATTTATTACTTTTTTTGTTTCGAAATTCAAACTGTCATTGATTTTCTTGTAATTATCATGTTGATGAAGAGCTTTTTGATAATCTTTTAATGCCTCATAAGCTTTTGATACCATTGGATAGATATTTTTTAACTCATCATTTTGATTGTATTTTTTTGCAAGAAAAACAGACTTATTAAAATAATCTAGTGCCAGCTCGTGTTGATGCTCTTTCATCGAAATTATTCCTAATGCTTTGTATATTTTTACCAGAGTCGCTTTATCTGGACTATTAATAAGATTTTCTTCGGCATTAAGAATATATTTTTTAGCATCTTTTACATTTCCTTTATATAATAAAATATGGCCTATTACAGTGGCTGTTGCTGAAAGGTATTTTTTTTTATCTGGATTTGAACTTTTAATATTGGAAGCATAGTGATACGCTTTGTTGGCATAGGACAGCATTGAATCAGTATCTGATTTATAAGCTTCGTAATAAGAGGCCATAGTAGAACTAATATTCATTAAAGACTTGTATTTCTGATCATTGTCAATAATATCTGAAGCAATTTCTGCTGCTTTTTTTAATTCATATTTTGCGAGATTATATTTGCCTATTTTAATATACATCCATGCTCTGTATCTTAATGCTCTGCTTAGAATATAATTATTATCCAGCTCTGTAGCCAGCCTGATGGCCTCATCTACTTTTTCGTATATACCATTGATATTGTTCGTGTTATAATATATTTCCAGAAACTTAATTAGCGATTCTAAACGTCCTCCGTCATATCCCAGGTCCTTTGAAAGATAATAAGCTTCGGTAATTAATCTCAGCATTTCTTTATCTCCTAAATTTGAATATGCATTTTTATTGTTTGCTATATTGATCAGGCTATCAATTTGCTGCCGGGACGGATCTTTAGCATTCACGATTACTATCATGAATGAAAACATTAAAGCAAAAAATTTCATAATCTAATTTATTGTATAAATTATTTGTGTTTATAGCATGGAACTGCTGAATTGCAGGTGCAAAATTATATATATTTTTTTAAAAAATGAATCTATAATATTTCTTTATAAGCGCAAAACAAAAAACAAGGATCTAGCAAATCTAAACCCTTGTTTTAATAAATGTACAGACATTAAACACTCCAAATGATTATCAAATATTAAACATTAATCCTAACAAGATCATAAAAATTGTGGATTTATTGCACTAAGATACTTCTATGTTTTGAACTACTTACATTTTAGGGTAAATATGAGTTTTTATGGTGGTTAATAAGTTACTTTACTTTTCTAAAAAAAATTCCGATAAATGTTTCATTAGTGATAATGAATTAATGTAAGTATAAATGAGTATTTGTGGATAGGTAATTTTTTTTCAAAACAGAATTTTCTTTCGATTATTGCGATACAAAATAAATCGATTGGTATTGGGGCAAGTTTAGTGAATGGCTTGTCAAAATTTACAAAGTCGGAGTATCATACCAGACAGAAGCTTTCAAAGTATAAAGTCCGGGTATGTATGTCTTAGAGATTACATTTTTAAATTCAATTTATAATTAAATTACATTTACTCATGAAAAAGGTTACTTTTATGGTAAGTTTTTGTTTATCAGTCAGTACTTTTAGTCAGGTAGGGATAAACACTACTAAACCTCATGCAAGCTTAGATGTCGTAGGCAAACCAGCAAATCCTGCTTTTTATGATGGTATTATTGCTCCAAGAATTACAGGGAATCAGCTTTCTGATAAAACTTATACTTCAAGTCAGAAAGGTGCAATAGTATATGTTACCTCAGCAGCTAATAACCCCACAGTACAAACTAAAAACGTTAAAGAAGAAGGCTATTATTACTTTGATGGCAGTATCTGGGTGCGGTTCAGTTCTGCCTTAGATTCCACAACTTATTCAGGAAGTGGCATATATGCTAAGATCAGGGAAGGAAGTGGTTCTGTACTGGATGATGATCATACTATTATCCTTAAAGGAAATATAACTTTACCTCCGCCAGGCGGCAAAAATATTAATAGAATCCTGGTTTTGTGTACAGCAAATTCTGGAGGAAAGTTAATATCATCTTCCTCCGGGTCACAAATATATTTACCGTTACATGGACCAACTCCAAGCACAATAGTCAATCCTAACACTAATAAATGTTTAACATTTCATTCGAAAGGAAATTACTGGTATATAACAAGCTCCTATTAAGAATATATTCTTTTTAGCTTTAGAAAAGCATCGAAAATTATGTATTTTACTTGAAGGCAGTTAATTGTTTTCCCTCAATATTGACCGCAGTTCAAGAACATTAGCCCATTTCATTCGTAGATTCTAAAGACGTAAGTGACCAGAATAAAATAAAAACCGATTTGAAGAAAATTGAATATTTGGACTATAATACAAATTGAATCTCTCAACAGTTTCCTGATCAATTATCATGTTTTATTAAAAAAGTAAATGATTCTCCCGGATCATTTATCCATTAAAATATTGATTCTGGGAAAAGCTTAAAATTTGTAATGATGATCAGTATACTATTATTGAGATTTTAATATTTCATATACAACATGATACCGGTAGTTATTACCAGTACACAGTGTTATTTCTTCAAAATATGCCGGAAAGAAAAATGACAGGTATGATTATGTTTACTTTATGGTATTGTACTATACAGTAACTTTTTGGATTTTTTTCATTTAAAATGTTTTGTCTTTTTGGTGGATCCTGTCTCTTAATAGAGGCAGGATTTTTTAATCGATACTATGAAATCAGACACAATGATTTTGAGTATTCATCATTAGTAATTCTTCAAAAAAACTACATTCAAAGTCTAAAAACGGTTCAGGATTATAAATCAGAACGCACAACCACTTTAAATACCTTATTTTCAGTCAATTAAAATACACCAATTTAATAGGTTCGCATTTATCTTGCGGAACATTTCAGCCTTTTCCCATGCCTAATTTTGCATTACAGATTCTATATGAATGCAGAAGGAAAAATGTATTTATCCGAATAAACATTCCGAACCTGCGAACAATAAGAAATCTTATAAAAGAAATTGTTAATTATTTTAAAGAATACATATCATGAAAGCACTCCTGATTTTTTCAATACTGTTGCCCGGTTATTTTCAGCCTAATCTGGCAATGTCTGCCAAAGAATATCTGAATTATTCTATTATAAAAGATGATAAGAACATTGGTACTATCCGTGTAGAACGTTCTTTAAAAGACCATATTACCGAATATCTTTTTGAATCCCGGGCTCAGGTAAAAATCCTGTACAGCATTGAGATTTACGATAAAATGAACGTTAGCTTTAAACAAAATATTCTGCAACAGGCAAAACTTTACCGGACAATGAACGGGAAAATCAAAGTGAACAATACAGCCATCTGGAACGGGAGTTTTTATAACCTTTCAGATAAGGATGGTCCCAATGGCTTTCTAAAACAGTCTGTTTTATACTCTACCGCAAGCCTGTATTTTAATGAACCAGAAAATGTAAAATCTGTTTTTTCGGAAAAATTCCAGAAAATGGTTCCTGTTCAGAAGATTGATGCCAGAAGATACAGAATCAGTCTTCCCAACGGAAACACTACTACTTATACCTACACCAGCGGAATTTGTACTTTAGTTGAAGCCAGTACAGATTTTGCGAACCTAAAATTTGTTCTTAATACAAAACGTGAATAAAACCCTGCCTGTATATTCCGGATGAAAGGGAAAAAAACATCCTAAGCAGCTTACTCATTTATTTTACTAGCGGCCTGTGCAGAACCCAATGAATCATTTGGGCATCTCTCCTGTCTTCTTCAAAATTCAGTTTGATTAACAGGTTAACAGAGCCTGTATTTTCCGGTAAGCATCGGGCTGTGATATGGGATAAAGTCTCATTTGAAAATGCCCAGCGGATAAGTATTCCTGCAGCCTCTTCGGCATAACCGTTTCTGCGTTCGGATCCAGTGATTCCATAGCCTATATCACAGCTTTTGCTTTCTTCTTCAAAACCTTTAAAGCCAATATCACCGATAACCTCTCCGGTCTCTTTTTTTATGATCATCCAGGATTCAAATCCCGTTGGCCCTTCTACCCTGGATAAATTACTGATGATCCTTGGTAATGTTTCAAGCACATCTGCATCGGGCCAGCCCTTACCTTTTTTCAGCCCCAGGAGATTAAGATCATTAAAGTTATTGTTCAAAAAATTTTCACATAAGGTTACTGTATACGGAATAAGGATCAACCTTTCTGATCTCAGTTCGCTTATTTCTATCGTTTTCATGTTTAATAATAAGGCATAAATGTATGTTGAATTTAATTTAATTCAAAGTCTGATGACGGATTTACCCGGAAATACTGACTCTATACTTAAAATTTTTCAGATCCATGATGCTGTAAAAAGAAAAACCACATCTGTAGAAGATGTGGCCTAAAAACACAAATGATAAAAAAATTCATCATACATTATTCTTCACCTGTTTACACAAAATGATAATAATGCAGTAATCTCCCTGACACAATTACGCAGCTAAATTAGCCTTTAATTGGTAGTCCCGGTAATAGAAATGCGTAAAAAAATGGTACAAATTATTTCCCGTAATTATTTCTGAACTGTGTTGGGGTAAGTCCTGTTTTAATTTTAAAAAATTTGGTAAAATTAGTCACTTCCTTGAAGCCCAGCCCGTAAGCTATCTCGCTTATACTGATCCCGCCATACATCAGGTTTCTTTTAATTTCCAGGATCATTCTGTTGATCAGCCATTGTTTTGGGGTCTGATTTTCCACTTTTAGGAATGCATTCTGAAGTGTTCTTAAGCTCACATTCAATTCACTGCTATAATAATCCAGACCATAATGCTGATTCAGATTCTTATTAACAAGAGATTTAAATCGGGTCACTAAAAGCCTGTTGGTACAAAAATCAAAATTGATTTTGGAACTTACGGATATCTCCTCTGTAATCAGAAGTATATTAAACAGATAATTATTCAGAATAATCCCCTGCATTTCACTGTGTGGCCTGGCCAGCTCATTCTGGATATATTCAAATAAAACACAGACTTCCTCAAACCTTTCACCCAGATCAAAATAAGGCAGAGTCAGAGGATCATTAAACAGATTGGTTTCACTGTAAAACTGTGACTGGATCATACTTTTACAAAAAAAGTCTTCAGTAAAAATCATTACTTTGCTTTTATACTTGGGATCATGCTGAAACTGACTGACCTGATAAGGAGAAACAAAAAGGATATGCCTTGGCTTCACATTGATTGCTTTAAAATCTACATGAAATACTCCTTCTCCTTCAAGGAAAAGATGGATACAGTTGAATAGTATCCTATGCGGCTGAAAAAGCTGATCAGGTCTTGCAATAAGTAAGTCTGACAGTATTTTTGTATTAATATAATGTGAGCTGTTCTCACTGTGCAGGAATGGTTCAATTTTAAAACTCTCCATAAAAATAATGATCTGTGTTTTCTGTATTTAAAGCCAATAAGAAGCCATAGCTTTGGCTATTAAAGCCTGTATTCCTTATTATATCTTAATGCTCTAACAGAAATAAGTATACCAACTTAAAAACAGCCACAGCATTTCTTTCATAAAACACAAAAGAAATGTTCAGGGCAAGGTTCCTGTTTTCTCTGTTTTTAAAGATATCACGCTACGTTACAAACTCTTATGCTTCAGCATTATGAACTTAGCACAATACAGAAACAATTTTAAAAAATTACTGTTTATTTTACAATAAATAGTACAATTATACAAACACATAATGAATTATGATAAAAAAACATCATTTTCCATCATCACAATATACATCATAAAAAAAGCCTACCGCTTTTGCGATAGGCTTTCTTTGTTTACAGTACTTAACTTTACAGGTAAATATTATTTTTTAATGCCAGTTCTTTCATCTTGTAAACAATATCAGTATCAGCAATATTCTCTATTCTGACATCAATTAAAAATTCTTTCAGAATGCTCTTATAAAGATCAGCTTTGTTGTCAGATAAAAAGCTGATGATCTCATTCAATGCACTATCATAATCCTCCAGTTCATAATAGGCTAAATATTTTATCCGGGATGCATATTCATTGGTATGATCATTTTGCAGGAGTTGGCTGGCTGTTTCAATAGCCCAGTCATATTCTTCTGTTTTATAGAAACAGTTTGACAATAACAGCAATCTGAAATTCTCATACTTTAGGGGCAACCCATTCAAATAACTTAAAACATTAATGGCTGATTCATATTGTTCATTCTCCATTAAATCCTTGGCTGTGTGCAGTTCTGCAATCATAATTCAGGAATATTTTCTATCATCATTATTGGTAAGGCAGCTGTCTTTTCCGGTATTGTCCTGATTTCTTATGATCTGAAAGCAGGTAAAGTAAGAGATAGAATCAGAAAAACAAATAACGTTTGCGACACAGGTCATACTACCAATAATTAAAGTATATTACTTAGGAATATCAAAGGCGGGCTTTGGTAAAATTTTAAAATCTTAAGCCACAGATTATTAATTTTTCGGGGCAAAATTACATGAATCTGCATTTTACTTATGATACAAACACGAATATAAATGATAAAAAAACAATCAACACTGGAAGAGTAAAAATAACAATCATTATTATACAGAAAATGTAATATGTACATCTGTTCTGTTAAAATAATTTAAAATATTTTCTTTAATCCTCGCATATTGTGAGGCAGTCCGTGAAAAAGTTTTATAACTTTACCGAAATACAAAACTAATAATGCTTACAATAATTTTCTCAGCATTTCGAGAACTGAAAACGGAGAGATTAAAACCCCGTCGTGCTGATTCCAATTACATTCATGAGCTCTTGGCCTTACGTTCTGATTCTCAAATCATGAATTTTATGACGGAAAATTCATCGGTGCAATCATTTATTCAAAATTAAACAGATAATTATTCAAAATAACAGGTATGGCTTTTAACGAAATTAAAAATGAGATAAGATCCGATATAAAAACCGATAGAAAATTAAGACTGATCTGGTATTGGGGAATTATTTCCATATCGGCTGTTTTCGTATTGAAATGGTTTAGAGCAAGACATTTACAGCTCTCTCCTACCGTTGATTTTCTCCAGGGTACTTTACCCAATTTCTTTGCAGCAACGGGGTTTTGTGCTGTGTTTTTTATTTACTATAAATTGATTTTCCAGACGGATAACTCATTCAATAAAAAACTGATGTTCTCCACCTTATTTACTTTTGCAGGGCTAATTATTTGGGAAATCATTCAATACTTTATGGGGAGCCCGATGGACTTTTACGATATTGTAATGACAACAATAGGATGTATTCTGACAGCAGGTTTTATTCAACAGATCTATAAGGGATAAACAGAAAATTTTCAGATATTTGGATCACCCGAAAGCCAACAATTTTAATACATAAGCTATACTCTAAAGAAAATCTAACGATGAGACATACTGTTTTAATAACCGCATTATTTTTACTGACCCAAAGCGCCATCGCTCAGGAACAACATCAATCCCACAACAGCATTCCTGTTTTTTTTGATGAAATAAAAACAGCTTCAAAACAGAATACCAGTCTCTGGAACAAAGATTTATACGGCCCTATGCTTTTGGTTGATCCTAAAACAAGGGAAATTTTTGCCAATGAAGCGGATACTGAGGGGCTTTTAAAGCTTACCGGAAATGTCTATTCAGGGATTTTACCGGATAAGATCAATATTGCCAATACAGCAATCAACTGGAGTGGGAAAAGATGGGCCATGATCATGCTTCCGCTTCCTCAGAATAAGCAAAACAGACTTAATTTACTGGCTCATGAGTCATTTCACAGCATACAGCCTTCATTAGGTTTTACACTCAGCAACGCTGAAAATAATCATCTGGACCAGAAAGACGGAAGAATGTACCTCCGCCTGGAACTGGAAGCCCTGAAGAAAGCAGTTCAGTCATCATCAGAAAAAGAAAGGCAAAAGCATCTGACTAATGCCCTGATGTTCAGAAAATACAGACATTCGCTTTACAGGAATTCAAACACCACTGAAAATCTGCTGGAACTTAATGAAGGAATTGCTGAATTTACAGGAGCCATGTTCAGCGGGAGAAATAAAGCTCAGATGACCCAATTTTTTACGAACGGAATCGATGAGTTTTTTAAAAATCCCACCTTTGTGCGTTCATTCGCTTATCATACAATTCCGGCTTATGGATACCTGCTGTCTGCCAAAGATAAAAGCTGGAACCGAAAAATTTCTGACACCACCAATCTTACCGATTATTTTGTAAAAGCATTCCGGACCCAAATTCCTGATGACTTAAAAGAAGCTGTAAGCAACCGGACTGCTGATTATAACGGAAAAGTGATCATTGAAGAAGAAACAGCAAGAGAAGAAAAAACGAAAAAACTGATTGCTGAATACACGCTTAAATTCATTGACCAGCCGCATTTCGAGATCAGGTTTGAGAAAATGAACGTCTCTTTTGATCCAAGGAATATGGTTCCGATTGAAGATAAAGGTACTGTATATCCTAACATCAGGGTTACAGATAAATGGGGCATTCTGACTGTTGAAAACGGCGCATTGATGAGCCCGAACTGGGATAAAATTTCAATATCAAATCCCACCCAGATTACAGATAAAAAAATATCGGGAGATGGCTGGACTCTTGAACTCAGCAATGGCTACACTGTAGAAAAAGACCAGACGAGCGGAAATTATAAGCTGAAGAAAACTATACAATAATTGAATAAGAAACAGGCTGTCCCAAGAATGCATTAACAGGCTATAATATTGCCTGATCATCAGCTTTGAGACAGGTTTCATTTTTTACTTTTCCGGAATAATATTCTGCAGGGAGACAACCCCAGCACCTCAAAGGTTATCCGTAATAGTATTCAGAGGTAACATCGCCTTTGAAATCCGGTCTGAAGTCCTGTCTCTGCATATTCAGCTCAAACAGACGCTCACCGTTTTTTCTTCCGGCACGTATTTTCAAAGAATACCATCCGTTTTCCAGAGGAAGGATAATGCTGTTGTCATCACTGATCAAAGTGATATCTTTCAGATAGCCGATCCCCACTACCCGCACTTCATTATTGCTGGTCTGGAAGATCCATCCTGTAGATTGTGCTTCCACTTCACTATGATCCAGAATATATTCTTCCCCTGTGGAGACCTGAAAAGAATAATAGTCGTCTTCCACTCCTATGACCGGGATCGCAATTCCGGATTTGGTTATTTCATCCCCATGTTCGTTTTCGACAAAATATTTTAAGATATTATTACCGGGCAGGTTATATTCCTGCAGGTATTTCGATAAAAGTTCCGGACTGTAGATCACAAAACCTTTCATTTCTGAGAATATTTTCTTCATAATATATTGAGATTGGATTTGGTTAATTTTTTATAATCCTGTGATGGTCTAACAAATATAAAACGCGAATTGATTTTCAAAAAATTTTCCGACATCAATCTGAAAATTTGTAGTAGTTCTACGACTTTTACACCATAACTCCACATTTATCAATCTGATAATCAAACAGAAGAAAGCTACTCATCAGATCTCTATAAAATTACTTCAAATAAAACCCACCTGGATTTCTACCCACTATACGGAGAAATAAATACTGAATTTTCAAAAACGTAATATCACTATTTCCGTAAAATTTATAGTAAATAATAAACGAAGAACTTTATAAGTAAGAAAAAATATTAAGTAAAAGACTATTTACGACAAAGGTTTCACTGCCAGTGGGTGAAACCTTTATTCATGATTTTATTATTTTTTCTTAAGTTCCAGGGCTTTCTTCAGATAAACATCAGTCTGGTCTAAAAATTCCTGACCGGTCTGATGAACTTCAATGTGAGGAATAATCCCCTGCCCTTTTTTCTGATCCGGAAGATTCTGAGCATCCTGAATCACGTGAACAATAGAAAACCCGGTCTGAATTCCTGTATTGGGAAGTTCATAGACAAGAGGAAGATGCCCGTTGTGCTCATAATAGCCTCCAACGGTTTCTTTTCCTATAACAACGGCATTGGTATACGATTTTATCAGTGAAGCCAGATGTGAAGCTGCTGAAGCCACACGGTGGTCTACCAACAAATAAAGCTGGCCTTTGAAAGTTTTTTCATGAGGAAGGACCGAAGGGTTCTTATCATCTGCCCAGTAATACTTTTCCTGGACCGCTTTGGGATATAATGATTTAAGATAGGCATTCAGTCCGTTTTTATCTGTTACCCCATTGGAAAGGAAAAGTGGAGTGATCACCAGCTTTTCTTCCATAGGGACTTCATTGAATTTCGTATAAGCATAATGGCTGTCCCTGAAAGGCCTCTGGGTAAGATAAGAGAATACTTTCTCATAGAGCGCTCCTGTACCTCCGGTATTGCCTCTCAGATCTACAATCAGGTTTTGGATCTTCTCCCTTTCCAGGGTATCCATCATCTGATCAAGAAATATACTGAATTTTTTATAGGCAGGATCTTCTTTTCCGGTTGCAAAATCAAAACCTCTTAAGGACAGACGGTAAATCCCCTCTCCCTCTTTGGTAAAGCTGTATTTTTCAGAAAGCAGTTTTTTGTCAAAGGTGAGTGAATGTCTTGATTCCTGAAGTTTTTTAAATTTTTCCAGAGATATTCCGGGCAGGGAAACTTCATTCTCCTTTCCGTTCCATTGATACCGGATTACATAATTTTTGTGGGTTCCGAATTCAATATAAAACTTATCCAGCATACCTCTTTCAAAGCCTGTAATTTCTTTATAAGGCATTGAATATCCGTCAGAAAAATAATACTGTGAAAAGCGGCTGATCATTTCTTTGGCAGAAACACCGTTAACAGACAGAATTTCAGCACCAAGAGGTAAAGCCACGTCTTTTGAATCCTGCAACAGGCGTCCGTCAACATTTTTTAAAGTAACAGGCAGATATTCCGGCTTCTGAGTCAGATAATAGGAGGCATGGTTTGGCAAATCCGTATAATTATGGCAGCTCCCTTCAAACCCGGTAAGTCTGGCGATTACCTTATAAAAATCAAAAATACTTTTGCAGTTTGCAGCTTCTGTTTCTGCGAGCTGATACATACTGTCTATCTCCTTCTTGCTTCTGTATACGTATAATCCGGAATTTACCTTTTCCCTGATCGTGCGGAAGGTATGAAGGTCTTCTAAAAACTGTTCTGAAGTGATCCGGTCTTTCAGAACCGGTACCATTTTGGATTCGGTAACAGATACTTTAGCGGATTTAGCTTTTTCAAGATAGGATTTAGCCCAGATTTTAAACTCATATTTCCTGCCTTTCTCCGGAGAAAAATATAAGCGTTCAACACTTTTAATTCCTCTGGAATCATCCTGTTCCCTGATCTTTTTGCCATCCATGAATAATGATACTCCAAGATTGGCATCACCGGACTGCACAGATATCCATACAGGTCTGTCCGATTTTGGTGCATATTTCAGGGTATCACCAGGTTTCAGTTCTAAACCGGTCTGCGCATAAGCAGAATTCATCAGCAGTAAAAGAGGAATGAGGAAGGATTTGGTCATTGTCAATTTTTAGTCGGCTAATATACAAATTAACCTCAACCGATCTTTCCCTGAAATTGACTTTCTCCACCTATAGTTTTATACTCATATCCTGTACTTCTTCTGCAGAAAAGCCATAGATCTGAGGTGTTTTTACATCCAGCAGGTTCAGGTAAATATAGATTTCAGCCCTGTGGTGAATTTCGTGTTCTATCATAGCCCGAAGCCATTTCCAGATTGAAATCTCATTGCCGGCAGGCGTTAAGCATTTACGGGTAAGATCTTCATCAGACAGGGCATTGATGATTTCCAGGGTCTGTCTGTGCATTTCATTAAAAAACTGTACGGTTTCATCATAGCCGTCTGCCAGCTCTTTTCCACATCCCGGATAGGCACTTTTTCTTCCTGAGATGGTTTCGCCATACATATACCGTTCAATAGTTGCAATATGCCTGATCTGATCTCCAATGGTAAATTTCCCGGGTTTATAGGAAAAATCAATGTGCCCGGGAGGAACTACTTCAATGATCCGGTTCGTTCTTTCCCTTATTTTCTCATAATACCCGATAAAAGATTTTACTGATTGTATTTCCATGTCCTTCGTTTTTTAATAATCATTAAGCTTCAGTTGCCCTTTTTATTTCTTTCTGTGAATATAAGAAATCTTAAAACGGGATTTAATCCCCTATAAAAATAATTTAAATGTAAAAAATTCCTAATAAGTGCTTTTAAAATTTGGCTGCTTATCAAATATCAGATATTTTAGTAAAAAATAACCATGATGAGAACCTGGATAACGCTGTTGATGCTGCTGTTGAGTTTTGGAGATATGGCTGGTCAGTCGGCAAAGATCAATACTGAAAAACTACTTGAATATTATGAAAATCAGCGTTATGAAGATGCTGCAAAATATCTTCAAAGCATCTATACAGACGACACACGGGATATCAAAGCGCTGAGCCAGATCGCCTACTGCAATATGATGGCAGGAAAGCTTCCGGAAGCGGAAAAAGCATACCTGAAAATCAACGGGATCCAGCCGGACAATCCATCAACTTTATTCAGCCTGGTCAGCATCAATTCCAGAAGAGGAAATGCATCCAAAGCAAAATCTTATCTTCAGCAGATCATCAGGCTGGACAGTATGAATTTTAATGCCTATAAACAGCTGGCAGCTTATGAAGATACTTCAGAGGCCAAACTCAGATTTCTAAAAAAAGCCAATGCGCTTAAAGCAGCCGATCCGGATGTGGCTTATGATCTTTCTATGGTCTACCGTGAGCTTAAGCAGTATCAGCAGGCTTATGATGTTTTACAGACAGCCATCAGTGCTGATCCGGAAAATTTCACCCTGCAGCAGGCCCAGCTCCCTGTATCGAATCAGCTGGGGAAATATACTGAAGTCATTACAACAGGTGAAAAACTACTGAAGATAAATGCTGATGCTAATGTTATGAATGACCTGGGGCAGGCCTATTTTTATCTGAAAGATTATCAGAAATGTGCCAACATATATACAATACTGGAAAACCTTGGTGTGCAGAATGAAGGGACGTTATATTATATGGCCCTGAGCTATCGTGAACTGAAAGATTATGACAAAGCGGCAATCTATGCCCAAAAAACCATTGACGAAGCCATTTCAGACCATACAACATTATATTACGCTGCATTGGCAGGTATCTATGAAGATAAAAATCAGTATCATGAAGCATTAAATGCCTATAAAAGAGGTCTTACTTTTGGTGAGAGCAACATCATCTATTATCGCCTGGGACTTCTTTATGACCTCAACCTTAAACAGCCTAAAAATGCCGTCACCTATTATCAGCTGTACCTCAAAAACAAACCTGACCAGGCAAAAGAAAAGCAGCAGATTGATTATGCAAAAGGGAGAATAGCAGCGTTAGCAGGAACAAAATAGAAAAGAGCCCGGGATGCTATTCCCGGTACATCGACCACATTTCCAACTTGTCAAAATCTTTAATTTCCGAGAGCTTATACAGCTTATCTATTTTAATATTCGTCCATTTTTTTTCGAACACTTCTTCTCCGCTGTCTGCAGCTTCATTGGTATTTTCCTGCGTAAGCATTTTCTTCGTAGAAAAATTGATGCTGGTTGTACTGTTCACCACGGGCCCTGTATTTGAACTGTTATCATAACCAATCAGTTCAAAATCGGAATTCTGATATCTGAAAGTGTATTTCCAATAGCCATATCTTCCATGGGCATAGTGAATATTCAGATTTCCTTTTTCTTCATATACCATCAGTTCGGGAGCATAATACACGCCTCCTTCTTCGTTTTCAGAAGAAAAGCAGCTGTAGTTTTCTGATGCCAGCTGATAACCTTCACCTGTTTTGAAGAGAACAATGATTCCGCGACGGTTACGGTCAAGCTTACCCCGGTTTTCGTCGTTAACAATATTTTTGGGGTCAACTTTCTTGATAATAAGGATACAGTCTTTCACGCCATCCTTATTGAGATCTCCGAATGATTTTTCGAAAAGGGCATATCCTTCCGGAATAAAATCAGTGATTTCCTTTTGTGTTTCCACAGATGGTTTTGCCTG
Organism: Chryseobacterium arthrosphaerae; assembly: GCF_001684965.1. Taxonomy (NCBI): domain Bacteria; kingdom Pseudomonadati; phylum Bacteroidota; class Flavobacteriia; order Flavobacteriales; family Weeksellaceae; genus Chryseobacterium; species Chryseobacterium arthrosphaerae. The sequence continues at coordinate 810,292 of NZ_MAYG01000001.1, read as the reverse complement.
TACAGGAGCTTCCACCGCAGTTTCGTTTTTTTGATGCTGTGGTAACTTTTCCTTTTTATCCGCTTTGGAACAGCTGCAAACTACCATAAGTGACAGTGCTGCCAGCCTGCTGTAATTTTTATTTTTCATATTATTTTATCATGAATTTTTTTGGTTATTGGCTATTAAATAATGTCTGATTAAAAAAATTGTTTTGACCAAATCTAATTATTTAAAAAGCTTTTTGGGCATAAATACGATTTTTTCTGTTGCTGTCATTCATTTTTTTGTAATTTAAACCGAATTTAAATTTCCTGCCGGTATTGAAAACCGGTATCTGAAAAATTAGTTTTTCGCTCCCCCAGTATTATATATTTAAACAGAAGCAGATTATGAAGCAGAATATTTATGACAATCCGGATTTTTTCGCCGGTTACAAAGCGCTCCGTGATGGAGATAAAGGTTTGAATGAATTGTTGGAACAGCCAGCTATGAGAAGCCTTTTGATGCCTGTTCAGGGCAAAACCGTTCTTGATATGGGCTGCGGCCTTGGGCATCAGATTTTGTCATTATTACAGCAAAACCCCATGCAGATTACAGGATTGGATATTTCTCAGAAAATGCTCAGTGAAGCGCAACAAAGAATTTCATCTCCAAAAGTAAACTGGGCGTGTTCTGCTCTCGAAGATTTTGATTTTGGTAAAAGCAGGTTTGATCTGGTCATAAGCTCCATGACCTTACATTATACTGATGATCTTGCCACCCTGTTCCGAAAAGTTTCGGACAGCTTAAAACCTGGTGGGCAGTTTTTATTTTCGATGGAGCATCCGGTGTGTACAGCAGCATTGAAACCGTGGAAAGAACTGGATGGTGAAAAGTACTGGCTGGTAAACCGTTATTCTGAAGAAGGCCTTAGGAAACAGGACTGGCTGGTGAAAGGAGTGGAAAAATACCATCATACATTAAGTACCATAGTCGATGCAGTTTTATCTGCAGGATTGGCATTGAAAAACCTGGTAGAGCCAAGTCCCGATCAGGAACTTCAGAAACTTCGCCCTGATTTTCAGCAGCACATGCACCGCCCTCCTATCCTGATCGTAAATAGTAAAAAAAATTAACCTTTTATTTTGTGACGATAGTCACAAGAAGAAAAGATACTGATCAGCTAATTTTGCTTATATAAAAAACAAGATTATGAGCACAACCGAAAATGTAGCAGAACAGTTTATTCATTATCTGAATGAAGAAGATTTTGATAAGGCAGAAAGCTGTCTTGATCCTGATTTTAAATTCATAGGGGTAATGGGAAGCAGAGAAGGAGCTTCTGTCTATATCAATGACATGAAGAAAATGAAATTCAAATACCGGATAATTAAGATGTTCAGATCCGGGGAAGATGTATGCATCTGGTATGATATTGATATGGGAAAAAAGACCGTGCAGGCGTCCGGGTGGTATCATATCACAGACGGTAAAATCCATACATTCAGAGTATTATTTGATCCAAGGCCATTATTGGATTAATTTTCTCGGAGGTTTATGAGATACTCCTGAAATTGATTGATCATTACAGACCTCTGACAAAATTTTCATGAAGCTCCTTCAAAGGAGCTTCATAAATCATAAAAAAGACTGTCAAAATACTTTAACAGTCTCTTTGTAAAAGATCTTACTTTACAAATTACTTTGGCTGATTAAACATATAGCGTTCAATTTTCCAGTCACTGTTTACTTTTTTCATCAGGAAAAACTCTCTATTCAGCTCTTCGGTTTTCTTACCGGTAGCATGAATAAGCTGAGTGCCCTGAGACTGTGTTCTTACAAAGGCAACCTCACTCCCCAGGAAAACAATTTCTTCAGTTTTGAAGGTTATATTTAATTGCAATGCTTTAAAAACATTCCCGTAAGCGTTATTCAGTTGCTCTGTACCTGATGCTGTGGGCAAACCTGCCGGCATAAAGATCCCATCATTTGTATATTGTCCGACTGCCTGTTCTACGCTTGACTTATTCAGTGCATCAAAATAAATTCCCAGAGATTTTTCGATGGCTGTATTTTCTGTGTTCTGATCCATTTTACTGTGATTTTGAAGATTATTTTTATTTTCGGTTTTATTTTGGCAAGAGGTAAAAATTGATAACAACAGTACCCATACGATTAAGTTCTTCATTATTTAAAAAATTAAGAATTAAAAGCTTTATCCCTGGCTTCCTTCAATGCAACCGGCTTTCCTAATTTCCCGAATTCGTGCAGATCTCCAAAAACTTCAATACGGACAGACTGATCGATTCCTCCTACCTTAAGCGGATCAAAACCACTATCGGCAATAAGCTGTTCAACGTCTTTATCCACGCTGCTGTCATTGCTTGCATAGAATAAGACTGCTTGTTCCGGGCCCTGGAAAGCAGCTGTTTGTAAAGATGCTGCTCCTAAAGTTCCAAATGCCTTTACTAATCTTGTTTCTTCAGGTATTTTTGCAGAAATAATTTCACCGGCACTTTCCGATTCATCAATGATTTTTCTGAAACCACCTTTTTCATCCGGTGCAATAGGATTGGAAGGATCGATGATGATTTTATTTTTCAATAAATCCCGGTATTGTGACAGCAATTCCTGCTCAACATTAAACCAAACCGACATGATGATGATATCAGCATCCACAATTGCTGAGGCTGTATCTTCGGCAGTGGCCAGCGGACCAAGCTGTTTTGCCAGAGATCGGGCGTCCTCTATCTTTCTACCGGCGATAATAATTTCACGGTTTCCTTTGATCAGGTTTCCTGCAATAGTTTTTCCAATGTTTCCAAGGCCGATTACAGCCACTTTGGGTGTTGTTGTTGACATATTATTTATTTTTAGTTATACAATTATGTTTTAACACCACAAATTTATTTTACCGGAATGTCCTGATCCAATGACCTGGTTTAAGAAATACCATTGATCTGGTTTAAGATTATTTATTTTTAACGCGTTTATTTCTGAGCCTGCTTAGAAATTCCGGTGTTACCCCTATGAATGACGCAATCTGTATTTGCGGTAAACGGTTAAGTAAATGGGGATAAACCTCCAGAAATGTAGTATACCGTTCTTCCGCAGTAGAACTGATATTTTCAAGCAGCCGATTTTGTAAAGTGACATATGCATTTTCTATCAGGACCCGAAAAATACGGTCAAATTTACCGGCTTTCCGATATAACTGAATAAGATCCTGATAATTAATCTGCAGAACAACGGTATCTTCAACAGCCTCAATATTCAAACCGGAAGGTTTTTTTTCATGAAAACTTGCGATATCCATAGTCCACCAATTTTCTGTAGCAAACTGCAGGATATGCATGTTTCCTTTTTTATCAATCCTGTAGGTGCGCAAGCAGCCCTTCACCACAAAATTGAATTGTTTACACACATCTCCTTCCTGTAAAATATACTGGCGCTTACGATAAAGCCTTGGTTTAAAATAGTCATTGACTAAATTAATTTCCTCTTTATTTAACGGAATTATATGATTAAAGTAAGAAATTAAAGTCTCTGCATAGATATGTTCGGATTCCTGTTCCATAGTAAAAATTGATACTGTCATTAAAAATATAAAAAAATCCCATTTTATTGCTAAAGCAGCTATTCGTTTACTTTCAAAGCCAGCCTACTTTCTTTCTCCAGACTGTATATCCACTGTCAGCAGCTTCTATTTCAGGAATTCGGTCCGGTTCAGGAATGCTGTTGATTTCTTCCTGTGAGAATTCATGAAGGTTTACTTTTTTGCGTACTTTATTCAGCTGTTCTTTATTTTCTACCGGGAAAGGGACTCCATTGGCTGTCAACTGGGTACCGTATTTTTGAGGTTTGCTTTCAAAAACCTTTATTCTGTCATATAGAAAGGCTTTGTTTTTGGGATTGATATCACCGGAATGTTCTTCCATCATCTGATAGCATTGTTTCATAAAATCAGGTTCACCAATGGAATGCTGGATGATAAGCCATGCAGCATCACTGCCCTTCTCACCTACTTTTGAAATGGTGGGAAAGCCTATGTCTGCAATAATTTCACGCAGTCGTTTTGCATTTTCCCGATGGACTTTTTCCATTTCGGGATGATAGCCTTCAGAAAGTTTTCCCGCCGCCAACAGTTCTTCTCTTATGGCTAAATCATGACCCGCCCGTTCTGTCAGTTCTTTTGCCAGTGTGTCATTCATTTTTCATTTCAGTACTTTTAATGATACAAGTTATAAAATATTCAATTCAGTATAATCAGCTTCAATGATCTCAAGGATAAATCCAGCTCTTTTTTCTACCGGAACTTCAGGAACTTCAATCAGATGATAACCGTACTCCAGATAGATTTCTTTCATATGTTGGTAAGTGGAAACAGCTTCTTCAAAGTTTTGTTTTCTTTCCGGATCATTTTCATAAATTTCTCTCCAGGGCGGAAGAATAAATACATTCTTATGATAGATCATTTCCCGGGCTATTGTGGTCATCTCCTCAGGAACAGGAATATTTTCCAATCTGAGATATCCAATGGAATCCAGTATTCCACGGTCAAAGAAAACGGGTCCGGAACTACCGGTTTCCATCACTTCCTGATAGGATCTTACTGAAGCCTCAAACATCAGCTCTCCAAAAAGTTTTTTATTCATCCACGGCAGGCCTTCTCCATTCACCAGAATCTGTTCTTTGATAATCCTCCGTCCTTCTTCCGGTACGGTACGATATCCGATGCTTTCCAGCTCATTCAGTAATGTTGTTTTTCCAGCTCCGGGGCCACCGGTGATGATGTATAGCGGATAGGTTTTATATTTCATTTTGAATGGTTTACATTAAGCAGACGTCAATATTTCTTTTTAAAATTTAAGTGTAGCCAGCTGGCCGAAGTCTTCTTTATCATATATTCTCTCAATTTTACCGTTCTGCAGCACCGCTATTTTGTCACAGGTATGAAAAAGGGTTTCAATGATATGGGAACTCACAATCACTATTTTATTCTCAGATTTCAACTGACTGATGATATCATACAGAATATGAACACCTTCAAAATCTACTCCGTTGAAAGGTTCATCCAGAATATTAATAGGTTTGTCCAGCATGAGCATTCCTATTAGTGCCAGCTTTTTCTTCATCCCACTGGAATAGTACTGTACATATTTTTTCAGCGGAAGGTTGAATTTTTTGATGATCTCTGTGATGTCAGCTTCTTTTCCAGAAGTAAAATAGGCCAGATACTCTTCGCCTGTGATATAAGGATAAAAATAATTTTCTGTTTCCAGATAAGAGATCATTTTCCTCTGCAAACGCTCATTCTTCCAGGTAATGCTTCCTGAGAATTTCAGAGTCTGGTATAATGATTCAAATAAAGTGGTCTTCCCTGCTCCGTTTTTTCCAAGTATTCCCAATATACAGCCTTCTTCTATGGATAAATGAAGACCGTTCAATACTTTTTGGTTTTTAAATTCTACATTGATGTTTTTAATCTCCAGCATAGGTTCTGATATTTTGTCCGGCATCCTTTATATTGTTTTTCAACAGCAGTATGGCAGGAATAATGGTCATACTGCAAATGAAATATTCAAAGTAAACGCCCATATTGTAATAATTGTTTTTTTCTTTATAGTGGTATTTTTTGTATTTTCTGGTGAGAATCAGTAAAAAATAGAGGTTCATAAAAGCAAAATAATACAGCACATATAAACTTTCGGCCGGATTCAGGATCATAAACAGGCAGTAGGCAGGTAAAAGCAGTCCATTGAAAAACAATGAATTCCTCCTGATCTTCTCTTTTAAGGTATATTTCCTGAAATACATGGCCAGCATTTCTTTATTTTCGTTGGGCTCGTAGATATGCGATACATAATCAAGTGCAAAAACCCCTGCAAGAATTAACGATGCCGGATGATAACAGGAAAGCAGGACAACCATCCATCCCAAAACTGCCATCCAGCTATTTTTTCTCAGAAAGCTTTTCCATTCAAACAGATCTTCAGGGATAAAATTCCATTTCCAGGCAGGTAAAGTTACTGCGCCGGGTGTCAGAAATCCTGATAAAGCGATCAGAAGAAAGCAAACCCCGCCTGTTTTCTCAAACTGATAATGGATATTTCCCAACAGTAAAACGCTGTAAATACATGCCGCCTCAAGCCCAACAACCCACCTCCAGCTGCTTACAAAAACTTTTTTCAGAAAAGGAATATCTTTTCTTTCATAATGAAACAGCAATGTGAGTATAAAAAATAAAGGCGGATAATAATAGCTTTCCGGCAGCTTCATTACTATTAAAATAATAAAAATGAGCAATGCAGGTATACTTGCCCGGGGATTGAGGTTTAAAAGTCTGAAGCTCTGGCTGAGCCTGAATTTAAAATGATTGATTAGTTTTTTCAAAAGGGATCCTGATATTCTCTTCTACAATAATATGAATTTGCCAACTTATTCAGGAATAACCGGGGATTATTTAACTGTTTTTATGATATTCTGCTTTTTTATACTGTTGATAAAAGTACGAGAATTCCAGCAGGTCCCTTCTTTTAAAGATAATTAAAAATCTCTTCAGAAAAATAGTAAACCCTCGCTCAACGGCAAGGGTTTGTTTTATTTCAGAGTCGATAGAATATCAATTTTATTCCTGCATAATTTTTTTCATTTCATCAAATTCACTTTCAATCACTGCATCAGGTTTGTAGGTTAACAGAGAAACAATAATATTGGTGATTAATGAAAGGGTAAATCCAGGGATTATTTCATACCAGTTTTTCAGCGGATGCTGAAGGTATACCCATGCCAGTACTGTTATTCCGCCTACCATCATTCCTGCAAAGCCACCCTGCCAGGTTGTTTTTTTCCATAACAGTGACAATAAAATCAGTGGTCCGAATGCTGAACCAAAACCTGCCCAGGCATTTCCTACCAGGTTTAGGATGCTGTCTTTAGGGTTCAGTGATAACAGGACAGCAATAGCAGCCACTAGCAAAACGGAGATTCTGCTGGCTGTAAGCAATTGTTTTGGAGTTGCTTTTTTATTCAGAAAAGCTTTATAAATATCTTCGGTTAATGAACTGGAAGTTACCAGTAACTGGGAAGAAATAGTACTCATCACCGCAGCCAGAATTGCCGTAAGTAGGAAACCCGCAATAAACGGATGGAACAAAATACGGGAGAAATAAATGAAAATAGTTTCGGCTTCGGTCTTGGAACCATCAAACTTCAGCATCGTTTCCATATCAAATTTCTGCAGGTAAGCAATTCCTACCAGACCTATAGCCAATGCTCCGGCAACTGTAAAGATCATCCAGGTAATCCCGATTCTTCTTGCTTTAACCAGATCTTTAGGTTTATCAATTGCCATAAAGCGTACGAGAATATGGGGCTGCCCGCAATAGCCTAACCCCCAGGCCAGCAAAGAGACAATGCTCACCGTTGTTGTTCCTCTGAAAAGATCCAGGTATTTGGGGTCTTTCGCTTCAATCAATGAAAAAGTCTCCCCTATGCTTCCGATCTGGGTAATCGCTACAATAGGAACAATTACCAGCGCCAGCACCATAATGGTACCCTGTACGAAATCGGTAAGGCTCACCGCCAGGAATCCGCCTAAAAAAGTGTACAATACGACGACCAGGCTTGTGAGAAGTAAACCAAGGGTATAATCCATTCCGAAAGCCGATTCAAAAAGCTTCCCTCCGGACACCATTCCTGCAGAGGTATACAGTGTAAAGAATACCAGAATAAAAACAGATGATGTAATTTTTAAAAGGTGGTTTTTATTTTTAAATCTGTTTTCAAAAAATACGGGTAATGTAATGGCGTTCTGAGCTACTTCTGTATAAATCCTGAGCCTTGGTGCCACAATAATATAGTTGAGATAAGCTCCAATCGTTAAGCCTATAGCGATCCACGAGCTTGAGATCCCGGCCAGATACATTGCTCCCGGAACTCCCATCAGGAGCCATCCGCTCATATCGGCAGCACCGGCAGACAATGCTGTAACCGCAGCTCCCATTTTCCGCCCGCCTATTAAAAATTCTTCTGAATTACTTGTTGATTTTCTATAAGAATAAATGCCTATACCTATCATCAGCAAAAGGTACAGCCCCACAGAAACCGCTTCATATACTTGCATATCATTTTTTTTATGAAGCCGAATATAACCATTTTCCAGGGAGTCACAAAAACTGAAACTTTATCAGGCCACAGCAAAGTTTCATTTAATTTTTATGCTTATATTCTATGTAACTATTTGGTTGAATGTTTTTAACCACATAGTTACATAGTTTTTTCAATGATTTTCCGCTATGAAAATCCCTGTTAAATCTAAACTTCAGAGTTGTCAATATTTTACAGAAAAGTTTTATTTTACAAGTATTTGGGCCCTCTTCAGGTTATCCGTTGCCTGTAATATTTTATTTTTAAGAATGGCATTATAATCCGGGTTTTTCATAAGAAACTGATTGACCGATTCAAGAGCCTTCGGATCCTGATAATTTCCAAATGTGGAACGAAGCCAGTTGTCCGGGAAAAAGATAGCTCCTGTTTTCTGGATCTCCTGTAATAATTCTAAGCTTTCCGGAAGGTAATGGATAGAGGTCTGCTGTCTCAGCGGATGGTGTAAATATCCCAAAGCTGCTCCCACCGCCGACTCGTTGGCCCTGTTCTCTTTCTGTACCAGACCATTAAAGAATTCATCACGTGTTTTCTGATCTGATGAAGCTGCTTTCATAATGATCTTAAAACGGTTGATCCTGTCCGTATTCGTAATTCTGTCAAGCTGTTTCTGTAATAAATCCTTATTCTCCTTACTGCGCAATGATAAGGAAAGGGCAAGATTGGTGAAATCCTCATCATTGAGAGAAACATCCTGAGGGGTTACCTTTGATTCCCAGATCTTGTACAGGGTATTGTATGCCTGCTGAGACTGAAAAATTCCCTGATAGCAATCGAAAAGGATTTTCTTATTATTCTTTGCCGTTTGGGTTTGTAATGCCTGCCATACCGTATTTTCTAAAGTGTCAGATATTTTCAGTCTTTTGCTTTCCGGTAAAAATTCCCAATAGATCGTGGAAATATAACCCGCTATGAGGCGGACATTCAGTTCTGTGGTTTCTTTTTGCAGCTGCTCCGCAAAAAACTGCAATGCTTCTTCCGGTGACACCGACCTGCCTCCCAGCATATTTTCATATAACGAAATATAGGCACTTGCACGGCTTACAGGATCTTTGATCAGTGAAAAGTTTGACATGGCTTTTACATCAATGCTGAACACCCCATATCCTATCCCGGAAGAATTCTGTAAAATAAAAAGTGGTTTTGCTTTTCCTTTCAGTTCAGGGATCTCCTTCTGCATTCCGGACAGCTTTACATCTATTTTTTCAGTACGGTCCGGATAAAACAAGCTGATCTCAAATTCCTGCGGCCAGCTTTTCTGTTCTTTTCCATATTCCGGATGTTGGGAAACCGTAAAATTTTCTATTTTATCTCCTTTATACTTCACCTGGTATTCTACCACAGGTCTTCCCGGATCATTGACCCATACTTTATTCCAGCTTTGGAGGTCTTCCCGGGTACGACGGTCCAGAATATCAATGAGATCCGGCCAGGTTGCGTTGCTGTAAGCATATTTTTTAAGGTACTCTCCTATTCCTTTTCTGAAATTTTCCTCTCCGGTCAGTAATTCCAGCTGGCGCATCATAATAGGTGCTTTGCTGTAAATAATAGGTCCGTACATCATACCTGCATTCTGCAGATTATCCAGCACCTGTCTTATCGGATTAGCTCCCAGGGTACGGTCTACCGAATAAGCGGCAGGAAAGTGTGTGGTCAGGAACTTAAGGTCATAAACACTTTTATCCGAAGCCGCTCCTGTGCTTTTATCTGCCATAAAGTTGGCAAAAACTTCCTTCATCCAAACATCATTGAACCAATCCATGGTAACCATATCCCCGAACCAGAGATGAGCCACTTCATGGGCTATCAGGTTGGAACGGTTGTTGAGCTGATTCTGGGTAGCATTTTTATCTAAAAATAAGGTAGAATTCTGAAACAGGATTGCTCCCGGATGTTCCATTCCGCCAAACTGAAAATCCGGAACCGCTACCATTCCATGCTTTTGAAAGGGATGCGGAATCTGCGTCCATTTTTCAAAATAGTCAAGGGAATTCCTGTACAGAGTAAAAACCGAATCCATGCTGTTTGTGATCTTTGCAGAATCTGTTTCACGGTATAAAATTCTGGAATCCTGCCTGTCAATTTTGTCTGTAAAGGCTTTAAAGTCTCCGGCAGCAAAGGAAAATAAATAAGTAGGAATCAGATCTGATGTTTCAAAATAAAGGGTTTTTGTTCCTTTCTGCGCCCTGGTTTCTTTAAGTTTTCCATTGGCAATGGCATTCCATTTCTCAGGAATCGTTAAGGTTAAGGAATAGTTGGCTTTCAGGTTGGGCTGATCAAAACACGGGAACATGGTCCGGGCACGGTCCGGAACAAATAATGTATAGAGATACCCTTCCCGTCTGTTCAGGGCTCCGTTCCCTGCAAGAAAGGTAAAATGAACCTGATTCAATCCTGATTTCAGGTATTGGGCATCAATGATGATATGTTCATTTTGAAATACAGGCTTTGTCACTTTTCCGTTTACAGCCACGGATACCAATGAAGCGGCCTCTTCCTTGAAATCGATCAGTAATGGGGCTTCATTTTGTTTTTTATAATTGAAAGACAGGACTTCCGTTCCTGAGATCCTTTCTGATTTACTTTCGGGGATCTTCAGATCGAGCTGATATTTGATATCACTTAATACACTTTTTCTAAACTGTGCCAATTCATAAGAAACCCCGGATTCCAATTTGGGCAGCGATTTCATCTGTGCAAGGTATCCGCTGCTCACAATGGCAAAAGATAATGCGAGTAAACCTGTTTTCATAGATCAAATATAAGAATAGAATCGGAATTCTACACTGATTGTTACCTTTGAAAACTCTCGGTTTCACTCAGGAAACCCTGCACATAATGCTCAAAATGCATTGGCCTAATCAGCTTTACTGAGCCTTTGTCTGAAATTTCACAATGAATCTTTCATCTTTCAGTGGATAACCGTCTTTAGATTCAAAGGTTTTATTGGTGAGAACAAATTCATACTCCTTACCGGGCTTCAGATCCATGGACAGGACCAGTGTCTTATCGTTGTTCTCCAAACCTGTTATCTTCGTAATGGGGAAATTCTCTTTTCCTTTATCCGAAAGGCTTATGGAATATTTATTCGGGACGATTTCTTTTGAAAAAGTGATTTTTATCTCCTTGGTATCCGGATTTATATTGACAGCTCCGTTTTCTGGATCTGTTTTTACCACGGTCAGCAGATGATCATGGTATTCTTTGATCAGCTTTACCTTATCAATCTTTTCGCTGAAAAATTTTGATTTCTTCAGGAAGTACTCTACTGCTTTTTCGTCACTATAATTCAGCTCAATAATATCTTTTACGGCCTGTTTTTTATCTTTTGCATTCTGATAATAGGATTTACAGATTTCATATCCTATATAATACCCTAACTCTGCACTTTCACCTTTTTTCCGTCCATTATTCAGCCAGTTTGAAAGCCTGTCGGTGAACATTTCTTTTTTAAACTGATCTTTGATCTGGGATGCGTGTGCGTTTCCGTAAGTCAGATATTTTGTCTGCAAAGGTCTCTGAACTGCCAGTTCAGCAATAAAGTCACATGAACCTTCTTTAATGGAAGCTCCTAAAACGGTTTTGCTGTAGCCATTCTGCTGGGTATGGATATATTCATGAATGTTCAATGATACAATATTGTCTAAAGACTGTGCTGCAAAAAGAGTTTTCAGCCAGTCATCCTTAAATTCGGAAGTATCTGTATCAGGAGTTCCTGTTCCTATTTCTGCTCCTACCAATACCATGTTCTCAACTGTAGTTCCCCCTGCTCCAAGTGCACCTATTGTGAAGTACATGCCTGCTTCTCTCAGCTCAGGATAGATTTGTTTTAAATGGTCTACAGCATCATTAAGTTCTTTATTCTTCTGTTGTACGGTCAGTGTATTGGGTCTTACTGAATTCCAGAATTTCGGATATTCATCGATCAGTTTTACATACGCCGTATCATTATAATCTCTGGCTTTCATAAATGCTTTAAGCCCTTTGGTTCCTTTGCTGATGTAAAGTTCGTTGATCAGATTCACCTTTTTAGAAAAATCATCAGTCTTTTTAATCTGATCATACGCGTTCCAGAAGTTGTCTATATCAGAAGTAAAAATTGTCTTTGAATTTTGAGCAGAGATCCCTGCAAATACAAGGGATAATATAATGGTAAGGCTACGTTTCATGATTATTTTTAACCTGGCAAGTATACAGATAATTATCATATTTCACAACTGTTCTTTCTTATGCAAAGCCTGTTATTTTCCAGTGAAGCCAATTATTTTTTAATGATAATATTAAAATATTTCATTCTCGTGAAATGTGAATGCATATACAGCAGTTTGAATACAAAGCTTATAAGATCTATTTATATCAATTCCAAATAATTTAAATTCTTCTCATTAATTTTCATAAATATTTAATACTTTAGCATAATAATTTGAAAAGAATGGGAATACTCCTTAAACCTATTGATATTGTAGAAGACATTTCGCAGGAAGATTTTCGTGAAAAGTATCTAAAGCCATGTAAGCCAGTGGTAATCAGAAATATGGCAAGAAACTGGCCTGCATATCAAAAATGGACAATGGAGTACATGAAAGAAGTGGTGGGAGATGTAGAAGTACCTTTATACGACAGTGCTAAAGCTGATCCTGCAGCCCCTATCAATACTCCGACAACCAAAATGAAGTTCGGTGAGTATGTAGATCTTATTCAGAGAGAGCCTACAGACCTCAGAATCTTTTTCTTTGATCCTATTAAATTTGCCCCTAAATTACTGGACGACTATGTACCGCCAAAAAATCTGATGGGTGGCTTTTTAGACAAATATCCGAGTATGTTTTTCGGGGGTAAAGGTTCGGTGACGTTCCTTCATTATGATATTGACATGCCTCATATTTTCCATACCCATTTTAATGGCAGAAAGCATGTTCTTCTGTTTGAATATAAATGGAAAACCCGCCTGTATAAGCTTCCTTATGCGACCTATGCACTGGAAGACTATGATATTGCCAATCCGGATTTTGAAAAATTCCCGGCACTGGATGGTATAGAAGGCATTGAGTGTTTCCTGGAACATGGAGATACTTTGTTTATGCCAACCGGCTGGTGGCACTGGATGAAATATCTTGACGGCTCATTCTCTATTTCTCTGCGCGCGTGGGACAAAAGCTGGGCTGTAAAAGCACATTCCCTCTGGAATCTTGCCATTCAGCGTAATTTTGATAATTTCATGAAAGGAAGGTATAAAAAGAGATACATGGACTGGAAGGAGAGAAAAGCCATAGAAAAAGCAAATATTGCTCTGAAGAAAGGACTTCCAAAATAATAAAAAAAACAACAATATGTGAATCAGGATAGACCCTTTCTATTCTGATTTTTTGTATTCAGTTCTTTTCAATATTTATACCTAAATTTTTATATCTCATCTGAAATTTCTTTAAATTGCATAGTGAACCCGTTCCCTTAATACTCTGTATATGTTCGAAAAACTGATTGACAGCTTTGAAAAGCTTTGCCTGCAGATCATCATTGAAATTCTGCTGGTTCCCGTGACTGTTTTCAAATTGTTTCAGGCTCCTCACCGTTGCTATGATCTCTCTGTGCATGAAATGGAAAAGGAAGAAACAGAACGTTTTCGTGATTACCTGTCTCCCATCAAGCTGTCTGTTTATACATCCGTTATTGTTTCCGTTCTTCTTATGGACTACAGCGGGGAAGAAAACTTCATCTCCAGGATCAAAGGATTGAGCATGGTGGAAAAAGCTTTATTTATATTCCTGGTGAATAATTTTACGGCTGTTGTCTTCAGTGTGGTATTATTATGGTACAAAAAGGAAAAGATCAATTCGCCCACATTCCGTACATTACTGTTCTCATTTATTTACACTACAGTATATACTTCTACTCCGTTTTTCATACTGATCATTTCTACAATGTTCCTGGGGCAGACCATGAATGTACAGTCTTATCTGCACCATCTTGAGAAGATTTCTGTTTCAGAAAATTACAGTTCCAGGGATTTGATCTTCTTCATCGTTCTCGCCGTGTTCTTTGTCATTACCATTATCGGTTTAGTAAAACTATTTAAAGCGCTGCATCATATCCTGAAAGAGAACTTCCGGTACCACCCTTATGTTGTATGGTTCTTTACATTGCTGTTTTTCCTTATACAGCTTTATTACGCAAGAGGCTTTATATAAAGTAAAACTGAAATTGCCATTGATATTTTCATTCTATTTCCCGGCTTTAAAATCGGTTAAATAAAAAATAAGCACACAACCTTCTTTCGACGGGAAAACTTCCATTAAAATAAATAAAGGACACAGGTATAATTCCTGTGTTTTTTATATAATAAACCTACCATAATCACTATACATTATTTTATCTCATAGTAATAAAATATTATTTTTAAGATTCTTTTAACAAACATACCAGTCTGTTCATATTTTATTTACATTTGTAAAAAAACATTTGCTCTATGCGTAAACCTCGTGAAAGAATTTTAAGTACCGCTATGGTCCTGTTTCACAGACAGGGTTATAACAGTACCGGCATCAATCAGATCATTGATGATGCTGAAGTCTCGAAAGCAAGTTTTTACCAGCATTTCAAGTCAAAGGACGATCTGTGCATTGAGTTTCTGGATAGAAGATATGCTTACTGGGTATCTGAGCTGGAAAGTTTTACATCCGGAGCACAGACCCTTGAGGAAAAATTCCTGAAATCATTCGATTTTCTGATCTATATGAATGAAAAGGAAGATTTCAGGGGATGCAGTTTTCTGAATATTCTATCTGAAATCCCAGGAGAAAAAACAGAGATCCACAAGGTGATCCGGAATCATAAAAAAACATTGAGGGATGCCTTTATGGGAGATCTCAAAGATCCTTTTTTATCTGATCATATTTATCTTCTCTTTGAAAGCTGCATATTGACCAGCCAGCTTTACCGGTCCAATGAATTAATAGAAACTTCTAAAACAATTGTAAAAAACCTACTCTTAACTTCTTAACACTAAGGAAGAGTTTAATATACCCGAATAAAAAGCAATCAAAAAAACTATGAAAAACTCTATTTTTTTGCAGAAAGAACATTCTGCAGCATTCAGGTTATGCCTTATCGGAAGCATCTCCATCAGCTCAATGATGTTTTCCCAAACCGGTAGAATAGGCATCAACACTCCTAATCCTAAAGCCACTCTGGACATTACAGCCAGAACAGACGGTTCAGCCGCAGCAGAAGGTCTGATGATCCCACGCCTTACAGGTGACCAGATCCAGACCATGACTGCAAATATTCAGCCCGGCACAGAATCCCTGATGATCTACGCCACTGCAGTTCCTGCTTCCCCAACGGCAAAAGTTGCAAGAATCACCCAACCCGGTTATTATTTCTGGAACGGCAGCAACTGGGACAGTATGGCAAGCCAGAATATCTATACAGCAGACGGAAGCATCAGCACTCCACTGGCTGCAAGAAATGTGGACCTGAATGGTAAAAACCTTGTCTTTTCCGGTAGTGGAAGTGTTGGGATCGGGACTACTCCTTCTGCTTCTGCAAAGCTTGATGTGGCCGGAACTGTGAAAGCAAGTGCCATAGATTATAATTCAGATGAAAGATTAAAACAAAATATCGCCTCCATCAATTCTTCCGGTGAACTATTAGGTAAACTGAGACCTGTCTCCTATTTCTGGAATGAAAAAGGAAAAAAGAAAGGCGGAAATACACAGCTTCAGTATGGACTGATAGCACAGGAAGTTGAAAAAGTATTACCCAATATCGTCAGCACAGACAACGAAGGATACAAGTCTGTCAATTATAATGAGCTGATTCCTTTATTATTACAGACCGTACAGGAACAGGATAAAAAAATCACCGAATTACAGAAAGAGATACAACTGCTGAAAAAACCGGAATAACGGAACACGAATTCAGATCATATTCTGATTCTATTCAGTGTCGCTAAGGCTGAGGTAACGACCTCAGTCCATACCAATTTTGTAATTCAAAAAACATGAAACTTAAATTATATATCCTACTGCTCTTTCTGATCGGTAAGAGTTTTTTTGCCCAGAACAATTATTACTGGGTAGGTGGCGCCGGAAGCTGGACGGATCTCAACCACTGGCGTATCGGTTCATCATCAGGGCAGACGGCCACTATTATTCCTTCACGATATGATAATGTATACTTCAATTCAGGAAGCGGATTTCCCGCCAGCGGTTCCGTTACCCTTACGATTCCTTCCAGCGCAACCTGCAAAGATTTCATCATTGATGATTCATTTACAGGAAAAGTGAATTTCCCGGCAGGAAGTATTTTCAACATCTATGGAAATCTGAAGTGGAAATCCAATGCAGGAGCTCTTTACAATATGACCATGAACCTGTACGCTGACAGTTCAAACCCGGCTCCTAACCTGATTGATATTCCGGATAACCTGATTGATCCGAACTACATTTATATCAACTCCACATCTTCTGTTAATCTTAAGGGAAACGGGACCTTCAAACTGGTCAGGAATTTTGCCAGCAACGGTTATTTTCAGTTTAATGTGAGCGAAAGTGCTTTTCTTGATACTGATAATAAAAGTATTACTTCCCAGCAGTTTGTGTACGGTTCCACTACCCCATCTAAGTTCGGAACCTCAACGCTTGCCGGTAATCTTGCCACTTTTAATGCTGCTGCCAATCTTACACAGGCTACCCTTTCTTATTCGAACCTGACGGTTCAGACCACACAGGATATAAAAAAGATTGTATTGCCTGCAATTACCGGGTATGTGCAGATAACAGGGGGAAATTCACTGAAAGTTGATGAAATCCTGGGAACCGGAACCACCGGCGGCAGCATCGGCGGAAACGAATTTATAATCAACAAGATCAGTATGTATGCTTATTCTGTTACTGCCAATGTATTCAAAGCCAATGATATGATTATAGGTGACGGAACAGTTGACCTTTCAGGAATACGGTATGAAATCAATAACCTGACATTGGGTAAAGGAAATCATATCCTTAAGGCCCAGCAGTTTGATATTAATAATCTTACCCTTAATGGCGGGCAGTATAATTTCCGTCAGAATGCCAACCCTGCCCCCAATTATTTCCAGATCAACCAAAGCCTTAGCGCCAATACAGCCTGCAATGGGGCTATTCCAAAATTCGGAGGAATTGATATCACGTATGCTGTTAATCTTATTATTCCCTCCACCATCAATGGAAACGGTACCGCAGCTTTTACAGGATATAATGTTGCTAATACAAAACTCACAGGCGGAGCTTCCGTAACTGCAGGAATAAACGGAGGAAACAACACGGGGAATATTACGTATCCGGGAATCAATCCGAAAACGTATTATTGGATAGGTGGCGGAGGAAACTGGAATGATCCTCTACACTGGTCATTCACTTCGGGAGGGCCTTCTTCCAGCTGTGTTCCCACGATGTATGATGATGTGATTTTCAACACAGATTCCGGCTTCAGCACAGGAAATAATACCGTAAGCGGTACTGCAGGGGTTTCGGTACGGAATATGACCTGGAACAATGCTCCTTCCAATCCTGTTTTCAATGCCACAGCTTCTGTATACGGGAATCTTTACCTTCAGAAAGATATGACGACAGGAATCAATACATCATTCTATATACAGAAATATGCGGCTAATGATCCTGTCACAAACCGATACATGAATTTTGAAGGCCAGAAAGTCTATCAACTGACTATAAGTGGAAATGATAATTTTTATTTATTACCATCAGGCACTGCTACTCCTTATGACGTGGAGGTTGCTGCAACACTCAATTTCGACAATAATGCACTCACAGGTACTATGTATGCAGATGGAAGGAAAATAAAAGCAGGCGAATTCTGGCTGGGAGGGAACAGCGTAAGTATTGACAATGCCGTATTGCGCGCCACAACGCTTTATATCAACACCAAGCAGACTATTACTGCTCCCAATACCACGGTATATGCCGTCAACTATAACGGGCGGTACAATAACCTTGGAAATATCAACCACTTTTTTGGCAAGATCCATAAGGAAGGAACCGCTATAGGAGATATACAGTTTGTAAATACCGGAACATTCCAGGTAAATGCCGGTGATGTCAGATTTTCCTATACCAATAAAGCCAATAATGTAGCCATCAATGCTGGTTCTAACATTACAATGCTTGATTCTTTTACAAAACTGACTGTAACGGACAGTTTTGTTTATAACCGTGCAGACTGTGATCTTGTTCTTAATTTCACAGGCCAAGGAGGGAATAACCTTATACTTGGAAACAATATTAACGGAACCGGATTTATTGAACTCAACCGTATGAATATTACGGGCATCAATGCCGGATATGTAACTCCTGTTGCTGGTTCCAAACCTGTAAATGCAAATAATTCCATTGACGGTGGAAACAATTCAGGGATCAATTTTACCGTTCCTGCGGCTAAAAACTTCTACTGGAAAGGAGGCAGCGGCAGCTGGAACGATATCAACCACTGGTCTCTGGACCCCTCAAGTGCGAGACTGGCTTCCAACTGCGGACTTCCTACGATCAACGATAACGTATTTTTTGATCAGTATTCAGGTTTTACGGTGGGAAATATTACAGGAATTACCCTGTATAGCGATGTTTCTGTAAATGATATTACATTCAGCGGTCTTCCGGCCAATACAAAGTCTCACTTTACAGGTTATAACAATTATTATAAAATACTGGTCAACGGAAATGTGGTTCTCCATCCAGGGTATTATGATGCCGGCTATTTTAGCGGGTTTAATTTCATTAATACCAATAAACCTGCAGGTACCCTCAAAAATATAACTCCCAACGGGGCAACATCTGTGTTTACTTTTGCAGGAAATGCCAGATGGAAAATCAACAGGGGAACAACCCAGTACGACCTTGTGAATTCTGTTATTAATCAGAACAATATTGCAGGAAATATACTGGATATAAGCGGCACGGTCATAAGCCTCAACTCCATGGTACTGAACGGAACCCAGCTGGTCATGGACAATGCTGATCTTGCTGTCAATACAGGAATTACTGTCAATACTGCATTGCCGGTAACCAATACTGCCAACAGTGTTCTGAAACTGGCTAAATCCTATACCAATATGGGAAATGATATAGTTTTCAACAACCTGAATCATTATTTCGAAAAAATAGAGTTTACCAATACCGCAGGATCCGGTGATCAGGCTATTTCTTTCAGCTTTCCGGGAGGTATGATCAATCATTTTATCATTCGCTCCGCATCTGCTCCGAGACTGGATAAAATTAATCCTTCGGTGATCTTCAAATTCGCGATGAATGTAAATAATCTTACGGTAGAAAAGAATAATTACATCGCCTTAGATGCAAGTTTTCAGGTCACCCAATCGCTCGCTATGCTGGGAGATTGTATAGACAGACTGACTTTTGCTTCTTCAAACAATCAGACCAAAACACTTATACTTCCGAATTACGCAACCAACCCTTCCAACTATATAATAGACAGGGTGCAGTTTAAAGCAATTTCTTCTTCAGGCGGGCAAACCTATACGGCATCAAAAGGAACGGATCTTGGGGGTAATACCGGCATCAGTTTCCCAGATATGACAACCTCAGCTCCCAGAAATCTTTACTGGATCGGCGGACAGGGAGAATGGAGAGATCCTTCACACTGGTCACTGAGCTCAGGCGGTACCGCTATTAGCAACTGTGATATTCCGACTTCTGCAGACAATGTATACTTTGATCAGAATTCTGGGTTTACTCCTGCCCAGAACAGGATATTGATGAAAGGAATCAGCCTTTCAAAAGCCAATAACATTACTTTTACCAATACTCCGGGGCAACCGGTTATAGATTTTGGTACCGACGGCAGTAATCCTTACTATCTGACGGTTTATGGAAACCTTACATTACAAAGTGATCTTAAAATCATTGTTCCGTTAAACAGTTACGGACTTATCCGTAATATCATTATGGCCCAGGGAGCTTCAGCAGGAAGAACACGGTATATTGATACCAAAGGAGCCTATACTTATCTTAACATCAATGCTCAGGATTATTTTGAGCTGAAAAGTGCTTACCAGGGAGATATGAACTTTACGAATACTGCCGGATTCAAAACCAACAGCTACCCTATTACCTTGCTTAATTTCAGCTGGAATCAGACCATCAATAATAATCCGGTGGTGGATTTCGGGCAGTCTGTGATTACCGGTACCAGAACAAACAGTGCAGGAACAGCTAATTATTATATGGCTTCACTTCCTTTTTACGGTTTCTACAGTCCTTATTTTTATGTCAATTCCGGAAACAACCCGTTAACCCTGAACACAGCTGATGTAAAAGCAGATATAGGATATCTGACAACCACTACGCCCGACCCCTTCAGCTTTGGAGATCTTACTATATGGAAAGACGGCAGTGTAAATACCGGATCCAAAGTATGGAATTTTAATAAACTGACCTTCCTGGGAAGTACTACCGGAAGCTCTGTAAGTACACTTATCTCTGCCGGAAAATATAAAACGCTGTATTTCAATCCCGGATCTTACCAGGTTGATAATAACCAGACGGTAACTGAAAACCTCTTTATGACAGGGACACCGTGCAACAGGATTTCCGTAGTCAGATCCAACGCAGGCCAGAATACCATCAGCCTTGATCCGGCAGCCCTCTATACCATGTTCTATGCTTCCATTAAAGATATGAACTTCTCCCGTCCTGTAAATGCTTTTGGAAACAGCCAGGATCTGGGAAACACCAGTAATCTTACCATCATTCCTACCAATGTACAGGCAGCAGGTTTCGGGGGAAATAAAACCCTCTGTGCTTCGGAATTTCCCAAAACGTATGATGCCTCCACCTTGTTCGGAACAGATACCAATGCAGCATATACGTGGACTAAAACCAACAGCCCTAACCAGGGAACCATCAGCACAGGCCGTATGGTTACCTTCACACAGCCGGGAACCTACAGGGTAAATGTTACATACAGCCAGGATGGATGCAATATTACAGAAGACTTTACGATTTCATCTGTTGCTTTGCCTGCTGATAACACAGCTTCTTCCGTAACCAGTGCCATAAAGCAGCCTACAGGTGATGTACAGGTAAAGTTTAAAGGATCTCTTGCACAAAGCTATATTTTCACCTATACCCTTAATAATGGTCCGGATCAGGAGATTACTTCCGCAGCGAATGGTGAAGCCATTATCCTGCATGCTAAAAACCAGACCGGAACATTTGTTTACCGTCTCAAAGGGATCAGATTTGCCGGCGGAGATGCCTGTCCCGTGGTTATTAACAATAAAGAGATTATTGTGAATATCAATCCTGAGTGTCCTGCTCCCGGAGTAATGATGCTGATGGATAATGTTCTGAGAGGATGTACGGCTTCTATGGGAGCAAGACGCTTATCAGAATTAAATCCTGCAACGGTATTGAATCCACCAGCTGATGCAGGTGTTACAAGACTTATTTCAGGAACAGGAATTGTAATAAAAGAAGGAAATGAGCTCTACATGATCCGTAATACTGATGCCATACCGGAAACGCTTACTCTTCCGGCAAACAAAACACATATTCAGGGAGCAATCATCTATCATAACGATCATTTCTATGAAGGTGTAGAAAACGGAAAGTGGATCAGAGTGGATAACGACTAAACAGGATCTGCTTCTTCATTAAAACTGACTGATCATGATAAACCGCATTGGAATTGTTTCAATGCGGTTTTATATTTTCTGCCGGTTATTTTTCCTTAGTATTTTTCATCTTACAGAATTTCCGGGAATGTGTTCATAGTATAATAATCTATGTATTAGTTTACAACAAATCTTTTATCTTAATAAAAACTGTCACATTATCTTTACTAAGTTTGTCTTAAAAAGAAATATCATGCAGGAAAATTACAGCAGGCTGCTTACCTATGCCTATAATATTACCGGTTCATATGAGGATTCCCAGGATCTGGTACAGGATGTAATAGAAAAATATATTTCTTTGGACCAGTCAGAGATTAGAAATGAAACCAATTTTCTGATCAAAAGCACCGTCAACCATGCTATTAATTTTAAAAACCGCCACAGCAAAAAAATGGTGTACGGAGAATGGCTTCCTGAGCCCATATCTTTTGATAATGCAGAAAATAAACTGATTAAAGAACAAACAACCCGATATACCCTGCTGGTTCTTTTAGAAAAGCTGAATGCAAGGGAACGTGCCGTATACATTCTCAAAGAAGCCTTTGATTATTCCCATCAGGAAATTGCACAAATCCTTGATATTTCGGCAGAAAATTCCCGTAAACTGCTGAGCCGTGCCGGCAAGCAACTGCAGAATATACAATACCGCCCGGATCATATTAACACATCCGCTGATCCCAATATTCTCCAACAGTATCAGCAGGCATTAAGCGACGGCAATATTCCGAAAATAGAGGAACTTCTCCTGGATGATATCAGGCTCTCGGCAGATGGAGGAAAGCGGATTCGTGTAATCAAAGCGGTTGAAGTTGGAAAATCTGCTGCTGCGCAGCTTCTGGCTTTTGTACAGCAACAGTTTTTGGGCAATAAACCTTTTAGCTTTCATACTTTCAATCATCAGCCGGCAGTCTGCTTCTGGCAGGGAGATCGCATTTATAATTGTCACATTCTGGATATTGATGCCCAGGGGATGATCCGTGAAATCTACTCCATTGTAGATCCTGAAAAATTAAAAAGGCTGCAATAAATGTCACATTTCTCAAAAGCAGTGTGTCTTTAAAGAAAAAAAGTATGAACACACTACTCAGAATCGACAGCAGTCTAAGAACTGAAGGTTCTTATTCAAGAGCACTTGGAGATTATTTTATCAGGCAATGGAAAGTAAAGAATCCTAATGGAATCATCCTTGAAAGAGATGTTACCAGATCGCCTCTACCGCATATTACCCAGCAGACCGTGGAGGCCTTTTTCAGTGAAAATCCGGACTCAGAAAACATCAGCCTGTCTGATGAACTGGTCAGTGAGCTTTACGGATGTAATGAAATTCTCATTACCTGCCCGATGTATAACTATGGTATTCCTTCATCTTTAAAAGCCTATTTTGACCTGGTGATCAGAACGAAGAAAACATTTTCAGGATACAATATTCCAAAAGGATTGCTGGAAAATAAAAAGGCCTTCATTATTTCTTCCATGGGCGGCATTCCTACGGGGGCATTGAATCCTTTGGAAAGTCATCTAACCCAGCTGTTGAATCACATGGGAATTGCCGATATTTCCTACTTTCCTCTTGAAGGAACGGTAGATCAGGCAAAAGTTTATGATACAATCAGTTTACAGCAATCACAAATTTTAAAACACTTTAATTAATTATGGAAAAAATAAAACAAGCCATTGAAAGTTTTATCAAAGGAGGTGATAACAGCGACGCTGAACTTCTGGAACATATTCTTCACCCCAATTATCAGAACATTCAGGATGGATTTTTTGATCAGACGGGGATCTTTGTTATTTCCAAAGAAGAATATATCAGCCTGGTACGGGATAAGATTTTTGGAGGGAAGCCCCGTGAAATTATTTATCAGTCTATTGAAAAGAAAAATAATATTGCCTATGCACAGGTTTCTCTGGAGAGTTCTGTTCTGCGATTCTCATCTCTTATTACCTGTGTACAGAACCATGGGAGATGGCAGATCATTACGAATATTCCTTCAATAGAAAACAAGTGATCTCAATTCCAGTTACCTGTTATGTGTTTTTAAGACATAATGATTTATAGTTTTAAACCATTAAGATCGGATAAGAGTTTAAGGATAGCTAAGTAAAACATCGCTTTAAGAAAACGCCTGCTGTCTGACTTCCTTTTGTCTTCAAAAATCTTAATGGTTTATTATTATTTCAGATGCTTTCTTAAAAACTGACCAGTATAGGAGATTTTATCCTTCAGCAGCTCTTCCGGAGTTCCTTCAAACATAATTTCCCCGCCCAATTTTCCTGCTCCCGGTCCTATATCAATGATCCAGTCTGCCTGGGCAATAATGTCCAGATTATGTTCTATAACGATCAGGGTATTATGCTGATCTGTAAGTTCACTGAAAAAAGATAAAAGCTTCCGGGTATCGCTGGGATGCAGCCCTGTGCTCGGTTCATCCAGAATGATTGTCTGATGGCTGTGTCTGAGTTCTCTGGTTAATTTCAACCGTTGTCTTTCTCCTCCGGAAAAACTGTCTAAACGCTGTCCCAAAATAAGATAATCCAGCCCTAACCTAATCAGTACCTCAAAATGTCTGATGACCGATTGATCCGTAAAAAAAGAGATAGCTTCTGAGACAGTCATATTCATTACCTCTACGATGGTTTTTTGGTGATACCTGTACTTTAATACTTTGGGGTCAAAACCGGAGCCGCCACATTCTTCACAAGGCTGCTCAATATCATCCATAAAGGCAAGATCTATTCTTTCAACACCCAATCCTTTACAATTTTTACAGGCCCCTTCACTGTTTCTGCTGAAAAGTTTCTCCGAAACATGATTAGAATGGGCAAAAAGCTGACGCACAGTATCGGATATATTTAAATACGTGAGCAGATTGGAACGGGCACTGGCAGCAAACATAGACTGGTCTATCACCGTAATATCCGGATAAAACATTGGTAAAACCCTATTGATCAAAGAACTTTTCCCTGAACCGGCCACACCGGTTACCACCGTCATCACCCCGGTTGGAATATTGACATTTATATTTTTTAAATTATGAAGATCTGCATTTCTGATTTCCAGATAACCTGAGTGCGGCCTTGGTTGCTTATTGATGACAGGCTTCTGTGCAAAATACGATCCTGTTTTTCCTTTGGACCTCATCAGCTCACGGAATGTCCCTTCAAATATTACTTCACCGCCGTTTTTTCCGGAGCCGGGACCTATATCGATCACCCAGTCTGCCGTTTTGATAATATCAGGGTCATGTTCCACAATCAGTACAGAATTTCCTTTGTCCCTGATCTGCTCAATGATGCTGATAATGTTTTGTAAGTCTTTCGGGTGAAGTCCAATACTCGGCTCATCAAAAATATACAGCAGGTCTACCAGGCTGTTTCCCAGATTCCGGACCATTTTTATCCGTTGGGATTCACCGCCGGAAAGCGTATTGGTACTTCTGTCCAGTGTCAGATACTGCAATCCGATATTGATGATATTCTGTAATTTCCCGGAAAGTTCTTTAATGATCACTTCATAGGTTTTTGATTCTAAAGAATTGATAAATCCGGACAATTCATCAATAGAGAGTGCCGTACAGTCGGCAATACTTTTTCCCTGGATTGTACAGGACAATACCTTTTCATTAAGGCGTTTCCCGTGGCAGGATGGACAGGTTTTCGTAATGACAACATTTTTGAGGGCCTCTTTTCTTGATATATTTTCCTTCGAATCTTTTTTAAGGAATGCTTTTTCTATTCTTGGAATAATTCCTTCATATTTTACAGTTTTTCCCCAATCTTTATGAGGATGTTTAGGTTTATGTTCTTCCGCATACAGCAGAATTTCCCATTCTTTACCGGTAAAGTCTTTAAGCTTTTTATCATTATCAAAATAACCGGACAGAGTATATCTGGTTAATCGCCATCCTCCCGGCTGAAAGGTTGGAAATTGTACCGCTCCCTCGTTTAAAGATTTATTCTTATCAATCAGGGTTGTAATATTAACGGTCTGAATAAATCCCAATCCTTCACATTCCGGGCACATCCCCTGAGGGTTGTTGAAAGAAAAAACATTGGAATATCCCACAAACGGTCTTCCCATTCTTGAAAACAGAAGTCTCAGAGAAGCATAAACATCAGCAGCCGTTCCTACCGTTGACCTTGCATTCCCTCCTAACCTTTTCTGATTGATGATAATAGGAACATTGAGGTTTTCAATTTTATCTACATCCGGTACGCCATAATGCTGCAGCCTGTTTCTTACAAAGCTGTTCTGCGTTTCATTGATCTGCCGCTGGGCTTCTGCACCAATGGTTTCAAATACCAGCGATGATTTTCCTGAACCTGATACGCCCGTAAAAACAACCATCTTATTTTTTGGAATATGTATGGAAATATTTTTAAGATTATTCTGCCTTGCATTCGTAATTTTTATATTTTCCATGATACAATGATTATCTTTGTTAATAATTAACTAAGTTAAGTATATTTATCATGAAACCGATTGAAAAAGAATTTTTTAACACATTTACTGATTTTCAGTGCCTTATTCTGGCTCATATGAACAGAGGGAACATTAATGGAGTGACGGCAGCTCATTATAATATTATTGAGTTTATTCTCCGCAAAAAGGGAGCAACGGGAAAAGAAATCTCAGCAGCTTTTAATATAAGCCAGGCAGCCATTTCAAAACAGCTGAAGTTTTTGATCACGCATGATCTTATTATTCAGAAACAAGACGAAACGGATCGCCGGAAATTTAATCTTTCTGTCACGGAAAAAGGGAGATTTATCATCGAGAACTCAGAAACTTTCCGGAAAAATATCACCCGGCAGACCTCTGCAATACTGTCCCCGAAAGAACTGGATCAATTTAATTACCTGCTGGGTAAGGTTTTAGATCATCTCAGGTTTTAATATTGGATCCGGAAGATCTTGACTGCGCAGATGCATGGTATGATTCGAAGTGAGAGTCTTAACCACATAGGTACATAGCATGCTTTTTTATTAAATATTTAAATAATAAGCAATCCCAATCATCTGCGAAATCCGCAAAATCTGCGAGAAATAATTACTCCATAATTTTTTTAACGCAAAGTTCATTTTTGTTTATGCTGAATTGTAAGGGAGCTAAGAATACATCGATTTGCAATCGATCAGATGAAGAGAGTGTGAAATAATTCTTATTTATAAGTTCCAAACAGCCTGTCCCAGAGAGATGTATAAAATCCAAAGTTTTTGGTTTCATCCTGATGGTGCAGATTATGAAATCTTGTTGTTCCCACGAAAAACCTGTCGAAGGAGGCTGGAAAAAATTCTCTGTTCAGATGGCCAACAGTTCCCCATATCAGATTGATCAGCAGATAAACGGAAATTGAAATTACAGAAAAATCATAGCTCATCAGCAATACCAGCATCATCAATCCGAAACCGATCGTTTCTAACGGATGAAGTACAAAAAGGCTCAGATAATTGGTGCTTACATGCTCATGGTGTTTTCCATGCAACAGCTTGTAAACAAAAGGTAAATGAGCTGCATAATGAAAGAAATACATCAGAAGATCCATCAACAGAAGCAGTACAGCCACTTCCAGGATAACCGTCATTGCCGACTGTCCTGATCCCAGCTGAATCCAGCCGTTTTTCCATAAAAAAACACCGATCAGCATGACGAGACTATTACAAATGATGGTAAGAAAGCTCAGATACAAGTCAGATTTTGTGACAGGATGATCCTTTTCCTGCAAAGCCCTTTTGCGGCAGGTCCTGTCTATAAAAAGATAAAGTCCTATGGAAAACAGATACAGAAAAACATTGATGATAAGACTGAACACCAGCCACTGCGGCCAGGAAAACTGCCAAAACAGGTGCAGATATCCCGATAAATCTGATGCATAGTAATTCATAAATACCTCCTCTCAACTTGAAGTCATAAATGTATGAATTTAAAAATAAAAGAAGAGATGTAACAATGGCTGGCTATATCAAAACGCACTAAAATTTTCTTAGAAGAATTAATTCAATTAATTGATTTTTGAAAATCTTAGTTTTTTATGTACAAACATCTGCGTAATCTGCGTCATCTGCGAGAAATAAAAAATAACACCAAAAAGACCCTGCTTTGATTTGCAAATGAAATTTTATATTTTTTATTTGAACCATTAAGAGATAATTAAGAAGATAAGAATATTAAGAAGAGCTTCGCTTTAAGTGCTGCACCGTAAAAATCTTTGATTTTTACCTTAACTTAGCTTAAAAACTTCATTCTCCTTAATGGTTTTAAAATATGGTTTAATTACAAAAGAGCTTTGAAAATCTCAAACATCTGCATAATCTGTGAGAGAATAAAATAATACCACAAAAGATTCTGTGTTGATCTGCAAATAAATTTTATATTTTTTATTTGAACCATTAAGAGCAAATTAAGAAGATAAGAATATTAAGAAGAGCTTCGCTTTATTTAAGAGCTGCACCGTAAAAATCTTTGATTTTTACCTTAACTTAGCTTAAAAACATCATTCTCCTTAATGGTTTAAAAATATGGTTTAATTACAAAAGAGCTTTGAAAATCTCTGTTTTCTTATCCACAGACATCCATACAATCTGTGAAATCTCCAAGAGAATAAAATATCCGCATCATTTTTACTCGTTTAACCTGATGGCAGGCAATACGCTATTTCTGTCTTTCTTTTCTTCTGAGTTCCCGGAGTCTTAAAGTCAGTTTCTTTCTTAAATCATTATGATATGCCCTGTAGTTCTTAATGCTCTGTTCAAGATTCTTTTTATTAAGCAGATACTCTTCATACAGATGGCCCAATTCTGAAATCTGGGTGGCTACATCGGATGATCCGGCTTCAGGATCATTTACCGCTTCTATCAGCAGGCGGTAATATTCGATACGGCTGGTCAGGCTCGTGTGAAGTTTTGGCTCTATTCCCTGCATACTATTATTTTTTGTGATTATTTTTAAATAAAGATTTGTCTTTCCACTTCCCGGCTTTTCCTCTTATCTTCCTTTTCCAAAAACCATGGGAGGTACATCACTCTGGAACAGGATTCTGGTTTTTCCTGAAACGGTTGCTCCACTGGCTGTTTTAAAGTAATTGCCGTTCAGGACGGAGGAAATCAAGGTTTCATTGGGGTCACCTAAGGGCAATAAGGGAAGCTCACCATATTCATTTACAGAAATCTGTGGTGTAATTCCACTGCTGTATTCTCCGGCTCCATTGGCGTTATACACTTTATAAATGACGGGATGAATCTGCCATGGGATTTTTCTCGGCTTACGGCGGTCTTCTACAACAAATCCGGCCATATCTTTTCCCAGCGTTACATCCCCGATCTGGATAACCTGCATATAAGGTTTCAGATTATTGATGACTATTTCAGCTGCAGAAGCGGTACTGTTTGACGTAAGAATATAGACTTTGCCCAACCCTAATGCATTCGCCCGTAATGTATTGAAACCAATTGCTTTGGGCTCATAGGCAATCTGTTGAGAGAAAGTCCTTTTCACTTCACCACCGTTTTTGTTTCCCTTAAAAATAATGAATGGAGAATCGGATGATATTCCTGAAGGGATCAGTGCACAAAGAGCAGCAGCGGCGGATACCGATCCTCCGTAGTTGTACCTCAGGTCCAGGATAAGTTCCTGCACGCCGGCAGCTTTAAACTCGGCAAATTTCTGACTGAGAACCGGCATCATTCCTTCCGGGAAATCGTAGATATAAAGGTAACCTGCCTTTTTACCGTTTTTTTCAAATATTTTAGATAAGGTAGACTGCGGGAAAGAAAGACCGTAGTATACTTTAATGTCCTTTTCATCAGTCACCGTCCCGTTTTTCCAGCTTCCTACGGTAAGGTCCAGAACAGTAAAATCTTTCATAGATGCTGCAATGGTTTCTGCATTGGCTGCGGTTACGGCTTTTCCGTTGATTTTGGTAATGACTGTTCCCCGTTCCAGTCCGGCATTGAAAGCAGGAGAATTCTGGAGAACCAGCTTCACCACGGTAACCACTTTCCCATTTCCCAACTGGATCACGGTATAATCAAAACCGTACATATTGCGTACAGAACGTGGATAGGTGGAAGAATCTTCTGTATTCACAATAAAAGAAAACCGGTCCTGAGGAGACAGAAGGCTCTGAAAAAAGTCTTTTACAGGTAAATGATAATCCGGTTGGGCAGGCATCTGATCTGCCCAATAATAATATCTTCTCATGCTATCCTGTACCCAGAGATTGACAGATTCCGTACTTCCTTCAGGAAAAACAGGAGCATTTTCATCATTATTTGTACAGGAAATAAGGATAAAAACAAAAGCTATGCATTGAAGTTTAAAAAAATTCCTCATCAGTTATTATAGATATTCTGCAATATCAATGTCACCTTTTACAACCCATACTCCATTTTCTGTTTTTTCCTGAAGTACGATCATATTGGCACCTATACGCTGTTTTAGTTTAACTCTAATGGGCTGGGATCCTGTGTAGGGTTCTGTAGTTCCCGGTTTATATAATTCAAGGTATACAGGAGCTGTAATGCTGAAATTACTATAAATTTTAACAGACGTAAAGCTGTCTTTTCCGATGTTGTCAAATTCTGCCAGCACTACCCCGTTTTCTCTTTTTAAAACCCCTTTTACATTTTTAAGGGCAGATCCGGAATATTCTCCCAGGTTCGGAAAAATAAACTCAAAGCCTACTTTTCCCAGATTCACCTGTGGTTTTACAGCATCTGCCTGTAGAAAAATACCGGGCAGGTTAAAGAAATATATATTTTTATAATCCTCTACATTATCATAACTGATATTGTATCTTGCTATTTCCGAGCCTGTTTCATTATTATAAAGGGCCAGCCTGTTGGTTTCTCCCTGGTCAAGGACAAACTGGAGTCTGGTTTCTATTTTATCGGTATAGGAAGTCTTCCCGCCTATAGCCACAGGCTCCCCGTTGAACCTCAGCTGAAGCACTTCAGGCCTGGAATATCCTTTAATGGTTACTTCACCCGGTTTCTGAACAGCATCATATCTTTCCATCACGGTATTATCTGTGCAGGAAAATAGCAGGGTCAATAACAGAAGTACAAAGATCTTATTCATCTTTTATTTTATTTTAACTTAAAAAATATTGCCCCGCCCATTGTGCAGGGCAATATATAATTATAAAAAAACTAGTTGGATATGTTCTGGATAGCTTTACTCAACAGCTACCCATTATTGTATATAAAATTTCATGTATTTCTAAAAATCAGTTTTGAAGGGAAGACTATTTATCTTTTAATAAAATTCAGGTGTTCTGTAGTTTTTCCATCCGTAACTTCCGCTGTGTATACCCCTTCAGGTAAACCTGCAATATGGATTGCTCCGGAATAGGGAACAGTAATAACTTTCTGCCCTGCCCTGTTATAAATAACTATCGTGGTCTTGTTTTCTTTCAATGCCGGATTCAGTTTCAGGCGCAGGAAATCTTTCGCAGGGTTTTCTGCTATTTTAGTAACAATTTCGTTCTTTTTTACATCCTTTGTGCTTAAGGTAACTGATGAAGCATAAATAGCCATTTCATCAATATTGATATTCTGAATATTGCTTCCGGCTGATTTTCTGTTGGACCAGATCCCGATGTAGATTTTCTTTCCTGCAAAAGCAGACAGATCTACAAGACTTTCCACAAACTGGGTAAGATCTGCAGGAAAAGGATTTTCAGTATATCCACCTTTGATTTTATAGGGATTAGGAAGGTCATTCCCGTTCGCATCTACTGCAAGTGCCTGGAAATCTGCCAAGGAAGGAACAGGTTTCTGAGGAGTGCTTACGTAGATATAAAGGTCTCTGGCAACAGCTGTCTGACTTGCTCTCTGTCTTCCTACATAAGCTGCTAAAGTAACAGTTCCTGAAGCTGAAGAAAGGTCAATCTCCGGAGAGGTGATCCAGTCGTTTTCTGTAGCAAAATTAGCGGCAGTTCCTGAAGGTACCAGATTGATAGAATGTCGGATTGTTCCTGACGTTCCGTACGCCATTGCAGTTCCGTTATGATAGATATTTTTTCCCTGAATCCATCCGTTTCCGTTGTTGTTCAGATCATGGAGCGTCCAGCCCTGAAGATCATCAGCCGTTTCAAAAGAATTGCTCCATACCAGTTCCTGTGCAAATGCGGCCTGTGAAACCAATACAATAGATAATAAAAATAATTTTTTCATAATACTTATTATTAAGATGTTTTGAAGAATAAAAGCAGGGAAAGACACAATGCTTTCCCTGTTTTTTAGGTTTTATTCCTGAACTGAGAAGTCATATTTTGTCCAGATTCCCTGGAAGTTTCCACAGTTTCTAGGAGAAACATTCCATGGTCCTTCGTTGAAGAACGGCTGGCTCATCCCCCATACTGAAGCAAGAGTACCTGTCAACAGGTTGGCTGCAGGAATTCCGGCAGTTCCGGCTCCCGTTACAGAAGTTCCGAATCCGTGTACAAAAATTGAGTTAAGTGTAGAAGCTGAAGAAAGTTCAGAACCTGTTCCTTCCACTTTAATCCCTACAGGATATCCTGTAACTACGGCATTGTTCAATGTCAATTTTCCGTGTCTTCTGATGTGGATACCATTTTCATAAGCAAGACCCTGTCCTGCCAATCCGTTTTTAGCTCCGATGATGGTAAGGTTGTTGATCACAGGATTGGTAATCAATGATGTAGAAGTACCACCGGCGTTGTTATCAAGTTCGATACCGTTAGAATCAGGATCCCCTCCGCTCACGGTATGAGCTGATCTGTAGTCTGCTAAAGATAAAGCACATGTAATGGTTCCTGTATATCCGTTATCAAAGTCGAAGTTATCATCTTCAGCGGCGAAAGAGATCAGGTTGGAAGCATTTACGGTTCCTCCGAAGAATTCAAAAGAATCATCCTGACCGTAAGATACCTGGATATGATCTAAAGTAGTACCGTTACCCACACCTCCTAATGATAATGCATTCACTTCGTTTCCTGAGTTCGCTCCTACGAAGTCGTATCCTGCAAACTCAATACGTACATATTTCATTGTTCCTGCATTGTGAGAAGGATTGGTTCCTCCGAAATAATAATCACTACCGCTTAATCCTTCGATTGTAGTGGTAGCAGGTACATTGGTAGGTGCATCACCCAACAGGATCACTCCTCCGAAATCTCCAGGAGTAGCTGTAGTAAGATCATCACCATCCAATAACCTATAACTTGTAAAAACAATTGGCTGAGATTCAGTTCCTGTAGCATTGATCTTACCTGTTTTGGTAATAACAAGGATTCCTGAACCTTCTCCTATAGCATTAGGTTTTGCCTTGATAAAAGTTCCGGGCTGAATCGTAAGAGTTGCTCCGTTTTTCACGGCTACCGTACCATCAATTTCTATTACCCCGCTCCATGTTGTATCGGAAGTAATAGGACCGCTTACCTTCGTTACAGGAAGTGCAGAAGCTGTAAGGTATTCAGCTGAAGTAGGCTTCATTTCGAAAGGAGTCGAAGAATCTGCCAAATGATCGTTCTGACAAGCAGTAAGGGATAATGCAGCAACTGCAATTAAAGTTAATCTTTTCATTGTTATAATTTTTTGGTCATTCCGGTTATTTATTTTTATGACCGGAAGTTTTTAATATTCAGAAATATCCGCCTCTATATCTCTGCGATTTGGTTTTTGTTTCACCCGGTATTTCATGAGGAGCTGATATACAGGAGTTCCCTTCTGTTCCGCTACTGCCCGGGAAAAGACAATAGCGTCCGGTTTCTGCTGATCCGGTACTGCTGTGCGCATCATCAGTATAAATCCGGCTCATGTTCAGGATTCCGAAACCTGTACACTTCTATATCAAGAGCTCTTTTTATCTTATCTTTTTCAAAAGCAGAGTATGACCTCCACTTTTAAACATCTTATTCTACAATAGAGAAATCATATTTCGTCCAGTTTCCCTGGAAGTTTCCGCAGTTTCTGGGTGATATATTCCATGATCCTTCATTATAGAAAGGCTGTTTCATACCAAAAAATGCAGCTACAGAGCCTGTAAGCAGGTTAGCTGCAGGAATACCGGCCGTACCGGGTCCTGTAACACTTGTTGAAAATCCATGGACCTGAATGGTACTGAAATCAGATGCTGAAGAAAGCTGAGAACCGGTTCCTTCTACCCTGATCCCTGTAGGATAACCTGTCACTACGGCGTTATTTAATGTAAGTCTGCCATTTCTACGGATATGAATTCCGTTTTCGTATTTATTGCCCCAATTGCTGTATTTCACTCCTATTATCGTCAGATTATTGATCACAGGATGTGTTATCAAGCTGGTAGCCGTACCTGTAGAATTATTATCCAGCTCAATCCCGTTAGAATCCGGCACGATCCCGCTTAGTGAGTGATATGCGTTGTAATCTGCCAAAGAAACAGCGCAGGTAATTGTACCTGTATATCCGTTATCAAAATCAAAATTATCGTCTTCGGCTGCTAAGGAGATGAGATTGGATGCATTCACTGTTCCTCCGAAAAATTCAAAAGAATCATCTTTGCTGTAAGAAACCTGGATATGATCTAAAGTCGTTCCGTTCCCAACTCCGCCTAATGACAATGCATTCACTTCGTTGCCGGAATTCCCGCCCAAATAGTCATAGCCCGCAAACTCAATGCGCACATACTTCATTACTCCTGCATTGTGAGAAGGATTGGAGCCGCCGAAGTAACGGTCACTATTCAGACTTAGTCCCTCGATGGATGTTGTGGAAGGAACATTGGTAGGCGCATCACCCAACAGGATTACCCCGCCAAAATCACCGGGTGCAGGATAAGTATCTTCAGTTCCGTCCAGCAGCTTATAGCTTGTAAATACAATAGGCTGATTTTCCGTACCGGCCGCATTGATCTTTCCGGTTTTAGAAATAATCAGAATACCTGTGGCGGCTCCGGTTGTATTAGGTTTAGCCTTAATGTAAGTTCCCGGAAGAATCGTTAATGTTGCTCCGTTTTTCACTGTAATGATTCCGTCCATTTCAATCACCCCGCTCCATGTTGTATTGGAGGTAATATCTCCACTTACAGGTGTTACCGGTAAAGATGAAACCGTAATATACTCTGCAGAAACAGGTTTTAAATCAAAAGATTCTGAAGAACCTGACAGCTGGTCACTCTGGCAGGCTGTAAGAGATAGCCCGGTTATTGCAGTGAGGATTAATTTTTTCATTCTTAATGAGTTTATTGGTTTATGTATTAGTTTAAAGAAGCATCAAAATGTATAGTTTACACTCAACCCGAATATTCTTCCGCTGTACGCCCGGAACAGAATTTTATCAATATCCCTGTCGTATTTATTGGTGGCACCCGGCAGCAGTTCCATTGATTCCCTTACCGTGTCCAGATTACTTCCTGCATCTTTTTTGCTGACATAGGAATTATAATTGTTGTAATATTCTTTTACCCTGTTGAAAAGATTTCTTACGTTCAGTTTCACTTCAAGGTTTCTGTTTCTAAGGAATTTATAGGAGATCTGTGCATCTGCCACCGCATAGGCTCTCTGTATCTCTTCTCCGTTGTAAGCATATCCTACCGTGATGTATTGGTCGCCCTTTGCATTATACAAAAAGCTTAATCCCAGTCTCTGCCCATCATACATTAATCCAACATTATAAGCGTAAGGAGTCTGCCCGTAAAGAGGCCTTTCCACTTCGTAGGTAGCATCATTTTCTCCGTTTTTTTCTTTGTCTTTAAAAGCAATGACTTTGGTGTCATTGTAGGTAAAGTTTCCGCTGACGAAAAGTTTTGAAAGAAAAGTATCCGGAGCAATAAAGCCTAAGTTTTTTCTCACTTCCGCCTCAAATCCTTTCAGTTTGGCGTTTTTTGAATTTCCGTTGTAGAGATAAAGGTTTCCTTCACTGGAAATGAATCCTTCCCGTTCAATAGGATTATCTATATTTTTATAATACAATCCTGCTGAAAATATCTCCCCAAGCCCGGGGAACCATTCAAATTTAAAATCATAGTTGTTGACCACCGACGATACCATCTCCGTATTGAAAATCTGCCCATTGGCAACAGGATCAAAATAAGGCAATCCTGTTCTTTCATTAAACTGAGGACGAATCACCGTTTTGTTGTAAGCCAGTCTCAGATTGATCTTATTGGTGGGGCTATAGGTAAAATTGGCTGACGGCATCCATTGCCACGGTTTATCATCAAGCCCAAAGCGGGTAAAATTCCGGGAGTCTTTGGAATCCATTTGCTGGGAAATCAGGTCGTACTGGAAATATTCAGCCCGTAATCCCCAGACCAGCCTGAATTTATTTTTCCACCGGTTGTCAAACATTACATACATTGCATGCTGCTCCACTTCCCCTTCATATTTACCATCTACAAATAAGGGTCTGGTCTCCCAGCCAATTCCTCCGGGTACATAATGAGAACCATCAAACCAATCGGCAAGGGCACCGTACATATGGAGAATTTTCGGATTCGGAACGGCTCTGTTTTCATCAACTCTCAGTAAAAATTTCTGCTGCTGATTGGTATTGGTCTTGGATGCTCCGGCATATCCTATTTTAATATCATTTTTAAAGTTTTGTCTGTCAAAACTCCATTTGAAAGAGGCACCGTAATTATAATCCGTTTCTTTGCTGGCGATGTATCCTCTGGCAAAATCACTTGATGAATTGTTAACCTCATAATAGCTTAAAATTTCACGCCCCACAAAACTGTACAGGTTCTTGTGCAAAGTATAATCTTTGGTATCTGAGGAAACGCCCGTTCTGGCGGCAAACCAGCTGACTTCCATATTGCTGAACTTATGACTCCCTTCCAGCTTATTCTGCAGGAATGTCTGATACACAGGATAATCTGTATTTCCGGTAAAAGGTTTGTCTAGAGAAGGAATCTGTGACGGATCATTATTGGGAATAATCCCGTGATAAAAGTAATTATAGGAGGCTTCTGCATTGGAAGGCAAGCCGCTTCCTCCGGTGTATTCATCCCAACCTGTAATTCTCGTCAGTGTATTATCATAGATATGGGTATACGAATTACGGAATGATATTCTGGTTTTATTCAGCTGCAGACCGAAGTTTAGCATTCCTGCGACTGTAGAATTATAATTGTAGGATGCCCCTTTGTTTTTAAAGTTATAAAAAGGAATTTTTCCGTTGGCATCCGGCACCCCGGTCGTATCCAGCCAGTTTCCCCTTCCTGTATGATCTATGTCCAGTTTATTCTGCTCATTCCTGATGACAAATGCTCCTGCAAATCCCCATTTGTTATTATTTTTAAGGGCATAAGTTCTTCCCAATGCGAGCTGCAGGTTAGAACCCATATCGCCTCTTGTTTTATAAGTGGTGAAATTGTCATTGGTAAACTGTCTGGACTGCTCGAAAAACCTGGGACCGGTCAATCCAACAGCTTCAAGACCTTTCGGGAAATCCCGGGTTCCGTCATCATACCCGAAATAATCATATTTTCCCCGCTGCCGGGTCAGAAACTCTTTGAAAGCCGCCTGGTCATTATAGGAAGTTCCCATGCTTACCGTTGTAAAATTTTCATTGGGAATATCTTTGGTCCGTACTTCCACATAGCCTCCTGCAAAGTTGGCATTCATATCGGGAGTTGCCGATTTGCTCACCACAACACTTTCTACCATTGCCGTAGGAATGATATCAAAAGAGAAATTCTGATTATAGGTTTCAGTGCTGGGAAGGTTTATTCCGTCCATCGCCGCCGTATTCCAGCGTTCTCCCATAGACCTTACCACCACATATTTATTATCGATGGTCGTAATTCCCGTTACTCTTTTCAAAGTTCCTCCTACATCATTATCAGGGGTTTTGGCAATCTGTTCGGCTGAGATTCCGTCGCTCATCTGAGCCGCTTTTTTCTGTTGCGTCAGCAATCCGGCCTGGGTATCTGCTTTGCGGGTAGCGGTAACTACCACTTCTTTAATATCTGTAACTTTATCTGAAGCTCGGTTCAGGGCAAATGAAACCGTGTTGGTTTCTTTATGATTAACTACTAATTTTTCTACCCTCAGTGTATTGTATTGAGAAGCTTTTATCGTCAGATTATACATTCCCGAAGGAAGATCTATAGAGAAATCACCGTTATTATCTGTTGCGGCAGTTCTTCCTGCGATATTTACCTCAGCTCCGGCAACAGGATTTCCCACTTCATCTACTATTTTTCCTGATATACGTCCGTTGCCCGGTACAGAAACCGCAGAGTTCTCATATTTTATTGAAATAAGGTCCCCATGTAAGCGGAATACTACGGGAAGCCCGCTGGTAATGTCTTTCAGGCAGCTATTGATTGTGGAATTTTCACATTTTATCCCTTTTACCTTCAGCTCTTTGATATCTACCTTTGAATAGGCCAGCCTCATTCCTGTTTTTCCTGCAAACTCCTCCAGAACTTCAATTAAAGACCTGCTGGAAGGAACGGAAAACGAAACTTTCTGAACCAGTTCCTGTGCTTCTGCTGCAACAGTAAAAAATAAGGCTGCTATGGTAAAACCACATTTCAAACTTTTCATACGTAAGTGTTCTCTTTTAGATTTAAGAATTATCTGATTATTATTTTTATGATTTATTTCTTCAGGATGTAGACATTATCTTGTTTCTGAACTTCAAATCCGAGTATAAAGGCCAGGGATTCTATATTCTCTCCCACTGTTCCTCCGGTAAAGTCTGCTGTGATCTTCTTATCTCCAGCTTCCTTAGGATAATGGATTTTTGTGCTGTAATTGCCTTCGAGAACGGCGATCACTTCTTTTAAAGGAACATCATTGAAGCTTAAAGACAATAGTTCAGGAGTTGGTTTTCCGGAAACCCTGTTAAGTTCAAATGAAATCACCGCATTGGTATGAGCGACTCCGAAATTGGTCCATTTCTGATTCGGTGTAAGGAAAGCTACAGGTCCTCCGGCTGCAGACACCGCCACTTTACCTTCATAAAGATCTACAGCCTTTTTCTTCCCGGATTGGGAAATTTTAAATATCGTTCCCAACACTTTGGTACTGAACCCATCAGCCTGAACAATAAAAGGATGGTTCTTTGATTTTGCTACGGAAAATAATGCATCACCTTTCAGGTTCACCCTTCTGGTATCAGCAGGAAATGATTTTTCAACCGTAAGTTCTGAACCTGGCAATAAGGTAACTACCGATCCGTCTTCAAGCTGAATGATCCTGTTCCCGGATCCGGCAAGGTAAACATCCGCCCTGATGTAGGTATGATAGGCAAAGAACCCACCTAACGAGATCAGCAGAATGATAACTGCTGCAATTTTATAGGCATTCTTCTGAAACCTGCTGACAGGAATTATTTTTTCACCAGATACAAAATAATGATTCAGTCCGGCCAATATTCTTTCTCTGGCTTCCGACATATGAACAGGATCCAGGTCTTTTTCTGCCCGGAGCTTCCACTGGTTTAAAATTTCATTTTCTTTTTCAGAGATCTTTTCCCCTGAAACTTCCCGTGTCCAAAGTCTGAAAACAAAGGCTTCTATATTTTTATAGGTAAAACGTTTCATAAAATATTTCATCGTATTCACAGATGCTTCTATGTATAAGACAGTGAAAATGAAAAACTTCCCCAGGCTATTCTTAACATTCTATTCATATTAAAGCCGGATTCATTATTATTTTCAACCTATTTTACATTTACTCAACATTAACTTCATATTCACGCCCGGTTTTTCAGAAATATTTAACCTTACCATAATTAAAGTTCACAAAAAGTTAATTTTCCTTTAGGTAATTTTGTTGCAGCAATATGAACCTAACAGACTCTACTTTATTAAAGAAAATAAAATCAGGCGACCGCCCTGCATTTATGCTTCTGTACGACCGTTACTGGGATAGTCTGTACCGCTTTGTTTTTATACGCACAAAGGACAAGGAAGTTTCTGAAGAACTGCTTCAGAACTTATGGGTGAAGATCCTTGAAAATACAGATGCCATACAAACGGATGAATCGGAAAGTGCCAAAGGCTATCTGCTACGCCATCTTCATTATCGGATTCTGGATTATTATAACAGCTATAAAAAAGCTCCGCCAACACTGAGTATTGACGAGTTTGACATGCCTGCAGAAACAGACATCTCCGATACTGAATATTTTGAAATCCTGGAAGAGAATGAAATCTCCGTTTTATTATCCATGATTGATGAAGTGGTTTCACGTCTTCCTTCTACAGAGCAGCAGGTATATGACATGAGAATCCGGCAGAATATGTCGGTCAATGAAACGGCAGAAGCTTTGGGAATCAGTAATAAAACCGTAAGCAATAAACTGAGTAAGGCTCTTGGAGAGATCCGGGAACAGCTGGCTCCGGATTATCAGTCATCAAAAAAGCTGATCTCTATTCTGATGCTGATGGAAATATTGACCCAATATTAATTCTCGGACAGATTATTTTGTTTTTGTTAAATTGCAGAATATTATCTGTTAAAGTATCAAATGATATCGCCTGAATATTTGCCTTTAATCATTTTTCTAATGTTTTTCGTTACTTTAGGTATCGGAATATTCATGACTGTACGGATGATCCGTAAAATTCGGAACAAACAGAATGAACCGCTGAGCCAGGACGCCGGCAAAACCGTCAATGTTCCTCTTATAGCTTCATTTACCCTGATTAAAGGGCTTTATCCGCTTTCCCTGTCCAACAACAGTATCTCACCCCGCCTTTTGCTGCATGAAAGTTATGCAGAATATAAAGTCCTGTTCTCAAGAAAAAGGCCATACAGTGATATTGAGCAGGTACATATTCTGTTGGCGCCTGCAACAACCAATATCATCCTGGAATTTAA
The DNA here is from genome assembly GCF_001684965.1 of Chryseobacterium arthrosphaerae. Classification (NCBI taxonomy): domain Bacteria; kingdom Pseudomonadati; phylum Bacteroidota; class Flavobacteriia; order Flavobacteriales; family Weeksellaceae; genus Chryseobacterium; species Chryseobacterium arthrosphaerae. The sequence continues at coordinate 769,693 of NZ_MAYG01000001.1, read as the reverse complement.
GGACAGCAGGAAATCTTTTGCCGGAAACCTCAATAACAGACAAAAACTGGCAGAAGTACTCAGAATACTGAAACAAAAATGCAGACTTTCTCCTAAAGCACAGGAGTTTTTGGAAGAAACAGATAAAAATTTATCCTGATCACTGGTATTTCAGCTGATCTTATATACGCAGCGCTGCCCTCCGGAGATAATGTGGTCTACCCTTTCAACGGTATATTCTTTTCCGATCAGAGACTGAAAATTGGAAAGTTCGGCACGGCAAAACCCCTGGCATTCCGTAGCGGCAGCACAGATCGGGCAATGGTTTTCAATAAGGAAATATTCGTTTCCTTCTTTTTTCCATTCTGCCATATAGCCTTCTTTGCTTCGGGCTTGTGCAAGTACTTCAAGACGCTGCTCCAGATTTCTGGTTTTTGAAAGTGCTTTTTCATACCGGTCATGGGTATTTTTTTCACGGTCACTGATCAGGAGTTCCAGTGCATTTTCACCCAGTAGATTTTTTACCGATTTCAGAAGCTGTACCGTCACGTCGGCATGAGTATCCGGAAACTGTGCCAGTCCTTTTTCTGTAAGAATATAGTAAGTAGATGGGCGGCCTACTCCTTCGCTCTTCACATCAGGCCGGATCAGTCCTTCCTGGGCAAGATTCAGCAGATGCTTTCTCGCTCCTTCCTTGGTGATGGAGAGTTCTTCGGAAATAAGAAGTGATGTTGCCTCCCCTCTCATCTTCAAAAACATCAGAATGCGGTCTGCCGCTGATTTCTTCATTTGACAATATTTTGGTTGTTTTATTTTTCAACAACAAAGATAGTCATTTTCTATAATTTCAAAAAATAAAGAATAAATCACACACTAACAACAAGTTACATCAATTAAAATCCAAATATATAAAACAACTAAAAAGTTGTTTTATTCAAATATATTATTACCTTTGTCACACAGTAATCAAAAAAATAAACAGAATGAAACCATTTACATTACCTCAGCTTTCCTATGCTTATGATGCCCTGACTCCTTTTATCGATACAGAAACAATGACCATTCACCATCAGCGCCATCACCAGGCCTATGTAGATAATCTTAATACTGCCCTGGCACAAACCAGTGAGACCAATCCGGATCTGGATTCATTATTACAGAGAATAAGTGAATACAGCCCGGCGGTCAGGAATAATGGCGGTGGCCACTACAATCATTCTTTATTCTGGGAAATCCTTTCTCCACAGCCTAAACTGAAGCCTGAAGGAAAACTTAATGATGCAATTACTTCCACTTTCGGAAGCCTGGAAGAATTAAAGGCTGAAATGAAGAAAACAGGTCTTGCTCAGTTTGGTTCAGGATGGGTTTGGCTGTATGTAAAATTCAACGGCTCGCTGGCAGTAAGCTCTACTCCCAATCAGGATAACCCGATGATGGATGTTCTTCCGGTGAACAGAGGTTTTCCAATCCTTGGAATTGATATCTGGGAACACGCTTACTATCTGAATTATCAGAACAAGAGAGCAGATTACCTTGACGCTTTCTGGTCTGTGCTGGACTGGTCTGCTGTAGAAAAAAAATATGAGGAAGCCCTTTCGAAAGTAAGGTAACCGATACGGACTGGAAAATCAATTATCAATGGAAACTTTTATCAATAAAGCAAAAGCATCGGGTATCATTGCTTTTGATCTTTTAACCTATAAACCTACTACGGAAATTGTAGAACTGGATATCAAAGACCATCTTTTCATGGGAATGATCGTCAGGGAAAAGGAATTTAAAGAATCGATTGCTGCTGTGGATTTTTCCATCTATGAAGGAAAAGCAGTGGGGATCGTCTGCTCTACGGAGGCCATTATTCCGCCATGGGCTTATATGTTCCTTATGGAAAAGCTGTATCCCTACGCAGTTTATACAGATCTGAACAACGCCGGAACAATTCTGCTGGATCTGTGGAAACGCCGGCTCATCTATGCAGACCTGAAGTGCTATAAGGATCAGAAAGTAGTAGTAAGAGCGAATGCAGACCATGACCCTGCCCTGTATCTACTGGCCGCCGGGCTTTTACAGCCTTTGGTCAAAAGTCTGATGTATGGTGAAATAGGTTTGCCCAAAGTAATTTTCAAAAAATAAAACAACATGAAAGCAATCCTTTTCAACGGATCACTGGAAAGAAGAAGTGAGTCTACTTCAGGAATTATTTCCAGCTATTTTTCTGACCGTCTGGAAGCGCTGGGAGTACAGACTGACATTTTTACCCTTGCGGATTCCGGGATTCCCCTGTTTGATGTCACACTTACCAAAACGCCTTTAGCGGTAGAACGCATGGCCCAGATGTTTACAGATGCTGATCTTCACATCTGGCTGGCACCTTTATACCACGGGAGCATCCCGGGAGTGATGAAAAACTGCCTCGACTGGCTTGAAGTTACCGCTAACAGGTATGAGCCTTACCTGACAGATAAAACGGTGGGACTGGTATGCTGGGCAGACGGCTTGCAGGCTATGCAGGGCATTAATGCGATGGATGTTATAGCCAAATCATTACGGGCATGGCCACTCCCGTTCAGTGTCCCTATTGTTCGGTCTGCATTATTTAACGGAGACGATAAAAAGGAAATTTCCCCGCTGTATATCAATAAGTTTGAAAAGCTTATCAGCATTGCAGCCTCAAAAAAAATAGAAAAAACAACTATAAATCATTTGTAACATGATAGAAACAGATATACTGATCATTGGAGCCGGCCCTGCAGGGTTATTTACGGTATTTGAAGCCGGCCTTCTCAAAATGCGGTGCCATATTATAGATGCATTACCCCAGATGGGAGGCCAGTTATCAGAATTATATCCCAAGAAACCTATTTTCGATATTCCGGGATTTCCCAGTGTGCTTGCCGGTGATCTGATTGATCAACTTTATGAGCAGATCCGGCAGTTTGAACCTGGTTTTACTTTCAATGAAACGGCGGTACATCTTCTGAAGCTGGAAGAAAACCTGTTTGAGGTGATCACAGATAAAGGAACAAGACACAGAGCCAAAGCCGTTATTATTGCAGGAGGTCTGGGAAGCTTTGAGCCTAAAAAACCACCCATTGAAAATATCGCTGACTTTGAGGAAAAAGGTGTCAGCTATTTCATTAAGCGTCCGGAGGATTATGTAGGGAAACATGTTGTCATAGCCGGAGGAGGTGACTCTGCTCTGGACTGGTCTGTTCATCTTGCTGAAATAGCATCTTCCCTTACTCTGATTCACAGACGGAATGAATTCAGAGGAGCTTTAGACTCCGTTGAAAAAGTGAAAAAACTGAAGCATCAGGGAAAAATCAATCTGATTACACCGGCTGAAGTTATCGGACTTGAAGGTAATGGTGCTTTACAAAGAATCATTGTGGAGAAGGAAGGAACTCTCCAGACTATAGAAACGGATCACTTCATTCCTCTGTTCGGATTGGTACCTAAACTGGGACCTTTGACAGATTGGGGGCTGGAACTGGAAAAGAACGCCATAAAGGTGGATAACAGCACTGATTTCCAGACCAGCATTCCTGGAGTTTATGCTGTAGGTGACATCAATACCTATCCTTATAAAATGAAACTGATCCTCTGTGGTTTTCACGAAACAGCTATCGCCTGCCAGAGCATTTATCAGCGCCTTAACCCAAACAAAAAGTTTGTTTTGAAATATACCACCGTAAGCGGGATTGAAGGTTTTGACGGAACAAAAAAGCAGGCAGAAAAACAAGTAGTAGCAACGATCGACTGATGCCATGGAGAATGAAATTACAATTACCGTAACAGATCAGGATGGTCATGAGCATGCCCTGGTCTGCCCGCTGGAGATGGGTCTTACTTTAAAGGATATTTGTAAAGCCTGCGATCTGCCTATGGAAGCAATGTGCGGCGGAATGGCCATGTGCGCTACCTGCCACTGCTACATTCTTGATGGGGAAACAACATTACCTGAAAAAAGTGATATTGAAGAAGCACTTCTATCTGAGCTTTTCAATTCCGGGGAAAACAGCAGGCTAGCCTGTCAGATTCACCTTACCGCTCAAATGGACGGACTTTCTGTAAAAATCGCAGCAGATTAACAGATTTAAGATACAGGTTTGCACAGTTTATGATGTATATAAATTGTTGAAACTGTTTTAATTAAGTTAGCAGGGATTTCTAAAGCAGTACAAGCTGAAGAAATCCCTTTTACAAACTCTTAAAATACATAATATGGCTATAAAAATAACCGATGACTGCATCAACTGCGGAGCCTGCGAGCCCGAATGCCCCAATTCAGCCATTTATGAAGGGGCTATCGACTGGCGCTGGCAGGACAAAACCAAACTCTCAGGAACCATCACTTTTCCGGATGGTACAACAGCAGATGCTAATGCTTATAATCAGGCTGTCTCAGATGAAGTCTATTATATTGTGTCCGGAAAATGTACTGAGTGCAAGGGCTTTCATGAAGAACCGCAATGTAAAGCCGTATGTCCTGTAGACTGCTGTATCGACGATCCCGACCACCGGGAAACAGAGGAAGTATTACTGAGCAGGCAAAAATTCATGCATGGGACATGATTTTTGATTGATAATACTCTATTAGTTTTCATAGAAAACAGAAAATTACAGAAGCTTTAAAATCTGTAGTAATATATTTAAATTTCTATTTCTGATATTCAAATCAGGCCGGCTGGAGCCGGCCTGATTTGTTCGTTACTTGTATGGCATCAGTTCTGTTTACTTTTAATCTCATTATATATTTTTTGAGTAAACGGAGTTTTGCTATGAAGCTCTGCTCCATATTTCAACACTGCTCCTGCAAATAATTCAAGCTCATTTTCTTTTTTTCCGGAATGAATATCAAGCTGTAAAGAAGTGGGTGTTTCAAAAGGAAAAGCAGAGGCTTTCTCAAATGTCTTTTCTATAATATCTTCCGGCAGGTGAATTTCTTTTTGGGCTGCGATCTGTCTGATTTCTTTCATTATTTCTGTCGCTTCATATTTCTGTTCCTCATCAGTACATACTTTCCCGATTGACGAGTTATGTTTTGCAGTCACCAGTCCGAAGCTGGCAATGAAAATGAATTTGGTCCAGATATCCGATAAAGAATTGTCTTTAAAATCAAAATCAATCTTACTTTCTTCAAGCAGGTCACTGATCCAGTTCACCTCTGCAGAAAAGTGTTCCGGATCTCTTCCTATTATCATCTTCCCAGCTTTTCCCTTATGTTCCACCGTTCCTCTTTCCTTAATATGGGAAGCCACATACAGACAGGTAGGCAAAATAACATGATCAGGAATGATCTTCCGGATTCTGTCATAAATATCTGCACCATTCATCATCGGAAGCAGTACAGTGTCTTTGCTGATCACCGGCAATAGCTGCCTGCATACATTTTCCAGATCATATTCCTTTACACATATAAGGATCAGATCAGGATTCTGAACATCCTCAATATTTTTCTCAATAGCATCAGGATGCGTGGTATGATCAGGATGTTCGGGAGATAGAAGCACCAATCCGTTTTCTTTTACTTTTTCATAGGTTTCTCCTCTGGCCACAAAAGTAATTTTATATTTTCCGGAAGTTTCGTTCGCCTGATTTATTTTAAAGCCAAAATATCCGCCTACACCTCCCAATCCGATAACTACAATATGTTTTCTGTTCATGAAATTATTTTTGACAAAGATGCAGGACAAATTCTGATCTATCACTTGACAAATGAAAAGAAATGAGATTTTGTTACCGGAAGCAGAAAAAGAGTTTGGATAACTAATCCCCTAAAATTAATAAAGCAAAGATTATAGTTGCTATAAAGATTCAAATTACTTCCTTCTTCCAGCTTCCTGACTTCACACTATTTAATCTCTCTCCTTATCCTGCTCAGTGAGCTGTCTTTGATGCCCAGGTAAGACGCAATAATCTTTAAGGGAACATGCTGAAAGATATCCGGATCTTTCTTCATCAGATTGGAATACCTCGTTGATGCTTTCTGGCTGGCCATTTCGATCAGCCGGTCATGGATGCTGTAATAATTCAGAACAAAGAGAAGTCTGCTGAACTCTCTGAATTCAGGAATATTATGGAAGTTATGCTGTACATTTTCCAGCCCGGTTGCCCAAAATGTACAGTCGGTAACCGTTTGGTAAATTTCTCTGGTAGGCTGCTGCCTGAAAAAGGATAAAAAATCATTCACAAAACAGGGGGCAGCATAAATATTGGTAGTAATTTCTTCGTTATCTTCATTCAACAGATAAGACCTCACATATCCCTTTTCCAGAAAGAATGTCCGGGTGCTGATGGTATCTTTATCCAGCAAAACAGCATTCGCTTTCAAATCAAAATGGCTGAAAGTTTCTGTAATCTGCTCCACCACTTCATCTTTGATGCTGAATAAGGAATGAAAATAATTGTTGATCGATGATTTATCCATGGAATACTGCAATAATACAGGCTAAAATAGGAATAATTCTAATGAATGGGCCTATAAATAAATGTCATATTGTCTTTTTGACTCAAATTGTATTTATTGGATGATCTGCAATTCCTTACCTTTATCTTTGTATTTTCATACACAAGAATATAACGATTTATGGATAACGGTTTTCATTTCCACTTCATTGAGCCTGAACGGAGTATTTCGGATTTTGTAGAAAATCTGGGAACATTCTCTAATCAGTCGCAGGAAGCGAAAGAAGTGGTTATCATTCCGGATGGGAGAATTGATTTGTTTTTTATCCAGTCTTCCGCCCAGCCCTTTCAGGTAGCCCTTATAGGTCTTGAAACCTACCCGGATCAAAGGCTGATCCTTCCGTTTACCAAGGCTTTTGTAGTGAGTTTCAAGCCTCTTGCTGTTGAATATATTTTAAAAACTTCCATTGCCGATATATTAAATACAGCCAGGAATCTTCCGGATGATTTCTGGGATTTTAAGGCGGACGATCTTCAAAATTTTGAACTCTGTTGTACAAAAGCGGTACAAAAGATCAAAGAACTGATTCCTCAGAAAAGGGATGAAAGAAAACACAAACTTTTTGAACTTATCTACGCTTCAAAAGGTGAAATGAGTGTGCATGAACTTTCTGAAAAAACAGGATGGAGCAGCAGACAGATCAATCGTTATTTCACAAAACAGCTGGGGCTTTCATTAAAAGCCTACTCTACAGTTTTACGTTTCAGGGCCTCTTTGGAACATATTGCTCACGGTAAATTGTTTCCTGAACTTAATTATACGGATCAAAACCATTTCATCAAAGAAGTGAAAAAATTTTCAGGGGTTGCGCCCCGGGAATTATCAAAAAATAAAAACGACCGATTTATACTATTATCAGTACTGAAGGGAAAGTAATTTTGTCCTGTAAAATTTAAAAGAAATGCTGATAAACAATAAATCAATCGCCATTATTGGCGGTGGTCCTGCCGGGCTTACCCTGGCCAGACTTTTACAGTTGAAAAATGCCAATGTAAAAGTCTATGAAAGAGATATCAATCAATATGCCCGTGTACAGGGCTCTCCTCTCGATATGCATGAAGATTCCGGGCTGGCGGCCATCCGTAAGGCCGGACTTCTGGAAGAGTTTAAAAACACCTTCCGGCCGGGAGCTGATAAAACCCTGATCGTCAATGAACAAGCTGAAATCCTGTTCAGCGATCATCAAATGAAACCTGATGAAGATTTTGGTGCGGAACACTTCCGGCCTGAAATAGACCGGGCGCCTCTAAGAAAGATGCTGCTGAATTCGCTGAAACCCGAAACCGTGGTCTGGGACAGTCATTTCACCGCTATGGAACCTCACCATGAAGGCTGGCTGCTTCATTTTAAAAACGGAACCTCAGAGTATGCGGACCTCGTTATTGCTTCTGATGGTGCCAATTCCAAAATACGCCATTATCTTAATGATAATCAACCTGTTTACTCAGGAATCATCATGCTTGAAGGAAATGTTTCAAAAGAAAAAGCACCCCATATTAACGCCCTGATCAATGGTGGTAAAATCATGGCTTTCGGGAACACAAAAAATATATTGATGGGCCAAAAAGGCAATGGTGACCTGGGCTTCTATGCCAGCTTTAAAGCGGATGAAAACTGGGTTTCTGAAAGCGGGCTGGACTTTTCTGATCCTTTACAGGTCCTGAATTGGTTTAAAGAAACGTATCCGGAATGGAGCGAAGTATGGTACGAATTGTTTGAAAATGCCATGTCTCCTTTCGTTCCAAGACCCATCTATTATATGCCATTGGATCAGACCTGGGAAGCCAGACCCAACCTGACGATGATAGGTGATGCTGCACACGTAATGCCGCCATTTGCCGGTGAAGGTGCTAATATGGCCATGCTTGATGCTCTGGAATTGAGTGAATGTTTAACAGACAACCGCTACAATACTTTACAGGACGCTATTTTCGATTATGAGAACAATATGCGCAAACGGGCAGCAGCAGCCACAAAAGATTCTCTTGAAAATGGGGAAAGAATGCATTCTGAAAATGCTCTGACGACAATGCTGGAATTCTTCAACGGTCATTTGGAGTCATAATAAAAAAAGGCTGTCTCCATAGCAGAGACAGCGACTTTTTCCCTCTTAAGTAATTTTTTTTCTCTCCATTTTTAGATCCTGATTCGGAGATTCATTTGTGTTATACTTTCACTGATTAATGGAATAATTAATTAAAAAAATCAGTTCAGCAACTATTTTGTATTAAAAATCTTCCACAAAACTATATTTTAAATTCAAAAACACATAAAAACATCCTACTACACATATACAACATTCGCTCAAACAATTGATAAACAGAAAATTATAAATAAGTGCATTTTTGGATCAATTTTAAAATAAAATCAGAAACACAGAAAAAACAATAGGATACGTAGAAAAAAACAGACAAAATCTGATCTTGAATTTACTGCAAAAGATTATCATTTATTATCAGGTTATCTGTAAAATATGAATGTATAGAGATACAATCTCCGGTTGGTACAAATTTTTTACGGCATTTCAACATAAAATGTAAACAACTACATATCAAACATTTACATTTTTATTTTTGAACTGTAGTATTCGTGTAGTATAGTTTTTTTTTCTTATCTGGTCAAAATTTTTCAAATTTGAGCAAATGCCACTAAAAAATACAGGTGGCGAAAAGAGAATATTTCGAGTGCTGTCTGACCTGATGAATCAGACAGTTTTTTTTTATCCTAAAGCATCAAAAAAATCATAGGTATCAATTTCTCCGGGAATATTCAGTTTTTTCCTGATCCTGTATTTTTTTTGCTGAACGGTTCTGTGCTGTACCAAAGTATAGTTTGCAATCTCCTTGGAGGTAAAATGAAGTTTCAACATGGCACAAAAAACAAGTTCTGAGTTTTCCAGACCTGAATTGATGGTAAGGAGCTTGTCTATGAAGCCGGGATAGACTTCTTTAAAACGGTTCAGAAAGTCAGGATCATTGCTTCGTCCCAGCTCTATGATTTCGTCCTGTTTATTATCATTCATCCTGGTTTTCAACTGCTCTGCTTCGAGTTTAAGATCCTTTTTTCTTTTTCTGAGCAGACTTATTACCCTCCAGGCATATATTCCTAGTAATGAAAGACCCGCTATTGAGAAGAGAATCACCCACTGTAAATTGTTTTTATGCTTTTCCGTATTTTCTTCAGTAAGGGTAATAAAGGATTGCATATCCTGATTAATTGTTGCCAGTAAAGCGGTATTGGTCCTGCTTTTAGCTTCTGTATAGGCATTGAGATAAAAATAGGCTTTCTCCTTATTCCCCATCCTGTCATACAGGGTCCTGAGATCGTTATAGATATATTTGGTATACTGAGAAAAGATACGGCGGGTTTTTTTATCAATCTCCAGAGCCCGTAAAAATTCTTTTTCGGCGTTTTCAGGCTGTCCGTAGGTAAGGTAATATTCCCCCATAATGGTGTGTATATTGAGAGTAATGGCATCTTCCCGTTTTTTTAAACTCATTTGGTTATAGGCCCTGGTAATATACTTATAGGCAGAATCTTTATTCTTGTGCATGTATACATAATCACTTATGGCACAATCAGCAATACCGGTATCATCAAATTTTCTTGCTTTATTAAAGTATTCTAAAGCTTTTTTATATTGTTCTTTCTGCACATAATATTCGCCCTGTCTGATATAGACATTATAAAGAACCGTATTTTTCAGTTGGGAACCTGTGACCTTTTGAATACAGCTCAGTGCTGTATTATTATATTCAAGAGCTTTGTCCCTTCTTCCCAGCTCATTATTAAGCCGGCCATAATTATTATAAAATATAGCTTTATGAATATTACTTTCCGAGTCTTTTAATATTTTTCCTGCATTATCAAACAGTATTTTTGATTTCTGATAATTTTCCAGGGAGATATTAATCTGTGCCAGATTTATATAGCATAATGCTTTACCGTCCTCATATCCTTCCTGCTCTGCTTTTTTATAATATTGTTTATTAAGACTGACCAGTGAATCATATTCCCCTGAAAGCCGAAGTCTTTCATTTTTCGTCATCAATGGAATATCAAAGTTTTTTTCACGTTCTTTCTGAGAATGAGAATGGCATGAAACTAAGACAATAAGTAAAACCAAAAGAAAAATACGTATCATATACTTCTTTAATTTAAGCTGAAATTCCTGTATAAATTAAGTTAAAAGAATAACTTTATAAAGTGATAAATATTATATTTTCTTTAATTATTTATGATATTTTTTGAAAAACTATGCAATACACAATGTTCAAAAAGCAGAATTCTCTATATCTTCATCCTGTTATATTGTCGAAGAATTCGTAGATATCTGTTTCACCGGAGATACTGAGCCTTTTTCTGATCCTGTATTTTTTTTGCTGAACAGATTTATGTTGTACGAAAGTATAATCTGCAATTTCTTTAGATGAAAAGCGCAGTTTCAGCATGGCACAGAAAGCCAGTTCCGAATTTTCAAGATCAGGATTTATTTTTAAAAGTGTACTGATAAAATCCGGATATAACTCTCTGAATTTCAATAAAAAAGCCGAATCATTTTTTTTAGCCAGTCCAATCACTTCTTCAAGCTGTTTGGTATGCACATGATTTTTGAGTTCATCCGTTTCTATCTTCAGCTTTCTTTTTTTCTGCTTCATGTCATTGACTACCTTTCTGACATATACTCCTGAGACTGTGAGTACGGTAATAGACAGAGCGATAAACAAAGGCAGCTCATTTTTATGCCAGTCGGATTCTTTTTTCACTTCAGAGATAAAAATTTCCGTAGCCTTATTCATTGAAGCCATACGGGCAGCATTGATCCTTCCTTCTTCTTCCATATACAGTTTTAGATAGTGGTAGGCTTTGCCCCCGTCATTCTTTTTCCTGTACAGTTCTGCCAAAGCTTTATACACCCCGTTGATATGGGTAGAATAGGTACGTCTTGTTTTTATATTGATCTCAAGTGCCTTTTTCAGGGCTTCTTCAGCTTTGCTGTTATTATTGACCTCATTGTAATAATACCCCATCGTAAAATATACCCAGAGGGATTCTACATCACTTGTTTTCTGGCTGAGCATTTTCTGATCTGCCCTTGATACATATACTCCTGCAGAATCCGGCTGGCGGGTATACAGATAATATTGGGCAACCATACAGTTGCTGTACGCTGAATTTTCCAGTGCATTACCTTTAAGGAAACATTTCAGGGAGGTTCCCGGCCATCCTTTTTTAGCATAATAAATCCCCCGGTTGATATACAGCCTTGACTGCAGCTTTGTTTTCAGCGCAGAATTTTTCGCCTGCTTCAAATAATAAAATGCTTTATTGTCATATGCTATTGCCTTATCATACAATTCAAGATGAGAATAATACAAACCATAGTCGTTATAGAACAGTGCCTTATGATACATATTCCCGGAGTTTTCCAGATCTTTTTCCGCCTTGTTGAAAAAGAACAGGGCTTTTTCATAATTTCCGGCAGAAACATTGACATCTGCAATATTGAGATAGCAAAGTCCTTTCCCTGCGGGATAGTTCATCTTTGCAGCTTTCTTCAGATATTCTATATTAAACCTGATAAGGGCTTCGTATTCACCGGAAAGCTGAAGTTCTGAATTCCGTTTGAGCAGTGTAGTATCGAAATGGTCTCTCTCCTTTTCTCCGGAACTTTTGCTGCACGATATCATAAGCAGCAGTAGCCCCATAAAAATTGAGCTGATGATGGCTTTAGCCAAGATCTCCAGATATGTTTTATAATTTTTAATACGGTCAGGTTTTGAATTGATTATCATTCTGCCGGTATATAAGCCTAAACATTAAATACTGACATCTGATTCTTTTTTAACATTATTTGTTATAAATATACATAATTTCAATAAAAAAACAGGGCATTCTTACCAAATATTAACATCAGCAATACTCTACTTTTTTAGTGAAATAAGAAGACAATAATCCCTGATAAAGCCGGTATTAACAAAACAATCCGGCTAAAATCAAATGATATCCTGATGAGCATTATATCCGGATAATAGTACTTATTTTTTACAAAAAAAAGGGTTCAGACAGATAGTTGAAACAGACACTATTCCGCTCTGTTTTTCACCTCAGATTGATTCATAACGAAATAGACATATAAAACAAAAAAGAACTACTGTGTGAGTAGTTCTTTTTATTTGTGACCCGGCTGGGATTCGAACCCAGGACCCATACATTAAAAGTGTATTGCTCTACCAGCTGAGCTACCGAGTCGGCCACTTATTTCTAAGTAATTTTTGTTTAAGGAACTGCCTTATGAGGTGTTCTCTTTTGTTTGTGACCCGGCTGGGATTCGAACCCAGGACCCATACATTAAAAGTGTATTGCTCTACCAGCTGAGCTACCGAGTCGGCCACTTATTTCTAAGTAATTTTTATTTAAGGAACTGCCTTATAAAGTGTTCTCTTTTATTTGTGACCCGGCTGGGATTCGAACCCAGGACCCATACATTAAAAGTGTATTGCTCTACCAGCTGAGCTACCGAGTCGGCCACTTACTTTTCTAAGTAAATCCCTTTGTTTAAGGGACTGCAAAGATAGGAAAATCTCCTTTAAATACAAGCTTTTCACGCTTTTTTATCAGGAAAGTTTGATTAAAATAATTAAACATCTGTTTATAAATTAATTACGGAAAATTATTTTTTCAGAAAATCATAACCGTCCCCCATTTTTAATGGATGAAAAATTATTTTGTCAGTTTAAAAATAAAATATATCTTAGCAACTAAGATATTAATACAATAAGATAATTATGAAAAAAAATATTCATGAACAATTCAGGGAAGCCAGCAGACAATATTCAGATGCTTCTATTTTCATGCATGAAGCTATTGCGAGAAAAGCGGGATTATCCAGCGCTGATCATAAGTATCTGGGTCTGATCTTGCCATATGATACCATAACAGCCGGTGAAATTTCAAAACTGACAGGGCTTACTACCGGAGCGGTCACGGGATTAATCGACCGCCTGGAAAAAAAAGAGCTTGTTAAAAGGCAATTCACAAAAGAAGACCGGAGAAAGGTGCTCATCATTCCCCATGTTGAAAACAGTATGAAATTGCTGGGGCCTGTTTTTGAAACACTACAGCAGAAAACCATGCAGCTGGTCTCAACTTTTTCTGAAGATGAAATAAAAACCATCGAACGCTATTTCAAAGGAGCTACAGCAATCATGCAGGAAACCGCCAATGACTTAAACAAAACATAATATAAATCATGGAAAGCTTAACAACAACTGATGTAGCACGTGCAGAGATCTGGCTCTGCATCACAACACTACTCTATTTTATGATGAATGGTGCCCAGATCTTTGAGACACTTGTATTTGTACCGCAATGGGTGTCTTCACCTCCGCAGAATTTTAAATTACTGCTGGATGGAAAAGGAGTAAGCCTGAAAATATTCTGGATTATATTTCATTCTGTACACGAAATCGCCTTTATTCTTGCTCTTGTCTTTTGCTGGAAAATAGATCCGGTAAGAAACTGGCTTTTGATTCTGTTTATTGCACATATTGCAGTAAGAGCCTGGACGCTGATATTTTTTGCCCCCAACATTATCGATTTTCAAAAGCTGGCAGAAACTTCAGTTATCCCAGAGAATCTGGCTTCCAGAACCTCAGCCTGGCAAACCCTTAATTATATACGTGTTACCATTTTCATTGCTATTTCTATAGGATTGATTCCTCTGTGTATCAAAGTATTGAATCTCCGGTCATAAGCAGATCAGATAGTAAGATCAGACTATTCCAGGTTTCCAGAGACTTATCTTTGTATTTCTTCCAGAGATGTGCTATTTTTGAAAGAAATAGAGCTAAAGACCTTTAACTGATTTATTCTTCAACAGATAAATCACCATATTCTCAGTTCTCTGTTTTAAATCGTTCAATATTTATGAAATTAATTACACCCAAGAGATTAACCAGCGGTGATAAAGTAGCCACTATTTCCATGTCATGGGGAGCTGCCGGTGAACTGCCACACCGTTATCTGAAAGGAAAAGAAAGATTAGACCGGATTTTCAATCTGGAAGTCACTGAAACTAAAAATGCTTTGCAACCGGCCCAATGGATTTATGAGCATCCGGAAGCCAGAGCTCAGGATCTTATGGAAGCATTTTCAGATCCTTCCATAAAAGCTGTTATTTCCAATATTGGTGGTGATGACAGTATCCGAATGCTGAAATATATTGATCTGGAGATTATTAAAAACAACCCTAAAATATTTCTGGGATTTTCTGACAGTACGATTACTCATTTTATCTGTCTGAAAGCAGGTTTAGGTTCTTTCTACGGCACTTCCCTATTGGTAGGATTTGCTGAAAACGAAGCCATGCATAAATATCAGATCGATGATATCAACAGAACCTTATTTTCACCTTCCGTAATCGGACAGGTTCATCCGAACAAAGAAGGCTGGACTACAGAATTTCTTGACTGGTTTGATATTTCCCTACAGGACATAAAAAGAAAACTGACACCTCCTGCAGGTTGGCGCTTTATCAGAGGAAACTCTATCGTACAAGGACCACTGATCGGAGGTTGCATGGAGGTTCTGGAAATGCTGAAAGGAACAGATTACTGGCCAGATCAGGAAGTTTGGAAAGGCTGCATCCTGTTTTTTGAAACTTCAGAAGATAAACCCAAGCCGGAATACGTAAGATGGTGGCTGAGAAACTATGCCTCTATGGGAATTCTGGGAAATGCCAAAGGTATTATTTTCGGACGTCCTTACGATAATCTGTACGCGGAAGCCTATGAAACGGAAATCCTTAAAGTACTTGACGAAGAAGGTTTATATGATTTTCCTGTGATCACTCAGATGGATTTCGGGCATACCTGTCCTACGTTTACACTTCCTTATGGAAGGCTTGCAGAGATCAATTGTATAGAGCAGACATTTTCAATCCTGGAAAGTGGGGTTCTTTAAAATTAAAAATAGGGATTAAAAGTAAATTTCCGGCGGCTTTCAGCCGCCGGAAATCAATCCCGAAATCTCATCTTTTATTCATTATTACGTTTTACTGTAGCTGTATCCCTAATTATACCGTACAATATACTGAGAATGCTTCTAAGCTTCAATGACAAAAAAGACAGTTCCGGTCATTCTATTCTACCATTGACAATAAAAAAGACTGCCTTCTAAAGACAGTCTTACCACTCTTACTATAAAATTAGCTAATAAGCTATACTTTCCGGTATAAAAACCTTTATAATTATAAAAGGAAAAGAAATCCCGCCATCCCTGCATGATCAACAGAATAAATAAAACCCGTAAGTGAAAGGAGCTGATTTAATCATACATTATGGTTACGCAGGAGATAATCTGCGGGATTTCAAATAAAGTGCCGTACGGTTCAGATAGGGGAAAAGCACGATCAGCAACAGAAAACCTGCAAGAAGCCATATCATCATTTCATAATAATCCATAGCAAAACGTACATGATCCTGTACATTCATCCTTCCCAGCAATAGTTTATTGGAAGCCTTTACAGCGTGATCTTCGGGCATCCCTCTTGCGGTAAGCTTAGCTGTCTGCTTATGAAGAAAGTCTTTTACAAAAGGCTCTACCGCACTCAGATGATCCTGAAAGGCATTGTAATGACGGCTCTTTTCATAAAGTTCAAAAAAGTTGATCAGGGCAATGCTGACACAAAAACCCAGATAACGTATTGCTAACCCCATTGCTGCAGCTGACGGACCAATAGAAGCGGGAACGGAGGATATAATAAAAATAATAGTAGGAACCATGATCAGCCCCACACCCAATCCCTGTAGCAATAACGGAATATAGTAATTGAACTCATCCGCCTGCACATCAAAGGAATAATACATCAAAACATAAAACAGCAGCAGCATTAAAAACCCCGGTACCCAGATATACTGTATTCTCTTCTTCTGCAAAACCATACAGCACGCAATAATGACCCCAATGATCAGTCCTGAAAGATTGAAAACATTGATATACGATATATAAAACGGATCAAGATGCAGTTCTGTGGCAAAATAAGTATTGGTAATCCCGGAAGCAAAACGGCAGATATACATTACGAAGAGGACCATCAGCCCTACTTTAAAATTCCTGTAGCGGAAAACTCTCAGATCAATATAGGGTCTTTTGATCGAATGCTGACGGAATAAAGATATTCCTCCCAGAATAATGATCGCAATGACGCTTCCTGAAATCCGTTGATCTTCCAGCCAGTAATACTCCTGTCCGAAAATAGCAATGTACCCGATAAGCACCAGAATGGTACTGAGCACCGCAAAACTCTGCCAATCCAGCTTATACAAATGAAACCGGGCGTGAGTCCTGTAATTGCTCATGGCAAAGGTCAGGAAAATAAGCCCCGGCAGGTATGAAAATATAGCGGTTTTGTAGACGATATTAAAATTATAGGAGTCTATAAGATCCACTGTAATCAGATTATTGAAAGGCAGGGCGCAGATCAGGATACCGAAGAATACCGAGAAACTGATCTCCCGCCCTCTTTCACTGCTCAGCCTGGTGAAAATCAGCGTAAGTGAAAGGTTTACATTTCCGGCAAACAGCATCCCCTGAATAAAACGTACCGGAAAGAGCACATATATTTCACGGGTGAAATAGCAGATAAGGCAAGCCATTATCTGTAAGGTTGTAAATAATAGAAAATATTCTTTAGCAGCCAGAAAACTGAAAAATCTTCTTTCCAGACTGTAAAAGCCAACGTATCCTGCATAGAACAGAGCTACTGCAAACTGAATATCAGCAGGCTCGCTTCCGTAATATCCTGCGGCAGCATTCACATTGGCCAGCGGCAGAAAGAATATAATGATTCCCGGCAGCGTCATGGCAAAAAGGATGATTTTCACAAGCCATTCCGGGGCCCATCTTTTAAAGAAAGGCATTTGTCTTTTAGTCATCAGGAATGCTTTTTATTAGCATATACATTCACGTTCATTCCCATTTTAAGGATATCAATATCTTTTCGTTTCCCATCCACTCTGATCCTCACAGGAATACGCTGTACAATTTTCACATAATTTCCGGTAGAATTATCGGGTGGCAGCAGTGAGAAACTGGACCCCGTAGCGGGTGAAAGTGAGATTATCGTTCCCTGAAACTCCCTGTCCGGATAGGAATCAGCAACTATTTTCACACGATCGCCAATATGCATATCTCTGATCTGAGTTTCTTTATAATTGGCCACTACCCATTTATCGGTTTCATTATTAACGATAAATGCAAGGGTTTCTCCGGCGTCAATCATCTGCCCCACTTCAACGGTTCTCCGTCCCATTCTTCCATCATACGAAGCTACAACTGCCGTATAGCTCACATCCAGTTTGTGGCGGTTCAGCAGTGCTTCCAATCTGGCAATTTCTGCCTGTACTACTGTTTTCTCAGCCCGGATGTCATTTATTTTAGATAAGGATGCAGCGTAATTGTCCTGTGACGACTGATATTCGCTTTCATTCACATCCAATGCTGCTTTCACATCTTCAAGGCGCTGTTTTGTGGCAGATTCCTCGTCATAAAGCTTTTTGTAACGGTTGTAATCAAGCTGCTGCTTCCATACTTTTGCTTTGCCGGCTTCTACCTGTGCCTGTGCAGAAGCTGCTTCTTTTTCGGTAGTGCCGGTGTTGCTCTCCAGTACTTTCAGTTCGGCACGGGCTTTCTGAAGGGCGGCCTGGGTCTGCTGCTGCTGAAGAACATATTCACGGTTGTCTATCAGCAAAAGGGTATCACCTTTCTTTACTTCCTGATTTTCTTCAAATTTTACTGCTACAATAAATCCTCCGGCTCTTGAAATTACCGGATTGATGTATTCCTGAACCTGCGCATCATTGGTTTGCTCATACTGGTAATAGCTTTTAAGGGTAAAAGCGCCCCAGACAGCAAGTGCGGCAACGATAAAGACGGAAATCCAGCCTGTAATTTTTGTAATCAGCCTGTCGGTGGGAGTATATTTTTTTTTCATTGTTTATAAAACGCCTGTGATATTTTGTAGTAAATAATAATTGTTCTGGGCCATGATTTTTGCGGCTTCCAATTCAAACTTTGTCTGAAGAAGCTGTATATCTGCATCCAGAAGTTCTGTAATGAGGGAAGTCTGGTTGAAGTAGGTATTTTTGATAATTCTGGCATTTTCCTTTGCCTGGGCTACATTGGTTTCAGCAACTCTGATCTGTTCCAAAGCTTCCTGATATCGCAAATAGGCTTCTTTTACCTGTTGTCTTACTTTATCTTCCGTATCTTTATGTACCTCTTCCTCTTTTTCAAATTCCAGTGCTGCGGCTTTCACTTTCTGCGTGTTGTGATAAAGGGAGGAAATGGAAAACGAAGCTTTTACCCCGATAATTCCCAATGAGTACCAATACGGATTGTAAGGATAAAGGAAGATCTGCGGATTGGCATAATAAAACTCCCCGTACATACCTATTTTCGGTCTTACATTGGCTTTTACCTGCTTGAGTTTAATCCTGCTCAATTCTGTCTGCTGCTCTGAAACATGATAATCAAAAGAGTGATCCAGTGCCATTTTCAGATATTCATGATAGGTTGTATTTTCATCCCACTCACTGAAGGGAGCTTCAGGGATGACCACCTGCTCATCAGGAATTCCCAGAATAATATTCAGCTTCTGGGTGGCGATAAGGATATCATTTTCAATGGTCGTCAAAGTCATTTTCCGTTTGGAAAGTTCAAGCTCTACCCTCAGCACATCACTTTTCAGAACCACACCGTTTTTATACAGGGCCTTTATTTCCTTCAGCTGGGTCATCTGGTCCGCAATATCCTGTCTTATAAGATCTCTGAAAATGAGAGTTTTCTGGAGCTCAAGATAAAGCGCTGCTGTTTTGTAATGAATATCGGAAACGGACTGTTCTTTCCGGATGTCACTGATTTTCTGAAGCGTCTGGTTTTCCTTGATTTTAAGGTTCAGCTTGTTTCCATTGTAAATATTTAAATAAAAATCTGCTCCGGCTCTGTAAAGCGTGTGTATAACTTCGTGTTGGGTAGGTTTGGAAAAAATTCCGTTTTCATAGATGGGAATGTTGGAGGCTTTTTCTGCAGATCCTTTTACTTCTATTTCAGGGAACCTTTCCCTTTTGGCATCTTTTACTTCGGCTTCTGCAATGTCTACACTGATGGTTTTGATTTTAATGTGACGGCTGTTTTCTTCAGCTCTCTGCCATGCTTCTTTTAGGGAAATCCGGATGGTATCGTTCTTTGGACTGCCTGTCTGGGCTGATATAGCATAGGAAGTTCCCAGTATCAGCAGTCCGGTGACATAGATTTTCATTTGAATTTTTCGAATTATTGCACTGCAAATTTATCCTCAATCCGGAAATTTTATTTATCTAAAATAGTCAAGTTTTACATGATTCCGGCCAAATGACTATATTTGCATTTTCATTACCACCAGTTTCTTTTTATGGGATTAATTGCTGCACTTCCGGATATAGACAGGCATGATAAAAGTGTATTTGTCATGCATGAAAAATCAGAAAAACTGATTCCGTTCCACAAACATACCAAAGGACAGCTGAGCTATGTAGAGGGTGGTATTGCTTATATTACCATTGATAACCGCACATATGTGGTTCCTGCCAGACATTTCTTCTGGATTCCGCAGGGAATGGAGCATATTTTAGAGATTGGCCATACCGCCACTGTACTCCGGTCGCTTTATTTCTATGCCCACGATGATGTTTCGGATCCTTTTTATGGTAAACTGGGAATTTATCCTGCCTCGGAATTACTGATTCAAATGATCAAATACACGGAAATCTGGGATGAAAAACATGTAACGGATAAGGATGAAAATTTTGAATTTTTAGTAGCATTAAAGAAGATCTTACCCAAAACCCACAAACAGCCTTTACCGATTATTCTTCCGGCCACTCACAATAAACAGATGATGAGGATAGTCTCCTACCTTGAATGGAATATCAGCGAAAAACTCACATTAGGCAATGTAAGCGCCAGATTCGGGTTGAGTGAACGTTCCATGTCCCGTCTTTTCAAGGCAGATATGGATATTTCCTTTCTTCAGTACCTGAAAACGTTAAGGATCATCAAGGCGATTGAGCTGCTTTTAAATACCGATAAACCCATTAATGAAATTGCGGATGATGTGGGTTACAGCTCCATCAGTGCTTTCAGCGATACTTTTCATGAGTTTACCCGATCCAGGCCATCGGATCTCAGGAAAAGCAGTAAGGCGTTTAAGAATCCTGTATGATAATAAAGTTTTTTTATCACCATCCAAAATCTTTTATCTGACACCTTTTCTTTGAAGGGGAATATTCAGTTGGATGAGTTGAGCATATTTATCTGGAAAAATAATGGCAGGAAAAGTATCGTTTCGCAGATGTCAGTCAAAAAGCCTTAACCATTGAAGGTTAAGGCTTTTTTTAATTACAAACTATATTAAATGAACTTTTAATATCTGATAAAGACTAAGAACTCAAAAAGTTTTTTAAGATGATTCTGCGAAAGAAACAGCTTTTCTTCATAGCACCTTAGTACGTCTTATGGTTTAAATTATTTTTCAAAATCCCATGATTCCATTTACTGTGTAGCTTTGATCATTGCTTTGGTAATCTGTTCTTCCTTCATTTTTGAATAGTTAGAATCCAAAGGTTTTATCACGTCAAATAAATATTGATAAAAAGGAACGATCTGCTGAATATTTTCAGATTCCTTCATGGCTTTTTCTCTTCCCATCTGCTGAAGCCCCTTCACAAAGGAATTGAATTTCTGATCTATCGGCACCACTGATTTCAGTACATAAGCATGAGCCTTTTCATCCTGTCCGGTCATTCTGTAAGCTTCTGTAACGGCAGATACTACCAGTGCATATTCCATAGGTTTTGTGCGTATCTGTTTTCTTGCAGCTGCCCGGAATGAAGGGGAAAGTTTCTGATAATATTCATATTCATCAAATATTCCTTTTTTAAGCCTTTCTGCCAGCTGAAGCCCTTTCTGTTCCTGCCCGGCAACAATATAGCCGGTAACAAGGGAACTCAGTGAGCGTGGATCATCGTATTTTTCAGCAGGAATTTCTCTGGCTGCAAGATCCAACAGTTCCAATGCTTTGGCTTTCTGACCACTGGCCACAAGGGCAGAGACCGCTCTGCTTACAGACATCCTGTACCCAATAATATTGGAAGTAGCTGTTTCATCATAATAAATACCCAGGTCTTTGAAATTTCCCCATTTGTAGTTTTTCACGATATTATAAAGATCATTTGCGTCTACTCTTCCTTTATCTCCATCAGGACCTTGCGGCGTACGGATCGGCACAAGCCTGTAGCTGAACCCGTCAAACTGCAGATAATCATCCAGGTAAAAAATATTTTCACTGTCATACATTCCTCCTGATGAGAAATTGACCGGTCGTTTCCAGTCGAAGTTGGCCAGCATATCAAGCATCATAAGGTTGCTCTTATAAAGCGTATTGGCTTCATAGCTGATTGTAATGTGATCCACTGTAACAGGGAGATCTTCTTTCTTTATAATTCCGGCCTTCACCGCATTTTCTTTGTTGACAGGAAGAATAAATTTATTGACCGGAATAATATTGTATTTCTCATATTCTTTTTCCCCGAAATACATTTTCAGCAGCTCATCTTTTGTGGGAGATTTGGATTTCAGAAATTGTATCGCTTCTTTTAATGTCAGGGAATCCTGGGTCAGATATTTCCTGAATTCCTGGAATTCCGTTTCCGGAGCTCCCTGCTCTTTTAACATGGCAAACAAACCTTCCCAATCTTCTTTCTTCATCAGATAAACCTGATCATTGACCCCGTCTCTGTATTCCTCATGGGTTAGCTCTCCGGGAATTCCCATCGCATTGTAAGTTCTTCTTTTTACCTGGTCAATATTCCATGGAGTGGCCAGAAGTGTAAAATTGACCGTCTTCACATCATCCCTGAACCTCTCTGTTTCCTGAATGGCCCACACCGGGAAAGTATCATTATCACCATAAATGAAAAAAATATCATTTTTTGGCAATGATGCCAGGAATGAATATGCCGAATCATAAGCCGCCGTCTTTTTACTTCTGTCGTGCGGTTTGTAATTCTGGAACCCCATCATAAAAGGAATTCCCAACAGAAGAACTCCCAATACTACATGAGCAGCATTGGACCTTATCCTGGATTGCAGAAACCACAAAACAGCACCGGCTCCGAGGCCGATCCAGATAGCAAAAGCATAGAATGACCCTACCATGGCATAATCTCTTTCCCTTACTTCAAACGGTTTCACGCCTGTATAAAAAACAATACCTACGCTCGTCAGAATAAAAAGGGAAAGAAGGGCATAAAATCTCCCGAAATCCCTGTTCAGCTGAAAAAAGAATCCGATCAGGCCTAAAATCAATGGCAAAAAGAAGAATTTTACGGTACTTTCATTTTTAAATTTGGCGGGAAGATGGTCCTGATTCCCCAGTAAAGCATTATCGATGAATGAAAATCCTGAGATCCAGTTTCCATGGGTATTTTCCATATGCCCCTGAAGGTCGTTCTGTCTTCCTACAAAGTTCCACATCAGATACCGCACAAAATAATATCCGTTCTGAAAGGAAATAAAATAATCCATATTCTGAGCAAAAGAAGGTCTCTGTACTTTGATCAGGTCATAAGGTTTTACCTTCATATAATCTTCTACCATAATGGAATCGTCCTCATATTTGGTCCTCAGCCCGTCAAAGATCTGCTGAGCCTGAGGATTATCTGCCACATCTTCATTATCATAATTGAATGTAAAATCAGGCGCTCCGTACAAAGCAATATAATTGGCCATCACCTCCTTATCTTCTTTAAACATTCTCGGCATAAAGCTTATATGGGATTTATTGAAAACATAATTGAAACGTTCTCCAGTTTTCCTGTACGTTCCGGTTTTCTCATCTTTTTCATAAATATCTCCGGTTATATCTCTTTTATAGCTTCCGTCTTCATTTTTCTCTATTCCGTTTCTATCAAGGAATGCGGTATAATTCTGCCCATAGATGGTAGGCCAGTCTCCGTATTGTTCCCTGTTGTAATAATCCCTCATCCCGATAGCCGTGTCCGGATCGTTCAGGTTCATAGGCGGATTGGCATTGGCCCGGATCGGAATCACCAGCCAGCATGAAAAGCCTATGATCATGTACACAACTGATAAAGCAATGGTCTGATAGATATTTTTTTTTGTTTTTCCTGCATATCTGATCACCAGGTAACAGATAACCGCCATTATAACAAATGCTGCAATCGTCCCGGAATGGAAAGGAAGCCCCAATCCATTGACAAAGAAAATTTCCAGCTTCCCGAACATTGTCATGATCAGAGGGAAAATCATTTTGAACACAAAGGCCAGGACGCCGAGGGTCATCAGGTTGGCGAGTATAAAACTCTTCCAGGTAAAGGTATAGTTTCTGGCATAATAGATCAGGCAGATAGCCGGTATAGCCAGCATACACATCATGTGTACGCCCACGGAAAGACCTATGATAAAGAAAATAAGAATGATCCACCGTTCACTGTCAGCAGCCTTATATTCGTTCTCCCATTTTGTAACAAGCCATACCAGCAATGCGATAAACATAGACGCCATGGAATATACTTCTCCTTCAACTGCTGAAAACCAGAATGTATCGGAAAAGGTAAAGCATAAAGCACCCGTTACTCCTGCAAACAGAATGGCAATTCCCTGATGCCTGGTAATTTCTTCAAAATCTTTATGTAATAGCCGTCTTACGAAATGAGTAATGGTCCAGAACAGGAACAAAATGGTAAATGAACTGCATATTGCCGACATTGCATTGATAACAACTGAATAATTTTCTGCTTTGCCCAATGCAAAAATACTGGCCACGGCTCCCAGAATCTGAAATAAAGCAGCTCCCGGTGCATGGGTAACTTCCAGCTTTACTGCTGAAGAAATATACTCCCCGCAATCCCAGAAACTGAGGGAATGCTCCATGGTAGACAGATAAGTAATCAATGCAATAGCGAAGAGGAACCATCCGAGTACGGTGTTCCATTTTTTAAAAGACCAGTTTTTCATATACTATTTTCCAATAATAGATAGGACAACTGATGGAAAGAATTTATTACATGAAGAAATAAAAATTTTTATTAAATGAGGAGCTGGAATCTGAAAGAAAGAGGCTGGAAATGTTTAGAAACAGGAACATCAACCATCTTGAATTCAATATATAAATCTCATTATCAACAGATTAATACGTATTATTCAGCCCGCCATCCAAAGGAATGCTTGTGCCGGTAAGATAAGAGGCGTATTCAGAAGCCAGAAAGGCGACCAGATGACCATATTCTTCAGTTTTGCCCAGTCTTTTCATAGGAATTTTATTTTCCCTTGCTTTTTTTATTTCTTCTGTAGAATTTCCTGTCTGTTGTGACTCATGGCGGATAAGGTTCTGAATCCTTTCCGTATCGAAATAGCCTGTCAGAACATTATTGACCGTGATTTGGTGCTGAGCGACCTCGTTGGATAAGGTTTTGGCCCAGGCAATCACTGCTGAGCGTATGGAATTCGAAAGCGCCAGATTCCCTATGGGTTCTTTCACAGAGAGTGAGGACACATTGATGATGCGGCCGCTTCCCTGTTTGATCATATGAGGTAAAGCCAGCAAAGTAGTCTCACAGACAGTCTTAAAAAGCAGATCGAAGGCTTTCTGATAATCTTCAACGTTTTTTTCAAGAGCCAGCCCCGGTTCCGGGCCATTGGTATTATTCACAAGAATATCAATAGAATGGATATTAAAATATTCAGTAATGGTTTTCTTATAGCTTTCAAAATCTGAAAAATCTACCGTAAGATACTGATGTCTCTGCTCCGGAGTCACTACAGGTAACGTAGCGATGAAATCCTTAAGTTTTGCTTCATTCCGGGCCATTACAGTGACATTGGCTCCGCATTTTGCCAGTTCAGTGGCTATTCCTGCTCCTATTCCCTGCGTAGCTCCTCCTACCAGTGCATTTTTCGAAAAAAGTTGAATATTCATACCTTTCTATGATTAGAATTTAGTTATATAAAGGTAATAAAAAACCTTCAGAATAATGGGAGCTGAGGTTGGAGATTGTTAAGGATAAGGAATGACTTTCTCCTTCAATTGGTTGTACTAAGGTTAATATCAAAAAAGATTTCTTTTGTGTATCCAATACCTTCGCCCCCAACTTCTTACCTCAATCTTCTTTTTTTTAATCTTCAAACTAAATTCTAAACGGATAATTTTCACTAAGTCCGGGGTGTATACCATTCAAAGCAGCATAAAAATCTTGCTGTACGGGTTCCGGGATCTCGTCCAATTCGTCAAAATACCGATCCAGCTGGTGAATGATAAATGCCATTTGTAACCATTGATCAAAATGAATATCCATAGGCTGTAAGCTTTCTTCATCATGATCATAAAAAAATACGTTCTCATTCCGGTCAAGAAACCATCGGTCTCCCTGTCCGTTCGCCGCAAAGCACCAGTGTTCCCTGAACCCCGATTCCTTATTTTCATTAACAGATTCTACAGAACTGAAAAGGATTGCTTCTGAAGCCAGTTCAATGGTTCTGATCCGGGTAACTATTTTTTTATACCGCTCCGGAAATGAAAAATCAATGGTTGCCGGAAAGTTTTGAAAGATTCCTTTATTGTTTAGAATTTCAGCTTCTGCTTCTTCAATATCCGGTATTTTAAATAAGTTCATAACAGGTTGAATTCTGTATTCTTTTGATGTGAAAATCTCAATTGGTACTGGTCTGACCGGGGAGCCTTGCTTGCAGTCAATGCGTTATTAAAATCAAGACGGGATGCAGCTGACCATTTTTTATCCAATAATATGTGAGCAGATCTCTCATGAGGTATGTAATGTAAACTCAATTTTCAATTGGTGTTTTTCCACGAGGTCTGCAAAGGCTTGTGTACAGAGCTTAATCCCTTTGCTTTCATCCTGAACCGCATATTTAATGGGTAAAGGCTGTTTTTCTTCAAATGTAAATCCCATTCCGTCAAAATCTTTTACAATAGGGGCCGTTTTGAGAAATAATGCAGCGTAAACGGGAACCGGCTTTCCTTTCAGCACGCAGGGTATGAACTCTATTTCATCTTTCAACTCTTCTCTGAGGACAACAACTGCTTTTTCGGAGAATAAATCTCCTACGCCGCCCGTGTAGCAGGTATACAGATCGTATTCGTCCAGAAAAGCTTCCAGGTTTACATGATGTTTCTCTGTAAATTCTTCTTTAACAGGAATACAATTGTTTCTTAAAGGGATATCCCTGCATTCCTGAAACTGGAATTTATCAAATATAACTCCCTTTTTATCAATAACAGAAAAATAATAATCTTCTTTGGGATGGAAAGAAAATAAGGTATACCAGTTCATCATCTCATTCTTTAACACGGTACAATATAATCATTCAATCGTATTTTACCTCAGCAGTCTGTCAATTTCTCTATAAAAAGATTCCTTGCTGTAATCAGCCACTCCTGTATGATGGAGCCTTATTTCTCCTTTTTTATCCAAAACCACGGTGGTAGGTAATGATCCGTCATAAATTTCTTTCGGAACGGGTCCCACTGCAGTCAGCAATGGAACTGTAAACCCGTTTTTCTTCAGGTAAGCCTGCCCCAAAGCAGGATCATCATCCAGATTCACCGTCAGAAAAACCATATCAGGATCTGAGTGATATTTTGCATAAAACTTCTGAATGGAAGGAAATTCTGCCCGGCACGGCGGACACCATGATGCCCAAAAATTGATAAAAACAACTTTTCCTCTCAAATCTGATATCTGAACAGTTTTGCCCGCCTCATTCTTCAGAATGAAATCTGCATAAGATACGCCCGAAACAGTTTCCGGACTCTTTTTAGCCTCAGATATACTGGAATTTAATAATCCGGTTGATGCTACCTGCCTCATCAGCCATGCTTTGGCATCCGGACTGACCAACAATACTACAAAGAGCATTGTTAAGATGAGTGTAGACCAATTATTGATGATCCATTTTTTCAGATTTTCCATGTTTTTTATTTGAATATAGGGCTCTTATCTTCTGTATTAAAGTGTTTTCAGAGCTTTTGCTGCATTTTCATTTTCAGGATTTATTTCCAGCGCTTTACGATAAGCCTGTTTTGCGTTTTCTTTCTTTCCTGCTTTCAGATAGGCTTCTCCTAAACTTTCATACACGGTTTTATTTTCAGGATATAATGCATTAATGGTTCTGAAAACATCAATGGCCTTTGTATACTTTTTTTCCCGGAGCTGGCTGTAGGCTACATTATTCAGAAAATCTTCAGAAAGAAAGTAATGATCGGAATTTTCAGTTTTAGCTTTCCGGAAAGCTGCCAGTCCTTTATCAAAGTTCCCTTCCAGTATAAGCTCTAAAGGTGTATTTTCATCCTTACCCAATTGTGGATTTCTTGAGTGGATGGTCTTATCCTGCAAAACCTGTACTAGCTCCGGTTTTCCGGTCTCAGGATTTTTCACAAATTCTGACCTGTAATCCCAGTTTCGGGTGGTATACGCATTTTCTCCTACTTTTATAAGTTCCACCGGGTTCTCAATATCATTGATGCTCATCATCAGCTTTCCTTTTTCACGGTAGACCCTGTAAAGCCCGTAATTATTAAATCTGTAGCGGCCTACGCTATGTCTGAAATCTTCTTCTTTTAAAGGTAAAATCTTATTTACAGGATTGGTATATCCCGGCCAATGATACACTGCGGCTACTGACCGCACTAATTCTTCTATAAAATCAGGCTTATTGGTATTGGTAAGAACCACTACCCCATCACCACTGGTTTTGCCTGCGATAAATCTGCTGGAAAACCCTTCATTCCAGCCGCCATGGGTAAAATAAGTTTCTCCTTTCCGGTTTTCAAGGAAAATTCCCAGTCCTTCAAATTTATCAAAGAAAGGGCTTGTAAACTCTTCTGCTGTTTTCTGAGAAACGATATTTGTACTTTTATTGCCCAGTGTATTTTGGATATCGATAACAAATCCGGCAAGATCTTCAGCGGTGGTCCATAGTCCTGCAGCGGCCATTTCAGGGTAGGTATGATATCTTCCCTGCACTCTTTTCCCATCCATATTATAGGCTGTTGCAGCCCATTGAACCTGGGATTCCGGTAATGGCTGAACGAAAGTACTGTTTTTCATATCCAGTGGCTGAAGTACATTTTCCTTCATGATGGTGGGAAAATCTTTCTTTTCGATATCGATAAGCATCTGCTGCATTACACAATATCCGCCACCGGCATACCGGAAGGATTTTCCGGGAACCTGATCCACGACCACAGCTGAAGTATTGGCAGGGTTCTGGCCATTCAGCACCTGGATGAGTGTGGGTACAGGTTTTCCCGGCTCATATCCGGGAAAGCCGCTCACCGTAAAACCGGCAGTATGGCTGGCAATATTTTTAAGGCTGACCTTTTTATCTTTTGTAAATTGATTGTCGGGGATCTTCCATGAGGTCAGATAGGTATTCACGTCTGCATCAGGATCAAGTTTTCTTTTTTCCAGGATGCTTAATGCCGCATAAACGCTTACGGGCTTACTCATAGAGGCTGCCTGAAACAAAGTCCGTGAGTTCACCGGAATGTTAGATTCAACGTCTGCCAGTCCGTATGTTTTACTCCAGATTACTTTGGAGTTTTTGATCACGGCGATACTTACGCCGGGAACATTATAATGTTTCATCCGGGAAGCTAATGTCCAGAGTTTTTCTCCTTCAAAACGGGTAACGGGCATCAGCCCTGATTCTACTTTAGCAATTTCACGATCTGTTTCAGTTTGATTTTGGGCAGAGAGAGGGTTCCCCAGTATTCCCAGGGCAATTGCCATATAAAAACTTGTTCTGGCTTTCATGGATTTTATATTAAGTTGTCAAAAATATGATTTTACCGGAATCCGGATTCCCTAATTGGGTTAATTAACTAAAAATTATGATAACACCCCCGGTGTGAAGCGGGTTTGAACAGACACCTCAAAAATAAATCCCTTTTAAAAAACATCTATATTAATATTATCATACAGTGAATTATTATTTGTTAAAAAAAGAAATATACACTACATAATATAAGATTTTATGATATTTGCGTTTATATTTGCCTCTGAAAATCCCGGAAGGACAGATGAAAACAGGAAATATGTGCTTCACGATAATTTAATTTTAAAATTATTTTTTTCGTGTAACTAATCCACTTTCTCTTCAACTAATTCAACATCAACAAACTATAACCTCCTATAAGAAAATCTTTACTACTTTAAAACAATAAACTTAATGCAAACATCTTTTTTTAAAATTGCTGCTGCCTCAGCCGCACTCTGCTTCAGCAGTTGGGCTATGGCACAACAAAAATACCAGGTAAGCGGAACTGTTAAGGATCAAAAAAACGGTGAACTCCTGATCGGAGTAAGTGTAAAAGTAGCTGAAGACCCTTCTATCAATGTGATTGCCAATGAATATGGCTTCTATTCTCTATCGTTACCGGAAGGAAATTACAAGGTTATTATTTCCTATCCGGGCTATAAAGATTTTGAACAGGACATCACCGTTAACCAGAATATGAAACTGGATCTTCCGCTCAGTCCGCAGGAACAGATTGCCAAGGCAATTGATGAAGTGGTAATAACAGGAATAAAAAAGGATAAAAACTTAACGTCTGCCCAAATGGGTGCAGAAACATTAAGCATTAAGAATATAGAAAAGCTTCCGGTTCTTTTCGGTGAAAAGGATGTGATGAAAACCATACAGCTCCTTCCTGGTATTAAAAGCAATGGTGAAGGAAGCAGCGGGTTCAGTGTAAGAGGAGGTGCCACTGATCAGAATCTGATCTTGCTGGATGAAGCTCCCGTGTACAATGCTTCTCACTTACTTGGATTCTTCAGTACATTCAACAGTGACGCCTTAAAAGATGCCAGCATCATTAAAGGAAACAGTCCTGCACAATATGGAGGACGTCTTGCTTCCGTACTGGATGTGAAAATGAAGGACGGAAATAATAAAGATTACAACATCAACGGAGGGATTGGGCTGATCAGCAGCAGATTAAGTGTGGAAGGTCCTATTCAAAAGGAAAAATCTTCTTTCATTGTTTCCGGAAGAAGAACGTATGCCGAC
Source organism: Chryseobacterium arthrosphaerae (assembly GCF_001684965.1). NCBI lineage: Bacteria > Pseudomonadati > Bacteroidota > Flavobacteriia > Flavobacteriales > Weeksellaceae > Chryseobacterium > Chryseobacterium arthrosphaerae. Next base: position 739,095 of record NZ_MAYG01000001.1, on the reverse strand, counting down.
CTGTTCCTGAAAACGTCTAAAGATTATAAAGACAACAAACTTTATTTTTACGATCTCAATTTAAAGGCCAATTACCAGCTCAATGAAAACAACCGTCTTTATCTTTCGGGATATTTCGGAAGGGATGTGCTGGGCCTGGGAGATACCTTCTCAACAGATTGGGGAAATACTACAGCTACTTTGCGCTGGAACAGCATTATCAACAGCAAGCTGTTCTCCAATACTTCTTTTATTTACAGCAATTATGATTATAAGATCAGTCTGAAAAATGATGACAGCGTTTTTGACCTGAACTCTAAAATACAGGACTGGAATCTGAAGCAGGATTTTACATGGTTTGCAGGAAACAAACATTCTGTACGTTTCGGTCTTCAGTCTATTTATCATACGATCACTCCAAGCAGTGCCGGAGGTACAAGTGTAAGCAGCTACCCGAGAAATCCCAGAAAATCCTGGGAAAATGCACTTTATATCAATGATGATTTTAAAGCTACGGAAAAGCTGACCATCAATTACGGAGCAAGGCTTTCTATGTTCAGTGTCCTGGGGGGTGATACCTTCAATACCTATGAAAACGGCGTGCTTACAGACAGCAGGTTTCTGGAAAAAGGGAAATTCGGAAAAACGTACGTGAATCTTGAACCGAGAGTTTCAGCCAATTACCGTATCAACGAAGTAAGCAGTGTGAAGGGAGCGTATGCCCGGAATACCCAAAACCTCCATCTTTTAAGCAACAGCAACAGCGGAAATCCTACAGACCAATGGATCGGAAGCAGCTATACTGTAAAACCTGAAATTGCAGATCAGATCAGTGTGGGCTACAGCAGGAATTTCAACAACAATAATTATGAGCTGAATGCTGAAATTTATTACAAGTCCATGCAAAACCAGATCGACTTCAAAAACGGAGCTGAGATCGCCTTTGATACAGGAGCAGATGTAGAAAGTGAACTGCTGTTTGGAAAAGGCAGAGCATACGGTCTGGAACTTATTGCCAAAAAGAAAAGCGGAAAGCTTACAGGATGGATCTCCTATACCTTATCCAAAACGGAAAGAAAGATCAACGGAATCAATAACAACGAATGGTATAATGCCAGAATGGACAAAACCCACGATCTTTCCATAGTAGCTACGTATCAGCTGAATCCCAAGTGGACTTTCTCCGGACTGTTTGTTTACAGTACAGGAAATGCAGTGACCTTTCCTACCGGGAAATATGAGCTGAACGGACAAACAGTATTCCAATACAGTAACAGGAATGCCGACAGAATGCCGGCATATCACAGAATGGATCTCAGTGCGACCTATGAACCGGAATCCAACAAACGTTTCCGTGGTTCCTGGACTTTCGGAATTTATAACCTGTATGGCCGTGAGAATGCCTACATTATTAATTTCGAAGATAATCCTGACCGTCCCGGAACAACACGTGCCATGCAGACCTCCTTATTCCGCTGGGTACCTAATATCACTTATAACTTCAAATTCTAAATCATGAAAAATACATATTTTATCATATTATCCCTGTTTGCTTTAACTTCCTGTGAAAAAGAGATTGATCTGGATCTCAACAATCAGAGCGGAAATATCGTTATTGAAGGAAATGTAACGGATAAAGTGGGCCCTTACACGGTGAAAATAACAAAATCTGTCAATGTTTCGGATCCCAATCAGTATCCAGCTGTTACCGGCGCCACAGTTGTTTTAAGTGATGATAACGGACAGACTGAAACGCTTCACTATGTAGGAAACGGAATGTACCAGACGACTGCTTTCTATGGTGATCCGGGCAGAACCTATACCCTGAAAGTACAGGCCGAAGGAAAGGAATATACCGCTCAGAGCACGATGCCTGAACCGGTACCTTTACTGAATCTGGCACAGAGCTCTTTTAAATTTGGAGACAAGACTACCTATACACTTTTACCGGTTTTTACAGACCCGGCACCGTTGGGCAACCGCTATTTATTCAGCTTTACGATCAATAATCTGACTAAAAAATATATGAATGTCTCTTCAGACAACGTCAATAACGGATTACCGAATCAGCAACCTCTGATTCTGCCTAATGATGACAACAAAGGCAGAGATCACGAGGTAGTGCCAGGAGATACCATCCACGTAGAAATGCAGTGCATCAGTCCTAATATATTTACCTATTATAATGCCCTGCTTCAGATCACCGGTGGTAACGGCGGGGGAACTACCCCTGCCAATCCGCCAAGCAACATCAGCAATGGTGCCCTGGGTTATTTTTCTGCCCATACGGTGGACCGGCAAAGCTATGTCATTCAGCAAGTGACAACTCCATAAAATTTAAAAAGGATATTCCGGTGTTTTGGAATATCCTTTTTTTAATGATGTATAGATTGGGATCTACGCCTTCAAAAAGCCTTCAAAGGAATCTCCAAATTCAGTTTCCAATCCTTTAGCCAATGCAATTCTGCTGTTACCAATTAGTTCAAAATCGGCTTTATGATCCCGTATTTTATATTCATTTTCTGAATGTTCAATATTAAAAACCATACTCACCAACAGGTCAGGATTTTTCCATGAAAAATTTCCTTTTATATACAAGCAACTTCCCATCACCAAATAAATAACGTCTTCATTTTCATTTGAATAAAGTTTTATGGCCAGTTTTCTATGGGTTATATCAAATAGCCATATTCCGGCCTGATCATAATCAGCCTTCCTTAAAATTTCATTGATAGTATCCAAATCCGTTACGATTTCCATAAGCTTTTTGAGTTTGAAAAGGATTTTTACAATCCATTATGATCTTAAAATTACATTTATTTTCATTACAATCGCTTGTTTTTATTTGAGCCTATTTTTTCAGGTTTTTTTTGGTCATTTCCTTCTCTTCTGATAAAGCATGAATAAAAGCAGTCTTCAAAATAATGAAGACCGCTTTCCTAAAAATATGACTGATCTGAAATTTAAAATTCTGTTTGTAATACTTTGAGTAATTCTGTCTGCTGAATCACATCATTTCTGCTGGTGATGAGGTTAAAATTAGCCTGAAGCCATCCGTTCCTGACTACGAAAAAAGTATAGGCATCCATTAATCCTTCTTTATATTTTTCCTCAGATTTCTGGAAGGATAGTTTTTGATTTTCAAAATTAGCATCCAGCAGGCTGTATTTCTCCTGGGCATTTAAAAACTGTGCCTTAATGGAATTTATATTCTGAGTAAGATCATTAATAACCAGCTCTTTATCGTATTGTGCACTGATACTGTTCAGTTTTGCGGTTTCCACATTGGTTTTTACCTGAAGTTTATTGAAAATGGGAATGCTGAGCCCAACATTCAGAGACTGATTTTTATTCTGTGAAAACTGATCAGAGAAACTGACGGTAGAACCGTTATCTTTCCCCAATACTTTATTATAAAAGGTTGACCAGCTGTAGCTGCCGTTTAAAGTCGGCAGGTAGCCTGCCCTTGCAATAGCTTCTTTTTTTTCCTGGGCTTTTATTTCTGCGATTGCCGATTGGTAAGCGGGATTTACTTCCAGGAGTTTCCGGGTAAAGTCCGGATCATGAAACTCGGCCTCTGAAGAAAGATTTTCATCGGCCATCACAAAATCCAGGGAATCTTCGGCTATGGACAAGGCATTCAACAGGTTAATTTTTGACTGATCCCGCTGATTTTTAGCAGAGACCCACTGCTCCTGTAAAGTTCCCAGGTTCGCTTTGATATCGTAAATATCACTTTTAGGCCTGTTCCCGATCTCCACTTCTTTTTCGGTACGTTTGATCTGTTCCTGCATTCCGGATATCTGGGTTTCCAGTACTTCAAGCCAGCTTCTGCCGTTCTGATAGGCAAAAAACATCTGGATCACATTCAGTTTTACCTTATTCCGGGCCTGCTTAAGTTTATAGATGCTGGTTTCTTTATTCAGTTTAGACAGAGAAATATCCAGAATATTTTTCCAGTTAAAGAGATTCCAGTCTGCCTGGGCATAAAACTGATCATATTGGGTATTGAGAGCTTCTCTCTGGTTACTGGACTGGTTGATAGAAGATCCAAAACTGTAAGTATGCCTCACTCCTGCTTCTACTGAGGGTAAAAGCATTCCTTTTGATCCCGTAATAAGCTTTTCATTCCTGCTGACGTTTACTGTAGCCTGCTTTACCAAAGGATGATGACTGGAAGCATAGTCGAGACACTGCTGCAGGTTCCATGCCTGCTGTGCCGGATAAAGGCCAACAAAAAATAGGAAAATGAAATTTTTCATGAGTACGTTGCGGTTTTAATCATTAATGAGCCATACGCTCAATTATTCATACTTCAGATATTTTATAAGGTTTACCTTGGTTGCTTTATACGCTTTGATACTTACGACAGCAAACGTTAATCCCAGTAATGTTAAAAAGCTTACGATGAACGGCCATACCGGCATATCTATTCTGTAGGCGAAATCTTTCAGCCATTCGTTCATCAGAAAATAGCAGATCGGAACGCTGATCAGAACAGCAATCACAGCAATCCACAGGAACTGTCTTGTCAATCCGAAAACAAGTGTATGATCTGAAGCTCCCAATGTTTTTCTGATCGCTACATCTTTCAGTTTCTGTTCGATCATTAATGAAGACAGTGCAAAAAGTCCCAGCAGAGCTACCATAAGTACCATAGCATTCAGAATGGTGAATAAGGTCTGCTGTTTTTGATAGACTTCAAAAGTTTTGGCAAATCGCTGATCTACAAAATAATAGGTAAAAGGATAGCCCGGTTCCACGTTGGTCTGCCAATAGGTTTTCAGCCTTTTTACGGTCCCGTCAATATCGTTCGGAGCTATTTTCAGCTGAATGTTATAGATATTGTACCGCTTCCATCCTGTCTGCCTGTAATGGAAAAATACGATGGGTTCTACTTCTCTTTTAAGGCTTCTTATATTGAAATCTTTTACAATACCTACAATTTTATATTTTTTGTCATCAAATCCGGGTTGTATTTCATTCTTCAGGGCCTGATCATCATTCCATCCGAATTTTCTTACAAAAGCTTCATTCACTAAAATATTGCTGATTGTATCAGATGATAGGTTCGGATCCAGCCAGCGTCCTTTTATAAGTTTTACATTCATAAACTTCAGGTAATTATAGTCCATAGAACCATGCTGGGCCTGAATGCTTTTATCCATAAAATCCATATTGGAACTGCCATATCTTCCTTCTCCCGGCACAGCTTCCCCGTAAGAGACATCGGTCACTCCCTGAATATTTCTCATATCAGTCTTAAGGCGCTCATATTTCAGCCACGGTTTCGGATTACTTTCACTGAAGTTGATCATCATTACCTGTTTTCCGTTAAAGCCAAGATCTTTGTTCATCATGTATTTCACCTGCTGATTAACGATAAGCCCGCCAATAATAAAAAATGAAGAGATGATTAACTGTAAGGTGAGAATTCCGTTTCTCATCCAAACGCCATGCTTGCTTCTGGCAAAATTTCCTTTCAGGGTCTCTATCGCTTTGAAATTTGAAAGATAAACTGCCGGAATAAGTCCTGAAATCAGCGTAACCAGAAGGATCATCCCAAAAGAGTAAAAGTAAATATGCCAGTCGGTCATCTTGATTTCTTTACCAAAGAATTTATTGAAGCCTGGCAGGAGCAGCTCCGTTAAAGCCAGTGAAAGCAGATAAGATGAAATACAGATTACAAATGTTTCCAGCAAAAACTGCAGGACAAGATGTGTTTTGGTACTGCCGATTGCCTTTCTCACGCCAATTTCTTTAGCACGTTGAGAGGCCTGTGCCGTCTTCAGGTTGATAAAGTTGATGGCTGATAAAACAACAATAAGAACAGAAAGCGTAAAGAGGATCATCAGTGTTTTGAAATCAGGATTTCCAAACCAGGAAGATTTTGCGTGGAGTTTCAGCCCATCCAGTGGCGTCAATAGGCTGTCTGTAGGACCATACAGATCAAGATACTGCTGTACTGACAATCCTGAGGATTTTCCATCCCGGGCTGCACGGTATTCAAAGATATCTTTTATAAATTTTTGCCGTACTACAGCAAGATCAGTACCTTCCTTAAGCATAAAGAAACAGCCATAACTGAAATTTCCCCAACTGTTCTCATTCTCCTTCATCTGCTGAACAGGATTGAAAACGAATTCCGGTTTTATCTGTGAATTTCCTTCCGGAAGTTCATACACAGCAGTTACACTGTAATTCTTGCCATCAAATTTGATACTTTCCCCTACCACATCGGTTTTGCCGAAAATATTCCGGGCAGCAGTAGTGGAAAGCGCTGCGGAACTCTCCCCCTTCAGCGCATCTTTATAGCTTCCTGCAATCAGTTTGAATGGAAAGAAATTGAAAAAGCTTTCAGAAACCGCCATTCCATCTTTCTGATACACCGATTTGTCTTTTGCAGTTATCTTCACCCCTATTCCTGATCCGCTGAACAGGACGTAATCCTGAACTCCCGGAATCATTTCCTTAGCCCGTTTGGCCATTGGAATAGAAATATTATTTCCATAGGAATTGTCTTTTTTGGAGTAAGACTGAAAAGCATAGATATGATCTTTTTTGGGGTTCCATCTTTCATAGGATTCTTCATCATTCCAGTGCATCAGAATGAGCATAAAGCCGGTTAAGCCAATGGTGAGTCCAAATAAATTAATACCTGTCGACAGCCAGTTTTTTTTATAATTGATCAGGGCAATTTTGAGCCAGTTGGTAAGCATAATAGTAATATTGTAATTAATGATAGTTGATGAAACACTTCTGATTTATTCGAATGCTCCGGCATCAGCCTTTGCAAAGACATCTTTTCTCTGGGAAGCGTGTTCTTCATTAAAAATTTCACCGTCTTTCATATTGATGATACGGGAGGCAAAACCTGCATCATAGGAAGAGTGGGTCACCATTACAATGGTAGATCCTTCTCTGTGAAGTTCTGCCAGCAGGTTCATGACTTCATTACCATTAGAGCTGTCCAGGTTTCCTGTGGGTTCATCTGCGAGAATCAGTTTGGGTTTTGTTACCAAAGCTCTTGCGACTGCCGCTCTCTGCTGCTGCCCGCCGGAAAGCTGCTGCGGATAATGCTTGGCCCGGTGGGAAATATTGATCTTATCCATGATCTCTTCTACTTTTCTTTTTCTTTCGGAAGGGGAAACTCCGTTGTAGATCAGGGGCAATTCAATATTTTCATAGACTGTCAGTTCATCGATCAGATTAAAATTCTGGAAAATAAAGCCTATATTTTTCTTACGGACATCAGATTTCTTTCTTTCGCTCAGCCCCATCATTTCTGCCGTTTCAAATTTATAGGAGCCTGACGAAGCAGTATCCAGAAGCCCGATAATATTCAGGAAGGTTGATTTTCCACATCCGGAAGGTCCCATTATAGCGAGAAATTCACCTTCTTTAATGCTCAGGCTCACCTCATTTAAGGCATGCGTCTGTACGTCTTCGGCTCTGTATATTTTTGAAAGGTTGTGTATATTGATCATGATAATGTTTTTTTATGGGTTTAATTGATTAAGTTCTTTTTTAAATGACGAAAACAAAAGGTTAAAAATATTCATCTTTTTACTTTTTAATAGCAAGGATCTCATATTTTTTCAGATCTGCATAATCTGATGTGATCACCGTTTCACCGGCCTTCAATCCTGACATTACCTCGTAATAGAGCGGATTTTCCCGGCCAAGGCTGATTGTTCTTCTTTCTGCTTTATTTCCTTTGACCACAAAGATCCATTTTCCGCCGGTATCTTTTGAGAAACTGCCCTTGGGAAGCATGATGCTTTGGGTATCTGCGGAAAGCTTCAGCTTCAGTCCGAAAGTCATTCCTATTGTAAGGTTGTCCGGTTTCTTTTCTGTAAAATTCAGTTCAACCAGAAACTGACCGTCCTTTACTTCCGGCAGGATTTTGGTAATGATGACTTCATAAGGCTGATTATTATTATCGAGCACACCTTTGATGCCGTTATGAAGTTTATTGATATAGTATTCATCTACTTTAGCCACCAGTTTATAGCCGTCCATCAGATCGATCTTTCCGATGCTCTGCCCTGTTGTCAGGTTTTCGCCCAATGAAATGGAAAATGATGAAAGCCTTCCGGAAACAGGAGCCATGATCAGGAAATTGTTTTTGTTGGAACGTAAGATCTGAAGGCTCTTATCCATCTGCCCCATTGAAGTATTGATGGCTGACATCTGTGCATTTCTTGAATTCTTCTCAGCAGAAAACCCTTTTTCAACAATTGATTTTCTTTGTTTCTGATAGGTAAGATTCTGTACACTGACGTCGTAATCTGTTTTTTTTCCGATTTCTGCATCATACAGTCTCTTTTGCAGGTTAAAATTCTGAAGTGCCGTATTGTAGTCATTCTGTGCCAGCAGCAGTTCTTTATCCTGAGCCAGTTCCTGGTTTTTCAGCTCAAGAAGCGTATTCCACATCTGGCTGATCTGCTGCATAATTCCTGTTTCCTGGCTCATATACGTAAATTCCGTATTGGGATTGTATACCCTTGCAATGGGCTGGTCTTTGGTGAGCATCTGCCCGTCTTCTGCAAAGATCTCTTTCACGGCACCACCTTCCAGAACATTGACCAGTGAAGAATTAAGCGACTGGGTCTGTGCCGTTACCATCAGCATATCTTCAAATTTCCCCTGGGTAACCACATCAGTCTGAATACTTTCGGCAGAAACATTGTATGTTTTTTTCTGCAGCAGAAAATACCAGCTGGAGAGTATCACAACTCCCAACAGAATCAATCCGCCTAAAACAAATTTTAATTTCGATTTCTTTTTTACTATTTTCGTATCCATATTAAAGATAACTCATTTTGTTACAATAGATTACACAAGGCAGATGCCAGAAAAATATAAGCCTGTAAGTCCTTGAAAATCTGCAGTAATGTTTTTAATACCTTTCCGGGAACTGTTCATTATCGGACACTTTTTGTACGGAAATGAACAGTTTTAACCATTTTAAAAGAGCAATACCACAATATGCGTAAAAAAGAAGCTCATATCCTGATTGTAGATGATGACGAAGATATCCTGTTTTCAGCAAGAGTCTGGCTGAAAAAGTTTTTTTCACAGGTAAGCTGCCTGAGTAAGCCGGCAGAAATTTTAAAATTCATGACGGAAAACCAGGTAGACGCTGTTGTACTGGACATGAATTTCAGAAAAGGTTTTGAAAGCGGGCAGGACGGTCTTTACTGGATGAACGAGATAAAGACACTGGAACCTCAGCTGCCTATCATACTCATGACGGCTTACGGTGAAGTGGAACTGGCTGTGGAAGCACTGAAAAACGGGGCCTCAGACTTTATTCTGAAACCGTGGAACAATGAGAAACTGTATGCCTCTGTCAATCTTGCTGTAGATATTTCAAGAAAAAACAGAAAGCTCAGCCAATGGGAAAATGTACATCATAAAAACAGCCAATATCAGCTGGAAAGCCGTTCTCCGGGGATGCAGGAAGTGCTCGAACAGATCAGGCGGGTTGCTCCCACTGATGCCAATGTATTGTTATTGGGTGAAAACGGAACAGGAAAATATGTTCTTGCCGAATCTATTCATGAGCAGTCTGAAAGGAAAAACCAACCGTTTGTGCATATTGACCTGGGAAGTATTTCGGAGAATCTTTTTGAATCTGAACTGTTCGGGTATAAAAAAGGAGCTTTTACAGATGCCAACCAGGATTATACGGGAAAAATTGAAAATGCCCAGAACGGAACTGTTTTTCTTGATGAAATCGGCAACCTGCCTCTTCAGCTTCAGGCGAAATTACTCAGCCTGATCCAGAACAGGAAATTATCCAGACTGGGAGAATCTAAAGAAAGGATACTGGATGTACGTTTTATTTTTGCCACCAATGAAAACCTGAAAAAAGCCGTTGCAGAAAACCGTTTCCGCCAGGATCTGTATTACAGGATCAATACTGTGGAAGTGAAGATCCCTGCTTTACGGGAAAGACAGGAAGATATCGGGCTGCTGGCTCAATATTTCCTGGACCGTTACAAACAAAAGTACCATAAACCCGGTCTTGAACTTACCCATGAGCTCATGGCCGGACTTACCCAGTTTCCATGGCCGGGAAATATCCGGGAACTTGATCACTGTCTTGAAAGAAGTGTTATTTTATCCAACGATAATAAGCTTCAGGTATTGATCCCACAGCTGGAGGAACAGGAAAACACTATTGTCAACCTCAATATTGAAGAGATGGAAGAAGTCCTTATCAGGAAAGCGCTAAGGAAACACAAAGGAAATATTTCCCTGGCCGCAGAAGACCTGGGACTTTCCCGGGCTGCTTTGTACAGGAGAATGGAGAAATTTGGACTGTAAGTGAAGTGATAGGCCGGAAGTATTGCGCACCTGTAATTCCTGACTGCCATCACAAACCAATTTTAAATATGAATAAAAATTTGTTTTTACATAATGAATAAAAGCTATCATTTAGGACTCATCTACAATTTGCTTGCTATTGCTTGTGGAATTGGTGCCTATCACTTTTTTTCGGAAGGAAAATGGTTCAATACCCTGCTCTTTATCCTGCTTACGATTGTTTTTGTGGCATTGATGTATTATTCATTCCTTGCCCGTACTTCAAAAGCGGAAAAAATCATTTATGCTGTCAGAAAGAAAGATTTTTCACTATTTCCCCGGATGGAAGGTGATCCGCTGCTTGATAACAGTATCCGTCTGTATTACCAGAGCAAAGAGGAACAGTTTTCTTTATCTTCCTATAAACTCCTCTATGAAAGTATCCTGGATCAAATGGAAACGGGATTGATCATCCTGTCTGAAAAAGATAAAAACTGGGATGTATTTTATGTAAACAACACCTTTCTTGATATTTTAAAGGTTCCCAAATACAACCGCTGGGAACTGTATGCCGCCAAAGTACCTGAATTTTACAGAATTATTGAAGAAACAGGCTATAAGAGTTCACAGGAGTTTTTTGATATTTCCATTCATAATAATACCAAACAGTCTTTTTCCCTCAGGACCAAGCAGATAAAAAACACCCAGCACCGTTTCTATGTCATCACCATGGAATCTGTGCAGAAAATCATAGAACAAAAAGAAAAACTGGCCTGGAACAATCTGATGAAAGTGATCTCCCATGAGCTCCTGAATACTTTAACTCCGGTCAACAGCCTGATCCAGAATCTTGAATACATCAGCAACCAGGAAGTGATAGATCCCGAAGATCAGCAGGAAATGAAAGACAGCCTCATGATCATCAATTCCAAATCAAAGCAGCTTTTAAATTTCGTGGATCACTACCGCCAGATTGCAGAATTGCCTAAGCCTGTCCTTTCCCCTGTTCCACTCAAAAAAGTTATTGAAGCTGCCATCAGTTTTCTGAAACCGGAATTTGAGAAGCATAATATCCGGATGAGCTCAGACCTTGGAAACCATATTGTGTCCGCAGATGAAAAAATGGTTGAACGCAGCCTGATCAATGTTTATCTCAATGCAATTCATGCCCTTTCTGAAAAAGAAAACAAAATCATCACTACCGTTGTAAGGTCTCACAACAACCGGATTATTATAAGCATCACGGATAACGGCTCAGGAGTTCCTTCTGAGATCAAAGACAAGATATTCCTCCCGTTTTTTACAACGAGGTCCAATGGCTCCGGAATCGGGCTTACGCTTACTAAAAGTATCATGGAAGCTCATGGCGGTTATCTTAATTATAAAGCCCTGCAGGAAGGGAGCTGTTTTGAATTGTGGTTTCTGGAATAAATAGGAATTCATCTGTACCTTTTGGCTACGATCCTCCCGAAGACCTTGCCGGATAGTTTTAATGATTGATGAGATCAATGGAAAATAAAAACAGAAGCTGCTGACATCCTGTTGTCACTACTCCACTCTACCTTTGTTTAAAATTATTCAATAACACAATTTTAAACCAATGAAATTAACATCATTAAGGATCATCACACAGGACATCAGACAATCTGTTCAGTTTTATGAAAATACTATAGGGTTGAAAGCCCGCTGGTATACGGAAGACTTTGCTGAACTCTCCACAGATTCCATTACCATTGCCATTGGCAGTACCCGCACCATGCAAATGTTCGGGACTGAACATCAGACTGCTGCTGAAAGTTCTAAAAATACCATTATAGAATTTCTGGTAGCCAGTGTAGATGAGGAATATGAAAGAATTAAAAACCTTACGGACCGCATTGTTCAGGAGCCTGCCACCATGCCATGGGGTAACCGCTCACTCCTGTTCTCAGATCCGGATGGAAATCTTATTAATTTTTTCACCCCTGTGAGCCCTGAAGCCATTCAGAAGTTCAGTTAAATCCCTGCATTGAACTCAAAAAAATGGAGCGGATTCATAACTTTAGATTCTTAATTCAAGAGTTTTTTACAGGTGATCTCTCCATTTTTCTCTTTAAAGGCCGTCAAATCTGAGTGTATTGGAGATTACGGTCTTTGTATAAAGATTTTTATACTGTTTCTGCTGCTCTGTTGTCATCAACTGATATACATCCTCATTCAGGATGACCTTGAAGTTAACATCATAAGGTAATCCGGGTTTAAGCCCGTCATAAAATTCATGATAACAGTAATGGCAGAGTTTTTTGAAAAAAGGATTGAAATACATTTTGTAATGAATGCTTTCTTTGGGTTTCAGGGTTCTCATATTCTTCATGATGTACCAATTATTCACCAGCTGTTTTTCATTCACAAAGTCATTTTCTTTTTTCCATGTACTGATCATCATTTCTCTTTCTTCCCTGTCTTTTTTGCTTTCCGGATGTTCTGTCACATCAGGCATTGAACATCCTATGTCTCCTTCAGGAATATACCCGTTCTGATTGATGAATCCGTACACTCCCAGACGATACAGCCTGTCAGGGGCCGAAGATATATTATCTTCCTGATAATAAACACTTGTATCTTCGGCAAAAGGTATTGCATAGCTGCGGGTATCCAAAGGAAAGGAAACAGCCTGCGAAGAAGTATTGGTGAGGATGAATTCTAAAATATATCCTTTTGGGGACGCCCCGGATGTATACATTTTAAAAGTTTCCGGTATCATAGATTCATTGGGTTCATCATCTGCTATCTTTACCCCGAGCTTCAACTGAGAACAGATATGAACAGCAGAAAGCAAAGACAGAAATGTAAGAATTTTCAGCATGGCTCTTAGTTTCCTGAAAGATAGATATTTTCTTCTTTTCAGCAAGACTTTTCCGTAAATACGGCTACTAATTGATTATATTTGAAAAATAAAAATATTCTAAACAGACCATGAACCTGAAATCTTACCTGGAAATTAACGTAAGTGATGATGATATAGATATGATATTTGATATTAAAGGCTCCAACACTGTTTTCTCCGGAGAAACGTGGGGTTACGGGGATCGCAAAGCCTTTGAGCACTTTACCGACAGCCTCACTGATTTCCCACAAAATAATACAATTCCTTTTTTTGAATTTGGGCATAAAGATTCTACCCTGTCCTATTTCTCTATGAAGCTTTATCCGGCCTCTTCACTTTCTCAGATTGGTATTCAGATTACCATGGCCACTGATGCCACCTTCCGGCCTGAAACCCAATGTAAAATTCAGTTTGAGATTATTGCGGAACCTCATGCTGTTGACGAATTTCAGAAGGCACTGCGTCAGATTGTACGTAAAAAATCTGGAGTTGCCATTCTGTATGGAAATGATAACCGCCTGTAATGAATATCTGCTGTAGAATATTTTAATAAAACCGGTACATTTCCGGCAAAAAAGATTTTTTAGTTCAAAGGAAATCTGATCCACCAAAAGAATAGTTATCTTTGAATAAACATCCAAATCATACGAAATGGCTCCTCAATACGAAGGTATAGTAAACCACATCAGCCAGTACGTCCTCCTGTCGGATCAGGAAAAAGAGCTTTTCTGCTCTGCATTGGTTTACCGGAAATTCCGCAGAAAACAGTATCTGTTACAGGAAGGTAACATCTGTACCTATGATTCTTTTGTGATCAAAGGCTGTCTGAGACAATATGAGGTCAGCGAGAACGGCCGGGAAAATACGGTTCAGTTTGCATTTGAAAACTGGTGGATCTCCGACTGGTACAGTATGATGCATGCCCAGCCCTCCGTCTATAATATTGAAGCTATTGAAAATACTGAGGTTTTGATGATTGAAAAAAACAGACTGGAGCAGCTTTTTATAGAAATTCCTGCCTTGGAAAGTTACTTTCGTCAGATCTTCCTGAGCGCTTTCATTTCTCTTCAGAAAAGGATCCTGTTCCAGCAGAAGCCGGCTGAAGAGCGGTATCAGGAATTTGCAAGATCATACGGCTGGTTTGAGCAGCGTCTTTCCCAACAGCACATAGCTTCTTTCCTGGGTATTACCCGTGAAACACTGAGCAGGCTCAAAGGTCAGCAATATAGAGACGAGCCTTCCAACGTGTGACAAACCGCACAACTTTTTTGTACCAAAAATCACAGGAAAAACAACAGATGCTGCATTAATTTTGTTCATCAAAACCTGTAAAAAAAATGAACAAAGCAATCAAACAGTGGATTGTATCTGGAGATGATACATGGTCCCCGCTTATTCTAAGGCTCACTTTAGGAATCGTATTATTTCCCCATGCAGCCCAAAAATTATTCGGTTGGTTTGAAGGACCGGGGCTAAAAGGAGAAATGGATTATATGACCACCCATGTGGGACTTTCACCAATCGTTGCTGCTACTGCAATCGCCATCGAATGTCTGGGAACTTTATTTCTGTTACTGGGAGCATGGACAAAAATTACGGCCATAGCTGTTTTTTCTTTATTTGTAGGAATGATTGTTACAGATCATGCTTCCCATGGTTTCTTCATGAACTGGTTCGGAAAGATGCCTGCCGGTGCCGAAGGGTTTGAATATCATCTGCTGGTACTGGGAATCTGTCTTTCGCTTATGACATTGGGAGGCGGAAAATACTCCATTGACCGATCAGTAAACAGGTAAAAATATTAGTCTCCGAATGGCATAAAAAAAGGAGACACTGCAGTCTCCTTTTTACTTGTACTAATAACCTGTATGAACTTCCCTATAGTAATTTGTGTTTTTTTTATCATTTGGCTTTTTTCAAGAAGCTCTTACTAAAGGCTATTATACGCTTATGTATTTTATTTCATCACTTGCATAATTCTTCTTCATCACTTGTGTTTTATATAACTATAGTTTATTATTTTTATAGTTATGATCATTGTGTGTTTTTGCTTAAAAATTGACCTTTTTAAAAAAGCATTTTTATGGACTTCCATACTTTTTTTTATTTGGTAAATTTTATACTACAAAGTAACAACATTGCGAAATAAAATCATCTACAAAAACCATCGATACATGTCGGCAATTCTATAGATATTTATCGATAAAACACAGGAAATAAGGAATACCCCTTCCGGGAGCTATATTTTGTGATGGGTTTTTATGAGTTCGATCAACTCAACCAGGTTTTCAATTTTCAGTTTCTCAAAGATATTTTTTTTGATGGTACTTACAGTATTTTGCTTTATGTTTAAATTATTTGCAATTTCCAGATTACCATAGCCTTCTGCATACATTTCTGCAATTTCCATTTCTCTTTTGGTAAGGCTGCTGAGAGGGCTGATCAGATTGGGATTATAGACAAACTGCACCAATAAATTTCTGGACAGCTCAGAGAAATACTCTCCTTTTTGTATAAAGGTTGTAAGTGCTTCTTTTATTTCTTCCTCTTCACTCAGTTTACTCAAATATCCGTTCGCTCCTGCTTTAATAAATTTTAGAACGTGCAGATCTTCTTCAAGACCTGTAAAGATCAAAATCTTGAGATCAGGATTGGCGGCTTTCATCTGTGGCAAAATGTGTAAGCTGTTTCCATCCGGAAAATGGGCATCTATGATAGCCATCTCTATTCCTTTGGATTCTATAAGCTCTACCACCTGTTGTAAAGATGAAGTCTGGTAGATTTTAGCATCCGGAACAATATCACTGATGACGATCTCCATCCCCTGTCTTACAATACTGTGGTCATCTGCTAAAAGAAATACAATTTCCTTATTTTCCATTGGCTGTTCCATTATGATTTATATTTAAGTTGATCCTGAAAGTTATTTTTGTGCCTTTATGCAGCTTGCTCGTTACTGATATTTCTCCATCGAAAAGTTCTACAATCTCTTTTACCAGGTTCAGACCCAGTCCTGCTCCCAGATTATCAACCTCATCAGATACCATTCCCTGATAGTAAGGGTCAAAAATTTTACCCAGATCAGATTCGGAGATTCCAATTCCGGTATCTCCTACCGTGGTGATCAGTGCAATGGTATTTTTATCCACCGGTTCTGTGAACATAGTAAGATCCACCTGTCCGTTTTCTGTGAATTTGTTGGCATTCCCCAGAATATTCATGAAAATCTGATTGATCCTGATATTATCCGAGTACACCACCACATCTTCAGGAATCCTGTCCGTTACTACAAATTTATTGTTTCTCGTTTCCAGATAAGGGTTAATCACCTTTACAATAGAACTGATCTCTTCTTTAAGATTAAAGACAGACTGTATCAGTTTCTTTTCAGCATCCTGATTCTTCGTATATTCCAGGATCTGATTAGACTGCAGCAGCAAAGTACTGTTGGTAAACTTTATCGACTTCAGATAGTCTTTTATGGTCTCATCACCGGTAGATCTGTGAATTTTATCAATAAAAATATTAATAATCTTCAAAGGAGATCTCAGATCATGGCTCAGCATTCCCAGTATTCTGTTCTTGAAATTAAGATTCTTTTTAATTTCATTATTGGCTACATTAAGCTTCTGCTCATAAATAAATGCCATTCTTGTAAAATACATGATCAGGATAGATACAATGAACATCAGAACCATCAATCCGAGGACAAGGTTAGTTCTTATTCTGTTATTATCCGAGCTTTGTTTGTTGTATTCTTTTTCCAGTTCGGCTTTAAAATCCCTGATGGCACTTTCATACACATCGATAAGACCGTTGCTGTAGACCAGCAGCTTACCAAATGTACTGTAAAACCTTAAATTATCTTTCTGGCTCTGTGCGGCATACTGCTGAACCTTCTTCACTTCTGCGGCATAATGCTTATCCATAGACTTTATGGTATTGTCCATCTTTGATTTTACCTGAGAAATATCTATGGTTTTGTTATTCGTTAATGTAATAACCGTGCTTTCCTTCTGAACATCCACTTTACCGGTTACCGCATCCTTTAAACGTCCGAAAAAGCCTTTCTTTTTAATTGTATCTGCATAAGTACGGGTCTGTATATTGAAATCTTCAAAATCATTCTTATACTTCTCCGGCTCATACTTTTTATCCTCAATTTTTGAAGGAGGGTTCAGGGAAGTCTGGTATACAGAATCGATCAGGGTTTTCAGTTGCGTCACTTTCAGCGTATCCTTTTTATGCTGTGCAAGAGCGTTTTTCAGCCTCGGGCTGGTATTTTCATATTCACTGATTTTATCAAAATTCAGCTTAAGCTTTTTCAGCGACTGAAAATACGACTGAAGATCCTTATCATCCTGGGTAGCCATATATTTCTGGAAATGTTCCTGGGCGGCCATAAAATCTTTCCTTGAATCATCCGTTAATCCTCCCAGGGCTCTGCTGTCTTCCAGCTGGTTTTTGATAAACTGAAGTTTCTTTCCGTTGACAAATTCGTTATAAAAGAATATGGCGATAATCACCTGTATTGATAAAATACATATGATCAGCGAGTAATGAACTACTTTCCTCAATTTAAAATTTAAGAATTTATTCTTCATATCTATTTGTCAGCTAATTAATTTTCCGGATAATTTAAATTCACTTCTTATTAATTTTCAATGATATACCATTATTGTCAAAAATTCTGCAATATGTATGATACCATACAATTTACAAAGTTAAAGTAAATTTTCACTTCTTTATAATAGTAAATATCAGACAAAATCGGTAAAACTCAATATAAGTTGACAGTAAAATCCTTTTACAGCTTAAAAATTTTGTTCCGGGCAGGATATTTTCAGAATAAGATGCAAAAATCGGTGTTCAACAAAATATTTAATACTTTCTTCAGATCCCTGATCAGGAGCCGGATTCCGCTATCCATTCATACTCCTCACACCTATGTGTCGCATCTCTACCCTGTCTGTATTTCTGAGTAATTATTTTTATAGGATTGAGAGTAATCAATAAGAAGCACTACATATTTATTCTTATTGTCTTTTACCGGTTTTTGCTTAATATCATTATGAAATATTAAAAATAAAAAAACCTGCTGTTACCAGCAGGTTTTTCTTATCCCGGAAGGAAAATGTCAGAGTTTTCAGCAGATCAATTTTCGGATGAGCTTTCTGTTAATTGATCAGAAGTTTTTTGGTTTCCACTTTACCTTGTTGTGTAATAACTTCCACTATGACCACCTGCCTGTTCAGACCTATATCCGGAATAGAGAATATATTAGCATTGATATTTTTCTTTTTGTACAGATGACGTCCTGACATATCAAAAAGCTCCACTGAAAGAATTTTCTGAACAGAAGAGGCCACTACAATATTGCGGGCATCGGAATATATCCTGATCTCATCATTCTTTGCGGCCGGATTATTCGCAGCTAAAGTACTGCCAATGGAAAAATCCGTATTAGAAATATCGAAGAAGATCCCCGGAACATTTCCGGACACCGTACTTGTACCCGGTGTTATTTTTAATCTTGCATGACTCGTCGTCACATTAGGTAAAATAACGTTCGCTGTTCCCGAATTAGGCAGTGCTGAAGCCAGCAGTGTAAATGTATATCCGCCATCGGTTGAAAGCCAGATATCAACCAGCTTGCAATTCACCGGAGCATTATTCGTACCGTTCACGCTCCAATGCACAGGGAGATTATAGCCCGGAGTATAAGTGCCGGATGGATCATTCGTAATAAGGAAAGGACCTGAATTATCTACATTCACTACAACATTTTTTGTTACTGTTCCTCCTCTGCCGTCACGAACGGTAAGGGTATGGGTGGTTTCAACAGCTACTGATGGCAGCTTATCCCCTTTTGAATAGTTTGTTCCACCTAATACAGCAGCAAGCAGCGGATAATATCTCAGCCCGGGATCTGTACCTGCCGTAACCGGGGGATAAGACCTGAAGAACGGCGGATGGGTTGTATTTTCAAGAACAGTTCCGTCAAGGCCCGGAGGCGCAGCAGGAGATCCGTTACTTCCCGTTACATCCTGCAGATCACTGATGTTAGTACCTTCCCATGAATAGCTTAACGGATCATTATCGCCATCCGTTGCTGTTCCTTTAAGGTAGAACGGCGTTGATTTAGGGACGGTATAGGAAGCCTGCATAGCATTAATCACCGGAATGGTATTTCCTGAAGCCACAGTAGTGTAACAGCTTAGCGTAGAGATATAATCCAGAGCCTGTTTTATACTCGCTGTATGAAAATTAAGGAAAGGGCCTATCTTTTTTCCCGTTCCGTCATAGCTGTCAGAATAATCATCATCTCCAGTCACTCCGTTAGCCGGGTTATTATTGGCACAGGTAAAACCATAGCTCATTACGGTAGCACCGGATCCCGGTTCCACTGAGGTCGTATATCTTCGGGTAGTACACACCGGAATATTACTGTTGTAGGAGTGTGACATTCCGAACTGATGGCCTATCTCATGAGCGATCAGCTGAATAGAAAATACTCTCGCATAATTCACTTCATCACCGATATCCGATACACCCCCACCTTTATAGGTATCATTACACACTGCCGGCGAAAAGGCCACTCCTCCTCCGGACCCGCTGCCTCCGGCTCCAAACACATGCCCTACGTCATAATTGGCGTTCCCGATTACATTGGCAAGGTTTGCCCTGTTTTCATCCAGCATTGTCCCCTGATCATTCGCCGTATAGGGATCGGAAGCAGGGTCGGTATACACTACATTTGTACCGCTTACCAGCTGTAAATTAACGCCCAGTTCCGCTTCGTAAACTGCATTCACCTCATTGACATAAGCTACAATGGTAGCATAGGCAACATTGGCATTTCCCCCTCCGAAAGCAGCAGTATATTCTCCTGTAGCTGCTATGGCAAGTTTAAATTTTTTAATATGGTCACCATTTGACAATTTTCCGTTGGCAAGACTGGCATTATTCTGCAGTTTTTGGGTAAATGCCCCAAGATCAAGGCTGGTACCACATCTGTTTTGAGAAACAGGCTGGGCTGGCAACAGGGCGTCTTTGGAAAAATAGCTTTTGTACAGATTATTTACATTCCTGATTTTTTCTATAATAACAGTATCTCCTCCTACTCCCAGGATAATAGCATTAAAACCTTCTGAAGTAAGACTGAATCTGATTTTATAGCCCGGATTCCGGGTTCCTTCTCCCTTATATGTTCTGATATCCGGATGTAGCGCCTGAAGTTCGGGAGCAAGAACTGATGATTCATAAATAACAAAGGTTTCTGTCTTTCCGTTGGGTAAAGGAATTTCTAATGATATTCCGGATTTTTTGTACTGGCTGGCTGAAGGAGCGGATGATAGGTACGTTTTTAATGCGGTATCATTCATTTCCAGGATAGAATATTTTTTTATATTCTCAACAGGAACTGTTTTCATTTTTTCAGCCTTTTCACCATGAGAAAGATCTTTAAAAAAACCACGCTGTGCATAAGTCATCTGCAGGCTCATTGCAGTGGTGGCAATGGCTAACAAAAATGGTCTTGTTCTTTTATTCATACATTAAATTTTAGTCAAATTTATTTCACAATATTGTGTACGACAACTGAACAAAGGAAAGATTATAGAAATCCTTCTACCATTCTCCTTCTTAAAAACTGTCTTCCGGAGACTTCAGCAAATCACACCGCAAACATATGACAGCCAAACAAATACAATAAAATTAAAATAGAATAATTTCAGTAATCATTGCATAAAATCAAAAATTTTTAAGGCAAAATATTTTAATTTTAACACCGTAAATGAATTGAAAAATAATGATCAAAAGTTTTTCCCTGATATCTTTTTTATTACCCTTATTTATTTTCCACCCACTTCCTGCACAGGATATCAGAAGTAAAGAAAAACAGCTCATGAAGCAATATGACCTGATTGAGTATAATGATGTAGGAAAGATCACCAATATGGATGATATCCGGCAAATGATCCATAAGTCGAAAGAGATTAATTTCAGATCCGGAGAGCTCCGAGGACTTATACTTTTGCAACGGAATGCTCTGAGAAGGGGAAATTACAGCCTTTCTGAGAAATACGGGGATGAAGCGGAAAAATTGGCCCAGGAAGAGAATGACAATTATTCACTAAGCCTGATCCATCTCAACAAAGCCTGTGCAGCAGTAGACCTGGGTCTGCAGCCTGAAGCCAGAATGCTATTGGAAGATACCACATACGCAGACAGAATTGAGAATAAGACAGACAAAGATCTTTATTACGCCAATGCATATATGCTTCTTGCAGGAGTATTTTCAAGGATTAATGCTAAAGATTCCATGGTATATTATACACAAAAAAGCCTGAACAGGCTGAAATCAATACCTTCTTCAGGTCTTACGGCCTACCAGGAAATCAGATGTTATTATCTTACCATATTTCAGCTGATGAATATGGGGATTGCCTATGCCTACCATCCCCAAAAACCCAGGCCCGGTCTTGCAGAAAAATATTTTCAGAAGGCACTTGTCTATTCTGTTACTCATCCGCAGTATTTCAAACTTTGTGATATTGAAGTGTATGAAGCAGTAAGTTATTTTTATTTTACCCAAAAAGATTATCACAAAAGTATAGGATATTCCAGAAAGGTGCTGGAACTTGAAAAAGTAAAGAAAAAACCACAGGAAAGACTTTCTGCCTATGACATCATTAAAGATTCTTATAATGCTTTAGGAAATTCAGAGGAAGAGCTTACATACCTGAAGCTATACACCCACCTGAATGACAGCATCAATAAAGCCCAGAATATCAGCGTGATCAATCAGTCCAGAAAAAAAATCAATACCTTCAGGGATGTTTACAGCAGAAACAGACTGGCCATCATTATCACTGCAGCAGTCATTATTTTTATGATTATTGCCGTATCATGGAAATACAATAAAAAAAGAGCCGATGAATACCGTAAAAAATATAATGAACTCATCCACGAGCTGTATCAGAACAATCCCGGGCCTGAGGATGAAAATAAAGATCATTTAACAACCTGTATTTCCTCTGAGACCGAAAAAAGAATTTTAAAGAAGCTGGAAACCTTCGAAAATTCTGAAAAGTTCCTCAAAAAAGGAATCAATATTGCCTATTTGTCGAATCTGCTCAGTACCAATCCCAAATACCTGTCTGAAGTAATCAGAAATAATAAATCGCAGAATTTCAATGCCTATATCAATAGTTTAAGAATCAATTATATTGTTCACAACCTGTATAATGATCCTAAATACAGAGAATATAAAATAAGTTACCTTGCAGAAGAATGCGGGTATGCTTCATCCCAGGTCTTCGTGATCGCATTCAAAAAAGAAAAAGGAGTTACCCCTTCTTACTTTATTAACGAGCTGAACAGCCATCATTCAGCAGCATCTGATATTTAGGTATTACGATGAAACTAAAGTCTGGCCAACTATATTTCGATTTTATATAACCACCATTAGTTTTTTCTATTTTTCATAAGAGTTCCTGAAATGATATTTTGCTAACTTGTCTCTTTAAAAAAGTAAAGCAATACTGAATACCTGCCGGTCATCATAATGCACTGTCAGTGAAATTCAAAAGCAGATAACAGCAAAAAAGCTTCATCATCTTATGACCAATAAAGAATTTAGTCCCCAGAGAGGCTTTATATTCAGCAAACATGTACCGGAAGAAATATCGCATTTTGACCGGGTCTTTGATGTGTTCAAAGATTTGCTTACCCACACCTCCGGGGATATTGAAGAAGCCTTCGAATGGCTTGATATGCTTGATAAAGAATATGATATTTTTGATGATGAATATTCTTTACAGGATTTTGAGGAAGATTTGAGAAAACGGGGATACATCAGGAAAGATGATTCCGAAGAGGGCAATTCCGGAAATGGGAAAGGCAAAAATATCTTGACCCCAAAACTGGAGGCTGCCCTCCGTGAATATGCTCTGGATCAGATTTTCGGAAAACTGAAAAAAAGCGGCACCGGAAATCACCGCACTTCCAGGACAGGCATCGGTGATGAACGGGATGGTGAAAGCAGGTCTTACCAATATGGAGACGACCTGTCTGCCGTCAATATGACCGAAAGCCTGAAAAACGCACAGGTGAATAACGGAATTTCTGACCTGCGGCTAACTGAAGATGATCTTGTAGTGGAAGAAACCAAACACAAGGCACAGATGAGTACCGTACTGATGATTGACATCAGCCATTCTATGATCCTGTATGGTGAAGACCGGATTACTCCGGCCAAAAAGGTAGCTATGGCACTGGTAGAACTGATCAAACGGAAATATCCTAAAGATTCTATAGATATCATCGTGTTCGGAAACGAAGCATGGCCTATCAAAATCAAAGACCTTCCCTATTTAAAAGTCGGGCCCTACCATACCAATACGGTAGCCGGTTTAGAACTCGCCATGGATATTCTTCGCAGGAAAAGAAATACCAACAAACAGATCTTTATGATTACTGACGGAAAGCCCAGCTGCATCCAGCTTCCTACAGGAGAATTTTATATGAACAGCTATGGTCTTGACGAAATGATCGTGAACCAATGTCTCAACCGGGCTGCGCAGGCCAGAAAACTGAAAATCCCGATCACAACCTTTATGATTGCCCAGGATCCTTACCTCCGCCAGTTTGTGGAAGCTTTCACAGCCCAGAATAAAGGGAAAGCGTTCTTAACCGGCCTGTCAGGTCTTGGACAGATGATTTTTGAAGATTACGAAAAAAACAGAATAAAGAGAATATAGAAAACTGATTTACCCATCACAGTACTTAAGTTTTAGCGCTGAAATTCTCACCAGATACTAATTTAAAAAGAAATGAAAAACGATATTACATTCAAGGAACTGAAAGATTCCGGATATATTCATAAAACAGTCAACGAAGAAATTCAGGCCAACCTGATTGCAAGGATCAGGGCCGGACAACCTGTATTTGAAGGACTCTGGGGATATGAAGACACGGTAATTCCTCAGTTGAAAAAAGCAATT
Organism: Chryseobacterium arthrosphaerae; assembly: GCF_001684965.1. Taxonomy (NCBI): domain Bacteria; kingdom Pseudomonadati; phylum Bacteroidota; class Flavobacteriia; order Flavobacteriales; family Weeksellaceae; genus Chryseobacterium; species Chryseobacterium arthrosphaerae. The sequence goes on along the minus strand of NZ_MAYG01000001.1, from coordinate 714,930 downwards.
CTCGCCGGCCATCATATCAACCTGCTCGGTTTAAGGGGACAGGCAAAAACCAGGATTGCAAGAAGCATGGTAGATCTGCTTGATGAATACATGCCTGTTGTAAAAGGTTCTGAAATCAATGACAGTCCGTTTCATCCTATCTCTAAATTTGCCAGAGATCTTATTGCAGAACTGGGAGATGAAACACCTGTCTCTTGGGTACACCGCTCCGACCGTTTCTTTGAAAAGCTGGCAACACCGGATGTGAATGTTGCAGATTTAATTGGAGATATAGATCCTATTAAAGCAGCAACTTTAAAACTGCCCTATTCTGATGAAAGGGTTTTACACTACGGAATGATTCCACGGGCAAACCGTTCTATATTTGTATTGAATGAACTTCCCGATCTGCAGGCAAGGATTCAGGTTTCCCTGTTCAATATTTTACAGGAAGGGGATGTTCAGATCCGTGGTTTCCAGCTGAGAATGCCGTTGGATATCCAGTTTGTCTTTACCGCCAATCCGGAAGATTATACCAACCGGGGAAGCATTGTAACCCCACTGAAAGACAGGATCGGATCACAGATTTTCACCCATTATCCTAAAACCATTGCCCTTGCCCGCCAGATTACTGAACAGGAAGCCATGATTTCGTCCGAAGACCAATCCAGTATCCGGATTCCTGATCTGGCTAAAGATCTTTTGGAAGAAGTTGCTTTTGCAGCCCGTGAAAGTGAATATGTAGATGCAAAAAGCGGTGTAAGTGCCCGGCTGACCATCAGTGCAATGGAAAACCTGATAGCTGCAGCAAAATTACGACTCATTGAGTCCGGAGCTGAAAAAACCACGGTCCGTTTGCTTGATTTCATGTCTATTATCCCGTCTATTACCGGAAAAATCGAGCTGGTATATGAAGGTGAGCAGGAAGGTGCAGATTATGTGGCCAGGATATTAATTGACAAGGCGGTCATGAGACAGTTTGAAACGCTTTTCCCCCGTATTCCCAAACTGGAGAAAGAAGATATCAGGACACCTTATACAGACCTGATCCGCTGGTTCAACAAAAATCATCTGGAACTTCATTATAATGATACTGATAAGGAGTTTTATGCTAAACTTGATAAAGTAGCACCATTGGCTGCAGTAATTGAGGAAAATGTACCGGAATTAAGCAAAGAAGATCAGAATTTCTGCAAGGAACTGGTGTTGTGGGCTTTAACGATCAGCAGTAAAATAGATAAGTCTGAAAGTCAGTCGGTTTTTACGTTTGATTCTGCCGGAATTGGTCAGTTTCTGCGTAACTAAATGATTCCATTCAGTATAGAAGATATTTTTTGCCACGGATATACGGATAAAAAAATCCGTGCATCCGTGGCAATTAAAATTTCCCGTTGATCAGGAAGATTTTTATGAAGTCAGGCTTCTTAAAAAATAGATCAGTTTGCTGCAGGATCTGCAAGCTCTTTCGTAAGGCCTATAGATTTTAAAAGACTCTTGCTGTCAAAAAGTAAAGTCGTATAATGTCTGCCTTTTTTGAAGGTCAGTTTTGAACCTCCGGAAAATTCACTGTCGTCTCCCAGTTTCTGAACTTTCGCTCCATATTTCCCCAGTTTTCTTTTAGCCTCTTCTAAAGTTGTTTTATTCATTGCAAGACCAAAAGGAAGGCCTTCTACTACTACAGGTTTATCATCAGGAATGTCAAAAAACATTTCGCTGATCATATTATTTTTTCCTAAACCACAGTATAGCTCAAGACCTGATTTGGTCAGCCATTTTGCATATTTCTGTTCATTGGCATCTTCATAGAAAATTGTTTTTGCCTGCAGAGCTTTTGAAATTTTATCAGGAGTCTGCGGGAAAATAAATTCTGACTCTTTAGTAAGTAAAGAATTGAGTCCTGCTGTTTTCTGCGAAAATGCGGTTATACTTACCAATTGAAAAAACACAGCCAAAATCAGAGTGAATCGTTTCATTGTCATAAGGATACTATTAAATTTTATAATTCGGTGCCTAAAAATAATAAAAAGTAATGTTACAGACTAAAATTATCTAAAAAGCTTTTCAGCTCGTCAATAGGAACATTATTGCCTGATGAAACTACAGAATACCTGTTCCCTTCCAGATATTGGATGCTGGTATGTTGATCACTGTCAAACATACTGTAATCAAAATATACCTGCCAGCCCTTATAGCTTTTGATATTGGTTTTATCTCCGGGTTCTACATATTTTTTTGTTTCCAGGTAATTAAGCAGACTTGATTTTACCTGTTCAGCTCCGGGTCCGGCCCCGTCTGTAACCATCAGATAAATGTTTTTACCTGCTTTTGCATAATTTCCTGTAGCGAAGGAACCCGTTTCATTATCTTCAGAAGCGGTTACTTCCGTAAGCTTGTATCCGTTAATCTCTTTTTTAAATTTACTTTTAAATGCATCAGAACCAAGAGGTTTCAGCTTCTTCAGTTCTTTAGCCAGACTTTCAACTTTTAATGAATCTGAATTCGCACTGACTTTTTCAAAAACGGGTTTCAGACCTTTTTTAGCAAAAACAACATTTGAGCTTAATGCAAGTACTAATGCTGTACCTACAATTCCGGCTCCCCAATAAGAGATTTTCATAATTTTTTATTTATTTTTTTAATCCATCACTCACTACAAAAAGCAAACCAAATCCAAAAGAGAAGAAATACTTTATGAAAACAATGATTTTTGATTAAAAAGAAGAAATATTTTCTGAAACCTTTCACCCATGCTGCAGATTGAAGACCGTACCTGCCGGGTCTGTGATCCAGTGCATCCCTTCAGGAAGTTCTTCAATTTCATCGCAGGTCTCTACTCCGTTCAGTTTCAGATATTCCGTTGCAGCTTCTACGTCAGGTACAGTAAGCTGCAGCCATGTTTCGGAATGGGTATAGTTATCTACACAGTCGAGCCATATCACATTGTGTCCGAATTTTACTTCATGTGTTCTGGAAACCGTAGGATTGGTAATCGGCTTTTCTTCAACCTCAAGTTTCAGAATATCCCTGTAAAAAGCGACCGTTTTTTGATATTTATTTTTTGGAATTTTGATGGCGATATTGATTCCTGCTTCAAATTTTGTATTCATATGGTATGGTATTAATGAAAGAAAATATGGGCTGTTACAGCTTCAGATTATTTTAAGAAATTATTCAGGTAGCCAAGTATTGTTGCGGTCTGCATCATCAGGCTTACATGGCTTTGTCCCGGTACAATAGCCAGCTGGGACTTTGGCATGGGAGCCATATCAGCGGCAATACCCCCGCCCAATAACTTATAGGTTTTTGCGAGTTCGGTTTTATCCAGTCCGTCATTATCACCTGCTATGATCAGCACAGGAGCGGTAATTTTAGCAATATTGGAATCTCCCATATCATATGGCGTTCCGGCAGAAGCAATCATCTGCTCCAGGAATTTTGTCCATTTTGTCTTATCAGGAGCTACTGCATTATAAGCTGTATGCATAGGACTATTTTCAAAAAGAGCCGGTTTCATGGTTTTAAAGACACTGTTGATCTCAGGGATCCAGCCACTGCTTTTATATGTGGCAGAAATAATGACCAGATTTTTTAACCGTTTAGGGCTCTGGATGGCAAACTGATAGGCTATGGCGCCTCCAAAACTGTATCCTACCACATCCGCACTTTCAACCTTCAGATGATCCATTACTCCTGCCACATCACTCGCCAATGTGGTATGAGATAATTTTCTGTCTGAGTACGGGCTGTGCCCATGGCCCTGCAATTCGACGGCAATTACTTTTCTGTTTTTTGAAAGCTCGGGAATCAGTTCTCCCCAGTTTGTATCAATGGTCATAAAAGCGCCATGCAGCAAAATTACAGGGCGGCCTTCGCCATATACTTCATAGTAAACTTTGATCCCGTTCACAGGAGCATAGCCACTGTCAGAAGGTTTTATTTTCTGAGCATTCATCTGTGATACAGTCAGTAAAATAAGTACAGCGGCGATGAATAACGTATAAGATTTGAATAGATTTTTCATAATATTCCGGATTTAGTTAAGTAATATGTTGAATCAAAATTACCAAGTCATTATGAAATCCCACTTGCCACAAGACAAGATTTTTATCTCAGAGTATGTTCTGATGAACTTCATTCCGGGAAAACTTTCAGAGCTGATATATTTTACCTGATTTAAAAGGCTTATCCATCAATATCACACCGGTAAACTCACACGGATAATAAATATTTTTTAAGAATAATTTACCTCAGTAAATAAAAATTGATTAATTTCGAACAGAACTAAACCTAAATATTATGAAAAATTTAAAAAAAATCGAAAGACAGGAACTGAAAGCTATTAAAGGAGGTATTAACTGCCCTGGAGGTCAGATATGCCTAATCAACGGGAAATGGCAATGCATGCCGTACGATGGATGTGGCGGCGGAAATCAGCCTTAAATTGTAACGCTTAAATGACTTGACTATGAAAAATTGTAAGAAAATTTCAAGAGACCAGTTGAAAAACATCAATGGCGGAGCACTCAGCTGCTCCGAAGCATGCTGCCCGCCACCGGGAATAAAAAAATGTCCATGGATACTTTGCTATGCACCATGTGATATACTAAGCTGATATTAATTAATGAAAATAACAGCGCCTTAGGATCTTTGATCTTAAGGCGTTTTTTTATGGGTTTTCCGGGGCCTGTACGACGCAAAAGGAATTTCCTTCGGGATCCAGCAGGACCACATAGTCTGCATCCTGTTCGTAATTCCAGTCTTTCATCCTTTCGGCTCCTAAATGGAGTAAACGTTCCACTTCCCGATCCTGATGATCCGTTATAAGATCTATGTGATGCCTTTTCGGTTCCGGGGATGTGGTCAGTTTTAATGATAACTGAATTCCCTGCCCGTCTTCAGGAATCAGGATGGCAAAATCCGGTTCGGGATCTTTTTTGAGTTTATAGTTCAGGGCTTCAGACCAGAAAGCAACAGCTCTGTTCATATCCTGCACTCCCCAGACGACTGATAATATTTTTAAATCCATATTTCATTGTTTATGATGTATAGCCTGAAATGTAACAGATAAGTCCTATTTTGTAAAGGTTATCCTCAGATCAGTGTCACAGAATCACACAAAAACCCTCTTATCAGGAGGGTTACTAAGATGCAGAGATTGATACTACAACTATTATGGTGATTCAAAATTAAAATTTGTAACAGAAAAACTTTATGACTGTATGCATAAAAGTGGATTAATACCAAAAATGTGTATTGATACAAAACCCTCAATATCAGCATTTCAATACCATAGAGAACTACTTTTCTTTAATCGCATTAAAAAAAGCGGTCTGGTAAGTTTTCCCGATCGGAATGATGGTGTCTTTAATATGAATTAAATTACCTTCCACTTTGATTATTTTATTAAAATTAATAAGATATGATCTGTGTACTCTTATAAAGCCATCTTCTTTTAATTTATTTTCCCAGTTATTCATACTGTCCTGTACAAGAAGTTGGTTGTGTTCATAAAAAATATTCACATAATCTACTTCTGCCTTAATATAATAGATCTCGTTTTTATTGATTTTGAAGAACGTTTTATCTGTATAAACAAAAAGTTCGTTCTTATTTTCGTCTTTTTCAGATTTTGTGTCTTCCTGCAACCTGTAGATGGATTTCAAAAACCGTTCATATGAAAATGGTTTAAGCAGATAATCATCCACTGCCAGCTCAAAGGCATCTACTGCATAATCCCTATGCGCAGTTGTAATAATGACTTTCGGCTTTTTATCAATGCTTTTTAAAAAATCAAGGCCGTTTATTCCCGGCAGCTGAACGTCTAAAAAAATAAAATCTACTTTCGTCAGTATACCGGAAGGCAGTTCAGAAACTGACTGAAATACGCCCAGGCATTCTAAAAACAATGTTTTGTCTACATAGGTCTTCAGTAATTTTATAGCGGGCAGCTCATCTTCTATTATGATACATTTCATCGTGTGTTTATTATTAAATTAACTAAAAACTGGTCTTCATTTTCTGTAATCTTAATTTCGTGTCTGGAAGGGAAAAGTATTTCCAGCCTCTGTTTTACATTTTCTATTCCAATACCGCTGTCTTTCCATTCTTTCTTTTGATTCTCCCTGTATTTTGCATTGAATTTATTGCTGACCTTCAGGCTGATGATCCCTTTGGAAGAATGAATATCTATTAAAACAGGAGCTTCCTTTCCTTCAAGCATGCTTGAATATTTGAAGGCATTTTCTATAAACGGAATAAATAATAAAGGTGGAATAAGCTGTGACTGATCATCAATATGCACATGAAACTGAATATCTACACGGTCTCCTATTCTTGATTTCTGCAGGACCAGATAATTTTCAATAAAATGAACTTCTGTCTCCAGTAATATTTCCTTTTTCTGGCCTTCATGTATCAGGTAATGAAGATTATCTGAAAGTTTGAGAATTTTATCTGCAATATCTTCATTTACAGCAATTGCGTCTGAATACAGCATATTTAAAGTATTAAACAGAAAATGAGGGTTGATCTGGGCTTTTAAAGCTTTGAGCTCGGCATCTACCCTAGCCTGCTCTGCATGAGCCAGTGATTTTATATGGGTGATATTTCTTTTTATGAAAAATATGGCGGTAAATAGACTGCTGACAAATATTAATCCGATCATTTTATTAATTGTGCAATACTTGAGATTACACACACAATCATATGTACAGACAAAATATATCGCAATACCCGTCAATATCAGCAGTATGATCCAGTAAACCGGATTTTTAATGTTTTTCAGAAGGAAGAAATATATGACATATGACGGTATTCCAATAGTCGCAATATCAACGAGCGATTTAATAAGATCAAATCTAAAACAGCTCGCTTTTCCAAATATCAAGACAGGATACACCACATAAAAAGTCCAGAACAGCAGATGTCCAACAGATTCTATGAGTAAAGGGGTGTGTTTTTTCATACGATTTATTTTATACAGGCTATTTCATTCTGCCTTTTTGTAATACAGAACTTTTCTGTTCACTTATTTCTTTTTCTTACCGGTATTTATGGTGATCCCGGATTCTGGTTTATCATACCGCTGACCATCATTCCCAAGAATGATACAGGAGCACGTTTTAAAGTTACAAAAGATAAACACATGGTTTTAGGAAATTTTATATTTCGGTGCATGGAATCTTTATTTTTCAGTGTTTTTATTTTTCTCTACCTCTGTTTTAGTATTTTCTTTTACTTTCTGGTTTCCAAAACGTTTCACAAATGAAAGTGAGAATCCGTACCAGTCTGCTCTCATCTCCGATCTGAAAGTTCCGGTCTCGCTATACATTGTATTGTCGAAAACAGGTCGTTTAAAAATATTCATCAGCTGCAAACTTACCTCCATCTGTGTTTTCGGGAATATTTTGGTAGCAGAGATGTTATGGAAGACATTTGTTGTATTGGCGAGAGAGTTTCCATAGTTCTGATTGAAAACATTTACCGAGGCACTCAGGTTTATATTTTTGTTAAAAAGATTGGTATAAGAAAGATTGGCTGAAGCTTCCATATAACTGATATAGTCTCTGCTTGCGAGATTATTCACTTCATTGAAATCATGGTTGTCTATATAATTCCATCCTACCCCTAGATTGATGTTCAGCCTGTTTTTGAGGAAAGTCTGGTTCGTATTGGCAAAAAGGTTATATTTCTGCACTTTTCCGTTCAGATTAACCGGCAGGGAAACCATTTTGCCACCCTCTTCTACAAAAGACCTCCAGTAATCCCTGTCTGTGTAGTTATACCTTGCCGAGATGAAATATTTTTTCAGGAATCCGAATTTCATGTAAAGCCTGTGGCTCAGGTTTGGGTTGATATCCATATTGCCACGGAAGAAAGTACCGTCATTGGAAGGAAAAAGGAAAGGATTAAACTCATGATACAATGGTCGCCACAGAACACGGTTATAGGTTAAACTCAGGTCATAATTCTTTGAGAAAGAATATTTCAGCAATAAGTCAGGAAGGAAGTTGCCGTAGGACTCTTTTCTTTCCGTGCCGGCCACATCCTGCTTCGCTGTGTAATTGATATGCTCATACCGTAGCCCAACCCTTGTTTCCAGTTTTCCGAAGAATGTTTTGCTGTAGTTCATATAGAGGGAACTGATATTTTCCTCATAATGAAAAACATCGTGCGGACGCAGGTTATCAGCATTGTTTCCGGAAAGTGTATTCCGGATCATATTGTTATTGAAATCCATTTTTCCGCCTGCTTCAAAACTTCCCCCGGTTCCAAGCGAATGAACATAATCTGCCTTAAAATAATAATTGCGTAACTGTGCATCAGAATTTATACCCAATTGATTGATAATGCCTGAGGCGGGAGAGGTTTTTAAAAAGGTGCTCAGCTCATTCTGGGAATTATAATTGAAGCCCAGATTAATATCCAGAATCCTGTTTTTTTCTTTATCATAATACTTGTAAAAAGCATTTGTCCCCAATGTACGGTTACGGCCGATGACATCCTGATCCTGGCGGTAGGCATCAAAGAATTCCCCGTTTTTGGTCCTGCTGATATCAGCATAAGAACCTGAAGTATTTTTACTCTGAAAATATTCAAGAATAAGTCCTATCTTATTTTTAGCATTCAGGTCATATTCGGAAGTGGAAGACAGAGAAGGTGTCTTATCATACCCTACCGATTCGTTGGCAGTGGTGGTAACGTCATTATCTTTATACAAACTGTTTACAAAGGTATTTCTCTGGAAACCAGCACCGTTATTATAACTTCCGATCAGGGTCTGGGTAAAATTTTTCTTATGGTAGTTAAGATTGGCATTAGTATACTGTATATTTTTGTTTCTCTGTTTGTTATTAAACGTCACACTGCCTTTAATTCCCTCATCATCATTTTTTTTCAATACGATATTCACTACCGGTCCTCTGGCTTCATAACGGGATGACGGGCTTGTGATCACCTCAATTTTCATCAGGTTATCAGCAGGAATCGTTTGCAGATAATCTTTTAACTGCTTGCCTGTAAATACCGATTTTCTGTCATTAATGTAAACTGTCACCAATTCTCCCCCGGCATTTATATTATCATTATTATCAATATTCAGCAAGGGAGTCAGTTTCAGGACATCCCAGGTGGCATTTCCTGCCAGGATAGAACTGTTGGACACATTAAAAACAGTTCGGTCAGCTTTTGATTCTACTGTAGGTTTTCTTGCGGTAATGGTAACTCCTTCTATTTGATTTTCCGGCTTCCTGATGGTATCGTTTGTTGACTGTGCAAGGGTAGGAATTCCTGCTAATAAAGCAATAGAAACTATAATTTTTTTCATTCAATGATATTTTTTTAATCGAACTTTTTTTCATCTACGTTTAAAGCCATAGGGATATCCAGAACTGTATCTTTTCGGAAAAGAACACAGAAACTTTTTGTTTTATATCCTTTTAAGCTTATTTCAAATTCATAATTACCTTTTTCAAAAGATTCGGGAAGCTGATAAACACCTTTGTCATTCGCTGATATTTTGCCTGTTACATTATCATCAACCCTTTTAAAAGTGATCAATGCTCCAGCCAAAGGTTTTGCTGTTTTTTCATCTGTGATCTTCCCTTTTAATATTTGGCCGGTAAGGTCATGAAATGGCAATAAGCTCAGAACGATGAATAAAATTTTGATCGATTTCATATTTAAATGTTTTTTAATGGTAGCAAAAGTAGTTTCATTGCGTAAGGAGCCATAATTATATCTGTTAATGACTGTATTTTATCTGTGAATGGTTTAATAAGATTCAGACGGCCATACATCTTACAGAATCGCAATGTGCCAAGGGTAAAGGATCTGATTTAAATATACATCGTTTGCCTTTAACAGGCATTCCATCACATGTATTTCAACTTGTCCTGCCGGATCGTCCGGATACAATATTTATACTTTTCAGAAAATCAACTTATGACCCATGAGACACAAATGGTCCTAGAATTGCAGCAGATTAAAAATAATCACACAAAATATAATATTATGGCAACCAAAAACGTAACAAAAAAAGCTTCTGTAAAAAAGGTACCGGCAGGTAATACAAAAAAAGCTCCTGCTAAAAAGAATGCTTCTAAAGGATTGGAAGATTTATTTGAAGATGGTCTCAAAGACATCTACTGGGCAGAAAAAGCATTGGTAAAGGCCTTACCCAGAATGCATAAAAATGCGACAGACAAAAAGCTCAGGCTAGCTATTGAAAATCATTTAATGGAAACTGAAATGCACGTAAAAAGACTCACAGAATGTTTCAAAGCACTGAAAAAGAAAGCACAGGCAAAAAAATGCGATGCCATGCAGGGCCTTCTTGATGAAGGAAAGAGCATCATTGAAGAAACTGAAGCAGGGACTGTAAGAGATGCAGGAATAATAGCTGCCGCACAGAAAATAGAACATTATGAGATTGCAACCTATGGTACACTGGCTGCTTATGCAAAAGTCCTTAAGGAAAATGTATGTCTGAAAAATCTTTTAGCCACCCTCAATGAAGAAAAAAAATGTGATAAATTACTTAGTAAAATTGCAGACGTTGGCCTGAATACTAAAGCGCTGTAATCATTCCGCATAAAAACCGGAATCTGAAAAAGACAAAGAATATATAAAAAATAAAACCTTGAAAATCCAGGATTTTCGAGGTTTTATTTGCAGAAATTGAGGGATGACAGCCTTTGCAAATAACTGCTGTCTCGATTCTGCCATAGTTAGCTATGACCAAATTATTAATCAGTAATTTAAGCTTTATCACAGGACAAACCACAGCTCCGGCAACATACCTTCGATGGTTAGAATCCGTATCATTTCAGTTTTTTATTGTATCAGATTTTTAATTAACTGTAAACCGGTTTTTATCTCCTGGATAATTTCTTCTTCCATGGAAATAAAATCCATCTCAGGATCTGTTTTATTTTCCCAACTTGCAGTACGTTCAGTAAGACTTATCAGTCCTGCTGTTCCTGCCGTTCCTTTGAGCTTGTGAAGAATCAGTTTCAAGCCGGCACTGTCTTTTTCAGCTGTGCTTTTTTTGATATTTTCCTCAGCCTGAGTAAGTTGATCTATTACAAGGTTCAAAAATGTTTTTCTGAAATCCTCATCGTCATCCCCTATTTGTTCATTCAGGAGGTTGATATCCAGGTAGGTTTTCTTAGTAGCAGAATCTCCGGAAAGAGTATTATTTTCATTACCGATATGATTTTTCAGCATTTCCAGTAGATCAGCCTGTCTTAAAGGTTTAGGCAGGAAGTCATTCATCCCGGAATCCAGGCACTTTTCTTTCTCTCCAAGAACATTACCTGCAGTTACACCAATAATCGGAACATTGGAATATTCCGGGAGTAAACGGATTTGTTTAGTAGCTTCAATACCATCCATTACCGGCATCTGAACATCCATTAAAATGATGTCGAATGTTTTTTCTTTACACTGCAAAACAGCCTGCAGCCCATCCGTAGCTTCTGTAAGCTGTGCATCCGGAACCAGTGAACGCATCATTTTATGGTTAAGAACCATATTGACCGGGTTATCATCTACCAGTAAAACTTTCGGAGACTGCATCAGTATGGATATTTCTGTTTCAGGTTGTACGGTAACGGTTGTCTCTTTTTCTGTATTTTTCACAGCTGTTCTTAATGTTTTATAAAGCTCTTCAGACTTGATAGGCTTCAGCAGGAAATATGAATTGTTTTCCTGGCGGAAAGAATTAATAACATCGTGTTCCTCAGAAGACGTGTGAAGAATAATCAAAGGAGAAGATTCATGCTGTTTGTTGAAGAGTTCCCTGATTTTTTCGATCGTTTCCAGCCCGGAAATAACCGGCATATGATAATCCATCAGAATGACATCAAAACGCTCTCCTGCAAGTAATATCTGAAGAGCTTCCATTCCGTTGGCTGCAAGCTTTGAATCTATATTTTTATAGGCAAGCATATGCTGAATAATAATCCTGTTGGCTTCATTATCATCTACAATCAGCACCTTGTTTATTTTCAGGTCCTCATTTTCATGACGGTCAGATATTTCGTAAGGTACTTCTATGTCAAAATAGAAAACAGATCCTTTCTGAACTTCGCTCAACAATGACAGGCTACTTCCCATATATTTCAGAATATTATTTGAAATGGTCAGTCCGAGACCTGTTCCTCCATACCGTTTGCTGATAGAACTGTTTTCCTGGGTAAATGCATTGAAAATATGCTGCTGTTTTTCCTTGGGGATACCAATTCCCGTATCTCTTACGGAAAATCTCAATTTGATATTCTTACTGTCCAGATTCAGTTTTTCTACTTTAAGTTCTATTTCTCCCTGTTCTGTAAATTTCACTGCATTTCCAAGAAGGTTGACCAAAATCTGTTTCAGCCGTGATTCATCCAGCCAGATGGTTTCAGGGAGTCCCTGTTCTATATTCAGCAGTAACTCAATATTTTTTTTCTGCGACTGGTAAAGAATTACATTGATGACCTGGCTTACCATGTCATAAATATTGGACCTGTCAACAACCAGATCCATTTTTCCGGATTCTACCTTGGAAAAATCAAGTATATCGTTGATGATATTCAGTAAATTCTCCCCTGATTCATTGATATAATTGAGGTATTGAGTCTGTATATCATTCAATGGCGTTTTCAAAAGAAGATCAGAGAACCCGATAACACCGTTCAGCGGGGTTCGGATTTCATGGCTCATATTGGCTAAGAATTCAGTCTTTGCTTTACTCGCAATATCTGCCATTTTCTTCGCATTTTTCAGCTCTTTATTGATTTTCACAGAGGCTGTAATATTCTGTGCAGAAACAATAATTCCGCCTATGACATTACTCGAAAGATACCATGGAGTAACTTCTATATTATAATGCTGAATGATGCCTTTACCTGGAACTTCGATGGCCATATCTTCATTTTTGTAAGCCTTTCCTGCCAGTGCATCCTGGTATATTTTTATTCTTTCATCCGGTACATTGGGGGAAATCTTAAACATGTTTTCGCCAATAAGCCTGATGTCGTTCATCTGGAATTCATCTTTCCAGCTTCTGCTTACGGAAAGGTAATTAAGATCTTTGTCAAACATCGCTACTGTAGAAGGTACGTATTTTACAAAAGACTGCAGCATAGCCTCTTTTTTGGCCAGTTCAAGATAAATATTCTTGAAGTTATCAATATTCTGAATGATTCCATAGACCCTGGTGCATACTCCGTCTTCAAATTCCGGTATGCCTTTTACCCTTACCCAGATCATCATACCGTCATTTTGCACAAGCTGTAATTCTTCATCATAGGGAATGCCTTCTTTTACAGCTTTTTCGAACAATAATTCCAGTTTCTCACGGCTTTTCTCACTGTAGAAACCCAGTGCATTTTCAAGATCGGGCTGGAAATTTTTATCTATTTTATGGATTTCCCTGGTAGACTGTGACCAGAGAACAGTATTGTTTTTCAGGTTAACTTCCCATCCTCCCACCTGGGCAACGGCACTGGTCTGTTCCAACATCTTTTTGGTATGAACAAGATCTTTTTCCAAGGTAATTCTTTCAGTCACATTCAGGGCAGTACTCACCACATATGGATTTCCTTCTTTATCGATCTCCACGAGATTATGATACATCCAGACAATATCCTCACCTCCTTTTGTTCTCAGGATCATAGTTCCGAAATCTTCCTGACTTTTGTTGATTCGTTCGAGATATTGCTCCAAAAGAGGCCAGTTTTTTTGGGGAACAAGGTCTTTTAAATTCAACTTTTCAACCTCTTCGGCAGAATATTGAAGGGTTTCCCTGCCTTTTTCGTTGACAGCAATGATATTTCCTTCCATATCATGCATGCTCATCAGGCCAATAGCATTTTCAAAGAAGCTTCTGAAGCGGCGTTCAGAGCTTTCAAGTTTAAGCTTTTCTTCGATTCGCTGAGTGATGTTAATTCCGAAACAAAAAATCTCTGAATGATTTTGATTGAGTTTTAAATACCATTCAATAATGATGGTTTGGGTGTTACCTATGTTTGTTGAAGTAGTAAATGTCACTTCTTCATCTGTATCGGGTAGATTTTTGGAAAATAGTTGAAGTTGAGAATTATGACTTCCGATCAGATCGAGAAAATTCTGATTGAGAAGATGCCCTTTATCCATTTGAAAGGTTTTTTCAAAGGCCGGGTTACTCTCTTTCAATAAAAAATCTTTATCCAGAACACAGATCAGATTATTAGAAATGGTAAACGTTTTTTGAAAATACTCAGCCTCAATATTCTTCCTTTTTGCCATCAGTATTTTGGTGATGGCCTCTCCTATTTTTTTTAGGGTTGAAATCTGATCGCTGGTAATTGTTTTGGGTTTATAATCAATAACACAGATGGTTCCTAATACGAATCCTTCATCATCAATAAGTGGTATTCCTGCATAAAACCGAATGCCACCAGCCAGAATAAGCGGGTTATCAGATGATCTTTCGTCTAACAGAGTATCATTGATAATGAGGATATCTCCACTTGCAATAGAATACTGGCATACCGTGTTTTTTCTGTCTACAAAGTCAAGGGCAAGTCCTACACAGCTCTGAATGGTCTGGGTTTCGCTTTCCATCATAGCAATAAGCGCTGCGGGGCAGTCTGTCACCAGGCATGCTGTTTCTGCAAAAATGTCTAACTGGGGATCTTTTTCAAGGTTTAAAAGATCAAAATACTCCAGTTTTTTCATTCTCCCTTCTTCATTCGCAGGAATTGGATACTTCTTCATATATTATATCAACAATTAGAGATTTTTCTATTTCAATTATTAAAAAATGATAATCACCGCATTAAAGTTTATATTTTAAATATTTTTAAATGCTTTGAATTATTATTTTAACAGGCAAACCAAAATACGAAATTATTTGTATTACATTACAGTAAATTTGACAATAAACATTTATACATGATTATTTCAAATGAATTGAAGCAAATTCCGGATTTTTCAGAGAAGTCATTGGTATTATGAAACTAAAAAAAGTACCCTTGAGATATAAAAATCTTCTGGAATCTCTATTTGGCAGCGTAGATTGATAACAACAGCAAACACTCCATATCTCTCTCATCTGCATTGCAAAATCCGCTGCAGCATTTAATATAATCCCATTGAATTTCAATCAGATTTTTATGATAGAATATCTATTGGTTATACATCCTGAGGATCTCCACCAATTCGGGTATAGACCGTATTTTTAACTTCTCAAACAACCTTATTTTGTAGGTGCTGATCGTTGATGAATGGAGATTCAGCTGGTTAGAGATTTCTTTAAGGGGAAGACCTTCTGCAAGCTTATTCGCAATTTGCAATTCGCGGTCCGATAACGCTTCAAAAGGAGAATTTTTGGCTGTGCCATTTAATGATTCTAAGAAAACAGCTTCTTTTATATGGTCACTTACATACCGGCCCTTAGTAAGCATCGCCGTTAAAGCAGTCTCAATTACTTCAGTAGAGCTTAGTTTGCTTAAGTAGCCACCGGCACCCATTTTCAGGTAACGCATCCCATACAGTTCTTCATCCTGTGAAGAAAATATCAGAATTTTCAATTCAGGTTGGTGAATTTTTACATAATCTATCGCTTCCTGCACAGTACCATTAGGCATATTTACATCCATAATAGCCAGGTCCGGTTTTTCATTCAGAATTAATTTGTACAGTGATTTATAATCCTCTACTTCTGAAATGACGGCATCGGGTCTTAACCGTTTGATCGTCTGTATCAAACCCATCCGAACGATACCATGATCATCTGCTACTACAATACGAATGTTTACTTTTGAACCCATTATTCTATAAATTTATGTAAAAAAAGGGAAACCGTAGTGCCTTTATTTTCAGCGGAAATGATTTGGATGTTTCCATTCAGCAAGGATATAAAATTTTTTACAATTTTCAAACTTAATCCAACGCCTTTCTCACCGGCAGTTCCCAGGAATACAGGATGATCATAGGTGTAGATCGCAGGTAAATACTTTTCATTCATTCCGGTTCCGAAATCAATTACAGACAGTACAACCTGATTACCTTCTGTAACTTCCTGCAGATAAACATCCTGCCCCGGAAAGGAGTATTTTACCGCATTATCAAAAATTTTGTCTAAAACATATTCGAGCAATATACGGTCGCCTGTCACCAATGCATTGTGATCTCCTTTAAAATAAAATCTGATGTTTTTTTCTTTTAATTTAGCCGCATATTTCTCTTCTAAATGATGAAAAAGATCCATCACCATAATTTTGACGGGCTTAATCTTAAATTCCCCGTATTGCGTTTTTAGCCATGCAACGCTGTCCTGAATAGTTTGCAGGTTTTTCCGGGCATCTTTTTTTATCTGTGGCAACAACTTAAAAAAATCTTCCTCACTTATGGTCTTCTGCTCCAGCTCTTCTAAAAGCCACAGAAGGGTTCCAAACAGTTCTTTTGAATCATGAGACAATAGCGAGATCAGTCCGTTCTTGAAATTGATTTCGTTTTCCAGTCTTTCAATTTTTAATTGTAGTTCGTTGATAAAATCATTCATAAAATCCGTTTCAAAGGTTTTAGAAGCTGTTTGAATTATTTTTTTTGAAAGAAGGCAGAAAGGATTGCATTGTTTAAATGCAAATAAAACTATAGTTCAGGCCTTTCTTCCAGGAGCCGGCAAGTTATAAAAAATATCATATTGGTAAAAAGAAAAATCAAATAGGATTTACCTAAAATTACAAATACCGTATTTTATTTAACTTAAAACAGCTTTGTGCGGCATAATATTCCGGAAGACTTCCACCTAATAAACTGTTACTTGCATTACGGGAAACGGGTAAAAGATGAAACATGGGGCAATATCACATCTACAGGTTCTGAAAATATGGCGTGATGAAGGAAAAATCATCAAAGGAAGAAACGTATCTGCAGAGATACTTTAAGAAATCTTTTGAACAGTTTTATGGCCTATATCAATTGTGATGACGGAACCACAGCCCTAAAATGCTGGCACAGCATGGAATGAGAAACGAATTATTGGAAGGCCTCCCGCTTATTTTATGCGCATGAAGGAATTTTTCGCCAACCGATGAAAGCAAAACCGTTCATCTTAGAAGCCGCAAGCACAAAAAATCAAAAACCAGATTTTTTTTGAATACCGTTAATATTATGCTGATCCGGCGATTAAGTATTACAAGAGTTACTTCAGAAAGTTAAATTGCCGTAAAGCTATAATAAACATTGACAGAGTAAGTGGTGTTTTCCTTCCCTACCAAACTTTGGGCACCTGCAGGAGGTATGGTATATCTTATGTTCAGCCCCCGGTCCAAAACCGGTGCTCCGTTAAAAAGTATTTTTTGAGGAGTTTTGGATAAAGGTACATTTACAGAGCCTCCATCTACACCAATTTGTAAAATGTTTGAATTGATGTCGGTCTGCAGGCCGCCTTTCTTGAAGTAATTTTCGTCCGATTTTACATAGAGTTCAAAATTTTCATTATTGGACAACATAATCTGGTTGGGAATCATTTGTGACTGGCCGTCGGTATATTGGGCAGCGGTATTGAAATTGAAGTTGACGTTACGCCCGGAACTGGGGATGGTAATCTCGGACAGAGGAAGCACCTTCAACTGAACAGCCGTATTTTGCAGACTGTTAATTGAATTATCCGTACTTCCGGCATTGAAGTTCAATTCAAACGTATAGGTTCCGGCTTCAAAAAAAAGGTTTTTAAAGTCATCCGCAGACACATAAAGCTGCGGAATAAAGCTGCTTCTGTTTCCCGCTACAACACTGAAATTAGCAGCTGAAAAATTCTGAAAGTCGGAAGACAGGGCCTTGGTTGTGAGTGCAGATCCGTTACTCCCCAATTTAAGGCTGGCTATATTTCTGGTTCCCGGAACACCTTTGGAAGAAGTGAACTGAATGTTTGCGGAAGCAGCTTTCGCCCAAAAATTAAAATCGACCGTATGCGCAATTTCCGTATTCCCCAGATCCCATACGCGCGTAGCTGTATTGCGGTAGTCATTCAGAGAAGATATTTCTATGTATTTTGTTAAAGAGTTGGCGATCCATCGTATAGAGGAAGGAATGACCAAAATTGTTTTAAAGTTTCGTGGGGTGAAGTCATTATAATTCTGAGTGATATCCATGGAGTAATTTCCGGCCCGGAAGGCATTGGCCGTAAATTGTGCGGCAGGAATTTTAAATGTAAAATTGATATTTCCCCGGTTAAATCCTCCCCCGAGGCTGGTTGATGGCGGTTCAAACCATCTTACAGCGCTTGTACTGAACGACTGAAAACCTGGTAAATAACCTGAAAATCCAATAGACGGCAGCTGCCCGCCCATGCTTTCCAACTGCCAAAGAAGCGTGGAACTGGGTAAAGTAAGTGAGGACGAAGAGTGAGTAAAAGTTGGCCCGGAAACAGAGGTAAATGTAGGCGCTGTAGGAAGTAATCCCAAAAAGGCATAATCCCAGTTTGTTCTGTTGGCGTTTGTCATTACCCTTGTAGGTACTGAGGTAAATTCACTTCTGTTAAAAATATTATTTTCAGGAACCGACAGGTACACATCCTGAGCTTTCGTGGCTGCAGACCCGCATAACACCGTAAAAATTCCTATTAGAAAAGCCCTCATCTTTTTCATACTTTTAAATTTAAAACTTTTTCACCTTAATGGTAGTGTCTTTCTTCTTATATTCAAAAATCACGGTTTTTGAGTATCCTTCTTTTGTCACCTGAATAGTCTGGATAGGGTGTGTATAGCTGTATTTGTCATTTTCAATATAGAGGTTGTATTTTCCATCTTTCAGGAAAAACTCAAACTCATTTTTCTGATTAACCACGGCAGTAGAGATCGTACCATCTTCACTTTTTGCATACACCACTATTCCGGTCACATCCGTTTCCACAGTATCGTAAGCCTGTTTGATCTCTGTCAATCTCCCACTTACCCTGATGTTTTTTACCAGGCCTACTTTGCGGTTGATACTGTTATGTACCATAATGACAGGATCCATCATCAACCGTGCACCCGCACTTTCGTTCACCTTCAGGGTGTAAGTGCCATCAGGCACATTCAGAAAAACTACTTTTCCATTCCTATCTGTCATCGCTACATAATTGTCCAGCTTTACAATTTCATTAGCAAGTACCGGTTCGCCCGACTCCAGAAGTCCATTGAAATTTTTATCTTCAAAGAACTGGAACGCCACTTTATGGTTTCCGAAAGCTGTAGCTGTGGTAAAATATTTTTTAATTCCCACTCTGAACTGGTAATAACTGCCACTGGTTGCATATTCGGCCGTAGATTTATAACCTGAAAGATTAAAATACCCTGTGGTGGACCAGGAAGGCGAGATCTTATATTCCAGATTACCGGTGATATTGCTGTTTAAATTTTTATAAAGTTCCGAATAGAAGGCTCCTGCTGAAAATGACCCGGTCAGATTATGGTTAAACATCTGGAAATTATACGAGGCGTATACGTTATAGTTGGCAAAATTACGGTTCACATCATAATAATAAGAATTTAAATCAAAGACACTGGTTGCATTCCACTGGGCTGTTCCGTTGAGGGAGAATGATTTATATCTGTAAGACAAAGTTGTTTTCAGACTGTTGAACCAGTCCGGTTTATTATTCTCTTTTGAATAAGAATATTCCGCCGTCAGGTTCAACCCGTGGGCACCTAATGTAGTGCTGATATTGGCTTCCAACCGGTATGAAAAAAGTTCCTGAGATGTGTAAAAATTAGCGGTTTTCTGCTTTTCAACCTTTGGAGAAAATAGAAAATTCCACTTCTTTAAAGAAAACTGATATCCTAATCCCAAAGCTTCTGTGCTGTTGAAATAATAACGCAAATCCGAGGTATTCCCAGCTTGGGCCGGTTCACTCTGGAAGCTCAGGAACTCAGGTTCTATCTGCGAATTCTGATATTGTATAAAAGCACGCTGAGCAGCAGAAAACTGGCGGCCGATCCGCTGATTTGAGAAAAAGGATCCCCGTTTGATTCCTGCATAACTTTTAGTGGCAAATGAATTTACAGATTGTATATCCCATTTTCCTATTTTCCCTTCGTAATGGGCTCCCATTGAAGCTCCTGCATTTTCATCATTGTTCAAAAGTCCTTTTTCGTGGCTCAAGCCTATCTCCGTCCGCACGGTATGTTTATCGTTAATCAGAAACGATGTCACCGCATTCGCTACCTGCGTATCTACGTGAAAGCGCGGATCATGATCGAATATATAAGATACTTTCCCATGGAAAGATTGGGCATTCCCAAAACCATATTTTGCCCCTACCATGGTAGATCCTTCCGTTTGCTGGAAATAAGTGCCGTAGAGGTTATAATTATTTTCAAGCGCAAGAATTTCAACCTGGTTATTTTTTCCAAATCTGGTAGAAACCTTCCCTCCTCTTCCGAAAACCGGGTAATCGTAATCGCTGCTATTCACATTTCCCACCCTCAATACCGTATTTTTTCGCTCCAGTTCCAGCCAGGTATCATACAGGTTATAGCGGCCGTCTTCATGATAGTAATCTGCACCAATATTGAAACGTGATTTCAAATTATCAGTCATCCGGAACGCTGTATTTCCCCTCAATTGAAGATAATTGAAACCGGAACTGTTTTCATTATAGCTAAATTCCGCAAAATTACTTCCGCTCGCCGCTTCGTTTCCCCGGGCAATTTGTCTGTTATGCGATAAAATAACTAAGTAAAGTGTGTTGCTTCCCACGATTTTATTATCAAGCAGGTCTGTAACAGTTGCATTAATATTAAATTCCGGATAAAGTGTATTCTGTTTTCTGACTGCAATTCTGATCTCTACCGTTTGCTTTTCTAAACCTTCCAGAGTTATGGTTTGCTGTTTTGGCAAAATTTCCAGACCATCAGGAATAGATTGCAAATCAATCTTAACGGTCCGTTTACTATATCCCTGGTTTTCTACAATCAGCAGAATTGAGGATTGGGGCAAAGCAGGATTAATGAAATTTTCGTATGTGTCGGTATAAATTGCAATGTTTTTGTTCTCGCCTTTAGCAACGAAGAACGATGTGCTTTCAGTTCCGGTGAGCGTTGGGGTGGCATACGAAACCTGGAATTGGATCTTATTGGATCTCAGTTTCATAAAATCCAGGTTGGCGATCAGTTTTACAGGAAGAGTTTTAGACTGACCCGCACCTAAAGTAAAGTCATTTTTGGGATAGAAAAGCAATCCCGGATATTTTTCCTGAGGTAAGATATTCTGAATGATAATCTCTTCAGAACTTTTATTCTCAATGACCAGGAAATTAGTAAAAGTAGAACCCTTCTCAACAGCTACACTGTCATTTTCAAAATGGATTTGAATGTCCTTTTTTTCCTGCGCAAAGGCCAACGACATATGCAGAAGAACAAATACAAAAAATAAGATTGTTCTTCTCAGGACTGATATTGATATTCCATTCTGTGGTTTCAAGACTTAATTTTAAAATTTAAAGTTTTTTTCTCCTACACGTAAATCGTTGGATTCTGCCATTTTGACGATAACCACGCCAAGAAAGTTCCCTGAAATGTTCTCCGGTAAAGAAAACTGAACAACCTGATCGGTATCCGGAAGCATGGAGATGGAAATTGCGGGTAATTTCATTTCCTTACCACTGTCTGTATTGGTGAGTTCAAACTCAACGGTGGCATCATTGACCGTGTTTCCATCATTATGAATGCTTACTGCGACTTTTCTGTTCGCTGCATTCTGATTACTCACCTCTGCAATATTGGTAATATCCAGACTTTTCACATGGTTTCCCGGTGGAGTATAAAAGATATGAAGCCCCACCTCAAATAAGGTAATAATACCAATACCGTTCTGAACACGTGCCTTATCTGCCTGCTGAGGAAGTTGGGTGAAAAACAGCATACTGTTTGTAACGGCAGACTGTGATGCGTTTGCCGGAATCTGCATGGTTACTACAATCTCCTTTGTACTTTTCGCAGGAACCGTTACAGCGTTTTCTAAAGTAGACACCCAGGAAGCATTGGAAGTTTTTGAACTGCCTGCTTCAAGATAAACCTTATTTCCGTCTTCTTCTCTAAACCAATCTTTATAGTTGAGATTAAAAACATAATCTTTATCCGAGCTGTTTTGAAGCGTAACAGTCTTTGTTACTTTTTCTCCCGGATTACCGGTAAAAAACAAGCGTGTAGGCGACATAGAGATACTTTGTGCCAGAAGTGAAGAAGATCCTGTGAGGAGAAAGAAAATGAATAGGTGAATAAACTTGTGCATGGTGTAAATAGTTTAATGATAAAAGAACCCAAAACTACTGAAAACATAGCAAAAAGGAGCTTTTGAAACTAAAAATTTTATTATAAGGCAGTCGCCGTATACGTTACTGTTTGAGTATAAGTTCCGGCCGGTTTACCTAAAATATCAGATGATGATGATTTTGCTGCGGGAATAGTGTAATCCAGATTCAATGTTAACGCACTTCCAAGAGGAGCATTGGTAACTAAATTCTGATCCGTTGCAGATAAAACTACAGCATTTTTTGTTCCGCCCATGGTTCCGGCAGCTGTTGCTGCTTTGATAGTCAAAACATTGACAGGGATTAAGTTCGTTCCATTCATGAAATTAGCACCCCCTGCTTTTACTTTTACATTAAAGTTCTTCGTTGAAGTTACCTTCAGAGAGTTGGCTTTAGTAATCGTCTGATCAGAATTATAGTCTGCTGCAGTTACATAGTTAAAATCAACCGTATTACCAATTGCAGTACTTCCGGCATCAATAGAGATTACATCGTTCAGGGTAATGTTTACGGTTGTAGTTGCGGTAGTATTTTGAGCCTGAACATTATCTGTTCCCAATATGATCGCTCCGATAGTTAAGGCTGTGATTAAGATTTGTTTTGTCATGGCAGTATTATTTAATTGTTATTCTTTTTTAATTGTTCCTTTTGAACACTACAAATCTACAGCGGCTATAAAAGTTTCCTTGTAGTGGAAAGAGGAAGCTTATGTAGTAAAATCACTACAGCATTACGCATTGGGCTAAACAGAAAAACCCTCAATACCTGGAAAGTACTGAGGGCAAATATATTGATGTGTTTTTTTATTATAAAGCAGTCGCTGTATACGTTACTGTTTGCGTATAGGTTCCGGCCGGTTTACCTAAAATATCAGAAGATGATGATTTTGCTGCGGGAATAGTATAATCCAGATTCAGTGTTAACGCACTTCCAAGAGGAGCATTGGTAACTAAATTCTGATCCGTTGCAGATAAAACTACAGCATTTTTTGTTCCGCCCATGGTTCCGCCAGCTGTTGCTGCTTTGATTGTCAAAACATTGACAGGGATTAAATTGGTTCCATTCATGAAATTAGCACCCCCTGCTTTTACTTTTACATTAAAGTTCTTTGTTGAAGTTACCTTCAGAGAGTTGGCTTTAGTAATCGTCTGATCAGAATTATAATCTGCTGCAGTTACATAGTTAAAATCAACCGTATTACCAATTGCAGTACTTCCGGCATCAATAGAGATTACATCGTTAAGGGTAATGTTTACGGTTGTAGTTGCAGTAGTATTTTGAGCCTGAACATTATCTGTTCCCAATATGATCGCTCCGATAGTTAAGGCTGTGATTAAGATTTGTTTTGTCATGGCAGTATTATTTAATTGTTATTCTTTTTTTATTGTTCCTTTTGAACACTACAAATCTACAGCGGCTATAAAAGTTTCCTTGTAGTGGAAAAAGGAAGTTCATGTAGTAAAATCACTACACGGTTTATTCATTTTTGAATTAAATAATAAAGCCCCCAACACTTTCTAAGTATTGAGGGCTTATATAAATTCTGTTACTATTATAAAGCAATCATAATATAAATCACCATTTGCGTATAATTTTTCTTCAGGTTTTCACAAAAATCTACTGAATGTTTGGGTGTGATGTATTAATTAGATTTAAATGTCCAGAAATGCATACAAAATCAAAGGCCTCCTGAGGAAGCCTTCGAAACACCAAATCACAAAATATTAATATGAAAAATTAACTTATAAAGCAGTCGCCGTATAAGTTACTGTTTGAGTATAAGTTCCGGCCGGTTTACCTAAAATATCAGATGATGATGATTTTGCTGCGGGAATAGTGTAATCCAGATTCAGTGTTAATGCGCTTCCAAGAGGAGCATTGGTAACTAAATTCTGATCCGTTGCAGATAAAACTACAGCATTTTTTGTTCCGCCCATGGTTCCGGCAGCTGTGGCAGCTTTGATAGTCAAAACATTGACAGGGATTAAGTTTGTTCCATTCATGAAATTAGCACCCCCTGCTTTTACTTTTACATTAAAGTTCTTTGTTGAAGTAACCTTCAGAGAGTTGGCTTTAGTAATCGTCTGATCAGAATTATAATCTGCTGCAGTAGCATAATTAAAATCAACCGTATTACCAATTGCAGTACTTCCGGCATCAATAGAGATTACATCGTTCAGGGTAATGTTTACGGTTGTAGTTGCAGTAGTATTTTGAGCCTGAACATTATCTGTTCCCAATATGATCGCTCCGATAGTTAAGGCTGTGATTAAGATTTGTTTTGTCATGGCAGTATTATTTAATTGTTATTCTTTTTTTATTGTTCCTTTTGAACACTACAAATCTACAGCGGCAATAAAAGTTTCTTTGTAGTGGAAAAAGGAAGTTCATGTAGTAAAATCACTACAGCATTACACATTGGGCCTAAACAGAAAGCCCTCAATACTTTTGACAGTATTGAGGGCTTTCTGTTTGGATTGGTATTTTATTTACAATGCAGTGGCAGTATACGTTATTTTCTGTGTGTAAGTTCCATGGGGTTTTCCCAGAAGAACCCTGGATGCATTTTCTGCCGAAATGGAGTAAGCAATATTTAAAGACTGTCTGGTACCTAAACTTGCATTACTCACCAGCACCTGATCATTTGCAGATAAAGTAACCTCATTCAGGGTTCCTACCAGGCTTCCGCCCGGTATTGCTTTTACCTGTAATATATCTACAGGAATTAAGTTTGCTCCGCTTACAAAGTGTGTCCCTTCAGATTTTACTTTTACATCAAAATTTTTGGATGAAATGATGACTAAACTATTGGGAACGGTAATATTTTTCGGTGAATTGTAATCTTTTGTATTCGCATAATTAAAATCTACAGCTCCCTCTGAAGCAGCAGAGCCAATGTCCATAGCAATAACGTCCGATAAAATAATATTTACTGATGTACTCACCCGCTCTGAATTTTGTGCCATAACCTGTTGGGTTCCCAGGACAATTGCTCCCAGAGACAGCGCAGAGATAAAGATCTTTTTTTTCATGATTAATAAATTTAAAGAGGTGTAATAAAATATTGTGATTCAGGAACTCATTATAAATTTAATAACATTATCTGACATTACCAAAGCCTTTTTCATCATTGATCAAGTATTGTCATCATAAAGTTTACGGATATTCAATCTAACAGCTGATTATTATTACAATCTTACACCGGTAAAAGTATCCTGATGCGTAAGGAAATTGTTGAACGGCCCTACAACTGATATCAGTATTCATGACCGGGCCACTATTTTTTAATTTTCCAAAATTTATTCTGATTCTTAATTGAATGTTTTAAATTCTTAAAGCCAGATACTTCGGACAGGGTACAAAAGTTGGGGAATAGTATTATCTGTATTGATGGAATTGAATTAACGCAAAGATTTTATTGTTGAAACTGCTGGTTTTTAAGGAGGCAAAGAATGGAATCAATTTCATTGATTCTTATGAAGCGGATATAGGCATGCACCTTCTTTAACGGCGAAGCATCCATTCTTCCTTAAAAATCCTTATGGCTAAAAAATAAAAAAACCTTCAGATAAAATCTGAAGGTTTTTCTGCGGAGAGTGAGGGATTCGAACCCCCGGACCTGTTACAGTCAACAGTTTTCAAGACTGCCGCAATCGACCACTCTGCCAACTCTCCTTAAACTCCGGTAATACCGTTGTTTTCAGTGGTGCAAATATAGAACGATTTTTAATTCCTGCAAAACTTTTAGAACATAAATTTTAACAAAACTTAATAATAGACTAGAAATCAAGGGAATTATTTTACATAAAATATTTAACTATTCCCTGTAAGGTAATATTAATGTCTCTATTCTCTGTCAACTATTGCGATGAAGCTGTTTTTTAAAAGATCGGAAGGGTATACAAACTGATCTCCATCCTTACCTTTTATTACAATGGCTCCCTGCTCATCGTTCAGGCATTTGTCCAGTTGGGTTTTCAGGTCATTGAGCTGTCCGTGGGGAGCTTCAATGGTGTAGGTTCCGGTAACGTGTGTTATTTTGATGACTTTTGTTTCCATATTTTTTTGATTAGTTGCTAAATGTAGGAATTTTATCTGAAGTATGAAGACATTTATGACCATCAACGGGCATCAACTGGCTTGGTAAAAACTGGGGTTCAATCTTAAGGAGAAGAAAATTTATATTCTGGATTAAGCATTATACAAATACTGTAAACAGTCATCTGATGTAGGAAAAACCTTATAAATGTCTGGGATTTTTCCTACGCCTGAATGACAATGGGAAAAGGTGTATGGGTAAAACCATCACCCTTTTACTCTCCTGCCGGTTCGAACAATTCAATTTTATTGCCTTCCGGATCCATGATATGAACAAATTTTCCATATTCATAAGTGGCGATCTCATCCAGGACGGTAACTCCTTCTTTTTTTAATTCTTCTACCAGTGCTTCAATATTTGCTACGTGGTAATTGATCATAAAGTCTTTCTCCGAAGGCTCAAAATACTGGGTAGATTCTTTGAACGGGCTCCATAAGGTATATCCCTTTTTTTCGGAGTCTGTTTCTCTCCAGTCGAATTTGGTTCCATATGGGCTGGTTTCTACTCCCAAATGGGTTTTATACCAATCGTTTACCTGTTCAGGATCTTTACACTTGAAGAAGATTCCTCCGATGGCTGTTACTTTTTTCATTTTTATCCGTTTTTATTTAGTGAAAACTGAGATTTTCACAAGGTTTAGGTGTTCTGTTAGCATACATCTCGCTCTAAAAACTTAAGGGTCTAAAAGTCTGTAAATATATTAATGTTTTTATTACCTGTTTTATAAATCCAATGAAATATTTGTATTAAATATTATGTATGGGTTGGTTAATCGCAAAGGCGCAAGTAATATTAAAAGAATGCTTTTTAAGGCGCAAGGATTTTATCTCCGATAAAATTAAGGCCATTTATAACTGCCATGAGTACAAATAATTTATACAAAATAAAAAACTATGTCTCTGCGGTTGAAAAAATAAACAACATAGAAACATAGATTACAGTTGTAAAAATCACGTAAACTCTTGCTGAAAATCTCTGATTTTCTTGCGCCTTAAAATATACATCAAGTTAGAAAAAAAACTTGCGCCTTTGCGTTTAACAAAGAAGATAAAAATCTAACTGAACTGCGATACGTCCAAAAGAAAAGCGCACCCTAAGGCACGCTTTATATTATTTTTAAAAACTGAATATTAATGCAATTCAGCTAAGTATTTCTCCGCATCCATTGCAGCCATGCACCCGCTTCCTGCAGCAGTAATAGCCTGTCTGTAGATATGATCCTGTACATCTCCTGCAGCAAATACTCCCGGAAGATTGGTTCTTGAAGATCCTTTTTCTGTAAGAATATAGCCGTTCTCATCAAGATCTACCTGGCCTGTGAAGATATCCGTATTCGGCTTGTGACCGATAGCGATGAAGATCCCTTCCACATCCACTGTAGATTTTTCCTGAGTCTGGTTGTTGATGATCACTGCTCTTTCTACCAGGCTGTTTTCACCTTCAATACCGATCAGCTCGTGGTGGAATTTCACTTCGATATTCGGAGTATTTTCCACTCTGTGGATCATTGCTTTTGAAGCTCTGAAAACATCTTTTCTTACCAGCATGGTAACTTTCTTACATAATTTGGCAAGATAAGTGGCTTCTTCAGCCGCCGTATCACCTGCACCTACTACTACCACGTCTTTTCCTCTGTAGAAGAAGCCATCACATGTAGCACAGGCAGAAACCCCGCCTCCTGCATATTTTTTCTCGTCTTCAAGGCCCAGATATTTTGCCGTAGCTCCTGTAGAGATGATAACTGTTTTGGCAAGAATCTCTTTGTTTCCTGCATATAGTTTGTGAACACCGCCTCTTTCTTTAGAGAATTCAGCTTTGGTGATCATTTCATAATGTACCTTTGTTTCAAATCTTTCTGCCTGTTTTTGCAGATCCATCATCATTTCAGGACCTGTAATCCCGGCCGGATACCCTGGAAAGTTATCAACTTCCGTAGTGGTTGTTAATTGTCCGCCCGGCTCCAGACCTGTATACAATTCAGGTTTTAAGTCTGCTCTTGCTGCATAGATAGCAGCTGTGAAACCAGAAGGCCCGGATCCTACGATCACACAATCTAAAATGTTTTGCTCCATAATTTATTTTGTTCGAAAAAAGATTTTAATTTAATTAAGACCGCTAATTTCGTAATTTTTACCGTCTTTTTAAAGTTATTTTAATGATACTTGTCAATATCAGATATGCGGATTGTCAATGAAGGGTTGGAAGACAGATACGGGTTAAAGCTGATCAATAAAAACATCTGTACCTTATCTATCATCTCTCCGTCTAGATCCATCATCTCCTCACTATACTTTCATCTTGATCTTATCCACATTAATGATCTTATAGACCAGTTCTTTGATCAGCTCTGCTTCTCCCATATTCACAGCTCCCAGTCCTTTTCCTTTCATATCAAACTCCCTTAGAATAGAAATGACCCTTGTCGCATGTTTTAAAGGATACAGTCTTGCACTTTCCGCATAATCTTTGATGAAATAAGGATGAACGCCCATCTGGGAGGCAATCGTCTGCTGAGGCTGCCCTGCCATGGTCTGGTAAATAATGACGTTAGAAAAATAGTTGTAAAGGCTTGCAAGCATCATTACAAAAGGGTTGTTTTTAGGATTCTTTCCCATAAAATGAGCAATCTTAAAGGCTGCATTGGCATTTTTGGTTCCTAAAGCTTTCTGAAGCTCAAAAATATTGTATTCTTTACTGATCCCGATATGATTTTCAATAATCGTTCCGTCCAGCACTTCATTTTCTTTAAGGATGATCTTCAGCTTGTTCAGTTCATTGGCAATTCTTGAAAGGTCATTCCCGAGATATTCTGCCAGAAGGTGGGAAATATTGGGTGCTGTTTTGATGTTGAGCCTGGTACATTCATCAGCAATCCATTTGGGAAGATTTCCGTCCTTTACCGATTCGCTCAGAAAAAGTGCTTTGGCTTTATCCAGGGCCTTGGCCGCTTTTTTTCTGCTGTCCAGTTTTTTGTGTTTATGGGCAAAAACCAGTACAGTAGAAGGTACGGGATTTTCTACATAAGCTTCCAGAATCCTGTTTTCCTCTTCATTAAATTTCAGATCCTGGGCCTCCTTCACAATGATCACCTGCTTATCACCCATCATCGGAAACTGTCTTGCCAGAGAAAGCACTTCCTGATAAGAAGTATCTTTTCCGTAAGTAACGGTTTGGTTGAAAGCTTTTTCATCTTCCTCCAGGAAATTGTGTTCAAGGGCTTTTACGGCAAGGTCAATAAAGTAGGCTTCTTCTCCGTGAAAAAAATAAATAGGTAAAACTTCTTTATTTTTAATATTTTTGAGGATTAAATCTAATTCTTTCATCTTATTAATGGAACTTCCAAAACTGAATTTTCAGGAAACTTTTGATTTTAAATTCAAGAAAGACAAAGATAAGTTTTTTATTTATGATTTGGTTCGTAAAACTTATCTTCTGCTCACTCCTGAGGAATGGGTAAGACAGCACTGGGTCCACTATTATCTTACGGTAAAATCCTATTCTACCTCAGCACTGATCACGGAAAAAAAGATCGTTCTGAACGGTCTTACCAAGAGAGTTGATCTGCTGATTACTGAAAAAACAGAACCCGTAGTCCTGATCGAATGTAAAGCTCCCCAGATCAAATTAACCGAAAAAACATTTGAGCAGACCGCCAGGTATAATTCCATTATCGGAGCCAGGGAAATTATCCTGACCAACGGATTGCAGCATATCAATGCTTATTATGAAGATGGGCAGTACCGGTTTTACAGACCGGAATAAAAAAAACAGGAATTCACAGCAATAGTAATTATTATGAAAATAAAAAACATTATATTCGATTTTGGTGGTGTATTAATGGACTGGAACCCAAGATATTTCTTTAAAGATTACTTCAATGATGACGATAAAATGGAATATTTTCTGGAAAATATCGCTCAGGATGAATGGAATATTGAACAGGACAGAGGAAGAAGCCTATCGGAAGGGACTGAAATTCAGATAAAAAAATTCCCTGAATGGGAAAAAGAGATCAGAGCTTACTATGATAACTGGACGGTGATGCTGAAGAGTGACATTCCTCAGAATGTAGATGTTTTAAGAAAACTGAAGAATACGGATTATCAGTTATTCGGTTTGACAAACTGGTCTGCAGAAACGTTTCCTTATGCGTTGGAAAATTATGATTTTTTCCAGATTTTTGATGGTAAAATTGTTGTTTCGGGCACAGAAAAACTCATCAAACCTGATCCTGCAATCTGGCACATCCTATTAGAAAGATACCATATACAGGCCGGTGAATCTGTTTTTATTGATGACAATCCAAAGAATATTGAAATGGCCCGGTCGTTAGGTTTTGCAACCATTCATGTAACACTCGATACCAATCTTGAGCAGGAGCTTACTGTTTTAGGGGTAAAAATGTAATGATTTTATATACAATATATTTCATCCTCAATTAAGTTATTTTAAGTAATTTAGTTGAGGATTTCTTATAGATATAAGAAAAAAAATTTCACCTTACCATTACAAAATAACGATATGATACGATCCATTTTACTCACCACATTGATGGTAGCTTCAGGAACTCTTTTCAGCCAGAAGCTCAAAACAGTAACCTATCAGGACGGCCCACAGAAACTGAACGGCCTGATCACATCAAATGCAGGAAAAAAACTTCCGGGAGTACTGATTCTCCCAGCCTGGAAAGGGATTGATGAAGAAGCCAAAACAGCAGCCATAGAGCTGGAAAAACAAGGTTATATTGCCTTCATTGCCGATATTTATGGCGAAGGCAAGATCCCGGCAGATAATGAATCTGCAGCCAAAAGCTCTGGTTATTACAAACAGAATTACCAGGAATACCAAAAACGGATTTCGCTGGCATTAGAGCAGCTGAAGAAAAACGGAGCGATAGCTGATAAGACAGCGGTCATCGGGTATTGTTTCGGGGGAACCGGTGCTTTGGAATCCGCAAGAGGAAATCTGCCTGTTGCAGGCGTTGTTTCCATTCACGGAAGCCTGGGCAGAGATCAGAGCAGAAAAAATGAAAAACTTACTGCTAAAATCCTGGTTGAAAACCCAGCTGACGACAGAGGCGTAACCCCTGAGGATTACAACAACCTGATCAAAGAAATGAATGACGGAAATGCAGACTGGCAGATCATCACGTATGCCCACTCAAAACATACCTTCACCGATCCGAAGTCTCCGGATTATAATGAAGTGATGGCTAAGAGAGCATGGAACCATACGCTGATGTTCCTGAAAGAAATACTGAAATAAAACTCAGTGTAACAATGTACCAATATCAAAATTGGTACATTGTTATATTATATACTAATCTACTCCTTCCTCTTCCCTGTTCACCAGCTCCATAGAAAACGCAGGAAGACAGATCGCAAGGTATTCACAAGCTTCTGAGAACGGGTTGCTGTACCGGATTCTGGCACCTTTTTCAATCAGGATGCTCTGCCCTTTTTCCAGTGTAACGATCTCACCATCTATTTCAAACTGTTTTTTCCCTGAAATAATGTAGGTGAACTCATCAAACTCAGGGGTCTGGTGAGGCTCACTCCAATCCGGAGGTGCCACCATATGAGCAATGGAAACATTGGAATTGCCTGTAGAATTTCCCCAATGTTCCTCAATAAGCTTTCCATCCGTAGTAGGCACTACAAACGGCGATTGCTGGATCTTATATTTTTTCATATCCAATTTTCTTTTTTGATTTCGTATACAAAATTAGTACGGGTAGGTTCGGCAAAATAAGCCACCTCCTCTTCTGCAATCCTGATGCCTCCCAATCTTTCCAAAGCGGTTTGTGAGCGGAAGTTCTCTTTCCCGATATGAAAATGTACCTTATCTACAAACTGGAAGATATAATCCAGCATCAGCTTTTTGATCTGTGGATTGATGCCTTTTCCCCAGGATTTCGTGCCGTAAAAAGTATAGCCGATGAAAATATGATGATCTGCTTCATCAAAATTATAATAGCGGCTGCTTCCCAATACATCTCCTGTAGCTTTCTCTACAATTTTAAAAGCTCCCTTACTCTCCATAGCTCCTCTGAAAAAGCTTTCAAACACTTCCCTTTTGTACCGGTCTTTGTTGGGATGCTGTTCCCAAACCTTTGGATCGGAGGCTACTTCATATAAAGACTCAAAATCCCCTTGCTGTAAGGGGATTAATTGATATTCTTCATTCTCTAAAACAGTCTGAACAGAAAAATTCATGCTAGCTTTTTTTAGTGGAATCTGATTCTATTTTCTTGATTTCTTTCAGTTTATCAGAAATCTTGATCACGGTATCCAGTTTGGATGGCTTCAACGGAACCTCAGCCTGAGCCATATCCCACTTGATCACAAGATTTCCAGAGTTTTCGTCTGTAGGATTCAGGGTAATTTCAAACCACTCCTGCTTGTCTGCCAGTTTGTTCACCGGTACGGTAACGTCTACTACATCCTGCTTAGGATCATAGGTATAAGCGCCCCATTGCTGGAAGTCTTTATTCAGGATCACTTTCCATTCTTTTTCTGTAGGAACGATGAATAGTCCGTAGGTACCTGCAGGAACTGTTTTTCCTCCGAAATTAACGGCCTGTCCGAATGTAATTTTTGTAGAGGAGTTTGCTCCTGCTCTCCAAACCTGACCATAAGGAACCAATTCTCCGAAGATCTTACGTCCTTTCACTCCCGGTCTTCCGTAGTCGATCGTGATCTTGGACATTGAAAACTGCTGCTCTACCTTCTGACGCGGACTTGCTGCCGGTACTGAATAGTCCTGTGCAAAACTGAATGCTGAAACTGAAATGCAAACTGCTGCTAATAACTTTTTCACGTGTAAATTTTTGTTTAAAATTACAAAAATCAAAATAAAATAGCTTTCTCCGGCTTCAATAATTTTTGTTTTACCGATATAATTCTATAACAGTATCGCTTTAAAAGTTCCTGTTAAAACAAGTTAAAATCTATTGAAAATAAAGGTATTAAAACAAAATCGCCTTTTCCAGTTCCAGCAGTTTTTGTTTTCTCCAGATCCCTCCCCCATATCCGGTCAACTGTCCATTACTTCCTACCACGCGATGACAAGGTATGAGAATAGATATTTTATTCAGACCATTCGCATTTGCCACCGCTCTTACTGATTTAGGATTTCCCAGGATATCAGCCTGTTCCCGGTAGCTCCTGGTTGCACCATAGGGAATCTCCTGCAGAATATTCCATACCTCCTTCTGAAAAGCTGTTCCTACCAGGGAAAGGGGCACTGTAAATTTGGTTCTTTTTCCTTCAAAATATTCGGAAAGCTGTTTTTCCAGGGTATGAAAATGGGGATTTTCACCTTGTATGATATTCGCTTTACAATATTCCGCAATACTCTTCAGTTCTGTGGGAAGCGCTTTTCTGTCAGAAAACTCGAGAAGGCAGATTCCATTTTCATCGGCACAGGCTATCATCGTTCCCAGCATTGTTTCAATTCTCTTCAGATCAATAATTTTCTCCATCGTATTATTCTTAGGCGACACTCCAAAGATATTTTTAAAGCTGTCATTAAAACCACTGAGACTTTCATAACCTGTATCAAATGCAACGTCAGTAACTGATGCTCCCTGCTGTAGTTTTTTAAATGCTGTATTAAGCTTTGACATTCTCTGAAAAGCATGAAACGTTAGTCCATGATGTTTCAAAAACCATCTGCGGACAGTCGCCGGCTCCAGCCCTCTTTTGACAAGGTCATAATCTTTAAATTTCAAGGTGGGATCCTCTGCAATTTCTTTAAGCAGTTCTTTGATATATTGCGGTGTTGCATTGAGGTTTTCCAAAGGCCTGCATACTTTACAGGGCCGGTAACCTTTTAGCATTGCATCTTTGGTACTGAAGAAAAACTCTACATTTTCAAATTTAGGTTTCCTTGCTGTACAGGTCGGTCTGCAGAATATTCCTGTAGTCTTCACTCCCATCCAGAATATTCCTTCAAAGGAAACATCTTTGGTATAAGATGCTTCGTACATTATTTTTCCTGTGAGTTTCATAATTAAATAAAAAGGGTAGAAAAGCTTCTCTCATCTGTAATCTTCTGAACTGTTTTTTCCAGCTCTTTATAAATTTGTCTGTACACAAAAGCACCTGAAGTAATTCTTTTGACCCCCAATTTTTTAAGCGTGTCAAAATCCGGTAAATCAGGAAGTCCCATCACATTCACAGGAAGACCCGTAGATGCTGCAATTGTTCTGATATCATTTTCAGAAATCACTCCGGGAACGAAAACACCATCAGCCTTAAGTTCTTCAAAGAGTTTAATTCTCTCCAGGGTTTCTTCCAGTGCATTCTCCATATTCAGTAAAAAAGGATCTGTCCGTACATTGATAAAAATTTTGTCTCTGTTTTCACCTAATTTGATAAAAATGTCTTTCAGTCTTTCGCAGAAGATATTTTTTTCTGTCAATTTTCTTTCTCCTTCAATAACATAAGTATCTTCAATATTAATTCCTGATACTCCTATTTCTAAAAGTTTCAGAATATTGGATACGATGGTATCATTTTCAAGACCATATCCTGCTTCCAGATCTACTGATAAAGGAATTGATACAGAAGCTTTTATCCTCTTAATGATATAAAAATATTCTTCGAAAGATATCTGTTCTCCGTCCTCGTATCCTAAGCTAAGTGCCACCGCCGAGCTTGAAGTTGCCAGTGCTTTATAGCCCAGCTTTTCGTATACTCCTGCACTTTCAACATTCCATACATTACCCAAAAGTAATGGCTCTTCACCATAATGTAACTGTTTAAAACTGATCATATTTTTTTATTCAAAAGTAGAAGGATTAACAGATGTCATACAACCGAAAAATGAACATCTATTTTTTATTACTCTTTGAAAGTAAAGTTCAGGTTCAAAACAAAATCGCCTTTTCCAGTTCCAGCAGTTTTTGTTTTCTCCAGATCCCGCCGGCATAGCCTACCAGTTCTCCGTTGGAACCAATTACACGGTGACAGGGAATCAGGATGGCAATTTTATTGATTCCGTTAGCCGTTCCTACCGCACGGATCGCTTTCGGGTTGCCCAGGAATTCTGACTGCTGTTTATAGGTCCTTATCTCACCCATCGGAATTTCACGCAGAAGCTGCCATACTTTCTCCTGAAATTCTGTTCCCGTTGTAAACAGCGGAACTTCGAAATGACTTCTTTTTCCTTCAAAGTATTCTTTCAGCTCTGCTTCCAGCTGCCTGAAATGAGGATGTTCTTTTTCCGCAATGTCAGCTTTCAAAGCTTTTGATAATGACTTTAACTGTTTTTCAATATTCTTCCGGTCTGTGAATTCAAGCAGGCAGATTCCCTGATCTACAGCACAGGCGATCATTTCACCCAGCGGGGTTTGTATTGTTTTTTGAGATATAAATTCCATTAGCTTAAAATTAAGCTTTTTGGGAGATTTTCTCTTCTTTTTTATGTACTAAAATTCTTTTTATCTGTTCAATATGCCTTTCATTATGATAAATAACAAACCGGAAAGTATCCCCCAGCTTCAGTCTGATCAGCTTTGAAATACTGATCGCTGTTTTTGTCTTTTCCAGGTCAACATACTGTGCGTCTTCTAATAATTGAAGTAATTTTTTCTGCTGCTCTGTGAATGTATCAATTACGGTTTTATCCAAACGACTGTAAATAGGATTCATTTGTTTAAGCGTTTTCATTGGATTCAGTTTCTCTTTGGGAAGCATGCTTTTGGCAAAATAGTTCCCAAGAATCCCCGGTTTAAAATAAGGTCGTGAAGGTTTCCCGGCTGAATTAATATTGTGTTTGATCTCAGGGATATAAAAATCTCCATACCGATTGAGGTGCTCCAGGCATTCCAATGCACTCCAGCTGTCTTCTGAAAGTCTGAAATTAAGATCACCTTCCGGCTTTACAGACAACATTTCAGCAAAGTGTAAATGCTGCTGTGTCCTGTTTTTTAATTCATCCAATAATTCTGAGGTTGAAAATTTCATTTTTATTCTTTTATACAAATTTCCGGATCTGTCTGTTCTTAAATATTGACTGAACTCAAGATTTTTTAAGCCTTGATAAGGTTTCCGGTGACATTCTCAGATAATTGGCGATATATTTATTGGGAACTTCCTGAAACAGCTTCGGACTCCGCTTTAAAACTCTTTCAAAACGTTCTCCGGGAGCACTGGTAAGCAGGTCCTTTTCCCTTTCCAGC
Source organism: Chryseobacterium arthrosphaerae (assembly GCF_001684965.1). Taxonomy (NCBI): domain Bacteria; kingdom Pseudomonadati; phylum Bacteroidota; class Flavobacteriia; order Flavobacteriales; family Weeksellaceae; genus Chryseobacterium; species Chryseobacterium arthrosphaerae. The sequence continues at coordinate 678,399 of NZ_MAYG01000001.1, read as the reverse complement.
TGCTGGAGCACAAGATCTTCCAGAATATGCATCCAGAATTTCATATGTGCTTCATCCGACTGTATGAACTCATAAAAATCCTTTTTTGAAGCAACTTTAACTGATGTTTTTTTAATCGCCTGAATATAAAAATCCGATGGTTTTCCTGATAAAAAGGAATCCATACTGACAATGATATTACCGGTGTATCCGAAACGGATGATTCTCTCTTCATTTTCATCCATTATAAAAATCCGGATACTGCCGCTTTCAATAAAATAGATAGAAGTGTCTGTACTGCCGGAGATCTTCAGGAACTCATTCCGTCTGAATTCTTTCTTTTCCCAACGGATTCCGCTTTGTAGCAATTTTTCAACCATTTCACTTTTATTATTTGCTTTTCCAAAGATAATAGGTAATTTTAAGGTTTAAACACTAATCACTATAATGCTCAAAAAAACAACGCTCTTTTTGCTTATCACTGCCGGATGCTTTGGTATAAAAGCGCAGCATACCATTCCTTTCCGGATCACCAGACATAACAATATCATTGTAAAGACCCTGGTCAACAAAAAAGATTCCCTGGATCTTATGTTCCAGATTGCCATGAAGGACTGCTCTATCTCTCCTCAAAGACAGCGGAAAGCGGATCATATCGTTTTCAACAAAGAAGAAGTCAGTGATGGCAATACCGTAGAAATCGGCAATCTTACGCTGCAAAACGTCCGTTTTTTTGATAATGAGCTTACAGGACATGAAGCGGATGGAAAGATCGGAACCGGCCTTTTCCAGGGAAAAGCCTTTAAAATAGATTACGACAATAATCAGTTTGTTATTTATGACCAGCAGCCTGATGTAAAGGAATTCCAGCCTCTTCAGATTTTTGCAGATCATGACTTTTTTTATATTTCCGGTGATAATGTTGTTGATGGAAAGCACCAGCAGGAAGAATACTTCTTACTTCAGTCCGGTTATTCAGGTGGCCTTCTTTACAGTAACAGCTTTGCGGAGGAAAAAGAACTGGATAAAAAACTGAAAGTAACAGGTGAAAAAACACTGAAAAATTCTAAAGGACAAAGCCTGATTACAAAGCAGGCCGTACTTCCTTTTTTTAAACTGGGAAATACTGTGTTTAAAAATCCTTCTGTAGGTTTTTTCGCAGGAGAGCTCAAAACACAGAAAACCAGCTATTTTGGAGCAGATATGCTTCGGAGGTTTATCTGGATCATTGATGCCGACAGAAAAACAGCCTATATTAAACCCAGCAAATATTTCTCAGAACCTTATTACCAATTATAACTCAAAATAACAATTATGCAAAGAATGCGTATGAAGATCAAAACAGCCCTGGTGCTTTTATCTCTTCCACTGGCCATTGTCAGTTGTAAGAAAGAAGAAAAGAAAGCAGTGGAGAATACAGCAAAACCAACTGCCGATTCTATTAAAACAGCAAAAGCTGAAGATAAAATAAACTACAGCAATTTCAATATTTACAGCATCAGCCTGATTTCTTCCGCACAGAAGGACGCTCTGGCAGATGTTTTTATTTCCGTATCAGATATTTATACCGAACCTCACTCTATACAGGAAGATGTCTTTAAAAACCAAAAGAATGTTCCTTATGAACAGCTGCAATACCTGGAACTCGATCCACAGCACAGAAAGAAAATGCTGGATGGTCTTCATCTTACCGAAAATGATTCGCTTTACCTCTATAATTATGAATTCAACAGGCTTCAGAAGCTTCCGTTACATAAGCTGAAAGCCGTTGCTTATCTGGATACCTATTCTATGGAAGGTAATGAAGTGGACCCGGCTTCTTATATGGTAGGTTTTCAACTTGCCGCCCGACAGAATAACGATATTTATGACCAATATAACAATGCTGTTGCCTATTTTGGAAATAAAAACCCCTTCATCGAAGGTAAAATGAAGCCTTTTGCATGGAAGAAATCAAGCCCTGATGTTTCAAAAAAATATTTTGGCGCATCCAAACTTAAAGCAGGAAATACTTATCAGGCTCAATATGAAAACCTTACCTATTATCTGCAGGAATATCTTGAAGATGATATCGTGATGGAACGTAAGCTCGCAGTCATCAATGACCGCAATGAAAAAACATTTGAAAAAACAATAACCATAGCAGGCAGCGACGGTGCAGAATTCTCTCCACTCAACGGAATAGGTACTGATGGTGCCAATGCCATGCAATGGACCGGTTATCTTTTCAAAGGGAAACCTCCTGTAGCTTTCGGATTTATGGTGCAGTCTTTCGGTTGCCCTTCCATTACTTTTTTAGATAAAAACGAGAAAGATCTTACCATTAATTGTGATAACAGGCATTAAGGAATCAAAACAAACTGGTAAAATAGTACCGAAAAAACCGCATCTCTCTGCGGGAATATGATTCAACGGGAACGGGCTTCAGCCCGTTTTCTGTTTTATAAACCATTCCATTGGCTTTAGCCAAAACCTGATCAATAATAAGCCATCCATCAATTCTGCAAGAAACTCAAATACTTAATCGGAATACCTGCTCATCTCCGTTTTTAAACGACTGCCATCATTGACATATAATAATTGGCGCAATGTAATGAGTTGAGTAACAATATTTCTTTATTTGACAGTACATCAAAGCTTTCAGAGGTAATAATCTGATATTCATAATTCAGGGTATTCCATTTCAGATGCGGCTTCATTACAAAAAGTTCTGTCCCGTGCTGATCTGTCAATACAAATGAGTCTTTAAAAATTCCTCTATGCTTAAAAAGATAACCACTCTTTATCTCATCAAAATAAGTCTGCATCACAATTTCCCCGTTCCAGTTCATACGGAACTTAAGCAGTACCTTATCATTATCTTTCAGTTCTATGGTTGTTCCCCAGAATCCCTTTGGCTCAACCTGATAAGTGTGATCCAAAGTCTCTATTTCAGCGTTAAAACTAAACCAGCTGCTGTAGGTAAGTTTCCCTAGCGGCTGATCATCATCCATCACTTCGAAAGATAAAGAATTGTTTGATTTTGCGTAATATTCTGCCATGGCTGTTGCTTAGTTTGATGAAATTTTTTATCCGTTTTTTACTATGGTTGAAGCTTTTATTTATAACGCTCTAATTTATAAATAAATCCGCAAAAAAATAACAGATTTTACATCCTGTTTTTTTCATCTTCCATTGCCGGAAAATCCTAAAATTTAAAATATTCCTGTTTACTGAAAACGTTCACTTTTATCCCAATTATGAACTGCTTCCTCTGAATAAAGATCCGGAAACTCTTATTTACTTTGATTATTATCACTCCAAAAACAGCCCACGATCAACAATCTGAATAACAGATACTTAAAATAAAGACCACCTTATAGGATGGAGCGTTTAGACTCAATGACGCCATTACTTTTGCATTGTCAACATTAAAGAAAATGCTGCAGTAAAAACCGATCTCAATGAAAATATCAATTATCACATGCCTTGGTATCATGCTGTTTTTCCTGATCTCCTGCCGGGAAGATGAATTTGATCAGCAATATGTAAGGGAATTTAGTTTTACCTCCTCTATCAACGGAAGTACTTATCCTATCAAAGTGGCATTGCCAAAAAATTATTCTGCTGCCTCAAAATATAAAACATTGTATGTTTTAGATTCGAAATGGGATTTTGATTTTGCAGCCCGGGAGGTTCAAAAACAATCTGAAAATTTCCAACGTTATGATATTCTTGTTGTGGGTATCGGCTGGGGCAATGACAGATTAGATGATTATCTTCCCGTTCCTTATAAAGATGGGAAAGGCCGTGCGGATGAATTTGTAAGGGTCATTAATGAAGAACTGATTCCCAAACTGGAAAAGGATTTCCATGCTGCTTCTGCACGGGAAGACCGGACTATTTTAGGGCATTCGGCCGGGGGACTTCTGGGCACCTATTGCTTTACCAATTATCCTGATACTTTTGGAAATTATCTTTGCCTGAGCCCCTCTCTTTGGATTGGAGACCAGATCGCTCTTCTTAACGAAAAAAAAAACAGGGCCGGAAACCAGTCCCGAAATGGTAGATTCTTTCTAGCCGCAGGGGGACTTGAAGAAGGGGGAATGCTTCCGCCTATAGAAGCCTTTCGCCAGGTCCTCCATCAACATTATAAAGGATTTTCCCAGGGATATCATATGGCCGTCGGACTGGACCATCTGGGTTCTAAAAAACCCAATATCCGAAAAGCAATCTCTTTTTATTTTCACCAACCTTAATATCTTATATGCGTTTATTATTGATTTGTCTTCCTGCAATTATCGGTATGCAGTTACAGGCACAGGATACCATCAGGCAGGAAAAGATCCTTGAAATAAAGCCTGCTATCGGTGCTACAGGAAGTCCGGTAAAACCAACCATATCCGTTATGGTGCTCCGGCCGTTAAACTACAGATTCTCTGCAGCTTCCCACTCTATGACCAGCTTTTTGATATTCGGCAATAATCCTCAATACATCAAAACCCACTACAATTATTCTTTGTCCCAGAAATTCGGGATTGGTTATTCGCTGTATGGAAAAAAAGGAAAAACCCGGCATACTTTACTGGCGTTGGGAGGGGTAAGGCATATTGCCTTTAAAGAAACACTGGAACATCCGGAACTTGACAGAATAAGCATCAGCACTCATCAAACAGTTACCGATTACGGGCTAATGTATGAGCTTTCGGTGGGAAAAAAGAGATATACGTTTGATACAAGGCTGTATCTTCCTTTCAGCCCCATAAGGTATTATCCACAGGGAACACTAACCCATCTGGTCTATCTGGAAGTGGGACTTGGAATCAAACTCTATAAATAAAAAATATAATATAAATAAATCGCTGAGCAGAAATATATACGTCTGATTATTTGCTATTTTTACTTTTTGATTTTTTATAACAATGGCAATAGGCTGGGAGCTTATTTATATAGGCGGAATTTCAATATCACTGTTTCTTTTCATTATACTGATCAGCAAACAGCACAAAAGTACTGCTGACAGGATTCTTTGTGCCTGGTTCTTTTTTGCCGTGATCCATCTGCTGTTTATTGCAGGCTATGCTTCCGGAGTTATTTATAAAGTACCTATGCTACTGGGATGGGAATTACCATTGCCTTTTCTTCATGGTCCTTTTCTCTATCTGTATATTTTATTTTTAAGTGGGCAGCAACGTAATGAGAGACGGTATATTATTCATTTTATTCCGGCGGTATCTGTGGCAGGTCTACTGATTTTTATACTTCCGTCAGTACAGTTCAATACATTATCAACCCAGCCCTTTTTCAAAACTTTATTTAAAGGTATGGTTGCTGCCATTATGATTTCAGGTGTTGCTTATGTAGCAGGATCACTCATTCTATTGCACAAACACCGGCGCAATATTGTGGGGCAGTTTTCGAATACAGACAAGATTACTCTTAACTGGATGCGGTATCTTATTTTCGGGATGGGACTTATATGGGTTGTTGTGATTTTTATACAACCGGTACAGGTTCTTTATATTGCCGTTGGATTATTTATTTTTTTCATCGGGTATTTCGGAATCCGTCAGGTTGGTATTTTTTCTAACGTATCATCAGCTCATGAGGTAATCCGTCCCATTGTACTTGAAAGTGATGTATTGTCAGCAGCGGAATCCGTTTCAGAAGCAGCTGACCATATAAAATATGAAAAAACAAAGCTTGAGGACTCCAAAGCCATTGAAATTCAGGAAAGACTTACACTTTTGATGAAGGAAAAAGAATGCTATAAAGATTCCGAACTTACATTAGGAGATCTGGCCAAAATGTTGGATATACAGCCCGGCATGCTTTCCCAGGTCATTAATTCCAAAGAAGGAAAAAATTTTTATGATTATATCAATACCCTAAGGGCAGAAGCTTTCAAACAGCTGCTTTTACAGCCTGAAAGCAAGCAGTATACATTACTGTCACTGGCTTTTGAATGTGGCTTTAATTCCAAAACAAGTTTTAACCGGAACTTTAAAAAGATGACGGGAATGTCTCCAAGTCAATATGCAAAACAACTCAAAATCGAAATACAGTCTGGATATGAAAAATGAGAACCCTAATTATATTCCTTCTTCTGCACGCCCTTCTCTTTCTTCCTCTTTTTCTATTTCTAAATCGAAACGTTCGTCTTCGGTAAGAATGCGTGGTAATGTATTCCCGCCTTTATGGGGAAACTGAATATAATTTTCCGGAGGTTCAGGCAGACTGTTCTTACAGTATTCTGAACATACGTTGGCCAGTAATGGCAATACATCTGTCCCGACCCATAAGGAAATCCAAAACTGATTGGTTTGTTCATACGTCATGATCTTATTACAAACACTACAATTTACCGTTCGTCCAAAATACCGGACCGGGTTATGATCTAAAAGAGGAAAAACCAACCTGTTTTTTTTATTTCCATACAATGCCCTTGTACTCACGGTACTGTTGACAAGCTTCCTGCATTTTGTAATCTCGTAAGGAAACCAATGCAAATCATATGAAGTGTACGGAACAAAGTTTTCAAGGGCTTCCATTTCCCCGATTTCCGGTGGAATTCTTTTCAGTTTGCTGCCATAAAGTATCATATTTTTTACATTCTTCAGCTTTGATATGGTTTCCGGCAGAGTATGGATCTGAGAAAACAGTTCCCACCCAAGCTCTTCTGCCGGTAAAAATTCTTCACCGTTTTCCGAAGCTGTTTTATCTATATAGTCACAAAGCTTCTTCCAGGCCAGAGAACTTCTGTCCTGTATATCGTTTTCTATTACAGATATTTTTTCAGCCATGTTTATATTCAGATCTTTATTATACTTATTTTATTTTTTTCCAATCCCTGTCATAGAGCTTTTTCAGCTTATTTTTCAGATCGGGCTGAAAAACTTCTTTTGGGGTTTCGGACTGGTCCAGGATAATTTCAAAGGTTGAAATTTCATCTTCATTATCAAATATGTCATTTTTATTGCTGTCTTTTGTAGCCGTCATAATGACTTTATTAGAAGACTGAATATATTTCCAGCTGTTCAGGTCATAGTCTGCCGGTGAAATCTGTCTTAATTTTTTACCTGACTTATCAGAAACAAAAAGGTAAACCGGATCTTTTTCATTAAGCAGCTTATCTTTATTATAATCCTTGCTTCTTATATTATAAAAAATATGATCTGTTTTTTTGGATATATCAGTGCCTTCGTGAGTATTATATTTATAATCATAATTAATGATCATGACTTTATTCTCAGTAAGCAGATGATATTCGTTGGTATTTGAGTTCAGAAAGACAATGTTCCAATATCCGTTATCCGGCATTTGCTTATAGGAATATTCACCGTCTTTTCTGGGATTCTGTCCCATTTGCAACGGAAACATGAGCATTCCCGTACTATCAATTTCTGTAAAAGAATTGGTCTGAATATTCAAATTGTCAATGGAAACCGGATCTGTCTGAGAAGATGAAGAGCTTTCAAAATTTTCAGTGTTTTTACTGCAGGAAAATAGTACAGCAAGCAGACTTGAGCTTAGTATAATTTTTTTCATGGAATGTTTTTACAGTTTTCTTTCAGGTAAACTTACTAAAAAAACAAAATTAACCGGAAATTACTTTTCAATTTTAAAGATATAATCGTCCTTAATCTTTTCAGATTTCTCTTCCAGATCTTTACTGTTGTATCTTTTACCGTCAATTTCAATATTTTCAATATTCCAGCTCCAGTAGAAATTGTGCGTTTTTTCGATCCGTACGGTTGAATGGGCTTCTATTGTAATGGTTGTACCGGAACTGTCTGCCTTTTTTTCCAGGGACTTCAGGTTTTTTCTATTCTTTTTGAAAAACTTTGGGCTTACAATATCATTTTCATAGTTGAAACTGAATGTACCGTAAGAATCTTCAGAAAACCTGTCGAAAGCCCCTTTTTTATAATTGATCTTTAATACCTTAGGTGTCCCGGTCAGATTTTGAATGTAAAAATCTGTCGGGATGGAACACCCTGAAAAAATAAAGACAAAGAAAATTCCCAATATAATCCAGGTTCTTTTTATACTATTCATCTTTTTTAATGTGAATGATGCATTGTCAATCATCCGACTGTATAATCTGTTACAGCCGGATCTGTACAATTTGATTTATCTTACCACGGATTAAACGTTCCGTATCCTAAATTATTATTTTGTCTTTACATATATCCCTTCAACCGTCGCATTCATTCCGAATTGCCCGCTACATGCTCCCTGAGTATACTGAACGACAGCAAATCCTTTATAGAACTTTACCCTGAATTCACAGTCTTCTGCATCAGACAGCTTATAGGTAAAACCGGTTGTTTTCAGACTGATGGTATCCTCATCTATCTGTGCAAGATTTCTTGCAGGTTCCCCGGTAACGGATGTAATTCCAAAAACGGCTTTTGAATCCGGTAATTTTTTAATTTCCAGATCTCCCTGATAGCCGGCATCGCCATACTGATAATGATAATGCCCGAAAATATCGTCCAGTTTTGCTTCTGTCTGCTTTGAGATGGCAGCTGTATCCTTCTTGACAAGGTTAAGTACAAGTTCTTTTTTAATTTTGGGTGAAAACCAGCTTCCCGTGAAAGTACCATCTGTTGGCTTTCCGGTGATAATACCCGTTATATTTCCTGACTTTTCAAATTCTAAAATCCTGTAGCTATGGTCATCCTCAATGGTTCCTAAAATCGTGATAGGTAATTTGTTTTTAGTATTCAGGTAGGTGATTTCTCCAGCAATTAAATTACCATCCAGCTGGTAATGCATAAATACAGGCGTCTTTCCATTCAGAAGACCTTTCCAGGATATTTCTTTCTCTCCCTCTTTTTGTACTGATGACAATGCAACTGATGGTTCCGGAGTCACAGAATCAGAATTCTTCGCTTTTTGCTCTGACTTATTACAGGAAATAATTGTAAGTAGCGGAATGTAAAGTAAATATTTGTATTTCATTGGGCTGTAAATCTCTTTATGCTAATATACGGCCTGGATAGTAATTTAAAAATATTTTACAGTTTTTTTTTAACCTGCCATTAAACAAATTGTTCTGCTAATTTACCAATCATCCATGGCGCCGTACCATCTTCCTCTCCTTCATTGCTGTTATCAACATGGGTAAAATCCCAGTTTCCATCCAAAAAATCAGCAGCGTGAACACTTTCGTGAATCAGTGTATTGACTGCAGTTTTTAAATTGTTGCTGAAGCAGCGTGTATTAAGCTTTATTAAAGTGGCACTCACCGTTTTGGCATTTACACAGGTTCCCGGTCTAAACGGGTTGAGCCTCCAATATGTTTCTACCTGAACGTCCTGTTTGGCATCTCTGAGAATATCAGAAATCTGAACAGGGGTTAATTGTGTATTATAAAACGCAGGGATTTTTTTAATTTCCTCAAAAAATGCTGGATTATTCAGGATTTCATTTGCTTTATCAACAGCAGTCTTAATATTGGTCTGATCTCCTTTAAAAATTAGTTTCATGGTTTTTGTTTTTTTGTTGAATGCTATGGGCCTCTAAACCTGACAGGTTTCATTTTTATTTCCAATTATTGAGATACCTTTTCAAAAAGTTCTTTCCATTTTCAGATAAAAATTTGTCTACACACTGTACAAGATAGTTTTCTTCTATAGGCTCAGAATTTTTGTTTTTAAATGCTCTGATGTCTTTCAGTGGTTCCAGTCTTTTGTCTACAATAGGTAAGTAGACCAGAAGATCGTTTCTAAGTTTTCCTAAAGTTGTCACATCATCATAAGGATTAATAGGATTGATAAGCCCGTCATAGTCAGATCCTATGCAGATATGATCCCATGGACTGCGCTCTCCTACCCAATTCATTTCCGAATATCCTAATCTTACTGCATACAGGATATGTGCACACAGCAGATAGATATGTCTTATCTCCCGGTCCGTTTTATCTTCAGTAATGAAAGCCTCTTTCAGATCAAATGTTCCCTCCTTAAACCACTTGCGCCATTCATACAGAGGGATTGCTTCCGGATCTTTGAAATATTCAGGCCTGGAGCCATCCATCATACTTTTGGCAGCTCCCAAAATCCGCTGATCCATTGAGATTCCTATAAGACCGTTGCTTTTCATGATTTCCAGAATTTCTTCATCAAAGAGATTGATGGTCCATGGATTGCCAAATAATTTATTGTTCAAAAGAAAATCTGTTTTGCCTATTACCTGGTTTTTAGCCTGAATTTCACAAATTGTTTTTCCCTGAACATACCTGAAAGTGGAACGATAGTTTTTCTGTTCTAAAAAGTCTTTTATTGACGAAAATGTAAAGCCGGTATGGGAGGAAATAATCGGTAAACGGAGTATTTCCGGATGCTCTGCCCCTAATTCTTCCCTGAACTGATAAAATTTGTGCCGGGAAAAAACACTCATATGCTTAATATCAATAAGAGAGGGATGTAAATGCAGGAATACGGTACGGATAAAGTCTTTTCCCTTATCTGAAATTCCAAAACCTGATTTGGGGATAAAGTCTTCGCTTCGAAAGGCTATCTGTGCCGTTCCGTTCAGAGCCTGCGCAAAACCACACATATGCTGCTCAGGAATTTCGCTGAGATGAACCAGATTGATGCTGAAAAGATCTACATTATCGGGGTCATCCTGAATTTCACGATAGCATTTTTCCGGGTCTGTAGCTGCTGCCGTATCTCTTATTTTAGCATCCGAAAAATTATGGGCGCCTTCCACAGAAAATGCAAGATAGGTATACTGCTGATTGCTAAAAATATCTTCGGCAGGAGGTCTTTTACGGCTGATAAATTTTATTTTGAAATCATTTTCCAGCACAGCATAATTGGATTGGTAATAGGCTATTTCTTCTTTTAACAGATCAAAATAGGTAGTTTCCCTGTTTTTCACACGATCTATAAAATCCCAGCTGATGGGAAGTTTCGAAGGGCTAAAGCCTTTAAAAAAACCATTGATGTTTTCGGCAAACGCATATTCCATCGCCATCAGAGCCGTCACTCCGTATCCCAGGGAACTGTTTTTCACCATTGCTGGTGAAGACTGGCTGTCGAATGCATTGCCCATAAACTCATCGATGACGCTCATTAGCCCTTTGGTTTTAAAGTTTGAGTTCAGTGGAAGACGGCCGGTATCTTTTTTACTGATCAGATGTTTAAATAACAAATGAAAGTGAAAATCAAATATATTTTTCATACTGGGTGTTTTATGGGTGAAGTACTTTTTCTCTTATCGCATTGAATGTGGCCAGCGACTGGTCTTGTTTATCACTTATGCTTTCTACAGCAGCTTTACCCTTTGGGGCATTACGCAAGACAACTTTTTTGGCATGATCAGACATTTCATAGCCTTCAGACTGAAGGCTTTCTTCAGCTCTGATTCCTGTCATAATACTTCTCATGATTCCGTTCCAGAGCATCTTTAAGCTTTCTCCTACGGTTCTGAATCCCATAGCAATACGGTTTATATCTTCACCATCGTAAGCATTTTTTAAGCCGGAAGCAGCCGGAAGCTTGGTTTTTAAAAGCTTATCAATATCTAAAACACCTGCTCCGAAACCACTACGGGGAAGACTGTGTTTGGTTCTTGCTGAATCTTTAATACTTTTTCTGAAGGCTTCAACAATCTGGTAACCGTGATAACCTTTTAAGTCTTCTCTGTTTTTGTAGAGCCAGAGTACAGCCGCAGAAGAAACGTGGGGAGCGGCATAGCTTGTTCCGTGGCCATATGCCATTCCGTAGCGGAACAGCCCGGAATCTTGTTGTAAGGATTTCGGGACATATACATGCATTCCCGGAGCTGTAATATCTACGGTTTCTCCTCTGCAGGATCCCTTCCATTCTCTGTCATCAGGATTAGATGCTGCAACGGCAATGGTTCCCGGATGTACTGCGGGTGCAACAACTTCTTTTACTTCATTACCTGCCGCACAACACCATATAATCCCTCTTTCATAGACTTTTTTGGACAGGTTATAGGTCGTCATTGTAGGTGGTAATCCCATACTTGTGGTAATTACTTTTGCTCCGGTTGCAATGGCTGCATCAACTGCTTTGGCGAGTTCTTCCTGTCTTCCTATGATCACAACATCCTGTGCAACCCGGTAAGGAATGAGTTTAACGCCATTTTGATTTATTAACCCCCGATTGCCGTTTTCTTCTGCATCAGAATAAAGGTTTCCAATAATAATACTTCCTGTTCTGGCACCGTGGCCTGCATCTGCCAGGGTAAATATTTTGTGGTGTTCTTCCTCCCTTGAGTTGTCATCATTATCTACAAAATCAAAGTCTTCTGTAAGGTCAAACGATCCGTAATTTTTCGGATGATGAGAATAGCCTGTGTCAAACTGGACAATTTTTACTGAATTTCCGATGACATCTGTTATACCTCCTTTATAATTCACGGCTTCCCAGTTCCATTTCCTGTAATCTTCCTTGGACTTTCCTCTTACATATTGACTGGATTGGCTGTATAATTCAAGAAAATGTTTTTCGTTGTTAAAGTCTTTTGAACCTGAGCTCTCCAATGCCTTAAATTCTTCTTCATAGGTCACTTCCATATTCAGATAAATTTCACTGTCATATTCTGCATGCATAATTTCTTCCAGTGAAAGTAATTCTCTGGCAAATTCGTTCGGATTTTTGCCACCGGCAGAAATATCCAGCACAAATAATTCTTCTTCACCTTCTTTTGCAGAAACCGGGGTGGCAAGACTGAGACTGAAATCTCTGCCATAGTTCAATACAAGTTCTGCCTCTAGCCTGTCAAAATTCTCAGGGCTGTTTTTGGCAAGAATAATGAATGGAAACTTTTTTGATTCATCCGCAATATCTGCAGCTTTATTTGTGTTCACCACCTGATGATCAACCACCGGAACTGTCTCCTTCAGTTTTTGGGCTTCATTCTTTGCTTCAGCAAGAGAGATTTCCGGCTGATTCTTAACAACTTCTCTGAGTTCTTTTTTGATTTTATGGGTTCTTGCAAGAATTTCATTTTTCTTAAGGTTGTGCGCCGGATCATCAAAATTTTTCTTTTGCAGCAATTCCAGTATTCTGCTGATACGAATTCCGGCATTGGCTACCCATTCAATTTCATCATCCGGTGTATCTAAGGTGGCAACAGCTCCTGATTTTGTAAGAGGTCTTTTATTATCGTCCATTTTAGGCACGCCTGTCTGATGCAGGGCTACTATCTCACAGGTATCTAATGCTATGACCGGCGCGCCTGATGACCCCGACAAAGAATCGGTTTCATACATAATAAGGTCCTGGGTTTCTGAAAAAAAAGAATTGTTATTCAGGGAGGTCTTTTTAGGCTGGCCATTGGGATGCTGTATGATGATACATGTTCCGCCTTTCGTTATTTTACCTGCGTTACCGTCTATTTCCAAAGAAGGGATATCCGTAATCTTTTTTCCCTTAACGTTAAGTTCTTCTAATGCCACCATCGTAAAGTCTAATCCTGAAAACTCATCTCCGGGTTTCTTTTCAATATCTGAAGTAAAGAAAAACGTTTCCGGTTCGGGCCTGAACTGGATAGGATTCAGGATCCTCCCTTCTTCGTCAATTTCATAGAAAAACTCGGCTTTAATGTTTGCACATTCTTCTTTACTGGAAATCACATGATTATTGGTGATTAAAATATTTCCATTGATTAAAAACCCGGATCCCAAAGGTTGGTTGTTATACAAAATTCTGCACACTGATTGGGAAATCTGAAGTATTTTTGAAAGGTTTACAATGTCTACAAGATCATTGCCTCCGATTATTTTTTCAATGCCCAGACGAAAATTAATATCCTCACGGGCCATTCTGATTTCAAAACGTTTCTGATCATCCTCCAGATTGATGAGGGGATAATTTAACGAACGTAATTCTTCAAGTTTATTGTGATCTTTGATGATCTGATCATACTGATTCGCCAGCCTGTCCACAATGACCGCTTTTGTTTCCCCAGTATTTAAAAAATTAAACATAGTATAAGTTTTTAGGGTTATTCATTCAAAAAACCAGAGAAACTGAAACTACGCCTGACTTACCATCAATATACTGTAAAGTATGCCATGAACACCTCAACAACCAACAATTTCCCTGATAAGTATTCTTAAAAAAAGCAATTAAAAATTACGGAAAAATGCTCAATAATCTGTAACTATTTCTCAGAATATTTTATTCGAAGTTACCTTAAATGATTGAAGCAAGAAATAGCACTTTTGTGTAATAAAAAGGTATAAGTAATCTAGCAGGTTTTAATAACAAATGGTTGCTACAGACCAATATCATTTTCAATCATAATGGCTGACATTCTTTTGAACGGATTTGATCTTATTATTTTGGAATATAATTAAATAATGCTCTCCTTTTGTCATAGAATATCCGGTGAACGGGTTGGCTAAAATTTCAGCTCTCAATGAATCATTTCTGATTTCCGAGAAATATATATACTGTAATGGCCCATGGAATTTCTTCAACTCAGAAATGGGTATGGTTCTGTACTTATGGTCTTTTCGCCAGTCCGATTTTGTATATTTTTCTGAAAGTTTTCTGATCATTGAATTCGAAAATGAATTTTCATTTTTAAAATTCTCACTTCCATAAATGGCATAGTTCTGAATTTTATAGATTTCAGGTATTATTTTCACTCCGGATGCATCAGAATGGTATTCTTTGAGAAATGGTTTTTCCTGGTTAAACTTATGGGTAATGGTATTATAGGCTAATTCATATTTCTGGAATTCAGCAGGATTCTCAGCAGTTTTTTTTGCTGTACAGGAACATATAGAGACAGTAACAAAAAAGACAGTCACATTTTTAATCATGGCATCACAGACAATTACTCAATTTCAAAACCTTATCAATTAATTTAGAATCCTAATATACACAAATAGCATCACATTTTATTTTGTTTCGTCTTCTGTTTCATCTATACCCTTGGCTGCCAATTCTTTTTTCAACTTTCCTAAAGTTATAATTCCAATCAAAAATCCGCTTACAAGTCCACCAATATGAGCAGCATTATCAATTCCCCCCATAAGTCCCATAATCAGGCTAATACCTACAAATACAAGTGTAATAATTAAAAATATTCTCCCAAATTCAGGTGAAAATATTTTCATTAACAAACAAGCCAAAACAAAACCATAAAGTCCGAATATTGCTCCTGAAGCCCCCACGCTTATCACTCCATTATACCATAAAGTACTTGTTATACTTGCCAAAACTCCTGTTACAAGATATAACAGGAAATACCTTGCTCTACCCAACAGAGGCTCAATGAAAATTCCGACAAAAAAAAGTGCCATCATATTGTTTGCAATATGTATTATTCCACCGTGCAAAAATATATTTGTCAGCAAGCGCCACCATTGCCCCTCAATAATTAAAGGTCTGAAATTAGCTCCCCATTTTAATAAATCATCACTTTTGAATGATATCAATCCCAAACCTGAAACAACCATTATAATGTATATCAATATATTCAGGTTAATAAGGATTGGAGTTATAAAAAATCCTTCTTTTGGAATAAAAACGTCCAATAATTCCTTCAAATCATCATTATTTCCAGCTTTACCACTTTTTTTAAAAGTTTCTAATTCTTTTTCCTGAAACTTAGGAAACAGTAAAAGGATAAAATAGCTTAAAAGTCCAATTCCTAACGAACCCAGAATCCAAGAAAGTTTTTTACCGTTCCGAACTTCAAAAGGCTCAGTTTTTGGTTCAAAGATAATGTTATCAGTTGATGAATATTTTTCTATTTTCTCAAGTGCTTTATTGTATTCATCATGGTCCTCCGTATTACCAATTTTTTCTAAATAAGAGAATCTATTAAAATTTGCTGTATCAAAGTTTTTTTCTGACTCTTCTGCAAATAATTTGTATTCTCTTTCTTTTTCCTCGTCGGAAAGTCTGTTGCTGACTTGTTTGAAATATTTTTTACCAAGCCAATATTGATGAATATGATTATTTGTACCGGATTTATTATCTAAAATCGGCATCACAACATAAATAAACATATCAAATTTTTCATTATACCTTCCTGACACAGAAACTGTATTTTGTATCGCAATATGCTGCTTATCTATATCATAATTTTTGAGAGCATAAAATTTTGTATCCTTAATTTTTGACAGTTGCGAAATATGGTCAAGCTTAGTTAGCTCCCCTGTTGAAGTAACCAAATACTCCTGTGCAATTATCGTGGGAACAGCAATAGCAATACAAGCCAAAAGCTGATAGAAAAACGAAGCATTTTCATTTTTGAATTTCAACAGTTTTATTCTTGGACGCAACCAAATCAAAACAGGAATATAAGGCAGTCCAAAAGGTAACCAGAATTTTATGATATTTTCTTTTAATGGGATTCCTGCTTTTATAAATAGTAACCAGTGTAAAAAGGTATAGGTAACAAGAAAACCTAACGCAATAAGAAAAAATGGTTTGTAAATAATGTGTAATTTATCTTTCATCTCAAACTCCCGATATGGTCTATTAACTTGTAAAGATACTCAGATTTGCCATTCAAATAAAATGTGTGCTTATGTTGATTTTACATGTGTACAGGAACAGTATTTTTAAGAGGAATTCAAAACTAAACCTAACAGGTTTTGAAAACCTGTTAGGTTTAAAAATAAAAACGCACCCCAATTATTCATTAAGGTACGTTTTAAATATTTATTGGCTAACGATTACATCGTTTCCATCTTGAAGCTCATGCTCTCGATTACTTTCAGGATCGCTTCTACCGTATCCATTGAAGTTAAACAAGGTACACCGTTCTCTACGCTCATTCTTCTGATCTGGAATCCGTCTCTTTCTGCCTGTTTTCCTTTTGTAGTGGTATTGACCACATACTGAACTTTTCCTTTCTGGATCAGGTCGATAAGGTTGACGTCCTCTTCTCCGATTTTGTATCCTATTTTGCAAGGAATTCCTTTTTCTTCAAAGAATTTCGCTGTTCCTTCCGTAGCCCAGATTCTGAATCCTACCTCATGGAATCTTGCAGCCAGATCAGCAGCTTCCTGCTTGTGCTTATCTGCTACCGTGAACAGGATGGACCCGTGCATAGGAACTTTTCTGCCTGCTGCTACAAGACCTTTGTAAAGTGCTTTTTCCAGAGTGGTATCTTTCCCCATTACCTCTCCGGTAGACTTCATTTCAGGGCCTAAGGAGATATCAACTTTCGTTAGTTTAGAGAATGAGAATACAGGTACTTTCACAAATACTCCTTCTTTGTTCGGAACCAATCCGTTTTCGTAGCCCAGATCTTTCAGTTTTTGTCCTAAAATTGCTTTTGTAGCAAGGTTGGCCATCGGAACATCTGTAATTTTGGATAAGAAAGGAACTGTTCTTGAAGAACGTGGGTTTACTTCGATCACATATACATTTCCTTCGAAAAGAACGTACTGGATATTCATCAACCCGATTACATTCAGTCCTTTTGCGAGTCTCTTTGTATAATCTACCAAAGTATCGATTTCGCTCTGGGAGATATTCTGTGGCGGATATACTGCGATAGAGTCTCCGGAGTGAACTCCTGCTCTTTCGATGTGCTCCATAATTCCCGGAATCACTACTGTTTCACCGTCGCAGATGGCATCTACTTCGATTTCTTTTCCTACCATGTATTTGTCAACCAAAACAGGGTGCTCAGGGCTTGCGTCTACCGCATGTTCCATATAGTGGGCCAATTCTGCTTCAGCATATACGATTTCCATTGCTCTACCTCCTAAAACGTAGCTTGGACGTACCAATACCGGGTAACCGATTTCATTGGCGATTTTTATCGCTTCTTCTTTAGAAGTGGAAGTTCTTCCTTTTGGTTGAGGAATACCCATTTCCTGTAAAGCTTTCTCAAATTTATCTCTGTTTTCAGCTCTGTCAAGATCTTCCAGTGAAGTTCCCAGGATCTGTACTCCGTGAGAAGCTAATTTATCTGCAAGGTTGATCGCTGTCTGCCCACCAAACTGTACGACTACCCCTTTAGGTTTTTCAAGCTCGATGATGTTCATCACATCCTCTTCTGTAAGCGGCTCGAAGTATAGTTTATCTGAGATTGAGAAGTCTGTGGAAACCGTTTCAGGGTTGTTGTTGATGATGATCGCTTCATACCCCATTTCTTTGATTGCCCAAACAGAGTGAACCGTTGCGTAGTCAAATTCAACTCCCTGCCCGATTCTGATAGGTCCGGACCCTAATACGATGATCTTCTCTTTAGCTGAAACCACGCTTTCGTTTTCTTCCTCGTATGTTCCGTAGAAGTAAGGTGTTTCAGATTCGAATTCTGCTGCACAGGTATCTACCATTTTGTAAACCGGCATTACTCCGTTTTCTTTTCTGAAATTGAAGACTTCACGCTCTGTTACCTCCCAAAGAACTGCAATGTTGATATCGGCAAAACCCAGTTTCTTCGCTTCAGTTAATGTTTCTTTATCAAATTTGTTGGCAGCGATTACTTTTTCGAAATCAACCAGCTTTTTCAGTTTCCAGATAAAGAATTTGTCGATTTTACTCCATTCTACAATCTGCTCCCAATCATATCCTCTTCTTAAAGCATCTCCGATAATGAATAACCTCTCATCATCACACACTCTGATTCTTCTTTCGATTTCCTCAGCAGTAAGGGCCTGAGCCTGTTTTGTTTTTAATCCTAAATGCTTGATCCCTGTTTCCAGTGAACGGATTGCCTTCTGCAGAGATTCTTCGAAGTTTCTTCCGATGGCCATTACTTCTCCGGTAGCTTTCATCTGAGTAGAAAGTCTTCTGTCTGCTGTTTCGAATTTATCGAACGGGAATCTTGGGAATTTGGTTACCACATAGTCAAGAGCAGGCTCGAAACATGCGTATGTTTTTCCTGTTACCGGGTTCATGATTTCATCCAGCGTTAATCCTACAGCAATCTTTGCAGCAATTTTTGCAATCGGATAGCCTGTTGCCTTACTTGCCAGTGCTGATGAACGGGAAACTCTCGGGTTTACCTCAATGATATAATAATCGAATGAATGTGGGTCTAAAGCTAACTGTACGTTACATCCTCCTTCAATTCCCAATGCTCTGATGATCTTTAAAGAAGCATTTCTCAACAACTGATATTCTCTGTCTGAAAGAGTCTGAGAAGGCGCCACTACGATGGAGTCACCGGTGTGAACTCCTACCGGGTCAATATTTTCCATGTTACAAACTACAATAGCGTTGTCGTTTGCATCACGCATTACTTCATATTCTATTTCTTTGAAACCTGCAATTGATTTCTCGATAAGACATTGTGTCACCGGGCTATGCTTTAATCCCAGTTCTGCAATTTCTTTTAATTCTGCTTCAGTGGAAGCGATACCACCTCCTGTACCTCCCATGGTAAAGGCAGGACGAACAATTACAGGATATCCGATCTCATCTGCGAAAGCCAATGCTCCTTCTACCGTATTTACGATATCAGATTCAGGAACCGGTTCGTTCAATTCTCTCATCAGCTCACGGAAAAGGTCTCTGTCTTCTGCTCTGTTGATGGCAGAAAGCTTGGTTCCCAGTACTTCCACTTTGCATTCTTCAAGAATTCCTGATTTCTCCAGTTCTACTGCCATATTCAGACCTGTCTGGCCTCCAAGAGTAGGCAGTAATGCATCCGGACGTTCTTTTCTGATGATGTGGCTTACAAACTGTAGTGAAATCGGCTCGATATATACTTTATCAGCGATTTCCACATCCGTCATGATCGTTGCAGGGTTTGAGTTGATCAAAATAACCTTGTAGCCTTCTTCTTTCAGAGACAGACAAGCCTGCGTTCCTGCGTAATCAAATTCAGCTGCCTGACCGATGATGATAGGTCCTGAACCGATTACTAAAATTGTTTTTATATCTGTACGTTTTGCCATTTTTCTTTTTTTAGATACTAAAAGTTTGAATTTAAACTTCCAGCATTATGCTTTTTATTTAAATTGAATTAACACACTTTGTCATTCCGAGGAATCTAATTCTATTGTTAAGATTCTTCATTCCGCTTCTGCTTCATTCAGAATGACAAATGGGGTGTCTTACTTCTTAAAATCTTCCATCATTTGAATAAACTCGTCAAATAAGTAGTTTGCATCTTCAGGTCCCGGGCTCGCCTCAGGGTGATACTGAACGGAGAAACAAGGGTGAATTTTGTGTTTCAGACCTTCGTTTGTTCTGTCATTCAATGCAATGTGTGTTTCAATAAGGTCTGTTCCTTTTAAACTTTCCTGATCTACAGCATACCCATGGTTCTGAGACGTGATTGCTACTTTGTTTTTCTCTAAATCCAATACAGGATGGTTTCCTCCTCTGTGACCGAATTTCAGTTTGAATGTTTTAGCTCCGCAAGCAAGACCGATCAGCTGATGTCCTAAACAGATTCCGAAGATCGGGACTTTTCCCAATAAGCCACGGATCATATCTAAAGCATGTGGTACATCTTCCGGGTCACCAGGGCCGTTGGATAACATGATTCCGTCCGGATTCATCAGCAGGATTTCTTCTGCCGTAGTATCCTGAGAAACTACAATGATATCACAGTTTCTTTGAGATAATTCTCTGATGATCCCTAATTTTGCTCCAAAATCCACCAATACCACTTTGAAACCTCTGTTAGGGTTGGCATACGGTGTTTTTGTAGAAACCTCCTCTACCTGATTTGTTGGGAAGCTGGTTGATTTCAATTCTGAAGCTACAGCGTTTTCATCGGCATCTGCATTCACAATTTTTCCTTTCACTACTCCTGAGTTACGCAGAATTCTTGTCAGTCTTCTTGTATCGATTCCTGAGATTCCGGAAAGGTTTTTCTTTTTAAATAATTCATCTAAAGTGATCTGAGTACGGAAATTGGAAGGCAGGTCGCAAAGTTCTTTTACGATAAGCCCCTTGATTGCCGGCTCGATACTTTCATAATCATCACGGTTAATACCATAATTCCCGATAAGCGGATAGGTCATACAAACTATCTGACCACAGTAAGACGGGTCAGAGATCAATTCCTGATACCCTGTCATTCCGGTATTGAAAACTACTTCCCCTGCAGTTTCCAAATCTGCTCCGAAACCTTCTCCATGAAACACTTCACCGGACTCCAGTATTAATTTTTTCTTCATTTTTTCTATTTAGATTTTCTTTTTTATTAACAGGTCGCCCCTACGGGGCTCATATTATATTTTTTCTTTTGTTGCAGGGGCTTCACCCCTTGCTATTAACAGGTCGCCCCTACGGGGCTCGCCTATTTTTACCCTGGCTATTAGCTATTTAAAGGTAAACCCTTTTTCTTCCAGTGCTTCTTTAAGGATTGCCATTCTGGCGAATACTCCGTTCTGCATTTGTTTGAATACTCTTGATCTTTCGCACTCCACTAAGTCTGAGTCTATCTCAACACCTCTGTTGATGGGTGCCGGATGCATGATGATCGCTTCTTTTTTCATAGCCTGTTCTCTTTCTTTGGTCAACCCGTATCTTTTATGATATTCGGAAGCGGTGAAGCTCATGGCAGAGTCATGTCTTTCGTGCTGGATTCTCAGTAACATCAGAACATCCACTTCAGCGATCAGCTCATCTACTGAAAGGTAGGTTCCGTTGATCAGAGCACCTTCGTCAAACCATTGTTCCGGTCCTGAAAAATATACTTTAGCGCCTAACCTTCTTAAAGCTTCTGCATTTGAATTGGCTACACGGCTGTGTTTTACATCTCCTACAATTCCTACTTTCAATCCTTCAAATTTTCCGAATTCCTGGTAGATTGTCAGCAGGTCCAGCATACACTGTGAAGGATGGTTACCTGTTCCGTCTCCCCCGTTGATTACCGGAATGCTGATATTCTTCAGTTCCTCAAAGTATCTGTCTTTCTTATCACGGATCACCACAAGGTTTACGCCTATGCTTTCAATGGTTTTTACAGTATCATAAAGACTCTCACCTTTATTTACAGAGCTGTGCGAGGCATCAAAAGGAACTACCTGAAGTCCCAGTTTTCTTTCTGCAAGATCAAAACTTGTTTTCGTTCTTGTGCTGTCTTCGAAGAAAAGGTTTGAGCAAAAAACTTCTCCTTCAATTTTGGCAGTTTTACCGTTTGCAAAAGCCATTGCTTCTGTCAGTATACTGTTGATTCTCTCGGTGCTTAGTTCTGTAATCGTAAACATAATTCTTATTTTTGGGCATAAAAAAAGCGAAGACAACTATCTTCGCTTAATAACAATAAATATCGTAAAGGGCGCTTTCGCCCGGTAAATCTAATGATATAAATGCTTTTTTATTCATTAGGTGCAAAGATACAACAATTTTATGAACCCACAAAAATTAAGTTTAAAATAAATTAAAAACTTCAGTACTTCCTTATTCTCATTTAAAATTAATATTTTTGTTACAACTCAAGTTTAGTATATGGATTTAAAAGACAAAATGATTCTCAGCATTATTCAGGAAGACTCTACTTTATCTGTTAAGGAAATTTCCGAAAAGATAGGTCTTACCTTCACTCCTACGTATGAAAGAATCAAACAGCTGGAGAAGCAGGGAGTCATTGAAAAGTATGTAGGTCTTTTAAACCGTGAAAAACTGGGGTTGAACATTATTGTATATTGTAATGTGCGTCTTAAGGAGCAATCTAAAAAAGTACTGGAGACTTTTGAGAAAAACATTTCCAAATACGATGAGGTTCAGGAGATCACCAGTCTTTCCGGCGAGTATGATTATATGCTGAAAATTATCGCAAAGGATATCAACTCTTATAATGAATTTGCAGTAAGTGTTATTTCCAATCTTCCCAATATCGGGCAGTACCACAGTTCCATTGTTCTTCATGAAGTAAAAAAATCCACGAAATTTAAAATCGATCTGGAATAATCCTTTTTATCAAACCATTGAGAGCTAGTGGTGAGAAGTATAATTCGTAAACGAATTTTAAGACAATGCTGCTAAAAAATCACAGGTTTCCTAATAGACCATAAGTTTTTCATCTACCTTAATGGTTCTGTTCATCAATCATCAAATTCAAAGAGCGGAATAAAATCCAACCATTAAGATCTCTTAAGCTATAAGATTTATTAAGATTAAGGATTCACAAACGAATGTGTAAGACAGTATTAAAGTAATTTTTTAAATTGCTGCTCATTCAGCTTAAGGTGCCTTGATCTTAATGGTTCAGATTCTAACCCAATAATTTGTTCTTCAGTTTATTGAACTGGTATTCTATTTTATCCAGGCAAAGGTTTCCGATACTTCCCTGATGGGTATGGTCCAGATTTCCCGGCTCAAATTCAAATTCATTATTCTCGATCTCCTGCCCCACTTTCACATAAGCATCACGGAATGAGCTTCCGTTTTTGACTTCTTCATTGATCTTTTCTACACTGAACAGGTATTTATACTTTTCATCTTCCAGAATTCCGTCTTTCACCTTAATATTAGGTAAGGTATAGCTTAGTATTTCCAGACATTCCTTTAAGGAGTCAATCGCCGGAAAAAGAATTTCTTTGGTCAGCTGCACATCTCTGTGATATCCTGACGGCAGATTATTCGTCAGCAGGATCAGTTCGTTCGGGAGCGACTGGATTCTGTTGCATCTTGCACGAACCAGCTCAAAAATATCCGGATTCTTCTTATGCGGCATAATGCTGCTTCCTGTTGTAAATTCTTTCGGAAAGCTGATAAAATCAAAATTCTGATTCAGATACAGGCAAACATCATAAGCAAACTTCCCAAGGGTTCCCGCCAAGGTAGCCATTGCCATTGCCAGCATTTTTTCAGACTTACCACGGGTCATCTGAGCATACACCGAATTATAATTCATTGACTGGAACCCCAGATTGTAGGTTGTACTCTCACGATTGATCGGAAATGAAGAGCCATATCCTGCCGCTGATCCCAACGGGTTTTTATTGATGATATTCTTCACCGAGAACAGCATTTCCACATCATCCAAAAGGGCTTCTGCATACGCTCCGAACCATAATCCGAAAGAGGAAGGCATTGCGATCTGCAAATGGGTATACCCCGGAAGCAGTATGTTTTTGTGCTGATCTGCCAGCTGAATCAGAATCTGGAAGAACTCATCCGTAAGCGCTGTGATCTCACGGATCTCATCCAACAGATACAATTTGATATCCAGCAGAATCTGATCATTTCTGGATCTTGCCGTATGAATTTTCTTTCCTGTGTCTCCCAATTCTGCAATCAGGATTGCTTCTATCTGAGAATGGATATCCTCAGCTTCTTTATCAATTTCAAAAGTCCCATTCTCAATTGTATTTAAAATATCATCTAAAACAGCCAGCATCTGTACTGATTCTTCTTCTGATATAATCCCTGTCTCTGCAAGCATTTTACAGTGAGCCATAGAGCCTTTGACATCATATTTAGCCAGACGCTCATCAAAATCGAGGTCTTTCCCTACTGTAAAATTATTGACTAATATATTAGTGGCCAGGTCATCCTTTTGCCATATTTTTTTCATAAGTAATGATTGATTTTTAAGGCTGTACTATCGATAACGATCTGATCACAGCCCGATTTAAAATTTTTTGACTGATTTTGACAAGCCCAGCAAGACTATCCTTATTATTTATTAACTATAAAAAAACATTTCCTTATTCTGTAAAGTCACAATTTTCAATGGTCATTTTTGCATAAATCTTTATTAAAAATGTAAACTTTATCGCTTGCTGAGCGTTAGTCAAAATATTTATTGAGCCAGAAGGTTGAAGCCGGAGACTGAAAATTAATCACCACTTCCTTCTTTTTCTTCCCGCTTCCATCCTTTATAACACTTTCTCCAAAACCCGGATGTAGATATCAATTCCTTCTTCTATTTCGTTTATATAGATGAATTCATCCGCTGTATGGGAGCGCCTGCTGTCTCCAGGCCCCATTTTCACTGAGGTACATGGAATAATCGCCTGATCTGAGGATGTAGGAGAACCATATGTTGTCCTGCCCATTTCCAATCCTGCTTTTACAAACGGATGATCCATTTCGATCTTTGAGGAATTCAGCCTGAAAGACCTCGCAGTGAGGGTAGATTTCATCTGCGACTGAATGATTTCAAAGGCTTCTTTATTAGAATATTCGTCGGTTACCCTTACATCTAATGTGAAGTTGCATGATTCCGGCACTACATTATGCTGAACTCCTGCATGGATCCCTGATAAAGTAATTTTAACTTCTCCCAGATATTCTGAAACTTTAGGAAATTTAAAGTTTAAAATATTCTGCAGATCCTGCATACATTTCACGATGGAATTATCATCATTAGGATGAGCAGCATGAGAAGGAGTCCCCTTCATTTCCCCGTCTATCACAAGCAATCCTTTTTCTGCAATCGCCAGATTCATCTGCGTGGGTTCTCCTACAATGGCGAGTTCAATATTGGGAAGCTGTGGAAACAGGGCCTCAATTCCGTCAAAACCAGAAATCTCCTCCTCTGCCGTCAAAGCAATCACTAAATTATATTTTAAATCTTCTTTCTCATAAAAATGTAAAAAAACCTGAGCCATAGATACCAGTGAAGCTCCGGCATCGTTGCTTCCCAACCCATAGAGTTTGCCGTCTTTTTCAACGGGCACAAACGGATCGAGCGTGTAAGCCTTGTTGGGTTTTACGGTATCATGATGAGTATTCAATAAAACTGACGGTTTAAATACATCAAAGTTTTTGTTAACTGCCCAGATGTTGTTTTTAAAACGTTTGGTCGGGATCTGATGTTTTTTGAAAAAATTCTCGATCTCTACCGAGGTATTGAATTCATCTTTGCTGAATGAAGGGATTTCAATCAGATTTTTAAGCAATCCAACGGCATTATTCAACAACTCTTCTTTATTATAAACAGATTTCAGTTCCTGCATGATGATTCTCTATATGGTTTTTCAGTTCGGTTTCCTTGATCAGAAACACTTTATTTACATTATTTTTTATCGCTCCAAGAGCGTTTTCAAGTTTGGGCAAAATTCCTTTGTGCAATTTTCCTTCTTCTTTCAATGTGGTAAATTCCTGTTCGTTTACACTTTTTATAACAGATTCAGGATCATTCACATCTTCTAAAACACCTTCTTTGTCGAAACAATACAGTAATTCAACTTCATATTTCTCAGACAGTGCCTGAGCCATCACCGAGGCAATGGTATCTGCATTGGTATTGAAAAGGTTCCCTTTTTTATCGTGTGTAATTGCAGAAAACACAGGAACAAGATCAAGTTTGATTAATTTTGAAACAAGTTTCCTGTTCACACTTTTCTTATTAATATCTCCCACAAATCCGAAATCAATTTCAGGATGTTCTCTCTTTTTTGCCTTAATTAAATTTCCGTCTGCCCCGGAAAATCCTATGGCATTACATTTTTTCTGCTGTAGTTTTTCAACAATATTTTTATTGATCCCTCCTGCATACACCATCGTTACAATATCCAGAGTATCTTTATCCGTAATCCTCCTTCCGTTGATCATTTTCTGTTCTATACCAAGCTTATCAGCCAGAGTTGTTGCCAGTTTCCCTCCGCCGTGAACAAGGATTTTCTTTTCTTTAATACCTGAAAACTGATCTAAAAACTGATCCAGCAACCGCTCATCATCAATGAGCGCTCCGCCTATTTTTACGATGTATATTTTCTGTTTCATGTGATGGTTTATTGGACTTCATCCAATCTTGGGATTAAGACGTCCCTTCGGGACTTTTTGGATATTGTTATTTTATATTGCTCAAAATTACTGACTTCATCCAATCTTGGGATTAAGACGTCCCTTCGGGACTTTTTGAGTATTGTTATTTTATATTGCTCAAAATTACTGACTTCATCCAATCTTGGGATTAAGACGTCCCTTCGGGACTTTTTGGATATTGTTATTTTATATTGCTCAAAATTACTGACTTTATCCAATCTTGGGATTAAGACGTCCCTTCGGGACTTTTTGGGTATTGTTATTTTATATTCCTCAAAATTACTGACTTCATCCAATCTTGGGATTAAGACGTCCCTTCGGGACTTTTTGGATATTGTTATTTTATATTGTTCAGGATTTCACTGAATACAGCCTGTGCAGAGAAAATACGGTTCTTTGCCTGCTGGTAGATAATGGAATTTTCTCCGTCCATTACCTCATCACTCAATTCTACATTACGGCGAACGGGTAAACAGTGCATTACTTTGGCCTGATTGGTATTTTCCAGTTTTTCATTCGTCAGCATCCAGTTTTCTTTCACTTCCGGCATTGCAGCATAATCATCGAATGAAGACCAGTTTTTCACATAGATAAAATCTGCATCTTTCAATGCTTCATCCTGATTGTGGATCACTTTTGTATCTTTTGTAAATGCAGGATCCAAATCATAACCTTCAGGATTTGTGATAACAAATTCCACATCCATTTCCTGCATCCATTCTGCAAAAGAATTTCCAACGGCCTGGGCGATCGGTTTAATATGCGGTGCCCAGGTAAGAACTACTTTCGGTTTATGTTCTTTTTTCCAGTTTTCGGTAATGGTAATGCAGTCTGCAAGGCTTTGTAACGGGTGACGTGTTGCCGATTCCAAAGAAACAACCGGCACTTTCGCATGTTGCTCGAACTGGCTCAGAATGCTTTCATTTACATCATCTTCTTTACTTTTCATTCCTGCAAAGCAACGTACGGCAATGATATCACAATATTGATTAAGAACCTCGATGGCATCTTTGATATGTTCTACGGTATCTCCATTCATTACCGCGCCGTCAGCGAACTCAAGGTTCCAGGCTTCCTGTGCCGCATTTAACGTCAATACATTCAGGCCTAAGTTCTGTGCTGCAATCTGGCTGCTCAAACGGGTTCTTAAGCTTGAGTTTAAAAATACAAGTCCTATTGTTTTTCCTTTTCCTTTTTCTGTTTCGGAAAGTGGATTTTCTTTTATCTGTAAAGCTTTTTTTATAATTTCCTGTAAGTTTTCCACATCACTTACAGAGGTGAATTTTTTCATTTTTGAATTGATTTTAAAGATTTTGTTTACACATTCATTGTTGATCTGACCGTAAAAGACACAAAAGTTTTTATTAAAATACTTTAGAATACTTGAGTTTTAAAAGTTTATTATTTTTTCAAAAACTTAAGTACACTCCTTAAGCATTTGGTATTTTCTTAAAATCATTTAAGTGTTTAAACTTTTTTGTGACTTTTGTGGTTTAAATTTTCTCCAATACTGTTTTCAAAGCATTGATGAAAAGATCTGTTTCCTCTTTTTTGATATTCAATGCCGGAAGAATCCTTAACACGGCTTTATCATTTGAGTTTCCCGTAAAAATATGATGATCAAACAGTAAGCTTTTCCTTACTTCAGAACAGTCTCTGTCAAGTTCTATTCCGATCATCAGTCCTTTCCTTCGGATGGCTTTAATATGAGGTAAATCTTTAATTTCATTTTCTATATACTCACCCATCTGCTGAGCATTTTCAATAAGGTTTTCATCTTTCATTACGTCCAGGACGGCTATTGAAGCTACACAGGCCAGATGATTTCCTCCGAATGTTGTTCCCAGCAAACCGTTGCTTGCTTCAAATTTAGGATGAATCAGCACTCCGCCAACCGGAAAACCGTTCCCCATTCCTTTTGCTGTTGTAATGATATCCGGCTCTATTCCGAACTCCTGATGGGCGAAGAAATATCCGCTTCTTCCATATCCCGACTGCACCTCATCCAGGATCAGAACAGCATCATGTTTTTCACACAATTCTTTGATTTTGGACAAAAACTCAGATGTTGGAATCATAATTCCTCCTACTCCCTGAATGCCTTCAATGATCACAGAAGAGATTTCATTTCCATGAATGGCAAAGGTTTCTTCAAGCTGTTCCACATCATTCCATTCTGATTTGATAAATCTTTCTGAAAAGTTGACCGGTGCCACAATCTTCGGGTTATCAGTAACCGAAACCGCAGCAGATGTTCTTCCGTGAAATGATCCTGAAAAATAAAGGACTTTTGTTTTTCCGTTATGAAAAGAAGCCAGTTTCAATGCGTTCTCATTGGCTTCAGCTCCAGAATTACACAGGAAAAGGTTATAATTTTCATATCCTGAAATTTCACCCAACTTTTCTGCCAGCTCAGTCTGCAGTTCATTCTGAACAGAATTGGAATAGAAAGAGATTTTCTCTAACTGCTCTTTCAGTTTATTCTGATAATGCGGATGGTTATGCCCGATAGAGATCACTGCATGACCGCCATAAAAATCAAGATATTGTTCTCCTTTGTCATCCCAGAGAAAAGATCCCTGAGCTTTAACCGGATTTATATTAAATAATGGATATACGTTGAATAAATTCATTTTTTTGTTTTTTTATTTTTCTTTTGTCTTCAAACAAAAGAAACAAAAGTTAAAGACCCTGAAGCTTCCGTTAAAATGCTATCGGTTTCAGGTTCAGACCTGTATTTTCTTCCCATCCCATGGCGATATTCATATTCTGTACCGCCTGTCCTGAAGCTCCTTTCAACAAATTGTCAATCGCTGAGTGAATAACTGCTACATTTCCACTTTTTTCAATCTGAATCACACAGCGATTCGTATTGACAACCTGCTTTAAATCAATTGCCTTCTCACTTACCGTAACGAAAGGCTCCGCTGCATAAAAATCCTGATATAACTGTTCTATTTCCTTCAGCTCCAGATCTGTCTTCAGTGTAGAACTTGTAAAAATCCCTCTTGCAAAATCTCCTCTCCATGGAACAAAATTCAGGTTTACTTCTTTATTATTATATGAAATCAGCTGGTGTAAAATTTCATCCACATGCTGATGGGTTAATGTTTTATAAGCTGATACATTATCATTTCTCCAGGTAAAATGGGTGGTTGCCTGTAAAGACTGCCCTGCTCCTGTAGATCCGGTAATACCTGTTGTAAAAACTTCATCAAGCAGGCCTTTTTCAGCCAGTGGCAGAAGACCTAATTGAATTGCTGTTGCAAAGCATCCCGGATTGGCAATACTTTTTGAACCCATCAGTTGTTTTTTATTGATTTCAGGTAATCCGTAGATAAAATCTCTGTCTCCGAAATTGCCTTCCAGGCGGAAATCATTTCCGAGATCAATGACAAGCGTTTGTTCATTAACGGGGTTTTGAGTCAGCCAATTCTGACTTTCCTTGTGTGGAAGGCACAGAAAAAGGATATCAACCTCTTCTGTCTTGTCAGTCAATAACTGATCACAAACCGTCGTTAAATCCGGGTACAGATCCGAAATTCTTGTCCCCGAATTCGAACGACTATATAAAAAACTCAATGTCACATGGGGATGAAAAGCCAGCAAGCGTATCAATTCACTTCCTGTATAACCGTTGGCACCGATTATTCCTACTGTTTTTTTCATTTTTATATTAACAGGACTGCTTCCTGTTTTGGGTTAAACCGTTCCTTCGGAACTTTAATTGATATTCTGGTTGATCTGGTGATATATATTTAAAGAATTGCTTACAATCTTCGTGTATCCTTTCACGTCTTCTCCCGTCCATGCTCTGTTTGCTTCTCCATAGCTTCCGAATTTATCGGACATCAGATCATGGTCAGATTCAATTCCATTCAGGATAAATCTGTAAGGATGAAGGGTTACAAATACTTTCCCGCTTACTGTTTTTTGAGAATCAGTAAGGAAAGATTCTATATTTCTCATCACAGGATCCAGGAAAAGGGCTTCATGCAGCCAGTTCCCATACCAGTCTGACAATTGTGATTTCATCATTTGCTGGTATTTTGAAAGGGTATGTTTTTCCAGCAAATGATGGGCTTTAATAATCACTGATGCTGCCGCCGCCTCAAATCCTACTCTTCCCTTAATTCCTACAATAGTATCTCCTACATGGATATCACGGCCAATTCCGTATGCAGAAGCCAATGCTTCTATTTTCTGAATCGCATAAACCGGATGTTCGAAAGATTCTCCATTAACCGCTATGATTTCACCGTTCTTAAATTCTATTTCAAGCTCTGAAGGCTGGGTTTCCTGTATTTGTGAAGGAAAAGCTTCTTCAGGCAGATAATTTCTTGAGGTCAAGGTTTCTTTTCCACCTACAGAAGTACCCCAAAGTCCTTTATTCACAGAATACTGTGCTTTATGAAACTCCATTTCATATCCGTAGCTCTTCAGGAAATCAATTTCTTCTTCACGGGACAGGGCCATATCACGGATCGGCGTGATAATTTCCACATCCGGGCACATTACCTGAAAGATCAGATCAAAACGAACCTGGTCATTACCGGCTCCCGTACTTCCGTGTGCGATTGCATCAGCATTCACTTCGATTGCATATTTTGCAATTTCCTGTGCCTGGATGGTACGTTCAGCACTTACAGAAAGCGGATAGGTATTGTTTTTCAAAACATTCCCGAAAATCAAATACTTCACACATGAATTGTAATAATCTTCCTGAGCATCTATGCACCTGTATTCTTTAACGCCAAGGTTTAAAGCTTTCCTTTCCAGTTCTTTTTCTTCTTCTTTGGAAAAACCTCCGGTATTTACAGTAACCGCATATACATCATACCCCAGTGTTTCACTAAGATATTTTGCACAGTAGGAAGTATCCAAACCTCCACTAAACGCTAAGATGACTTTCTTGTTCATTGTTATATTCAATTTCTGGCTGCTCATTCACAACACTGTTTACTTTATTATTTTCCGGAACGAAAAGCATTGCTGTACACAGGCAGTTTTTACGTTCCTTTTTCATTAAAATTTCATAATTCACACAGTTCTTACAACCGTTCCAGAATTCTTCATCCTGAGTCAGTTCAGAATAAATTACCGGTTTGTAACCCAAATCACTATTGATCTTCATTACTGCAAGCCCTGTTGTTAATCCGAATACTTTTGCTTCAGGATATTTTTCTCTAGATAACTGGAAAACCTTCTGCTTGATCTGAGTTGCTACTCCTCCGTTCCTGAATTTCGGAGACACAATCAGTCCCGAGTTGGCCACAAATTTCCCATGTGACCAGGTCTCTATATAGCAGAAACCTACCCACTCGCCATTTTCAGTGGCTACCACAGCATTGCCCTCTGAAATCTTCTTACTCAAATATTCTATAGAACGTTTTGCGATTCCCGTTCCTCTACGCTGTGCAGAATCATACATTTCCTGTTGTATTTCACTCACATACATCAGATGTTCGCATGAGGAAATTTCTATTTCCATTTATTTATCTAAATTTTTTGGCAAATTTAAAATATAATTTCTTTCAAAACCAAATAAAAAAGATATTTTTTTTGTTTTAAAATTTTAAGCAGGTAAAATTATCTTTGAAAGAAAATATATTTTTGCTAAATTATTATATATTTGCTAAAAAGATATAGTTATGGAAAATACCTGTCCGAAATGCAACAGCAATAAAGTGGTAAAAAGCGGAATTGTCAATGAGAAACAACGCTTTCTCTGCAAAAGCTGTAACTATTATTTTACCGTTAAAAAACTGGGAAAACAGATTGATGATTATTATGTAACAAAGGCCCTTCAGCTTTATCTTGAAGGCTTAAGTTACCGTGAAATAGAGCGGATCATCGGGGTCTCCCACGTCACGATCAGCTCCTGGATCAAGAAATACAACATCACAAGACCTCCTCATTCAGAATTCCATCCTGTTTACAAAATCCTGAAACAAAGCGAGCTGATTGAGTATATTGCCCAGGAAGAAAATATTAAAAACGCAGGTATTATTATCACCCAGTTTGCAGATAAGTATATGCTGATTAAATGGGAAAGGTTTAAGAAGTAGGTTCGGGATTCGGGGAATATTCTATGTTCCGTGTTTTGAAATCCATAACAGATAGTGTTAAATATCAAAAAAACTGCACAATCAATCCTGAAAACTGTACAAATTCGGCACGAATCTGCAATATGTATCACGCTTTATAAAACTTTTTATTCCGGATACCTATACTCTTACCATTAATATATATTAAATTTTCATAAACAAATTATTAATTACAATTTGGCTTTCACAAAAAACAACGCCAAAAATTGATAATTTATGAAGAAATTACTTACATTCATTGGAGCAGCCTTAATCAGCACTTCCCTATATGCTCAAGGTTCTCCTGATTACGGCAGCGGACTGAAATTAAATCTTAATCCGGAAGGAGATAAATTTATCAGATTTATTTTATGGGACCAGCTTTGGCTAAGGAACACTTCTATGAACCCGGGGACCATGGTAGGCGGAGAGCCCACAGACAACTCCTGGAGCATAGGAAACAGAAGGTTACGGGCTTTGACCTATGCACAAATTTCCAAAAGATACATGATCCTCCTTCACTTTGGAATCAACAATCAGACCTTCATCAACGGAGGAGCTACAGGCACTTCAGGAACGGGCGGCTATGGAAACGGAAAGAAAACCCAACTGTTTTTTCATGATGCCTGGAACGAATACGCAGTGATTTTACCTGGAGAAGCCGGAAAATTCAGTTTATCTTTGGGGGCAGGGCTTCATTATTATATGGGACTTTCCCGGATGACCATGGCTTCCACCCTTAATTTCCTCACCATTGACTCTCCTGTGTTTTCATGGCCTTTAATTGATAATTCCGATCAGTTTGCGAGACAACTGGGAATGTTTGCCAAGGGAAAATATGGAAAACTGGAATACCGCTTCAGCTTAAATAAACCTTTTGCTACGGACCTTACTCCTGTAAATGTAACAGATCCTTCAAGAGCCGTTGCCGTAGACAACAACGGAAATCCAAGTTTCTCAAAGGCAGGATATCTTGAATATCAGTTTCTTGATGAGGAGTCCAATACCCTTCCTTTCAAGGTAGGCTCTTATTTGGGAACAAAAAAAGTATTCAATGTAGGGGCGGGTTTTTATCACCAGGCGGATGGAACGAGGACCTCTGTAAATTCAAATATTGAAAAGCACGACATTACCCTCGTTGCTGTAGATGCTTTTGCCGATATTCCATTGGGCGAGGCGAAGAATAAAATGGCAGTTTCTGCTTATGCAGGATATTATAACTACAATTTCGGGCCGAATTATGTAAGAAACCTGGGAACGATGAATATAGGAGCCAACGATCCGAATTTTATCGGCAACAAAGCGATTGCAGGACCGGGAAATCTGCAGCCCACTATAGGAACAGGTAATATTATCTACGCACAAGCCGGATTGCTGCTGCCAAGCCAGGCAGAAAAACCTAAAATCAGAATTCAGCCTTTCGCCGCTTACACCCACAAAAATTTTGAAGCATTCGACAAGTCTTCCAATCAGTTTGACATAGGAGCTAACTGGTTTATAGATGGCCATCATGCTAAAATTACAACACAATACTCAACAAGACCGGTTTATACCAGCCCTACAGAAAGCCCTTCTTCAAAAGGAGAATTCATTGTACAGTTTCAAATCTATTTATAAAATAATTGAACCCTTAAGAAAAGTAAAGGTTTTTAAGAGAAGTTAAGCATCATCAGGCATAACTGTAAAACTGGGTTAAAAAAAGAAATCCCCATACGATTCAAGATGAATTAATATCATTTTCACTAACATCAAAAACTAATCTATATGAGCGAAAATCATCACGAAAGCTACGAAAATATGACCGACAGGCAAAAGAACCGCACGATCTGGAGCGTGATCACTGCCTCATCCCTCGGCACCCTGATAGAATGGTATGACTTCTATATTTTCGGAAGTTTAGCCGTCGTTTTAGCTACTAAATTTTTCCCGGCAGATAATCCCACCGCTGCATTTTTATCTACATTGGCAACATTTGCAGCCGGATTTGTTGTAAGACCTTTCGGAGCTCTATTTTTCGGAAGACTGGGAGACATTATCGGAAGAAAATACACGTTCCTTGTGACTTTACTGATCATGGGATTTTCTACATTCCTGATCGGATGTATCCCAAGTTATGAAGCTATCGGGTTTATGGCTCCCGTTCTGGTTTTAATTTTAAGATTATTACAGGGATTGGCACTGGGAGGTGAATACGGAGGGGCTGCTACCTACGTTGCAGAATATGCACAACCTCACCGCAGGGGTTACTGGACATCCTGGATCCAGACTACTGCGACTGCAGGACTGTTCATTTCCCTTATCGTTATTTTAATTACAAAGACCACTCTTTCTGCAGAAGATTTTGATAACTGGGGATGGAGGGTTCCTTTCTGGATTTCTATTTTAATGGTAGGGGTTTCTTATATCATCAGAAAAAACATGAAGGAATCTCCGCTTTTTGCAAAGGCGAAAAGTGAAGGAAAAACCTCTAAAAATCCATTAAAAGAAAGCTTCGGAAATAAATACAACTTCAAATTTGTTCTTCTTGCTTTGTTTGGAGCAGCTATGGGACAAGGGGTCATCTGGTACACGGGACAATTCTATGCGATGAGCTTTCTACAAAAGGTAATGAATGTGGAATCTTCCCAGGTAGATATGCTGATGGCAACAGCTTTACTTTTAGGTACTCCTTTCTTTGTGTTTTTCGGCTGGCTTTCTGATAAAATCGGAAGAAAAGCAGTCATGATGACCGGAATGCTGGTAGCGATCCTTGCTTACCGACCTATTTACGACAGTATGTTTAAAAGTGTGAACCTGGAAAATAAAACAGTGGCAGCCAACGGAATTTCGGAGAAAAGAACAGCCAAAATTCATCACGAGATTGCAACAGACAGCCTTGTCACTTTTCATAAAGAAACTCTTTTCACAGACGGAACTCTGGTCAAAAAAGACAGCATCACCCATTGGTCTCCAGGCGGCACGGTCATGAAAGACGGAAAGGCTGAAGAGGCAAAAGTCTCCCAAACTGTAAAATTAAATGATGATACAAAATGGTATCTTGTCTTCCTGGTGTTTATTCAGGTAATATTTGTAACGATGGTTTACGGCCCTATTGCAGCATTCCTTGTAGAAATGTTCCCGGTAAGAATCCGATATACCTCAATGTCTCTGCCTTATCACATCGGAAACGGAGTGTTTGGAGGTCTTCTTCCGGCAGTAGCCACCTATCTGGTAACGACAGGAAAAGAGGCAGGCCATGCGACATGGTATCTGGAAGGACTTTGGTATCCGATAGGAGTAGCTACCGTCTGTCTGATCATCGGATTATTTTATCTTAAAAATAAGAACAATAATCTTCACGATTAAGTACTGAATCACTCAAATTTTTATTAATTTTAAAACTACTAAAATGAACGGACTAAAAAAAATATTAGGTGTACTCTGGATCGTAATAGCAATAGTGGTAGGCTACTTCGGAACTACTGTAATGGGAATTCCCAAAATCACCTCAGGAAAACAGGAAGATCTGGTTTTCGGCATTATCATCCTGTTTGTATTGATGCCGATCATATCGGGAGGAATGGCAGTCTTTGGCTATTATGCATTAACCGGAGAGTATTCCGACGACAAAATATAAAAAGACCCCAACAGATAATTGATGAATCCCGCATTCATCAATTATCTTTTATCAATGAGTATTTATGAAAAAAAGACACGAACAAAAACTGGTTATCCTGAGCATCGGATTAATGATTGCTTTCAGCATTCCCATCTCTCTTCTTTTCAACAGTGAGAAGGAAGTTTTCGGCTATCCTATGATCCTGATCTATCTGTTCGCTGTCTGGATGGTTTCCATCGTCATCTCATTAGTAATTGTAAAGAGATATGATGAATAGTTTTGCATTATTTTTCGTAGTCTTGTTTTATCTGGCCCTTCTGTTCTTAGTTGCCCATCTGGCAGAGAAGAAGAGAAGTAAGCTATGGATCAACAATCCCTACATCTATGCATTATCTCTTGCAGTGTACTGCACGGCCTGGACCTATTACGGAAGTATCGGGGTGGCAGCCACCAGCGGACTGAACTATCTTCCGATCTACATCGGACCTGTTATGATCATTCCGGCCTGGATCTATATCAACACCAGAATTGTAAGAATTTCGAGAGTCAACAAAATCAGCAGCCTTGCTGACTTTATTGCTTTACGGTACGGAAACAGCAGAAGCTTCAGTGCCATCATCACCATTGTTTGCCTTTTGGCTATTGTTCCTTACATCGGGCTGCAGATCAAAGCCATTTCCGAAACCTTCCACCTGGTAACGGAAACTCCGATGTCAAATGATATCCTGACTGACAATGCCACATTTGTAGTGGTTCTTATTGCTTTGTTTTCATCCTATTACGGAACCAGATATGTGGATGCTTCGGAAAAGCGTCTGGGAATTATTTCCGCCATTGCCCTGGAAAGTTTTTTAAAGCTTTTCTTTATTATTATTCTTGGCCTTTTTGTGATCTATTATGTATTCGACGGGTTTTCGGATATCTACCAGAAAGCGAGTAGGTTTGGAGATTTTAAAGCAAAAAACACATTCAATGGTGTAGAAGGCGCCATGAACTGGATGGTATTGTGCATGATCTCAGCTACAGCCATCTGTATATTGCCCAGACAGTTCCACACTGCCATCATTGAAAACAGACAGGAAAAGCACATCAGAACAGCCATCTGGTTTTTCCCGCTCTATCTTCTGATATTTACCGTATTTATTTTTCCTATTGCATGGGGAGGAAGGTTAATTTTTGACGGGCAGAAGGTAAATCCTGAATTCTATTCGATCTTAATTCCGCAACATTTTGACAATACCCTGATTACAGTCCTGGTGTTTCTCGGCGGGTTGAGCTCATGTATTTCAATGATCATTATTTCTGCTATTACTTTATCCATCATGCTTTCCAATAACCTTATCATTCCTTACGGGCTGCTGGGAAAATTCAAATCTGAAAATGAAGAACAGAATACCAGGAGTATTACCAACATCAGAAAATTCAGCATTTTTGCCCTGATTATCATGGCTTTTGCATTCTACAAATATTTTATTTTAAAAACATCACTGGATTCTGTTGGTTTAATTTCATTTGTAGTGATCGGCCAACTTGCACCTTCATTTTTCGGAGCTCTGTTCTGGAGAAGAGGAAGCTACAGAGGAGCTGTTGCCGGATTAGCTGCAGGACTGATTATCTGCTATTTCGGACTGATCATTCCGCAGTATTATTTTTCCTATAATCAGGAATTCAAAGGAGTTTTGAGGGAAATGTATGATGCATTTGGTTTTTTCACGATTCCGTATTTGGGAAGAATTCCACAGATTTTTTTCTGGTCGCTTCTGGTGAATACCGGTTTATTTACCGTCATTTCAGTAAGCACTAAAGGAAATTACCGTGAAAGAAACTTTGCAGAGCTGTATGTAGATATCGACAAGTATATTCAGAATCATGAAAATGCTTTTATCTGGCGCGGAACCGCTTATATTTCAGATATCCGGAATATTCTTGAACGTTTTTTAGGCAAAAGCAAAACAGAGCAGGCGCTGAGAATCTTCAATCTGAAATATAATATTGATTCGAAGACAGAAACTGCCGATTCCAGATTCATCAAATTCTCCGAAAATCTTCTTGCAGGAAGGATAGGAACGGCTTCTGCGAAAATATTGATTGAAGGTGTAACCAAAGAAGATAAAATATCTTTAAAAGAGGTATTGAATATTCTTGAAGAATCTAAAGAAAATATCAGCCTGAACAAAAAACTGACGGAACAGTCTGAAGAACTGCAGAAACTGTCTGACGACCTGAGAACAGCCAACGAAAGCCTGATCATCAAAGACCGCCAGAAAGATGACTTCCTGGATTCCGTAGCCCATGAATTAAGAACTCCGATTACCGCTATCCGCTCTGCAGGGGAAATTCTGGCTGATGATGATGATATTCCGTTTGATATCAAACAGGAGTTTTTAAATAATATCATCACAGAATCTGACCGGCTCAGTGAAATCATCAATGATATTCTTTACCTGGATAAACTTCAGCACGGGGAAATTTCTCTGCATATTCAGGAAAACAATATTATTGAAACCTATAAAAAGGCTTTAAACCCGCTCCTCCATCTGATACAGCAGAAAAATATACACTTAAGTGAAGTCAATCTCCTGAATCAGGTTATCTTTGAGTATGACGAGGCCAGAATGATTCAGCTGCTCCAGAATATCTGGGGAAATGCTTTAAAGTTTACCGAAGAACAGGGAACGATACAAACGAAACTTTTTGAAAGGGAAAACCAGCTGATGATCTCCATTTTCAATACAGGAAAACACATTCCCGAAGAAGATCTTGAACTGATCTTTGATAAATTTTATCAGTCTAAAAATCAGAATATTTTAAAACCTACGGGAAGTGGGCTCGGGCTGGCCATTTCCAAAAAAATCATTCAGGCCCACGGAGGAAGTATAAAAGCAGAAAACAGCGGACTGGGTGTAACTTTTACCATCACCCTTCCCGAAAAAACTATAAAAAAGATTATAAATGAAGTTGAACACCATTAAAACCCACTTATGAGAAAGATAATCATTGCAGATGATGAACACAAAATATTAATGTCGCTGGAGTACAGTTTTAAGAAAAACGGCTATGATGTTTATATCGCACGGGACGGAACGGAAGTACTGGACTTTCTGAAAAACATGGTTCCGGATGTCATTTTACTGGACATTATGATGCCTAACCTTGACGGATACAGTACCCTGGACCTGATCAGGCAGGATGAAAAACTGAAAGACACCAAAGTCATCTTTCTGAGTGCAAAAAACAACCCGAGAGACATTGAAAAAGGATTGGAAATGGGAGCTGATGCTTACGTAACGAAACCTTATTCTATCAAAAAACTTATGCAGCAGATTGAGGAGATGTTTTAACAGATAAAATTAAACCATTAAGATTCATAAAGGAATTAAGATGATTAAGAAATTGCTTCGCCTTCGGCCCGCAATGACTTACAGACACTAATACAATGAAATTACTATGGATACAGATACCTTATTTAAACAAAGCATAGATCATAAAGAAGATTTCTGGAAGCAGCAGGCCGAAGCAATACAATGGTTCGAGTTTCCACAGCAGATCCTTTCCAAAGATCAGAATAATTACCCGCAGTGGTACTCTGACGGCAGGCTCAACATGTGTCACCTCTGCATTGATCAGCATATTGAAGACGGGTTTGGAGATCAGACAGCCATCGTCTATGATTCACCCGTTACCGGCCAGAAGAAAACCTATACTTTCAGACAGGCCCAGGAAGAAATCTCAAAATTAGCCGGTGGACTCGCTTCTTTAGGATTAAAAAAGGGAGATACTGCAGTTATCTACATGCCCATGATCCCGCAGACCCTTTTTGCCATGCTTGCCTGTGCAAGGATCGGGGTGATTCACAATGTGGTTTTCGGAGGTTTTGCTCCTCACGAACTGGTGGTGAGAATTGATGACTGTAAACCCAAAGTCCTGATCACAGCAACAGCAGGAATTGAAATTGCCAAAAGAATCCCCTATCTCCCACTGGTAGAAAAAGCAATTGAACTGGCTCAGGATAAAGTAGACAATATCATTGTTTACAACAGAAAGCTGGTTGACAATCAACATGAAATGTTTGACGGACTGATTGATTACGAAGAGCTTGTTCAAAAATCCGAACCTGCAGACTGTGTTTCCGTAGAATCTACCCATCCTTTATATTTGCTTTACACTTCAGGAACTACCGGGAAACCAAAGGGTATTGTACGGGATACCGGCGGCTATGCCACAGCACTGAAATTTTCCATGAAATACATCTATGGCGTTGAACCCGGTGAAACCTATTGGGCGGCCTCAGATTTTGGCTGGGCGGTAGGACATAGTTTTTCCGTTTACGGGCCATTGATCAATAGAAATACAACCATTATTTTTGAAGGGAAACCTATCATGACCCCGGATGCGGGAACTTTCTGGAGAATCATTTCAGAATATAAGGTATCCGTCATGTTTACCGCTCCTACAGCCATCAGAGCCATTAAAAAAGAAGATCCTGACGGAGAGCTGGTAAAGAAATACGACCTGTCTCACTTTAAAAAACAATTCCTCGCCGGCGAACGTTGTGATGTTGCTACTCTGGACTGGTTTGCAGAACATATCGGGGTTCCGGCTATTGACCACTGGTGGCAGACGGAATCCGGCTGGCCCATGTTGGGTTTAATGACCTTTGATGAAAATTACAAAATCAAAAGAGCTTCAGCCGGAAAACCGGTTCCGGGTTATGATATTAAAATTTTTGACGAAAACGGATATGAACTGGATGCTCATCAGGAAGGCTATTTAATTATAAAACTTCCGCTTCCTCCTGGAGCTATGCTGGGAATCTGGAACGATTATGAACGTTTTCATAACAGCTACCTGTCTCAATACAACGGATATTATTTTTCCGGAGATGGCGCCATACAGGATGAAGACGGCTATATCTTCATTACAGGAAGAGTGGACGATGTAATCAATGTTGCAGGACACCGGCTTTCCACGTCTGAAATGGAAGAAATTGTATCATCACATCCTGATGTTGCAGAATGTGCCGTAGTAGGAATTGATGATGACCTGAAAGGGCAGATTCCTTTTGCTTCTGTGGTATTGAAGAACGGAGCTGCAATCTCCGAAGAACAGGTTGAAAAAGACATTATCCGGATGGTTCGTGAAAAAATAGGAGCCGTTGCTTTTTTAAAGAATGCAATGGTTGTCAAACGCTTACCCAAAACACGGTCCGGAAAGACACTGAGAAAACTGATAAGAACATTACTGGACGGAAAGGATTTTCAGGTTCCGTCTACGATTGATGATGAGAAAATCATTGAAGAAATTCAGGAAAAAATCAGGGATTATAGGGCTTAAGCCAGAAATTAAACATAAATTTAAAATATAATAATTCAAATTTCAAAAACGAAAGGGATATGAGAAATTACTTAATAGAAGATCTGCCACATTATTTTGAAGAATATAAAAAGTCGATCAAAAATCCTAAAAAATTCTGGGACAAAGTAGCTGACCAGAATTTCGTGTGGTACCAGAGATGGAGCAAGGTCGTTAAGTACGATATGAATGAAGCTAAGATCACTTGGTTTAAAAATGCCAAACTTAATATTACCAAAAACTGTATAGACAGACACCTATCCGTAAGAGGAGACAAGACTGCCATTATCTGGGAACCGAATGATCCCAAGGAAGAAGCACAACATATTTCCTACAACGAGCTGTATACCCGTGTGAATAAAACCGCCAACGTTTTGCGTGATATGGGCATTGAAAAAGGCGACAGGGTGTGTATTTACCTTCCGATGATCCCCGAACTGGCCATTACCATGCTGGCATGTGCTAAACTGGGAGCCGTTCATTCCGTAATTTTTGCAGGATTTTCAGCTTCTGCAGTAGCTTCAAGAGTCAATGACTGTGAAGCGAAAATGATTATTACTTCGGACGGAAGCTATAGAGGTAATAAAGTTCTTGATCTGAAAAGCATCGTTGATGAAGCTTTGGAAAAAAGCCCTACCATCGAAAAAGTACTGGTAGTGAAAAGAACCCACAACGAGATCAGAATGAAGGAAGGCAGAGATTACTGGATGGCTGATCTGTATGAAAAAGCCTCTCCTGATTTCGTTACTGTTATCATGGATTCTGAAGATCCGCTGTTCATTCTGTATACTTCCGGCTCTACGGGGAAACCTAAGGGAATGCTTCATACCTGCGCCGGTTATATGGTGTACACAGCATACACTTTCAAAAACGTATTCAATTATAAAGAAAATGATATTTACTGGTGTACTGCCGATATCGGATGGATTACGGGGCACTCCTATATCCTTTACGGACCTTTACTGAACGGGGCTACCACGGTAATTTTTGAAGGCGTTCCCACTTATCCTGAGCCGGACCGTTTCTGGGAAGTTATTGAAAAACATAAGATCACCCAGTTCTACACCGCTCCTACAGCAATCCGCTCATTGGCAAAAGAAAGTACGGAATGGGTAGACAAGCATGACCTGAGCACCTTAAAAGTAATCGGATCTGTGGGTGAACCCATCAACGACGAAGCATGGCATTGGTTCAATGATCATGTAGGAAAAAAGAAATGCCCGATTGTAGATACCTGGTGGCAGACTGAAACAGGAGGAATCATGATCTCTCCTCTCCCATTCGTTACCCCTACAAAACCTACCTACGCAACCCTTCCACTACCGGGA
Organism: Chryseobacterium arthrosphaerae; assembly: GCF_001684965.1. Classification (NCBI taxonomy): domain Bacteria; kingdom Pseudomonadati; phylum Bacteroidota; class Flavobacteriia; order Flavobacteriales; family Weeksellaceae; genus Chryseobacterium; species Chryseobacterium arthrosphaerae. Next base: position 635,432 of record NZ_MAYG01000001.1, on the reverse strand, counting down.
ATCCAGCCTGTTTTAATGGATGACAAACGTAACGAAATCACCGGAAACCAGGTGACAGGAAATCTTTGTATCCGTTTTCCATGGCCGGGAATTGCAAGAACGATCTGGGGCGACCATCAAAGGTATAAAGAGACTTATTTCACTGCTTTTCCTGGAAAATATTTCACAGGTGACGGCGCTTTGAGAGATGAAGTGGGGTATTATAGAATCACGGGCCGTGTAGACGATGTGATTATTGTTTCCGGACACAATCTGGGAACAGCACCGATTGAAGACAGTATCAACCAGCACCCTGCTGTAGCAGAATCTGCCATTGTAGGATATCCGCATGACATCAAAGGAAATGCACTGTATGGCTATGTAACGCTGAAAGAAACAGGTGAAAGCCGTGATAAAGAAAACCTGAAGAAAGAGATCAACCAGCTGATTTCAGACCAGATAGGCCCTATTGCCAAGCTGGATAAAATTCAGTTTGTTTCCGGGCTTCCTAAAACACGTTCAGGAAAAATTATGCGTAGGATTCTGAGGAAGATTGCGGAAGGAGACTTTAGTAATTTCGGAGATATCTCAACGCTTCTGAATCCGGAAATTGTAGAAGAAATCAAGAACGAAAGGATTTAATTAAATTTTCAATCATCCCCTTAAAAGCATTTTTTAAGGGGATTTTTTTACCTGAGTGAATATATCGATAAAGCTTAAAAAACAAAACACAAACCGCTATAAATAAACCACTTAAGAATTTAAAAATCTATTTTTAATTTTATAAAATAATCAAAATTAAACACGCGTTCAATAAAATTTGTTAAAATAAATCATTTTATTATATAAATGAAATGTTAATTAACATACTTTATTGATTTAACCGCAATGGAAATCAGAAAATAATCATTAACTTTAATCATAACTTTAAACCTATTAATTATGTCAAATATACTAGCTGGACTATTTGATCATCACAGCGACTACAAAAAACTGGAAAGTGATCTGGAAAATTCAGGATTTGAAAATGAAGATTACATTGTATACCTTAATAGTGATTCTAACCATTCCCAATATCTGGCAAGTGTTACCGTAAAAGATGATAGCCAGATTGACCTTGCCCGGAATATTTTCATTCAGAATACGGCTCTGAAGTCTTATTTATTTGAAAATATGAGTGTGAGCGAAACGAATTATGACACTATAAAAAAATACATAGACGCAAGAAACAGGGCCGAAATTCACAACAGTCCTGATATCAAAATCAAAACATCAAGTGACGGAATGAATTCGGAAGTAAAATTCTAACCGGCATAAAACTAATAACCACAGATCCGTAGACGCTTCTACGGATCTTTTATATTTGAAAAAACTAAAAATTTTCGTATTTTCGTTGTATTATAGGCATCTGCACAAATGAGTTACGATTTAGAACAAGAGAATAAAGAGATCCTTGCCAGATATAAGGATCTGATTTCTAACACATACAGAACGCTGGATGAGGAAAACAACAAACTCATCCGGAAAGCATTCGATATTGCATTGGATGCACATAAAGATCAAAGGAGAAAGTCTGGGGAACCTTACATCTACCACCCTATCGCCGTGGCCAAAATTGTGGCAACAGAGATTGGGCTGGGAGCAACTTCTATTGCCTGTGCACTGCTTCATGACGTCATTGAGGATTCTGACTATACCTATGAAGACCTGAAAAAAATCTTCGGGGAAAAGATTGCCAATATCGTCAACGGGCTTACCAAGATCTCCATCATGAACCACCAGAATATTTCTGTACAGTCTGAAAACTACAGAAAGCTTTTGCTGACTCTTTCCGAAGATTTCAGAGTGATTCTGATCAAGATTGCAGACCGCCTTCACAATATGAGGACCCTGGAAAGCATGGCTCCGGACAAGCAGAAAAAAATTGCTTCGGAAACCGTGTATATCTATGCTCCCATGGCACACCGTCTGGGATTGTACAACATCAAATCCGAGCTGGAAGATCTTTCTCTAAAATACAATAATCCTGAAGTATACAGTGAAATCACGGAAAAACTGGAACTTGCCAAAGAAAGCCGTGAGCGGTATATTGAGGAATTTAAAACCGAAGTTTCGGAGAAACTGAAGGAAGAAGGTCTGAATTTTACGATCAAAGGCCGTGCGAAAGCTATTTCTTCCATATACAGAAAGATGCTGAAACAGGGCGTTTCTTTTGAAGAGGTCTTTGACAACTATGCAATCAGGATTATCTATAAATCCGACGCCAAGAATGAGAAGTTCCTGGCCTGGAAGATCTATTCCATCGTTACGGATGTCTATCACAGCAACCCTTCAAGAATGCGTGACTGGATCACCCAGCCCCGTTCCACAGGCTATGAAAGTCTGCATTTAACGGTTCTTGGGCCTGATAAAAAATGGATCGAAGTTCAGATCCGTTCAGAGCGAATGGATGAGATCGCTGAAAAAGGGGTGGCTGCCCATTACAAATACAAAGAAGGTTATAAACAAAGCAGTGATGACAGGAATTTTGAAAAATGGGTCACTGAGATCCGTGAAGTTCTTGAGCAGCAGCAGAACCTTTCTACTTCTGAGCTTTTAGACAATATCAAGCTTAATCTCTATTCGAAAGAGGTCTTTGTCTTTACACCGAAGGGGGAAATTAAAATTCTTCCAACGAATGCAACGGCTCTGGATTTTGCTTTTTCCGTTCACTCCGACCTGGGAATGAAATGTTTAGGCGCTAAGATCAACGGAAAACTGGTTCCTATTTCCTATATTCTTCAAAATGGAGATCAGGTAGATATCCTCTCTTCGCAAAATCAAAAGCCGAAGTCTGACTGGCTGGAATTTGTAGTAACTTCAAAAGCCAAGTCCAAGATCAAGAGTTACCTGAACTCCCAGAAAAACCAATTGGTAGATGAAGGTAAAGAAATCCTGCAGAGAAAACTTCGTCATGCGAAAATCAACTTCAATGATGAAGAGGTCAATAAGCTTCAGAAATTCTTTAATCTGAAATCATCCCAGGAGCTGTTCCTTAAATTCCAGAGCAACGAGCTGGATGCGAGCAGCCTGAGAAAATATATAGAAAGTAAAAACGTTTTCAACAATTTACTTTCCAGATTCAGAAAATCACCATCCAAGAATCAGCAATTCGAAGAACCGAAAGAGCAGAATCTGGACATGATCGTCTTCGGAAAAGACGAGGAAAAACTCAACTACAGCTATGCAAAATGCTGTACTGTAATTCCTGGAGATAAGATCTTCGGGTTTATTACCATCTCGGACGGTATCAAGGTACACAGTGACAACTGCCCGAATGCTATTAACCTCAGAGCACAATATGACTATCGTGTCATCCCGGCCAAATGGGTCAATGCCGAAAGCTTCAAAAACAGGGTAAAAATTGAAATTGAAGGGCTCGACAGAATGGGAATGATCAACGATATCACCACGGTCATCAGTGGAAGCATGGGAATGGATATGAAAAGCATGTCCATTGAATCCAACAACGGCGTTTTCACCGGAAACATCAACTTGGAAGTAAAAAATAAAGGTCAGCTTGAAGAGACCTTTAAAAAACTTAAAAGTATTAACGGCGTTTCAAGAGTGAGACGATTACAATCTTAAATATGAATTTATCTCTTTATTTTAAAAAATTTTTCAACAACAGTCAGGCATCAGGAATCATCCTTATCTTCTGTGTGCTTATTTCATTGCTTATCGCCAATTCAGCAGCAGCAGAAACTTTTCAACATTTTTTAGATAAAGTAGTAGGTACTCACCTCTTTGGGCTTGAATATCCTGTCAGCATCTGGATCAACGACGGATTGATGGCTGTATTTTTTCTTCTGGTTGGTCTTGAGATCAAAAGAGAGCTTGTAGAGGGTGAGCTTTCATCTTTCAAAAACGCTTCACTGCCTATTTTTGCAGCAGTAGGCGGAATGCTGGTTCCGGCTGTTATTTACAGCATTTTCAACTCCGGAACCGAATACAGCAATGGCTGGGGAATTCCTATGGCTACGGATATTGCCTTCTCACTGGCTATTATTTCTATGCTCGGAAAAAAAATTCCCAATTCGATCAAGATATTTTTAGCGGCATTGGCTATTGTAGATGACCTTGGAGCTATTCTTGTGATCGCTGTTTTCTATACGGAACAGATTCACTGGAGCTATCTCCTGCTGTCTTTGGGAGTAACAGCGCTTCTGTTTCTTCTGAACTTTTTAAAAGTTACCAAAACGATATTTTATATTATACCGGGACTGTTTTTATGGTACTTCCTTCATCATTCCGGGATACATGCGACAATAGCAGGGGTTTTGCTGGCATTTTCCATTCCCACGAATGCTTCCAATGTGGAAATTTCACCTTTAGAAAAACTGGAACATCAGCTTCACATTCCGGTAAGCTTTCTGATCATGCCGATCTTCGCCCTTACAAATACCAATATTACTTTTTCAGGAGATATGGTTGCCGGGATCAGCAGTACTTTAGGATTAGGGATTATCTGCGGCCTGATTCTCGGGAAACTGATAGGAATCAATCTATTCTCCCTGATTGCTATTAAATTAAAGCTGAGTTCCTTACCGCAGAACAGCAACTGGCTTCAAATGATTGGTGTAGGACTTCTGGCGGGAATAGGATTTACGATGTCTATCTTTATCGCTTTATTATCCTTTAAAAATGAAATTCACATCCAGGATGAGGCTAAATTTGCGATCCTTATCGCTTCTTTTGTAGCTGCCATTTTAGGATTTACCATTTTAAGCATAAGCTCTAAAGGAAATACAGTGCCGGAAGAAGATTAATTTTTCTTCCTGTCCTCCAGTTTTCTTTTATGATCTTCATTACTCTCAAAATCAGGCTCTGATACAGGAGTACGATACTGAACAGCTTCTTTCTGGATCTCATCGGAAAGAAGCTTTTCTATTCTGAGCTTTCTGATAGCCATATTCAGCTCATTTCCGAACAGAAGAAGATATACATTCACGTTCACCCATACCATCAGCAGGATCATACTTCCAATGGACCCGTAAAGAACATTGTAACGGGCAATATCTTTTACATAAATCGCAAAAATATAGGTGGTAACCACAAACAATACGGTAGTAAGAATGGCCCCGGGAATCGCCTGTCTGAATCTCGTGATCTTAACCGTTCCCAGCCAGTAAAACAGGGTAAGAAGAATAAAATAAAAAAGAGGGAAGGAAACAAATCCGATAATTTTGGAAAGGTTATTCACCAGCCACGAAATATCATAAGCCGGAGTAAAAGGTTTCATCACCACTTCCGCATAATACACGCCGAAAAGTGCTAAAAATACAATGGTAATAAAGCCGATCGTAATGAAAAAGGACAGAATAAATTCTTTTACATCGCTCAGCTTTTCATCGGAGTTTTCATTAAATCCGTTGATGAGTGAAAAAGTCCCGTTGGTTGCAAAAAGCAACGCCAGTACAATCGTCAGATTACTGATTCCTTTCATATTGGGAACAATATTAGCCTCGATATATCCGCGTATATCTCCTTCCATATTGGATGGAAATACATTATGCATCAGCACATCAAAAATATAAAACTGCAGTTTGGCATAATGCGGCATATACGGTAAAACCGACAATAGAAACAGAATAAAAGGAAATAAACTTATGGTAAAGCTCCAGGAAATAGCAGCTGCCTTACGCCCAATATTCCCTTTGAAAATTCCGGAGATATAAATCTGAAACATCTGCCAAAGCGATATTCCCAAAACAGGAATATGGATGTCATCAAAAAACTCTTGAATTTTCAGGATAAATCTGGGAACTTTTACACTCATCTATTGTTATATTAATGAAAGGCTTAATCTCTGAAACCATCATCTTTTTCAGATATTCTGCAGATCTTTTCATACAAATATAAACATTTTCCCTCTCCTATTTCCAAAGCTGGATTATATACAATTCAGTCTGACAGATCAGAAATATTCAAATTCCGATTTTTTTCCGTTTATCGCTGTCATGCTTTTTACATTCAATAAAATTTGGTTGGAATATTCCAATTGTTATTGTCACCTGAATTCAGGATAAGAACATCTGATCTTCAGGTGGCAGGAAGTTACCAAGTCCGCAAAAGAATAATCTTTGCATTTCCATTATTTTTAATAATTATTGGTAGCTAATGCATGACTAAAAGCACATTCCTGCCTCATTCTTCCAGCCGTTGACCTGCCGCATGAAAATTATCACTTTGAGCCTTGAACACAAAAGCGCTATCTTTGCATTCTGAAACTATCATCAATGCGAATCAGTTTACTTTGTATCGGCAAAACAGACGATAAAGAGATCACTTCTTTAATTCATTATTATCTCAACCGTTTACCCAAACACTGGAATTTTGAAATCACGGAAATTCCTGATGTAAAAAATGCTAAAAACCTTTCCCCCGATCTTCTTAAAAAGGAGGAAGCCAAGCTGTTTCTGAATCATATCGATAAAAACGATCTTGTTGTAATCCTTGATGAAAAGGGAAAACAGTTTACCAGCCGGGAATTTTCCCAGAAAATCGATACCTGGATGAATTCTTCTGTAAAAAAGGTTCACATCCTGATCGGCGGTGCTTATGGTTTTTCAGAGGAAATGTACAGCAGAGCAAATGAAAAACTTTCTTTATCAAAAATGACCTTTACCCACCAGATGATCCGCCTGTTTATTGTAGAGCAATTGTACAGGGCAGACCAGATCCTGCAGGGGAAACCTTATCATAATGACTAATAAAAAATGGCCTCCGGAGAGGCCATTTTCAATATATAATACTGTTTTTTATTTCTTTTTAAAACAAATCGTATTGATGCCGGAACTGTAACAGTAAGTTCCTTTTTTAAGTCCCTTCTTAATGGCTGAGAAATGCTTATTCAGATTTTCTTCGCGATCTATGATACCTAACCAATTCTGAACTTTAAGCCTTAAAGGTGTTGTTTCCGCTTTTTGCTGAGCAGAAGGATAAAGCTCAGGAAATGCAAAACTTTCTATTTTATTGTTTCTCAAAAGCTTCAGAGTCAGAGCATCTCCATCCAGATAAGTCACGCTTTCATCATTATATGTTTCATCTGCTGAATCAATGCCTGCTTCCTTCAATTTTAAAATCATCTCCTTAGCTGTTCCCGGAAAAAGGGTGGTCTCCGAGACGATTTCAAGATCGCTTCCTTCTTTTTTCAGATGGGTATTGATGGTTGCCGAATAGGTATCATCCTTATAATGTTTCAATATAATGACCTGAGGTGAATCGCAAAGGCCGAATTCATAATAGCTGAGATATTCTCCGGCTTCCTGCCCTTTTGAAAATCCATACCACAAAAGTGTCGTTATACAAAGTATTTTGATGATTATTCTATTCATTCTTTATCTGAAATGACTTAAAGAAAGTCCTTATTTTTTCACACATTTGGTGTAATATTCTGTCAGCACTGCTTTTTCATATCCTAATGTTACCGCTTTATCAAGGTTGTCACAGGCTTCTTTAGGTTTGCCGGTATCAAACAGGATTAAAGCTCTGGTCACATACGATTGTGAAAACTTCGGATCAATGGAAACAGCTTTATTGACATCTGTTAGAGCTTCCCTGTATTTTTTCATTTTCAGATAAACATCTGCCCTGCCGTTGTATAACAGTGATTCAGGTTTTTCCGAAATAAGCTGATTGTAGTCTTTTAAAGCGCCATCAAGATCACCATTATTCTTCTTAAGCGTTGCCAGTCCTGTTTTGGCAAAAATATTATCGGGGGCAAAGGTCAGAATCTGATTAAGGTCATTGATCGCGAGATCTTTTTTCCCCTGGCTATCATAAATTTTGGAACGTGTAAGGTATAAATCAGGATTTTTATCATCTACCTGAAGACCTTTTTGAATGTATTCCAATGCTTTGATCTTATTTCCCTTCATACTATGTAGTGAAGCAAGATTGGCATATACAGATACCGACATGGGATTGGCTTTTAAGGCAGATTCATAGGATTTAAAAGCAAGGGCTGCTTTTCCCGATCTTCTTTGAGCGGTCCCTAGATAATCATAATATTCGGATTTGAATTTCTGAATCTGTTCTTTTTCAGCCAGTTTGGAATACTGTTCTTCAGCACATTTGTAATCGCCCTTATTGAAACAGTCTTCGGCTATTTTTTTGTCCTGGGAATACGCATTGAATGAAAAGCAAATACATGCTGTCAGTAATAAAGTTTTTTTCATGAGGTTATCGTTTGTTTGTTAATCACTTTTCTGGCGAGTGCACCAAATATCACTCCCAATAAAGATCCAACAAACGCTCCCACCAAAATATCAATTGGAAAATGCACTCCTAAATAAATACGGCTGTAGGAAACCACTAAAGCCCATACAAATATAGCATATGGAAACCATTTAAGTTTATTTTTAAGCAAAATACTTAAAAAAGATGCTAAAAAGAATGTATTAGAGGCATGAGCAGAATAAAATCCATACTGCCCGCCACATTTCACGATCCTCATGTGATGTTCCAATGTCGGGTCATGGCAGGGCCTTAATCTTGCCACACCATATTTGAATACCCCGGCAAGCTGATCAGATACTGTAGCTCCGATGGCGAGAAATATAAGAATAAAAACTAAAGATCTCAGCTGATAGTTTTTATATAAAAAATAAAGGAATATAATGTAGAGGGGAACCCAGATCCAGGTACTGGAAATCATCATCCAGAACTGATCGAAAGAAGAGTCTCCCAAATTGTTAAGGTACAGAAATACCTTTTTATCTTCCTGAATAAGCTCCTCCATATTATCTGCTTACAGGACCTTCGTAGGTTTCATCTTCGGAAGGCTTGATTTTTGGAGGTTCATTGGATGAAGCAGGTTCTGTAAGAATATCTTTTTTGATATCGTTCACAGGATTGAAATCTTTAGCAGCATCTTTTACCTTTTCGATTTCACGTTTGATCTCAGAAACAGGATTATCTGTTTCCTTCATGATCTCTGTTTTGATATCTTCCACTGCTCCACGCATTTTTCTTACCCCTGACCCGAGGTCACGTGCGATCTGAGGAAGTTTATCCGGTCCGAATAATACAACGATTGCAATGGCAATGAGTGCCATTTCTCCAATGCTTAATTCCATGCTGTAAAATTACGAAAGATTATAGACTTATGTTAGCGTAAATGAAAAATTTAAACAAATTTTAAGATTTTAGGGTTAGCGATGTGGGATTCGTGATGTGTGTCATAGGTTACAGGTTGACAGATTGTTTATTACACCCGCTATTGGTGACCTTATACAACCAAATGTTTAATTATTAATAAATAATTAACTCAAAACATTGAGAATTATACAACGATTCAGTATATTTACCTTACACAACAAAAAAAATTAATATGAAAAAATTAGTAACTACTTTTAAAGTTTTTGCCGTACTATCGGTATTGACGCTAAGCAGCTGCAGTGATGAGAACAATGAAATCACCAGGCAGGAAACAGTTCAGGCTAAAGTAAGCACTGAAGATCTGAAAAAGGAAACCACTCCCCTTCCTTCAAAAGTTGTTCCTGAAACAGTACAGGTTCAGCTGGATGAGTCTGAAAAGAATCTTGAAACCTATCTGAAAGGTGATATACAGATTGCAGGCGTTAACATTATCGGAAAAATCTCTACCCAGAAAGGAATTGAAATTTCCCAAAGCTTGGTTTCTGACCCAAGCCGGTTTATTGCGCTGGGAAATATTATGGAAACATCTTCTGTAAAAATCGGAAAGATCGGAGACCTGTATACCGGTGATGATCTGGCGACTGCTCAGCAAGGACTGAAAGATGCGATCACAGAAGAAGTAAAAGCCGGAACCAACGTCATGGAAATAACCTGGAACAGCAAAAACGGAACGTTCAGTACACTTTGTTTTTACAATGAGTCCGGGATTATCTGGGATAACATCCTGGGTGGATTGGTCATGATGGATACAAGGGCCAATACGGAAACTTCTAACGAAGCCCAGGCTTCAAAGGTTGTCTCTAAATGGTACAAGCAATGGTGGACCGCCAACTGGCTTTGGGGATCTAAAAGAGGTGAAATCGGATATCAGATCACGATCTATTACTCAGGATCTACAGTTTCCAATGCGGATGTGAGCGACTGGGGCTCAATAAGTTTAGGAAAGGCGAAAAGCGAAAGTAAGATCATCAGAAGAACAGGTGCTTACGGACAGTGCCAATATGCATTGGGTCTTTGTACTCCTACCGGTTCTCTGAGCTTTAATGCCAGCAAATTCTCGGTATCATTCTCAGGATTAGGAAGCAATATTGTGAGCAACGGAACAAAATCTTTATATCCTTAATCTTCATACAGAATTGAATTTCTAAACAAAGGGAAGCCGATGGCTTCCCTTTTATTTTATAGTTCAGAATATCATCATTCATTCAGTTTTTTCTTCAAAAGATCAATCGCATTACCTCTTAACCCGAAGGTATTTTTTATTATTTCAAATAGCTGCAGATCACTATCTATGGAGACCGATTCTTTTAATCCTTCATTTGACCGGATATTCAGCACGTGATCTGTATAGGTATAACGGGCATTTTCATCAACTTTTGAAAGAACCAGATTTTTCTTAAAACCTGAGCCGGGAAATGTTGCAAGGTACCAGTTGGCAATTTCCAGATCAGCGGTTTCTACATGGTCAAGGGCAAAACGATAAACCGGAAACCATTCCTCCCGTAAGGTCCAGAGCAGGTAGCCCTCCTCTTTTCGTGAAATTTTAAATAACCCGTTTGGAGTCTGCTGAGCTTTTTCATCATTCAAAACTAAAGGCGCAGTGAGTGTTGCTGTACCAAAACCACAATCTACAAGATATTTCTGTCCTTCGAAATCAACAGTCAGGAACAAATGGGTCTTTGCAGCAGTACTGTTTTCTTCTCTTTTCCAAACAACCCTGCCCAACTGCAACTGAACATGGAATCCTATATATTTCAGCACTTCACTTAAAAGCAGATTCTGCTCGTAGCAATATCCTCCTCTGCCATGAACGACCAGTTTCTGAAAAACATCCTCTGTATTCAGAGAGGGAACTGTTCCGGTATAAGGATCTATATTTTCAAAAGGTATATGTTTGGGATGCCATTGATGGATTTTTTTCAATGTATCCAGACTGGCGTCATAGGTTCCGGAATAATGAATCCGTTGCAGGTATTTTTCTAATTTCAATTCATTCATAATGTCGGCTTTAACATTAAAAACATAACAGGGGTCAGCTAGCCAAAGGCACTGTAACTCTATGACAATTTACACAAATATTCAGAATTAGTCTCTAAAAAAATAAGGTTAAGATGTTTCAATGTATCTTAACCTTATCCTTTTTATTTTGAGTATTTATCTTCCGGGAATGTATCCAGATGTTTCGGTTTTTTCTGAAAAGCAGCATAGGTAATAACAACACTGATGGCCATCAGAATAAACGCTAAAAAGAACGGTGCTCCTGAAAATTTAAACGGTGCTTCATCGTGGGTGAAAAAGTAAAACAGGTTGGTCATCATCGGAGGCCCGATAATGGAAGTGGCACTCATTAAACTGGTTAAGGCACCCTGTAATTCACCCTGTTCATTGGAAGGAACACTTTTCGTAATCACAGACTGCAAAGCCGGTCCACAAATCCCTCCAAGGCAATACGGAATCAGGAATACAAACATCATCCAGCCTTCAGAAGCAAATGCAAACAACAGCATCCCTACAGCATAAAATGCCAATCCGTAATAGATACTTTTCTGTTCTCCCAGTTTTGGTGTTGTCCATCTGATCAGAACTCCCTGTACCAATCCTACCAGTAGTCCTACAACCCCTAATGAAATTCCTACCATTCTTTCTGTCCAGCTGAATTTATACATAGTAAAGAAGCTCCAGTTACTCTGTACAGCATGGCCTGCTATATAAATTAAAATCAACGAGACAATTAATCCTGAAATTTCGGGATGTTTACCTAAAAATTTAAATGAACCTACTGGGTTGGCACGCTTCCAGTCAAATTCTCTTCTTTTATCTTTATCCAAACTTTCCGGAAGGATGAAATAACCATACAGGAAATTCAGCAGACAAAGGCCTGCAGCCGCATAGAAAGGAACCCTCGCTCCATAATGTCCGAGAACTCCTCCCAGAACCGGTCCGATAATAAATCCAAGTCCGAAGGCAGCTCCTATCAGTCCAAAGTTTTTGGCCCGGTCTTCATCAGTAGAAATATCTGCAATATAAGCACTTGCCGTGGTGACGCTTGCTCCAGTAATTCCTGCTATTATTCTTCCCAAAAACAGCCACCAGATTGTGGGTGCCAGTGCCAGAAAGATATAATCTACAGCAAACCCGAAAAGTGAAATCAGGATAATAGGTCTCCGCCCATACTTATCACTCAGGTTTCCGACAAGAGGGGAAAAAATGAACTGTGTGAAAGCGTAGGCAAATCCCAGCCAGCCTCCATACTTTGCAGCTTCACTGATATCTGCATGAATCAGTTCCTCGATCAGTTTCGGAACCACAGGAATAATGATGCCCCATCCAGTAATATCAATCAGTAAAGTAATAAATATAAAGCCTATAGCCGCTTTTTTCTTTGAATTTTCCATGATGGTGCAAAATTAATCAAATCTTAAAAATAATGATTCTAAATTTCACTGTATTAAAGAAGTATAACACAAAATAACTAATCTACAGTAAAATAATAGAATTTTTCTCTAATTTTTCCAATCCAAAATAAGAACAGATTATTAGATATTCGGCAGTGATAAATAAAAAAAACTATTCTAAAAATAAATCAAAAGCAGGTTTGAGAACGCCTGTTGAATCTTATTTTTGATGAGCAATAGCAGATAACTCCGAGTCCATATGTTTTCATTGGTGTAATTAAAATAAAAAAGCCTTTCGAAAGAAAGGCTTTTACTAATTTATTGTAGTTCGTATTACTTTGAAGCTAGCACTTCTTTGTCAGAAGTTGTTTTACCATGTACTTCTTCTTCTTTTCCTTTCTTCAGGAAATCATAAGCAATTGCTGATGCAATAAAGATGGATGAATAAGTACCGAATCCGATACCGATCAACAGGGCAAACATGAACCCTCTAAGGTTGTCTCCTCCAAAGATGAAGATCGCAAGGATCACAAGGATTGTAGTAAATGAAGTGTTGAATGTTCTACCCAATGTACTTGAAATAGAGTCATCAAACAAGCCAGCCAATGTCAGTGATTTCTTCTCTCTCAGGTACTCCCTGATTCTGTCGAAGATAATTACCGTATCGTTGATAGAATACCCCAATACCGTAAGGATCGCAGCAATGAAATCCTGGTTGATCTCCATATTGAACGGCATATATTTGTGAAGTAATGAATACGTTCCCAAAATGATAACCGCATCGTGGAACAGGGCAGCAACTGCCCCCAGTGAGAACTGCCATTTTCTGAATCGGAATAAGATATAGATAAAGATACCGGCCAATGCTGCTACTACAGCAAGAATACCGTGCGTCTGAATATCATCAGCCACTGTAGGTCCTACTTTTTCAGAAGAAATAATTCCTGCATGGTCTTTATCCGCAGATTTGAAATCATTCAGGGTAATATTAGCAGGAAGCTCTCCTTTTAATCCTTCGTATAGTTTTTGTTCAATCGTCTGGTCAGCTTTTAAAGACTCATCTTCGATAAGGTAATCTGTAGAAATCTTCAACTGGTTCGAGTTTCCGAAAGTCTTAGCTTCTACAGAAGAGTTTTTCCCATCTTCGGTTTTGAAAAGTTTTACAAGCTTCTCTTCAACGTCATTAGCATTTACTTCTTTATCAAATCTTACCACATAGTTTCTACCTCCTGTAAAGTCGATACCGTACTTGAACCCGTGAGTAACCATAGAAATAATACACACTACAGTCAATACCGCAGAAATGATATAAGCATATTTTCTCTTTCCGATGAAATCGATCCATGTATTTCTGAATAGGTTTTTCGTAGGCGGAGTCCATACAGAAAGGCTCTTCCCTTTATTCAGTCTGCTGAAGATCATTACTCTTGATAACAATACAGAGGTGAACAATGTCATGATAATACCGATCATCAGTGTCAAAGCAAATCCTTTAATAGGCCCTGTTCCGAAGAAGAATAATACTACCGCAGTCAGTAACGTAGTTGAGTGACCGTCAATAATTGCACTTAATGCATGTTTGAAACCGTCTTTATAAGCTTCCAGGATGCTCTTACCGGCAAATAGTTCTTCTTTCGTTCTTTCATAGATAATTACGTTGGTATCTACCGCCATCGCCATCGTCAATACGATACCTGCGATACCAGGAAGAGTCAGCGTAAAGTCTCCGGAATCCATAATTCCGAAAATATAGAATAAGTTGATTACCATCGCAATTACAGCGTACACACCGGCACCACCGTAATAGAAAATGATATAAACAATAATAATTAAGAATGCGATCGCAAATGAAATCATACCGGCATTGATAGATTCCTGCCCAAGAGACGGACCTACCTGAGTAGCCTGAACTACTTTTGCCCCTGCAGGTAATTTACCAGCACCTAAAACGTCAACCAATTCTTTAGCTTCTTCCTGAGAGAAGTTACCAGAGATTTGAGTTCTCCCGTTAGGAATAGCACCTACAACGTTTGGAGCAGTGTATACTCTGTTATCAAGTGTTACAGCTACTGGTTTTCCAACGTTTTTCTCCGTTAAAGTTTTCCATTCTTTAGCACCTTTAGAATCCATCTGCATGTCTACCACTATTCTTCCAAGTTCGTCATAGCTGATGTTTGCAGTTTCTACGGCACCGTCTACCGGAGCTTTCTGGTTAATGTTACTTCTGATTGCATACAATACCAAATCATCAGGACTTGTAGCTTCAGGTTTGTAACCCCACATGAACTGTGTATATTTAATGTTGGCCGGACGTAAAGCCTGTCCTACTTTGCTGTTTAAAATTTTATTTACAACAGCAGTATCAGATAGTTTTACATTGGCAACACCATTTGTTCTTAATTTGTCAAGCTGTAAAAGATTCATGAAGTTTACATTCTTTGCTACTCCCATAGAATCTCCTTTTGCAGCAACCATAGTTGTCAAAGTCTGGAAATAAGGTGCAATTTCAGGAACCTGCTGTACTTCCCAGAATTGAAGTTTTGCAGAAGTCTGAAGCATTTTCTTCACTTTGTCAATATCTTTCATACCAGGCATTTCCACAGAAATTCTCGCTGTACCAGGTACTCTCTGAACGTTTGGCTGGATGGCTCCAAGCTTGTCAATTCTCGTTCTGATTACCTCGAAAGCTGTTCCTACAGAAAGATCGATTCTTCTCTTTATAATACTTTTTACCTGCTCATCAGTAGTGTTGTACTTGATTTCAGACAGGTTTGTATTTCCGAAAAGTTCCGGATCAGCAAGCTTCAGGTTTGTTCCTTTTGCTTTGTTTACCGCATCGAACTGTTCAAAGAAATTGTCGATGTAAGATTTTGTTGAGTTTTTCTGAGCTTCATCAGTCTTGTTTAAAGCCTCAATAAGAACAGGGTTGGTAGAATAATTGGTCAAATCATTTACCAGATCTCTCTGGTTGATTTCCAACAGAACGTTGATCCCTCCTTTTAAGTCAAGACCCAGTTTCATTTCCTTGTCCTTCGCTTTAGAATAATAAAGCTTTGTATACCCAAGATTAAGAGTATCTTCCTTGATTCGTTTGATCTCTTTCTCGTTTCCTTTCGCAGCTTCAATCTGCGATTCAATTTTGCTGGTGTACCAGGTTGGCAATAGCTCGTTTAAGCAGATCAACCCCAGGACAATAGCAACAATTGTAATAAGTCCTTTTCCTTGCATTTTGTTATAACTACGTTAAATTAAGTCGGCAAATATAATGATTTTCTTGTATTTTATGAATTTTTAACAACAGAAATGGTTTATTTTCAGATATATTGGTATTCTGATTTCTATTTAAGATTTAACAATTATTTGACAGTATCATCATAAAGTCTGCAAAAACTGATTGGTATAAAATTTTCATTCATATTTCAACACCTTAACTATCAAAATATTATGAAAAAACTACTTTTTTGCATCAGTATTTTTTCTTCCTTAATCGGTAATGCCCAAAGCATTAATCTGGAAGAATTTGTGAGCGGACTGACCAGTCCTGTAGAGATTACCAACGCAAATGACAGCCGTCTGTTTGTCGTTCAGCAAAACGGAATTATTAAGATTATTCAACCCAATGGGACCGTTAATGCCACCAATTTCCTGAATATTTCGTCCAAGATTAATTTTGGTGGTGAAAGAGGACTTCTCGGGCTTGCATTCCATCCACAATACTCTGTCAACGGGTATTTTTTTGTGTATTATAACAACCCTGCCGGAAATATTATCGTGGCAAGATACAGTGTAAGCTCCACAGATCCCAATGTAGCCAATGCCAGTTCTGAAAAGATCCTGCTGAATATCCCCAAACCTTTTGCCAACCATAACGGCGGAAGCATTCATTTTGCGCCTGACGGAAAATTGTGGATCATCACAGGAGACGGTGGAAGCGGCGGAGACCCCAACAATAATGCCCAAAATAAAAATTCACTGCTGGGAAAAATGCTGCGGATAGATGTGGATGCCACTGATCCTACTCCTTACAACATCCCTCCTGACAATCCTTTTGCGGGTGCCGGGGTAGACGGAGCCGATGAAATATGGGCTTACGGACTCCGAAACGCCTGGAAGTATTCCTTTGATCTCACTACAGGAAATGCGATGATTGCTGATGTGGGACAGGAAAACATAGAAGAGATCAACAAAATGCCCATTACACAGGCAGGTATAAATTATGGCTGGCGCTGCTATGAAGGAAATAATGCTTACAATACAGCGGGATGTCCTGCCCAGTCTACGATGACATTCCCGATTGCAGTTTACGACCATTCCGGAAATAAATGCTCCATCACGGGAGGCTACGTCTACAGGGGAACCCAATATCCTGCTCTTCAGGGGAAATATTTTTTTGCAGATTACTGCTCCACACAGATCGGAATTCTGGACAGCAACAATACCATAACCTGGACTTCTGCCTACAGCGGGAATAACTTCTCCACTTTCGGACAGGATTCACAAAAAGAACTGTATGTAGCCGCAGTGAATAGCGGGAAAATTTTTAAAATTACAACCGGAACGCTATCAACAAAGGAAAATGATCCTTTAGCCACCGTGAAAATCTATCCCAATCCGGCCTCGAAAGAAATCTTCATCAAGGGCATAAAAGATAAAAAAATAACAGCTGAGATCATCAGTGCAGAAGGAAGAAAAGTTCTGGAAACCGGTCAGGTTACCAGCGGTAAAAGCATTGATATTTCCGGAATAGCTGCCGGTGTTTATTTTATCAATGTAAAATCCGGTGATCTGAAATCTTACAGCCAGAAAATTGTCATTAAGTAGGATTTGTTAGCAGTTAAGAACACACCCGCTGCTCGACGAAGTGCCGTTGCGATCGAAAATGTTAAAGCAAATAAAAAAGCGGTTCATTGTTGAACCGCTTTTGTTTTTATATCGTCATGGAGAAAATTCTCGTTTCCGGTTTATTTCTCATCATTCTCAGGTCGAAAACCATTGCAACATTTCTGGTGAAGGCTCTTCCTGCTTCTGTAATTTTTATTTCATGCCCATTGATTTCAACTAAACCGTCATTTTCCATCTCTTTCAGCATATCTAATGCATTTTCAAGCTCCGGGAATGAATTGGTTTCATTGAAAGTCGTTTCAAGCTGGCACATCAGGTTCAGAATATGTCTTCTTACCACCAGGTCTTCTTCATTCAGTACATGGCCTTTCACTACAGGAATCTTGCCTTCTTCCACCATTTTCTGGTATTCTTCCACGGTTTTTACATTCTGGGCAAAAGCATACCAGGAATCTGAGATCGCAGACATCCCCAGTCCTACCATCAGTTGGGTATTGCTTGAAGTATAGCCCATAAAGTTTCTGTGAAGTTTTTTGTGGATCAGAGACTGGTATAAATCATCATGTTCCAGAGAGAAATGATCCATTCCAACCTCAATATATCCCAGATCCTGAAGCAGTTTTTTACCATCTTCATACAGACGTCTCTTTTCTTCCCCGCTTGGCAGGTCATTTTCATCAAATCCTCTTTGCCCTACTCCTTTCACCCATGGAACGTGTGCATAAGAATAGAAAGCAAGTCTGTCCGGTTTCAGTTCCATCGTTTTTCTGATGGTATGTTCCATTGCTTCCCAGGTCTGATGCGGAAGACCGAAGACCAGATCATGACTGATACCTCTGTAACCGATTTCTTTTGCCCATTCCGTCACGTTTTTCACATTTTCAAAAGGCTGGATTCTGTTGATCGCTTTCTGTACTTTAGGATCGTAATCCTGTACCCCAAAGCTCACCCTTCTGAAACCAAGATCATACAAAGTCTGAAGATGTTCCCTGGTGGTGTTATTCGGGTGGCCTTCAAAAGAGAATTCAGGATGTTCTGCAATATCTACGGTTGAAAAAATACCCTCCAGCAAAGTTCTTAAGTTTTCAGGAGAGAAAAATGTTGGTGTACCGCCCCCCAGGTGAAGTTCTTTCAGCCTGGGCCTTTCATCGAAAAGCTCAAGGTAAAGTTTCCATTCTTTTAATACGCTTTCCAGATAAGGAACTTCAACGCTATGCTGCTTCGTAATTCTTTTATGACATGCACAGAATGTACATAACGCCTCACAAAAAGGCAAATGGATATAAATAGAAATCCCCTCCTCCGCATTGGTTTCATGAAAAGACCTGATCACGGTTTCCTTCCATTGTTCCGGTGAAAATGTAGTTTCATCCCAGTAAGGAACGGTCGGATAAGAGGTGTAACGAGGTCCAGGGATATTATATTTATCTATTAAAGAGTTCATTTTGAAAAATTAAATTGATCAGATGATGAAATTTAACATAATTAAAATTTCGTCCTGCAAAATTAACCATTAGTTGTGAAATATAACCTATGAATTATATTAGGTTGTATTTTATAATGAGTCTAAATACGCATTATCAATACCTTTCCTCAATAATGATAATTTCTATCCATATTATTTAAAATTTTAATTTCACTACTGAAATCTTTCCATTGCCAGCAGCTACAATCCTATTGGCATCTATCCATTCACAGACAAAAAAACCTTTTTCATCTGAAATTTTCTTCCACGTTTTTCCGAAATCAGAAGAATAACTGATGTGCCGGTCGCCTACAGCAATGATTTCTTTTCCTTTTGAGCCCGGCTTGATTTTCACACAGGTCGTATATCCTGCATTCTGTCCTGAAGCCTGAATCTGCCATGTTTTACCTCCATCATGGGTTGTTGCAATATTGTTGATATTGGCTTCCTGCTTTGTATAATCACCTCCTGCTGCAATTCCGAAATGGTCATCATTAAAATCAATGGAATACATTCCCTGTGAAGATTCTCCCTGAATAAACGGGGTATTGAACACTTCAATTTTTTCATTCTTCAGGTCCATCCTTAAAATTCTTGAAGCTTTACCCCCTGTCGCAATCCACAGGTATTTCCGGGTAGAAGAAATATTGGTATTACTGGCAGCAAAAGCGGCTTCTCCTTCATTCAGTTTCAAATCACTTTTCAGCATACTCCAGCTGCCATTTCTGTAAACGGCAAGCTTCAGTAAATTATCCTTGTCTGCATCACTGAATGTATATCCCAACTTATCGTTCACAAAATGTAAAGCATCATAAAAAGCGGTTTGGGAGGTATCTGTGAAGACAACCTGTGACTTCATGTCCTTTTTGTCTATTGTAAAGAAACGGCCCGGACTTCCGATATTGATGGCATAGAAGGAAGTTTTACTCTGACCCAGAGTACGGAACTCAAGTTTTTCGTCCGAAAGCCTGATCTGCTTCTGGTTTTTATAATCTTTAAGATCCACAAAACCGAATTTAGCATCCGTACCACTGTACCAGACCTTATGATCATACAGCTCAATCGCTCTGATGCTTATTTTATCATTTAGGATCGTTTCAATATTTTCTACCTGTTGAGAAAATGCGCCTATTCCTGCAGAAAGGAATATAATGGAAAGTATTTTTTTCATAAGCTCCTGCTTTTTAAGAACAAAAAAACCGCCGAAGCGGTTTATATATTGATTTAGTCTACGTTTTTATATTTTTCCGGATTATTAAGTTTACTGTTTGATTTTCCATAAAGGAAATACACTAAACCACCTAAGAATAACCATACCGCAGAAAGTTCCAATGCATGGGCACTTAAGTTAAAAATCAGATAAAGATTGATGATTACCCCCAATGCTACTACCACTTTATAAGCAGGAACCTTGAAAGGTCTGATCAGTGCAGGTTCTTTCTTTCTCATTACCCAAACAGCGATACATACCAGTGTAAATGCAAACAGGGTTCCGAAGCTCGTCATATCTGCAAGAGTGGAAATTGGAGTAAAGGCCGCAATGAACGCTACGACAATTCCCAACAGAATAATTCCCTTGTAAGGAGTCTTTGTTTTAGGATGAAGCTCCCCGAAGAACTTAGGAATCAATCCGTCTTTTGCCATACCGATGAAGATTCTGGACTGTCCCATCATCATTACCATTACTACAGAAATCAATCCTACCGTAGCAGCGATTGTTACCACATTACTTGCCCAGTGTTTTCCTGCAATTTCAAATGCATAGGCTACAGGTGCTTTGATCGCATCAGGATATTTTCCTTCCGGATTGAAGTCGGTATAATGCATCATTCCTGTCAATACAAGAGATACACAGATATATAAAGCAGTACAGATCAATAATGAAGCAATAATAGCAAAAGGTACATCCTTTTTAGGATTGATTGCCTCTCCTGCCTGGGTAGAAACAGCATCAAAACCGATATAGGCAAAGAAAATTGCTGCTGCTCCGGAAATGATCCCTTTGATCCCATAGGCAGAGACCATATCACCTTCAGAATTCTTGATTCTGATCTGATCAGGAATAAACGGCTTCCAGTTTTTTACTCCGTCCACTGCATTATAAAGGTCAGTATTCGAAAAGATAATATAAACCCCTGCTATGATCACGAAAATAACCGCAGAAGTTTTCATCAGAACGATCAGGTTATTGGCACCCGCTGCTTCTTTAGTTCCTTTTACCAGTAAAGCTGTAATCAATAGAACAAGGATAAATGCAGGCAGGTTCATAGAGAAACCGTCACCGGTATAACTTGCCGGGTCCGAAGTAAGATACGCCGGTAAGTGAATATTGAATATCTTCAGAAATTTATTAAAATAGCCGGACCAGCTTACCGAGACTGCCATACTGGCCATAGCATACTCCAGGATGAGACACCACCCCATTGCCCAGGCAAAAATCTCTCCTACTGTTCCATACGCATACGCATACGCTGAACCTTCTACAGGAATAATCGATGCAAATTCTGCATAACATAATGCTGCAAAAACGCAGGCAATACCTGCTATGATAAAGGAAATTGCAAGTGCTGGACCTGCGTGGTAATAGGCTCCGGTTCCGGTAAGAACAAAAATTCCACCACCAATGATAGCTCCCACTCCAATTGCTGTTAAACTCCATTTTCCAAGGACTTTTTTCAGCTCACTTTTCTTCATATCTGCCTCATAGGCACTTAGTGGTTTTTTAACCCAAATTTTCGACATGTTTTTTTATTTATTAAGGATTCACGAAAATATAAAAAATTTAGGAACTCTCACGTTTATCGTTAAACTTTCATGATTTATTTTACATTAATATCTCAAAAACCCAAACAACATATTATTTAATCCATTTTAAAAAGTCCATATTTTTGCTTATTTTTGATCGCATGAATTTATATGATCTTTTTGTAAAGCCTTATGAAAGCTACGATTCTTTACAAATTATGCTGGAAACGGCAGGTGCTGTTTTCGGAACTTTGAGCGTATATTTTTCCATAAAAAAAAATATATGGGTATATCCTACCGGCATTATTTCAACCCTGATCTATGTATACATTCTTTTTAATTTCGGATTACTGGGAGATTGCCTGATCAATGTATATTATACGGTAATGAGTGTCTATGGCTGGATTTTATGGGCAAAGAACTCAGAAGATCATATACACGTAGACGTTACATGGGCTACCAGGAAAGAATGGCTGTATGCAGGCATTCTTTTTGTACTCAGTTTAGCATTGGTTACCCTTATTTACTACTACAAACCTTATATAGATAATAAATTTTCCATGGAGGGCGCTAATCTTGGACTGTATCATCTGGACTGGGCCAATTGGATGGATGTTTTCACAACTTCCATATTTTTAGCAGGAATGTGGTTTATGGCCAAACAGCGCATAGAGAACTGGATTTTCTGGATTATCGGAGATCTTATTTGCATCCCGATGATGATTTTTAAGGGACTTGGTATCACTTCGGTTCAATATTTGGTATTTACTATAATGGCTATCTTAGGATACGTCAATTGGAAAAAAAGTTTTAAAGAAAAAAGTACAATAAAGTCATGAAAAATTTATTAAAAATAGCACTCAGTATTTTTGCTATTAGCAGTTTAACTTCTTGTTTAGCATATTCAGACGGATACGCCAATAATGGCTATGGTTATGGTGATCCTTATTATAATAACGGATACTACTATGCTCCTTCCGGATATTATGGAAGCGGAGGATATTGGGGTAATGACGGCTATTACTATAGAAATAATATTAATTATTATTATGATAATGGTATTCCTTACTATTATGACAGTTACAACAACTCCAGAAGAAAAGTGTATGTGGAAAGAAGGTCTTCCACAACCACCACCCAGAGACCTAACAACGGTTTCAGGAATAATAACGGATCATACAATAATAATAGCGGGGGATTCAATAATAACAGAAACTCCAATAATAACAGCGGGTTCAGAAACCAGAACAGCCAGGGAAATCAGAATAACCAAAACAGTGGCGGGTTCAGAAATCAGAACAGCAGCGGTAACAGCGGATTCAGAAACCAAAGCAGCGGTTCTCAGAACAACCAAAACAGTGGCGGGTTCAGAAACCAGAACAGTGGCGGATTCAGAAACAGCGAAAGCAGTACGAGATCAGAATCATCCAGCGGGTTCAGAAACAGCTCAAGCAGCCAAAGCAGCGATGCCAACAGACAGAGCAGCGGAAGAGGCTTCAGATAATTTAGATAAAACGATTATAAATAAGGAAACGAACAGTTAACACTGTTCGTTTTTCATTTTAAATATATTAATTTTGCTGCTTCATTTAGACAAAAAAAGTATGGAATTCTATAAATATCAGGGAACAGGAAATGATTTTGTGATGGTAGACAACCGTGACCTTCAGTTTCCAAAAGATAAAACAATCATTGAAAAACTATGTGACAGACGTTTTGGGATAGGAGCTGACGGGCTTATCCTGCTTGAAAATGATCCGGATTATGATTTTAAAATGGTCTACTACAATTCTGACGGCGGAGAGAGTACAATGTGCGGAAACGGAGGAAGATGCCTGGTAGCTTTTGCTTTTTTCCTGGATATTTTTGAGGATAAATGTAAGTTCATGGCGATAGACGGAGAACATGAAGCAGAAGTACACAACGGAATCATTAAACTGAAAATGATCAATGTAGATACGATTTCTCACGACGGAAATGATTTTGTGCTGAACACCGGATCTCCTCATTATGTAAAATATGTAGAAAATCTTTCGGATTATAACGTGTATACCGAAGGAAACGGGATCAGAAATTCTGAAAATTACAGAGAAAAAGGGATCAATGTGAACTTTGTGGAAAAAATTTCGGATCAGGAAATTTTTGTAAGAACCTATGAACGAGGCGTTGAGGACGAAACTTACAGTTGCGGGACAGGAGTTACGGCTTCCGCTTTAACTTTTCTTCAAAAGCACCATCTAACCTCTGTAAAAGTTAAAACTTTGGGGGGTAACCTTAAGGTATATGCTGAAAAAAACGGAGATTCTTTCCAGAACATATGGCTGGAGGGCCCTGCAAAGCAGGTTTTTAGAGGTAAAACAGATATTCTTTAAAAACAGAAGACTTTTAATCAACATTTAATAAGAATGAAAAAAGCTATTCTCATTATCATTCTGCTGGTTTTTGTAGTCGCAGGATTTTTTGGTTTGAGATTTTATAATAAATACTTCGGGAATAACGTAGAAAAAGAAGGCTATGTTCTGATCCCCCACAATGCGGGTTTCAAACAGATCCTTGATTCTGTTGCCCCCTATATTAAGGATAAGGAATCTTTTGAGGCGGTCGCTAAGGACAAAGGTCTTCCTGCCAATTTCAAAGCGGGGCGTTACCAGATCAAAAGCGGAACAGGAAATACGGACCTTGTGAATATGATCAAAGCAGGTAACCAGACTGCAAATTCTTTCAGAATCGGGGATTTTGGAGATATGTATCAGATGATCGGAAAGGTGAGCAAAAAAACGGAGATTGATTCATTACATTTCGTAAATGATCTGGATGTTGTTGCCCAGGCGAAGGGGTATAAAAATGTTGAAGATTTAAAGAAATATTTTTTCATCGATACGTATAATTTTTTCTGGACAGTAAGTCCGAGAGAATTTTTTGCAAAATTCGAAGATCAGTACAATAGTTTCTGGACCGGTGAAAGAAAGAATAAGGAGCAGCAGTCCGGTCTTACAAGAGACCAGATCTATGCACTGGCTTCCATTGTTTATAAAGAATCCGGAGGAAAAAAAGATGAAATGAAGACGATTGCCGGGTTATACCTGAACCGTTACAGAAAAGGAATGAAACTTCAGTCTGATCCCACGGTGATCTATGCAATCAATAAACAGACTAATTTTAAAGAACCTATAAAAAGAGTATTATATAAGCATCTGTCTACGCCATCGCCGTACAACACTTATGCTAATGCAGGAATTCCTCCGGGACCGATCTGTGTGGTAGATAAAAATTCGGTAGATGCTGTTTTGAATGCGGAAAACAACAATTATATATTCATGTGTGCCGATCCTGCAAGATTCGGATATCATAAGTTTACGGCTAGTGCTGAAGAGCATGCTGTAAATGCAAAAGCTTATCAGGACTGGCTCAACTCCAGGAATATAAAATAAGTTTAGCAGGCACCTAAAATTTTATACAGCTAAAAAACAATAAACAAATCATAATATTTTGAAAATCAGGTTGATATAGAAATTCAAAATATTAAGGGTTATCCTTTCACGATTTTATACAAAAAAATAACCTATGAAGAATAAGACAGAAATTGTCGGTATTTTCACCAGAAAAACTTTAGGGCTTACCTTGGTACTTTCGGCAGCGGCTATGGCCTTTGCCCAGGAGAAAGCAGGCGTTTCGGGAACGATTGTCAATAAGAAGAACCAGCCGGTTCCTTATGCCTCCGTTACTTTCAGCAATAAGGCCAACACTGCGTTGAGTGACGCGGTTCTTACTGATGAAAAGGGGCAGTACAAACTTCAGCTTGCTCCCGGAGATTACGACATTACAGTAGAGGCTATTGACTACAAGAAAAGTGTGGTCAGCAAAAATATTACTGCAGCAGGTAATATTGGTGCATTATCTATAGAACCTGAAGCTACAACTACTATTGATGGCAAAACCAAAGAGATTCAGGGAGTCGTTATTACGGCATCTGCAGCAAAGCCTTACAAGGTAGAGCTTGATAAAAAAACATATGATCCTTCACAGGATATTGTAAGTAAAGGAGGAAGCCTTCAGGATGTCCTTACGAATGTTCCTTCGGTTTCTGTGGATACTGACGGAACGGTTTCCATGAGAGGAAGCACCAATGTAAAATTCCTGATCAACGGGAAACCTTCTGCCCTTCTGGGAATTGATGACGGCGCCAATGCTTTGCAGAGTATTCCGGCAGATCAGATTGAAAGAATTGAAGTGATCACCAACCCTTCTTCTAAATTTGAAGCCAGCGGAACTTCGGGAATTCTGAATATTATCCTTAAAAAGAGCAAGAAAGTAGGATTCAACGGTAGTGTTGTAGGATCGTTGGGATATTTCCCGAGAACCTCCCTTAACACCAATTTGAGCTGGAGAAAAAACAACTGGACCTGGTTTCTGAACGGCGGCGGCGGTTACACTGAAAATAAGACAAAAAATAATTCTGAAACGACTTACCACAGCATTAATTTCCCGAAAATCGTAAAAGGTGAACAGCCTAACGATGTTCTTCTTCATCAGCTGCAAAATTCCACGAATAAAACCTATAACAAAAATTATAACGTAAGTGCCGGTTTTGTGCATGATCTGTCTGAAAAAACGTCGATCAACCTAACAGGTTTGGTAAGAACATTTGAAGGGGATGGAAATGAACTGCTGAATACGGAAGAAAGTTTTCACCGTTTCTTTAAAGATTCTTCTGATCCAGAAGGTGTAGCGGGAACCTGGAAGCTGTTAAACCCTTTCGGGCTGAGAGATTCCAAGAGTGTCTTCAACAACCTGGCATTCCAGGGAGATCTGGGATTGGATCATAAATTTGATGATAAAGGTCAGAACTTATCCGTATCATTGAGTTTACAGAGAAACAGAAGCAACAACAATGCAGACATTCTGGAAACAAATGACCTTCTGCCTGACATCCACGATGTGACCAGAAGACATTCTGTAAGCAAAACGGTTATAGGAAAAGCCGATTATGAACTTCCAATAGGTGAGAAATCTAAGCTTGAAGCAGGATACAGAATAGACATCAACGACAATAAGTATGACAATTTTGTAAGCAGTACTTCAAACAACCCTTTTATTTCGGATTTTAATAACAATACGGATTACAGGGAGACTTTCAATGCATTTTATCTGCAGTTTAAAAGTAAGATCGGAAATTTTGCCTATCAGCTTGGATTAAGGGATGAGCTTTCCAATGTGAAGATCAATTACATCAGCCAAAACCCGGAAAAAGAACCTTTGAACAAAACAAAGAATTACAACAATCTGTTCCCGAGTGTTTTCTTAAGCTATGATGTATCTAAGAACAATCAGATTTTGGTCAACTATTCCAGAAGAATTGACAGACCAAGGTCATTCTTCATGGTTCCTTTCCCCAATTACAGCAACAGCCAGAATATTTTTGAAGGGAATATTGACCTGAACCCGTCTTATGTAGACTCATTTGAGGTAGGTTATAACATCACCAGAAAGAAATTCACGGTAAACCCTACCCTGTACTACAGACATGCCACGGATGATACCAAAATGCTTGTGTACAGACCGGATGAAAGTAAGAGTGTTTTCTATACGAAACCTATCAACCTTGGTAATGATGACCGTTATGGTTTAGACCTTAACTTCACGTATGATCCTTTCGCATGGTTAAAAATAATGGGTAGTTTGGATATGTTCGGATATAAAACCACCGGAATTGCTTATTATGATGCGAAGGACAAGAATGGTAATGCCAAAGTAGGTGATATGAATTTTACCGGAAGCGGTTTTTCTACCAGAGCCCGTCTTAACACAACCTTCAAGCTTGATAAAACTTTAAGTGTACAGTTACAGGGATTCTATAGAGGGGCACAGAAATCGGCCAACCAGGATACACAGGATATGTATGCCCTGAACCTTGGAGCTTCCAAAACCATCTGGAAAGGAGACGGAACAATTTCCTTCAATATCCAGGATATCTTCAATACAAGAAGCAGAGAAGTTTACAGCTTCAACAGTGATTATACCCGTAGAAATTATATGCAGTGGCAGCCAAGGCAGTTTTCTATTTCATTAACCTACAGATTTAAGCAGGGTGAAAAGATAGAACAGCCTAAAAAGAAAAAAGACATCAATGCCAATGAGGCCGGTGATGATCAGCAAGGCGGTCCAATGTAATACAATAAAAAATCCCGAAAATTAATTTTCGGGATTTTTTTATTTTTTATTGTTCTTATTTTACCTGTTCTGCTTTGGAGTATTTCTCTTTTTCAGCTTCGTAAATTCTTTTTCTCAGGTCGCTGGTGGAAAACCTGTGATCTCTTTTGTTATAAAAGATCTCAATTCCTTTTTCTTCACAGTATTGCTTACCTGTAAAGTCTCTGTCCATATAATCGTCACCAATGATCCTTACATCAATAACGAATGATTTTAAAATATCCAGCAGGTCTTCTTCTGTATAATACGGAATGATCTCGTCTACAGCATTTACTGCTTTCAGCTGAATATAACGTTCTACAATCGTCTGGCTCGGTTTGTTTTTGTTGGGACGATCGTGAGACGGGTCAATCTGAAGTCCTACGATTAAATAATCACATACGGTCTTAGCTTCTTCAAGCATTTTGATGTGCCCTGCATGTAATAAATCAAATGAGGAAAATGTAATACCTATTCTTTGTGTCTTCATATTAATATAAAATTAATTAAAATTTCGCCGGAACAAAGGTTCTTTTAAATGCATAAAAGGCCGGAGATTCAGGG
The DNA here is from genome assembly GCF_001684965.1 of Chryseobacterium arthrosphaerae. NCBI lineage: Bacteria > Pseudomonadati > Bacteroidota > Flavobacteriia > Flavobacteriales > Weeksellaceae > Chryseobacterium > Chryseobacterium arthrosphaerae. The sequence goes on along the minus strand of NZ_MAYG01000001.1, from coordinate 607,052 downwards.
AAGATATTTTGTAATTTGTTTTATCGTTGTTTTTAAATTGTCTGTTTTATGAATTTCTGGTATTCAGGTACTTCTGCCATTCCCAAACTGTTCTTAAAGATTCTTCCAGGGAAGTTTCAGATTTCCAGTGAAGCTCTTTTTCGGCTTTCTGCGGGTCTGCATAGGCAATGGTAATATCGCCTTCCCTTCTGGCACAGATCTGATAAGGCACCTCTACTCCATTTGCCTCTTCAAATGCCCTGATAACCTCCAATACTGATGAGCCTTTTCCTGTTCCCAGGTTATAGGTATCGATCACAGCATCCGAGGACGGGTCTTTCATCAGCTTTTTTAATGCTGCCACGTGCGCTTTTGCCAGATCAACCACATAAATATAGTCACGGATCGGGGTTCCGTCTTCTGTATCATAATCATTACCCCATACGCTTAGTTTCTCACGGATTCCAGCCGCCGTTTGCATAACGTAAGGTACTAAATTATTAGGAATTCCCGAAGGCAATTCTCCGATCTTTGCAGACGGATGTGCCCCAATCGGGTTGAAGTATCTCAGTAACGATATTTTCCGGTGATAGGCCTTTGCAAAATCGATCAGGATTTCTTCCCCCATCTGTTTGGTCTTTCCGTATACGCTTTCCGGCATTTTCAAAGGAGTACTTTCGTCAATTGGCATTGTATCTGCCTGCCCGTAAACCGTACAGGATGAGCTGAAAATAAAATTAGATATTTCCCTTTCTTTAAATTCCTGAAGGATATTGATAAGGGAGAATAGATTATTTTCATAATAATCCACAGGCTTCACCTGGCTCTCGCCCACGGCTTTAGAAGCAGCAAAATTGATGCACCCGTCAATCTGATGGGCATCAAAAACCTGGCTGAGAAGTTCTTTTCTTCTCAGGTCAAAAGGATAAAAAACCGGCTTTTTGCCTGTAATTTCCTCAATATTATTTAAAATAAACCTTTCTGAGTTGGATAAATCATCTACAATAACCACTTCAAAGCCGTTATTGAGAAGTTCTACTACAGTGTGGGAACCAATGTATCCAAGTCCTCCGGTAACAAGTATTGCCATTTTATTTTTAATCTTTGTGTTTTCCTATATCTTCTAATTCTAAAAATTGTACTTTTTTATTTTTAAAAATATTTGTCATCAAAAGAAAGGCTGATGTAATAGAAAAAATCAGAAATAATATTAAAACATCAACCTCCTCAAACGAGGTTTCGATCATAAACTTTATATATTCAAAAATAAAAAACGATAAAACTAAAATATAGTTTATATTTAAATATAGAATAACTTTTCTCCTTTTATAGAATGCTGTCAGACTTAAAAATGCACTTATAAATACCGTCAGGGTAAAGAGAAAAATAAAGTTTTCTGTTGAAAAGATCCTCTCTGTACTGATTTCTGAAAAAGACCTGTAAGTGCCAAAGCCAAAAAACAAAAATAAAAGCAACTGAAATACCAATATGACGATTCCAATTATTCTATATTTAAATATTGTATTTTTCATTATTTCATAAACTCAAGCACTGCATCCGTAATATACTTCAGCTGCTCTTCGTCTAATTCCGTATGCATCGGTAAAGAAATCACCTGATCCAGAAGTTTGTCTGTATTCACAAAGTCTGCAGCGTTGCTTTCCTGGAAGTAAGCCTTCTGCTTTCTCAGTGCTACCGGATAGTAGATCATTGCAGGAATTTCTTTTTCCGTTAAAAATTTCTGAAGTTCATTACGCTTTCCATTCAGAATTCTTAAAGTATACTGGTGGAATACGTGGGTAGAGTTTTCTGATCTTTTCGGAGTAAGAATATTCGGGTTTCCGGCGAATGCTTCATCATAGTAATCTGCAGCTTTTCTTCTTGCTTCGTTATAAGAGTCAAGGTGTGGAAGTTTTTTTCTTAAAACAGCTGCCTGAATACTGTCTAAACGGGAGTTCACACCTACCTCATCATGATAGTATCTTTCGTACATTCCGTGGTTGACGATCCCTCTTAAACGGTGTGCCAATTCGTCATTATTGGTAAAGATTGCACCACCATCTCCATAGCATCCAAGGTTTTTCGACGGGAAGAAAGAGGTTGTACCCACAGTAGCCATTGTTCCGGCCTGTTTTACACTTCCGTCAGAGAATGTATATTCTGAACCGATTGCCTGAGCATTGTCTTCAATTACGTATAAATTGTGCTCTTCAGCAATTTTCAAAATCTCTTCCATATTGGCGCACTGCCCAAAAATATGTACAGGAATGATCGCTTTTGTTCTTGGCGTAATCGCTTTTTTAATCTGTTCTGTAGAAATAGTGAAGGTATCATAATCCACATCTACCAGTACTGATTTTAATTTAAGCAGGTGAATTACTTCTACAGTAGCCGCAAAAGTAAAATCTGCAGTGATGATCTCGTCTCCTTCTTTCAGATCTAAAGCCATCAGGGCAATCTGTAATGCATCTGTACCATTGGCACAAGGAATCACGTGTTTTACGTCTAAATAAGACTCCAATTCATTCTGGAAAGACTTTACTTCAGGACCGTTGATGAATGCCGCCGAATCCATTACATTTAAAACCGCATTGTCTACATCATTCTTTATTTTGTAATACTGACTTTGCAAGTCAACCATCTGAATTTTTTTCATATAACAAATATTTCTGTAAAAATAAGGAATTTAATATCCTATCAAAAATTTTATTGATTTTGTTTTTATCTTTATACAAATTAATCATATGAAAAAACTTTTACTCTTTTGTTTCCTAACAGGTTACCTCAGTGTATCTGCACAAACTGAACTTGTTTTTGTCTATTTCACAGACAAGCCCAATAAAGCCGCATTCTATGCCAATCCGCTCTCGGAACTTTCCCAAAAGTCGCTTAACAGGCGCACAGCCCTGGGAATTCCGCTGAATGATCAGGATGCTCCTATTGAACCTTCATACCTTCAAAACTTACAGAATTTAGGGTTTACGGTTACCGATTATTCCAAATGGCTCAATGGTGCTGCGGTCAATGCCACTCCTGCGCAGAAAGCACAGCTGCAGGCCCAGCCTTTTGTACATTCTGTGGAAAGTTTTGCGAGGAACAGCAATTCAACGGGGCTTAAAAAAGCACCTAGCAAATGGAAGGACGATACAAGTCTTAACAAAATTCTGACAAATTTTAATTACGGATCAGGTTCTGCACAGATCGACCAGGTGAATATACGTCCGCTTCACCTGGCAGGATATACCGGAACGGGCGTTTCTATTGCCGTTATTGATGCAGGATTTCCTACCGTAAATACCGGAGCTGCTTTTTCAAGATTATGGAACGGCAATCAGATAAAGGCCGCCTATGATTTCGTTGCGAAAACCGGAGATATCTATAATACTTCTCTGAGTACTCATGGCAGCGTGGTGCTGGGAGCAATCGGCGGTTTTATTGAAAACACCTTTGTAGGAGCTGCACCCGATGCTGATTTCTACCTTTACCGCAGTGAAAATGCTGCGGTTGAAGTCCCTGAAGAAGAGATCTACTGGATTGAAGCCGCTGAAGAAGCAGACAGAAAAGGCGTAGATATTATTACTTCATCTCTTGGATACCATGTTTTTGATGATACCCGGTACAATTATACTTATGCAGATATGAACGGAAATACCTCCTTCATTGCCCGTGGAGCCGAGATTGCAGCTAATAAAGGCATCTTTGTACTTGCGGCTGCCGGAAATTCAGGAACACAGCCATGGCATTACCTTACAACGCCGTCGGACAATGCCAAAGTTTTTTCTATCGGTTCTGTAGATTCTGCTGGAAATGCTTCGGATTTCTCCTCTTTCGGGCCTAATTCACTGGGAGTGGTAAAACCGGACGGAAGTGCCCAGGGAACCTTTACTACAACGGTTTATGATAATACTACAATCATTGTAAACGGAACTTCTATTTCTACTCCGATTGCAGCCGGAGGTGTGGCATGCTTTATCCAGGCTTTCCCGACGATGAACCGGGAACAGATCAGAAGCAGGCTGAGACAAACAGCTTCTCTTTATCCTAATCATAACGATCAGATGGGATATGGCATTCTCAATTTCGGAAACGTGTATAACGCAGTGCTCAATACTTCTGAAACTGTAAAAAAAGACCGTTTGACCTTATTCCCGAATCCTGTTAAAAATATTCTGACTGTAGTGTCAGAAAATGACATCCAGGCTCTTGAAGTGTATGACAATCTGGGAAGACTTATCAGAAAAAACAGCAACCGGAAAGCTGTAAAAGTTGATGACTTTGCAAAAGGAGTATATTATCTGAAAATTCAGACTCAGGGTAAAGTTTATTATGAAAAGTTTATAAAAGAATAATTTTTTCTCTCGTCCATTGGACAAACTGAGCCGTATTCAATTTGTTTAATGGACGGGAGGTTTACTATGTTTTGGCTAAAGCCAATGGTTTATTTAATAAAAAAGAATGGACTAAAGCCCATTCCTGTTTATATTACCGTAGAATCCGTATTCAATAAATTTATGCTGAATTTCTGCTTGCATTGATATTTCCGAACAATGATCTTGTGACCAGCTTTTCATAAGCCTCTTTATTTCCTTCTCCTTTCTGAATCTTCATTAATGCATATTGCTGAATACTCAGTAACGGAAGTACAATCTTCTCACGGATCTTCACCGATTTTCTGGATAAAGGATCTTCTTCCTGAAGCATTTTGAAACCTGTAAGTTCCAGCATGATTTCTCTGGACAGCTCATATTCATCGAAGAGTACATTCCAGAATGCCCCGAATTTCGGATTGTTTCTGATATAATACGTCAGGGGAAAATAAGACTTGTTCATACTCATCATAGAATTCAGAACTAATGTTTTAAAGAAATCAGAACCTTTGTAAAGTTCTCTCACCTCCTCAAACCTACCCTGCTCTTTCATCTTCTGCATCGCATATCCAAAACCGAAAAACCCAGGTACATTCTGCTTCAGCTGTGACCATGATCCTACAAACGGAATGGCTCTCAGGTCTTCAAATTTCAATTCACTTCCGTTTCCTCTCTTGGACGGACGGCTTCCTATATTCGTTTTCCCGTAATATTCCAGAGTACTCATTTCCTGAAGATAAGGTACAAACATCGGATGGGCTTTCAGATCCGAGTATTTCTGATAGCTGATATCTGCCAGCTCTATAATTAAGGCTCTTTCTTTCTCTGTAAGCTCTTTTTTGGCATTCTTAAACACATCATTTTCAACTCCGGCTGTCAGGAGCTGCTCAAAGTTATATTTTGCCTGTTCTTTATTTCCGAAGATACTGGTAATGGTCTGCCCCTGGATCGTCAGCTCAATTTTGTTATTGGCAATGGTTTTTCCCTGAGAAGCATAGAAATCGTGGGTCTTTCCTCCCCCTCTTGCCGGTGGCCCTCCTCTTCCATCGAAGAATACCACTTTGATATTATTCTGTTCTGAAAGTCTGGTCAGGACTTCTTTTGCCTTATAAATCTCCCAGTTGGCCTTTAAATATCCTCCGTCTTTGGTACCATCGGAGAACCCAAGCATAATGGTCTGCTGGTTTCCTCTTTTTTCAAGGTGCTTTTTATAGACCGGATGCTGATACAGCTCATTCATGACATGTTCGGCATTGGCAAGGCCTTCCATTGTTTCAAAAAGCGGAACGATGTCCATATTGATGTCTTCATCTTTATACCCACAGATTGTAAAGAATGCGTACACATTCATTACATCTTTTACAGCATCGGAATTGGAGATGATATAACGGTTCATCCCTCTCAACCCATTCAGTTTCTGAATTTCTGAAACCTGGGAAACCGTCAGTAAGGTATCTTTTACAATATCTTCAAAATCATCGGCATTCACTTTCTCTGAAACCTGAATCAGCTTACTGAATTTTTCTTCCTGGGTAGCTTCTTCATTTCCATAGAGTTTAGCAAAGACCTCATCAATCACTTTCTGATGAATTCTGCTATCCTGGCGGATATCCAATGTTGCAAAGTGGGTTCCGAAGATCTTCACACGGTCTTTGAAGTTTACTAGGAGATCCAGAAACAGAGAATTATGATCGTTGATCAGGATTTTTTCCGCCTCATCTGCTTTTTTCAGGATATTTTCTGCTGTGATGGTTTTTCCATCAAAAATAGCAGCATACAGCTCCTCGCTCAGTTGTGTCAAAACTTCAGCCACGCCACGGAAACTTAATCTCCTTCTGATGTATTTCAGGTGACTGTAATAAGATTTGAGGATGGCTGAACGAAGCTCTTCCGCCACTCTTCTGGTAACATCTGCCGTTACAAAAGGATTTCCGTCTCTGTCACCTCCCGGCCAGAATCCAAGCTGGATAATATCTTCATGAAGATGGAAATGCCCGTTTCCGAAAGTCTTTTTAATTTTCGTAAACAGTTCGCCAATCGTATCATAATATACATATCTCAAGTAGGAAATGATGCTGAGTGCTTCATCTATAGGAGTAGGTTTTTCTTTATTCACAAAAGGGGTTTTCCCAAGCTGCTGCAGAAGCATATCGATCTGGGTCACAGAATCACTGGTAATTGCTCCTCTTAAATCCTGAATGATTCTTTGAACCGAGCTTGGATAAAACTGGGTCGGGTGTGCGGTAAACACCACCTTTACACTAAAATCTTTTAATTTCTCCCGTACCTTTTCAATCTTATGGTCCTGAAAAGAGCGCTCAAAAAGATTGGTAACGGTTCCGCTGTCACTTTCAGAATGAAGATTCGGGAAGGCTGCATCTTCAATACTGTCAAACAGTACTACCTGTCTTTCTATATATTGGATGATCTTAAAAAGCAGTTCGAGTTTCTGCTCTTCCGTCTGAAGATCCGTATGGTTTTTAAAAAATTCTTCAACGATTTCTTCGGGTGTCTTGCCGGCTTCATAGCCTATTTTACTTTCTTCACAAAGAAACGGAAGAAGCATCCCGATATTCGTCATTTTATCATAAGGCAGGCTCATAAATAATGAATTGTAGATCTGGAATTTATTTTCCACGATCTGCCTGAATTTTTCTGTGCGTTGGTCGTGTCTCATACTCACAAATGTAAGTGATTTTAGGATGAGTTGAATTGACAAATGACAAAAATTAAGGAATGATATACAAAAAAAATTCGCTTTTGCTTTGGAAAATTACCTAGTTTTGGCATCCATCTGAATTCTTATGATCAAATTCAATTTCAACGCCAATGTGAATATTAAAACGAACGGGGCACCGGTTCATAGGAAATCCTTAAAGATCTTCCTTATCGTTTCTGCTGTTTTTATATTCATCTGCATTTCTTCAATGATGGTATTGGGTTCTCTGATCTCCAGCCTTGGTTCAATGGATCAGGATGAAGAATATAGCCAGCACATGGAGGAGATAGCAGCGTTGCCGGGACTGAAATGTACCATCCATACGAATACAACGGTAAAAGCTCCTTTATCCGGAAAAGAAGCAGCATTTTATGCCCTGCGGGTAGGTACTGCCCTGCAAAGTAAAGATCCGGTAGAAATTTATGAAACTTTTGACTACAGTATTATTGCAGGATATCCGAAAGGCACTCAGGTATCTGTGGACGGAAAATTATATGACATCGATTTTAAATTATGGATGGCGGATGGTATGATCGACCAGAACCATTTTACCCAAAAAGTTTATGCCACCAATTATAAAACACCTTATTATCTACAAAATTACCAACCCACTGAAAACCCCAAGGTATCTTTACTCAAAGGCCGGCATCCATGGATCAGTTCTTTTCTGGGAACCAGTGGTTTAAACAATATTCTGGTCAGCGAATATGTTTTTCAGGACGGGGATCAGGTATATATCAAAGGAAGGATTCACCATAACAGAATTGTTCCTTTTGTGGAACATATGGTACATTAAATCTTTAATGATGAAATGTCTTTCTGTTACAAAAATTTGATTTTCCTTACCTTTACCTGATCATACACAATCCTATGGGGTATATCAGAGAATATTACGAACAGATCGTCAAACTTCAGGAATCGGAATGGGCATTTATAGCAGGGCATTTTCACAGAAAAGTATATGCTAAAAACGAGATCATCACTCAACAGGGCAACACTGAAAACTTTTTATCTTTTATAGAATCCGGGCTGGTAAGGTTTTATCTTCCGGATGATGAATATGGCTATACTTTCAGTTTCAGTTTTGAGAAAGAATTTACCTGTGCCTATGATTCTTTCCTTACCCGGACTCCTTCTGAATATGAAATGCAGGCATTAGCGGAAACCACAGTATGGCAGATCTCTCATGATGACCTGCAGAAAGTTTACGACAACACCCATGTGGGTAATCATCTGGGGCGTTTTGCTTCCGAAAAGCTGTTTCTGGCTAAAAATAAAAGAGAGCTTTCCCTGCTGAAGTTTACGGCTAAAGAGCGGTATTTAAGGTTGTTCACAGAACAGCCGGAACTTTTGAGGCGCGTTCCTCTGAAATATATAGCATCGTATATCGGCATTACTCCGCAGGCTTTAAGCAGGATCAGAAGACAGATTAATTAACATAGGTTCATTGTATATCTTTTCTCTTCTGCTGAACTTTGCAGGAAACCGAAGACAATGAATTTACCTATTATAGCGTATGGAAATCCTATTTTAAAGCAAAAATGCTTAAAAACCGAAGGCAATACTCCGGAGATCCAAAAACTTATTGATGATATGTGGAACAGTATGGAAAATGCCAATGGCTGCGGCCTCTCCTCTTCCCAGATCGGAAATCCTTTACAGCTTTTCATCGTCGACAGCCAGATTATTTATGAAAACCTTGATATGGAAGATCAGATTCTGTATTTTGAAAAAAATGATAAAGGAATAAAAGAAACTTTCATCAATGCAAGAATCATCTATTCTTCTGAAGAAACCTGGCACGATTACGAAGGATGCCTGAGCATTCCCGGACTTTCACAAAAGGTGGAAAGACCCTGGAAAATTACTATTGAATACCTGGACAGAGATTTCATGATGCAGAACAAAACCTTTTCCGGTCTTACGGCAAGAATCATCCAGCATGAATACGACCATACATTGGGAATTTTATATACCGACCACCTGAAACCTCTGACAAAAAAAATGATGGAATCAAAACTGAAGAAAATTTCCCATGGGAATATTACGGTGAAATATCCGATGAAGTTTTTATAAATTTCACATCAGTATAGTATAATTTTGACTACAAAATATTATTCATTAATTTTACTCTTCACATCAGTTACAATCTATGAAAAAAATATTTACTTTCTTACTTATACTGCTTCTGTTCATCTCTTGTGAAAAAGACTGTTACAATGCACCACAACCCATTGTTTTTGAGTTCACCAATTCCAATAATGAAAATCTTATTACCAACGGGACATTAACCTCCTATTCTGTTCAGGACGAAAATAATGTTAATGTAGAATTAACCAAAACATCTGAGAACAGGGTTATTTTAGAAAATGTAGGGGCTTATAACGGAACAAAAAAATATAAATTTTATTCTAATATTAAAAACCTTGATTTTTCAATCCAGTCATCAGAATTTAACGGAGGCTGTGATGGTTTTCAAATCAATAAATTAACGTTTACAGGCATTGGAATTGATGTAAAAGATGAAAAAGGCTATTACAGAATTGTATTGCAATAATTCTCTTTACATTTGCACTGTAAACCCATTCTCCTATGAAAGTTATCATCACATTTTCCCTGATCTTCTCCCATCTGTTTTACAGCCAGATCAAGGTTCCTGATGATTATAAAAAAATTCCTGATATCCTGGATACGACAGACTACCTTTACCCTTTCATCGTTCCCGATAAAGACTATGCTTACTGGCGTGTTCTCAGTAATGATCCTGATTATGAAAAAGCTGTGATCTATGAAAGCCAGGCTCCTGATTTCATGACCATCAATGAACCTGTTCCGGAAAAAGGTTTTTTTCAGAAATGTATTGGAAACAACTGTTTTTCATATATTCTTGCCTGTAAAAATGAGAGGGCTGTTTATTTTTCCAATGAGCAGCAGCTGAGAGATTTTATCGGAACTGTAGACAATCTTCCGGAAGCTATTTTACTGGCCCAGACTTATGGTTATCGGGTAGATACGGGTAATCGTTTTTCCGGAACTTACAAAATTGAAGACCGCTATATCTCCATGTATCTGATGCAGTCAAAAGGGTGTCCTGCTGTAAAAGAGTCTTTTTTAATTAAAATCAACAGAAAAACCGGAAAGCTGGCAGCAAAAAGCAATGGCGTGTTTGCTAAAGATGAGAACTGTTCTTTTAATTTTTGAAAACGCAGGGGCGCAAATTAATTTACAATCTTACTGTCTTTAAGGCACGAAGATTTTATCTGCGATACAATTGATGATCTTATATTTTTAACCATCAAGATTTTGAAGAAAGTAAGGATAATAAGATCCTTCTTTAACGGAAAAATGAAACGCCGAGCCACATAAAATAGCTTTAGTTATTCCCTTAACTATTCTTACCTGCTTAAAAAATCTTAATGGTTTAAATTTTAATATTATTTCTTTAGATATTAATTGCGCCTTGTCCGGAGGCAATCAGGTAAGCTTCTTTTAACGCTTCGGAATAGGTTGGGTGTGCATAGGAAATACGGAACATATCTTCAGCTGTTACTTCATATTCCTGAGCAATGACGCCTTGTGCAATGAGGTCTGCCGCTCTGGCTCCAATAATATGAACGCCCAGCACTTCACCATATTTCGGATCAACCAGAACTTTGGCAAAGCCCTCCAAATCCATTGAAGCCCTGGCTCTGGCACTTGCAGAAAACGGAAACTTCCCTGCCTTATACAGAATATTATTTCTCTTTAAATATTCTTCAGAATGCCCTACAGAAGCCACTTCCGGCCATGTATAGACTACAGAAGGAATACGGCTGTAATGAATATGACGTTTCTGCCCGCTGATTGTTTCTGCAACCAACACTCCCTCTTCTTCTGCCTTATGGGCGAGCATTGCTCCACCAATAACATCACCAATGGCATAAATAGAAGGAACTGAAGTCCGGCAGCTTTCATTCACTTTAATAAATCCGCGGTCATCAATTTCCACCCCTGTATTTTCAAGCCCCAGACCTTTTATATAAGGAGCTCTTCCTACAGCGACCAGAATATATTCGGCTTCCATCACGGCTTCTTTTCCGGTTTCATCTTTAAAGAAGACTTTGGCTGCAGAATCTGAACTTTCAGTTTTATAAACGGCATGATTGAGACGGATATCCACTCCTTCTTTTTTCAGGATTTTCTGAAGATTTTTCCCTAATTCATGGTCCATAGCAGCAATCAGGTGGTCTGCATATTCCAGAATGGTTACCCGGGTTCCTATCCTGTTGAAAACAGAAGCCATCTCCACTCCTATTACACCTCCGCCAATGATTACGATAGATTGGGGTTTTTCCTGTAAAGACAACGCTTCAGTGGAAGTAATGATTCTTTTTTTATCGATTTCCACTCCCGGAATTGTTGAGGGTTTCGATCCGGTTGCAATGATATAATTTTCAGCAGTAATACTGACGGTTTCCTTATCATTAAAGATTTTCAATACTGTATTGCTTTCAAAACAGGCCGTTCCTTTCAAACGGATAATCTTATTTTTATTCATCAGAAAGTCGAGTCCGGCTGTATTTTTTGAAACAACCTCTGTTTTTCGCCTGTACATCTGAGTGAAATCCAGATTTACCTGTTCAAGACTGATCCCATGGTCTTTCAGTTTATGCCTGGCTTCTGAGTAGTGATGAGTACTGTCCAACAATGCTTTTGTTGGTATACACCCCACATTGGTACAGGTTCCGCCCAGTGTATCATATTTTTCTATAATGACTGTTTTATAGCCCAATTGTGCGCTTCTTACAGCAGCTACATATCCGCCGGGGCCTGAACCTATCACGGCAATATCATAATGTTCCATTTGATTTATTAATTTTTTATGATTAAATTTACTTGCAAAACAAAAGCAAATTTAAATTAAACACTTTCAATTTGCAAGTATTATTTTAAAATTCGTATTGATGAGCAAAAAAAGATCCGACTGTCCTATCAGCTGCTCACTGGAAATGTGGGGTGATAAATGGTCCCTGCTGATCATCCGTGATCTCATGCTGAAAAAAGAATGTACTTATGGAGACTTTCTGAAAGCCGATGAAAAAATAGCCACCAATATTCTGGCTTCCAGACTTCAGAATTTATTGGACCATGGAATTATTGATAAAAAAGACCATCCTGATAACAAACTGAAGATCATCTATTTTCTGACACAAAAAGGCATAGATCTTATTCCCGTGATTGTTGAGATCAATCTCTGGGGTGATCAGTACCTTACTATTCCTGAAGAGAGAAAAAAGCTCCTGGAAGATATTAAAAGGGATAAAGAAGGTTTTATAAAAAGAGCCAAAGATTATCTCTCCGGGAATATTTAGTGGAAAGAAGGAAGTGATGAAGGTGTAAAAACTCATATTATTTTTTAAAGTATCTTCATTCTGTACTACTGATGTGTATGATAGCTTTCATGAAAATTAATCATAGAATTTTAAAATTTCATTAACTCAATATTCTTTTTTCATTCCGTAAATTTGGATTAAAATAAATTTAGAACAATGCTTAATTTCGAGTTCAAAAACCCAACTAAAATACTTTTCGGAAAAGGTGAAATCGCTAAAATTCCCAATGAAATCCCTACAGATGCCAGAATATTAATGATCTACGGAGGCGGAAGCATCAAAAACAACGGAGTCTATGACCAGGTAAAAGCAGCTTTGAAAGATCATACCGTTTATGAATTCGGAGGAGTTCCTGCCAACCCGGAATACGAAGTGCTGATCAATGCCATAAGCTTTATCAAAGAAAATAATATCACTTATCTTCTTGCCGTAGGAGGCGGATCCGTCATTGACGGAACCAAATTCATCTCTGCAGCGGCCCACTATGATGGTGAGCCATGGGATATCCTGAGAAAACAGGTAAGAACTTTTGAAGGCGAAGGAATGCCGTTCGGAAGTATCTTAACACTTCCTGCAACCGGTTCGGAAATGAATTCGGGATATGTGATCTCAAGAAGGGAAACAAACGAAAAACTGTCTTCAGGAGGTCCCGGACTTTTCCCTCAGTTTTCTGTGCTGGATCCGGAAGTGATCCGGTCAATTCCTAAAAATCAGATCGTCAACGGAATTACGGATGCCTACACCCACGTATTGGAACAATATATGACCGCTCCTTCTTCTGCTGATCTTCAGGAAAGAATTGCGGAAAGTATCCTGATAAGCCTTCAGGAAACGGCTCCAAAAGTGCTGGCAGATGACTTCAACTACGATGCAGCCGGAAACTTTATGTGGTGCTGTACAATGGCCCTGAACGGACTTATCCAGAAAGGTGTAATCACTGACTGGGCAGTACACGCTATGGGGCACGAATTAACTGCTTATTTCGGTATAGACCATGCAAGAACGCTGGCAATTATTGCTCCGTCCCACTACCGCTATAATTTTGAGGATAAAAAAGGAAAACTGGCTCAATATGCAGAGAGAGTCTGGGGAATCAAAGAGGGAACGATAGAAGAAAAAGCAGAATCAGGAATCAAAAAGCTTGAAGAGTTCTTCCACAGCCTTCATATCAAAACCAGACTTTCTGAATATACGGAGGAGTATAAAGGTACTGCAGAAAAAGTGGAAAAAGCTTTTACAGACAGAAACTGGCTTGGCCTTGGAGAGTATAAAAAGCTGACTCCAAAGGATGCTTATAAGATTGTGGAAATGAGCTATTAATTAGATTTGAAATTTGAAGTTGTAAATTTGAGATTCATTCTCTTAAGTTTTGGCTAAAGCCTTAGAGATTAAATTATTATAGTTGAGCGGGCTAAAGCCCGCTCCTATTGATGTTGATATCCTGATGGTTATAAGACTAAAAATTGTTTAACGGCAATATCTTGTATCTTGTATCTTGTATCTTGTAAACAATATTCTTTTCTAAAGCCAGACACCTTTAAAAATCTCATATTCTTTTTTCAGAAAGCTCTTATTTATAAACATTTGTTTAAAAAACAGTAATTTCATTACGGATATTTCAAATTTATTTATATTTTAGCATATTCTTAAATTTGTGAAAATGAAAAAACAGCTACTTTTATTTGCCTTTTCAGCCCTGGCACTTACTTCTTGTAAAGATGAAAATCTTGAAGCTTACGATATGGAAATCATGCAGGGAGACTGGAAGGAAGTTAAAAGGGAACTAATTTCCGGGAAAGATAAAACTGTGCTTAAGACTGAGGTACTTACAGGATGTGAAGCTAAGAACACATTATATTTAAAAACAGACTATTACGTGAGCTATACAGCATATACAGGGACAGGTACAGACTGCCAGCTGGATACAAAAACGGAAGGAAGATATACTTATGATGCAGGAACTAAAGTGATAGGAATCAAACTTGGTGGTGAAGGCTCTGTAGACTTTAAAATTGAAGTACTCACAAGCAAGGATTTAAAAATGGTTCAGCAATCCGGGCTGATGGATATGAATGGAGATAAAGTTCCGGACTACACCTATATTACCTATAAAAGATAAATCAACTATAAAAACTCCCTTTTAACCGGGAGTTTTTTATTACTTTTATCTCAAATTTAAAACTGAATATAATGAAGAAGATTCTATCAGCATTTCTACTGCTGTATTTTACCATTGCCTTTTCTCAGGAAAAAAAACCGATGTTCTGGCAGGACATTCAGGAATTCAAAAAACAGGATCAGCAAAACCCGCCTCCTAAAGATGCCATATTATTCCTGGGAAGCTCATCATTTACCAAATGGACTGACATCGCAGATTATTTTCCCGATAAAACCATTATCAACAGAGGATTCGGAGGATCCAGACTTACAGACCTGAATGATTTTGCTGACGATCTTTTAGCTCCTTATCAGCCGAAGCAGATCATTATTTATTGTGGTGAAAACGACTTTGCAGACAATCATCAGCTGAAAGCTCAGGTGGTAGTTGACAGGTACAAAAGTTTTTACAAAAAAATAAGGGAGAGATTTCCCAATATCGAAGTGGATTATATATCCATCAAGTATTCTCCGAGCAGAGAAGTGATCTGGCCGCAAATGAAAATTGCCAATAAAAAGATTGCTGCTTTTATGAAAAAAGAACCTCATGCAGAATTCATTGATGTTACCAAAGCTATGGAAGATTCCAACGGAAACGTTAGAAAAGACATCTTTGTAGAAGATATGCTTCACTTTAAACCGGAAGGATATAAAATCTGGACTAAGGTGATCTATCCTTATTTAAAATAAACTACAACCATGATAAAAAAACGACTAACCATTCTATTTTCAATTTTCATTTGCATACTGACTTTGGCTCAGAAACAGGACGCTAAGCTACCCGATACAAAGCAGATTTTAAAAGAAGTTTCAGAGACAAGCTGCAAATGTATTGACTCTATTAATTCTTACAATAAAACAAGGGAAGCGATCAATCAAGAAGTTCACTCATGCATTGATCCAAAAGTGCTACCTTATATGCTGAGTAAAGGCCTGAGCCAGGCTAATACACATATTGAACAGGACAACATTAAAAATAAGAAAGTAAATGTGACTATTAATTCCAATCCTGAGTCAGATGAATATAAAAAAGCTTATTATGAGATTGAAGCTTATTTGATGAAAAACTGTAATACGGCCAGAGAACTTGCCACCACTGCTGAAAGTAAACATGATAAAATCTCAAATGACCCTATAGCTCACGATTTTTATAAAAAAGCAATACAGGCTTCGGAAAAAGAAGATTGGAAAGAGGCGATTAAAAATTATAAATCGGCTCTGGAAAAAGACCCAAAGTTCGTCTATGCCTGGGATAATCTGGGAATCTGCTATAGAAGAACCGGGGACTATGACAAGGCGCTGGAAGCTTATAAAAAGTCATTAGCTATTGATCCCAAAGGTAAAATGCCTTTACAGAATATAGCGATTACCTATATCTACAAAAAGGAATATCAGAAAGCTATAGATGCTTATTCTGACTTCGATAAGATATACCCCGGGGATCCGGAAGTATATTATGGAATCGGGCAGATCTATTATGAGTATTTAAAGGATAATGAAAAAGCACTGAATTATATATGCAAGGCCTATTCTATTTACATAGAGCAAAAATCTCCTTACAGATCAGATGCCGAAACCATTATAGGGTACATCTACAAAAAAATGAAGGAAGAAAATAAACTTGATAAGTTTAAAGAAATTTTGAAAAGTAATAAACTTAATTTTGAATAAAATAAAAAAACTCCCGATGGGAGTTTTTTTATTTTATTTCTTTTTCTTCGATTTAGAAATCGCTTTTTGCTGTGCCCTGTTAGCTCCGAACTTTTTAGGTGCTTTTCTTTTGGAAGGCCCGCCCCAGTTTTCTTTCATGTTTTTGGCTTTTTTCTCGTGGAAAGCGCCTCCACCTTCATTCAGTTTTACCTGTGCAGGGTTTTTCATGATCACTTCATCTTTTTCAGAAGCAATCTTGTTCGGGTTAATTTTAACCTCTCCAGGGAAATCATTGAACTTTAATTCCTTATCCATCAGCAATTCAATGTCAAGGATTAAAGGTTCTTCCTTTTTGGTCACAAAAGTAATGGCTTTTCCATCTTTATCTGCTCTACCCGTTCTACCGATTCTGTGAATATACTGCTCAGGAATATCAGGAGTTTCAAAGTTGATCACGTGAGTAATATTGGAGATATCAAGTCCTCTCGCCATTACGTCTGTAGTAATCAGACCTCTGATCTCTTCATTTTCAAAGCTTTTCATAGCCTTCAACCTGTAATTCTGTGATTTATTGGAGTGGATCACATCGAACTGTTCAGGGAAAAGTTCATCAATTTTGGTAAAAAGAAGATCGGCATGTTTTTTATTGTTATTGAAGATCAACACCTTAGACATATCCGCATTGTTCTTCAACAGGTATTCCAATAAATTGATCTTCGTATTGAAGTTTTCAACTTTATAAGCAGTCTGTTCAATTTTCTCAAGCGGTGTTCCGGATTTTGCCAATGAAATTTCTACCGGGCTTGCAAAATATTCGTCCAGCATTTCATCTACAGCTTCCGTCATCGTTGCAGAAAACAGAATATTCTGCCTTTTCTCTTTCATCATTTCAAAAATGTGAGTCAGCTGTGGCCTGAAACCCAGGTTCAGCATTTCATCAAATTCATCAATGATCAGTTTCTGAACTTCTTTCAGAGAGATGGCATTGTCTATGGAAAGGTCCATCACTCTTCCCGGAGTTCCTACCAATATATCACATCCGTCATTGAATAACAGTTTTTGAGTATTGATATTCTTACCACCATATATACCGATAACTCTTGCGGTGATGTTTTCTGTAAGCTTCTCAAGGATTTCCGTTACCTGAACTACCAGTTCCCTTGTAGGAACAAGCACCAAAACAGTTGGATTTCCTGTTTTACTGTATTTCCATGTTTTCAGAACGGGCAGAAGGTAAGCTAATGTTTTCCCGGTTCCGGTCTGTGCAATTCCCATTACATCCCTACCGGAAAGGATAGGCTTCAGACTCTTCTCCTGAATGGGAGTAGGCTCAAATAATTCCAGATCCGCTAAAACATCAAGAATTTTAACCGGAAGGTCAAAATCCGCAAAAGTGAGTTTTTCCATTTTGCAAAGATAGGCAAATTAATTTTTTAAACTTTTGCCGGAAACATGAAGCTTTGTATGTTGAATTTTTTTCAGCTTTTTAGTTCACTTTCACACTTTTGCTGATAACTTTAATATCTTCATTTTCCCATTTGCTGGTTGTGATGATAACATTTCCTTTCTTTTTCGGGTCTTTTCTGATGGGAAACCGGTCTGCTTCCCACTGATTACAATGGGTGGCAATAGAAGGTACCAGAGGTTTCCAGCCTGTTTTACTTAAAGTATAGACATAGAAAGGATGCCAGCAGCTTGTACACCAGTTGGGAAAAAAACCGATATCATCTTTCCCGTCACCATTCAGATCTCCCAGATTGTATACAGCACCGCCTTTAGCAGGGGCAATCGTGAAAGGTTTTATAGTTTTATCGCTGAAATAGATCGTGGTTTCACATTTTCCGTCACATTCGTCACTGCAATCGGTGACTTTTGCATCAACATATTCTTTTGTTCCGTTTCCATCAAAGTCTCCCAGGATCTTTTCCTGTTTTTCTTCCTGGCCCATCATGAATGAACCGGAGAACAGTACAATGGGTATAATCAGTTTTTTCATAGTTATTTTTTTGGGGTGTGATTTTAAGTGCATGATGCGAGGTCCGGGATCAGGACTGTAAATACAGTATAAGTTCCCTAAATTATTCTTCCGGATTTCTTCGAATGCACTATTTTCTCGTTACTCTCAGCAAAAGTATCAAAACTAAAATAACTGAAAAGACAAATCCTAAGATAGCAACCAGAGACAATTCTCCTATTCTCGGGCCGGATTCGGAAGCAAAAACTATAGCGGTGGCAATGATATTGGCTCCGAGAATCATCGCTAAAATAAGGTTGATCACACTGGATTTAATCAGCTGATTCGTTTTTTCTATATTCTTGATCTCGCTGGAGACGGTAAATTTATTTTCATCCAGCTTCTGAAGAACGGAACGGAGCTCTTTTGGAATTTCATCAACGTTGTCCGTGAAGTTCATCATCCGGTCCATTCCTGTCTTTAAAATATTTTTCGGGCTGATCTTTTTGGTGAATATCTTTTTGGTATAAGGATGAAGGCTCTTTACGATATCAAGGTCAGGATTGATGTTTCTCCCTACACCTTCTATCAGGCTTATTCCTTTGAACAGGAGGTAAAAATAATCCGGCATGTACAGCCTGTTGTCCTTTAAAATATCCTTCATTTTGTTGATGATCACCTGTACATTGATTTCCTGTAATGAAGAACTGTGAACAAAGTTCAGGATATCTTCCACATCATTTTCGAATCTTCTTTCATCGGGAATTTCGTAGCTCACAGCCATTTTCTTCAGATAACGGACTATTTTATGGGAATTTTTGGCAACAAAGCTTACGATCAGATTTTCAAGGATTTCTTTATCATTAGGCTGGATTTTTCCTACGGCCCCGAAATCAATAAAAACAATTTTACCGTCTTTTTTTACCAGGATATTTCCGGCATGCGGATCGGCGTGAAAGAATCCGTAATCTAAAATCTGGGATACAAAGAGCCTCAATCCGGTTTCAGAAACTTTTACAGGATCAATACCATTGGCTAAAAGAATGGATTTATCCGTGACTTTTATTCCATCAATGAATTCCATACAAAGGATATTGTTGTTGGAAAATTCTTCGTAAACTTTTGGAACGTAAGTTTCCTTATTGTTTTTAAAATTAAGACGGAACTGCTGAATATTGTTTTTTTCGTTGATGAGGGATACTTCCTCCAGCAATGATTTTTCAAAAGTGGAAATCGCCTGCTTCAGATTAAGCTTCTCTCCTATTTCCGAATAGGCAGACAAGAGTTTTTCAAGGTCTTTGATCAGGAGCAGATCATCTTCTATCACAGACTGTACATCCGGTTTTCTGAGCTTCAGGATGACCGGGCTGCCGTCTTTTAAAACAGCCTTATACACCTGTGCAATAGAAGCAGTAGCCAAAGGCTCCTTCTCAATCTCCAGGAAATGGTCTTTCACGGAAATATTGAATTCATTTTCCAATGCTTCCTCTACATCCATATCTACAGTTTCCACCTTATCCTGAAGTTTCTGAAGCTCCTGGATCAGTTCGGGCGGCAAAAGGTCTTCCCGGCTGCTGAAGGTCTGTCCAAGCTTTACAAAGGTAGGTCCCAGTTCTTCAAGAGCCAGTCTGATCCTTTCATAGACGGTGCCTTTGGAAATAATTTCATCCGGATTTCCTGAAGTTTCTTCCTGTTTATTTCCTCCGTTCATCCTTGCCAGAAGGTCTTTAAAACCATATTTACTCAATACGGATATCAGTCTGGCGGATCTTTTCAGTTTTCTTTGCTGCTTGTCAAACATAGTCTATTAATAATAAGTGCAATTTACTCCAAAAAGCATTCCTATTTTTCATTATATTCGGACAAAGTTCTCGCATTAGATCCAAAAATTATCAGGGAGAAGTATTATTATCATCAGGACAGAAAGAAAAAGCCTGTAAAAGTTTATTGAAAAGTAAGCAGCTAGGCAACAATAGGATTGATGATGTCATTGCCAAAGCAAAGTGCACAGAGATTAAAAATTAAAAATATCAACACGATATCAGTATTTTAGAATAATAAATTCAATCATAATAAGAAAACACTACAACATATCGTATATTTTTCTATATTTACAATGTACAAAACATTAAAACAAACCAAAAAGTATTTACAACATGAAAAATTTACGTAACAGCAAACTTTCAAGAGAACAATTAAAAGGAATTTCAGGAAGCGGTATTATCATCGGTGGCAGCTGTTCAAATGAATGCTGTCCAACTGACGGAAGACCAAGATGTCCAAGACTGATCTGCCCAGCTGTAGTTTGCCCTCAGTATTTATAGGATTAAATTTAAGGTAAAAACAGGGTACAGTGTATGCTGTTTGTAATTAAGTACTATTAAACCAATCAAAAAAATCAGCATGAAAAATTTACACAAAAGCAAACTTTCGAGAGCTCAGTTAAAAAAGGTTTCAGGGAATGGTATTATCATCGGTGGCAACTGCTCATACGAGTGCTGTCCTACTGACGGAAGACCTTCATGTCCGGGACTTATCTGCCCTGACGTTCTTTGCCCACAGTATGTATAAGATAATCATTAAATTTTAGGTAAATAAAAACAGAATGCTCCCGGGTATTCTGTTTTGTTATATAAACCTTAACGCAACGCCCACAAGGAGCAGAGAATATTATTTTTCCGATGGCAGGGCACTATGTTCCATTAAGCATTTTACAGAGTATATTCTTTCTTTGTTTTTACCACAATAAACCTGATAAGACATCGTTTTTATAGTACACTATTAAAACTAATCAAAAATATTCAACATGAAAAATGTACGTAACAACAGACTTTCAAGAGAGCAATTAAAAAAAGTCTCAGGAAACGGCCTTATCATCAGTGGCTGCACCTACGAGTGCTGCCCTAAGGATGGAAGACCTTTATGCCCGGGCTATTACTGTCCTGCTGTAATCTGTCCGGAATACATGTAGGAAAAACGCCATATTATTATTAAAGAGCAGAATTTATCTGCTCTTTTTTGTTTTTCAGACTCAGGTTAGGAAAGCTGGAAGCTGATAGCTTTCAAAACTTTCAGCTCCCGGCTTTAATCATATTAAATCAGAAATCTTATTTAAGGTAAGTATCATAAAGGTCTTTCCGGCGGTCTTTCATCACCTGAACGGAACCGTTATGATGAAGGTCTTTCAGCAGATTCAGATCTACGTCTACAATTAAGGTCATTTCGGTATTGGGAGTGGCTTCTCCTTTTACAGCATTGGAAGGGAAAGCAAAATCTGAAGGGGTAAATACCGCAGCCTGCCCGAACTGGATATCCATATTGTTCACTTTCGGGAGGTTCCCTACGCAGCCGGCAATAGCCACATAACATTCGTTTTCTATTGCTCTTGCAGCAGCGCAATGGCGAACTCTCATATAAGCATTCTGGGTATCTGTCAGGTAAGGAACAAACAGGATTTTCATCCCCTGATCAGCGAGGATTCTTGGTAACTCCGGGAACTCTACGTCATAACAGATGACCAGGCCTATTTTACCACAGTCGGTATCAAATACTTTGATTTCATTACCGCCTTTCATTCCGTAATATCTCTTTTCATTCGGGGTGATATGAATTTTTCTGTATTCATCCATACGGCCGTCACGGTGAAGGAGATAGCTCACATTATACAATTCATTGTTTTCAAAAACAGGCATACTTCCGGAAATAATATTCACGTTGTAACTGATGGCCAGCTCTGAAATTCTTTCTTTGATATCTTCAGTAAGTTTTGCCAGTTCTATCATACTGTCTCTTTCCGAAAGGTTATTGAAGGGAGCCAGCAGAGGGGTGTTGAAGAGTTCCGGGAACAGCACGAAGTCTGATTTATAGTCTCCCATTACATTCACAAAGAATTCCACCTGCTCATAAAAAGCGTCTATATCTTTAAAATGCCTCATCTGCCATTGTACCAATCCCAGGCGGATGATGCTGTCCTGCATGGTATTCGGGTTTTTGCTGTAATAGATATTATTCCACTGCAAAAGAACTGCATTCTCCTGTGAAGCTTCATCTTCGGGAAGGTATTTTTTCAGTACTCTGATCGGCAGGAAATTATTTGAAAGCTGAAAAGACAGTACAGGATCATAAATTTCTTTATCCCTCACCTTTCGAATATATTCTCTTGGAGAAAGCTCATGGCTGTATTTATGATAGTTCGGGATTCTTCCGCCCAGAATGATTGATTTTAAATTTAATAATTCGCACAATTCTTTTCTGGCATCGTACAATCTTCTTCCCAGACGCAGTTCTCTGAATTCGGGATCTACAAAAACCTCTATTCCATATAAAACATTTCCTTTTGAAGTGTGGGTATTGAAGGTATAATTTCCAGTAATATCACTATAGGTATGATCATCCCCGAATTCGTCATAATTCACAATAATAGACAGCGCCACTGCAGCCAGTTTTCCGTCTACTGTAATACAAATCTGGCCATCCGGAAACATTCTCGTGAGTTTTTCAATACTTTTCTTAGACCATATTGATTCGGACATTTGCGGATAAGCCCTTTTCATTGTTTGTGCCAGTTCATCATAATCCTGAACGTTCAGGGGTCTTGTTTCTATTTGCATCTGATGTAATTTTACTTAAATTTAAGGAAAATTTTGCAACTTATAAACTTCCCTTTTAGACGGGATTGTAAACTCCGTCACATTGCATTTTTCATTTCTATATGAAACCATATACATGGATGTCAGTAAGCCTTATATTTATTTTAATATTTTTACTCCGATACAATAATTAATGAATAAAGGCTCTCATTATAAGCCTTAAACAACATTTTTTTTAATAGCTTTATGATTAAATTAATAATTTGTTCTTCTTGAAGCCAGATATATAATGTAAAAGAAATTCTGGATAAATACCGAACAATAAAACCCAAATGACTATGACCCCTAAAGAAGTTCTGAAAGAATGGATTGATAACTTTAATGCAGCTGACGCAGCTGGTATTGCGGAACTATATGCAGAAGACGCAGTAAACCATCAGGTTTCAAATGAGCCGGTAGTAGGTAAGGCCGCTATTTATGAAATGTTTGTAAATGAATTTGCAACTGCTAAAATGGTTTGCAACGTAGAAAATATTTTTGAAGATGGAGAGTGGACTATAATGGAATGGAAGGACCCTCTCGGACTTCGCGGATGTGGTTTTTTTCATGTAAAAAACGATAAAATCATATTTCAGAGAGGATACTGGGATAAACTCTCATTTTTAAAGCTACATCATCTCCCTATTGAATAATAAAGTAATCGTCATTTACAAGAACATTTGAACAGGTATTGAATATAAAAAAATCCCACCCAAACGGGCAGGATTTATATATGAAATTCAAGTCTAAATTATTCCCACTCAATGGTTGCAGGTGGTTTGCTTGAAATATCGTAAGCTACTCTGTTGATTCCTCTTACTTCGTTGATGATTCTGCTGGAAACAGTATCTAGGAACTCGTAAGGAAGTCTGCTCCACGTTGCCGTCATAAAGTCGATGGTGTTGGCAGAACGTACTACTGCTGTGTACTCATAAGTTCTTTCGTCACCCATTACTCCTACAGATTTTACAGGAAGAAGCACTACGAAAGCCTGAGATACTTTTTCATAAAGGTCATTTTTGTACAGTTCCTCGATGAAGATATCATCAGCTTCCTGAAGGATTCTTACTTTTTCAGCGTCTACAGCTCCCAATACTCTGATTCCCAGTCCAGGTCCAGGGAACGGGTGTCTGTATACCAAATGGTGAGGAATTCCCAATTCTTCTCCTACTTTTCTTACTTCGTCCTTGAAAAGCTCTCTTAACGGCTCCAGTAATTCGAATTCCATATCTTCAGGAAGTCCTCCAACGTTATGGTGAGATTTGATCACTGCAGATGGCCCGTTAACAGACTGGCTTTCGATAACATCAGGATAAATGGTACCCTGTGCAAGGAATTTAGCGCCTTCAATTTTATGGGATTCTTCATCAAAAACATGGATAAACTCGTTTCCGATGATCTTTCTCTTCGCTTCAGGATCATCTACTCCTGCTAATTTTGAAAGGAACCTTTCTTTAGCATCCACCATTTTAATGTTCATATGGAAATGTTCTCCATACTGGTCCATTACTTTTTTACCTTCATCCTTTCTCAATAATCCCGTATCTACGAAGATACAAGTCAACTGATCCCCGATTGCTTTATGGATCAGAACAGCCGCTACAGAAGAGTCAACACCACCGGAAAGTCCAAGGATCACTTTATTGTCTCCTACTTTCTCACGGATTTCTTCAACTGTTTTTTCGATATAGTTTGTCAGTTTCCAGTTTTTCTCTGCATTACAGATTCCGAAAACGAAATTTTCAAGCATTTTTCCTCCTTCTTCCGTATGAGAAACTTCAGGGTGGAACTGAACACAGTAGATTTTCTGATCTTCATTGGAGATAGAAGCAATCACTCCGGATTTTGCATTCAACTCAAAGCCTGCAGGCAGCTCTCCTACTTCGTCAAAGTGGCTCATCCAAACTACAGAGTTCTGGGTAACACCTTTCAATAAAGAGCTTTCCTTAACGATCTCAAGATTAGCTTTTCCGTACTCTCCTTTTTCCCCTTTGTTTACTTTTCCTCCTAAAAGGTGAGCGGTCATCTGCATTCCGTAGCAGATTCCCAAAACAGGAACTCCCTGCTCATATAAGGCTTTTTCAACCAAGTGGGCATTTTCTGCGTTCACAGAGCTCGGTCCGCCGGAAAGGATAATTCCTTTCGGCTGTTTTGCTAAAATATCTTGTAATGGTGTATTGTAAGGTAAGATTTCAGAATATACCCCCATCTCACGGATTCTTCTTCCGATAAGCTGGTTGTACTGGGATCCGAAATCTAAAATAATAATACCGTTGTTCATTTTTGATAATTGATAAATGATAATTAATTTAATGGCTTCAAGCAATAAGCTTTAGGCAGTAAGCTGTTTTATAATACAATAAGCTTACTGCCTTTAGCATACAGCTTACTGCTTACTTAACTGTTTTACAAAAAAAGACTTGGAATGGCTCCAAATCTTTTTTCGTGATTTTTATTAAAACTTTCCGATGTCTTCTCTGTAGAAGCCGTAATCGAAATGTACGTGACCTGCGTCTTCGTAAACCTTTTTGCGGGCATCTTCGAAAGTAGCACCTGTAGCTACAATGTTGAGAACTCTACCACCGTTGGAAACCACTTTGTCTCCTTTTCTGACAGCACCTGCGTATAATAGTTTACTGTGTTTTACTTTATCTTCTCCTGTAATTTCGAACCCTGTTTCGATGTTTCTAGGATATCCTCCTGAGCACATTACCAGACAAACTGCTTTTTCGTCTTTAAATTTAAGCTCAATATCTTTTCCTTCCATACAGTCCTGGATCACGTCTAAAAGATTGTTTTCCATAAGCGCCATCAACACCTGAGTTTCAGGATCTCCGAATCTCATGTTGTATTCAAGAAGGTAGGCACCGTTCTTAGTTACCATCAGTCCGAAGAAGATGATTCCCTTGAAGCTGAATCCTTCTGCTTTAAGACCTTTGATGGTAGGCTCAAGGATATTCTGCTCGAAGTCTGCATAGTGTTCCTGAGTGAATTCCGGGCTTGGTGCCACAGATCCCATACCTCCTGTATTCGGTCCTGAATCACCGTTTCCGGCTTTTTTATAGTCTTTTGCCGCTACACATGGGAAAAGTTTTTCACCATTAGAAAAAGCAATGATAGAAGCTTCAAAACCTTGTAAATATTCTTCGATAACTAAACGGATACCGGCATCTCCATAGATTCTTCTGATCATAAAATCATGAATCGTAGCTTCAGCTTCTTCAAGGGTGTCACAGATAACAACTCCTTTACCGCCTGCCAAACCGCTGGCCTTGATCACTAAAGGATACTGCTGTGTCTGAACGTATTCTTTAGCTTCGTTATATGAATCAAATACTACAGCTTTAGCTGTTTTGATATCATAGGTCTGCATAAATTTCTTAGAAAAAGCCTTACTTCCTTCCAGGCTTGCCACTTTCTGAGTAGGGCCGAAAACTTTAAGATCGTGTTTTTTAAACTCATCCTTTAAACCAGCTACCAACGGAGCTTCAGGACCTACGATCGTAAGATCAACTTTTTCTTTAATAGCGAAATCTCTAAGTTCTTTGATTTCTGATAAATGAACATTTTTCCCTATTACATCGGTAGTAGCATTCCCGTTGGCGAAAAACATTTTAGAAATTCTCGGGTCATTCTGAAGCTTAGCTGCTAAAGCAGATTCTCTACCGCCTTCACCTATGATTAATATTCTCATACTTTATTTATTATCTAGTCTTAATTTACAAATATATAATTTTGAATGCTAAAAATACAATCCCTTATTATTTTTTAATTCTATTTTAATTAGTGGAAAAAGTGTCTTACTCCTGTAAACATCATTGGGATACCGTGCTCATTTGCAGCTTCTATACTATCCTGATCTTTTACACTTCCACCCGGCTGAATAATTGCCTTGATGCCTTCCTGAGCGCAGAAATCTACCACATCACGGAAAGGGAAAAATGCATCTGAAGCCAATACCAAGTCTCCGGAGAATTTCTCTTTTGCTCTTTCAATCGCCTGCTGGGTAGCCCAGATTCTGTTGACCTGTCCGCCACCGATCCCGAATGCCTGGATTCCGTTGGAAACAACAATAGCGTTAGACTTCACATATTTTACGACTCTCTGAGAGAAAAGCAATGCTTTTTTCTGCTCTTCCGTAGGCTGTACCTGTGTAACTACTTTGATATCATCAGAGAAATGAAGGTCGTTATCCTGAACCAGGATTCCACCGTCTACTTTCACCCAGGTCTGTTTGTCAGAAACAGGATTTACAATTCTGATGATTCTTAGGTTTTTCTTTTTTCTTAAAATTTCAAGAGCTTCCTCATCGAATTCCGGAGCCATTACGATCTCAAGGAATGTTTTGTTTAATTCTTCTGCTGTTACCGCATCGATTTTATAGTTCATTGCAACAATTCCGCCAAAGATGGAAACCGGATCACATTCGAAGGTCTTCTGGTAAGTTTCCAATGCTGTAGTTCCGATCGCTACTCCACAAGGTGTAGAATGTTTTACGGCACAACAAGCCATCTCTTCTTTGAACTCGTTTACTACTTTCCAGCAAAGGTCCATATCACGAAGGTTATTGAAAGAAAGCTCTTTACCTCCAAGCTGTTCGAAGTCTTTCATTGCTCCGTTCTCGAAAGTAGAAACGTAGTACGCTGCTGTCTGATGAGGGTTTTCACCATATCTCAGGTCAGAAACTTTTTTGTAGGAAGCATTTAAATACGTAGGATATTCCTCGTCTAAAAGCATTCTTGAAATAGCAGCATCATAAGCTGAAGTAAGGTTGAATACTTTTCCTGCAAGCTTTTTACGGGTTTCAATGTATGTATCCCCGTTTTGCTCCATTTCCAGTTTTACTGTTGTATAATCTTCCACATCAGTAATTACCGTCACAGAATCAAAGTTTTTTGCTGCAGAACGAAGCATTGAAGGACCACCGATATCGATAAACTCTACTTTCTCATGTAAGGAAATGTCTTTGTTTACATTTTCAAAGAAAGGGTAAAGGTTTACGATCACCATGTCGATCAATCCGATCCCGTGCTCCTGAACGGTTTTCATGTGCTCTTCATTGGCACGTACAGCAAGAAGTCCTCCGTGAACTTTCGGGTGTAATGTTTTCACTCTTCCGTCCAGCATTTCAGGAAAATCGGTTACCTCATCAATCTGAATAGGATTTAAACCAGCGTCTTTCAAATGTTTGAACGTTCCTCCTGTGGAGATCAACTCATAATTCTGAGCTTCCAAAAACTGTGCGAATTCTGTTAATCCACTTTTGTCAGAAACACTGATTAAAACTCTCTTTTTACTCATTTTACTTTCAATTTTTTACTTTTTACAGCTATTTCAAACTGTGTCCGGGTCTTTCACCTCCGAACTTACTTTTATTTTACTTAGATTTTTTTTACTATTAAAGCTGATCTTTAAAACTTTAATATCATATTATTATTTTGATCATAGGAAAACTTCCACTTGCCTCCATTTTCTCCCCATTTCACATTATTTTCATCATATACTTCAGTTTTAATCTCACGATAATTATTTTCTGAAAGACTGCGATAAAAATAAGTATCTAACAAGCCTAACCTTTTAAAAGGATTTTTAGCATTATCATAATCCAAAAAAGTAATCTCTGTTCTAATGCTATTATTTTCATTATAATTATGCAAATACTGACTTACTATTTTCTTCAAATTTGCCCCTTCATATATAAAAATATCAACTTTTTCTAAAAAGCCAAGCGAAGGATAATTTGGAGTTCCAGGAGTAATATTGGGATATTTCAATGTAATTTTAGACAATTTACCATCAGAATTATACTCGTAAAAATATTTTCTTACATCGTAAACATTACCTCCATTCGAAACAGGAATATATTTTTCAATAACCTTTCCATTGGAATTTAAAGTATATATAATATTTTTAGAAACAACTAAACTGCCATCATTACTTTTATTTTCTACAACAACTATATTTCCCATATATGACAGATTAGTATATATTGGATATATATACCCATAATCCTTGTAGGTTTTTATTAGTTTCCCCTGGCTATCATAGGTGAACAATTGATAATAATCATGTGGTGGATTAGGCTCATCTTCGTCAAATCCTACAATTGACTTCAATAGTTTATCAGGCATTAAATCATGAACATTAACTCCTATATTTACCTCTTGAGAATCCTCATTAGAAGTACAGGAAGACAATGTTATTGACATTAATAATGCTATTAAAACTGTTTTATTCATATATGATTTACAATTATTCTCAGTTTCCCAGGACCTTATTGATCGCTAAAGGAAATATCTCATATTCAATCTGGTGAACTTTCTGAGCAAGTGTTTCAGGAGTATCATCAGCGGTTACTTCAAAAGATTTCTGAAGAATAGCTTCTCCCTCATCAATGCCAGATGTTACAAAATGTACAGTCGCCCCACTTTCTGTTTCTTTAGCTTCAATAACAGCATTGTGAACGTTCATTCCCCACATTCCTTTTCCTCCGAATTTCGGAAGCAGTGCAGGATGAATATTGATGATTTTACCATTCCAGTTTTCACAGAACTCAGGTTTCAGAATAGACAGGAATCCTGCCAATACAATCAGATCGGTATCCTGCGGGATTACTTTTGCCAATTCGCTGCTGAAGTTCTTTCCTCTCGGAATGAGTATGTTTTCTATATGATGATTTTTCGCTCTCTCCAGTCCGAAACATTCTCTGTCAGCAACCACCAGACTTACTTTTGCATTCCGGATTTCTCCAGCTTCAATAGTATCAATGATTCTCTGCAGATTGGTTCCTGAACCGGATACGAGTACAACGATGTTCTTCATTATTCAGATGTTAGATGTCAGATTGAGGGGGTACAGACTTACAGCCTGATGCCTGGTATCTGAAATCTGATGTCATTTAAAATTTCAAATCAATTTTTTCAGCTCCTTCCGTAATTTCTCCGATTTCGTAAGCATCATCTAAAAGGTGTAATACTTTTTCAGCGTGCTGTGCATCTACTACAATCACCATTCCTACTCCCATGTTGAATGTACCGAACATTTCTTCACGTGCGATTGCTCCTCTTTTTTCCAGTTCAAGCATTACACTTGGAATTCTGATAGCAGAAGCGTCAATAGAAGCACAAAGTCCTTCAGGGATGATTCTCGGAACGTTTTCATAAAGACCTCCTCCTGTAATGTGAGCAATTCCGCTTACTTTTACTTCTTCCAATACTTTATGAATATCTTTATAATATAATCTGGTAGGTACCAAAAGTGTTTCGTATAGAGGTTTCCCTTCAAACTCTTCTTCGAAGTTCGGGAATACTTTTCTTACTAAAGAGAATCCGTTGGAATGAAATCCTGAGCTTGGCAATGCGATAATTCTGTTACCGGCTTTAATTGCAGATCCGTCAATGATCTGGTCTTTTTCCACGATTCCTACACAGAATCCTGCAACATCATAATCTCCCGGCTGGTACATCCCCGGCATTTCAGCAGTTTCTCCACCAATCAGTGCACAGTTGTTGTCCTTACATGCGTTTACCATTCCCAGAACGATTTCAGCAGCGATTTCAGAATCAAGTTTTCCGCAAGCCAGATAATCCAGGAAAAATAAAGGTTTAGCGCCGTGGCAAAGAATATCGTTGGCACACATTGCAAAACAGTCGATCCCGATAGAGTCATATTTTTTGGTATCCAAAGCTACTTTCAGCTTGGTACCTACTCCATCTGTTCCTGAAACAAGAACCGGATTTTTGTATCCGCCGATCTCATAGAAAGCTCCAAAGCTTCCCAAATGGTTCAATACATTGGAATTGTGGGTTTCACCAACCGCTTTTTTGATCTTGTCAACCGTTTTGTATCCTTCTTCTTTGTCTACTCCTGCTGATTTGTAAGTGTTGCTCATGTCTGCTTAGATTTTTAGATATTAGATTTCAGATGATGTATGGTCTTATACCTGATGTCTGGCTTCTCTTATCTTTTAATATTTCAATTACTTTTTATATTCGATTTGGAAAACAAAAAAGCCGACAATCTTTGCAGATTATCGGCCGTTATTTTATCTCAGAATTTCAGAGCCCACAATTTTCCCTTTATGAGAAAAACATTGTTTATAGGAGGTCTGAATTTTCATCTCTTTTCTTTTTGCAAAAATAGTAATTTTAAATGAATATTCAAATTCTATTTTTCAAGGATGGTTTCGATGGCTGCAATCTTCTTGATTTTTTCTTTTAACTCGTTGTTTTTCTCTTCATTAGAAATTGTCTGAGTGGCTTTATCAAAGTTGTCATTGAAGAAAGGAAGTGAAAAAGTTTCCACCACATTTCCACCATGGAAAGGGAAACGCTTGGATGCTGCTTCCAAAACTCCTGCTCCGCCTCTGCCTCCCGGCGATGTAGACATCAGCAACATGGGTACTTCGTTCCATACGGTTCTGTCTTTGATTCTGGATACCCAGTCGAATACATTTTTGAATGCCGTAGAATAGGTTCCGTTGTGCTCTCCCAAAGAAACCAAGAGTACGTTTGCGCTGTCAATCTTAGCGGCAAAATCATGGGCTTCCTGCGGTACACCACCTGCTAATTCTCTTTCATGTTTGTAGATTGGCATTTCGAAAGGATTTAAATCAATTACTTCTACTTCTGCATTTTCAAATAATGTTGAAGCATACGCCACCAACTGTTTGTTCATTGAAGCTTCCGAGTTACTTCCTGCTATTGCTAAAATTTTCATATATAGTATTATTTTTTATGGTATGAAATTGCTGCCTGGTATTAGGCAGCAGTTTCACACTCTTTTAATTTTAAGGATACAAATTTAGTTTTTTATTTAAGATAAGAAGGCAATTCCATTGGGACTTCCATCAATAATATTTCGGCATCTTCCACTGCTTCGATATTAAAGCTCTGGGTATCCCAGATCCCCAAGCCGTCTCTTTCGTTCAGAACACGGTCTCCTACTTTGGCACTTCCTTTTAACACAAAGGCATAAACCCCGTTCCCTTTTTTGTTCAGCATATAGTTTTTGCCGTTTCCTTTTTTGAAATTGGCCAGGTTGAACCATGCATCCTGATGGATCCATACGCCGTCATCATTTTTATCCGGCGATAAAATCTGCTGGAATCCGTTGATCTTCTCTCCTTCTTTGATGCTTTTCTGATCATATCTCGGCTCAACATCCAATTCTCTCGGGAAGACCCAGATCTGTAAAAATTTTACCTCTTCATCTTTATTCTTGTTGTATTCGCTGTGCATTACCCCGGTTCCGGCACTCATCACCTGAATTTCTCCTTTTCTGATCACCGCAGTGGTACCCATTGAATCTTTATGTTCCAGATCTCCTTCTAAAGGGATGGAGATAATTTCCATATCCCTGTGCGGGTGTGTTCCGAATCCCATTCCCTGAGAAACGGTGTCATCGTTCAATACTCTCAAAACTCCAAAGTTCATTCTGTCTCTGTTCTGATAATTTGCAAAACTGAATGTGTGATAAGAGTTTAACCAACCATGATTTGCATGGCCTCTTGAATCTGCTTTATGATATACTGTTTTCATTTCTGTGATTATTTTATGGTACAAATGTACGGGATATGTCGGCTGAAAAATGTTGATGTAGGATAAGAAAGGAAATTGGGGCTGAAGAAGGCCATTATAAGTTTTGGCTAAAGCCGTTGCCGTATCTATAATATGAAAGCGGGCTAAAGCCCGCCTCTAGTGAATTGATAATATTTTTTTATATAAAACCGCATGATCTATCCGGTCTGATTTTTCTTTTTAAAAATGCACCTGTTTAATTTCTTCTTCAATTTCTTTTGGCGTTTCTTCTTCCGACTTGATGAATACCATGGTAACAATGGCTCCTATCAGCATACAAACGCCTCCTACGACAACATAATCGATCGCCATTTTTCCGAAAACATTGCTTACGACAGGGCCACCGAAAATTCCGTTGATAATCTGCGGGATAACGATGAAGAAATTGAATATCCCCATATAAACTCCCATTTTTCTTTGCGGGATTACTTCAATTAACATCGCATAAGGCATTGCCAGGATGCTGGCCCAGGCAAAACCTAACCCTATCATGGAAATCCAAAGGTTGCCGACATCTTTAATAAAGTACATGGAGATCAACCCTAAACCTCCACACAGTAAAGCCAGGGCGTGGGTCTGTTTTTTGCCAATCCATTTGGCAATAGGTGTTAACAGGAATGCAAACGGGATGGCCCACAGATTATACATTCCGAAAAGTTTACCGGTAAGGTCACCCGCATCATTGAATGCTTTTGAATGGGTATCATCGGGGGAAAGCCCGAAATGATGGGTTGCCAGGGCACTGGTAGTAAACACCCACATGGTAAACAGGGCAAACCATGAGAAAAACTGAACAATTCCCAGCTTTTTCATCTGAGCAGGAATCGTGGCAAAGTCTTTAAATATATCTGAAAATTTAGAAGGCTCTGCAGTTTCTTTTTTATCTTCTTCAAAATCTGCAAACTCCTGCGGTGAATATTCCCTGGTGGTAATGATGGTGTATAATATCGCTGCCAAAAGTAATCCTGCTCCTGCATAGAAAGAATAAATCACGTTGTCTGCCACAAAGCCTTTGGGAGCAACATTGGATACTCCAAGTTTCGTGAGCCAGTCCGGAAGGTAAGAACCCAATACAGCTCCTACTCCGATCAGGATCGTCTGTACTGAAAATCCTATGGTTCCCTGATGTTTCGGAAGCATATCTCCTACCAAAGCCCTGAAGGGTTCCATGGCAATATTCACGGAAGCATCCATCATTGCCAGGAAAATGACGGCCAATAAAAGTGCACTGGCAGCAAACATCTGCGTTACAGAGGCGGCATTAGGAAGCAATACCAATCCTATGGCACACAGGACAGCACCAATTAAAAAGTAGGGTTTTCTTCTTCCCAACGGGCTCCATGTATTGTCTCCCATATGCCCGATGATGGGCTGTACAATAAGCCCTGTAACAGGGGCAACCAGCCAGAACCATGATAATTCATGAACATCTGCGCCTAAATTGGCAAGGATCCGGCTTGCATTTCCGTTCTGTAATCCAAAAGCCATCTGAATTCCTAAGAATCCCATACTCATATTGATGATCTGAGTAAGTGAAAGTTCCGGTTTTATTTTTTTAGCCATTGCTGTTGTATGATTATTTTGTTTTTAATTCCTCGATCAGCACATCTTCCAGCGCTGTTTTTTCAGCAACCACTTTGTCTACAACGTCATTAGGAACCGTCATGGAAAGCACATACTGCTTCACTTTCCACTGCCCGTTGATTTTTTCTACGACTCCTGATCCTCTGCAGATCTTCATCTGGGTATCCAACAATTCGTCAAACCATGCAAGCTTCCCGTCTTTACTGAAGTAAATATTTCTTTTCAGAGCGGTAAAATTCCATGTTTTCTTTTTATCGAAATGTGGTTTTGCCCAGACCATAAATGCTTTTTTATCCCAGATTTCAGTAGCATCTGTTCCGATAAAGGTAGATTCATCGGCAAAGTAACTGAAGTAGGTATTGTAATCTGCTTTGGCAGCAGCCTCATTAAAGGCGTCGAGCATGGCACTGATTTCCTTCTTTTCTTTATCAAATGTTGTTCGGGTTTGTGCTGAAACCATTGTAAACCCAAGTAAAAAAAGGATCAATGTATGAGCAGCTATTAATTTTTTCATAGAGAGTTATTTTTCAAGTTCAATGATCAACGAAGTTTTAGCAGGAATTGTTATTCCTTTCTGTAAGTTTAATTCTTTTCCGGAAATAATTTCTTTCCCTTTGGAAAAACCTTTTAAGGCTTCTTCAAAATACTTCAGGTCCAGCGTCTGGTCTTTTTTATTATTATTCAGGATCACCATTACACTTTCCCTGTCATTGTATCTGAAATATGTAAATACCCCATCTTTAGGAACGAAATTTTTAGTTTTCCCGTTGTGGATTACGTCTTTCCCTTTTCTCCAATTCAGTAATTTCTGTGTAAAACTGAAGAATTCTTTCTGTTCGGGAGTTTGTGATGAAAGATTGAAGGCACTCTGTTTATCAGATTTCCAGCCGCCCGGAAAATCCCTTCGGATATCAGCATCTCCTCCTTTTTTCTTATTGCCCCGCATTCCTATTTCTGACCCGTAGTAGATCTGTGGAATTCCGCGCACAGTGGAGATCAGTGTCAGCCCCATTTTGTAAGCAGCGGGGTCTGCATTAAAGATCTCGTTCCATCTTTCGGTATCATGATTTTCAAAGAACACCAGCAAATTCCGGGTGTCCGGGTAAAGGAAATCGCTTGTAAAAGCATCATAAAGCTTTATCATTCCTTTATCCCAGCTTTCTTCTTCCTGAAGAGCTTTAGGCATTTCGCTAAACAGTACAAAATCCATTACGGAAGGCAGATTCGAATTGTATCCTGCGGCTTCCCCAGTTTTGGAGTCTTTCTGCCAGGCTGAAATATGGCCGGCTGTAGACAACCAGGTTTCGCCTACAATATTAAATTTCGGATATTCGTCGGTAATTGCTTTGGCCCATTTTGCCATTGCTTCTTTGTCATTGTAAGGATAAGTATCCACACGGAAACCTCCCAATTCGGCATATTCAATCCACCAGATTGCGTTTTGGGTCAGGTATTTCAGTACCAGCGGATTTTTCTGGTTGATGTCCGGCATTGTGGTATCAAACCATCCGTCCAGCGCATATTTTCTATCGATTTCAGAAGCGTTGGTATCGAATTGAGAAGTTATTTTATAATTGGATCTTTTGAAACCGTTTTCGCCATCGCTGAACCAATGAATCCAGTCTTTGGAAGGCAGATCTTTGATCATCCAGTGTGATACCCCCCAGTGGTTGGTGACATAATCCATCACCAGTTTCATATTCCTCTTATTCAGTTGCTGTGAAAGGGTCTTATAGTCTTCGTTGGTTCCGTAGCGGGCATCTATTTTGTACAGATCGGTCTGGGCATAGCCATGATAGGAATAGACTTTTTCGTTATCTTCATTCACCGGAGTCAGCCATACGGCAGTTGCGCCCAGTTTCTGAATATAGTCGAGGTTATTGATAATCCCCTGAAGATCTCCGCCGTGTCTTCCGTTAGGTAATTTACGATCAGCTTTTTCCGTTAAAGCCGGGCTTGAATCATTCTTTTCGTCGCCATTGGCAAAACGATCGGGCATGATCAGGTACATCACATCTTTTGAGGTATATGATTCGCGGCCGGCAGATCCCGGATTCCGTTCTTTCAGTTCATAGGTATAATTGGCGAGATCCTTACCGTTCTTCTTAATATTGATTGTAAACTTCGGGACCTTGATTTCACTGGTATTGACCGTTATAAAAACATAGTTGGGATTTTCTACTTTCTGAATGCCTTTGATGGATATTCCGTCTGAAAGGCTGATCTCATTATTGGCAATCCCTTTCCCGTAAACAAGAATCTGAAGCTCAGGGTTTTTCATCCCTTTCCACCAGAAGGCCGGCTCTACTCTTTCCAGGTTTTGCTGGGAAAAAGCGGCAGAAGCTACGGAAAGGGCTAATGCTAAACATATTTTCTTCATAATAGAGTTCAATTTAGCATTAAATTTTTACATATAAACTACTGTGAAACGGAATTTTAATAAAAAATCTTCCCCTTTTTAAGAGCGGTGTTATCTATTATATAATCGTAAGCAGCAATGTTCCTGTTCACCCCTATTCAATCATAATTATTTTCAATTATTTTTTAGTTTTTACGGAAAATTCACACTGAAAACACACTTTCTATTTCTTTTATTTTTAGTTTTACAGAAAAAATGTTGAATTTCAGCAATATATTCAAAACTGAGGGACCGGATGTTGTTTACACATGGACCATCCCTGTATTTGCTGCTATTATTTTCATAGAAATGGCTTACAGCCACTTTAATAAAGAAAAAATCTATGAGACGAAAGATGTGGCAACCAATGTTCTTTTCGCCCTGCTCAACTACGGGTTAGACATTATCATGAAAGGTTTCTCTTTATTTGTTATGATGTTCTTTTACCAACATCGCATTTTTGACTGGCAGGAAGGGATATGGTACTGGATTGCGGTATTTCTTGCCCAGGATTTTGCTTATTACGTTCATCATTATGTGGATCATCACTCCAGGGTATTCTGGGCGGTACACATTACGCATCACAATTCTGATTATTTCAATATCAGTACGGGATTCAGAAGTCCTGTATTTCAGCCCTTATACAGATATCTGTTTTTTTCTCCATTAGCTTTCATGGGGTTTCATCCGTGGCATATTCTGGTAGCCTATTCTTCCATACAGATCTACGGGACTTTTGTGCATACCCAATCGATTAAAAGTATGGGATTTTTAGAATACATTCTGGTTACTCCTTCACATCACAGGGTACATCATGCCTGCAATATCAAATATCTTGACCGCAATATGGGAATGGGCCTGATCATCTGGGACAAAATCTTCGGGACTTTTGAAAAAGAAGACCCTGAAGTTCCCGTGAAGTATGGTATTTATCCTAAAATGGAGTCTAAAGATCCTGCAACCACCCTTTTCTATGAATGGCGAAGGATAGGGAAAGATCTGAGGCAGCCCGGCATTTCTTTTAAAACCCGGCTCAAGTACCTTTTCTATTCTCCGGGATGGAGACATGATGGTACAGGCAAAACGGTGAAGCAGTTTCAAAAGGAATATCTCGAGAAAATAAAAAATAAGACTTCAGCAGAAAAAGAAGAACTTGTTTCTGAAGCAGAATATGAGTATACGGAAGCATTGGATAAGTAAGAAAATAAAAGAAATCTCTTAACACCTGCTCCTTATGAAATGGAATAAAAAAGTAGCCCCGGGACACTGAATAATCAATGAACCGGGGCACCTTAGTGTATCTTCAAATTATTTTACAGGCTTGATAGAAATTGCGAAACCGCCGCTTCTTGCCATTTTAAAATTAATTTTTGATTTGCCGGTAATCTCTTTCTTGTAGATATTATAGCTTTGAGGGTTGTCGATATAATCAGCATCTTTTCCATCTTCATAGATTGTTGCTTCATATTTCTTTCCTTTATCCAGGAATGAGAAATCTACAGTGTATTCACGTTTGTTCTCATCGGTAATCCCCCCTACGAACCAGTTTTCTGTACCTTTTGCTTTTCTGGCAGTAATGACATAATCTCCCGGCTCTGCAGATAAGATCCTGGTATCATCCCAATCTGCTGCCACATCTTTGATAAACTGGAAAGCATCCATGTGCTTTTTATAGTTTTCAGGAAGATCCGCTGCCATCTGTAACGGCATATACATCGTTACATATAATGCAAGCTGCTTTACCAAAGTAGTTTTTACAAAACGTTTATCTCCAGGGAAGTAATAGTCTAATTTGGTCTGGAAAATTCCCGGAGTGTAATCCATGGAACCTCCCATCCATCTTGTGAACGGAAGAACGGTCTGGTGATCAGGCTTATTTCCTCCGAATGCTTCGTATTCCGTTCCACGGGCTGCTTCTGCAGAGATATAGTTCGGGTAGGTACGGCTTTCTCCTGTAGGACGTACAGATTCGTGAGAATTGACCATGATCTTATATTCATTGGCTTTTTCAGCAATTCTATAGTAATGGTTAATCGTCCATTGGGAATAATGGTGTTCTCCTCTTGGAATAATATCTCCTACGTATCCTGTTTTCACGGCATCATATCCGTATTTATTCATCGTCTGGAAAGCTTTGTCTGCCCATCTTTCATAATTCGTTGCAGACCCTGAAGTTTCATGGTGCATGATCAGCTTGATTCCTTTTGAATGGGCATAGTCATTCAGCATTTTGATATCAAAATCAGGATAAGGGGTAATGAAGTCGAAAACAAATTCTTTGGAATGACCGAACCAGTCTTCCCAACCGATATTCCAACCTTCAATCAAAAGTCCCTGGAATCCGTTTTCTGCAGCAAAATCGATATATTCTTTCACTTTTGTATTATTCGCAGCGTGTTTTCCGTTTGGAGTCAGTTTTGTAAAATCTGTCTTATCCAAATGAACATTCTCTGCTGTAGAATAAGCCCACTGAGATTTTCCGATGATCATTTCCCACCAGACACCCATGTATTTTGTAGGGTGAATGTAAGAGGTATCGGTATATTTTGTAGGTTCGTTCAGGTTGAAGATCATTTTGGAATCCATCACTTCTTCGGCTTTCGGCGCTACTATGATCGTTCTCCAAGGGGTTACCGAAGGGGTTTGGATGTATCCTTTTGCTCCCTGTCTGTCTGCAGTAAGGTGTGTTTTGAATTTAAAATTCTGTGCATCTACCTCAAGGTGTGAAGCCGGGTAATCCAGTACTGCAGCTTCAGCTACGTTGATGTATAAAGGGGTTTTTCCTTCTTTTTTCAGCATCAGCGGGGACTGCACTGCATTTTTGATCAGTTTCTGGGATGCATTGGCGTCCGCAGCCTGAGTCCATTTTGCAGGTATTTCAGAAACTTTGGTTTCCTGATACTGATATTCCTGAGAATCGTAATCCGCTACCATCCACCAGGCCTTCATATCGGTTGGGAAATCAATTTCAGAATCTTCTTCTCTGATTACGAAATAATTAAGGTTCTTTTGTTGCGGGAATTCATATCTGAATCCAAGACCGTCATTGAACAATCTGAATTTCACTACAATGCTTCTGTCTGTGGAAGCCTGATTCAGCGTAAGTGCCAATTCGTTATAGTTGTTGATATAATTTTTCTTTTCTCCAAGAACCGGCTGCCAGGTCTCATTTTTAGAGTCTCTTTTTTCATCTACTTTTGCAAAACCGTTGTTCAGGTCGTATTTTGCATCTTCCGGTTTGGCAATTTCGGAAGCAAATTTTATGGCTGTGTCTTTAAATAATCTCAATCCTAATTTAGAATCTTCAACCACTACTGCCCCGTTGTATTTCAGGTTATAGTAAGGTACTCCTTCTTTCAGCTGGAAATTCATTTCAAACTTTCCATCGGGAGACTTTAAGGATTGGGCTTTCACCCCTACAAACATCATTGAGAGCAAAAGCGCTCCAACAGTAATTTTCTTCATAATGACTATTTATTAACTTAAAAAATAAATAAAGTGCTGCGGTAAAGCAGCACTTTGCTTTTATATCAGATTAAATCTATTATAACGGTTTAATGGTGTAAACACCTAATTTTAAATCTACAGTGATTTTATAATTTGCTCCTGTACCTGTCAATTTAATATTTCCATTGCTACCTTTAGGGGCCAGATATCCTGTATTGCTATCTGCTTTGATATCTCCCCATTCAAGCTCTGCCCAGGCCTGCTGACCTAAAAACTTCAATTGAGTTTCACCAGAAAGTGCAATTGTGTGCTCAAATTTACCATTCCCCAGACTCGTCATTGGAATAGCTGTTCCGGCATTCCAGCCATTCACAGAACCTACAAGGTATAAGTTTGCCGGATTCCAGATATTAATTGAAGAAGGAGCTGCCTCTATTGTCTTTTTGGCAAGGTCTGCATCAATCGTAATCTTATACATTCCAGAAGTTCCGGTAAACTGAATATTTTCAGCGGGTGAAGCTATTAAATTCGAAGACCATGTTTTAAAGTATCTGTTGGAGGCCTGCGTATCCGGAGTGTCTAAGCTATAATTATTCGGGCCCCAATCCTGCTGTCCTAAAAACCTGAATGATTTTCCGCTTTCAAGATAGGTATAGATTGTAGAAATATTTTCCTGTTTGTATAACATCTGTGCACTTCCCGCACTCCAACCCACAGCAGATGCATCTCCTACAAGATAGAAAGAAGGAAACTCGGTAAGATAAGGAGTAACAGTCATTTTCACTGTATTGGAATATAAAACAATACTTCCCACAGAAGATTTCATTCTTATTTCAATTTCATTGGCTTTACCTGGTAAGAACCCGGCATCAAGAATTATTTTATTAAATGCTCCTACGGTATAAGTGACGGCTTTGTCTAAGGTAGTGACATTTACACTTGATGCGTTCTTGAAATTACTTCCTGCAGTTGCAATCTCCAGAGCATCTTTTACGACTACCTGGGTATTAAATGTCGGATTTTCCCAACTGAACTTGACCGCCTTATTAGCTTCCGTATCTTTTGTCAGCACAAGAGTTGTTGCATCTGAAGACAAACTGGGATTTGAAGTTACATCCAGCATTACATTATCATCTTTTTCACAGGAAACAACCCAAAGAGCAAGAAGGGTAAGTGCTACTATTTTAAATAAATGTTTCATTTTAAATTTCTTTTTTTAAAGATTAATAGCCAGGATTTTGCGTCAGATTAGGATTTGCTGCCAAAGCTGAGTTCGGAATCGGGAAAAGATTGTAATTAGCAGAAATTGCAGTACCGTCTTTTACTCCACCTTTCCAAGGCCATAGATATGACCCCCCGGTAAATTTATCAAATCTGATCAGATCTGTTCTTCTCTGCCCTTCAAGATTAAATTCTCTTCCTCTTTCTGCCAGTATGAAATCAAGGCTCAGGTTACCTGCGTTAACCTGAGATGCTGTTCTTTTGGTTCTTAATTCATTTATATACGTCAGTGCTTGTCCTAAATTTGCTGTAGATGCACCTCTTACAGCACATTCAGCGTAAGTAAGATACGCTTCTGCCAGTCTGAAAACCGGGAAATCCGATCCTGAAAAGTCAGTTGCTTCAGAACTTCCTGTTGTTCTCAGGTTTCTGAATTTAGTGGAAGGATAACCGTCTGTCCATTTTTTATAATCAGTCATTTCATATTCATGACCGGTCTGCCAGAAAAGTTTCCCTCTCTGATCCAGCGTATTGGTTACCGCAGATGAGCTTCCCCCATTGTAATCTGTAAGGCTGCTTCCAAATAATCCGTACCATGCTTTTGTAGCTCTGTGACCTCCCCATCCGTCACC
This sequence comes from Chryseobacterium arthrosphaerae, assembly GCF_001684965.1. Classification (NCBI taxonomy): domain Bacteria; kingdom Pseudomonadati; phylum Bacteroidota; class Flavobacteriia; order Flavobacteriales; family Weeksellaceae; genus Chryseobacterium; species Chryseobacterium arthrosphaerae. Next base: position 565,366 of record NZ_MAYG01000001.1, on the reverse strand, counting down.
TTTAATTCCAAGAATAGCCGGGTTCAGGGTTGAAGGAGTTCCACCTGTATTTCCATTAATAATATAAGTAGAGTTACCATAACTCTGAGTACCGATAGGATCGGCAATTAAAGGAAAAATAATTTCAGATGATGTATTATTATCAGCAGAAAACATTTTAACATAATTAGTTTCCAATGAATAGCCACCTTCATCAATCACCTTTTTAGCATAAGCAGCTGCATCATTCCATCTTGCTGTACCGGTATACACCTGAGCGTTAAGGTATAATCTTGACAATAACATCTGTACAGTAGCTCTGTTTACGTGACCATATTCTGTAGTCTTTGCAATAGTGGGTTCAATAGCCAACAATTCACTTTCTACATAATCAAACAGTTCTTTTCTTGATGCCTGACCTTTTGGAACCGGATTTGCCAGATCTTTTTCTGTAACAATCACTCCTTTTCCGAAGCAATCAATCATATAGTAATAAGAAAAAGCTCTTATAAATCTTAATTCACTGATATACTGATCTTTATTATTAATATTTACTTTACCGAAAGCATCAATCAATGCATTAGCCTGAGGTACCGTATAATATACTCTGTCGAAAAGATATCTGAAAAACTTGTTATCTGCCGTCCAGTTAGCCGTTGTAGTCAACTGATCCAAGCCATTGTCTCCCCATCTGTTCTTCATTCCGTCTGCCGTGAAATCTTCAAGATTGATAATTCCTCTCAGAAATACCGTCTCTCCTTTATCATCCCCGGTGATATCTGCCTCTCCCGGTCCTTTTGCACTGGACATAGACAAAGACGCATATACCTTAGCCAGAAGACCATTTGCTGCATTAGGCTGTGATTCAAGAAGCTGCTCCAGGGTCAAAAGATATTCAGGCTCTGTATTCAATTCATTCAGACATGAAGTTGTAGAAATCAGTGCGAATGATAATAGTATAATTTTAAATTTATTAAGTTTCATTGTGTATCAAATTTTAAAAATCAACATTAACTCCAAATGTGTATATTCTAGGTCTTGGATAGAAATTGGCATCTATCGCATTGAAGTTTTCAGGATCCTGTCCTACATAATTATTGGTAATAATAAATGCATTATTGACAGAGCCATAAATTCTTAATGTTGTACCTTTAAACAACTTGTCAAATCTGTATCCTAATGTAATATTTTCACAACGAAGGAATGTGGCATCGTGTAAGTTATAATCAGATAATCCTTCTGCACTTGCCTTAGTATTAAACCTTGGATCTGCAGCTCCGTCATAGAAGTTAAGGACGTTATATAAGCTATTACTGTTTACAGGATTAGAAGCTTCAGTAAAACCTCTGTTTACTCTAGCTGCATAATATACTTTTCCTCCAAGCTGTCCTCTGAAACTTGCTGATAAGTCAAAATTCTTATAATTTACAGAAGTTCCGAATCCGAATGTCCATTTTGGTCTTAAAGGAACAAAAGATTTATCTGCATCATTGATAATTCCATCTCCATTTTTGTCTACAAAGACCCCTGGTAAAACTCTTCCGTCACTGTCATATACCTGCTGATATACCCAGGCAGAATATGGCTGTTGACCTACAGCATGCTGTGCTAAGATCACACCGGTTCCTGCAAATGCTAAAGAAGATTCAGTAGCTCCAACTTTATCTCTGCCTTTCAGGTCATCTACATTTCCTATATTATATGCGATATTCCCATTCAAATCCCAGTTAAGGTTCTGAGTTTTCACAGGAGTGACGTTGAAAGAAGCTTCAAAACCTTTATTCGTTAAACTTCCTACATTATCAATAAACTGGTTGGTCAGCATCTGTCCTGAAGGGAAAGGAACCTGCGCCAACAAATCAGTAGTTTTTCTGTGATAATACTCAATAGATCCTGATATTCTTCTGTTTCTGGTACCAAAATCAATTCCAGCATTATATGTTGTTGTCTTCTCCCATGTCAGGTTAGGATTATAAGCCAATGCCGTATACAGCTCAGGCATAATTGTCCCGTTTGATAAAACCGTTCTGGGAAAATAGAAATATCTGATATCTCCGATTTCATATAAAGGACTGTATGGATAGAATCCTGCTGAACCTGTGATATCCTGCTGTCCTGTTTTACCCCATCCTAATCTCAGCTTCAATTCTGAGAAACCTGAGTTTTCCATCCACTTTTCATCATTAATCTTCCACGCAAAAGCAGCAGCCGGGAAATGCCCCCATCTTTTATTGGAAGGGAAAAGAGATGAACCATCAGCACGGTAACTCAAAGTAAATAAATATTTATTCTGAATATCAATATTGGCTCTTCCGAAGAAGGACTGGATATTCAATACATTTCTGTAGTTATTGGCATATTTACTGTAAGGAGATTCTTCACGGATTCCTGTTGGAGAATCCATATTAAACAACTGCTTCTTTCCTTTATTATCAAAATTCTGATAAGAGTAACCTCCCTGAATGTCAAACTTCGAGATAAACTTGTCATCAAACTTTTTACTATATGCCAAATAAGCATCCATAAGCCTGTTGAAAATATTCTGATCTTCCCCGTAATTCAACCCAGGATTATAAACACCACCTACGGCAACATCACCCTGATAAACAGGCCTGTATGACTGTAAAGCATTTTGGCCGTATACTTCACGGATTTTGGCATAAGAAGATTCAGCCCCCAGGTTCACCACCGCTCTTAAATCCGGTAAAAAGTGCATTTTATAGTCAAGCTCAACATTTCCTAAGAATTTTTGCACTTCTTCAGGTCTTGTACGCTGCATCAATACAGCCACAGGATTTCTTGCCCCGGTCATTACATATCCGTTGAAAGTCTGGTAATAACTTCCGTCTGTATTATATATTGGCTTTGTAGGATCCGCCGTGATTGCTCCGCCAATAGCTCCTTCAGCATCAATTGTATTTTTCTTGGAAATGATATTTTTAATATTAATATCAATTTTCAAATGATTGTCTAACAAAGTCGGATTCAACTTCATTGAAGCTGTGTATCTGTCATAATCATTTGTCTTTACAATTCCTTGTGTATTATTATAACCGAATGAAAATCTGGCCGGAATTGATTTAAAAAGATTAGATCTTACACTCAGGTTGTGATCTGTAGAAACAGAAGTTCTGAAAATTTCATCCTGCCAATTGGTATTGTACATGACCTGCTTCCCATTTTCTGTAACCCCCAGCATATTGGCATAAGTAGGATTATATTCATTCATGAACCTTTCAAAAGTAGGCCCATCCATTACATCAATGATTTTTGTAACCTTACCTATAGATATATTTCCGCTATAGTTAATTCTCATTTTCCCTGAAGATCCTTTCTTTGTTGTAATGATAATTACCCCATTGGAAGCTCTGGAACCGTAAATTGCTGTAGCAGAAGCATCTTTTAATATTGAAAATGATTCAATATCATTCGGATTGACCAATGACAGCGGATTGGATACCCCAGCCGGATTGGATGAATCCAAAGGAACTCCATCAATTACAATAAGTGGATTATTATTCGCTGTCAGAGAAGCTCCACCTCTAATCCTGATGTTAGGTTTCGAATCCGGAGCCCCACCATCACTGGTAATTCTAACCCCGGGAGCTTTACCGTTGATCAGCTGGTCTGCCGAGACAATGGCTCCTTTATTGAAGTCCTTTTCAGAAACTGCAGTGATAGATCCCGTCAGGTCAGACTTCTTTTTAGCACCATACCCGATCAGTACCACCTCGTCGATTTTTTTCTCCTTAGGCAGGCTGTCTTGTTTCTGCGCGTGCATTACTGTGCTGGCCAGTAAGAAGGCAGGCGCTATTTTTAATACCGTTGTAAAATTCTTCACAATCTTATTTTTATAGTTTCGTTTCAGTCATATTCTGGCATGAAGCCAGTTTTGCAATTTATAAAAAAATTAGAATTATTATAATTTTAATATAATTTATGATAAATTTATGTATATTACGAAACAGGTTTTAGTTAATTATTTACGCTTCAATAATTTACAAGAAGCTATGCTTTGCATACTATTTGTTTCGGATTAACAAAAAGTTAAACATACGTTTAACTTAATTTCATATTGAGGACTAAAAAACACGAACCTTGGCCATAATAAGTCCACAAAGAGCGGTATTCGAGAGATAATCCTTATCTTTGCAGTCAAAACTTTACTATAAATGTCAAACAGAAAGATGATTACGGCAGCTTTGCCTTATGCAAACGGGCCGGTTCATATAGGGCATTTGGCAGGTGTTTATATTCCTGCGGATGTTTACGCAAGATTTCAGAGAAGATCAGGAAAAGATGTAGCGTTTATCTGTGGTTCAGATGAGCACGGAATTCCTATTACCATAAGAGCAAAAAAAGAAGGGGTTACCCCTCAGGATATCGTTGACAAGTATCACGAGATCATTAAAAAGTCTTTTGCTGACCTGGGAATTTCATTCGATGAATATTCAAGAACAACTTCCAAGAACCATTATGAAACCAGCCAGGATTTTTTCAAGGTTTTATATGAAAAAGGGAAATTCACGGAAGAGATGTCTGAGCAGTATTTTGATGAGCAGGCAGGGGAATTCCTTGCTGACCGCTATATTGTAGGAACATGTCCTAACTGTGGCAACGAAAATGCTTACGGTGACCAGTGTGAGAAATGCGGTTCTACCCTTTCCCCTTCAGAACTGATCAATCCGAAATCTATGCTGAGCGGAAATGTCCCGATCCTTAAAGAAACCAAAAACTGGTACCTGCCTTTAAATGAATATGAAGATTTCCTGAATGAATGGATCATTGAAGGTCATAAAGACGACTGGAAACCTAATGTATACGGACAGGTAAAATCATGGCTGAATGATGGCCTGAAACCACGTGCCATGACCAGAGATTTGAACTGGGGAGTTCCGGTACCGCTTCCTGATGCAGAAGGAAAAGTTCTTTACGTGTGGTTTGATGCACCTATAGGATATATTTCATTCACTAAAGAATGGGCTGAAAAAAACGGAAAAAACTGGAAAGATTACTGGCAGAGTGAAGACAGTGATCTGGTACACTTCATCGGAAAAGATAATATTGTGTTCCACTGCATCATTTTCCCTTCAATGATGAAAGCTCATGGAGATTATATTATGCCTGAAAATGTACCCGCTTTTGAATTCCTGAACCTTGAGAACGATAAGATATCTACGTCAAGAAACTGGGCGGTATGGGCACATGAATATGTAGAAGACTTCCCTGGTCAGCAGGATGTGTTAAGATATGCATTGCTTTCTTCAGCACCTGAAACTAAGGATAATAACTTTACATGGAAGGACTTCCAGACGAAGAATAATTCAGAATTGGTAGGAATCTTTGGAAACTTTATCAATAGAGTTGCAGTTCTTATTCATAAATATTACGACGGTGTTGTTCCTCAGGGAGACGTAAACAGTCCGGAATTAAAAGAGATCAATAAAGCAGCTACAGAAATTTCAGGATTCTTAGAGCATTATGAATTCAGAAATGCTTTATCTGCATTAATGAACCTTGCAAGATTTGGAAACCAGTATCTTCAGACTGAAGAGCCTTGGAAAACCATCAAGGACAATCCGGAAAAGGCAGCTCAATCTCTATTTGTAGGAGCACAGATCGCTGTTGCTCTAGCACAATTATGTGAACCATTCATGCCTTTCAGCTCTGAAAAGCTACTGAACATGTTCAATGCAGAAAAATTAAGCTGGAGCGATATAGAAACTAAATCCGTTTTAATTGAAACCGGACATAAGATCAACGAAGCATCTCTTCTTTTCTCTAAAATTGAAGACAGCGTAATCGAAGCCCAGATCCAGAAACTGGAAGATACCAAACAAAACAATAAAAAAACAAACCCTAACGCCAACCCTATGAAAGAAGAGATCACATTTGATGATTTTACTAAAGTAGACCTTAGAACTGCAACCATTTTAGAAGCTGAAAAAGTAGAAAAAGCTGATAAGCTACTGAAACTTACTGTAGATACAGGAGTAGACGTAAGAACAGTTGTTTCTGGAATTGCAGAAAGCTTTACTCCTGAAGAAATAATCGGTAAACAGGTAATGATTTTATTAAACCTTGCTCCGAGAAAGATCAGAGGAATTGAATCTCAGGGAATGTTATTATTAACAACCAAACCAGACGGAAAATTATCTTTCGTAACACCGGATGACAGCAATGTTGAAAACGGTATTGAGATTGGATAATCAGTATTTTCATTCATGAAAAAAATATTGTTACTTTTTATTCTGTTTTTATATTCATCAGTATTGAATGCACAAGAGCGTGAATACCATAAAATAGGAAACGATCAGTCCGGAGCGGTATGGAATTATTCATTTGATAAACAAACAAAGGATGGTTTCTACTCCTGGATCCAGGTTGTTAATACCATAAAACAGGATCCCGTTATTGAATCCGTAGAATATTTTATGGAATATAAATGTAAAGATAAAACAGCCTCTGATGAGATCGTTAAAATCAATTACAGAGATGATGAGAAACCTCTGATTGATCATAAGAAAATGCCTTTCAGATCGATATCAGAAGGGAGTGTTTTCAACAGCTTATTAGAAAAATACTGTAAATAAAACAGGAGACCGTCTTAATGGCGGTCTTTTTTATGGCTTGTCCCACAATTCTCTTTTATTCTATATTTGTGCTCTCATCTATGGTCAATAAAAGTGTTTTAAGAAAACTCTCCGGTTCCGAGCTGGAAAACTACCTGAAAGAAGGAAACCGCTTTGTTCCGGAAGCGGTACAGATGGCTTTTGAAATTTTAGAAGAAAGGGGCCGAATCTTTACAGAGCAGGAAAGATCTTCCATTCAGCAAATGATACAGGACAAAAGAAATGCAGAGGAAGCCAAACTTACGGAAGAAAAAGAAACCTGGAAAGATCATGTTACGGACGATCCTGGTGCTATCAGGCTGTATTCAAGGACTACCATTCTGGTGAGCAGTGTTTTTTTCAGTACTGTTCCGGGATCTATTTTGTTATTTCTGAATTTAATAAAACTCAAAAAGTATTTTGCCGCTTTCTTTGCTCTGGCATTTGGTTTTACTTTTTTTATGTTTCAGAAATACGTTCTGCAATCCCGTTTTGATACCCTTTCCCTTTCCCGGTATAGCCCGGAAATAGGAGTTATTGCTGTTGGAGTTCTGGGTTTAATGATCATCAGTGTTTTAGCTACTCCCAGGAAACTTCCTTACCGTGCAGAATCCTATATCCTTCCTGTGATTGTATGCGCAGGAACGGTAGTTCTTATGTATTTTTATTTCCAGGAATGGTTTGCTTATTTTCCGTTTGTAAGGGTTATCCATATGCTCAGGAATTATTAGGAGCTGATTCCCGCTATGCACTTTTACTCCTCGCTCCCTGCTAATCCTTAGCCTGCTGTGGGGTAACCGTTTCTATCGGGGCTAGGAAGAACTACAAAATAAAAATTGTCATCCCGGTGTACAGAATGACAATATATGATTATTGATGAATTGCTTTTAACCCGCAATGACATCTATAGGTTTTATTCTTTGGTCAGTTTTGCCAGATAAGAATCCTCATCTTTCAATACTCTTTCTATTTTGAATCCGTTGTTTTCAGCTGCATTTTTCAATGTATTGAAATCTAGATACAGCCAGGTGATCGGTTCCTCAGACTCTCCTTTATAATGAACCACATAATCCAGTTCTCCGTAATAACCGCCGGCCGGGATATACACCCCGCCATCCTTATCACGGTCAAACATATAAAGAATATCCGTACTGTCGATCAGGATCTGTCCGTTTTCATTTAACAGCGCATGCAGTTTCTGAAGATAGATATCAATTTTCCCAAGCCCTTCAAAAATTCCGGTACCGTTCATCAGCAACAGAATCGTATCAAAGGTTTGTCCTGAAAAATCCAGGATATTTTCACATACTGCTTTTCTGATCCCTCTCAGTTGGCAGACTTCGATAGATTTTGGTGAAATATCCAAAGCTGTCACGTCCAGGTTTCTTTCATTCTGAAGATACAATGTGTGAGAGCCGGCTCCGGCTCCGATATCCAGAGTTTTCCCTTCAGATAGCTGCAATGCCTTTTGCTCAATAGCATTCATTTCTTCAAAATCCCTGAATAAATACTCTACCGGAAGTTCATCCACTTCAGAAATTGATGTTTCGGTCTGCAGATCTTCAGGATCTTCATTGTGATAATAATCCCAGATGGCTCTGCCCATTAAATCTTTCATAGCTGCAAAGATACGGTTTCAGGGTCTAAAGTTCAAAGTTTTGGTTCCTGTCCACAAGATCAATATCGATTAACATCAGGCAGTATAAAGAAACAGTTCTCCCCATTACCTGCCACCTGCTACCTACCACCTATTACCTATTATCTATTATCTATTATCTATTACCTACCACCTAAAACTCAAAAGTATAAGACAGATTAAATGTTCTTCCTCTTCCTTTGTAACTGAACAGTTCAGGTAACCCGTAAGTAGAATATAAAATCTGGGAACGTTTGCTCCATATTGTCTGATAATCCGTATTAAAGAGATTCTGGATGCCCAGGTTGAATTTCCCCCAGCTTAAACGGTATCCTATCATCAGATCGGAAGTATTATAGCCTTCAATAACATTATTTAGCTCGTCCTTCTGCTTGAAATTCTGCAGTGACTGGAATCTGAATGACCAGTTCTGAACATTATACCCGATATAGGTTACCAGTTTGGAAGGGGAAGCATTATAAACCTCCTGCTTTTTCCATTCTCCTTTGCTGTCTACTTCAGATTTGATCAGTAGCCCGCTTGCCCCGAAATAAACTCCGTTGCTTAATGAATAGGAAACCTCAGCTTCAATTCCCATATTTCTAAGCTTCAGATCATTGACCAGGATCTGGAATGTTTTTCTGTCTACAGCAACCGTTTTATCAGAAGTACTTAAGAACCCTGCCACCTGAGCCCTGAATCCCCCTCTGTTCACACGATACCCTACTTCAAACTGGTTGGTTTTGATCGCCTGCAGAGGCTGGTCTTTTACATTGATACTTGAAACCACATCCCAGTGGGTTCCGTTCAGCTTATAGGTACCTATCCCATAATATTTGGCAGGATCCGCCAGACTTACCCCCTGCGAAAATGTTCCCCAGGCCTGATGCTGCTCATTGAATTTGTATAGTAATCCGGCATTGGCTAAAGTCACGTTATAAGAACTTTTCCCTCCAGGAATAGCAGATGCTGACTTCCCGTATCCTACCGCAATCTGGGTCTGCTGTTCTGAACCAACAAAATCATCCACTTTTACCTTGATATTCTGATAACGGATTCCTCCGTTGATCTGCAGTTTAGGAAGGATGTTATATTTCGCCTGCACATATCCTGCATAACTTTGTGAATGGTTGGTAGGATATCTGCCTAAGCTGTATTTCGTTTCATTCGTCAATCCTCCGCTTGACATGGTTTTGGCTATATCATATACGGATTGAGTTCCTTCAAACTTTTCAAAGTCTATGTCTACTCCGTACGTCACATTCAGCCCACGCCATGATTTTGACAATAAAGCTTTAAGTCCTGAGTAATACGTATCCTGCTGTGATGAAGACATATAAGCGATGCTTCCTTTTTCAAGTTTCAGATTTCCAGGGAACGGATAGAAACCAAGCTTTTCTCCACGGGTGGCAAACTGCACATAAAGATCCTGCCCGCCAAGAATTCCGTTTCCGGTATAAGCTACTGTTCCCATATAACGCTCCGTTCCTACATTTTTATCAGAAGAAAAACCGTCCCTCATTTCCAGTAAAGAGGCATTTTTTGTAGTGAAAGCACTCAGGTTTTCACCTAAAAATAAACTTCTGTCACCATTGAACTTAGAATTATAATACTGAAGTGAAGCTGTTATTTTATGTTTATTATTAAACTGATAGCCTCCGGTAGCCAAAATGTCTATCGACTGGTTATACTGAAGGTCTGTCTGGGTAATATCTGTAAAAAGCTGTTTCTGGTCTGCTCCATAAGCGCCGCCATTCTGCTGGTAAGCCACTCCCAGCCTTCCGAAGAACTTCTCTCCTTTTCCTGCAATAGATTGTGCAGCACGGAAATCATGATCATCTTTTCCCATAAAACCAGTACGTATTCCTACTTCGGTTTCACCACTGATTCCTTTTTTGGAAGGTATTTTTGTGATAATATTGATGATTCCCCCGGTAGCATTTCCACCATAGATAGAGCTTGCTCCGGAAAGCACTTCAATTCTTTCGATATTGAAAGGATCAATGGCATCCAGCTGACGGCTGATCGCACGGATACTGTTCAGAGACACCCCGTCAATCATCACCAAAGCAGAACGTCCTCTCATATTCTGTCCGTAATTGGTTCTTCCCTGAGGGCCGATATCCATACCAGGAATCAGGATCGAAAGCATTTCTTTAATAGGAACGCCGTTTTTTGCCTGTTCCTGGATTTTCTCTTTCTGTACTACCCAAACCGTACCTGGAATCTCAGAGATTTTTGTAGGTTTTCTGGAAGCTACAATTACGACATCCTCAATACCTTTAGAGGCTACACTGTCCTTAACGTTCTGGGAAAACATGAACCCCGAAGCCAAAAGACCTATGAATGCATAGTGCTTTTTCATTCTTTCTAATCAAAGTTTTATAATTCAGCAAAAGTAATTTTTATTTAGAAATGATAAAAATAAGAAAAGATGAAATTTTTCACCTTTTCAAAAAAAAGTAAGAAATGAAACTGTAGGTTATTGATATACTCATACCGTTAAAAAGGGATAACGGATAAGGTATCAAAACATCATTGAAATAATAAAAGTTATACACTTTGACTGTTGTCAGTGTGACGCAGTAAGAAATCTCATATTTTAACTTTTCAGTTTCCATTCCCCATAAAAAACGCAAGATCCCAACCCAACAAAGGACCAGGATCTTGCTGTGAAAAACAAGGTATCTTTAAACCGCAGGCCCGGCTGCGTCTTTTATCTCTTCTAATAATTTTTTCCGTTCACGGAGTCTTCTTCTGGCAATCACAGATTTACCGCCAAGCACTCTCACAAATCTGAAATACTGGAACCGTTTTGCACCAAAGTGATGAGTGGCTACATAGAACAATACTCCAAAACCAGCCAGAATAATATATCCGAATATTTTTTTAGTGGCAATAATAATGGCATTAAGCTGAATGGCTTTCATATTGGCAGCAACATTCTGAGGGCTTACCGTCATTCCATCCATATATACCGCAAGGTCACCTATCGCTGTCACCTGAAAACGGTACTGGAACCAGGAATACAAGGTTGAAAAGATCCCTACTGCAAGGAAAGTTCTCCAAACCAGCACCAGCCCGATCGCAGCAAGCATTTCATCCATCTCAAGCTTATCCAGGGTATAAAACCATACGGAAATAAACAGTGAACACATTCCGTAACCTTTTAAGAACATGGGAAGGTACCAGTTGTCATAACTGAATTCCAATACCATGGAAAAGTACATGATGATTGCGTATCCCATCATTCCTGCAAAACCTGAGAAAATATACATTTTCAGCGGCTTTTCTTTTTTAAACCAGAAAATGGCAATGATACCGGCTACAATAATCCCGGGGATCATCAGGACACTAAGTCTGGCATTGGTCAGCTGGTCATATCCCAATACTCCTACTGCAAAAGTATTCTGAATGGAGGCGGTCCCCAGAAACATTCCCAGCCAGAACAGCATAAACAACCCATGCTGTACGTTATTTTTGGTAAATATTCTGAATGAAAGATAAGGTCTCTTTAAAGTCAGCTGACGGATGGAGAGCAAAGCAAAACTTACAAAAGCCGCTATGCTTGCGTTAATGATGTTCCTTGAATTCAGCCAGTCCTGCTGTCTCCCGAATGAATAGACATAAGCCGAGAACATAAAGGTGGATATGAAAAGCAGGATACTCAGCCAGTCGATATAATGTAACGGAACTTTCAGCGCAAAGTATTTGTTATGCATGAAAATCCAGTGTATCAATGCGAGTATAAAACATAAGACCGAAGTAAAAAGGTAGAACTGCTGCCAGTTGTAAAGGAGTGAAAATTCAGCAGCATAATACACAGCCACCTGGTTCATCACCAATACAAATGTATAGAATACGCCATAAAACATTCCACGGTTTCCGATCATTACCATCAGTGGCAGAAACAGCTCTATTGTCACCATCATTTTCATAAACCCGATGAACAAAGAAGTAGCTACGAAAATCATTGGCTGTAAGGTTGTAGCATTGATATAGCTCATCAATCCAAGTAATACCAGCAGCAATACCATTTTGTCTCTTACTTTAAATCTCATCTTGATTCTGATCACGACAGGCATACAGGCTCCCATCCCGATTGTGGTTGCATAATTCGCCCACATAAAATATTCTGTCATTGCTCCGGTACCACTCACCAGATGGCTGATATTCCCCGTATACACCCCACCGAGCGGCATCACTACTGCAAGCAGCAATACGATCAGCAGAAGCTGTACAGGTTTGGGTACCCAGTCGCTGTATAATCCTTTATTGTACATGATTGTTTGAGATAATAGATTTCAGATATCAGACGGCAGGCTTCCGGCTTCAACTTAGATTTCCACGGCATAGCACCCGGAATCTGATATCTTCCATCTTCTAGTCTTTATTAATGTTCACGTTCATATTCATTCCCGCACTCAGCTTATCCAGATTTTCTTTTTTATTGGCAGCGGTAAACTCAATTCTTACCGGGATTCTTTGCTGTACTTTAATGAAGTTTCCGGTAGAGTTATCTGTAGGTACACTTGAGTATCTTGATCCTGTAGCCGCAGAAACAGCCGTTACCACCCCTTCAAATTTTTGTCCGCCTAAGGCATCAGCCGTCATCGATATTTTTTCTCCTACCTTAATGTTTGGCATCTGGCTTTCCAGGAAGTTGGCAGTTACCCATTTCTGGCCATTCAGAACAATAGTTGCCACCTGTTGTCCCGGCTGGATCAGCTGTCCTTCAGAAATCGTTCTTCTTCCCATCACTCCGTCATATGGTGCGGTGATCACCGTGTAAGAAAGGTTGATTCTTGCCATATCCAGTGCAGATTTTGTTCTTTTGATCTCCGCATCATTGATTCCTAACCTGCTTTTTACTTCTGTAGTAGAAAGGCTGGCAGATTGTTTCTGATTCACTAAGGTTTCGTAAGCTGCCTTTTGAGCATCATATTCTGTTTTTACCTGATCATACTGCTGTCTTGTCACTGCTTCTGCAGCCAAAAGGTTTTTGTAACGGTTCAGATTCTGCTCTGCATTCCATAATCTGGCTTTGGCTCCTGCAATATTGGACTGCATCACATTGATATTGTTTGAAACGGTATTCACAGAAGAACTTGTAGCGGTTTTCTGTGCCATTGCATTCTGATAAGCCGCTTCAGCCTGTCCCAGCTGGGTAAGGATCTCACGTTCATCCAGAATGACCAGCGTATCCCCTTTTTTTACCCTTTGGTGCTCAATAAATTTAATTTCTTTGATATAAGCAGAAACCCTGGTATTGATGGGGTTGATAAATTCCTCTACCTGTGCCGCTTCCGTATAGGTTTTGTTTCCGATGTGGAAATATTCACGGATCAGCCAGAATAACCCGAACCCGATCACCAGAAAAACAATGATATTTGAAATGATTGCTCTGACCTTATTGGTTTTATTTTTCTTTTTGTTTCCCTCTCCGCCAGGTCTTGAAGGAGTTGGAGCTGTATTTTGAGTAGTTTGTTCCTTGTTTTCCATTGTGTTGATTTTCAGTTTTAAAAAATTAAAGAGTTCCGGTAGATTTCAAAAGATTGTAATATTGGTACAAAACATTGATTTCAGCATTTGCATAATCCAATTCTGACTGCAGTTTCTGGTTCTGTGCATCTATCATCTCGGCCTGTACTGCCAGTTGATTCAGGTATTTAGCTTCAGTAATCTTATAGTTTTCTTCAGCCAGTCTTTTGGAATCATTCAGGATTTCAGCCTGCTGAATAGCTTCCTGATATTTTGTATAGGCAGCATTTACGCCCATATCTACATTCTGCTGTACCAGTATCATCGCATCATTGGCTTGGGCCTTCTGCAGTTCACCTATTTTTACTTTCTCCTTTGTTCTATACAGATTATCTATATTATAGCTAAGAGAAACTCCTGTCTGCCATCCGCCTGAATACATATCCAGAACAGGATTTCTTGTCGTTACAGGTCTTTGTAAGGTATATCCTCCAAATCCCGCTACGGTAGGCATATTATCGGTTTTTATAATCTCAATATTCTTATCTGCTACGTCAATATTCTTTTTAGCCGACTTCAGCAAAGGATTGCTTTCGTGGGCAAGGTCCGTGTAATATTCCATGCCAATCCCGGCTTCTTTATTCTCCAAACTTTCTGTAGGGATAATTTCAGTATCCGCAGATAAGCCTAAGGCAATGCTTAAATTATAATTAAGGATTTTTTTATTGTTTGCCAGGGTAAGAATTCCCTGATCCAGGTTTTTGATAGCAAGTTCTCCACGAATCACTTCGTTTCTAGTCACCATTCCCTGCTGGTAGAATTTCTGAATATTTTTCAGACGCTCCTGAGCCAGTTTTTTATTGTTCCGGAACACTTCTTCCTGGTTGATGATCTTATAGACATCCAGATAGTTGGAAATTACTAAAAATTTCACATCCTGTTTATTTTTCTCCAGATCCAGTTCAGAAAGCTGCTCACGAAGTCCTGCCATTTCAACAGATTTGTTTACCAATCCTCCCTTAAAGATCAGCTGAGTGGCCTGTACGGCATAAGAACTTCCGTAATGAGGCATCGGAATCTTTGTTGAATTTGAAAAATCTTTATCAATAGCTACTGCATCCCCCAGATAGAACTGGCTTGTGGAAGCCGTAATGGTGGGTAGTTTCTGGAGCTTTACCACATTGATATTCTGTTTGGCGATATCAATATTCTGAGCGGAAACCTTTAACTGCTGATGATTCTGAACGGCCAGTTCGGCCACCTCGCCTGCGGTCATCTGTTTGATCTGTTGCGAAAAAAACAGCGCAGGAAAAGCTGCTATCAAAACTGATAGTGCTGTTTTTATTTTCTTTGTCATTTTACCTTGTTTTACAGATGCAAAGTTAGGTGAACCACAAAATCAATCAAATGTTTGATTTTTGGAAAAAGATGTTCAAATGTAAGATTTTAATTTTCGAACTGATGTCTGTATTGTCTCGGGCTTACTTCCAGATGCTTTTTAAAAAAGTGAGAAAATGCATATTGATCACTAAAACCAAGGATTGACGAAATCTCAGAAACCGGTTTATTAGACGAGTTTAAAAGTACTTTTGCTTCATTGATGACAATTAAAGCAATAATATGACTCGCCGTTTTTCCTGTTACCTCCTTTACCACTGATGAAAGATGTCTGGTTGTAATTGACTGCCGCTCGGCATAAAATTCTACGGTCTTCTCTGTAAGATGATATTCTGCAAGATCAGTAAGAAAAACAAATACGATCTCTTCCTGTCTGGACATCTGATTCATCGAATTGTTATCTTCTTTGGATATGATCCCCGCCATCTGATAGCAGAATACAGAGAAAAGATGCTCTACCATTTCTTTTTTATAAAGCATTTCGGTCTCGGAATCCAGAATATATTTCAGAAAATTGACACTTTTCCATACCACTTCCATTTCACTTTCCGGAAAAGGCACCCCTTTGTTCATCTGCTGCCTGAAATAACGATAGGTAATAAGGCGGTTAAATTTCAGCGATAAAGCGGAGATAAATTCTCTTTTATAAGAAACCATCCTTGACTGGAAATCGTCACTCACTGATACTACTTCATAAATGGTCTGAGGATCCGTCACCATAAACATATTGGCAGAAACCTCCAGGTCACTGAAATGCTGACGAAGTTTTATTGTACCTGATTTAATGAAGATGAAAGCCGGATTTTCGGGACGGAAGGGTTTATCCACGGCAATCCTTTCGAAAATATTCCTTTCCGTAAAAATATCAACGCCAAACTTTTCCAGGGCAGACATAGCACAAATGTAAGCAATCTTACGAGTGATTGCAAAATTTTATTATTTTAGCGATTATCAAATTCATGTTCCTATGAGAAAGGTTGATTTATTATTTGCAGAGTACAGCAAGAGCCATAGAAACGCAACCAACAAGTTGATCCACTGGATTTGTGTACCCTTGATTTTCTGGACGATTCTGGGGTTTATTTCCCTTATTCCGTCCCCTCACGTATGCATTTCCTATTTCGGCTGTATCAGTATTGTAAGTAGCATTACAGTAGTTCTTATTACCCTGTTTTATCTGAGATTATCATTACGCATCAGTATTATTATGCTCATTTTGACAGCAGCTACGGAACATTTTATTTATCTTACCAATATCTATTTTGAAAAACAGTCATGGATGGTTTATCTTGCTGTTTTTGTGATTACATGGATTTTACAGTTCATAGGGCATAAGATTGAAGGGAAAAAGCCTTCATTCCTTAAGGATCTTCAGTTTTTACTGGTGGGACCGATCTGGCTTTTGAGTTTTATTCTGAAAAAAACAGGGATCAGATATTAAGTGACCTTTGTGATTTTCTTGTAAGAAATTGAACCGGTTTTTATATATTATATATTTCGCTCGCAGATATAGCAGATGACGCAGATTTTTTCTTTATCCTTTACGTTTTACGATAATAAATATTTTAGCTGTATGAGATAACTCTAATAAATAGAATTTCTAATCAAAATAAAAACAAATGAATGAAAATGAAATTTCTTATATCGTAAGAAAATGTATCTTCAATGTCTATAATCATTTAGGACCAGGCTTACTTGAAATTATATATCAAAAAATTTTGATTTACGAACTTGAAGAAAACGGATTGACTGTTAAATCAGAAATGGAAGTTCCTGTTTTCTATGATGGTAAAAAATTCGATTTTAATTTCAGACTTGATATTTTGGTTGAAGATAAAGTTATTCTAGAACTTAAATCAGTAAAAGGTCTTGAAGATATACATTTCAAACAGTTACATACATATCTTAAGCTATCCGATAAAAAACTTGGATTACTGGTTAATTTTAATACTGCTAATATACTGGATGGAATAAAAAGGGTGGTTAATAATCTTTAACACTGTTCAAACAAATAATTATTTTAATTTTTGCAATTAAAATCTGCGTAATTTGCGAGATCTGCGAGAAAATATATTCCAATTCAAACAGAGTATAATGATTCTATAATTAATTATATCGCTCGCAGATATAGCAGATGACGCAGATTTAATTACACATTAATCAATATAATCGCCGGGGCATCTTCGATGCCCCGGCGATTATATTGCATGATCAATGATTTAATAATTAAAATGATCCTTTACTGTTTCCAGTACTTTTTCATCGGTCATCTTCTGTGAAGTTCCCATTGTAATCTTCAGATCTCTGAACTGGGCTGTATCATGAAGAAAATGTTTCAGTTCTTCCTGCATCACCCCGGGGCCTGTGATATATAATTCCTGGGAATTGGTCAAAAGATGTTCAATTTCTTTAAAAAACTTATTCCTATTGGTGATCTCAGCATTATTTCCCGCATTTTCGCTGGAATTACCATGCTGGATTTCTGCTTTTACAGGCTTGCAAAGAGAGAATTCAAAAGTACGTTGGGCGTCGTGATTCTTTACGACCACGGCTCTCTCTGTATCAATCCAGATTCCTGCTAATTTTTTGTCAGACATATCGATATATTTTTTAAGTGATGTCTGATAAAAAACAAGAATAGTGCAATACAGACGTTAAGGGCTGTTAAATATTCCCGAAAAAAAGCCAATCAGTTCATTTGCCTTTTTATCATTTACTCTTAGATATTATTTTCCCAATACAAATACGGCAGGAATCTTGTGAAGTTCAGGTTTCTGCTTCTGCCATTCCTTTATGGTTTTTGTTTTGATGAATTCGTGTTCCGGGTCATTGATGTTGGCTGCAATACAAAGCTTTGTATTGGGTGATAAAAACTTGCAAAGGTCTTCAAACAGCTGATTATTTCTGTAGGGTGTTTCCATAAAAATCTGTGAGTATCCGGTTTTCTGAACCAGACCTTCCAGGTTTACAATCTGCCTTTTTTTCTCTCCTTTATCAATAGGAAGGTATCCGTGGAACGTAAATTCCTGCCCGTTGAACCCACTGGAAATTAAGGCAAGGATAATGGATGAAGGACCTGAGACCGGAATCACCCTGATGTTTTTCTCATGGCACCATTTTACGATCAGATTTCCGGGGTCGGCAATGCACGGCAGACCTGCTTCTGATAACAGTCCGAAGTCCTGCCCTTTCAGCATCAGTTCCTGAGCTTCTTTGATGTCTGCGTTCTCTGTATATTTATCCAGCAGAAACAATTTCAGATCAGCCTGTTTTTTCTCCGGGGCAAAAAACTTCACCACTTTTCTGGCTGTTTTTTCATTCTCTACAAAGAAATAATCAGTCTGCATGATATAATCCTTTATAACAGAAGAGAAATGGTTAATAGACGTATTTTCTGATAAATAAGCAGGGAGTAAGAAAAGCATTGTATTATTTTTTAGTTCTTTCGTTTAATGAGGGTTGCGGATAGTATTTTGCGAGGTCCATGGAGAAGGTAACGGAAGTGATCTTCCATGTTCCGTTGATCTTCATCAGGGTCCAGATTTCCTTTCCCCAGTTTTCCATTCTGCCATCATACCAAAAGCTGTAATCGAAGTTGGCAGAAGCTATGGCACCGTCTTCAATGATTTTAATATTATCAAATCTTTCTTCAGATTTATCATCTTTAAAGCCTCTGATAAAAGCTTTATAGTCATCTGCAAAGTAATATTCCGCTTTAGGATTTTTTTCCAGACGTTTAGCCTGTGTTCTGTCTTTATAAATTCCGGTCCAGAGCACGGGCTCCTGAAATAAAGATAAAAATTTAGCTTCATCCCTGGTTTTAATGCATCCCATAAAATCATCCATTACTTTACGGATCTCTGTTTCATTTTGGGTTTGCGCAAAAGAGAAATGAAAGCTTAATAAAAGCAGTAACAGTGTTCTTTTCATGGCAATTATTTCTGTATTTGGTTTTTAATAGCATCACAACCTCTGTCCAATAACTGGAAAACCTTTTCAAAATCACTCATGTCCCCCCAGTAAGGATCCGGTACTTCAGCGTTTTTATGATCACCCAGTGCTTCCAAGAATAAAGAGATCTTTTGACGTTCTTCTTCGTTTTCAGCTTTGGATACCACATCTGCAAGTACATCTACGTCCATACAGTATATTTTATCAAAGGTCTTAAAATCAGCTCTTGTAATGGGTCTTGACCTCTGTTTGGATATATCTATATGATGGTTGGCGGCTGTTTTTATGGCTCTTTTATCCGGATGCTCGCCTTCGTGCATAGAAATGGTTCCTGCAGAGTCCACCATAAAGCTTTCCGGTAATTTTGTTTTCATGATTCCTTCAGCTAAAGGGCTTCTGCATATATTTCCAAGGCAGACCATCAATATATTCATATTCTGTTATTTAAAATTGAAAAGATCAAAATGATAAAGGCTCTAAGGTTTGCTGTAACAAAACTAAATAAAAAATGAAGAATACCACGATTCTTCATTTCAATTTATATAAGCTTTACAGGAATTATTGTTTGATTCTTTCTGTAAGGTCTTTTACGTATTTTTTGATCTCTTTATCGATTTTCGATACATCTTTAATGGTATCGCAGGCGTACATTACCGTAGAGTGATCTTTTCCTCCCATTTCTTCACCGATTTTTGTAAATGTAGAATTGGTGAATGCTTTGGAAAAATACATCGCAAGCTGTCTTGGCAATGCAATCTCTCTTTTTCTTGTTTTTGATAAAAGCTGCTCTTTTTTGATTCCAAAATAATCACATACCACATCCTGGATATAAGGAATATTGATCACTTTTTTCTGGTTGGCAGCAATTCTGTTGATGGTTTCTTTCAGCAATTCAAGACTCAGGTCTCTCTTATATACTGTAGAGTAAGCGATCACTGAGTTGATCACCCCGATCAGTTCTCTTACATTGGTCTTCGCTTCAGCAGCAAGGAAGTCAAGCATATCATCAGGAAGTGCAATTCCGTCTCTGCTCAGTTTATCTTCAATGATCTGTCTTCTTGTAGACAGGTCCGGAGATTTGATTTCTGCAGAAAGTCCCCATTTGAAACGGGAAACAATCCTGTCCTGGATATCCATAATGTCAGCCGGAGCTTTATCTGAAGTAAGGATGATCTGCTTTCCGTTCTGGTGAAGATGATCAAAAATATGGAAGAAGCTGTCCTGAGTTGCTGATTTTCCTGATAAGAACTGAATATCATCAATGATCAGTACATCCACCATCTGGTAGAAATTGGCAAATTCCGTTTGCTTGTGAGCTTTAGCAGCAGAAATAAACTGCTGGATAAATTTTTCTGAAGACAGATACAGTACGACTTTATCCGGAAACTGGTTCTTCACTTCAAGACCTACAGCCTGGCCTAAGTGGGTTTTACCTACTCCGTAACCTCCATATAAAAACAATGGGTTAAAAGCTGTTGCACCGGGTCTCTTGGCAATTGATCTTGCTACAGTGGCAGCAAATTTATTACTTTCCCCTTCTACATAACTATCAAATGAATAGTCAGGCTTCAGGTTGGAATCTATGTTTACTTTTCTTATTCCAGGAACCACAAAAGGGTTTACAATATTAGCGGAGAATCCTTGTGGCATTGTTTCCTGTGTTTTAGGAGTAGGAACGCTTTGTCCCTTCATATTCATGGTAACCGGCTTTTCTTCGCCTTTTGGTCTGTTTTCCATTACAGAATACCATAATTTCACTCCTTTTCCTATATTTTTCTTCAGGGCAGCAGAAAGCAGGGACAGGTAGTTGTCCTCAATATATTCCTTGTAAAAATCACTCGGTACGATAAGTGTAAGGTTGTTGGCCACCAATGAAAGCGGCTGTACCTTATCAAATAACATATCGAAAGATTTTTCAAGTTTTTTCAGGTCAGAATTATCTTCAGCTGCGTTCAAGTTATCGCGCATAAACTGAAGGCACTTCTGCCATATCATCATTAAATTGTCATCCATTTTTATGCCCTGATTATTCTTTTGTTTGTACTGTTTTTAGAAGGGAGACAAAGGTCCAATTTTTTCTTTTTAAAAAAAAATATTGCAGCTATTGATTATTTAAAAATATATTTGTATGTATAATTTAGCACTCAAAATGATACACACAACACACTCAATACGAGTACGTTACGCAGAAACAGACCCTATGAAATATGTATACTACGGTAACTATGCCACGTACTTCGAAGTAGGCAGGGTGGAGCTCTTCAGAAGCATAGGAATTTCATACGATGAAATTGAAAACCAAGGAATTTGGCTTCCCGTTTCGGACTACAAAATTAAGTATATCCGCCCGGCTCTGTATGATCAGAAATTAGAAATTCATACCTATGTAAAAAAAATTCCGGGAGTGAGAATTGAATTCGAATATGAAATTTACAATGAAGAGCATATTAAAATAACGGAGGCCTCCACTACCCTTTTCTTTCTGGATGCCAAAACAGGCAAGATTATCAGGTGCCCGGATTTTTTAATGGAAATGATTGAAGCCAACTGGAAAGAAGAAAAATAGCGGAAGATGACAGAACCCGAACGGTCAGAACCTGAAACCCTCCGGTTCTCAAACTTTACCTCAAAAACCTTAAGCTGTTTGTGAATTAATTCGCACCTTTGTGCTTTGTATTAATCATACCTTATATATTATTTATGAAGATTGCATTTTTAGGGCCTCATGCCAGCTTTACCCAGCTTGCCGCTGCACAGCTCTTTCCGGATGAAGAGCTTTTACCACAAGCCAGTATTCTGGATTGTTTCAATGCAGTAGAAAATGGCGACGCTGTAAAGGCCGTTGTTCCTTTGGAAAACTCTATAGAAGGAACCGTTTCGATGACGCTGGATTATTTATATAAGACCCCGTCTGTTAAGATTGAAGCTGAAGCGGTAATGCCTATCGCCCATCACCTGATGATTCATCCGGACAACGCTATAGAGGATGTGGAAAGAATATACTCACACCCACAGGCTCTGGCTCAAAGTTTCCATTTCCTGGATACCCATTATAAGGAAATACCCAAACAGGATTTTTCGTCTACTGCCGCTGCAGCAAAATACGTTTCTGAAAACAGGGAAAGCAAAATAGCAGCTGTAGCCAATCAGTTTGCTGCCAATTTATATGGACTGAAGATCATCAGCCGCAATATTCAGGATTTTGAACAGAACCATACAAGGTTCATCATCATTTCAAAACAGCAGAACCGGTATGATAACAGCCAGCTTGAAACGTTGGGAGAGAAATCCGGCATGCTCATCACACTGCCCGAAGATCACCCGGGCGGTCTCCATCAGGTATTATCTGTTTTTGCATGGCGAAAAATGAACCTCAGCAAAATAGAATCCAGGACTTTAAAGACAGGACTGGGAAATTATTTCTTCTTCATCAATGTAGAAGGACCGTGGAATGAGGTTTTACATGGAAATGCACTTCAGGAGCTGGAATCGATCCATGCTAACGTTGATTTCCTTGGAAATTATAAAGAATTTCTTCTGGAAAGCTAAAATAAAGCAGCCAATTTGCTTAAAATTCAACACTGACTTCATGGTCGGTGTTTTTTTTTGCACAACTTTCACTTCAATAAATACCTAGTTGACAACTGTTTATCTCTAAAAAAATAACCCACACAAAAGGGATAATTATATTTCTTAAAGCGCTTAAATACACAGGTTTACAACGATATTAAAAAAAATAACTCGTAAATTGATTATGCAATAATGTACATTAAAATATAAACATATGTTTAAATATATCATACCATAATAACGTTAAAATTGAAAAATTCACAATGAAGAGTATAATTTTTGTTGTATATTTGCTTAGCAACTAATTAAAAATCTTGATCATGAAAACTAAAATCTACAGTTTGCTGTTTGCTTGTGCAACACTTCCCTTACTTTCACAAGTTGGTATTAATACAACCACACCAACAGCAACCCTCGACGTAAATGGAACTTTAAAAGTTAGAGACACCCCTGCAGCCACAGCGTTACCCGGATATCAGGTTTTAGCAATCAACCAGGGAAGTTCAGAAGTTTATAAAATGGACCCTCTGCTACTGATGGCTGGTGGATCAACGAGCAACACTACAGTATATGCAGCTAAAAAATCAACCACCCTTAGTGTACTGTCTGTAGGAGTCTTTCCCGGAGGTTTCAAAGCGCTGAACTTTAAAGCTACTGACAGAACCGTAGGTAATGCCGCATTATTTGATGATAATGATGGTTCTTACATCATCCCATCAACCGGAGTATATGCCGTTGGATTTGCATTTAAATATTCAACAGGATTAGTAGCATCCTTATTGTCTGAAGGCGGTATCGGAATCGCACGAACAAGGGGAGGAACATCTGCTATAATAGACAGCAGTATGTTCAGTGGTCTTAATGTATTGGTAACCGGTTTATCCTTCGCTGATACAAGGATCAATTCACTGTATTCGTTTCAGGCAGGTGATAAAATTAATTTCGGGACTATAGAAACCGGCCTGCTTAATTTAGGTGCACTGAGTACCAGTAATGCTTCGATCTATATTTACAAAGTGTCCGACTAAGAAGAACATATTGTTAGTTATCTATACTGTTAGCCCATCACTTCCCTTGTGATGGGCTAATTTTTTTAAGAGCATTCAAACACATTTCTTTATATTTGATAAAAACTATCTGATGAGTGAATATCTTGCGGCCATATTAATTGTAGTAATCATCATCGTTTTCAATAACCTGAATAATAAAATAAGGAAACTTGAAAAAGAAGTGTCTGATCTTAATGCTAAAATCAACAGAGATTCAGCTTCATCCGTGCTGACCGGAGAAAAAAACCAAACAGAAGAAATTACCATTCCCCGGCCAGTACAGTCTCACGAACCGGACCGCACAAACTTACAGCAGCCTCAAAATGAAGAAATCCCGCCGGTTGTTCAAAAAGACCGGCTTGCTCCTGTGTTTGATTTCCTGAAACAGAACGCCCTTACCATTATCGGTATTTTCACTCTTGTTCTCGGAATCGGTTACTTTGTAAAATATGCTATCGACAAAAACTGGATCGGGGAACCTGCAAGAGCAGGCATTGGCTTCTGTACCGGAGCAGGAATTATCCTTATCAGTCATTTTCTCAGAAAAAATTACACCACATTTGCATCTATTATTACAGGAGGAGGGATTGCTGTACTCTACTTTACCGCTACAATAGCTTTCCGGGAATACCACCTTTTTTCCCAGAATACAGCCTTTGCCATAACTACTTTCATTACTGTTATTTCTATTGTCCTTTCCTATTATTACAAAAGTGAAGTTCTGATCATTTTCTCATTAATAGGCGGCTTCTCTGCGCCGTTGATGATCAGTACGGGACACAGTAATTATCTTTTCCTTTTCATCTACCTGACCCTTCTCAATACCGGGATGCTGGTGGCTGCTTTCCTCCGTCATTGGAAAAGTGTGGGATGGACGGCCTATATTTTTACCGGTCTCTATCTTTTTTCGTGGACCGTTAACAGTCCGGAACTTTTAAGTGTTACCTTTTATATCATCAGCTACATCATTTTCTATATTTTTGCGCTGCTTGATTATTTTAGAAAAAATACGCTTTCCACTTCAGATATCTTAATGCTTGCGTTCATTAATTTTTCAAGCATTATCGGGCTTGTTTATACTTTCAATGAATTAAAATATGAACCTGTCATTATTTTCCCGATTATTTTTGCAGTCATCAATTCTGTTTTTCTCTTCAGAGAATACGGAAGGAAAAGTTTTGGAACTTCTTATTCTGTATTTACAGGGATCACCGCCAGTCTTATCACCATTGCCGTTGCGCTTCAGTTTAAAACCCATCTCATCACCAGCGTATGGGCTATAGAAGCAACGCTTCTTCTCTTCATCTGGAAAAAGACAGGCCATACCATTTTCAAAACCTTCTTTTATATTCTGTTTCCATTGGTTATCATCGCACAAATCATCACCTGGACAGAATATCTCCACACTGAAAAGATGGGCATCATTTTCAACCCTGTATTTTTAACAAGCTTCGTCACGGTAGTTTCTGCAGTCATTAATTTATACCTGTTAAAAAATAACGGAAAAGAAATGCAGAATAAAACAAATAGCTTTTTTGAAGATCTGATCACCCTGGCCAGCTACGGAATTATTTATGCTGCACTTCTTTTTGAGATCACTTATCATATTTCCGGAATGGCCTGGGCAGCAATCACAAGTGTTGGATTGTTATTCAGCGTTTATTATATCTTCGTCTTATTAATATTCAGAAAAACACTGGGCATCGAAAATAACATTCAGGTACCCCTGATCTATGCGACCCTTTTTCTGGTGATCATTACTATTTCCACCGTCACTTCATCTGTGGTCACTGCAGTTTTATCAAAACAATTACAGCCCGGCTTCTATTGGCTGCATCTGCTTCAGTGGATTCCTTTTATATATATATGTATTAAGATCATCCCCGGTTCAGCTTTCCATAAGAATACAATCTCATACTGGATCCTCTGTCTGGCTATTATTACCGCTGTAAGTTGTGAACTGCATCATTCATATGTTTTAACAGCATCTCATGACAATCTTCATGCTTACGAAGTAAAGAAACATTTCAACATCCTTTATCTGCCTATTATATGGACAGTTCTTGCCAGTATTTTTATTTACCTGGGATTGAAAAAAAATATCCCGGAGTATAATAAAATCGGCTTTGCCCTGGTAGGTCTTATGGCATTAAAGCTTTATGCCTATGATGTTTGGCAAATGGATAATATTTCCAGAATCAGTGCATTTATTGCTTTGGGGATTATCTTACTATTCAGTTCTTTCACATTTCAGCGACTTAAGAATATTATTAAAAATATGGTTGACAAAAAGGATGAAAATCCTGAAAATAAGGACCAATTTTCAGGGTAAAACTTTTTATTTATAAATAAAACTCAAAACAATTCAATATTTCATTCACATTTTATAAAAAATAACTATATTTATCACGTTTTTAATATTTACATATTCTGATTATGAAAAAATTACTCTACTCTTTTTTACTATTGTCTTCTGCAACTCTGTTTGCACAGCAAAAAAATCCTGCTGTAAAGTTTGCAGTAGCGGACAACGTGATTGGAACAGTTGAATTATTCAACTCATACAAAGATAGACTACAGGTTTCGAAAGTATACAATACTGCTTCGAACCTTCCTTCAGCTTTAAAAAAATACAGTTCTGTTTTTACGAAAGGAGTAACTGAATATAAGTTTAAAAACGGAGGAAATGCTTTTGACAGAATGTCTCTGGCCGAAATAAATACCCAGTACAAACTTCCGGAAGATAATCCGGTATTCATTGAAGGATATGAATTTACAGACCCTAAAAACACGCAAATCTATCCGCAAATAAACAAAAGAACTGAGATCAAGGATTACAACGGTAAGAAAACCCTGTTTATCTATACTACCGGTGAGTAATTTATCAAAATAAAAAAAGGATGCTGTCTGTACAGTATCCTTTTTTATGTTTTAATATTTATTATTCCATTTTTTCTTAAGCTCTTCGTAGATCTTCTTTTCAGTGGAATTGTTTCCGGGCTCATAAAGCTTCACATCTTTAATCTCCTGAGGAAGAAAATCCTGTTCTACAAAATTTCCTTCATAGGAATGGGCATATTTATATTCTTTTCCATAATCCAGATCTTTCATCAGCTTTGTGGGGGCATTCCTTAAATGAAGCGGCACAGGTAGGTTTCCGGTTTGTTTTACCAGTGCCAGCGCATCATTAATAGCCATATAAGCGGAGTTACTTTTAGGAGACACCGCCAGATAAACGGCTGTTTCACTTAATATAATCCTTGCTTCCGGATTCCCGATTACATTCACTGCCTGAAAGCAGTTGTTCGCCATCACCAGCGCATTGGGATTGGCCAGACCAATATCTTCAGCTGCCAGAATGAGCATTCTCCTTGCAATAAATTTGATATCCTCTCCTCCTGCGATCATTCTTGCCAGCCAGTAGACGGCACCATTCGGATCACTTCCCCGCATAGATTTGATAAAAGCCGAAATGATATCATAATGCTGCTCTCCGTTTTTGTCATAAAGTGCCATTGTTTCCTGAAGCACTTCAAGAACATCGGAATTAATAATTTCTACAGTGTCTGAATTTTTATACTGATTCAAAACCAGCTCTACAGAATTGATCAGCTTTCTGGCATCTCCTCCCGAATATTGGATGAAAGCTTCTTTTTCAAGAATTTTAAACTGCGTTCCTTCATCTTTATTATATCTTTCAGAGGCAATATCAATAAGTTCTTCCAGCTTTTCATAGCTCAGGGCTTTCAGAACATACACCTGACTTCTTGAAAGCAGTGCGGATACCACTTCAAAGCTTGGATTTTCTGTAGTAGCTCCTATCAAAACAATCCAGCCTTTCTCTACAGCATGCAGCAAAGAATCCTGCTGCGATTTGTTGAAACGGTGAATTTCATCAATGAAAAGGATGG
Organism: Chryseobacterium arthrosphaerae; assembly: GCF_001684965.1. Taxonomy (NCBI): domain Bacteria; kingdom Pseudomonadati; phylum Bacteroidota; class Flavobacteriia; order Flavobacteriales; family Weeksellaceae; genus Chryseobacterium; species Chryseobacterium arthrosphaerae. The sequence goes on along the minus strand of NZ_MAYG01000001.1, from coordinate 537,780 downwards.
GTGATTTTCCTGAAAATAAATTCTGCTTCTTGGCATCTTCAATGACATCCCGTACATCTTTCACTCCTGAAGAAACTGCTGAAAGTTTATAGAATTTTCTCCCGGACTGTTCAGAAATAATCTCTGCCAGCGTAGTTTTCCCTGTACCCGGAGGTCCCCAAAATATCAGTGAATTCAGGGTATTGTTTTCGATCATCTTTCTGATCGTTCCTTTTTCGCCGGTAAGATGTTCCTGTCCCAATACATCAGTAAGGGTTTTCGGTCTTAATTTTTCAGCTAATGGAATATTTTGATTCAAGATAATTTTATTTTTTTAAGATCAATAATTCAGATTTCGATGGTCTGAAACTTATAACAAAATTAAACTAATTTTCATTTTTTTACCCTATTTTTGCATTGTTTTGAAACTTACATTCAATAAAATCATTACATTTCCTTTGGTAATTCTGATCAAATTTTACCAATGGTTTATTTCGCCCATACTTCCCAAAAACTGCCGTTATGAACCTACCTGCTCTCACTATATGCTGGAGTCGCTCAGAGTTCATGGTTTATTTAAAGGCTTCTGGCTGGGATTCAGGAGGATCTTAAGATGCCACCCCTGGGGAGGAAGCGGTTACGACCCTGTACCTCCCAAACATGAACATTAATAATCAAACTATTAAATCAATAGAAATATGAGTAATATTTTTTTCAGAATTTACCTTGTACTCTTTGCATTGATCACTCAATGTCTTATGGCACAGGAATACCCTGGAGGCTTATCCGACGGTACTTTAGATATCAACGGGAACAATATTCCGGTAAAGATCTACTCTACTACGGAATTGGGTGACCTCAGCGCTTTTCCGGACAGAGCCATCACCAATAATGTGGTCGTGATCCTTAATGAATCTAATTTCGAACCTGCTTATTATAATTTCGGAGCTTCAACGCTGTCAAGGTTCAGGGATTCAAAATATCAGTTTTTTGATAAAAACTTTAAACTGATTGACACGCCTGTAACCAAGGACAATATTACAACATTCAAGTATGCCGTAAAATCGGCCAAACCGATCACCGATTCTGATAAAGTAGAACTTGAGACCCCATTTAAAATCTGGGATCCGTCAAAGGGACTTCAACTGGGACCTATTACTTTGCACTTCTATAGCCTGATGTTTGTGTTTGCGTTCGGTTTCGGATATGTTTTAATGAACAGGATATTCAAAATTGATAATGTCAATCAAAAATACCTGGAACCTCTTTTTACCTGGACATTGATAGGTACCATCCTTGGAGCAAGACTGGGACACGTTATTTTTTACCAACCTGAATTGTTTAAAGAAGATTTCTGGAGTGTCTTTTTACCGATAAGCACGAAAAACGGTCTTAAGTTCACAGGATTTTCCGGATTAGCCAGCCATGGGGCGACCATTGCACTGATCTTTACAACACTGTATTATTCATTTAAGATTATTAAAAAGAATCCTTTCTGGGTATATGACAGACTGGGAATCGTAGTGGCTTTAGGTGGTGCATTTGTAAGAATGGGGAATTTTTTCAATTCTGAAATTGTAGGAAAGCCAGCAGATCCCAACTCTCCGTTTGCGTTACTTTTCCCTCAGCAGAGCAGTGAATACGGTCTTACCGTACCGCGTTACCCGAGTCAACTGTTTGAAGCTGTAGGATATGTTGCTCTTTTCATTCTGCTATGGATCTTATATAGAAAAACTGATAAAAAATACCAGCAGGGCTGGCTATTCGGGCTGTTTTTTATCATTCTGTGGGCCATCAGGTTCTTTGTAGAATTCCTGAAAGAGCCACAAGGTGATGAATTTATCCAGATCGGAAATTTAAATACAGGACAGGTGCTTTCTATTCCGTTTATGATTGCCGGAGTCATTATTATGATCATCTCCAAAAAGTTTAAAATTACCCAGGCAGAGAATGAAAAACCTGAATAATTTTTCATGTAAAAAGCAAAAACAGAAGGCCTGATCCTTACAATAAAAAGACAAATTTGTATCATACAGATTTGTCTTTTATTTTTTACACTTCTCATTTTGTATATGATCTGCGCAATCTGCCGGATCAGTGAGAAATTTAAATTACCACAAGCGTACTAATTATTGTGTTCTCTGTTTCTATGCTGTTAAAAAAATAAACCACATAGAAACATAGTTTTCCAGCTTATAGATTTTTTACGGATTTTCTGTTCAATTCCTGAAAAACCGCTCCCAGCTCATCAATCACATCCGTAGGGAGCATTGCTTCTTTTGAATGTTTTTCCGAAGCCAGATCAGCAGCTCTTCCATGCAGCCAAACACCCAAAATACAGGTATGTTCTCCTGAATATCCCTGTGCTGAAAGCGAAGTAAGGATTCCGGTGAGAATATCTCCGCTTCCCCCTTTGGCCAGCCCTGCATTTCCTGTAATATTATAATAAACATTTCTCCCCGGAGTAATGATTTGTGTATGATGATCTTTCAGGATGATATACATATTCAGTTCCTGTGCTTTCTCTCTGGCCAGTTCAAGTCTTTTAAAAGAATTATCCGTGCTTCCGAACATTCTTTCAAACTCTTTGGGATGGGGTGTGATGATGGATCCTTGTGGAATTAATTCCAGATTTTTTCCATCTTTTGAAATAATATTCAGTGCATCTGCATCCAGGATTAAGGGGTTAGTGTTCCCTTTCAGAAAATTAAGAAATGCTTTTTCTGTTTCTGCGTGGGTTCCCAGACCAGGCCCGATGCCGTAAGTTAAAGCCTTATCTTCTTCGAATTCTTTTATAAAATCTTTTCCGCTTTTCATAAACATTGCTTCAGGGCAAGAGGTCTGCAGGATTTCATAGCCACATTCAGGAGCCATTGTAAAAGTCAATCCTGCGCCCGTCTTCAAAGCTGACCGGGTTGCCAACACTGCTGCCCCCATCTTTCCATAGCTTCCTCCGGCAATGACTGCTCTTCCATAGTTTCCTTTATGAGAAAAATCGGATCTGGGCTTAAAGATACGCTCAATCAGATCATCATCTGTTACAAAGTATTCCGTTGGGGTTGTTTCTGAATATTCTTTGCTTAAATCAATATCGAGAATAACTATTTTACCTGCATATTTTCCGGATTCGGGATGAAGAAAGCTCCGTTTCCAGCATTGAAAACTTAATGTATAATCAGCCTTCAGGACAGCATCATGCTCTCCTGGCATTTCATCTGCAGATAATCCTGAGGGAATATCAACCGATATTCTGATATTCTCTTTCCGGTTCAGCTGATCAGCCAGAAGCTTGTATTTCCCTTCCAGCGCTCTGGACAGACCCGTTCCGAAAAGCGCATCAATGATAATGGTTTTGTCATCAAAAGAATACTGTTCGATATCACTGAATTTTCTCACTGAGATCCCTGAAAAATCCCGCAGCCTTTTCAAGTTAACCAAAGCATCATCAGAAAACCTGCCTTTAGGATCATCCACAAAAACATCAGCATCGAAACCTTTCAGGTAAAGCAGTCTTGCAACAGCTAAACCGTCACCGCCATTGTTTCCGTTCCCACAAAATACAACCATCTTCTTATGATTTTTACAATGGTCGGAAATCCAGTTGGCTACAGCCACAGAAGCCCTTTCCATAAGCTGAACGGAAGAAACGGGCTCATGAGAAATGGTAAACTGATCCCAACTGCGTATTTGTTCTGCGGTAAATATTTTCATAGGTGATCAAACTTTTAAGCAAATTACAAAAGATTTTTCATTACGATGTGACCTCAGTAATAAAATTATAATACGGTCATGAATGGATTAATGAATGAAAGTAAACGCATAAATACCATTAAAGGAGATTGTATCATTTTAGAATAAAAATCTATCTTTTTTAAATAAAAAACGATAAAAGGTGATGTTTTTTACATTTTTTAATTATATTTTTGTATATATAACTAATTAAAAAAATATAAATTATGGGATTTGTCAAAGAATTTAAAGAGTTTGCCTTCAAGGGTAATGTTCTTGATCTGGCTGTCGGTGTGATCATTGGAGCAGCATTTGGTAAAATTGTTTCATCTCTGGTAGAAGATGTGATTACACCTCTTATTTTAAACCCTGCCCTAAAAGCTGCAGGTGCTGAAAACATTGCCAAGCTTACCTGGAATGGGGTTGCTTATGGAAATTTCCTTTCAGCTGTGATCAGTTTCCTTTGTATTGCCATGGTTCTTTTCTGGATCATTAAACTGGCTAATAAAGTTAACAAAAAAGAAGCTCCAGCCCCTGCAGGACCTACTGAAGATCAGAAATTACTGACAGAGATCAGAGATTTGCTGAAAAGCAAAAACAGCCTATAATCTATTGCATCCAGCAATTTACAATAAAAAAGCACCTCTTTCTGAGGTGCTTTTGTTATATACTTTCATTCTAATGAATCTGTAAAATACTTGAAATCTGCTCTGCCAGGGAAAGCCCGATCCTGTCCTGCGCTTCAAGAGTAGAAGCTCCTGTATGAGGCGTAAGAGAAATCCTGGAGTGATTAAGGATCTCTTTAGAAGGTGTAGGCTCATTGATGAAAACATCCAATCCTGCAAATCTTACCTTCCCGGAATCAAGTGCTGCTATTAAAGCTGTTTCGTCAATTACTCCCCCTCTGGAACAATTGACAATCGCCACCCCTTCCTTCATTATATCAAACTCATTCTGCCCGATCATATAACCGTCTTTCTGAGCAGGAACATGCAGGGTAATAAAGTCCGAATGTTTCAGAACATCCTGTAATGGCTCGGTTTCGATATCAACATTGATAAACTGATTGTTGTAGAACTTCACTTTGATGCTTGCTCTTCCTACATTATTATCTGCAGCCACAACCCTCATTCCAAGTCCCAGGGCAATCCTGGCAACCTCCTGCCCGATTCTTCCCATTCCGATAATTCCGATGGTCTTTCCTCTCAGCTCAATTCCTGCGGCGTATGCTTTTTTAAGTCCGGCAAACTCAGTATCTCCTACTAACGGCATTTTCCTGTTTGAATCCTGAAGGAATCTGGCCCCGGAGAATAAATGGGCAAAAACAAGTTCCGCTACCGATTCTGAAGAAGCTGAAGGTGTGTTGATCACATGGATCCCTTTCTCTCTTGCATAATCTACATCGATATTATCCATTCCGACACCTCCTCTTCCGATAATACCAAGCGAAGGGCAGTTGTCTATAATATCTTTTCTTACCTGGGTAGCACTTCTTACCAATAGGGTACGGATCTTATGCTCATTAATATAATCTACCAAAAACTCCTGCGGAACTTTTGTAGTAATAACCTCAAAACCTTTTTCCGTTAAGGCATCAATTCCTGATTGATCAAGGCCGTCGTTTGCTAAAACTTTCATAAATACATCTATATTAAAAATTAAAAGATTTAAAAATCAATGGAACAGGTTCACATTTAATCTTTAAATCTTTGAATGATATTTGTTATTCTCCATCTTCTCTGAAGACTTCAATCGTTACTTGTTTTTCTACCAGATCCGTAAATCTTCCTTTGTATCTTGTAGCTCTTACCAGGTGGTTGTCTATCCAGTGATAGTTTCCTCCTCTCGGTTTGCCGCAAAGCACGCTGTGGTATTTGAAACCATGCTTATCCAGCCAGTCTATTGTGATTTGTTTCAGATTTTCGGTTCTTGAAGTGAAGAAGCAGATCTGATGACCTTCGTCATACCATTTGTTAATGGTTTCCAGGGCATCGGGATAAGGTTCACAGGTAACCATTCTTTCCGGTTCTTCGTTCGGAACGTCGTCAGTAATGGTTCCGTCAATATCGATCAGGTAATTTTTTACTCCATCCTTCAGAATGGGACTAATGTGTTCTATGTACTCTAACTCCATCGTTAAATATTAAGTAACAAAGTTAGCGTTTTTACAACTATCAGGCACATTAAACTTGGTTTATATTAAAAATTTACTATAAAAAACATTATCCAATGAATAATATAAACATTTTATTCATTATTTTACTATTAATGATTAAAAATTTTCGTTACAGCAATTCAATTTACCACGGAATATATCTGTTTACGCTCTTCTCTTTTTATAAAAAACATGATGTTTCCCTAAAAATTTCCAAAATACATTTATTACGCTTACATTTGTAGAAATGGAAGAATTTGTAGTTTTAGTAAATCCTGAAGATGAAGTTCTGGGTCTGATGGAAAAGCAGCAGGCACACATCAACGGTCTGTTGCACCGTGCTTTTTCTGTATTTCTGTTCAACAGCAAAGGAGAAATGCTTCTTCAGAAAAGAGCTTCCGGAAAATACCATTCTCCCAACCAGTGGACCAATGCTGTATGCTCCCATCCCAGAGAAGGCGAAACCTACCTGGCCGGTGCCATACGCAGGCTGAAAGAAGAACTGGGAATTGAAACGGAACTTACTGAAAAATTCAGCTTTATCTACAAAGCAGATGTAGGCGGTGGACTTTGGGAACACGAGCTTGATCATGTTTTTGTAGGGAATCATGAAACTGACTTCAATCTTAATAAGGAAGAAGTAGAGGAAGTGAGATTCATATCTCCTGAAGATCTGGATAAGGAAATTGCTGAACACCCTGAAAACTTTACGGAATGGTTTAAGATCATTCTTGAAGAATATAAACACCATTTTTAATAATGAAAAAAATCCTTCTTTTTTCTGCCTTATTATCAGGAAGCCTGTTTTTTGCCCAAAAAGGCAAGGTTTATGAAAGCCCAAACTATACCATCAACGTTCCTGAGGGGTGGAAATCCACCAATGACAGTGAAATTGTCAATATTTTCCCTACCAATGAAATCGGGGCCATCACCATCTCCGAATATCATGATCTTAATCTTCCCAAAGCCGAAACGAAAAAATTCATCTTGGCTTTATACAAATCTGAAGATGCGGAAACCAAAGTAAAAGAAAATAAAAGCAAAAAAGGATTTACAGAATATTATTATGAGTATTTCGATCCGAAAGAAAAACTATTCTGGATTACCAGAGCCTTTCAGAAAGATAAAGAGCTGTATCTGGTAACCATCAACTGTGGCCAGAAATTCTGGAACGGAAATTATATGACCCTATTCAATGAGACTTTCAACAGTTTTAAAATAAAGAAATAAAAATTAAATATGAAGAAAACAGCATTGTACGACAAACATGTTTCTTTGGGAGCTAAGATCGTACCTTTCGCAGGTTTTGAGATGCCTGTACAATATTCGGGAGTAACGGAGGAACACTTTGCAGTAAGAGAAAAAGCCGGATTATTTGATGTTTCCCATATGGGGCAGTTTTTCATCGAAGGGCCGGGTTCAAAAGATCTTTTACAGTTTGTTACCACCAATAATGTAGATGCTCTTGAAAACGGAAAAGCTCAGTACTCCTGCCTTCCGAACGAAAACGGAGGTATTGTGGACGACCTTATCGTTTACAAAATGGACGATGACAAATATTTCGTGGTTGTGAATGCTTCCAACATAGACAAAGACTGGAATCATATTTCAAAATATAATACTTTCGGAGCTAAGATGACCAATGCTTCTGACGAGATGTCGTTATTGGCGGTTCAGGGACCTAAAGCTACTGAAATTCTTCAGAAACTTACGGATGTAAATCTTTCTGAAATCCCTTACTATCATTTCACTGTAGGAAGTGTTGCGGGAGAAAAAGACGTGATCATTTCAAACACAGGATATACCGGAAGCGGTGGTTTTGAGATCTATTTCAACAACGAAAGTGCTGAAAAACTTTGGGATGCTGTAATGGAAGCGGGTAAAGAAGAAGGAATCATTCCTTGCGGACTGGCTGCCAGAGATACTTTGAGACTTGAAAAAGGATTCTGTCTTTACGGAAATGACATCGATGACACCACTTCTCCTATTGAAGCCGGCTTAGGATGGATCACAAAATTCGATAAAGATTTTGTGTCTAAAGAGGTTTTCGCAAAGCAGAAAGAAGAAGGTGTTACCAGAAAATTAGTAGGTTTTGAGCTTACAGACAAAGGGGTTCCAAGACATGATTATCCTGTTGTAGATGCTGAAGGAAACGTAATCGGGAAAGTAACTTCCGGAACGCAGTCTCCAATGAAGAAGATCGGTTTGGGTCTTGCTTATGTAGACAAACCTCACTTCAAACTAGGTTCTGAAATCTTTATCCAGGTAAGAAATAAGAACATTCCTGCAAAAGTGGTGAAGGCTCCTTTTGTATAAATGTTCTCCTAGAGTTAAAAAAAGAGACTATCCGGAGATAGTTTCTTTTTTTAACTCTATTCTTCAGAAAGAGAGTGTAACATTTACAATCTCTATATTCTTACCTGCAGTAGCAGCAAAGTGATCTGTCCGGAGTGCACATATCTCCTACTCCCGGATGCCCTGATACAACTCCTCCTGCTTCACCACAAAGTGTATAACAGTTGGGTACAATCACTTTTCCGCCACCTTTAATTTCTTTTAAAGCTGTCCTGTTAAGGTTTCTTGTTTGTAAAAAGCTTTTCGTCATGATTTTATTTTTTATTATTATAAATATAACTATTTAATAATTAACTCATTAAAAACAAATTACAAATTATGGATGACCTTAATTATTGGGAAGATGCTGAAAACAGTAATCATTTCCGATCCGGGTATAATGCTTACATCTGGTTCCTGCTTTTGTTGTTCCCAGACACCGGTTTCCTTTATTGGTTCCGTTGGTCTTTTTAGGATGAGAAACAATACCATAGACGGATGGTGTAACGCCGGGATTGCAAATTTTACAAGGTTGAAGCCCCATTTTCAATGCTTCGTTTACAGAAAGGCCGGAAGAAACATTTTTCACCATTCTGCATGATGAATCATGAAACTTTGAGCCTGAAGGTGTCCTGTAAACTGTCTGCCCTTTTAAATTGATGGCAAGACAAAGCAATATGGAGATCAGATATTTCATTCACTCACTCCGAAGAATGTTTTTAAAGCCTCTATATTCTTTTTATCATTCCCTACAAAAATCTCTTTATCCGTCATAAAAACAGGTCTTTTCAAAAAGGTGTAATGATCCAGCAGCAATTCTTTGAAATCTTTTTCGCCTAAAGACTTTACATCCAGACCTCTCAATTTGATCTGGGTAGATTTTCTGCTAAACAAAGCTTCGTAAGACTTTGTCTGTTTATACATTTCTGCTAATTCTTCTTTAGTGATGGGTTCTTTTTTGATTTCACGAAGCTCCCAGCCCGTAAGGTCAAACTGTGCTAAAATTTTTCTGCAGGTATCACATGTGTTGAGATAAAATACTTTCTTCATTGCAATGTCTAAATCTTTTATTCTGTTAAATTTCTCTTTCATTGAAAGTTTCGTTTTCAAAAGTAGGATTTAATCTAAAACTTTGGAAATTATTAAATAACTTTATTCAAATTTTATAAAAATGCAGAACAAGCCTATTACTTTTCAGTTTATTTCAGAGCCTTCAGATGTTAATTACGGGGGAAATGTACATGGGGGAAGTGTCATGAAATGGATTGACCAGGCTGGATATGCCTGTGCGACAACCTGGAGCGGTAATTATTCCGTAACAGTCTATGTGGGAGGAATCCGCTTTTATGAGCCCATTAAGATCGGGGAAGTAGTCAAAGTAGATGCACAGGTGATTTACACCGGGACTTCAAGTATGCACATTGCAATCAATGTTTTCTCAAGAAATCTGAAGCAGCCTACTTTCGATAAAAAGACGCACTGTATCATTGTATTCGTTGCTGTAGATGAAAATGGTAAAAAGCTTCCGGTACCCAAATGGATTCCTGAAACAGAGGAGGAAAAGCAGCAGGAAATGTATGCCAAGCGCCTGATGGAGCTGAGAACACAGATTGAAGATGAGATGAAACCGTTTTTGTAAAGTGCGTGTTTCGTATTTTCGGGATAAATTTAAGTACATAACCTGTTGTAAAACAATTTGATATTACTTAATTTAGCGTCAACCATTCTGATATAGTATGAAAAATATTTTTACCATCACTGCTCTGCTGATCATGGCAGTAGCTCAGGCTCAGATCCATCGGTTCATTTATCAGCTTCAATATAAGATGGATTCTACTCAGGGTCATCACGAAAAGCAGAATATGATTCTTGATATTACCCCGAAAGAAGTTAAATTTTACGGGCAGGATCTGGCCATTACCGATTCTTTAAATAAAAAATTCGGGATGAACTCCAGCTATACGGATATGTCCGGACAGGTAGTGAAGAGAAAAATCAATTCCTATGATCATGAGAACTACCTCAATATCAAGCAGGGATACTACTCTTTCAAAACAACAGACAAGATCAACTGGACGATCTCTGAAGAGACCAAAAAAGTAGAAAATTACACCCTGCAGAAAGCCACTACAAAGTTTGGAGGCAGAAACTGGACTGCATGGTTTTCCAAAGATATTCCTTTCAATGAAGGACCTTTTAAGTTCAGGGGATTACCGGGGCTTATCTTTGAAATGTCGGATGACAAAAATAATTTTATATATACTCTCATTAAAAGTCAGAAGCTGAAAGGCGATTACTCTACACAAAATTTTGTAGAATCCAGTTTCGGAAATAAAGCCGTCCCGATCAATGAAAAGCAGAAATACAAGCTGGCTATGGAGTTTTACAATGATCCTTTTGCTTTTGAACGGAATAATTTCAGCAAAACCAATAACGATCTGAGAATTAATATCAACGGGACGGAGATCCGTACAGTGGATGAGCTGAATACACAGACCAAAAACATGCAGGAAGTTATCAGAAAATACAATAATCCTGTGGAAATAGACAAGGCAATGCATTATCCTGTTTATTAGACCTACCGAAACAATATGATTTAAGTTTCGGCTAAAGCCAAAGGAATTACATATTATAGTTTGAGCGGGCTAAAGCCCGCTCCTATTGATGCTGACAACCATTTTAAATAATGTTTAACAGCAACATCTTTTATCTTTTATCTTTTATCTTTATTCATTATCTTTGCAATATCAAAAGGAAATGGTGTTCTTCCTTCCCCGAACCGCTTTACAAAAGCTGATGACGCCTGATTAATAGATTATTAACAGATAACTAATCAGGATTATTATGTCAAAAAATCAACGGACACTTGGCAAAAAAGCAATTTTTCACACTCATTTTTTCTTCAGAAAATTTCCGGCCCTGCCTTATATTGTCAAATGGTTAGCGATCAGTATTATTATTGGTGCTTTGGTGGGAACAGCTTCGGCAGGATTTCTACTGTCTCTGGAATGGGCTACTGATTTCAGGGAAAGTCATTGGTGGCTCATTGCATTCCTTCCGGTTGCAGGTTTTCTGATCGGACTTCTGTATTATTATTGGGGAAAAGAGGTTGAAGCCGGAAATAATCTTCTGATCAGTACCATTCACGAGCCGAAAGGAATTATACCTTTCAAAATGGCTCCTTTCGTTTATATAGGAACAATTGTCACTCATTTTTTCGGTGGATCTGCAGGGCGTGAAGGAACAGCTCTTCAGATGGCGGGTGCTATTGCCGATCAGCTCAGCAAACCTTTTCAACTGGACAAAAATGAAAGGAAGACATTAATGATTGCAGCCATTGCAGCCGGATTTGGGTCGGTATTCGGGACTCCTCTCGCCGGGGCTGTTTTCGGGCTTGAGGTTTTTCTGATCGGAAGAATCCGTTATAATGCTATCTTCCCGACTTTTGCTTCAGCAATACTGGCAGACCTGACTACTAATCTCTGGAATGTAAAGCATACCCATTATCATATTGATTTTATACCCAAACTGGAATTTTTTCCTATCCTGTATAGTATTCTGGCAGGTATTGTTTTTGGGATCTGTGCTGCAGGTTTCAGCAGGATCATTCATTGGATGGGATCTTTTTTTAAATCGAAAATTCACTATCCACCTCTCCGGCCGGTTATAGGGGGTATTATTATTGCTTTAGCTGTTTTTGCAATGGGAACAACCCGGTATATAGGACTGGGAGTTCCGGTTATCGTAGAATCTTTTGAAAAGCAGCTTCCGTTGTATGATTTTGCTTTAAAAATGATCTTTACAATTGTTACGCTTTCGGCAGGATTCAAAGGAGGGGAAGTTACGCCTTTGTTTTTCATTGGTGCCACGCTGGGCAGCGCTTTATCCCTTTTTATTCCGTTACCTTTCGGATTATTGGCAGGAATGGGTTTTGTTGCTGTATTTGCCGGCGCAACAAATACTCCTCTGGCCTGTATGCTGATGGGAATTGAGTTGTTTGGTTCAGAATGCGGAGTGTATATAGTCATTGCCTGTGTGGTATCTTATCTTCTTTCCGGTCACAACAGCATTTATACCCAACAAAAGATCGGGGAAGCTAAGAACAGGAGGTATGAAAACCAGCAGGAGAAATCGATTTCAGAGTTTTTATAATAATATCCGTTGATTATCATCCCGTCAAAAATTCTTTGAATTTTTGACACCTCTCCAAAGGACGGAAATTGTTGTCCTTTGAAAAAACTATCATCAATAGAAGAGTTGATGACCTATCATTAATTTCAAAACTAACAATCACCCTTTTCCCTTCACACACTCTCCTTTACTCTCTTACTCTCTTACTCTCTTACTCCACCACCTCAAACTCCCAACTATAATTCGTACTTTTACGCTATGTTTGATTACCGATTAAAAGTTTTCCATACGGTGGCATCCAGGCTTAGCTTTACAAAAGCATCCGAGGAGCTTCATATTTCCCAGCCTGCCGTCACAAAGCATATCAAAGAGATTGAAACCCAGGTAGGATCTAAATTATTTGACCGCAAGGGTACTTCTATACAGCTTACCCGCAGCGGAAAAATTCTTTATGAATACGCTGAAAAAATCAGAAATATCTATCGTGACCTGGAATTTGAAATCGGCCAGATCAATCAACAGCACAAGGGAAAACTGATTATCGGGGCAAGCACTACCGTTGCCCAGTATATTTTACCGGAAATTTTAGCCAAATTCAACAGTTACTATAAAGATATCAAGATCGAGCTTCTTACGGGGAATACTGAAGCTGTTTCAGCTCTTTTGAAAGACGAAAAAGTAGACCTGGGAATTATTGAAGGCGAATCCCAGTCTTCGTATTTTGATTACAGAACTTTTAAAGCAGATGAAATTGTATTGGCGGCAAAGTCAGATCATCCGCTGGCTCATAAAACTTTACAACTAAAGGATCTGTATGACCTTGATCTGATTTTCCGTGAACCGGGATCCGGAACCCTCGAGTTTATACAAAACCGTTTAAAGGAGAAAGGAATTAACGTTAACGAACTGAATACTGTCATGCAGCTGGGAAGCAGTGAAAGTATCAAAAATTACCTTCTTCATTCTGATGCAATGGCTTTTCTTTCCATCAGTACTATTGTCAGTGAATTAAAAAATAACAGTCTGGTCATTGTTGACATTAAAAACTTCAGCATTGAAAGGGATTTTCATTTTATTCTTCCAAAAGGGGAACAGTCTGAGCTGATCAAGCTATTTCTGAGATTTGCAGAATGAGGCCCGGGCAATAGGCAATAGGCAATAGGCAATAGGCAATAGGCAATAGGCAATAGGCAATAGGCAATAGGCAAAGATATAACTTCCAGTTATCAGACATAACAAAATACAATCTACTTTGTAATACTATATTCCGGAACTTTGGTGCAGATTTTAAAAGTTCGCATTATGAAAGATTTCATTCAGAATGAAATGACCCGGAAAATAATTTTTACAGTATTGGCTGTTTTGTGTTTAACTCCGCTTATATCTTCTCCCATAGCCCTTGCATTAGGTTTTGCACTGGCTGTCTTTATAGGAAACCCTTTTGAAAAGCACCTTCATCAGTATATCCATCTCCTGCTTCAGATTTCTATTGTAGGATTAGGATTCGGATTAAAGTTAGATGAGGCACTTCATGCCGGAAAAACGGGATTGATGCTGACTGTTGCAAGTATAGTGACCGTCATGGTTCTCGGCTATTTCTTAGGAAAGATATTCAAACTGGAGAGGCCACTGTCTTATCTTCTCTCTGCAGGAACGGCTATTTGTGGCGGAAGCGCTATTGCTGCGGTATCTCCCATCATCAAGCCCAACACAAAACAGATTTCTCTGGCATTGGCCATTGTGTTTACTTTGAATTCCATTGCCCTGTTCATTTATCCTGCGATCGGTCATCTGCTGAATCTTTCACAGGAGCAATTCGGGTTGTGGTGCGCTGTGGGCATTCATGATACCAGTTCTGTAGTGGGCGCTGCCGGTAAATATGGTGATGAAGCTCTGAAAGTTGCCACCACGGTAAAACTCGCCCGTGCTTTATGGATCATCCCGGTATCCCTGATTACCATGTTTATTTTTAAAAGTAAGGATTCGAAGATCAAAATCCCCTGGTTTATCGGTTATTTTATCATAGCAATTTTACTGAACACTTATTTCCCTATCCTTGACCGTTTCAGCAGTTCGATCACTGTCCTGGCCAAATCCGGACTGAATCTTACTTTATTTTTCATCGGTTCCACGCTTTCTATCCAGACGTTGAAAACAATTGGTGCTAAGCCTTTACTGACTGCTGTACTTCTTTGGGTAACCATCAGTGTAGGAAGTCTCCTTTACATTATCCGTTAAAAAGCAGCAGCACCCTCTTGAAATCAAAAGGGTGCTGCCTATTAAATGTGGAAATGTTTATTTCATAGTGAAGTCATAATTTATATAGCTGCCTCACCACAAGTGTATACCTGCGGACAAGCTATATATTGAATACAATATTTAGGTCCGGTTACAGCGCCTGAGCAGCTGCATCCGCAAAGGGACAGATCTATTTCAATATTGGCCCAGCTGTCAAGACCTCCGGTAATATTTTTAAGCTCTTCCTTTCTTAGTTTTTTAGCATTTTTCATAATGTTCACGTGAATTAGTTTTGGATTAAACAATATAGTTTTAGTTACCTCCCAAAGTTAAACAAATATTAAATATACGCAACAAATTTTAATATAAATTTTAATAATATATTGATTTTAACCTCATTAATCTATTCAAAATCCGGAATACATTATTTTTATTTATTAAACAAATTTAAAAATTTCTATAAGCACAGGCATTTTTTAAAGGCTGGAAGAAGGAGACTGAATGTTATTATTGAGCAAATTACTTCTCATTGTTTTCTCTAAACCGATGAGAGTATTAAAAAATAGAATAGCTGATTTTCCTGCTTTCCAAGTCTCATCGCTTCCTTTCCATCAAAAAAACCTCCCGGTTTCCCGAAAGGCTTATACGAATAAAGATTATTTTACGATTAACAGGTCATTACCTGAAGACAACTTCTATATTTTGTACAGTATGACGGACCTGTTACGGCTCCTGTACAGCTGCATCCGCAAAGAGACAGATCCGGGGTACCGCTTATTCCCCCTACAATTTCTTTAAGGTTATCCCTTTCTAGTTTTTTAGCATTTTTTAAAATTTTCTGTGACATGATGATTTGATTTTTAGTTAAACAATTTGATTAGTTATCTTATTTTCATATCATTAGAACGTAATTAATCCATAATTATTTTATTCGGTAAACTCAAGATCCCTGTCGTGGGTTTCTGAAATGGTAAGTGACGAATAAAAGGCAAGCCCGAAAACCACTGCACCAACAATAGCCGCACTTTCAACAACAGAAAAACTTCCTTTGAAAAAGTCAAATGCCAGAATCATGACAGGCACCAGCCCTCTTACCATATTCGGGACGGTTGTTGTTGCTGTATTTCTGATATTGGTTCCAAACTGTTCCGCAGCCAGGGTAACAAACATGGCCCAATACCCTGTACCAAAGCCCAGCCATACACAGAACAGATAATATTTGGTCTCGGTATCGGTATTTCCGAACAGCATGACTGCCACTCCGATCAATGTAAAGATCAGCATATAGAAAATGGCCATTTTACGGGATTTTAAGGCATGGGAAATAAAACCGCTCAGCAGGTCACCGACAGAAATCCCCACATAAGCCCACATAATTGCTTTCCCGGGGTTGATATCCCGGATTCCCAATTCAGGAGCAAACTGGTTGGCTAAAACAGCCAGAATGCCTATACAGTACCAGGTAGGTAATCCTACGGCTATACATTTTAAATACCTTATCAGCCTGTCTTTATTGGTAAAAAAGGACAGAAAATTCCCTTTAGACACATTTTTATGTTCCAGATTCTTATAAATTCCGGATTCTGACACACTGATCCTGAGCAGTAACAGCAGGATTCCCATCACCCCTCCGATGATATAGGAGATATTCCATCCGCCTGCCAATTCTACCGTCAGTTGGGCTACAACTGCTCCCATCAACCCAAAACCCGCGACCACTGAGGTTCCAATGGCCCGTAAATTCTTCGGGAGGCTTTCAGAAACCAGGGTAATTCCTGCTCCAAGCTCTCCTGCCAGCCCTATCCCTGCTATAAACCTTAAAGCAGCGTATTGATACACCAAATGCTCTTTCGGAAAATACGGAAGAAAACCACAGGCAATATTGGCTAACGAATAGACCAGGATAGATCCGAACAGTACGGAAAGTCTTCCTTTTTTGTCACCGAAAATTCCCCAGAATACTCCTCCCAGAAGAAGCCCCACCATCTGGCAGTTCAGAATAAACGTTCCGTCTGCATCAGGGTTCAGCCCCAAGGCTTTTAAACTTGGGATTCTTACAATTCCAAACAGAAGGAGGTCATAAATGTCAACAAAATAGCCTAGGGCTGAAATAATAACGGGAATAGAAAAAATGTACTTCAGTTTTGAAGACAGGGACAGTTCTTGCATTTTTAAGTTTTGATAAAAATAAAAAACCTTTCAATTTCTTGAAAGGTTTTTATCAAATATCTTAATCCGATTATTATCTGGCAATATTCACGGCTCTTGTTTCTCTGATTACCGTTACTTTTACCTGTCCCGGATATGTCAGTTCGTTCTGGATCTTTTCAGAAATGTCGTAAGATAACTGAGAAGCTACTTCATCATTTACCTTTCCGCTTTCTACCATTACTCTCAGTTCTCTACCTGCCTGGATTGCATAAGCGCTGGACACCCCGTCGAAGCTTAATGCGGCAGATTCAAGATCTTTCAGTCTCTGGATATAAGATTCCAATACCTGTCTTCTTGCTCCCGGTCTTGCTCCTGAAATAGCATCGGCTACCTGAATGATCGGAGATAACAGAGACTTCATTTCGATTTCGTCGTGGTGAGCACCAATAGCGTTGACCACTTCCGGGTTCTCACCGTATTTCTCAGCCCACTGCATTCCTAATAATGCGTGTGGTAATTCTGATTCCTGCTCAGGAACTTTACCGATATCGTGTAAAAGACCTGCTCTTTTGGCTAATTTTACATTCAGACCTAATTCAGCAGCCATGGTTGCAGCAATATTGGCAACTTCTCTTGAGTGCTGCAGTAAGTTTTGTCCGTAAGATGAACGGTATTTCATTCTACCTACAATCTTGATCAGTTCAGGGTGCAATCCGTGGATTCCTAAATCAATGATCGTTCTCTTTCCTACTTCAATGATCTCTTCTTCAATTTGTTTTCTGGTTTTCTCAACCACTTCTTCAATTCTTGCCGGGTGAATTCTACCATCCGTTACCAATCTGTGAAGGGATAGTCTTGCGATCTCTCTTCTTACCGGATCGAAGCATGAAAGAAGAATGGCTTCCGGAGTGTCATCAACGATGATCTCTACTCCTGTTACAGCTTCCAAAGCACGGATGTTTCTACCTTCTCTACCGATGATTCTACCTTTTACCTCATCAGATTCAATATTGAAAACAGACACTGAGTTTTCGATAGCCTGCTCGGTTCCGATTCTCTGGATCGTCTGGATAACGATTTTTCTCGCTTCATTTTTAGCGTTCATCTGAGCTTCTTCCATGATGCTCTGAACGTGTGCCTGAGCTCTTGTTTTAGCTTCAGCTCTCATTGTTTCTACCAATTCAGCTTTAGCTTCTTCAGCTGTATAATTTGAAATTTTTTCAAGAATTTCAACTTTTTTAGCCGTTGCCGTATCCAGTTCCTGCTGTTTCTTTTCCAGGATTTCATTCTTTTTAGAATAGTCTGCAATCTGCTTATCCAGATCTTTTTCCAGCTTTCCTATCTTGCTAAGCTCGTCATTCAGCTTGTGCTCCTTGTCTTTGGTTCTTTTCTCAACCTCCTGCATTTTCTTTTCACGGGACTGGATGTCTGCATCATGCTGGGATTTCAGTTCCAGGAATTTTTCTTTAGCCTGAAGGTTCTTTTCTTTCTTTATGGATTCAGCCTGTACGTTAGCTTTTTCTATAAGGTTTTCGGCATTTTTCTTGGCATCATCTATGATGAATTTTGCTTTAGTATTCAGAGAGCTTCTGGAAAAAAACATTCCCACTGCGGCTCCGATTACCAAACAAACAACACCTACTATAACTTCTATCATAATGTATATTGAGTTTTAATTGTATTCATATCCTTGTTAAAAATAAAAAAGCCCACAACAATTCAGAGATTGAGAGTAAACTCCTAATCAACACGATTTGAACTGATTTCCATTGTCTGTAATCCGGAGAACCGGCACGCCATTCAATGGACATTTGTTCGGTAATTGTTTAGCGTTGAGTTTACCTTTAATGTGTTAGAATTATTGTAGGCAGTTTTGTTCAGGAAAAAAAATCTATTTCCCGATTTCATTCAACGATTGATTGATCTGTTGTAATCTTTCGTTGGTAGAATTAATATTTTTCTCGTAGTTAAGAGATACCACTTCTGCATTGGTTCCCAGTTTCAGGGCACACATCGCCAAAGCGTCCTGTTTATCTCTTACATCGAAGTTCTGTTCAAAATCTTTAATCATATTCTCTATCTGCTTCCCTACTTTACGCAAAGTCTCTTCCTCTGCTGCCGGTACGTTCAGCGGATATACTCTTCCTGCAATGTTGACGGTTATTCTCCTTACCTCCATTATAATCCACTGTTTTGAAGCTGAGCAATACAGAAATCAATTTCTTTTACCAATCTGTTGATATGGTTCTTCATTAATCTATTGTGTTCAGGATTTCCTGATATTGCTGAATAAAGTTTTATATTTTTTTGTTCTTCTGCTAATACCTGATTTCTTCTTCTTTCCTCATCATACTTCTTCTTCAACTCTTCATGCTCAATATTTAATTCTGCTAAGTTTTCTGTAAGACTTTTATAGTTCTTTTGCAGAGTCGAAATTTTTCTCTCTAATTCTGAAAAATTGTTTTCTAAATCTTGAAGCATTTCAGGTTTGTATATTCTAACTAAAAGCAAAAATAAAAAAATAATAACACTAACAAAAATAAAACACTCTATATTTTGATATAACAACAAAAAAGGAGGTGCTAATGCACCTCCGGTATATTTTTAATGAAATATTTTTTATTCGAATTTCAGAACGAACATCACAGCTCTCGTCTGCAATGTAGATACGGCAGATGCCCAGTAAGGAGGGGTATTGGCATTATCAGCCACTTTTTCATTATTCATGAAGAAAGTTCCCCTAACGGCAGGAGTCAGTTTAAATTTGTTGAAATAAAACTGAATTCCCATTTCAGCAGACCATGCAAAGTTGTGCGTGGTTGATCTGAAAATTCCCTGCTGGTTATCATCGGTAGAAGTTGCATTAGACTGAAGGTTTACAACGTAGTTTACCCCAGCGGCAACGTAAGGCCTTGAATTGTACCATCTCTGCCCGTGAAGTTCCAGAAGAACAGGAATATCAACCAGAGTAGATTTAATTTCTCTTACTTTGTCTTTTTCCTGTAACGGAATCGGCATGAAAGGAGGATTGGTTAAAGATCCGCCGGCATAGATGTCATTAGATTGCGTATTAAAAGTCAACTGTCTTTGTGCAAACTGTAAACCCGGTTCTAATCTCACGTCAAGATAGTCGTTCAGTCTCCATTTTGCAATAAGCCCGGCACCGAAACTGTAACTTTCTTTAGAGGTAACAAGATTTTGATTATCGCTCATTCCGTATCTCGGATGCAACACGATGCGGTAGTCCAGTCTGTTCCCGTTCAAATAAAACCCCCAGCTGAATTTCTGTTCGTCGAAATCTTCCAACTTATCCATTCTGTTTCGGGTTCTGAATTGCGCATTTGCAAAAATGGCAACATTTACTGAGGTTAAAACCAGTGCTTTTAATAGAAATTTATTCATAGGTTACTTTGTTGCTTTATAAATTGTGGCTATACCTAAACTTAGTTTTTTATATTCTACTTTCTTAAATCCCGTATCTAAAAGAATTTGCTTCATCTTCTCCCCGAAAGGAAAAGCATTTACAGAATCCGGAAGGTATGTATACGCCCTATTATCTTTAGAAACCAGCCTGCCTATTGCAGGTAATATGTTTTTGAAATAAAACATATAGAATGGCCCCATGAAACCCTCAACCTTTGAAAACTCCAGTATATAAACACTTTTGTTATCTTTAACTACTCTTCTTAATTCTGCCAAACCTTTGGTAAGGTTTTCAAAATTCCTCACTCCAAATGCAACGGAAACAGCATCAAATCTATTGTCCTCGAAAGGTAAATTTTCTGCATCTCCTTTTTGCATTGAAATTTTGCCGTCTAATTTAAGTTTTTTTATTTTAATAACGCCAACATTCAGCATTTGTTGTGATAAATCTAAACCAACTACTTTAGAACCGGTTCCTTTTTCAATGGTAATAGCCAGATCTCCCGTTCCTGTAGCCACATCCAGCACTTCCTGCGGTTGATCATTTTTCATCCATCTTACCAGTTTATTTCTCCATAAAACATCAATTTTCATGGATAAAACATGGTTCAGAAGGTCATACTTCGGTGCAATGTTGTCGAACATATCCTCTACCTGGCTCTTTTTTGTAGCCTCTGAATTGTAGGGAGTAACTTTGGTGATATCTTTTGTCAAAACTTAAAACTTGTAATATTCTTTGTAATAATTTAGGTAATCCTGCTTTCTGAAGATCTTGGATCTCGATTCCACTTTCTGAATGTTTTTGATTACCTTATCGTAATCTTCATCTACATTGTAATAAAAGTCTTCTGTGTAAAGCTTGTTGAAGCGTTTTGCTCCTCCGTAATAATCTTTTCCGTCTATCACGGTTTTATCAAGGGCCATCAGCAACGAATCTTTCTTAAGGTTGTATCCGTAATACTGTTCGTTGACGTAATAATCCTGGTGGGCAATATTAAGCAGCCCCCGAAGTTTATTCACTTCGAATGCCGAATCATAAAGCATTTTTTTATTCTGATCAAATACCTGAATAGAGTTTTTCCCTTTATTCAGATCCACATGCACATACTGCCCCGCTGAAATGATTCCTTCTGAACCGTTATTGATTTTAAAGTAATACGTATTGGGGGTAGGATTATCTACAACATAATAATTCTTCTTGGCTAAAAAAAGGAAGTAGATCCCAAAGGCACCGATAAACGCCACAGCTGCAATGAGTAAGCCTTTTAAGGACGGATTGTTTTTCATAGATTGTAAAGTACAATTTTTGCAAATTTAATAATATTTTTAATTCTCCGTTATTAATATTAATTATTAACTTTGCAACTTTAAAAAAATCATATAAACGAATGCCGAATACGATCATTATAGGCTCTGGATCTTATATTCCGAACAGAGTTATTGGTAGGGATTATTTCATGAATTCCGAGTTCTACACAGAGGATGGTGTAAAGATTGAAAAGCCTGTGGAAGAAACTATTGCGAAATTTGTAGAGATTACAGAAATCGAAAACAGGAGATTCATAGAAGACGATCTTTCCAACTCACAAATCGGGTATGAAGCCGCAAAAATTGCCCTTGAGGATGCAAAAGTAGACGGCGAAGATCTGGATTATATCATTTATGCAAGCAATTTCGGGGAAGTTACAGAAAACGGTTATGCCGATTTCATGCCGACAATGGCTGCAAGAGTAAAGAATAAACTGGGCATAAAAAACAGAAAATGTGTAACCTATGACATGATTTTCGGTTGTCCGGGATGGGTAGAAGGAATGATTTTAGCAGACAACCTGATCAAAGCTCAAGTTGCCAAAACCATTCTTGTTATCGGAGCTGAAACACTGAGCCGTGTAACAGACCCACATGACAGAAACAGAATGATCTTTGCTGACGGTGCAGGCGCTGTAGTGGTAAAAGCTACGGATGATGAAAATGTAGGAATTATTGCTCACAATACCATCTGCGACAATGGCCCTGAGCTGAACTATCTTGAAAACCAACCTTCTATCAATAAAAATGTAGATCAAAAACGTTTGTATGTAAGAATGCTGGGTAGAAAAATCTACGAATATGCTCTTAAAAACGTGCCGGTTGCCATTAAAGACACCATCACCGATGCAGGTCTTTCTATTGAAGATATAGATAAAATCTTAATTCACCAGGCTAACGCTAAAATGGATTATGCCATGATCGAGAGACTTCACAGGCTTTACGATGTAAAAGAGTACGATCATGCGATCTCCCCTATGACCATTCAGGACCTTGGCAACACCTCTGTAGCAACCATTCCTACAATGTATGATTTAATAATTAAAGGAAAAATGGAAGGTCAAACGTTTAAGGATAAAGGTAACATTGTAATGACTTCGGTAGGTGCCGGAATGAACATCAATGCTATCGTTTACAGACTCCCTTAATAATTTATAAAAACAAAATAAAAAAGCACAAAGGAAGTCTTCTTTTGTGCTTTTTTTAAATCAGAATATGCCAAAAAATCTTTTCATCACCGCCAGTATTTTCCTGTTTCTGGAAATTTATATCTACCAGGCCATAAGAACGCTTACAGATAACTTCTGGATAAGAACCGGCTATTGGGCAGTATCTTTAATCATCTATGCTGTTTTTGCGTACGAGATCACTCATTACCAGAGAACAGACAGGAGTATGGTAAGAGCTCAGATCATGATCTCCCTGTTCCTGATATTTATTTTACCCAAGATCTTTATTGTTCTATTCTTACTGATCGATGATATTGTCCGCATCGGCGGATACCTGATCGGCTTTGCCGGACCGTCTGAGAATTTCTTCCCGGAAAGGAGAAAGTTCCTGAGCCTGGTCGGATTAGGAATGAGCGGAGTTTTGTCTGCCCTCTTCATCGATGGGATCACTTTCGGGAAATACCGCCACAAGGTAAGAAGGGTAAAAGTAAAATTCCCTAACCTTCCTGAAAGCTTTAAAGGCTATAAAATCATCCAGATTTCTGACGTTCACAGCGGAAGTTTTTCAGATCCCGGCAAACTGCAGCATGCTGTGGAACTTATCAATGAACAAAACCCTGACCTCGTGTTGTTTACCGGAGATATGGTGAATAATGTTGCGGATGAATTCAAACCGTTTATTCCCTTATTTTCAAAAATCAAGGCTAAAGACGGCAAATTTGCGGTTCTTGGAAACCATGATTATGCAGACTATGTAACCTGGGCCTCCCTGGATGCCAAAAAGAAAAACCTGGATACGCTGATCGACTATGAAAAGCAAGCCGGTTTTGACATGCTGAGAAACGAGCACAGGGTGATTGAGAAAAACGGAGAGAAATTATATATTCTGGGTGTTGAAAACTGGGGATTGAAACCCTTCCCTCAATTTGGAAGAATTGATGACGCCTTAAAAGGAGTACCGGAATCCGCTGCAAAGATCTTAATGAGCCACGACCCTACCCACTTTGATTATGTGGTAAAAAAACACCCCGGAAACATCCATCTGACCCTTTCGGGACACACCCACGGGATGCAGTTCGGACTGGATCTTAAAAATGTAAAATGGTCACCGGTTCAGTACCGTTACCCGAAATGGGCAGACTTGTACGAAAGTGAAGGAAAACTATTGTACGTCAACAGAGGGTTTGGAGTACTGGGATATCCGGGAAGAGTCGGTGTACTGCCGGAAATTACGCTTTTTGAATTGAGCTAGTTTAAGGTTTAAAACAAAATCAGAAATTTAGAAACTGAGTAGATGTTATGTTACAGGAAAAACAACTATAGCGTCACACCTGCTACCTAACACCTGCAACCTAAAAAATATAATCTTTCATACGGGAAGTAGCCATATCTTTCTCGTTGATAAAAGTAAGGAGGGCATCTAATTTGTCCTCCATTTTTTTACCCGAAAACAAACGTCGGTAAAAAGGGATATCGAAGCGGTATTTCTTAAAATCCGTAAACTGCCATGAGTTGAGATAGATCAGGACAAATTCTTCGTTTTGCAGTGTCTCTACAACCATGCCCTGATAATACTTCATTGGCAGGATCTGAAACACAAAATCATTATACGGCAGCTGGCTGTATGGAGAAATACTTTCCGGCACAATGCTCAGCCCATCCTCTTCTGTTATTTCAGTATCTCTTTTCAAACGCTTGAACGGAAAAAGAATGTTGGCATTATCAATATTGGAAACATAATTAAATTCCATCATCTTCAATTCTTCCTGCGGCACTTTTACATCTTTCTGACGGATTCCCCGAATCTGCTTTTCCAGAAGATCCTGAATATTCTTCTTGGCATTTTCAATTTCATCCGGTTTTGAACCTTTATTATAAAAAGCAATTTCATGCCCTTTGGATGAAATTGCTTTTATAAGATTCTGCAGTTTTTCAGCGAGTGAAACCTCAACAAAAAAACTGGCTTTAATATCATGAATATCTAAAACCCTGAGAATTGCTCTGGTGTTATCTTCTGCAATTTTCAGCCTTTCTTCATCAGTGACCTGAAAGCCATTTTTTACTTCAGCCTCAATATTCACGATGTTAAAAGTCAATAATATCATTTAAATTAAATTTTAGATAAAAAATATAATACATTAAAAATCAGATGTTAAAATAATATTCAATTAAAGTATTACTTCACATTATTAATTCTTAGCTAATTTTACTTTAAGATTCCTGATCATGTCTTTTGTCATTTCAGAAATTCCGAAATCGTAAGACAGTCCCCAATCTTTTTTAGCCACGGAATCATCAATAGAAGCCGGCCATGAATCTGCAATCGCCTGTCTGAAATCCGGGTTGTAACCGATGGTAAAATCCGGGATTTCTTTCTTGATTTCTTCCGCCAGTTCTTTTGGAGTAAATGACATTCCACCCAGATTATAAGAAGAACGAACCGTAAGACTTTCTTTCGAAGCTTCCATCAGTTTCAGGGTTGCATTGATCGCATCGTCCATATACAACATCGGCATTCCTGTATTCTCAGAAATGAAACTTGTATATTTTCCTTCTTCAATTGCTTTGTAGAAAATCTCAACGGCATAATCGGTAGTTCCACCCCCTGCCGGTGTCTTCCAGGAGATCAATCCGGGATATCTGATACTTCTTACGTCTACTCCATGCTTATCAAAATAGTATTCACACCATTTCTCCCCTGCCATTTTAGAGATTCCGTAAACAGTTGTAGGATTCAATACTACATCCTGTCCCACATCATGCTTCGGAATTCCTTTTCCAAATACAGCGATAGAACTAGGCCAGAAAATCTTTTTAATAAGCCCCTCTTTCGCCATTTCACAAAAATGAAGCAGAGGTTCAAGATTTAATTTCCATGCGAAAATAGGCTGCTTTTCTGAGGTTCCGGATAAAAGCGAGGCAAGATGATACACTGTAGTGATATCGTAATCTTTGATCACCTGTCTTACTAATTGCGTATTAGTAACGTCCATTCTTTCGTAATGCCCTGCAGAAGTAATGCCTTCCTGCCATCTGTCCAGCCCTGAAGCAACAACATTGTCTGCTCCGTGCATTTCAACAAGTCTGTTGGTAAGTTCGGTGCCGATCTGTCCCAGTGCACCTGTAATCAGTATTCTTTCCGTATAGGATTCCATTTTTGAGATTTTTTTTAGAATTGTACAAAAGTAAAAAAATCAAGCTTATCAAAATAAAAAAGGTGGATTTAAAATAAATCAGGAGATTTACATAAAAATTATTCCGGCCATTTTTTTGTTAACCTCCTCATTTCATTCATATTCAACAAAAATAGATATCAACGATATATGCGATCATCAACAGTACTTTAGATAAAAATTCAATAATTTTGTAATAAAGAAACAATCATATGAAGAAGCTTTTAATCGTTTCGGTACTGTTAGCAGGACAATTGAGCTGGGCTCAGTTCAAAGATTTCAATATCGTAAAGGAAGTACAGGTCAAGAATAAAGGTGTAGTGGTATCTGCCCATCCCTTAGCCAGTGAGGCAGGAGCAAAGATCCTCAGAATGGGCGGAAATGCCTATGATGCAGTTACCGCCACACAATACGCTCTGGCAGTAGTATATCCTCAGGCCGGAAATATCGGTGGCGGCGGATTTTTGGTAGGGGTAAAAAACAATGGTGAAAAGTTTACCCTAGACTACAGGGAAACAGCTCCTAAGAAAGCTTCAAGAGATATGTATCTTGACAAAAAAGGAAAAGCAGATACTGACCTATCGCAAAACGGACGGCTGGCCGTAGGTATTCCCGGAAGTGTAGCCGGTTTTTTTGCTACCCTGAAATACTGTAAGCTTCCTATGGAAAAAATCATCCAGCCTGCTATTGATCTGGCCGAGCAGGGATTTGCCATCACAGATAAGGAAGCGGATATGCTCAACAGCCAGCGGGAAAAGTTTCAGAAGCATAATAAATCTTCCATTATTTTCGTCAAAGACACCCCATGGAAAGCCGGCGATATCCTGGTTCAGAAAGATCTGGCGGAAACTTTAAAGCTGATCCAGAAATCAGGAGCCAAAGGTTTTTATGAAGGAAAAACAGCTGATCTGCTGGTTGCTGAAATGAAAAGAGGTAACGGAATCATCACGCTGGAAGATCTTAAAAATTATAAAGTGGCAGAAAGAAAAGCTCTGGAGTTTGATTATAAAGGGAACAATGTAGTTTCCATGCCTTTGCCATCCAGCGGCGGCCTTCTTCTGGCTCAGATGCTCAGAATGGCAAGTTTTGAAAATCTTGAAAAATACCAGCAGAATTCAACAAAAGCGGTTCAGATCATGGCAGAAGCAGAACGAAGGGCTTTTGCTGACCGTGCAGAATATATGGGTGATCCGGATTTCATTCAGGATAAAACATCCTATCTGATTTCTGATGAATACCTGAAGAACAGATGGAAAAGCTTCAGTTTTGACAAAGCAACTCCAAGTGCAGAAGTTGGAAAAATCATTGAACAGCCTAAGGAATCTACACAAACCACTCATATTTCCGTACTCGATAAAGATGGCAATGCAGCTTCTGTAACAACAACCCTTAACGGCTATTACGGAAGTAAGGTTCTGGTTACCGGTGCCGGATTCTTTTTAAATAATGAAATGGACGATTTCTCCATTAAGCCGGGAGTCCCTAATATGTTCGGTGCTGTGGGCGGAGAAGCCAATGCCATCCAGCCTAATAAAAGAATGCTTTCTTCCATGACCCCAACAATCCTCCTGAAGAATGGTAAACCTTATATGGTTGTGGGCACTCCGGGTGGAACAACGATCCCTACTTCCGTCTATCAGTCTATTGTGAATGTGGTTGATTTTAAACTGAACGCCAACATGTCAGTGAACTCCCCTAAATTCCACCATCAGTGGCTTCCGGAAACGATCAGTGTAGAAAACAATTTCCCTGAAAGTACGATTGCCGAACTGAAAAGCAAAAACTATGTGATTGAAAAGATAAAGCAGATCGGAAAAACAGAAATGATCGTCATTGACGACAAAGGAAACATTCACGCTGTAGCAGACGGCCGCGGAGACGACTCTGTAGCGACCGAATAATTTGATAAT
The DNA here is from genome assembly GCF_001684965.1 of Chryseobacterium arthrosphaerae. Lineage (NCBI taxonomy): Bacteria > Pseudomonadati > Bacteroidota > Flavobacteriia > Flavobacteriales > Weeksellaceae > Chryseobacterium > Chryseobacterium arthrosphaerae. The sequence continues at coordinate 510,080 of NZ_MAYG01000001.1, read as the reverse complement.
CCTACATATTAAAAGATAAAAGGGCTGAATTTAAGTATTTAGCCCTTTTTATATTTAAAATAGGCAGGCAATAAAGCTCTTAACTGTAAACAGACCACATATAATCTATTCAAAAAAAATATGATTTTAATCATGTTTTGGGAAAAATTCATAATTTCGCCCTTTCAAAAAACATTGTATTGAAAGCAAAAAAATTTTACCAGCAGCTTTATTTTCAGGTGATCATTGCAATTATTGCAGGGATTCTTCTAGGAAAATTTTACCCTGAAATAGGAGAGAAAATGAAACCTCTGGGGGATGGATTTATCAAACTGGTCAAAATGATTATCGCTCCGGTTATTTTCATCACCCTTACCTTAGGAATTGCCCATATGACAGATCTGAAAAAGGTAGGAAGAATTGCCATAAAAGCCATGATCTATTTTTTCACATTTTCAACGCTGGCTCTTATTATCGGCCTGATCGTGGGAAATATCCTGCAACCCGGTCATGGCCTTAATATTGATCCAGCCAGCCTTTCAGGTGATGTATCGCAGTATCAGGAAAAAGCTCATGAATCTACCCTTACAGGCTTCATGATGAACATTATTCCTGAAACCCTGTTCAGCCCGTTGGTTGGTGACAACATCCTGCAGGTTCTTCTTGTAGCTATTTTAATGGGAGTGGCTTTAGTTCTTACCAAAGAAAAAAGTCAGAAAGTCACTGATTTTCTTCAGGATCTGTCTACGCCTGTGTTTAAGATCGTTCATATGCTTATGAAGCTTGCCCCTATCGGTGCTTTTGGAGCCATGGCTTTTACGATCGGAAAATACGGGCTTCATTCTGTACTGAATCTTCTGTTTCTAGTGGCTACATTTTATATCACCTCTATCCTTTTTGTGGTGGTTATCCTGGGGGCAGTAGCCTGGTATAATGGTTTTAATATTTTTAAACTTCTTTTTTACCTTAAAGAAGAGCTGCTTCTGGTTTTAGGAACAAGTTCCTCAGAATCTGCCCTGCCGGGAATCATGGAAAAAATGGAAAAAGCAGGCTGTTCAAGGGCAATTGTAGGGCTTGTAGTGCCTACCGGATATTCCTTCAATCTCGACGGCACCAATATTTACATGACCCTGGCCTCACTTTTTATTGCACAGGCTTTAAATATTCACCTTCCGGTTGAAAAGCAGCTGATGCTTCTTCTGGTCGCAATGCTGAGCTCAAAAGGAGCTGCAGGAGTTACCGGAGCCGGATTTGTAACCCTGGCAGCCACCTTAGCCGTAGTTCCGGAAATTCCGATCGCTGGGATGACCCTGATTCTGGGAATCGATAAATTTATGAGTGAGTGCAGGGCGCTAACCAATGTAATAGGCAATTCTGTAGCTACAGTAGTTGTGGCAAACTGGGAAAAACAGCTTGATAAAGAACAGTTTCATTATTGCCTGGATCACCCTGCTGAAATAGAGAAGAAACTGGAGGTTTAAGCACAAAGATTTCTGAAAATAAAAAACCGGAGTTTATAAAAATAAGCCCCGGTTTTTCTTAATAGTTTCATTAGATGAAGATTTATCGTTTTTCTATTTTTTTCATCACTTTGTTTTTGCCGTCTGATATCACGATAAAGTAAACTCCTTTTGACAAATCCGAGATATTGTAAGATTCTCTGGCTGTCTCAAAAGTTTTCACTCTTTTTCCGGTCATATCAACAATTTCAATGTTTGGATTTTTCCCGTAAGCTGTTGGCATGTTTAACCGGAATGAATCTGTAACAGGGTTAGGATAAACCAACAGATCATCATTTTTAAGCTTGTTTTCAGAGACTCCTAAGGTTGTTGCTGTAACACTTATATCGTCTATTCTCCATTGTGCACCATCGTTTCCAATATAATTAAAAGCTATTTTTACGTTGGCCTGCCCTATCAGAGAGGTTAAAGGGATGGTAATATTGTAGGTGGCAAACCCTGCAGGTGTAGGCACTGTGATATCATTTTCACTCCAGATCTGCGTCCATGTTGCTCCATTATTTGTAGAAACCTTCACTACTGTATCATAGTTATTATTAGGTGTGATCGCCCAATAGGGATTAAAATTTGATTTGAAGGTCAAAACAGGATTTGATACATTGGTCAGGTTAAGGGATGGAGTTATCAGTTTTTCATCCTGCGCCACAAGGTCAGGATCATAGGCCACTCCGGCAGATTTTGTCCCTGAAAAACCGGTAGTTGATACCCATGTAAAAGCGGTGTTGGTAGTTTGAACCGTCCATCCGGTAGGCGGAAATGTTGCAGATTCAAAATTCTCAGTCAGAAGCTGGCTTTTTATCATAATACCCATAAAAAGCACAAGAATAAAGTAATATTTTTTCATAGGAAATGTTTTATTAATAAAAATATAACCATTTCACAATAAAAACAAAACAAATAGAAATAATCAATAAATATTTAATGATTTAAATAAATAAAAAACAATAAAATACGTTAAATTATTAATATATCAACATTCAGAACCATTCCAAAATGTACTGTTAATAGTTGTTATTGCGTATTGAGCCTATGATTTTATCACAAAAAAGAGAATAAACATTATTGATAAAATCAACAATTAACCATTGAATATCAATCATTTATTTCTGATATATGGAAAATTTATGGTTAAAAAATAGACCTTACCGGCCTTTAAATCCCATAAGGTTGTAGTATTATTTTAAAAAGGTAATTTCTACCGTCTTTTTTGACTGTAAAAACCTTATACCAATATGTTTAAGCTTGAGGGCTGCACCTTAACATGAACCGGGGACTGAATTTTATTAAACTCTCCATCCAGATGCCAGTTCTTGGTATTGACTTTGAATGAAATCTCGGAAACCGGAAGGTAAGTAACATATTCATCATCTTTCAGACGTTTGGTAAACATTCTGAAAGCGAAAAGTGCCGAGTAAGTCAACGGAAATTTTTTAACCAGAACCATGTCTACCAAACCATCACTTTTGCTTGCCTTGGGAGCAATATAAGCGTTGTTACCAAACTGACGGGTATTGGCGATGTTCAGCATCAGGTATCTGCCGTTGTACTGCTGGTATTTTTCATCAAAGAACTTTACTTTGATCGGTTTATAGTTGAAGAAGGTCTTCAGTGATACTTTGATATAATTTTTGAATCCCCTGCTTGTTTTTTCAAACTCCTTAACCACTTTGCCATCGAAACCGGTTCCTGAAACATTAATGGAAAGCCTGTCATTCACGGTAAAAGTATCAATCTTCCTGGACTTTTTCGCTTTTATTTTGTTTAAAAGCTCATCAAGATTTTTACTGAAACGGGTTTCATTGGAGAATCCGTTTCCTGAACCTGCCGGGAAAATAGCCAGGATTTTATCGGTATTGATCAGGTTTTTAGCCACAGTAGAAATTGTTCCGTCTCCCCCAATAGCCACAAAGATATCCACTTCCTCAAAATGGGCCTGAATAAACTCATCTGTTCCCGGGATCGATTCGGAAACATAATACAGTGGATTCTCAACCTTGGTTTTAAGCTCGTTCAGAAACGGCTGGTAATTTTTTTTGGCTGAAAAGGGATTGATAATAAAAGCTACTTTGTTCATCACCGCAAAAATAGAAAATGCTTCCTGAACTGGAAGCATTAATTTACTTAATTTTCATTCTTTCTTTAAATTCTGCATTTAATGTACCTTTCAGATCCTCCCAAGAAACAGGTATTGTGATATCTCCGGCCGCAAAAGCAGCAATTTCATAGGGGCTGTAATGGAAATACAGGTTTTTGTCATCAAAATAAAAATTGTCGGAAGCGGGAATTTTATCCACGAGCAGCATCTCTGAGTTTTTCACGGCTCCGTCACCATCCATCGTTCCGCTGTTAATGGTATTGATATTCTTCATCAGAATGGCTTCAATTTTATTTTTAGGCATTGAAGTGATGTCTTTCAGCTCAAGTCTTTTGCTGTTTTTAAGATCAAAAATTCTTTCTGAAAATCCGTAATTGTCATGTGCTCCGCCTTCATATCCGCTTCCTGTATACTGAATATGCATATATCCGTTGGTATTGGATATCAAATTCATGTGGGAACTCGAATACCATTCCTGCGAATAAGTAATATCTGAAACCCAGTCTTTATTATCTTCTTTCACAGAGCTGAAATAGTCAGCTTTTTCTTTGTTCAGATAAGCCTGAAGCCCGGTTTTGGAGAAATCCCTGATTTTACTATGCTGGAAATAGATACTGTCCAGCAGCTTTTTATCTTTCAGAGAAGGAAAAACCAGCAGTTTTGAGGTGTACTTTACTTTTAATGAGTCTGTGATCCGGGTAGAGTCACTTACTTTTACAGAGTCTACCACCAATTCTCCAGAAGGTTTATTTTCTGTTTTTTCTGCTACCGTTCCTTTGGTTTCATTTTTTTTGCAGGCTGTAAAAGCAAGGAAGGAAGACAGTGCCAAAACAGCTATTGTATTTTTCATAATTCTCATTTTTCCGGTACCAATACAAAAACCATTCAAAAGATGAATGGTTTTTAATTTTTTTGTTGATTATTTTTCTTAAAACGTAAGATATTACTTCCTGATAAGGCTTATCACCTGGTTTTCAAATTTGGAAGCCACTCCCCATATCTGTTTGAATGCGACATAATATTCTTTCGGATAATCTGCACTGCCCACTTTTGTAACAGAAGTAACCTCCAGTTTATTTCCTTTTTGCTGAACCGAATAGCTGTATTCGATTTCTTTGTCTTCGGTTACTATTTTTTTCTCTTTCGGCATTTCTTCGATCACAAATCCTTCCGGAATTTCAAGAGTGATCTTTTTTGTTCTTGTGGTAGGAGATCCGAAATCAATCGTATATTTTCTGGCCTCCGTCTGATCAAATTCATTGGAATTTTTGCTTAAAAACAACATCGGATTGATGATCATTTTCTTTCCTACCCTGTCTATCAGGTTCATGGAAGAGAAATTCATGGTGCTTTCAAACTCCCCGTTTTCCAGTACTTTCGGCTGAATATCCGTAAAATCTATTGCATAATTGTCTTTATAGGCTTTGTTATATTTTTCGGCATTCTCATCATAACGGTCCTTGGCCAACATAGCAAAAGCGCCGGTATCCCGGTCTGAATAGGTTCCCGAAATACTGCCGTCACTATTAATCTTTGCTTCTGCCGCAAGGAAAGTATTGCTTGGTTTGGTATTGTTCATCTGAATAAGCTGGGCTTTGGTTTTAGTAACTAAAACACCATATTGGTTCCAGCCCTGCAAAGGAATCTCATCTATTGAAGACTGTCTGGAAGTAGCATCGTAAATATGAAGGGTCCCGTCAATATCTATTGCACCCAGCACAAAATTCATTTTGGAAACATTGGGAGAAGCCAGATTTAACAGTCCGTTATCTACGGTAGAAATAATAAGCGGATCTGCTTTAAGTCCCGCTTCACGCAGCATCATGACCAGAAAAAGATTGATTTCAGCGGCGTTTCCCACTTTACTTTCGAGCATCTTTCTGATTCCGTTTTCAGGATAAATTCCCCTGTCTTTATTCCAAGTAAATGTTTTCTGAATGTATGAAAAAACAGCATTGGCTTTCTCGAGGTCAGTTTTCATCTCCGATATTCCTGCAGGCATATTTTCTTTAGCCAGTTTTGTTTTTTTCAGTTCGCCTCCAAAATCTTCATCCTGATAAAGTCTTTTACCAATCTGATCCCAGGATGATGAATACAGTTTAAGCTCTCTGAAGTTTGTAGAGTTCAGTTCTGCGCTGATTTTCGTGCGGAAGTTCCTGTCATTCCTCACCCATTTTTCACTTTTAAATCCTTTCAGGTTTTCATATCCGAATCTAAAGGTCTTAGATTGTGTTCCGTACAGGAAACGTTCCTCAATTTCCCTGTATTTAGGAGGAACTTCTCCGGTATAATTAATATTGTAGGCGATATTAAGCGGGGCGTCCAAAACATATTCCGTATTCAGGGAAGGGATATCTGTTTCTATAAGCACTTCCGGTATTGAGAACAGAAATGGAGAGGTAACTTCATACTGATACTCCAGAACCGAACCGTTTTTCACATTGGGAAATGCAAATTTGGTAATTGTCACGTATTTGCTTTCCTTGCTTTTATACTGAGAGCTCTTTTCCACTTTCACCGGCACCACGTTTCCATTTTCCAGGTTGTAAGTAAAAGCTTTGAACTTCCCCAATGATTCCCTGTTGGCATTGTAACTGTAAAGAGGGATTTCAATATTCATCCAGTCCAATGCCTTATCTTTATTATAAATTTTTACCCTGTAAAAATATTTTTTGCTCAGGTTTCCTGTAGAGGTATCCACCATAAAATGTACGGATTTATACAGAATTTCAGCGGGGGCATTTTCATCCAATAATGATTTTGCCTTAGACAGGTCGGCATCATTGAATTTAGGAGGATTCAGAAACTGATATTTCTGTGCACTGACCAGTATGGCATTTGCGGAGCAAAAAACCACTACCATTATTTTTTTCATCATTATATTTTCGTAATTAAAATTTTCGAATTATCCATGTTCATGATCTTCTTTCTGAAGTTTACATAGTCATTATACTTTTCTTTGGGATAGATTCCTTTATTGATCTGTATTTTCCGTGTTACTTTTATCTGGCCGTTATCTTTTACAAAGCTTAATGTATAGTTTCCAAATTCGGAACTGATATTGGAATCTCCGGGTATTTCATCAATTTTATAGCCTTTAGGAATGGTGAAAGCGATATCATGATCATCCTGATAAGACTGCCAGATCTCAAAGGGCAGCTCACGGCTTTCATCTGTTTTATACACTTCAGGCTCCAGGATAGGAATAGCCCTGAACAAAATACTGCTTCCTGCATTTTTGGAAAAATTGTTGGTTTTGAAGTCTAAATCATAAGTGATCACAGCTTTATTCCTGTCATTGTTAAAATTTTTCACTTCAATTTTTTCAAAATTCAAAACATTGAACCTGTTTTTTATGGCATCATTTTTTTCTTTAGGATCAAGGTTTGCAAACCTTAAATTGGTGTCATATTGGTTTCCCGTATAAAAAAAATTTCCTTCTCCTGTGATGCTGTTATCTTCATTAATATTGATTTTCAGCATCTGTTTTTCCCTGTTCTCTTCCGCTTTATAAGCAGGAGTATTAATCAGCTCAATTCCTTTCGGGGTCATTGCCAATACGTTTCTATCCGTTGTATGATAACTTAAGTGATTGAAAGCTGTTTGCTGGGAAGTATTCTCAAGCCATATATTTCCTTTTTCTGTAGGAACCATCAGAATAGCATGATTCCCTCCCATTGAAGGAAAGTCAGGATCGAAAGAAACGGAGGAAGTACTGGAATTTATCACACAGTAAGTAGAAGGAATACCTGCTTCATTCAGAAGTACTTTCATATAATTGGTAAGTCCCTTACAATCGCCATATCCTTTTCTATGAACTTCATCAGGCTGCATAGGAAGCCATCCTCCGATTCCCAATCCTACATAGATATAACGGGTTTTCGACTGCATGTGCTGATAAAGTTTTCTGACTTTGTCTTCTGTAGATCCCTCCAGTTTTAAGGCGGCTACTTCAGCTTTAATGGCAGGACCGGAAGCCGCAACGGGTTCTATGAGATTGGTATAACACCAGGTTCCGAAATCTTTCCAGTTATTCAACGAGCCTTTTTTTCCTGCCAGGTTAAACTGCGCCAGGGAAAAGTCTACTTTAGGCAATATTTTCACCGGGTCCGGCATCAATAAAGCATTTTCAATAGCCGGAACATTTTTAAAGGTATATGTTTTTTCAGCTCCGCTACCACTTTCTGTAACCGACGCATAATTATATTTTGAAGGATAGATTTTAGTTCTAAGCTCAATTCCTGATTTATTTATGATTTTAAACTGACCTTCTTCCAAAGAGGTATTGGTGGAAGAAAAAGGTTCAAAATCCGGAATAAAAATAGTGTTTTCATCAGTAAGCTCGTATGAGAAATCTACTGTATAAGGATAGTGAGCGGAAGTGTAAGGCAATACCAGAACTCTATTGTCTGAATAAAATACACCATTAGAATTATTCGCAAAATCCGTGAAGTCAGATTTTGAAAAGCTCTTTACTTTTTTACCCGCTTCATCATAAATGGTCACTTTTACATTGGAAATACCATCTCCTTTCTGATACGGGATATAAATTGCTGCTTTGGAATCTCCATCCTTATTCAGGACAGTAGTTACTTTATTATACTGATAAACGATTTCATCTATTTTATTGATCTGAGCTGTTGTGAAGTTTTTCCTGATAACAGCATCAGCATTTTTCTTTAAATTTTCAGGAATTGCAGAAGCCGGATAGCTTTGTGCAAAATATACAGAGGCTGTAGACAATGCCCCTAAAATTAAAAATTTCATCATAATTGTTAATTGGACTTCCTCAGGTCTGCTTCGTTAAATTCAGGTATAGAAAGAAATTGATGCTGCTGTGCAAAAAACATATGGACAGCAAGGCAACCCACGGTCACCATGATTTTAGAATTGATTTTCATCAGTCTTTTTATTATCAGTTTTTTTATTTAATGAGAATCTCCTGAAACAGAGAAGGAAGGTTGATTGAAGCGAAAGAAACTTCTGGAAATACTTTTTTCATCATGGTTATTAAAATTAGACAAAAATAATAAAATCTTAATAACTGTTAAAATTATATAAAGAAAAAGACTCCAAAAAAACATGGAGCCCTTAATACTGTAAAAAGTACTATCCTAAAATTGCCCGTACAGGCTTAAAACAAAAATAATGAAAGATGATAACTCCTTATCTGGGAGGCCTCACTCTTTGATAATCATTATCATATATCTATGGTTTCAAATTTAAGATAATTGCATTGATAAGTAATTCAAACAGTGTAGAATTAATACTAAGTCACTGTACAATTAATTCTATTATTTTGCATCAACAAAAAAGACTTCATTTCTGAAGTCTTTTGATCTTTATTTTTCATTAGTCATTTGGAATTCTCTTACTGTCATAGATATCACTTCCAAGTCCGAGCACCGGAATGAAAATAAACCCGAACAGGAGAATCAGAATGGTATACAATGGTGTTTCTTTCCCAAATCCTTTGGCAAGTCTGTCATAAACCACCCAACAGGCAAAGATATTTACCAAAGGAATACAGAATAAGATAAACCACCAGATTGGTTTCTTCACAATATCCAGCAATACGATGAGATTGTAAATCGGGATAAAAGCCGCCCATGCATCTTGTCTTCCCGCCTTCTGGAAGATCTTATACATACAATATCCATAGAACAGATATATCACGATGCTCATGATCATTGTTCCAATTCCTAGTCCTGCTGCCGCAGCACCAGAGACTGCATCAACCCCTTCATAAGGGTCTGTTTGTAAAAGAGTTAACATATTATTGTTTTTTTGGTTTATCCAAATATAAAAAAAGCTTCTAAATAATCAGAAGCTTTTTTTATTATATTTTTAAGAAGGTTTATGCATCAATTTTTGCATATTTTGCATTCTTTTCAATAAACTCTCTTCTTGGCGGCACCTCATCCCCCATCAGCATAGAGAAAATACTGTCTGCTTCTACAGCATTGTCAATTGTCACCTGCTTCAGAATTCTGTGCTCAGGATTAAGGGTTGTTTCCCAAAGCTGTTCAGGGTTCATTTCTCCAAGACCTTTGTAACGCTGTACTTCCACACCTTTTCCGTCCGGAGACATTTCCAATGTGAATTCTTCACGTTCTTTTTCGTTATAAGCGTATACTTTCTTATTTCCTTTTTTTAACAGATATAAAGGTGGCTGGGCAATATAGATATATCCGTTCTCAATAAGTTCCTTCATATACCTGAAGAAGAAAGTAAGGATCAGCGTAGAGATGTGAGACCCGTCAATATCGGCATCGGTCATGATAACGATTTTGTGGTATCTCAGTTTTGCCATATTTAATGCCTTGCTATCTTCCTCTGTTCCTACAGAAACGCCAAGTGCGGTATAAATATTTCTGATCTCTTCGTTATCATATACTTTGTGAAGCATAGATTTCTCTACGTTCAGAATCTTACCTCTCAATGGCAGAATTGCCTGGAAATGTCTGTCTCTCCCCTGTTTGGCTGTTCCTCCTGCGGAGTCTCCCTCTACAAGGAAGATTTCAGATTCAGCCGGGTCTTTTGATGAACAGTCAGACAGTTTCCCCGGAAGACCGGAACCTCCCATCGGAGATTTTCTCTGAACCATTTCACGGGCTTTTTTAGCCGCTTGTCTCGCTTTTGCAGCAAGAACTACTTTTTGTACGATCTGTTTTGCTTCGGTAGGGTTTTCTTCCAGGAAATTGGTAAGCATTTCCCCTACAATTTTATCTACAGCACCGGAAACTTCGGAGTTACCTAATTTTGTTTTGGTCTGTCCTTCAAATTGCGGTTCCATTACTTTTACAGAAACAACCGCCGTTAATCCTTCACGGAAGTCATCCCCTGTAATCTCTACTTTTTCTTTCTGTGGAATTCCCAGATCGTCTGCATATTTCTTTAACGTTCTCGTTAAGGCTCTTCTGAAACCTGCAAGGTGGGTACCTCCTTCATGGGTATTGATATTGTTTACGTAAGAGTGAAGATTCTCATTGAAAGAAGTATTGTAACGCATCGCTACTTCCACAGGAATATCATCTCTTTCGCCTTCCATGAAGATCACGTGTTCCATAATAGATTCACGGTTACCGTCAATGTAAGCAACAAATTCTTTCAGACCGCCTTCAGAATGAAAAACTTCTGAACGGAAAGACCCGTCTTCCAGTTTTTCTCTTTCGTCAGTAAGCGTAATCGTAATCCCTTTGTTCAGGTAAGAAAGTTCTCTTAAACGGCTTGCTAATGTATCGTAATTATAAATTAACTCTGTAAATATAGTATCATCCGGCTGGAAAAACTGTTTGGTTCCTCTTCTTTCACTGTGCCCGATTTCTTCAACACCTGTCTGTGCTTTTCCTCTGGAATAAATCTGCTGATAAACATTTCCATCCCTGTAAACCGTAGTGATCATCTCATTGGAAAGTGCATTCACACACGAAACCCCTACTCCATGAAGACCTCCTGAAACCTTATAAGAGTCTTTATCAAACTTACCTCCGGCTCCAATTTTTGTCATTACCACTTCAAGGGCAGATTTCTGCTCTTTTTCGTGGAAATCAACCGGGATACCTCTACCGTTATCACTTACTTCAATTCCGTTTCCTTCCTTGATGCTAACGAAGATCGTGTCACAGTACCCTGCCAATGCCTCGTCAATAGAGTTATCTACTACTTCATAAACCAAGTGGTGAAGTCCTCTGACTCCTACATCACCAATGTACATTGAAGGACGCATACGAACGTGCTCCATTCCTTCCAATGCCTGAATACTACTAGCTGTATATTGTTTTTGACTCATATTAAATATTAAAAATCCTGCTCTATGCAAAGACTTACAAATATCGTGATTTTTTTCGAGGTATGAAAGTTAAAAAGTGTCAAAAAAATGTAGAGTTTTCTCAGTGAAAACAAAAGAAAAAGTAATCCTGTAAAAGATTCAAAATTAAAACGTATTGGTGAAATATCAACTGTTGTAAATCATATTCAACATCAATAATTTATGCGTAAATTTATTTACTGAAAAGTTGATATTATGGATGATTTTATAGCAGCACGTGCCCAGATGGCACTTTCCCTGGGCTTTCATATCATATTCTCCTGTGTGGGTATGGTAATGCCTTTCCTGATGGCTTTTGCCCACTGGAAGTACTTAAAGACCAATAATGAAGTGTATAAAGGACTTACCAAAGCATGGAGCAAGGGTGTGGCCATTCTGTTTGCTACAGGAGCCGTTTCCGGAACTATGCTTTCTTTTGAGCTCGGACTTCTGTGGCCCGGCTTTATGAAGCATGCCGGTCCTATCTTCGGGATGCCTTTTTCTTTGGAAGGGACAGCCTTTTTTATTGAAGCTATTGCCATCGGTTTCTTTCTGTATGGCTGGGACAGATTCAATAAATGGTTCCATTGGTTCTGCGGTTTTCTTGTTGGGGTAAGCGGACTGGCTTCCGGAATTCTGGTAGTGGCAGCCAATGCCTGGATGAACTCCCCTGCAGGGTTTGATTATATTAACGGACAATATCTTAATATAGATCCTATCAAAGCCATGTTCAATGATGCATGGTTTCCACAGGCGCTTCATATGACTGTTGCTGCGTTTTGTGCAACAGGTTTTGCCGTAGCCGGAGTTCATGCTTTTTTAATTATGAGAAAAAAGAATGTTGAGTTCCACACCAAGGCTTTCAGAATTGCTGTAGGTTTCGCTCTTATCGGGGCATTCGGTGCTCCTCTGAGTGGTGATGTTGCAGCCAAATCCGTAGCGGAAAGACAGCCTATCAAGCTGGCCGCCATGGAGGCTCATTTTGAAACAGAGAAAGGGGCTTCATTTGTTCTTGGAGGAATTCCGGATGAAAAGAACGAAGAAGTAAAATATGCCATTAAAATTCCTAAGGTTTTAAGTTTCCTTGTAAGCAATGATTTTAATGCTGAAGTGAAGGGTCTTAAAGATTTTCCAAGAGACGAATGGCCGCCAATTGCTGTTACCCATTATGCTTTTCAGATCATGATTTTCTTTGGTGTTGTGATGATCTGTATCGGAACTGTTTATTTATATGCATTTTTCTTTAAAAAGGAATGGCTGACTAAAAACTGGCTTTTAAAAACCTTTTTAATTGCAACTCCTTTTGGGTATATTGCCCTGGAAGCCGGATGGACGGTTACCGAAGTGGGAAGACAGCCATGGATTATCTACGGCATTATGAGAACGGTAGATGCTGTGACTCCGATGCCCGGAATACAGTATTCATTTTACTTTTTCACCGCTATTTTCGTATCATTATCACTGATCCTTATTTTCCTTTTAAGAAGACAGATCCAGATGGTACCAAAACTTTATGATCCTACCGACGCTCAGTTTAACGATAAAAACAAAAAATCATGATTTACATTGTTATAGGCTTTCTCTGGCTTTCCATCTGTCTTTATATTATCCTGGGAGGTGCTGATTTCGGGGCCGGTATCGTAGAGCTTTTCACAAATAAAAAAGCCCGTCATAAGACCCAGGAGATCATGTATGAATCTATCGCTCCGGTATGGGAAGCCAATCATATGTGGCTGATCATTGCCATTGTAATTCTTTTTGTGGGATTTCCTGAAATATACACAACCATGTCAACCTATCTCCATATTCCCCTGGTACTGATGCTTGTAGGTATTATTGCGAGAGGAACAGCATTCACCTTCAGGCATTATGACGCTGTGAAAGACAACTGGCAGGTTCTGTATACTCAGATCTTTTATTTTGCCAGTTTACTGACGCCTTTCTTTCTGGGATTGATTGCTGCTGCAACCGTTTCCCACTCTATCAATCCTGACGCGGTTGGTTTCCTGGATCTGTACGTTTTCAGCTGGCTGAACTGGTTTGGAGTATCTGTAGGTTTATTTACCGTTTCCCTTTGTGCTTATCTTGCATCTATCTTTTCATTAAGAGAAACCAGAGATAAACAGGAACTTCTGCTGATGATCAGAAAATCTAAACAGACCATGATCTTTGTAGTGGTTACCGGTATTTTAGTATTTGTTACCGCTTATATTTCCGATATTCCGCTTTTAATGTGGGTATTTTCAAAGCCTTTGGGTATTATGGCGATTGCTTTTGCTACGATTGCGTTATTGCTTATTCTAAGAGCGATGAACCGGCAAAAACTGCTTCCGGTGCGTGCCCTGGCCGGCTTCCAAATGGTTATGATCCTTGTTGCAGCAACGTATCAGCATAATCCGGATATTATCCTGTTAGGAAACGGACAGCATCTTTCGTTATTGGAACATATGGCTCCACCAAAAACCATTGCTGCGTTAGGATGGGCATTAATGCTCGGGTCACTGTTTATTCTTCCTTTCCTGTTTTATCTGATGGCTTCGTTCAGTAAACTGAGAAAATAAGCAATATGCAAAGCTACAAAGACAGCAATGAGCTTATTGAAGAGCTTAAAAAGAGATATCAGCTGTATGATCAGGAATTTGATGATATAAAAGAAACAGATAAAGACCTGTTTAAGGCCAATGTTGATAAAACACCTTCACAAAATATCTCTTATCAGATCGGCTGGACTCAGCTGCTTCTAAAATGGGAGTCTGATGAAAGAAGAGGAATTGAGGTAAAAACACCTACCCCTGATTATAAATGGAATAACTTAAAAGGACTGTACCAATCATTTTATGAGCAATATGGTTCATACAGCTTACAACAGCAGAGAGAGCTGTTAAAAAATCAGGTAAATGAAATTATAAGCTGGATCGAAAACCTTGACCACGAGACCTTATTTGTTCCTGAGCAAAGAAAGTGGGCAACAACAGCTGCCAGGTGGCCGGTATGGAAATGGATACACATCAATACTGTAGCTCCGTTTATAAACTTCAGGACGCAGCTTCGGAAATGGAAAAAAGAAAAAGGTACAGCATAACACTGTACCTTTTTCTTTATATTTAGATTTTCTGAAATTTAAGCCAGTTTCATCAAAAGGCTCTCATCAATCTTCTCTACTTTCACAATATTGTTCTTTGTCAGAGTTTTAGAAGCTTTATCCCATTTTTTGCCGGATAACTGGCTTCTTTCTTTTACTTCAGCCAAAGCCATCGGCTCTTCCTGAGAATTTAGGATTTCAAGGATTACTTTCTCGTCCTCTCCCAGTTCAATCTGTGGTGCTGCTTTTTCAGGTCTCATCTGAGGGAAGAATAATACTTCCTGAATGGAGGCATTGTTTGTAAGGAACATGATCAATCTGTCCATACCGATACCTAATCCTGAAGTTGGCGGCATACCATATTCCAATGCTCTGAGGAAATCCTGGTCGATGAACATTGCTTCATCGTCTCCTCTTTCCGATAAGGCCATCTGGGCTTCAAAACGCTCTCTCTGATCGATAGGATCGTTAAGCTCTGAATAAGCATTGGCGATTTCTTTACCACATACCATTAATTCAAAACGCTCTGTTAAGCCTTCTTTACTTCTGTGTTTCTTTGTTAACGGAGACATTTCAACCGGGTAATCTGTAATGAAAGTCGGCTGGATAAAGTTTCCTTCACATTTCTCACCGAAGATCTCATCAATCAATTTACCTTTCCCCATCGTTTCATTCACTTCAATTCCGATAGACTTCGCAAAATCATATAATTCCTGCTCAGTTTTACCGGTAATATCGAATCCTGTGAATTTCAGGATCGCTTCTGTCATGGAAACTCTTGGATAAGGAGCTTTGAAATCCACTTCATGCTCTCCGAATGTAGCTTTTGTAGTTCCGTTTACCTGGATTGCACAGAATTCCAATAATTTCTCAGTGAAATCCATCATCCAGTTGTAGTCTTTATAAGCCACATAGATTTCCATTGCGGTAAATTCCGGGTTGTGGGTTCTGTCCATCCCTTCATTTCTGAAGTTTTTAGAGAACTCGTATACTCCGTCAAAGCCACCTACGATCAATCTTTTCAGATACAATTCGTTGGCAATTCTTAAATATAATGGAATATCCAAAGCATTGTGATGCGTGATAAAAGGTTTAGCAGCAGCTCCCCCAGGAATCGACTGCAGGATTGGAGTTTCTACTTCAAAATACCCTGCATCATTAAAGAACGTTCTCATGGCATTGAACAGTTTTGTTCTTTTCACGAAAATTTCTTTTACCTGTGGGTTTACCGTTAAATCTACATAACGCTGTCTGTATCTTAATTCCGGATCTGTAAACCCGTCGTGTACTACTCCGTTTTCATCAGTTTTTGCCTGAGGTAAAGGACGTAAAGCCTTAGTAAGAAGCGTAAAGTTTTTTACTAAAACAGTCTTCTCTCCTACCTGAGTGGTAAACAGTTCTCCTTCAATACCGATAATATCACCGATATCCAGAAGATGCTTGTATACTTCGTTGTATAATTCTTTATCTTCTCCAGGACAGATCTCGTCTCTGTTGAAGTAAACCTGAATTTTTCCTTTAGAATCCTGCAATTCTGCAAAAGAAGCCTTCCCTTGAATTCTGCGTGACATCAATCTACCAGCGATCTTCACCTGTTTACTTTCAGAAAAGTCCTGTTTTATAGATTCTGTAGTATCTGTAATGGTATACTCATCCGCAGGGAACGCATTAATCCCCATTTCAGTAAGCTTGTTCAGCTTTTCTCTTCTAATGATTTCTTGTTCTGATAATTGCATTTCTTATTTTTCTAAAAGCGTACAAATTTAGGGATTTTTGAGCTGACCGTCAATGAGTTTTTTCAGAAATTTTAAAATGTGAACGGAATGGAGTTGGGATGCGGGATTGAGATAGTGAGATACGGGATATCACTATCATATCTATAATTTAAGCCAGCCAGGCTTTTCTCTCTTTTGGAGAAATAAATGTCCAGGCCAGCATTCTGCTTACTTTTTGTCCCTGGGCCATATCAATTGTTTTAACCTCTATTGCTTTTACTTTTTTTAAAAGCGCAATTAGTTTAGGCAGATTATCTTTTTTGGAAACCAGGCAGGTAAACCAAAGAATCTGAGATGAATACAGAACACTTTCAGTAATCATCTTTGAGATAAAAGCCAGCTCACCGCCTTCACACCATAATTCTGACTGCTGTCCGCCAAAATTAAGCAACGGCTGTTTCGGTTTTCCTTTTTTAAGTTTTTTTGTCTTCCTTATATTTCCTTTCATGGCAGCCTCCTCAGAATCGTGGAAAGGAGGATTACACATCGAAAATGTAAACCGCTCACCGGCACCAATGATATTTTTGAAAATATGATGGGAATCAGGTTGCTGTTTCAGTTGGATGACGGATACAAGATCCGGATTCTGATCCAGGATCAACTGAGCATTTTTCAAAGATCCTTCATTGATGTCAGTTCCAAGCATATTCCAGCCGTAAGATGCATGGGCAATTAAAGGATAGACAAGATTGGCTCCTGTACCTATATCTAGCCCTTTTACAGAGTTTCCTGAAGGAATTTCATCAGAACCTTCCGCTAATAAGTCTGCAATATAATGCACATAGTCAGCTCTTCCGGGAATGGGAGGACATAAATTGGTATCCGGGATATCCCATTCTTTAATCTTATAAAAGTGCAGGAGAAGGGCTTTGTTGAGCAGCTTAACTGCTTTGGGAATACTGAAGTTAATGGTTACCGTCTGATAAGCATTAGTAAAAACATAGTGTTTCAGTTCCGGCACACAAGAAATAAGCTGATCAAAATCATAGGGATCACGATGCAGATTTCTTGTGTGCAGACTGGATTTTTCGGCAGACATATTTTATTTCTTCTGACTCAGGATATATTCTACCATTTTTTTGGCATCTTCTTTAGATACCTGTGGATGGGGAGCCATAGGAACACCTCCCCAAACTCCACTTCCGCCTTCTATGATCTTGGAAGCCAGCAGCTCAATATCCTTATCGGAATATTTAGCGGCAATTTCCTGATAAGAAGGTCCTATCATTCTCTCATTCACAGAGTGGCATCCTGAACAGTCTAATGTTTCCATGATCTGATCACCGGAAAGATTAGCTTTTGCAGGTTCCGAAACAGCAGCTGTTTCAGAAGAAGATGCAACTTCTGTGGTATTTTCTTTTTTAGAACAGGAAAGCATCAGAAACCCCAATGCCCCTGCCAAAAATATTTTTTTCATTATTTTTTCGCTGTAGAGTCTGTTTTAGCAGCTTCAGGAGCAGGTGTAGCCGGGGTTGCAGCAGCCGGAGCAGCAGCCTTAGCAGTAGAGTCTACAACAGTAGTTGTTTCAGGCTCTTCAAGCATGGTGTTGCTGTCTTGTAATGAATGGTCAACTTTTTTAGAACAGTTTACAACTAATAAACCTCCGATAAATGCAATTGCTAATACTTTTTTCATTGTTTTCTAATTTGGTAGCAAAAATATAAAAAATAAACTTTTAAACTTATGACAAATGTTTTCTTTGAAAGAAATTTTAAAGGTATGTACACACAGTGATGATAAAAAAATAATTCAAAATGAAGGGAAAATTAAATAAGCTGATTATTTTTGTGTAATCAATCATAGAGATTAAAACAACAGTATCTAATTTAAAAACTTATGACCACAAAAAATTTATTTAAAGCCGCCCTGGCCGGCACTTTGTTATCCGGTATTGTATCCTGTGACAATTCTTCTTCTGATCCTCAGGCTTCGGACTATCCCGATAAAATAGAATCCATAACCTTATTAAAAGCAACAAAATCATGGGATGGTACTACTTACGGCAGCTATCCGGCCGGTCAACCGGAAATATCGGTTCTTAAAATTGCAGTTCCTCCCAATTCTGCCCTGGATTGGCATAAACACGCTGTCATTAATGCAGCTTATGTGGAAAAAGGCGAAATCCAGATCGAAAGAAAAGAAGACGGAAAAACCCAGTGGGTAAAGAGAGGACAGGTACTTCCGGAAGTCGTCAATACTGCACACAGAGGTAAAACAGGAGACCAGGGTGCTATCCTGATCGTTTTCTACAGCGGAACAACAGACCTTCCGATCACAGAGCCTGTACATTAAATTAGTTTCAATGCTGGGTTCACAAAAAGATCCAATAGAAAGACAGCCTTTAATCCGGGTGTAAAGCAACATCCATACAGCAAAAGAAGCTCAGTATATCCTGATGAAAAGACATTGTGAGCCCGGCGTTGAAAAGTTATTTCTAATATGAAAAGATAATAGTACATTTAAACATGATTTTACTTTCAAAAATTCTGTTTTTTACCAGTCATCATGGTTTTTACACTGTGATCATTATCCTTTTATTTTTTGTTCTGCTGTCGTATCTGACAAAAAAAGCATGGCTTCTGATTCCGGTCATTCCACTGGCTGTTTTAAATGGATTTGGCGGGCAGTTCCTGAATGCCTGGTTTTTGAATCAATACGGAGTGGAAAGTACTGCCATTATTACTTCAGATGTAGAAACCAACTCTACCTTGAATGATATGTACATCCACGATTATGAAGCTATTGTCAGAAAACAGGACGGAAAATATGTATCAACATTCTTTTCGACCACTACAGCAGCCATTTATCCGATTGAAAATGCGATCCGGATCCCCAGAACGGAAGTACCATTCCCGGTCAAGTACATCCCCGGATATGAAAAGAATATCGTAATCCTCTATACACAGTCTGAAGAAGGAAAAGCAGCCGAAAGGTACTCAAAACTGGCTCCTGTAAATTCTGCCAAAATCAAATATGAAGCAGACAGAAGCAATAAAGAATTTGTTGAGGAATATATTTCTGCCCTGGAAGAGTATACAGCCTCGTATCATGATGAAGAGTATGAAACAAAACTCCGTGAACTGAAACAGGAACTTGAACATTTGAAATAGACTTTTTTGACAGGCAGTTTCAAAATTTTTCACTTTTTTATTTTTTGTATTAAAAAAATTTATAATTTTGTCACATGTTTAACATGAGCAACAATATTTGGTGGTGGCTTTCAAACTCTTCGTCGGGTCTGGAAGGATTGTCATGTTATTAACTGTACAGCAGAAATAATCAAAATAAACAATATATAGGCTTTGACGGATACCGTTGAAGCCTTTTTTTATTCCTTTAATCTAAAAAAATACAACAGCAGATGTTTACTGATACAATCAAAATAAAAACCGTTTCGAAAAAAACTCTGGGAGACCTTCACACTCCCATGAATATTTACCTTAAAATCAGGGATAAATTCAGAGATACCATTCTTCTGGAAAGTTCCGATTCAAAAAGTATTGACAATAATTTTTCCTTCATCGCCATCAATGCCATCGCCGGAATTGAGGTAAAAAACCTTAGTGAATATGAAATTAAGCTTCCTGATTCCGCTCCGGTAAAACATCAGATCATGGAACGCAGTATCACGGATATATTTGAAGATTTCCGTAAAACCTTTGACTGTGAAAAGACCCATGACCCGATAGAGCAGACTGCCCAGAGCCTTTTTGGATATACCAGTTTTGAAGCGGTACAGTTCTTTGAAAACATCAATTTAAAGGCACAGAGTCCTGAAGTGGAAATTCCGGTTTTAAGATACAGGCTGTACCAATATGTAATTGCCATCAACCACTTCAATGATGAGATGTACCTTATTGAAAACCAGATCAGCGGAATAAAGTCTGAATTTCACCTGCTGGAAAACCTTATCAAAAATCAGAATACTCCGGTCTACCCTTTTGAAAAGAATGGCCAGGAAACGTCAAACATTACCGCCGAAGAGTATATCGAACTGGTAAAAACGGCTCAGAAGCACTGTATGAGAGGTGATGTTTTTCAATTGGTTTTAAGCAGAAGATTTGAGCAGAAATTTAAAGGTGATGAATTTAATGTGTATAGGGCTTTAAGAAATATCAATCCTTCCCCTTACCTTTTTTATTTTGATTACGGAAGCTATAAATTATTCGGATCAAGCCCTGAAAGCCAGCTGATTATTAAAAACAACAAAGCGGTTATTCATCCAATTGCCGGAACATCTAAAAGAACAGGAAATTTCGAGGCTGATCTTCAGGCTATTGAAGTTTTAAAGGCTGATCCCAAAGAAAATGCAGAACATACTATGCTGGTAGATCTGGCCAGAAATGATTTGGGAAAACTCGGAAGCAATGTGACGGTCACCAAACTTAAAGAAATACAGCTTTTCTCTCACGTGATTCATATGGTAAGCGAGGTGACTGCAGATGTTGCCGAGGATATCAATCCTCTTGAAATGGTTTCTGCAACCTTCCCTCAGGGCACCTTAAGCGGAGCTCCAAAACATAAAGCCCTTCAGCTGATCAATCAATATGAAAAAGACTCGCGTGGATATTATGGCGGTTGTATAGGAATGATCGGTTTAAACGGCACCTGCAACCAGGCGATTATGATCAGAACATTTTTAAGCAAAAACAATACCCTGTATTATCAGGCCGGCGCAGGTCTTGTAGCCAAATCAGTTCCTGAAAATGAACTGCAGGAAGTGAACAATAAGCTGAATGCATTGAAAAAAGCTGTAGAAAAAGCTGAAAAAATCGTAGAAAATTAACAGTTACCCTTAAAAACAAAAAAATGAGCAACTCTATAAATACTCCATCGGCATCTAAAGTTCTGGTATTTGATAACTATGACAGCTTTACCTATAACCTGGTTCAGATTATTGAAAGGATCTTAAACCAGAAAGTGGATGTGGTGAGAAATGATAAAATAACCCTGGAAGAGATAGACCAATATGACAAGATCATCCTTTCTCCAGGTCCTGGAATTCCGGAAGAGGCAGGCATTCTGCTGGATCTGATAAAAGCTTACGCCCCAACTAAAAGTATTCTGGGAGTATGTCTTGGCCAGCAGGCCATTGCCGAAGCCTTCGGAGGAAGCCTGATCAACCTTTCTGAAATCTTCCACGGTGTAGCAACCACTACAGACCTTGTAAAGGAAAATACAAAGCTATTTAAGGACCTTAATTCAGGAATTGAAGTGGGAAGATACCACAGCTGGGCTGTAAATCCTGACAATTTCCCTGAAGAACTGGAAATTACAGCGGTCGATAAAGACGGAATGATCATGGCCCTGCAGCACAGAACCTATGATGTGCACGGAGTACAATTCCATCCTGAAAGTATTTTGACTCCTGACGGAGAAGTAATCATCAAAAATTTTCTTCTGTCATGAAAACAACAGCAACTTTACCCACAATAAAAACACCACAAATGAAAGAAATACTGCAATACCTGTTTAATCATCATACACTCTCAAAATCTGAGGCTAAAGCCATGATGATCGAAATTGCTCAGAATAAATTCAATGCTGCGGAAGTAACGGCTTTCATCAGTGTTTTTCTGATGCGGAACATTACACTGAACGAGCTGGAAGGTTTCAGGGAAGCCCTGCTTCAGATGGCTGTTCCTGTAGATCTTGATGCCAGTGATGCCATTGACATCGTAGGAACCGGAGGTGACGGAAAAAACACAATCAATATATCAACATTGGCCAGCTTTGTAGTGGCCGGAGCCGGACAGAAGGTAACAAAACATGGTAATTACGGGGCTTCTACCACTACAGGCTCTTCCAATGTACTGGAAGAACTTGGATATCAGTTTAAAAACAATACTGAACAGCTGAATGAAGATCTGAACAGGGCCAACATCTGCTTTTTACATGCTCCTTACTTCCACCCTGCCCTGCAATCCGTTGGTTTATTGAGAAAATCCCTGGGATTGAGAACATTTTTTAACCTTTTAGGTCCATTGGTCAATCCTGCAAAACCTCAGTTTTCGATGATCGGGGTTTATAATCTGGAGATTGCAAGGATCTATCAGTATCTTCTTCAGAAGGAGAAGCGAGAGTTTATCCTGGTACATGGGCTCGACGGCTATGATGAGATCAGTTTAACCGGCGACAGTAAAATTATTACTAAAAGCGGTGAAAGCATCTACTCTGCAGAAGACCTGGGTTTTAATCCTGTCACTTTAGAAGATATTAAAGCAGGAAACAGCATTCAGGAAACGGCAAAAATCTTCATGAATATCCTGAAAGGGAAAGGAAGTGAACAGCAAAATTCCGTGGTTCTGGCTAACGCATCCACAGCTCTTTATCACACCGGAAAATTCGACACTTATGAGAATTGCCTTCTTCTTGCCCGGGAAAGTCTGCAAAGCGGAAAAGCATTAAATAGCTTTGAACTTTTAATTAATGCATAAGAAATCAGCGGTTAAATAATTTTTAAGCACAAAAATGACAATACTCGATACCATTATTAAAAGGAAAAAAGAAGAAGTAGCAATAGCAAAATCTGCCATTTCTGTTGAACAGTTAAAAAACACTGACTTTTTCAGAAGAGATACTTATTCCCTGAAAGCGTCTGTAAAAAATAAAAACGGAATCATTGCCGAGTTTAAAAGACAATCTCCATCAAAAGGCATTATCAATAATACTGTGCAGCCTCAGGAAGTGGTTTCTGCTTACGAAAAATTCGGGGCCAGCGGGATTTCCATCTTAACGGACCGGGATTTCTTCGGAGGAAGTTTTAATGATATGATAAGCGTAAGAAATAAGGTCAATATTCCTGTTCTCCGAAAAGATTTTATGATTGATGAATATCAGTTTTATGAAGCCAAAAGTATAGGGGCAGATGTTGTATTATTGATTGCTTCCTGCCTTTCTCCTGATCAGGTTCAGGAATTTACAGAGCTGGCTCATGAACTTAACATGGAGGTTTTGCTGGAAATTCATACAGAAGAAGAGCTAAAACATTTTAACGCAAAGGTGGATCTGGTAGGAATTAATAACAGGAATTTAAAAGATTTTAAAGTAGATCTCCAGCACTCTGTTCAGCTTAAAAATCTGCTTCCGAAAGAAGTTCTGTCTGTTGCCGAAAGTGGGATTTACCATCTTGATGATTTTACATTTTTGAAAGAAAAAGGTTTTGACAGCTTTCTGATGGGAGAATATTTCATGAAAAATACCAATCCTGCCAAAGCATTTGAAGACTTTGCCGCACACATCTGAAAAAATGAATTAAAACATAACAACGGTATAATCAATATCCATCATTATATAATATTTATGAACCATCAGCATTCCCCTAAATTAAAAGTCTGCGGTTTAACACAACCAGACCAGATCCAGGAGCTCATAACGATGAACACTGATTTTCTGGGTTTTATTTTCTATGAAAAATCACCGAGATACGTTCTGAATCATTTGACATTAGAAGATATTTCAAAGATTGATCATCAGGGAAAAACGGGTGTTTTCGTCAATGAAAAAATTGATAAAGTGGTGGAAATTGCTGAAAAAGCCCGTCTCAATATAATTCAGCTTCACGGTGATGAGGATTCAGGGTTTATCAGAAGTTTAAAGGAAAAGCTTCCTGAAATACAAATTATAAAAGTGATCAGGATCAGTTCAGTGATTTCAGAGGACAAAGAATCGCTACTTAATTTTAAGCATCAGTTTTCAGGTTTGCTTCATTCCATTCAGAATGCTATTGACTTTATCCTTTTCGATACTGATTCCAAAGCTTTCGGAGGTACAGGACACGCTTTTGACTGGAGTATTCTGCAACAGCTGGAACTGAGCAAACCCTATTTTCTGAGCGGCGGGATTTCGGAAGAAAATATAACCGAAACAGAAACCTTGCATCCAAGGCCTTTTGCATTGGATATCAATTCAAAATTTGAGACAGAACCCGGCCATAAAGACATTAGCAAAATAAAAAAATTCATGTCTGTATTATCCATAGAGAGTCCCAACGGGAAGACTTAACTCAAAATTGGACACCGTCCAATTAACAAAAAACACAAAAACATGCCCCAATCACTAGTCAAAAACTACGTTCATATTGTATTCAGCACAAAATACAGGAACGATTTCATCGATGAAGAAATAGAACAGGAATTGTATTCCTACATTGCAGTGCTATGCAGAGATTTTGAATGCAGGGCATTGCAGATAGGCGGAACAGATAACCATATTCACATCCTGTGCAGGCTTTCCCAGAAAATTCCATTAATGAAACTGGTTCAGGAAGTAAAAGCCCATTCATCAAAATGGATCAAAACAAAAGGTAAGAAATATGAATTTTTTCTGGCAGGATGGGTACGGAGCTTTTTCGGTGAGTGAAAAGGATGTTCAGATGATAACCAATTATATAAAGAAACAACGCCAGCACCATCAGAAACATGATTTTAAAAATGAACTGATTGGTATTCTGGAAAAACATAAAATGGATTATTATGAAAAATATTTGTGGGATTGATGGTTGAATATCTTATCGCCAAGGATTTTATCCTTTGCTGTTTTTTTTAAATCGTCCCTTTGGGACTCATTTAATAATATTGAATATAATAGCTGTTTCTAAATCCTCCCTTTGAGACTCTTTGCTAACTTTGAATATATAAAAACGATCTTATGAGATATCAGATTAAATCAACAGATGAACTGACAGAGAATGAAATAGAACATATTCTTCAGCTTTGGGATATTGACGTGTGGAATACAATGAAGGCTGATTATTTCCGGACGTTTTTCAAAAATTCGGAATTTCATTTCCTGCTGGATGCTGAAGAAAGTATACTGGCCGTGATCCGTGTCAATTTTGATTTTACGCTGGAGATTTCGGGGAAAGCGCTGCCTTTTGCGGAAGCAGTCGGACTGGTTTCTGCCCACAGGAAAAAAGGATATGGCGCTCAGTTGGTCCGTCATTTCAGGAATCATGTTACGCTGCAAAAGATGGAGACGATAGGATTCTGTCATCAGGAGCTCCGTCCGTTCTATGAAAAATGCGATATTGAAATCGTATATGATAAAGCTAAAATGATCAAAGAAAGTATAGGCTCAGAATGGGTGAATTCCGAAGATGATGATATTTTGATTTTTAATGTTTCCCAGGAGCGGAAAGAACTGCTCAGACAGCTGAGCGCACAAAACAATGCTTATTTAATTACTAAAGAATAAAAAAATGAATTATAAAAACCCCGATGAAAACGGATATTATGGAGATTTTGGAGGTGCTTTTATCCCCGAAATGCTGTATCCTAATGTTGAAGAGTTACAGAAAAACTATCTTGACATCATAGAATCTGAAGATTTTCAGAATGAATATCAGGATCTGCTTACCAATTATGTAGGCCGTGCCACCCCTCTTTATCTGGCTAAAAACCTAAGTAAGAAATATAAAACCCAGATCTATCTGAAAAGAGAAGACCTCAACCATACCGGAGCTCACAAGATCAATAATGCTTTGGGGCAGGTTTTACTGGCAAAGCGTTTAGGAAAAACCAGGATTATTGCTGAAACCGGTGCCGGGCAGCATGGAGTGGCTACGGCTACGGCCTGTGCATTATTGGGGCTTGAATGTATTGTCTACATGGGTGAGATCGATATTCAGAGACAGGCACCGAACGTGGCAAGGATGAAAATGCTGGGAGCGGAAGTTGTTGCAGCCACTTCAGGATCAAAAACCCTGAAAGATGCAGTAAACGAAGCGCTGAGAGACTGGATCAACAATCCTGTTACTACTCATTATGTCATTGGAAGTGTAGTGGGGCCACACCCTTTCCCGGATCTTGTAGCAAGATTTCAGAGTGTCATTTCAAAAGAGATCAGGGAACAGCTGAAAGAGAAGACCGGAAGGGAAAATCCTGATTATGTGATTGCCTGTGTGGGAGGCGGAAGTAATGCTGCCGGGACTTTTTATCATTTTGTAGAAGAAAAGGACGTAAAGATTATTGCTGCAGAAGCCGGAGGTCTGGGAGTGGATTCAGGAAAATCTGCCGCCACTACTTTTCTGGGAACATTGGGCGTATTGCATGGAAGCAAAAGTCTTGTGATGCAGACGGCAGATGGACAGGTTATAGAACCCCAC
Organism: Chryseobacterium arthrosphaerae; assembly: GCF_001684965.1. Taxonomy (NCBI): domain Bacteria; kingdom Pseudomonadati; phylum Bacteroidota; class Flavobacteriia; order Flavobacteriales; family Weeksellaceae; genus Chryseobacterium; species Chryseobacterium arthrosphaerae. Next base: position 483,714 of record NZ_MAYG01000001.1, on the reverse strand, counting down.
TCTATCTCTGCAGGATTGGATTATCCGGGAATCGGGCCTTTCCATGCGCATCTGTTCAAGGAAAAACGTGCTGAATTCTTCAGTATTAATGATGATGAAGCCTTAAAATGCGCTTTTGAACTGACCAGACTGGAAGGCATTATCCCGGCACTGGAAAGCTCTCACGCTCTGGCTGTGCTGGATAAAAAACAGTTTAATGAAGACGATATCATTGTCATCTGCCTGAGTGGCCGTGGCGATAAGGATATGGAAACTTATTTGAAAAATCTTTAAAATGTAAAGTATGATGTAAACTTTTGCATCCGTACACAAATACAATATAAAAATGAAAAAACTAAATATATATTTCACAGCAGGGATCCCGCAACTGGAAGATACTGCTGATATCATACAGCTGATTCAGGATTCGGGAGCAGATATGATCGAGATCGGTATGCCCTATTCTGACCCGGTGGCAGACGGCCCTGTCATTCAGAAGGCCCACGAACTGGCATTACAGAACGGAATGACCATTGAGAAGCTTTTCGCTCAATTAAAAACAATCAAAGACAAGATCAGAATTCCTGTCATTTTAATGGGGTATATCAATCCCGTATTAAGTTTCGGGTTCGAAAGATTTTGTGAGGAATGCTCAGAAAGTGGAGTTTCAGGATTAATTCTTCCGGATCTCCCTCCTATTGAATTTGAGAAAAATTATCAGCAGATTTTAAAAAAATACAATCTTGATTTTACATTTCTGGTTACCCCTGAAACACCGAATGAAAGAATTCAATATCTTGATTCATTAAGCTCAGGGTTTCTGTATGCTGTAAGCTCTTCTTCAACCACAGGAAATGAAAATGCCGTTTTGAAGAATGAAAACTATCTCTCCAGATTATCCGGACTTCCCCTTAAAAATCCGGTGATGATCGGGTTCGGGATCAGGTCAAAAGAAGATTTTGAAAATGTTACGGAAAAAGCAGCCGGAGGGATCATTGGAACAGCTTTTGTGAATACTTTGCTGCAGCATAAAGACTGGAAGAAGAATGCCATAGATTTTATCCATTCCATAAAAGGGTAAAATTCACTAAATTTGTATATCAAAAAATGGTATGAATACAAATCAGAATAAAGCAGTCGAATTTGAGGATTTAGGGGTAAAGGAATATCAGCCCGCCTGGGATTATCAGGAAAAGCTGATGAAAGATATTATCGATACCAAAATAAAAAACCGTGATCTGCCTGCCGAACAGCATATTACCACTCCCAACCACCTTCTTCTGGTAGAGCATCCGCATGTGTACACTTTAGGAAAAAGCGGCCATGAGGAAAACATGCTCGCCGGTATGGATAAGCTGAAAGAACTGGATGCTACTTATGTAAAGACCAACCGTGGGGGCGATATTACTTATCATGGATACGGACAGATCGTTGGATATCCTGTTCTGGATCTTGAAAATTTCTTCACAGATATCCATTTGTATATGAGAAATCTGGAAGAAGTGATCATCCGAACGATTGGGGAATACGGGCTGAAAGGAGAACGCTCTTCAGGAGAAACCGGAGTATGGCTGGATGTAGGAAAACCTTATGCCAGAAAAATCTGTGCTATGGGGGTAAAAGCTTCCCGCTGGGTTACTCTTCATGGTTTTGCGCTGAACGTCAATACGGATATGCGGTATTTTGAATACATTATCCCATGCGGAATCAAAGACAAACAGGTGACTTCCCTGAAAAGAGAGCTTGAAAGAGAGCTTACCCCGGAGGAAATGGAAGATATCAAGGCAAAGATCAGAAAACACTTTGCAGATGTATTCCAGGCTGAATTGATTTACAGGTAATAAAAATAAAAACACCAGTTTCAGATCTTGAAACTGGTGTTTTGCTTAAAGGGTATTCCAATGCCTTCATTCTTTACTGCTTAAAAGTTTTTTAAACTTCTATTCTACTAGAAAGACAGTCTGTCAGACAATAATCTTTGTTTTAATCATCAGGATCATTAAGTATTTTAAATTTTTATTAAAAAATATTTGCCTGTATTTTAAATTTTGTTACTTTTATTATCACAAAATTGTGAACTATTATTGATTTAATAATTCATAAAAAACACCACTAATCAAAAACTTATGAGAATTATGAAAAAATTCCTGTTATCCATGATGGTATTCGTGACGGTTCTGTCATTCAATGCCTGCGCTGATTCAAGCGCCAATCAAGAACAAAATTTAACATCCAAAGAGGCCGGCGAAATTGCAATGAAAGATTTCGGCAGAACTGTCCCGGTAGGGATAGAGAAAGAGAATGGAAAGTTTAAAGTTTCATTTATGGTCAGTGCCCAGCCTTACGAAATAGCGGACACTCAAGAAAATGAAAGCTACATTTCTATGATCAGACAGGCTGTAAAAGATGAATCTCCGGTTCATGTTTTCCTGAAAAACAATTCTAACGAAATTGCAAAAGTAGAGAAAGCAACCGAGGAAGACATCCGTTATTTCAGATCTGTTCTTACTAAAGAAGTTCAGGAAGAAAGCAGAAAACTGACAAGTGTTATTCCTGACCTGGCAACATTGAACAGTTTATTTGCTCAGATCAAAAATCAGGCATGCGGTACCTCTACAGCATCTTCACCTTGTATCACATTCAGATATCCTGTAGACGGATGCTATGCAAGAGCGCACAAAATGAGACAGATCTTAATCAATGCAGGTTATGACTGTGAGAAGCAGTTTGTATACGGAAACCTTAGAGCTTCTACAGGTACCTGCTGCGTATCGTGGGTTTATCACGTTGCCATTCTTGTAAGCTTTAAAAATGCATCGGGAGTTGTTGAGAAAAGAATCATAGATCCATCATTATTCTCAAGCGGCCCTGTAACCGATACAGCATGGAGAGCGGCATGTACTAATACTTCATGCGGATCTGCTTCTGTCTCTTCATATGCCAATACGGCTGGAAATGTTTACTACAGAAGCCCTTCAGGATCTTTATTGTATGACAACAATTACGTGAACACCAACTGTGTACTGACTAAGTTTTCAGCACTTTCCGGATGTTCTCCTTCTCCGGCTCCTAGTGTATCAAGCTGCGGATTCTAATTCACATTTATAAAGCTCCTGCAGTCAATTTATACTGTAGGAGCTTTTTATTTAATATATTGCGATATGAAACTCTGGAACTATCTTTTATTACTGTTTATTATGATTACATCATGCTCCGGAAATTCCGGTTCACAAAACCTGACCTGGTATAACAATTCCACCATTACCAATATTCTTGAAGATCCTGATAAACCGGATGAAGTTGTACGGGTTGCTATCGGGATAAGCGCTCAGGTTTTTTATATTTCAAAAAAATCACCGGATTATAATGCCCTTTTTGAAAAGGCAAAACAAAGCTATAAGCAAGGTAAAGTATTTAATATAGGAATTGAAAACAAAACCCATATCATCAGGCAGATCAATGAAGTAAAAAAATAGCTGCATCTGCGATCAGACTGTAATAAGAAGTTCAGTTATTTATCTGATCATGGAAATTCCGGCATCCACTTTCACTTCTGCTCCATGAATGTATGAAGCATCTTCCGAAGCCAGAAACAGTACCACACTGGCAATTTCCGACGGTTCTCCCTGTCTTTTGAAAGGTATGGTAGGAATGATATCTTCGATGGCGCTTTCAATCTGTTCGGAAGTCAAGCCTGTATTGTTAAAAATATTGGTTTTAATATGTCCCGGGCTCACTCCGTTTACCCGTATCCCACGCTCTGTAAGTTCTACAGCAAATGTTTTGATGAAAGACTGAACCGCTGACTTTGCAGCTGAATACACAGAAAAGTTATGCATGGCAATTTCAGTAGCTACCGATGTATTAAAGATCACAGAGCTGCCACTTTTCATGAGGGGTAAAACCTGCTGAACCGTAAAAAAAGATCCTTTCACCAGCATATTGAAAAGCTCATCAAAGTGACTTCCGTCAACATGCTCAACCGGAGCAAATCTTCCATAACCTGCATTGGCAAAAACCCAATCGATCTGGTCCGTATATTTTCTGATTTCCTGCTGCAGATTCATCAGATCATTCATGTTTCCGGCATCTGAAACAATCCCAAAAGCTTTTTCGCCCAATATTTCCAAAGCCCGGTTTACTGTTTCTTTACTTCTTCCCGTAATGATCACTCTTCCTCCCTCCTCAATCATTTTCTGTGCGGTTGCCAATCCCATTCCGTTGGTTCCTCCGGTAATTAATGCTGTTTTGTTGTTAAATCTCTGCATTGTTTTAGTATTAAAATTCTGATACAAAGATTGACATATTGCAGCGCTCAAAAAATCCGGATCTTGCGGAAAATCATATATCTTAAAAAAAGTTAAAATAATTGACAACAATAAAATTTTTCAAAATTAAATTGTGTACAATATAAATTGTTGTATATTTGCAATGTTATTTTAATCCAGAAAAATGAAATTCCGGATTTTATAATCACCAAGTAGTTTAATTTAAAACCAAAAGAAAATGTCATTAATAGAAAATCTTAACTGGAGACATGCCGTAAAAGCATATGATCCTGCAAAAAAAGTTTCATCCGAAAACTTAAATACCATTTTAGAAGCTGCAAGGCTTGCCCCTACTTCTTCAGGATTACAGCCTTTCCGCATCATTGTGGTTGAAAACCAGGAACTGAAAGAAAAAATGGTTGCAGGTGCTTTAAACCCTGAAGTAATGAGAGATTCTTCTCATGTTCTGGTTTTTGCCGCATGGGACAGCTATTCTGATGAAAAAATAGATAAGGTTTACGATTATCATACCGATGTAAGAGATCTTCCAAGAGGCCGTTTCGGAAGCTATACTGATAAAATCAAGGAAATATACGGAAGCCAGACTCCTGAACAACATTTTGCCCATACTGCCCGCCAGACCTATATTGCATTAGGAATTGCCCTTGCCCAGGCCGCAGAACTTAAAATAGATAGTACTCCGGCAGAAGGCTTCAACAATGCTGTAGTAGACGAAGTACTGGGATTGAAAGAATTAGGATTGAAAAGTGTAAGTCTTTTATACCTTGGATACCGTGATGAGGCCAATGACTGGCTTTCTAATATGAAAAAAGTCCGTATTCCAATGGATGAATTTATCATAAAAAAGTAATACCTTCATCGAATCTTTCGTACCCCGACTCTATGGAAAATTCAAATGCCCCAAAATTAGAAAACCAGATCTGCTTCCCTTTATATGTGATTGCCAAAGAGATTACCGGACTTTACCGTCCTTTTCTTGATGAGCTGGACATCACTTATCCTCAGTACCTCGTGATGATGGTATTGTGGGGTGGCGACGGCCTTACCGTAACGCATATCGGTGAAAAGCTGTTTCTGGATAGCGGAACACTGACTCCGCTTCTCAAAAGGCTTGAAGCTAAAGGATTTATCATAAGAAAAAGAAAAAAAGAAGACGAAAGAGTCGTTGAAGTATTTTTAGCAGATGCCGGAAAGCAATTACGTAAAAAAGCCTGTGAAATTCCCGGAAAAATACAGGAAAGACTTGGCATACAACCGGAAGAGCTCCTCCATCTCAAAGACACCGTACTGAAAATATTAAACAAAATAGAAAATAAATGAAAACGTTATATACCACAAAAGTCACTGCCACAGGCGGAAGAAACGGCCACGTAAAAAGTGAAAACGCTGTGCTGGACCTTGAAGTAAGAATGCCGAAAGCTTTAGGCGGAGCCAATGACGACTTTACCAATCCGGAGATGCTTTTTGCTGCCGGATATTCAGCTTGTTTTGACAGCGCACTGAACAGGGTGATCAGCTTAGCCAAAGTAAAGACCGGCGAAACAAAGGTTACGGCTCAGATCAGCATAGGCCAGCTTGAAAACGGAGGTTTCGGATTGGCTGCAGAGCTGGATGTCAATATTCCCGGGGTTTCTCTTGAGGAAGCACAGGCTTTAACAGAAAAAGCACATCAGATCTGTCCGTATTCTAATGCTACAAGAAACAATATGGAGGTGAAACTTTCAGTAACCAACAACGGTTAATCCAATTTTTTTAAGCATAGTTATAGCGAAAGGAGCTGTTTTTTATCAAAACAGCTCCTTTTATTTTTTTAGTTTAATCACGGATTTTTAAAGATGAATACAAGCTGTTGAATGCATTGTTTTTCTTAAACACAAAATTTAATTTTGATCATGTTGTATTTTTAAGGGAGCTAAGAATGCATCGATTTTCAATCGATTTGATGAAGGAGAATTCGTAATAGCCCTGATGCACTCATTACTCATTACTCATTACTCATTACTCATTAGTCATTACTCATTACTCATTACTCATTACTCATTACCCCTATTTCATCTTCTGTTCAGATCACTTTTCTGATAGGCGTCTACCTTTTTATAAGAATCGTTTTTTTCTTTTTCTTTTTTATCGGAAATCAGAATTCCGAAGAGGTGATCAATTTCGTGCTGGAAAATGACGGCAGTAAATCCTTCTACAATTTCAGAATATTTCTGGCCCTTCAGATCCACATATTCCAGCTGAATGACCTTACTTCTGTAAAACTGATCTCTGAAATCAGGGATAGACAGATCTCCCTCAGGTCCCAGATTCTGCAAATCTGACTTCCAGACGATCACAGGATTGATAAAGTATTCCAGCGGAGCACCTTCCTTATCGAAACGCTGTACCCAGATAATCCTCCTGTTGATACCCACCTGTGGTGCAGCAATACCCACTCCTCCATCTGTTGAGAGAAGAGATTCTTTCATTCTTTTTACCAGGACTGCTGTATTCGGATCAAGTGGATCGGCTTCTGTGGAAAGACTCAGTAAGGTTTTATGCTGATGGCTATCTGTGGTCTGGTAAATTGGTAATGCCGTGTTCACGTCTCCCTGATTGATGATAGAGCGTTCATTTGCAGTAAGCTTTTGAGCATGGACGAAACCCATAACAAGAATCAAAAGAGCAGACAGATTTTTCATATGTTTTTGAATGTTATACAAAGGTAAATATTGTGAGGTAAAAATACTTCATGGGGCTGACTTAATTCTCTGCTGAAAATTTTTAACCTCATTTTTAGGTTTTGGCTAAAGCCGATGGAATTTTCATCTATAAAAAAACGGGCTAAAGCCCGTCACTATTGAATTTTGATATGATTCACTATTATAAATCTGTTTATCAGATGTACAAAATTGCTGTTTTCTTCGAATGTAAACCTAATCCGGAGGTAAATCAAAAGGTCTTTGTCATATCTGAAGGAATAATCAGATTGAATTCTGTCGGAACATAATCTTCTGCCGGAATTTTTAATTCAGGGTCGTCTGATTCAAACACAGAGATCACCGCCATTTTCAGATTAGGGTTTTTCTGTCTGATATACCAATAGATTCCGCCGAATTCTTTGCTGTGGTAGTTTCCGTTATAATGGATAAAGGTTTTACCGGCCTGCAGATTTTTCAGGATAGATTCTGCCATTGTTGCATCTTTGGTAGCCTGTGCAGAGATAAAGTTCATCACTTTTGTTCCTTCTGCATGATCACCCATCATTTTTTTCATTTCCTGGTATCCCGGGGTATCCAGCGTCACTTTAATCGGTAACTGAGCAATATACGTTTTCTCTTTATCGCTGAGCTTATTTAAAGATTCCAGCCCTTCTTTCGAGGTCTGTGAAGCGTATCTCCTAGGAATATTGGTAGCAATGAAGCTCAGCTTTTTACTTTTTGCAAAATCTACCAGAGGTTTATAATCCGTTGCATAATTATTCCACAAACGGGCGGAGTCTTTCAGGGTTTTTGCATCCAATGTACCGTTCAGGTATTGGTTCAACTGAGGCTGATTGTCTCTTTCAAACATTTCCGCTCCCAAGATAAGCTGTCCGTTTTTCTTTGCATACAAAGCTTCGGTGATCCTGAGCTGAAGCCAGTGATTGATAGAGCTGTTATGATTTTCGCCGAAAAAAACCACATCATAATCAGCCAGATCTTTAACAACCTTGTCTGTTTTTACTTCTTTCCCTTTTTTATCATAAAACTGATAGGCCTTAAAGTCCTGTGCACTTATGGTACAGAAACCTGCGAGCAGTATCGCTACAAGGATATTCTTCATCTTAATTATTTAAACACAAATTACACAAATATTTTGGCACGGAAAGTAAATTTACACCTACCCTTCCGCATAAAAAAGACCGCTTTGAATTTTACAAACAAAACGGTCTCCATTCAAATCATCTAATTATTATTGTTCTAATCCTGCCACCAGGTCCTTCCACTCCTGAAGTTCAGGAATTCCCGGCTTTCTTTTTCCGAAGAACTGAACGATGAAATCACCTTCTTTGTTGAATACTTCGATAGCGGTTACTTCCCCGTCTTCCGTAGGTTTTTTCACGATCCATGCTTCTGCGATCTTGGTAACATCCAGATGTAAATTGAAATCAGGATCCATTACGTTGAACCACTGCTGGTGCCAAAGGGTTTTCTTCACATTCCCGGTATGAATCTGGATAATTCCCCTGTTCCCTACGAACACCATGATAGGTGTGCCCTTTTCAGAAGCATCTTCAAGGATATTCACCACTTTTGCATTATCAATTTTCTTTGCGAAACCTTCCGGAGCCAGCCTCAGCGCCTGAGTTCTGCTTACACCGAATTTTCTTGTCATCATGAAGAAATCGTGGGTATCTTTTAATTCTGTCCATGCTTTTTTGAATCCTTCTACATCAATTTCAGCATCTGCTTTTTCTGCCTGTTTCGGAGCTACTGCTTCAAAAGTGAATGCCTGGTCCTGATCTTCTGCTTTAAATTTTTCTACAATGGCATCGAAAGCTTCTTCATTACTGTTCTTCGTCAGATAGATTTTATGAAGTGCCAGTCCGTCCTTACCAAAGAACTGAAGACTTTTTTTATCTCCTTCCACTACTGCGAAGGCAGACTTCCAGTGGTTAAGGAAAATTCTGAGATCGATATCCTCGCCTACAAAAAGCTGCGCATGCGGACTGCTGAAATCTCCATTCTGGTACACTCCTTTTCTCTCATGGACGCATTCCTCATTACGGGTAAGAGCCATTACTTTTCCCAATTGCTCAGCTTCAGTAAGAATTCCCGGGAAATCAGGGTTCAGAACAGTTACTCCTTCCCCGATTCCTGTAACCAGTAGCGCGGCTTCGCTTACTCCTAATTGTGCTGCGGCATTTCTTATTCTTATATGTGGATTTTCTGCTTTCAGAGCTTCCCATTTTTCCTTTAAATCATTCACTAATGTGCTCATTATTTTATTTTTTTATGGTTAAAATTGTATAAATTCTATGTATTGTTTCGTTTCCTGTTTTACTTTTTATCTCTTCTTCTTTTTCAGTGATTTTCATTCTTTTAAAATGGCTTTTGGAAATCAGCTCTTCCATTTCATTATTGTTGTATAATGTAAAATCATATGCTGTAAACGGCAGTTTCTCCATAAAATCCCTTTGCCCGAAAGTAAGAACGAAGGTTCCGCTGTCTTTCAGGACCCTGTAGATCTCATTTAAAAAATCAACCGGCTTTTCCCAGAAATACACGGTATTGACTGTAAATATTTTATCAAAGGTCTCATCCTGAAAAGGAAGCTTTTTCCCTTCATACAATATGAAATCTGCCTGGTCAAGAAAGTCTTTATTCAGTCTTTTGGCTTCCTGATTCATAGTTTCGGAAATATCAATTCCTGTATAGGCAAGGTTTTGGGCCAGGTCCAAAATATGTTTCAGATGTCCTGCATTTCCGTGTCCTATTTCCAGGATATGCTCACCGTCTTCAATCAGAAGAGTTCTGACGCTCTCCATTGTCATACTGATGTTAGTGGCATTCATCATTTCACCTACTTCAATGCCTTTTTCTCCCTGAGGATTGGCAAGGTTCTGTGCGAGGGTTTTTAGTTCTTCTTTTTCCATGGTTATCCAAAAATGATCATTGGGTTATTCGTAATGGGGTGCTCACAGATCGTACACGGAAAGTTATAAGCGCTGCTGATGGTCTCAGCAGTGAAGACTTCCTGTGGGGTGCCATAAGCGGATACTTTTCCTGATTTCATTAGCAGGATTTTGTCTGCAAACTGGGCTGCGAGGTTCAGGTCATGTAAAACAACAATGGCGCTGTTGGCTTTTTCTGTAAATTTTTTGATGATCTCCAATGCTTTATACTGGTGTTTTATATCCAGATTGTTGAGCGGCTCATCCAGAAAAACCAGTTTGTGGGCAATTTCATTCTGCAGCTGTGCCATTACTCTTGAGAGATGTACACGCTGTTTTTCCCCTCCGGATAAAGTATTGTAATCTCTGTCTTTCAGATGAAAAATATCGGTTTCATACATCATACGGTTCAGCGCTTCCAGATCTTCCTTTCCGGGCTGGGCATCAAAATAAGGATATCTTCCCATCATGATCACATCTTTTACTTCAAGAGGAATATCATTGCTGTTATGCTGCGAAAATTTGGCCTTATGCTTTGAAAGTTCTTTTACATTCCATTCTCCGATGGGTTTATCTTTAAACAGAATCTTTGGTCTTCCGGCTTTCACTTCATCTGCCAAAACACTCAGAAGGCTTGACTTCCCGGCTCCGTTGGGTCCTACAATCGCCAGAAACTCTCCATATCCCAGGGAGACATCTATCCCATCCAGAATCCGGAACTCTTTATGCTTATAATTAATCTGGTGTGCCTTTATCATTACAGCGTTTTTTTAAATTTAATCAAAATAGCAATAAAAATAGGTCCTCCCATCAGCGCTGTCAGAATCCCGATAGGTAATTCGGAGGGTGCTACAATACTTCTGCTGAATGTATCTGCCGTCAACAGCAAAATACTTCCGCATACGGCTGACAACGGCAGGATAAAGGCATAATTGGACTTGAACAAAAGCCTTAAAATATAAGGTACGATAAGTCCTACAAAGCCAATGGTTCCTGAAAATGCCACGCATGTACCAACCATTAAGGCAACAGCAATAATGATCTGCTTCTTAAGCTTTTCCACATTGATTCCCAGGTGCTGCGCATCTTTTTCTCCCAACATCATTGCATTGAGCGCTTTTCCTTTAGGGAGCAGAATGCTGTAGGCAATAACGGCTACGATGGTTAAAATACTATTTTTCGTCCAGGTAGCTGCCGCCAGACTTCCTAAATTCCAGAATGTCAAATCCCTGAGTTGCTCATCTTTTGAAATATAAATCAAAAAACCGGTAATGGAAAACCCAATCGCCGTAATGGCAACTCCCGTCAGAAGCATCATCACCACATTGGTCTTTCCGCCATTGGTTGAAATCCTGTATACCAGCATCATTGATAAAAAGGAGCCTATAAAAGCAGCGATACCTACCAATGAAAACTGAACAGCCTCAGGAAGATAGTGCTTGAAATGTCCTCCTAAAACAATCGCAATTGCCGCAAGCAGTGTTGCTCCTGATGTAAGTCCTATTAAATCTCCCGTCGCCAGAGGATTTTTGAAAAGCCCCTGCAGGCTTGTTCCTGAAACCGACAACATACTTCCTATTAAAATCGCCATTATAATCCTGGCTGCTCTTACATCCCATACCACATATGCATCACTGAGTGACACCGTGGAATCTCCTCTGATAACCTGCCATAAAATCTTGAACGCAGATGCTCCGCCAAAATCATAGACTCCGGTATTAAGTGACAGCACTGCAATGGTAACCAGCAGCACTGCACTTATAATAAGATAAAAGTATAGTTTACTTTGTGCTTTCAATTAAAAGTTTGTTTAATCCTACTGCTGCTTCTCCCAGTCTCGGTCCGAAACCTGAGACTAAACCTCCGTCCATTGCGATGATCTTCTTATTCTTTCCTGCATTGGTCTGGGAAACTCCCGGCATTTTAAGCGCTCCTTCGTTTCCTCCTGCTCCCTGCAGGCCTGTTTCGAAAAAGAAAAGGACATCAGGATTGGCTTTTACAACGGCTTCCGGTGTCAGTGGTTTAAAGTCTTCAAAATCATTCACGGCATTTTCTCCGCCTGCAAGAGTGATCAGGGAAGCCATTGGGGTATTTTTACCGGACACCATCAGCATATTTCCTCTGGCATAGATGAATAATACTTTCGGTTTTTTAGCGATAGGCTGTACCTGTTTCAGATCTGCATCAATCTTATCATTTAATTTCTGATATTCTTTACTCCCGATAGCTTTTGCTACCTGTTCAATCAGTTTTTTAGTTCCTTCTACCGTATATTCCTGCTTAAAAACTTCGGCTTGAATTCCTGAAGATTTGATTTTCTCCATTAGTTCCGGATTGATATCTTTATCGGAAGCTAAAATTAATGTGGGACTTACTGCCATGATCGGTTCAATCGTCATGGATCTCATGTGTCCTAAATCTTTAGCGGTAGCTTTTAAGGAAGCCGGATAGGTGCTTGTAACATCTGTTGCAACAATTTCTTTTTCGTGGCCCAAAGCTGCTACGATTTCTGTAATTCCTCCGTTTAATGTTACGATTTTATTGTTGGTTTTCGGTGCTTCAGAACTGGCTTCTGCAGTATTTTCTTTGGCTGCTCCTTCTGCTTTTTTGCAAGAGTATACTGCTACAAGAACAGAAGCTGCAAGGATGAATTTTTTCATGATCTACTATTATTTGATTATTTTATAAAGGTTTGTATTCAAATTGAGGTCTTCCACGTTCTCCTGCCGTGTTTGTGATTCTTGTAAATCTCAGTTTAAAGTAATATCCCTCGGCATCTTTGATAACATAGAACCGGTCACCATAGACTTCAAGCCCGTTGGCACCTACAGGATTTCTCCAGTTTCCACCAATAGCCCTCTGGTCATTATAAATAAACCTGGAAGGGTCAATGTCCGAAGTTTTGAAGTTATTATAAGCTTCCACCCCTGATCCTGAAGTTACTTTCACTTCATAAGCGCCCACTCCGCCTACATTATTGGTAAGAACGAAATCGGCATAGATGTAACTTCCCGCACCGGCAATCAGATTGGTAAACACGGTAAAACACAGATCCCATTTCTTTTTTTCCGGCTGTATTGTGACTTCACTGTTTTTAGCCAGGCTCACAAAGTTATAATTGTAGTTTGTATTTTTGGTGATGATTAATTCTTTATGGGTGGTAGCATTCAGTTCGGCATACTTTATCTTGTAATTGATGCCTGATCTCACCACCTGTACTTTCATCCATCCTCTGCTGTCACCTCCTGTAGTAACAGATCCTGCAGGAACGCTACCTGTGTAGATCTTTTTCCCCATATTAACGAGATAAACGGCATTATCAGAATCGTTGTATTTAATTTCTTCTATGGCAGTATATCCTGAAGGAAAATCTCCTTTTACGTCATCAATATAGGTTTCGTTGGCAGGATTGAAATTAGCTACCTGAACCTGATCTTTCAATGCTGCAACACTGGATTCTGTTACCAGATCTATATTGGTAGCATCAGGTATTTTACCTGCTGCCATCATGACAGAAGAATTCAAAACTACTTTAAATGAATTTCCTGTATAGAATGCAAAATCCCAATCTGTTCTTGTGGTTGCAACTTCGGTATTGGTACCCAGATCAATCCAAACCTGGTTGGGCTGGGTTGCCCCTCCTACTTTTGGACTGACAACGGCTCCGTCAGAAGGTGCTACCATAACAGCGTCTTCATTATCATTAATGCATGACTGAGAAATAAAAGAAGCACCTATTAAAAGGGTAAATAGTATTTTTTTCATTCTTAATCCGTTAAAAGTTATAATTTAATCTCGCAAAATAGCTTCTGCCATAGAATAGATTCTGTTGACTCGCAGCAGCATTGTGGCTGTTTCCAGCCTGTACTGTATTTCTGACACTGGTCACATCAAAAATATTTTTCACACCGGCACTGATTTCGAAATGATTTTTAAAGAAAGGCTGGCTCACTGTAAAATTCAGCATATTGTAGTCCCCGACTTCCCCTAATATATACTGTCCCGGATCTTTTGGATCCTGCGCATTTCCCTGATGGGTATACCGCTTCTGGGTTCCTGTATACTTATAATAAAGAGCAAATAGCGTTTTTGTGTAAGGCAATGTATAATTGGCCGCCAGATTGGCTTCTGCATAGAAATTATAATCGTTGGGGGAATAAACATTTCCTGTGTTGAGAACCTGGGAAATCCCCATCACTGAAACGCCTGCATTTACGCTAAGATCACCTTTCCTGACATTTATCCCTCCTCCAAATAACAAAGATTTATAATTATCAATATTCAAAAAGGTCATTTGTAAAGGGCTGTTGTTTACAATTACACTCTCAATTCTGTCTTTTACATCTAAGAACATTCCTGATGCACTGAAATTAAATTTCCAGTCATTGGAATTGGTCATTGCATAATCCCAGAATATACCTGTTGAGTACCCTGTTTCAGGCTTCAGATTTTCATTCCCTCTGATATCGTGGTTGTTGTCAACAACAAAAGTATAGAGCTCATCGTACGTCGGGAACCTGTTGGCAGAACCAAAAACTAAACGGATATCAGATTTTTCAGTTGTTTTAAACCTTAAGGTGGCGGAGTAATTATACTGGGAATCAAATTTATCACTCAAAGCCAGCCTTACCCCAGGGCGTATAGAAAGCCAATGGGTGGCATTCCATTCTGCAGACAAGAAATTGGCGTAATTGAAGATGGATCGTTCAATATCTTTTCCGTTATTATTGCTTTCAAACGTTGTAGATCCGGCAAAACCTTTTGTTCTGTCCAGCTCATACCCTATCTGGAAATTGATTTTTTCACTGTCTAAAAAATTGCTGAACATCCCTCTTGAATAGAATACATCCGATTTGTAAAAAGTCTTATCCGGATCTCTTGATAACTCCTGCCTTGCGGGAACATCATAACTGTACTGCTGGGACTTTCTTTCCTGCGTCTGATAGGAAAAATCACCGTTATAATTGATTCTTCCCATTTTTGTCTGGATGTTAAACTGATGGATCCATCTTTTGGTATCGTAATCGGTATCTTTTGATGTGTAGGTCCTGTTACCGCCTCCAAGGTAAAACTCTTCTACCAGCGGGTTGTAATAATGGATTTTTTCTGAAAGAAAATTCAGTTTATAATAAAAACTGGTGTTATTTTTACTGTAACGGATGACTCCATTGGTTGTGATCTGATCTTTGGGTTGCCAGTCGTAGCCGCGCAGCCCGTCATTACTTTCACTGAAGTACTTATATCCCCGGAGTTGCCCTTTATAGCCCTTAAAATCATTATGATTAATATCTGCCGCAACAGACCAGTTATCATTGATCCTGTATCCTACATTTAAAGACTGGATATGACGGCCGTTTCCTTTCTTAAACCAATCATAGTCTTTATTGACCGTCTCTTCCTGTAAAGAAGCCTGGATGCTTACTTTTTTACTGTAATTCTTTTTGGTAATAATATTGATGACTCCTGCCAAAGCATTATTTCCGTATTCTACCCCCATCGCACCTTTTACCACTTCAATACGCTCAACATTGTTAACGTTGATTTTCGTAAGGTCTACCAGATTACCCAAACCTTCATCACTTACAACGGGAATATTATCAATAAGGATCTTCGTATAGGCACCACTCAGTCCCATAATATTGGCACTGGAGTTTCCGGAGCCTTTATTAGGTTCTATTAAGATATTAAGGTTCTGATTTAATACTTCGGCAACATTGGTTACAGCCATATTTTTAATCTGCTGTGCATCAATTACTTCTACTTTGTATATTGATTTACTGATCGACTGCTGTTTATATTGCCCTGTTATGACAACTTCATCAATATCCTGTTGATTCAGGGAATCCTTTTGCTGAGCATTCATCCAAAAACCAAACGACAGTGACAAAACGGTAATCACTTTCTTCTTCATAACTGTTGAGAAAAATTTTCAGCAAATATAAAACTTTATTTAGAATGATTAAAAATAAATATATATTTTTGTGGAATAATTCTAAATAAAAATAATCTCATGAAACTAAAATTACTTTTAGGAACTCTGCTGTTTACGGCCTTATCGGCTAATGCACAGGTATCTGCCATCAATGAAAATTTCGATAATTTTACTGCCGGGAACACTACTTTCCCACAGTCTGGATGGTCTGCCATAGTTGCCCCTATGACCGGAGCAATGCCACCGGTATCTCCCCGGATGATTGTTGCTGGTGATTCCAACAAATTTATACAGTCGTATGCAGGAAACAATGCAACAGGATCTTCATACCTGATTTCTCCACAAATTGAAACACCCACGGGAAATAAAACATTGACTTTTGATACAACGCTTGTATCTCCATCGCCCGGTCCGGGAAGCATCCAGGTAGGCGTTGCGTCCAATCCTGCAGACATGTCAACATTTGTTGCGGTAGGAAACCCTGTTAATGTAACCACTATTGGGACAGTTCAGAATATAAGTATGAACATTCCGGCATCAGCAGGTTCGTATATTGTATTTAAATTCACTCCTACAGCAACGCACGTTGCCATCCAAATTGATAATGTAGTTTATAGCACAACTGCATCCTTAGGAGTATCAGACAGCCATAAAGCAGCAGAAAACTTCAGATTTGCCCTGAACTCTGACCAGACAGCATTGGAGTTTGCATCAAAAAAAGATCTTAAAAACATCCGTATCTACTCTTCTGCAGGTCAAAAAGCGGCAGAAGGAAAACCCAGCGGACATCGATTTGACATCAGTACACTTCAGACAGGGGTGTATTATATGAATATTGAAACCGCAGATGGTAAAACGGTTCAATCCAGGTTCATTAAAAAATAAGATGTATCAGACTATTATTTTCTTCTTAAAGCCGGTGGGACCTTTCCTTCCGGCTTTTTTAACCTCTTTTACATTTTATAAGAATATCAGAACACGATAAAAATCATGTTTTTATTTAGACTGATTAAAAATAATTATATATTTTTGTGGAATCATTCTAAATAAGGATTTAAAAAATAAGTTATGAAAGCAAAATTACTTTTGACTTCCCTGTTTGCACTTTCTGTTCAACAAACAGCACTGGCACAAACTGATGCTAACGGTTACACAACCGTTAACATGTCTATGGGAGCTAATTATCAGAACCGTGTGTTTTTTGATTTCAGTACCAACAATATGGTTTCACAGCCTGCAGGCTCATGGGATGTAGCGTTTTACAGAGCTTCTGCAACCAACTTTGGAACAAGAATTAATGATGCTCATGATATCAAAGTATATCAGGCTTCAGCCAACCCGGCAGACTGGAACACTATCACAACCAATAGCGTAGCTTCTTACGGGGCACCTCTTTTTAATCCTGACAATACTACGGCAATTCAGGAAGGAGCTTTCGAACAGGGGTCTGCAGCTTATGGATGGGGAGATTATAATTTTACCAACCACCATGTGGAAGGAAAAGTGATATTCATTATGCAGTATGCCTCAGGAGCATCCGTTAAATTTATGATTGAGGACTATTTCGGAGGATATACTTTCAAATATGCAAAGTGGAATGCTGCCACTTCTTCATGGGATGCCACACAGACCAAAACCATTGCCAACGGATCTGATGATGCCTATTTCAATTATTTCTCATTCAACACCAATGAAAAGGTTGCCAGCCTTGAGCCGGCTAAAGCAAACTGGGACCTGATGTTTACAAGATATTATACAGATTATCCTTACACCGATCCGCAGGGGAACCCTCAAACGATGAAATACAGAATGTCCGGAGTTATTCAGAATCCGAATATTTCTGTAGCAAAAGTAAGACCTGAGACACAGGAAACAGCAACATCCGCAATTCCGGCAGGCACAGCGTTCTCAAAAAACATCACTACTGTCGGCCATTCCTGGAAGCCCACATCAGGAGTTTATTCTGATGCAGTATATTATATCAAAAAGGGATCAGATTACTACAGAATGTACTTTACTTCCAATGGAGGGTCCTCCACCGGAAATATGTACTTCAAATACAAGAAGATTACTGAAACATTAGGAATCACCGAGGTGGGCAAAAAAGCAAGCTTCGGAATCTATCCTAACCCTGCTTCGGCTGACAAAAAAGTAACAGTTCTGTTTGACGTAAAAGAAAAAGCAGGAAACAAAGGAAGTGCGGAAGTATATGATCTTACAGGGAAAAAGGTATACACCACAGAGCTAAGCCATCAGGCAGGGTTCTATAAACAGGATATGAACCTTTCCCACCTTCCTTCAGGAACTTACCTGGTAAAAATCACATACGGTGGTCAATCGGAAACGAAAAAGCTTATCGTGAGATAAACATTTTATTTTAATACTTTCTATTTTTTCTAATAAAAAGGCGGTTTCAGAAATTTGAAACCGCCTTTTGTTTTTTTTGATAAGATATTCTGACTGCCAGAATTTCTTATTTCTCAGTATATTTTAAAACCTTTATAGACTTCTACCGAACTTTCCATCATTTTGGAAGCATCTTTGCGGAAGTCCAGCAGATGATCCTGCCCGTTGTGCCTGTTGTGATGATCAACACTTTCCCACAGCTCGATCAGGAAAAAGGTCCCTTTATTATCTTTATCCTCAATAAGGTCATACTGCAGACAGCCTTCTTCTTTTCTGGTTTCTTTCACCAGGTTCTGAAACAGCTCCACCGCCTCCATCAGATAATTTTCATTAAACTTAAAAAGTGCAATGATATGTAAATTCATGTTCTAATATTTAGTGGTGTAAAAGTAAAATATTTTCAAAACCAAATAGATTTTCAGAGCAATTATTTTTCAATACGGGCTGTATTTTTTAATTGAAAACTGATTTATAAATAGTTATGGAACTCATAATGATCACCAGCAGTCCGATAATCAGAAACATTTTCTTCACAGGCAGCTTAGCCGTAAGCATGGCGGAAAAAGGAGCAGTAATAATTCCACCGATTAAAAGACCGAGAATAATATTCCAGTGCTGAATACCCAGAGTAAAGAAAAAAGTGACTGCAGCAGTGATGGTGAGGATAAATTTGGCTACCGTAGAACTTCCCACCGCAAACCTTGGGGTAAAGGCATTTTTTATCAGCGTTCCGGTAACCAGAGGCCCCCATCCCCCGCCGGCAAATGAGTCTATGAAACCACCGATGACGCCGAGCCTGGTAAGATTTGTTTTTCTTTTCAGCGCTTTATTCTGCTTTTTTTTAAATGCATTTGAAAAGATCTGTATTCCCAGATACAATGTATAGAAAGCGATCAGGGTTTTGGTGATTTTAGCATAATATTCTCCCAGATAGGTTAGTGAAACAGCGCCGATGATAGCCCCGATCACAGCCGGAATGGCCAGTTTTTTCACAAGACTTTTGCTTACGTTTTTTAGTCTGATGTGGCTTGCACTTCCTGCAGCTGTGGTAAAGCTCTCTGCGGAATGGATGCTGGCGCTTACAATATGAGGCGGGATATTAAGCAGCATTAAAGTGGTCGTACAGATCACTCCATATCCCATTCCCATTGATCCGGCTACAATTTCAGCAAAAACACCTACCAGAAGCATCCAGTAAAAAATATAGTTGTCTTTGGCCAGAATATTGAAAAGCTCATCCAGGTATCCCAGCTCATACATAGAAAATATCGCAATGCCTACAATAGCAACAGTTACAAAAAGTACATTAAGCCTTACCTGAATTTTTCTTGAGATTACCATAAATAATATATCGTTTCGGTGTATTGGTGCTTCTGTTGAAGCAATGCAAATATCTGATAAAAATATTATCCTACCAAAAAGATAGACTGATAATTCAAAAAAAAGGACCGGGTCAGTCGACCAGATCCATTAAAGTTTTTTTCTCCAGAATGTTGAGAGAAGCATCCCGCACTTCGATCAGTACGTCATGGAGCCCGCAGTGATCTTCATTACAGTCTTCACATTTTTCATAGAAATTCAGACTTACACAGGGAAGCATCGCAATAGGGCCATTCACCAGACGGATGATCTTGGCTAATTTTACATTTTCAGGGTTTTCTCTTAAAAAATATCCTCCCCCTTTTCCTTTTTTACTGTCGAGAATATCCGCTTTTTTCAGTTCAAGCAGGATATTTTCCAAAAACTTTAAGGGAATCTTTTTATGTTCCGCAATTTCGGAAATCAGAATCGGGCCTTCATTTCTTTTTTCTACAAGATATGAAAGAGCCTTAAACGCATATTGAGATTTTTTTGAAAGCATTACAGCAAAAATAAGAAAATTGTTTAATATGTGAAAAGGGAAAAATAAAAGCAGGTTAGGTGGCCGGAAGCCGGAATAATGAGGCTGGAAGTGCATTGCAATGATTAAATAAAATAAAAATGATCAACGGTTATTTTTAACACCTTTATTATTTACATCCTTCACCTCCCTGCTTCCTGCCTCCAGCTCATCCAAACCTCACGTTAAAATAAAATCCTTCTTTGCCTTTTTGCCATTAAATCATTATGTTTGTCCCATGTTCAGTAAACAGGAAGCACAACAGTTAAAAAAAGACTTTTGGACGGCTTTTGGGAAGTCTTTCCCGAGAAAGTGGATTCTCTATGATACCAAAGTCAAGGATATGGCATTCAAATTTTCTGCAGACAACAAAAAAGCAGAAGTGTCATTAGATATTGAAATGAAGGATGAAATCTTCCGGAATGCTTATTATGAAAAGATATGGTCTCTGGAAGATATTTTAAAGGAATTCATCGGAGATTTTCATAAGGACGAATATTACAGTCTGGAAAACGGAAAGGTCATCAGCAGGATCTGGGTTGAAAAATCCGGCGTCTCGGTCTTCAACAAAAACACCTGGCAGGAAATTTTTGAATTTTTTGTCGACAAAATGGATGGCTTTGAAAGATTTTACTATGAATATGAGGATTTTATAAAGGATATTTGATATACTTACGAAAATAATACTAAAATACACTTAGGAATAAGATAAAAAAGAAAACTTATCTTTGCTTCATACCACTTAAACTAATAGATGAAACTAACTAACGTGATTAAAAATGAGAAAAGTGTACAAAAACATTTTTGGGGAGGTCATCTCCAAAAGCAGCGCTGTAAAGCAAAGTGAATATCATCTGTATTATTACGAAGAGGGTTCAGATTTTTTGAAAGAAATCGAATTTATCAGTGAAGACAGCATATACAACATCAATTATTTTCTGAGTGACGGAGAAAATGAAGAGCAGGTATTGTATTACCTGAAAGAAAAGTCTGATTTTTTCGATATTGAGAAAAGAGAAACAGTTGATGGATTTATTATTTCCACCAACAAGCTTTATTCCCTGTCTGTAGATGAACTGCCTTTGGTATCTAAAACCGTATTTAAAACGGATGATCCGGAAAATTTTATCTGTTCGCAGGTTATTGACAACGAAAGCGGGGAACCCCAACTTGAGAAAACTATAAAATGCTGGTATACTACCGATAAAAACGGTGAAATATATGCCGCTATAGAATGCAGCTACCAGGAAGACGGAAAGCTTGAACTGGCCGTTGATAAGACTTCAGATCCGGATCATGAAGAAAACTGGATGCATTACGATTTTGATACATTCCAGGACCTTCAGGAACAATGTCCTTCCGATATCAGCTATTACAGAACCGCAGCATTACTTCCAAAAGAGACTTACCAGAAATAGCCCTTTCAACACACCTTATTATCTAACCACATTTTTTTTTATGGAAAGCAACTCAATTTTTTTTGCAGACGGCAGTGATCCTGACATGCTTAAAGCCTATCAAAAGGCTCAGGAAACTTTTAAATATTTCTGGCGTGAGCAGTCATGGGAATATAGAAGAATTATTCCCGGCCTTGATGTAGCCTGTGTAAAAACCCTTTTTGAGGAACAGGATGCGGAAACCGGGGAAAGCCTGGCAGAACATATGTGGATCAATGAAGTGGCTTTTGACGGTGAAAACGTTAAGGGTTACCTGATCAACGAACCTCACAGCCTCCAAAACATACAGGTGGGCGATTATGTTGAAATTCCACTGAGCCATCTCACCGACTGGCTTTTTGCGATCACCCCAAGTGTACCACAGTCTAAAGGCCTTTCTAAATTATTTTCGTCCTCCAAGCCTGTTCTCCCTAAAACATACGGAGGATTTACCATTCAAAAGATGCGGGCCGATATGTCTGATCCGGAAAGAAAAGAGCATGATGATGCCTGGCAGCTGGATTTCGGGGACTATAATGATATTCAGGTAGTCAATAACCAAAAAGAGAATCCGGAGAACCTTATCGAACATCCGATGAGCAAAAATATGAAGGAAAAATTTATTGAATTTTTACAGCAGAATCCTGATGAACTCCTTCATGCGGATGAGGACGGACTAACGCTGCTTCACAGAGAGACCATCGCCGGAAATCTCACCATTGTGCAGGCCGCACTGGATGCAGGAGCTGATAAAAACGTACTTTCCGGAAAAGGGAAAACCGCTCTTGACTATGCCAGAGAACTGAAATGGGAACACATTATTCCGGTACTGGAACACTGATTTCAAAACATAAACAATTCCTCAAAAAAATAGATTCATATCATTTAAATTCAATATCTTAGAGTACAACTACAAAACCTTGTAATCATGAAAAAAATAATATGTTTCCTGTCTGTTATTCTTTCATTCACGGTGATCTGTGCACAGGTTAAGAAAGAAAAAAAGTTTGTAGAAATCTATAATTCGGCTCCTGAAAGCTACAGCAATCCTATTTTGGATCTCCAGAAAAAGTATTATCTGGAAATGAAGAGCTCTATTTTACAGAATGAAAAAGAATTGGGTGAAAGTAATGTTAATGCGATGCTGATTTACAATCAGGATGAGTTTTACAAGGCTGTACGAAACAGTAATTCAAAGTTCGGTATGAACAGCCAACAGACAAAAACTGCAGATCTTGTCTATTCCAGCAATATTACTTCTAAACTGGATCTTTATAAGGATGTGGTTTTAGAAAAGTTACATTCACTTCTGGCCGGCAAATAAACAGGATCGAATATTGAAACAGAGGGGGCTTACACTCTCTTTTTATTTACAGGTTCTGATCTAAGACCGGATTACACAAGTAACGATCGCAAAAACATACATTGGTATAACCGCTTACAAAAAGAGACGCTCATGAGCGTCTCTTTTTTTATGATGTGCCACAAATGCACGAGTTATTTTTAAGTATTATGGCTTACAATAAAGCTGACAGATTCATGCGGATACTTTTCTATCCAAACTTTTTCTTTCTCAACCAGAAGAACAATCCTCCAATCAATCCGATAATCGCCAGCGGAAGCAATAAATTCAGCCACTGCCAGTTTGATTTTTCTTCGGTAATTCTTTGTCTGTCCAGAAGTCTTTCTTCTATATTTCTGTTTCTCAGCTCCATCAGATTGCTGTCATCCAAAAGATAATCCAAAGCATTTCGAAGGAACTGTTCGTTTCCAAACTGTTCGTTGGTCAGAAGATCTACTCCTAATGGAAGCGGTTTTCCTTTGATCACTTTATTTCTTCCCACATCTCCGTCTGCAATCACGATCATTTTATTCTCCGGGCTTGATGTTTTGAATCCAGGATACGATTTTCTTTCAATCCTTGAAGCGTAAGCGGAATTGAATTTCCCTTCCAAAGCCACGGCGAAGATCTTAGGGGTGCTTGGCTTTTCCATTTGCCCAAGGCTGTCTACACTTGCAATTTCTTTCAGGTCTACATAATTCGGGACCTGTTTCAATAATGTTCTTTCACTGGATTCGAAAAGAACTTTTGTTCTGATATTCTTTCTTCCTCCCAAAGTATCAATGGAAGTCGGGAATTCAAATTTTACAGGATTGATATTTTTAGTAACCGGATTATTATCTTCAGCAATACCAAGCGGATAATACGGCCATGGTAAGCTTGTATACTGCGGATTTCCGCTTACCTCTCCCGTTACCAGTCTTAATAAAGCAAACTTTTTAACATCTTTTACCAGGGCTGGATTAATTCTTATCCCATAATTAAAGAAAAAGTCTGTCATATTGATATCAACAGGAAAAGGCATTACTTTTTTAGCTCTTGTCAGGGTATCCATTTCAGCATTTACCGCATCAATCATCCAAAGGGTCTTGCCGCCGTTCATGATGTACTGGTCAAGAATTACCTTTTCATTATCAGTAAAAGCTTTTCTCGGTTTAGCAATAACCAAAGCGCTCATCTGCTTCAGCAAAGGAACGTCTTCCAGTGAAAGCTCAGTCTGATTTTTAGGAATAACAGGTCCGGCATCATAGTTCTCCATAGCCAGCTGTACAAATCCCTGGAATTCATCAGGATTCAATTCATCATGATTAACCAGGATTCCCACTTTTTTTCTCTTATCAGCAGCGATGTTTTTAATGTTTGAAACAAGGTTATATTCCAGTCCTTCAATAGATCTTGTAAGCTGCTGGTCGGCATCAATTCCCGCCTGCTGTACTACCAGAGGTATCGAAACCCCATCATTTCCATGTTTGATAACCGCATACGGGAACAGGGTGATCTGTGAAATTTTTCCGTCTTTTACATCCGGCAGAATCGACGGCTGCATTCCCATTGCCATCAGGGTATCCTGAGACATTTTTGTTTTGATGGGATCAATAAATTTAAAGTCGATCTTCGGATTGATCTTTCTGAATTCTTCAAGCATGAATTTCGTTTCACTCTGAAGCTGCTTAAAGCTTGCCGGAAAGTCACCTTCCAGATATACTTCAACCGTCAAAGGTTTTTTTACGGATTCCAGTACTTTAATGGTACTGTCGGAAAGGGTATATCTCTTTTCTTTTGTTAAATCTAATCTGATCCCCGAATAGGCCAGGATAATAACTAAAGGAAGAATGGCAAACAGGAAAATTCCCAATGGAGATTTAGCATTGAACTTCTTCATAATTCTACTTCTTTTTGTTAATGAAATGATTCGACAATACTAAGGAAGCCCCGATAACCAGAATGAAGTAAGCCACATCTTTGAAATCTACAAGTCCTCTGGTAAAACCTAAGAAGTGCTGGTAAAAGCCTATATTCTGAAGAATAAAGTCTGCACCGCCCAAAAGTTTATAACTGGCCAGCTGCTCAATTCCGAAATACATGATGAAGCACATAAAAACGCCCAACAGGTAAGCCATGATCTGGTTCTGGGATAATGAAGATGCCAGAATTCCCACTGCTGAAAAAGCTGCAATTAAAATAATCAGTCCTATATAACTTCCGAACGTCATTCCAAGATCAATATTCCCGGCAGGAACTCCCAGCACATACACCGTATAAAGGTAGATCAAAGACGGAATCAGGCATAAAATACCTACAATCCATACGGAAAGGAATTTTCCTGTCACCAGATCTGATACCTTTAAAGGTTGTGAAAAAAGCCAGTTTAATGTTCCCGTCTGCTGCTCTTCCGCAAAAGTTTTCATCGAAAGGGCCGGAATAATGAACATCAGCAGCCATGGAACCAATACGAAATAGCTCTGCAAAGATGCCATCCCGATCTCAAAAATATTAGAATCGTTGTCGAAAAAGAACAGAAAAAGAGTGGCGATCAGACTGAATGCTGCAATGATTACCCATGCGCTCCAGTTTCCGAAGTAACTCCAAAGTTCTTTCTTTAAAATTGCAATCATAGTTTTTTAGTAAAATGTAGCAGGCTGCATATGAGATACCCCCTGCTCCACAATTATTTGTTTTTTTTGTTTTTATTTACAAGTTTCACTGTCATCATGATCAGAAATACAAGAACGAAAAATCCTGTGATTAATTGCCACCAATATTCAATGACCATAGATTTCAGGATCACGGTAAATACCACCAGGAACAGGATGAATGTTGCAATTTCATTTGCCTGTCTCAGTTTGATATTGGCAATGGGCAATGTACTTCCGTTGATGTCTTTTAATTGAAGGACCTTTTTCCAGCACCAGTAATGATACGCTGCCAGCCCGATCAGAAAAGTCAGCTTCATGTGAAACCATCCCATTTTCATCAGCCCCGGATTCAAAAAGATCATAACGAGTCCGCAAACCGCCATAATTACCCCCGCCGGAACCGTAATAATATTCCACAGCCTTCTGGCCATAAAGGTATACTGCTCTCTGAGAATTCTTTTCTTTTCTTCCGGAAATTCATCGGTGTCTTTATAGTAAACGAAAATCCTTACGAGATAAAAAATTCCCGCAAAGTAACTTACCATAAAAATAATATGCAAAGCTTTGATGACGGTATACAGCATCCTAAAAATTTGTTTGCAAAGATAGTTTATTTCGGAAAAAAAGAGAATTTAATCTAAAATCTTTAGCTTAAAATAATAAAGATTAAATATTTTTTAGAATTTGAAAATGAATTTCATATCAACATTAAAATTGAAACGAAGATTGGAACCCTGCCGATTGGAATGATAATCAAAAGGAAGACCGTCTACAGGAGCATAATCTTCTTCCTTTCCTATCATATTGGTATAAGAAACATTTTTCTGTCTGAGACCAATGCCAATTTTCGGCATAAAGCCAAACCATGAAGACTCCTTATGAAGCAGAATGCTGTAGTTGATATTTAATCCGTATTTGGTTCTTTTATAATCTGCTGAACTGAAAGAATAATATACCTCATTTTCGTCATAATATTTTCCTGAAATATTTTTTCCGGTTTGATGTAAATAAAAAACTTCTGCAGATACAAAATGTTTTAATTTGGAATGAGGTGCCAGGCTGTAATAAACTTCCGGTTTTATCTCGAAAATCCGGTTTTTCCCTTCAAAATTACTGATATGTACAGGAGTTATTTTGTCGGTTCCGTATGCCAATTCGGTTCCAACCCACCATCTTTCATTTATTTTCCGCATATACCCTATATTATAGCGTTGGTCACGAAAAGGAGCAAAAGCACTTACAGTAAGTATGGATTTGTAATCCTCAGATTGAGCGTAAGCTGTTTCAAAAAAGCTGAAAAAAATAGAAAGGAGTAAATATTTTTTCACAAAATGGCTATTAGAATTAATGTTTCGAATATAATGTATTTCATAATATCCACCAATAGCACTTTTTTAACGGTATTAATTCAATGATTAAAAGTAATTGCATCAATCATTTTACCCCTGATATATTTTACAATGTATTTCATGATGCTCATCTTGAAATTTCAAGCCCAATCCGTCTTTCCTGATGCCGGTTGATCTGGTAATGAATATTTTTCTCATAAAAAAACAGGATTTCTCTAATATGAGAAATCCTGTTTTTATTCTATACTGTAAAACGTTTTTTATCTTAAGAGATCACGCCCAGTTCTTTTCCTACTTTTTCAAAAGCAGCAATGGCTTTATCCAAATGTTCTTTTGTGTGAGCAGCAGAAAGCTGTACTCTGATTCTTGCCTTTCCTTTCGGAACTACAGGATAGAAGAATCCGATGACATAGATTCCTTCATCCATCAGTTTTTCTGCCATTTTCTGAGAAAGTGGCGCATCATAAAGCATTACCGGTACAATAGCAGCATCTCCGTCCGGGATATCAAACCCTTTCGCTTTCATTTCCGTTCTGAAATAGTCTGCATTTTCCATTACTTTATCACGAAGCGTGGTATCATCAGAAATCATGTCCAATACTTTCAAAGCAGCCCCTACGATTCCCGGCGCCAGAGAGTTTGAGAACAGATAAGGTCTTGAACGCTGTCTCAGCATATCGATGATCTCTTTTTTACCGGAAGTAAATCCTCCCAAAGCACCTCCCAGCGCTTTTCCTAATGTAGAAGTGATGATATCTACCCTACCCATTACTTCATTAGCCTCATGAGTACCACGGCCAGTTTTCCCGATGAAACCTGTTGCGTGGGAATCATCCACCATTACCAAAGCATCATATTTGTCTGCAAGGTCACATACTCCTTTCAGATCGGCAACAATACCGTCCATAGAGAAAACACCGTCTGTAACGATAATTTTGAAACGGTGGTTCTTTTCAGAAGCTGCGATCAGCTGGGCTTCCAGATCCGCCATATCATTGTTTTTATATCTGTATCTTGCGGCTTTACAAAGACGAACCCCGTCAATGATGGAAGCGTGATTCAGTTCATCTGAAATAATAGCATCCTCTTCGGTGAATAAAGGTTCAAAAACACCACCGTTTGCATCAAAAGCAGCTGCATAAAGGATCGTGTCTTCAAGACCTAAGAAATCAGCAATTTTTTTCTCCAGTTCTTTGTGAATATCCTGAGTTCCGCAGATAAAACGAACAGAAGACATCCCGTATCCGTGAGACTGGATCATATCCTGGGAAGCTTTCATCACTTCCGGATTGTTGGATAATCCCAGATAATTGTTTGCACAGAAGTTCAGAAGCTTTTTCCCGTTTGCTTCTATTTCTGCACTCTGCTGAGAAGTGATGATTCTTTCTCTTTTGTAAAGTCCGTCATTCTCAATATTCTGAAGTTCATTCTGTAAATGTTGAAGGTATTTTTCAGAGATCATTTTTCGTTATTTTTTAGATGTGCTAATTTACTAAAAAGGCAGTAAAATAAAACCTTTTATAAGTTTAATTCTAAAAATTTGATCCTGTGTTCAGTTTTAACATTATTAGTCTATAAATTTAGTAGGATAATATTTATATTTGTTTAAAATTTGTGAGCATGAGATTAAAGCCGGTACAGAAAATTCATACAATACATTCAGAAAACTTTATCAGAAGCTATATGAAACCAAGGCTTCCCGTCATTCTTGAAGATTTTGTAAGTCCCGAAAGTCCTGCTTTTAAAAAGTGGAATTATGATTATTTTAAAGAAATTGCCGGAGATGAGATTGTGAATGTATACGGCAACGAACTCGACTCCCTGGATAAAGTGGCCAGCGATCCCGTCACCCGGACTAAATTTTCAGAATATCTTGATCTGATCAAAACCACCCCTACCGAGCACAGACTTTTTC
Organism: Chryseobacterium arthrosphaerae; assembly: GCF_001684965.1. Classification (NCBI taxonomy): domain Bacteria; kingdom Pseudomonadati; phylum Bacteroidota; class Flavobacteriia; order Flavobacteriales; family Weeksellaceae; genus Chryseobacterium; species Chryseobacterium arthrosphaerae. The sequence goes on along the minus strand of NZ_MAYG01000001.1, from coordinate 454,916 downwards.
TTTTTAATCTTTTAAAAATAAGGCCCGAGCTTAAAAATGATCTCGTATACAATGATGTAACAGGAGGAAAAATACTGAAATGGCTGCCTTTTATGTTCTTTGGAGGTGAAGGCTCTGTCACCAGAAATCATATTGATATCGATATGTCCCATGTTTTTATTACCCAGTTTCAGGGAATCAAGAGAATATGGCTGTTTCCCTGGGAGCAGTCGGATCTGATGTACAAATTGCCTTACAATTTTCACAGTCTGGCCCAGATCAAAGATCCCGATTACAGAAAGTATCCTGCTCTGCTCTATTTAAATGGTTATGAAGCCCTTCTTCACCCCGGTGAAACCCTTTATATTCCTTCCGGCTGGTGGCATTACATCCAGTATGACACGGAAGGCTATTCGGTTTCCGTCAGAGCATTACCATCAACCTCCCTTGAAAAATGGCGAGGCTTTAAAAACCTGGTAATTACAAGGCATTTTGATAACTTTATGCGTCACTTATTTAAAGAAACATGGTTCAGATACAAAGTAAAAACAGCTATGAAAAGAGGTTCAAAAGCTGCCAGAAAACAAAGAAGCTTTCAGATCTGAAAGCTTCTTTAAAGTTATATTTCAATTTCTAATGCTTAATAAACTTAATATTTTTCTCATCAACCGTAAAAATATAGGCTCCCGGAACAAGTTCTGAAATCCCAATTGCTTTCCCAGGCTGATAATTTCCTTTTCTTACCAGTTTTCCATCTATCGCATGAATTGAGAAATCTATAGTCCTGTTAACACCTTTAAGGTACAATTCATTCTTAGCCGGATTAGGATATAAGCCGAAATCTTCTTTTTCTACGGATGAAACACTTAATGTATTGTCTTTGATAACGGAAGAGTTTTTTTCAAGAATCTGATAGTCATAATTGAACTGTACACTTGCTATAGGGAAAGATACAGTCTGCGGAAAATATTGATTATTGGAGGTATTATCAAGCACAAAATAAGCAGTTTCACCACCTGTCCCGTTTACTTTTACCGGCAAAGGCATTTCAAAAAAACTGACCGTAGGACTGCTCTGTGTCTGGGAAACTTTAAATAAAGTCTGAGTGCCGGATTGCTGCCATCTTATCGTGTAAGTAGGATACCCTTCGCCTGTAACCCAATCATTAAAAAATTCTGTAAAATCTTTTCCTGTAGACTGAAGAAATGAAGCATTAAGATCTGAAGTTCTTACATAATTGTAGGCAAGAGCCGGTCTTGCATGATATTCCTTAAGAGCCTGATAAAAAGCGGCATCTCCCAGGATCCATTTCATCATTCTCAGCACATAACCTCCTTTCGCATAGGAAAGTCTGCTGTCAAATATCCTGTTGACACTCGAAAGTCCGGAATCAGGAACATACACACTTCCTCCTGCACTGCTCGTAATAAAATCGATCTGGCTTCTCAGATAATTTAAAAATTCCGTATTGGTCATGATCAGCTTCTCGTAAGCCACATGTTCTCCAAAGGTAGCAAAACCTTCATTCAGCCAGATATCATTCCATGCCCCGCAGGTTACTTTATCTCCAAACCACTGATGAGCCAGCTCATGAGCAATAAGTGTTTTATTAAAACCTCCCATGGAAGACATGGTCTGATGCTCCATTCCGCCTCCGTAAGTATACTGCATATGCCCGTATTTTTCATTACGGAAAGGATATGCCCCGAAATAGGTTTCAAAAGTATTCATAATCTGCTTGGTCCATTCAATATCGGTCATATTGGATGGGTTTGCGGAAGTGGAAGGATAGATATAGTTCACAAAAGGAAAAGGAGGATTTCCGATCGTATCATTCAGCACAACAAAATTAGTAATAGACAGGGCTATCAGATAAGCTGCCGTAGGATACATTGTTCTCCAGAAAGTAAGTTTCTTATTGTTGGGGAGAGCAGTTTCGGACATCAGTTTCCCATTAGCCGCCACACTGTAGTTTTGAGGAGTTGTAATTTTAAAATCAAACTTTTCGATCTTATCATTCAGACTCTGTTTGGTAGGAAACCAGTCTTGTGCACCATAAGGCTCACTCAGCGTGGAAAGAACAGCAGTTCCTCCCTGGGACCCGGTAGTAAAGGCACCGCCAGCTGTAGCCGGAGCTCCGGAATAATAGATGGTAAGAGAGTCTAAAGTATTGGCAGGAATAGAAGCCGGAAAATCAATCTTCAGTTCCTTTGTCGGCAATTGCTGAAAAGAGGTGATATTGGCTCCATGGTACTTTACCTGGGAAACCGTCAACGAATTGGAAAGGTCAAAGTAAATGCTTCCCATATTCTGAGTGGGCTTAAAATGAGAAGTTACAGATCCGGAAATATTATACACTGCAGGATCCAGGCTGACATCCATTCTCTGATACTGCAGATCATAATTCAGGGTGTTGGGATTGGTATTACCCGCATTCATTTTGTGGGCAAAGGATTTTTTTTCTTTTTCAAGCAATCCTTTTTTATCCGTATTTTCTCCTTGTTTCTGCCCGTAGAACTGCTGGCATAATAAAGAAACAAACAGCAGGAGATAGATTTTTTTCATACTTCGAAATATTTAATCAAATATAAAAAAAACCTTTTAATCAATGATTAAAAGGCTGTAATAATATATAAAACAAAATATTTTCAGAGATCCAGTGCGGGTTCAAGAATTTTTTCCATTCTTTTCTTGACCATATCTACCGAACCGGAATAGTTGTTGACCATTAAAGAAAAAACAAGGGTTTTACCTGAATTGGTCTTCAGATATCCTGCCAGTGTTTTTACTTTATTCAGAGTTCCGGTTTTAGCAAATACCTGTCCGTTACCTTGCCCTAAAAACATTCTTTTTAAAGTCCCTGACTGTCCACCGATCGGCAGAGAAGTCAGATAAGCTCTGTAATACTTTTCATCCATTAAAGAAGTCAGGAATTTCACCTGAGAAATAGGAGTCACGTTATTTCCTCTTGAAAGACCGCTTCCGTCCATATAATTTAGCCCCATCATATCGAAGCCGGCTTCTTTCAGGTGGTCCGTAACAACCATTCTACCTGATTCAGAAGTCTGATCTCCCATTTTCTGGAATCCTACTGTTCTTAATAAAGCTTCTGCTAATGAATTATCACTGTGCTGATTGGTATAATAAACGATATCAGCCAGAGTAGGAGATTTGTAGGCAGATAGCATTTTTCTGCTTTCAGGAGCTGCATCCGTCATTTTTGGAGTTACTTTTCCGGTAACCGGAATTCCGCTTTTCACCAGGGTGGTTCTGAAAGAATTGGCCAGGTAAGCCGGTGCGTCCGGGAGTTTTGTGGTCAGGATACCGTCTCCGTCATATTTTTCAGCGTATACCATCTGGTGGGCATAAGGAGAAACGTAGAAAAATTTCTTTTCAGCAGAAAAGCCTCCTTTTTTTACAATCAGTTTTTCATTGGCAGGATTGATTCCACGGGTTGTGCCGGCCGGCAGATAATAATTATTGTTTTCCAACCATACAACATTTTCCGGAAGCATTGAAATATTGCCTTTGAAAAGCGCTGTCTGAATGATAATATCACCATTTACCTTTCGGATTCCCTCTCGTGAAAGTCCGCCTACGAAGTCTGAAATAATGTCCCTGTACGACCATGCTCCTGCCTTATTGGTTCCCAAAGAAGGATCTCCGCTTCCTACGATGTAAAGGTTTCCGTTCAGGGTTCCCGTTTCATCAACGGTTCCGGAGTATTCCAGCTGGGTCATCCACCTGTAGTTTTCACCAAGGAGATTTAAAGCCGTTTCTGTGGTCAGTAATTTGGTCGTTGAAGCAGGAACCAGTGGACTGCTTTCATTGTACGAAGAAATCACTTTCTTCGTTTTCGGATCATACACAACAAATCCCCATTGCGCATTTTTCAGCACCGGATCCGACATCATTGTGTTTACATTAATATCTACAAGCTCTTTTGCTGACAAAACAGTCTTTTCCACCGAAGTAACGGGGGAAGGCAGATTCAAACTGTTTTTCTGATTGTCATAATTCTGAGAATAAAGAACGGTAGAAACGGTAGATTGAGCCAGGAAGAAACCGGAAGCCAACACCGCTGCACTTGAAATATATTTTCTGTAATTTACCATCTATCTTCTTTTTGTTCTATAGTTTTTGACTCTGTAAAAAATGACAGGTTAAATCATTCCGTTAAAAAGCCAAACACTTAATCAACGTCCAAAAGTAGAAATTATTGTTATATAACAGGTTACAGCCGTCTTATAAAAGAGTCTAAAGTTTGTTAAAAATTGTTAAAAATCCACAAAAACATCTTTTTTAATGCTTTGATATGCAGTGATTTCATCAAATTCTTTCAAACTTATCAAAACCATATTCTTGAACTTTTCATAGTTTTTACCACGGGGCAGTTTAAGCATAATCTGGAACTGATATAAATTATTCAGCCTGGCAATCTGGGCTCTTTCGGGTCCTAAAACACAATCTTCCGGAAGGTATTTTCTTAAGATGGAACCCAGAAACTGCGAAGCACGGTCTGTTTTATCTTCTTTTCTGTGCTTCAGCTCAATCATAATCAGTTTGGTAAACGGCGGATAATGGAATTTCTGGCGTTCTGTAAGGATATATTTATAGATCTTCGCCGGGTTATTCATCTTGATCAGCTGAAATACGGAATGATCAGGATTATACGTCTGAATCAGGATCTTTCCTTTTCCGGAAACCCTTCCCGCTCTTCCTGAAACCTGCGTGATCAGCTGATAAGCTCTTTCTTCCGCTCTGAAATCCTGCACATACAGAAGAGAATCAGCTTTCGGAATGGCTACCAGCTCAATATGGTCAAAATCAAGTCCTTTGGAAATCATCTGTGTGCCTACCACAATATCCGTTTCTCTTTCTTCTATTTTTTCGTAGAGCTTTTCGTAGGCAAATTTCTTGCGCATGGAATCCACATCCATCCTGTCTACCTCATGATCCGGGAATAATTTGGAAACTTCCTCATGAATCTGCTCTACTCCCACACCTCTTTCATTCAGGTTTTCAGAATGACATTTCGGACAGGTTTTCGGTTTTGAGGCTCTTTGCCCGCAGTAATGGCATTTCATTTCATTGGCTGCTTTATGATAGGTCATCACCACATCACAGTTGGAACAGTAATTCACGTAACCACAGCTTTCGCATTCCACAACATTGGCGTAACCCCGGCGGTTGTGAAGCACAATCACCTGATTATGATCATCCACCGTCTTTTTCATTTCCTCAATAAGCCTTGAAGAAAAATTTCCGGAGACTTTTTTGGAATCCTGTGCTTCCTTAAAATTGATCAGCTCGTATTCCGGCAGGCTCACATTCCCGAACCTTTCATCCAGGAAAACATATTTCATCTTATCTTTTCTTGCCCTGTAATAGCTTTCAACGGAAGGGGTTGCAGAGCCTAAAATAACTCCGGCCTTATAAAATCCGCCCAAAACCAATGCCGAATCTTTAGCATTGAAATAAGGAGAAACTTCTCTCGGTCTGTATGCGGAATCGTGCTCTTCATCTACCACGATCAATCCTAAGTTCTGATAAGGCAGAAACAGGGCATTACGGGTCCCGATCAGAATACGGATATCATTCTGTCTGATTCTTCTCCATACTTCCACCTTTTCGAAATCCGTGAGCTTCTGATGGTAAAATCCAAGCTGTCTTCCGTATTTCTTCTCCAGCCGTTGGGTAATCTGTTTGGTGAGCGAAATTTCAGGAAGGAGAAACAGGACGTTCTTTCCGGATCTGATGCATTCGTCTATTTTCTCCAGATAAATATGGGTTTTCCCGGAAGAAGTCACCCCGTGAAGCAGTACATTTTTACCTTCTTCAAAGGCTTCATCTATTTCAGATTTAGCGGTTTTCTGCTGTTCAGAGAGTTCTTCAAGCTCTTCAAGCTCTCCTTCATAGCTCTCAATCCTGTCTTTCTGCATATAGTATTCCTCTACCAGGCCTTTATCTGCAAGAGGTTTAAAATGAGAGCTTCCGAAATAGCCATCTTCAAACAGTTCGGCTTTTTTGATAGGAATTTCAGGATGTTCTGTCTGCTTTTCAAGAATCGCAAGGAAAAGGTCCTTCTGTTTTCTTGCTTTATTCAGCCTGATCAGGATATCCGGAAGGTTCTGCTGCAAGACCTCATCATTGATCCTGACATAGGCCACTTCTTTGGCTTTATATTTCTCAGCAATTTTCTCATCAATTTCAATGTATTGCAGATCGATCAGAGAATTGATCGTTTTGATAATATCTTTTTTGGGAATGAATGCTTCAATATCTGTCAGATTAATCAGCTGACGCACTTCCAGTGCCTGGATCAGATACATTTCATTCACATCCAGATTTTCAAAATCAACTACCGCTCCCGGTTTCAGTTTTAAATACGTTTCACTTTCCAGCTTTAAAGACGAAGGAAAGGCAAAGCGATAAATTTCTCCAAGCCCGCACAGGTAATAATCAGAAAGCCAGCTCCAGAAACGAAGCTGTTCTTCCGGAAGAATAGGTTGATCATCCAGCATACTGATCACTTCCTTTGCCACAAAACTTTCCGGAGCATTATCGTGAAGTTCAAATACAATTCCGGTATAGATTTTCTTTCCTCCAAACGGAACGAGCACTCTCATCCCGGGCTGGATCTCAGACATCAGTTCTTCAGGAACTTTATAGGTAAAAGATCCTTTTAAATTCAGTGGTAAAACAATTTGAGCGTATTGCAAGAGAAATATTTAAAGTGTAAAATTAGATCTTTCTTCAGAAAACTGCAACTTTGCAGGAATTTCTTTTGGCTTTAGGGTTCAGTGAAAATGATGACGGTAAATCTTCTTACTATTTCCATTCAGGCAAGAATAACGCAACATTCACAACGGATATACAATGCTCTGTGTTTTCGTTCGCAAAGGCGTTTCACTCAGCTAAGATAAAGGAGTAATCCTATCGGAATGACAAATCCGTATGATTTACAAAAGAGGTAAACAATAAAAAACCGAAGGTTTTAAAACTGATGTGTACTTCTATGCGCAAAGCTTTTCACTTTAAATAACTTAAGTGTTTAAAAAACTTTTGTGCCTTTTGTGGCTAAAAAAGCAGCTCGGTAATTTTATACCAAAATGCTGATGTAAAAAATCCTACGATAATGCTGACCCCGATGATCAGGTTGGTCAGTTTTGTGTTTAATCTGAACTGTTCTGCAATGATACTTGAAGTCACCAGCGTTGGCATTGCCGCTTCAAATACCGTGATTTTGGCAACATCACCTTTGATCTTAAACAACAAAGCTAACCCTACAACGATTGCCGGCGCCAGAATCAGCTTGTAAAGCATTGACATCGACATCTGCGGAATCAGCTTTTTCCATCCGTTAAATTTCAGCTGCAACCCTACTGAAAATAAGGCCAGCGGGCTCACTGTAGCAGCCAACTTATCAAAGAACGGCTCTGCAACCGTAAAATCAATAAACTGTGACAACACCAAAGCTGAGATACACCCTATTAATGGCGGAAAAGTGATCAGTCTTTTTAAAATAAACAGAGCACTCACCTTTCCTGATTTGCTGCCTCCTTTTACAGCGGCAATTATTCCTAGCGTAGAAAGGGCAAAAAACATGGTCTGGTCACAGATAATGGCAATGCTTAATAATCCTTCCCCATAAAAAGCGCTGATAAGGGGAAAACCGATGAAAGAAGTATTGCTATAACCGCTTGCCAATTCCAGAGTACTTCTGGAGCGCCTTGAATATCCTTTACTTTTACTGTAAAACATCATAAAAAAGAAGCAGAAAACAGAGATCAGGAAGGTAGCCACAATCGGGAACAGCATTTCTGTTGTCCATTGTACTTTTGGCAGGTATTTAAAGGAAACGGCCGGAAGAGCAAGATAAAGAATCCAGGTATTGATACCTTTGTGAGCATCCGGGTGGATAGATTTTGTTGCTTTGAATACCATCCCTGCCACAATGCACACTGCAATCAGAACAAAATTTACCATAACTGTAAAGAAATATGCTGCAAATTTACGGCTGATTTTTCAGTTGGAAAGGTAAAATTTATATTTTTTTGGGTAGAATTCCTGCAAACACACAAAGGTATTGGAATGTACTCAGATGTGATAGTTTTTGCATTGAGTTTAATCTTTTTTAATTTCCGGTATCCCAAAGGCTCATCACTTCTATGTTTTCCAAAGATTTTGAAAGGGTAATCCTTTTCGAAGTTTTGGGAAGAAGATCAAAGAAATTATCACTGAAATGCGTATCTCCTACCAGATAGACATCTTTTGCGAAAACATCGGCTGAAACTTCGATTTCCGTCGGGGATATTTTTTTAATTGTAATATCCGGTTTGGTAAGCTTTAAATCTTTTGGTTTTTTAAAGAAAAATAACTTTTCCTGGTGCAGAGATCCATTCTTAACATACATTTTCAATACCGCTTTTGATAAATCAAATTTTGCAAATTCTGTTTTTGAAATTTCAAAGTGCTTCTCACTGGAATTGGCCTTTATCATATCTGCTGCATCTATTCCCCACAGAAAATTACCGTCAAAATCTAACAGCTCTACCCCTGAAGTTGCTGATACAGCATTCATTAAATCATTAATAAAGTAAATATCATAAGCTTTTTCTGTTTCTGCAACGGATATCAGCAGAGGTTCAAAGCTTCTTTTTGCCTGATAATGGAAAGCTTTCCAATTTCCGAGGTAATCAATAGAAGACCATGAAACCACCGGCCAGCAGTCATTAAGCTGCCAATATAAAGTCCCCATATTGTATGGTTTTGCACGACGGTGGGCTTCAATCGCAATCTGCATCCCACGGGCCTGTAATAACTGGGAAACATAATTGTATTTCACAAAGTCTGCAGGAACGTTATAATCCCGCTTCATATATTCATTGATAATCTCCCAGCCTCTCGCATGCTTTTCGTGAGCTTTTATGGTTGCATTCTGTAAGCTCAGGTCCGGAACTCCTGAAAACATAGTTTTTGTGGTTGCAAGCGTCGGCATTCCCTGAAAGCCATATTCAGACATGAACCGTCCTACTTTTTCGTTATAAATTTCAAATGGCTGTTCGCCCCACCACACGCCCCAGTAATGGGAATCTCCTTCTGTAAGGCTTTCCTTATGGCCCCATCCGATAGAGGGAGAGCTGGGCCAATAGATATTTTTATCTGCCGTAAGATTTTCTTTTAAGGTACGGGGAATCACCTCATGAAACAGCTTTTTATAATCTTTCCAAACCTGGAGGGAATCATTTTTTGAATATTTGAACTGTTTCTGATATCCCCAGTTGACAATGGCTTCATCTATTTCGTTATTTCCGCACCATAAAGCGATTGAAGGGTGATTCTGAAGCCTGCTGACCTGATCTTTCACTTCTTCTTTTACATTGGCTAAAAACGTTTCGTCTCCCGGATAAAAGCTTCCTGCAAACATAAAGTCCTGCCATACCAGAATTCCGTTTTCATCACAGGCTTTGTAGAACTCATCATCTTCATAAATTCCTCCGCCCCAGATACGAATCATATTCATATTGGCCTCTTTGGCATCCCTGATCAGCTTCTGATATTTTCCTTTGGTTATTCTTGGTGAAAAACTATCTGCCGGAATCCAGTTGGTTCCCTTAATATAGACAGGGTTTCCATTCACTTTAAAATAAAACGATTTTCCTCCGGCATCTTTTTCCTGTACCAGCTCTATTGTTCTTAACCCCAATTTCAATGTTTGGGCAGAAAGTATTTCCGAGGCATTCTGAAGTGAAAATTTCATATCATAAAGAAATGCTTCCCCCCATCCGTTAGGCTGCCACAGTTTCGGATTCCGAATGGTAAAAGGAATAGCCAGCCGGTTGTTTCCTTTTTTTAGCTGAACCGTATTCGCCTTATCATTAATTCTAAAAGTATACTTTCCTTCTTTTTCAGCCAAAATTGAAGTATGAATATATAAATCGGCACTTTTACCGGATAATTTTTTTTGTTCAATCTTAATGGTTTCAATCCTGGCAGTATTCCAGAATTCAATTTTTACATCCTTCCAGATTCCTGCCGTTACCAGTCTCGGACCCCAATCCCATCCAAACTGATACTGTGCTTTTCTTACAAAACTTCTCGGCGACTCCGGCATTGTGAACGGAACCTGCTTAGCCCGTTTTTTTCCTTCTTCCACCGCAGATCTGAATGTAATTTTCAGTTCATTATCCCCTTTTCTCAGCAAATTTTTCACCGGAATTTCCCACTTCCTGAACATATTATCTGTTTTTTTCAGCAGTTTTCCATTCAGATAAATCTCTGAAAAAGTATCCAGTCCGTTGAATACCAGGTTGGCATGCTGGTTTTCCAGTTCTTTCTGAGAAATACTGAAATGGGTCTGATAGTGCCAATCCTCATTTTCTATCCATTGTACTTTCTTCTCATTTTCATCTTTAAAAGGGTCAGGAATCGCTTTATTATTCATCAGATCCAGATGAACAGTCCCCGGTACTTTTGCGGGAAGCCAGTGCTGATCTTTTGAATTTCTGAACTGCCAGTTTTCAGAAGACAGGTTCTTTTCCGAAGACTGGGCGGCAATAAATGTCTGAATGAAAATGAAAGCAAAAAGGATAGTTTTATTCATTAATAAGTTTGTTTACGATTCTATGAATTCCATATTTATTTACTTTATGTTATATTTTTAAGGCAGCAAAGGGGGAAATCAATGGAATTGATTCTTTCTAAGCGGACGCTTTACTTTCAGCTTCTTCAGCGACAATGTCACTTTTTCTTTACTCACTTAGAAGTCAGGCTGCAATTATCAAAAAACTTTGCGTTAAATAATTCTATTCATTCCAATCATTTTACTATTCCTCACTATTCTTAGAATGACAAAGTGAAGGGTAATTCTAGTTTATTTATTCTTCAGGGCAACAACCTCAGCAGGATTGGCAAAAGCACCACCATCCGTAATGGCTGAAGAATGGAAATATCCTGCATTGGTGAAAGCTCTCAGTTCTTCGATATTCGAAGATCGAAGTCCGCCTCCTACCAGAATTTCTATTCTGCCGTCAGAAAGCTCAACCAGTTTTTTCAGATTCTCTTTCCCTTCTGATACGTTAGGCTTCTGACCTGAAGTAAGGATGGTTGTAAAACCGCATTCTATTACTTTTTCTAAAGAATCTTCCAGATTTTTTGCCCGGTCGAATGCCCTATGAAATGTACATTGAAACGGTGCAGCCAGTTCTACCAAAGCTTTGTTTTGCGCTATATCCACCTCATCATTTTCATTCAGGATTCCAAACACAAAGCCATCTACGTTTAAGGATTTCAATTGAACCAGATCTTTTTTCATCTGTTCCAATTCAGATTCAGAATACGTAAAGTCTCCTCCTCTTGGACGAATCATGACAAAAATCGGAATGTTGATTTTCTCACGAAGCTGTCTGGTGGTTTCAAAACCCGGAGTTGTTCCTCCCTCACTCAGCCCGTCACATAATTCGATTCTGTCTGCTCCGTTCTCAAAAGCGATGATTGCCGATTCCGGATTAAAGCATGCTATTTCTATTTTTGACATTGTATCTGTTTAATTTTATTTCGGTTCATCCTGCAGTACATCTGCAATCAGAAAGCCTCTGTTTTCTTTGACTACTTTTATTACTGATGGATATTCAGCTTTAAAGCCCTCATCTTTCAGCACTACATTAAAGGTATAGTCATCTTTTGAAGAGGATTTCAATTCACAGCTTTCCACTTCAATTTTGTTCCAATCCTGCGCAGGGATAAGAAACCCGATCCCGATTCCGGCTTTATCTGTATTGAATTTGTTTTTCCATTTGTCTTTAAATTCTTTTTCAGTAAGGCTTCCGTCTATATCAAGATCTACATTTGTGGCATCGGTTTTATAATCATAATAGTCTTTCGTGGTCATTTTCTCCATATTTTTGTCCTGCCCCACAAGATCTGATTTAAAATATTCTACAATACTCTTCTCCAGCCACTTTTTAGCTTCTCCTGAATCATTATCCGGTGCTGCTGCAGTATTCAAAACTACTTTTTCTTTTACCTGCTGAATTTCAGGTTCTGCCGTTGTTGTACTCTCCTTCTTCTCCTCCTTACACGCTATGATTAAAAATAAGGAAGCGATAATCATTCTTTTCATATTCTGTCTTGGTCTATATTCCTGATAAAGATTGTCTTTGTACCTTTACATATTTATTATTATTTCAACGCAAATTCAGGTTTCTCAAGACGGTTTCCTTTCTGGTCGTAAACCGCAAAGTTGAACCCATCCTGAATACAGTAAGAACCGTATTCACCTTTTTTGTTGATGGCAATAAAGCCTACCTGAATGTCCTTCAGGTTTTTATTTCTTCTCTGATTGATCTTTACAATTCGGTCCACTGCTTCTTTACAGGCTTCCTGCGGATTTCTGCCCTGTCTCATCAGTTCAACAACCAGATGGGTGCCCACAGTTCTTATCACTTCTTCACCATGGCCGGTGGCCGTGGCCGCCCCTACTTCATTATCTACGAATAAACCGGCGCCAATAATAGGAGAATCTCCTACTCTTCCGTGCATCTTAAAGGCCATCCCGCTCGTTGTACAGGCACCTGAAAGATTTCCCTGGGCATCCAGAGCGATCATTCCGATGGTATCATGGTTTTCAATATTGGCGACAGGCTTATACTGACTGGTTTTCAGCCATTCTTTCCATTCTTTTTCTGATTCGGGAGTGAGAAGATTTTCTTTTTTAAAACCTTGTGAAAGGGCAAACTGTAAGGCACCATCTCCTACAAGCATTACGTGAGGGGTCTTTTCCATCACTGCTCTGGCAACGGAAATCGGGTTTTTGATATGTTCCAGACATGCTACCGAACCGATATTATAATTTTCGTCCATGATACAGGCATCCAGCGTTACTCTTCCGTCTCTGTCCGGCCGGCCTCCATACCCTACACTTCTTTCCTTAGGATCCAGTTCTACAAGACGCACTCCTTTTTCAACGGCATCCAAAGCTTTCCCTCCTTTTCCCAGGACAGTCCAGGCTTCTTCGTTGGCTTTAAGACCGAAATTCCAGGTAGAAAGTACAATCGGTTTACTGATTGCTTCAGCGGGTGTATTTTCCGGTAATCCGGCAGCCATCAGATCCAGCGGGTTTACGGCAAGTGCTGCTGTTGCAATTCCCAGCTTTTTTATAAAACTTCTTCGGTTATTGTTCATGGTATCTCAAATTATTAATCCCCAACAAATCTAAAAAAAACTTCTATGAAATCCTCAGACGAATCAAGGAATATCTGTTTGTTATTTTTATTTATCTTTACTGCTGTCATGGATTCTTTTAAAATATTCAGGAATATTCCTTTCTTTCTGGAGCTGTCTGATGAAGAAATTAATATCCTGGTCAGCATCAGTACTCCGAAGCTTCTTCGTAAAAAAGAGAAGCTGGCAGAGCCTGGTCAGTCTTTTAATCATTTATTCATTATGTCTCACGGGTTGCTGAGATTTTTCTTTGATGATGAAAACGGAATTGAAAGTAACCTTTTTCTTCCCTCAGAAAAGGAAGCTGTCATTATGGAAACTCCGGAATCCTATGCTGGTGAGACTGAAAGAAAATATACTATAGAAGCCGTTATTGAAAGCCAGCTTTTCCTGTTCAGTAAAAATGAATTTGAAGACATCGCTTTTCAGCACAAGGGCATTTATAATGTATACCTCAAGTCTCTGAAGATGATCATCACTATATCAAAGACACGCATTGAGCAGTTTTGTTCCACCTCTCCGCATTCACGCTATGAAGAGTTTCTGGAAACAAGACCATTTACTTCTCAAAATGCCAACAGAAAGTATATTGCCAATTTTCTGGGCATTACTCCTAACTCTCTTTCAAGGATGACAGCCCGCATTCATAAAAAAAGGAACGAAAGAAAAAAATAACTTAGGAATATTTTTTCTCACTTTATTCGATCTAATTTTGCTTCATCAAAATACGAACACACCATTCGTTTAAAAAAGCAAAATGAGAAAATATCACCTGAAAAACACAACCTTTATTGAGTAAGCTTTAATCTTCCTAAGATTCAAAGTAACCGGCTGCGTGTTTGTTGACCATCAGGTTACTGCCTTGTTTTACATCAAATATCATTTTTACCTTATACAATTTATTTATGCAAAGAATATCAATACTTCTCTGCCTGCTGTTATCATGCAATTTTGTTCAGGCATCAACAGGCCATTTGGAAGACAATATAGCTAATGCTGCATCATGGTTCATTTTACTTGTTTTACCCGTTGCAGGCATTTATCTTTTCTGGAAAGTTCATATTTATCCGGAAAAAGTAGCTGAGAAAAGGAACCACCCTCAGCTTAACGCCATAAAAAGTATGTGCCTCCTTTCCCTTGTTTTTGGAGGCCTTTTATGGCCGGTTGCCTTAATCTGGGCCAATTATAATTACGGTAATCAGAACGATCAGAAAAAAGACACAGACCCTACTGAAGAAGAAAAAGAATCTATAACCCCCGAAAATTAACACTTATGCTGGAATTACTCATCGCCATATATGCCGGAATATGCTGGCTTCTTATTAAAAAATTAAAACTGATCCCCTGGACATTTACGACACAGGTTGTGGTGTATTCACTGCCTATTTTCGGGTCTATAGCCCTTATATTAAGTTTAAATTATTACTGCCCCATTACTTCTGATGTCAAAGTAGGAAACAGAAGTGTGGATATTACCACCCAGGTTTTGGGAAAAGTAAAGAAAGTGTATGTAAGTACCAATCAGGAAGTAAAGAAAGGAGACACCTTATTTGTGCTGGACAGGGAGCCTTACCTGCAGGAAATCAAATCCCTGGAAGCTAAACTGAGCAGTATGAAAGCTACGGTAAGCTCCTACAATACGGATATTTCTGCTTCCCGGAAAAATATTGCCGGTTTACAGTCTCAGCTGGATCTTGCCCACAAAAGAACGGCACAATATAAGGAACTGGTAGAAGCCGGGGCAGCCAATAAGTTTGACCTTGAACAAGCGGAGACCAATGTCAGGGATCTTCAATCCCGGATCAGTGCAGCACAGGCACAACAGCAGTCTTTGGAAACGAAATCCAATGCCTCTTATGGTGGTGAGAATTCATCAGTTTCCGAGATTCAGGCGAAACTGGACCAGGCAAAATGGAATTTATCCCAAACAGTGATTCTTGCCCCTACAGATGGTATTATTCCCAATGTACAGCTGAATGAAGGTGCTATTATGGCTCCTTTTAAATCGGCCTTTGTTCTGATCCAGAAGCAGCAGTCTGTTGTCGGTTTTTTTGCTCAGAATGAACTGGAAACGGTAAAAAAAGGAGATGAAGTAGAGCTTGCCCTTAAAACAGAACCTGGAAAAGTAGTAAAAGCCAGACTTGAATACGTAATTGATGCTACCAGCCAGGGAATTATGAATAATGCAGGAGGAATGCTTGGAGGAAACGGATCTGTAGCCGGACTTCCCGACACGGCCAGACAATTACCGGAAACAGACGGGAAACTTATTGCCAAGTTTGTACTGGAAGATGATCAGAAACAGCTGACCGTAGGAGCAAGAGGTACTGCCGTGATTTATTCGGATCACCTCAAACCTTTACATCTCATCCGAAAAGTAATGGTACGCATTAACAGTAAAATCAATTACCTGATCCCTAAACTTCATTAAAATGTACAGAAAGTTAATTTTACTTGGGATGATTTCCGTTGGCTTAAGCTCATGTATAGGATACAAAGAACCTACCAAAGAAAGTATGGATCAGCTCAAAGAAAAAAGCGAAATCGCCGCCCATATTGAAATCCCGGATGACTGGATTTTTGACAGAAAGGCTCATTCAAGATCACTTTCGTATGATTGGATTACCGAACTTAAGACTCCTCAGCTGGAAGGTTTACTGAAAGAAGGCATGCTGTATAATGCAGATCTCATCATTGCCAAAGAGAAGCTTAATCAGATCGAACTGGCTATGGAAATTGCGGGAAGCAATCTTTACCCAAGTGTAAGTGCTGTTGCCAATACCTCCAATAATCTGGTAAGTGATGCCCAAATCCGGCGTCTCGCCCTGAAAGCCAGCTGGGAAATTGACCTGTGGGGTAAAAATAAATCTTCACAAATGGCAGCCACCAGCAGTTACTTTTCTGCCAGGCATCAGAATACACTGCTGCACCAGTCTGTTGCAGGAATGATCGCTAAGGCATATTTCCTGAATATTGCAGGAAATATTCAGGAGGATATGATTCAAAGTTATATTCAGAAATCCAGAGAACTGGAAAAGCTCTATATCATTCAGAAAAAAGTGGGAACGGCCAACGCTTTGGACATCTCCAATATATCAGCTGAAATCATTTCCCTTGAAGGATATCTGGAAAAGGTAAAAAATGCCAACGCCCAATCCAGAAGATCACTGGAGCTTCTTACCGGAAAATACCCGGAAGGGAAACTGGCTACACAGAATTTCTTTACTCCTGTAAAAAATGATATTCCCGGATCTTTCCCGCTTCAGCTTCTGGAAAACAGATCTGATATACAAGCCGGCCAGTTTCAGATAGAAAAAGCTTTTTATGAAGTACAGGAGGCCAAAGCAGCCAGACTTCCGTCTCTGAGTATAAGTTCTTCTTTGGGAACTGCCGGGAGTAATGTGGAGTCTGTCAATTCACTGTTTTCAAATCCTTTATTAAAGGTGGGCAGCGGACTGGTTTCCCCGATCTTCAACAACGGAAAACTAAAAAAGAATGTAGAAATAAAGAATGCTCAACAAAAACAGATTGTTGAAGAGTATTCAAAAGCGGTTCTGAATGCTTTGAACGAGGTTGAATCATCCTTAGCCAACCTCCATTCTATCGAAAAACAGCTTACCTACAATGTCAGTGCAGTGAATGGACTTAAAAACAATATCAGTCTGACTCAAAAGCAGATCAAGGTAGGAACCAACAGCAGCTTTGTACTCATCCGGAAGCAAAGGGACCTGCTTAAAAATGAAATGAACCTCATCAATCTGGAACTTCAGTACAGGATAGAACGTATCAACCTGTATCTGGCGCTGGGAGCCGGGAACTTCATTTATTCATAATTTTATACTGCGAAAGCCTGCGGATCATTTCCACAGGCTTTTTTTGATCAACCCGTCAAATCTTCGGTATTCAGAATGATTTTAATACTTTAATGAGGTAATTTATCTCTGAAATAACCATAAACCCATGTTCCGGCGATAGCACTCAAAAGGGTAACAGATACGGCTAAAGCTCCTGTTCCGATCTGGGCGAAAAGCGGTCCCGGACAGGCTCCCGTAATGGCCCACCCAAAACCGAAGATGAGTCCGCCATAAACCTGGCCTTTACTGAATTTTTTAGAAGCTATTGTGATGGGTTCACCATGGATGGTTTTGATATTGAATTTCCTGATCAGCCCTACAGAGATCATCCCTACCAAAACTGCGCTTCCGATAATTCCGTACATATGGAAAGACTGTAAACGGAACATTTCCTGTATTCTGAACCAGCTGATCACCTCTGCCTTTACGAAGATAATTCCAAATACAATTCCCGCAGCAAGATATTTCAGATTGTGATACCATTTATAGTCATGCCCTTCCCCTTTGATACGGTTTGTATCACAGGAAAGGCTGTTATTTTCTCTTTCTTTGATCATGATTTAAATCTTTTTAAAATGAAGTTTACAGGGAAAGTATTACAGGCAGAATAAGATTCGCCATTAAAAATCCTCCTATCATAAAGCAGATGGTTGCTACCAGAGATGGCCACTGCAAATTGGAAAGTCCCATAATGGCATGGCCGCTGGTGCATCCGCCGGCATATCTTGTTCCGAAGCCTACCAGAAATCCCCCTATGACCATCATGATAAATCCTCTCAGCGTCAACAGACTTTCAAAATTCATCAGCTGTACCGGTACCAGATTGCTGTAATCTGTAATTCCGTATCCGGCCAGCTCGGCTTTCAGATCAGGATTCACTTTGATATCTGAAGGATTGAGCAGGAAACCGGCAGCAATCATTCCGCCCAGAAAAATTCCAAGGACGAAAAACAGATTCCAGGCTTCTTTTTTCCAGTCATATCTGAAAAAATTCACATTTGCCGGTACACAGGCTGCACAGATGTGCCTTAATGAGGAGCTGATCCCAAAGGATCTGTTTCCCATCAACAGTAAAGCAGGCACGGTAAGTCCTATCAAAGGGCCAGCAATATACCATGGCCACGGTTCTTTTATAATCTCCCACATATTTTTATCTATTTATTTAAAATTTTCGTCTGACACACAAAATCACTTTTAGGAACTGATGTAGAAGCAATGGCTTTAAAACCTCCTTCAATTTCGGTAAAATTTCTGTAACCTCGCGCCTGAAGAATACTTGCTGCCATGGTGCTTCTGTAACCGCTTCCGCAATGCATATAAAAATGTTCCTGCGGCTGTAGCTCATGAATCCATTCATTAATATACGCCAAAGGTTTGTTGTAGGCTTCATGAATATGCTCTGCAATGTATTCGCTTTCCCGTCTTATATCTATGATCTTTACTTCTTTACCACTGATTTCCTTTTCAAACTGACCGGCAGAAATACGGCTGACCGAATCTGTTTCTTTCCCTGCTTTTACCCATGCTTCAAAACCTCCTTTCAGAAATCCCAACACATGATCAAATCCTACCCTGCTCAAACGGGTTACCGCTTCTTCCTCGTCTCCTTTTTCTGTCACCAGAACAATAGGCTGGCTGACATCAGCAATTAACGCACCTACCCAAGGGGCAAAATCACCGTCTAATCCTATATTCACAGACTGCGGAATAAAACCTTTGGCAAAGGTACGGTTGTTTCTTACATCCAGAATCAAAGCTCCTGATGCTTCCGCTATTTCTTCAAACTGTTCCGGAACAAGGGTATGTAACCCCTGTGAAAGCACTTCATCAAAGCTGTGATATCCTTTTTTATTCATCATCACATTCATTCCGAAGTAAGCAGGTGGCGGCAAAAGCCCGTCCGTAACTTCTTTTATGAAGCTCTCTTTATCTTTTTGGTTTAGGGCATAATTGGTTTTCTTCTGGTTTCCCAATGTATCTACTGTTTCTTTCTGCATATTTTTACCACAGGCAGAACCGGCTCCATGAGCGGGATATACGGTAATATCATCATGCAAAGGCAGGATTTTATGATGTAGACTTTCATAAAGCAACCCTGCAAGTTCTTCCTGAGTCATCTGAGCTCCTTTCTGGGCAAGATCCGGACGTCCCACATCACCAAGGAATAAAGTGTCCCCACTGAAAAGGGCTGTTTCCGCTCCATTTTCATCAATCAGAAGGTAACAGGTACTTTCGAGCGTATGTCCTGGTGTATGAAGGACCTTAATTTTAATATCGCCTACTTTAAACAACTGACCGTCTGCTGCAATGATGGCTTCAAATTCGGGATTTGCTGTAGGCCCGTAAACTATCGGAGCATGGGTTTTTCTGCTTAAATCAAGATGCCCGCTGACAAAATCTGCATGAAAATGGGTTTCAAAAATGTATTTCAGCTGTACGTTTTCTTCTTCCAGTCTCTCAATATAAGGCTGGGTTTCCCGCAACGGATCAATGATTGCCGCTTCGCCGGCTGAAGTGATGTAATAAGCTCCCTGCGCAAGACATCCTGTATAAATCTGTTCTATTTTCATTTTACTTTTTTTATTTGAAATGGTTTAACTTTTTGCTGTTCTAAACAATTTTCCTGTTATCTGTTACAAATCTCCTCCTTTATTTTTTCCTCTACAGCTACTTTTGTTACATAAAGATTGGAGAAGATTAAAAAATTGCAATATCAGCCGATTCTTGATGTAACTTTCAGCCTATCTACCTGACTTATTGAATATAAAATCTAAAATCATGGTCAGATTACTATTTACTTCCAGCCTTATTCTGTTAAGTCTATTCTCCTGCAAGAAATCGGAGGCAGGTATTGTCATTGATTATTATAATAAAGGAAAATTTAACGGAACTGTTCTTATTGTAAAGGAAGGTAAAGTAGTCTGTGATACAGCATTGGGTTACAAAAATTTTGAAAAGAAGACCGTTTTAACGGAAAACACACCCTTTTGCATTGCATCTATCAGCAAGCCTTTTACTGCTGTAGGAATTATGCTTCTACAGCAGGAACATCTGTTGTCATATGACGACAAAGCAAGCCTCTATGTTCCTGATCTTCCTGCCTATGCACAAAATATCAGTATCCGGCAGCTACTTACCCATACATCCGGTCTGGCAGATTATGAAAACATATTGATCCTGAAGTCTAAGATTACCAATGATGATGTGCTGAACTTCCTGAAAAAGCAGCCCGGATTAAAATTCCCTTCCGGAAGTAAGTTTGAGTATAGCAATAGCGGGTATATCGTACTGGGAAGAATTATAGAGACTCTATCAGGACAATCATACCGCAGATTCATGCAAAACAGAATTTTTAATCCTTTGAAAATGGAACATTCCTTTGTTTATGATTCCGAAACTATTCCACACTCTTACAGGGCTAAAGGTTATGACGCCAATAAAAAGCCTGATGATTATGATCTTCTGACAACAGGTGATGGCAGCATCTATTCTACCCCATGGGATCTTTACAAGTTTGATCAGGCATTAAGGAAACATCTGCTGTTGAATGAAGAGAATTCTAAAATCATGTATGAACTGCCCGTTTTAAAAGACGGAAAACGGAGTGAGTATGCTTTTGGTTGGTATGTCTCTGAGAATACAACCATGCATACAGGCGGAGTAGATGGCTTCAGGAGTGTCATGTGGCGGGATATGAAAAATAA
The DNA here is from genome assembly GCF_001684965.1 of Chryseobacterium arthrosphaerae. NCBI lineage: Bacteria > Pseudomonadati > Bacteroidota > Flavobacteriia > Flavobacteriales > Weeksellaceae > Chryseobacterium > Chryseobacterium arthrosphaerae. Next base: position 434,155 of record NZ_MAYG01000001.1, on the reverse strand, counting down.
CAGCTGTATTATTGCACTGACCAGTCAGGGAAATAGCTTTCCGGTATATCAATTTCTGGATGCTGAGAAAAAAGCGATGAAAGAAAATAAATAACCTTTTTATCAGTATCAAAAGAATAAATATCCATTATATATTATGAAGTGCACACACTGTAATTTAAAACAGATGGCGGACTTCTTTCCCAATAATATAAATTCCCATTATCAGAATAAACCATCCAAATACAGGTTTCAGTTTCTTACCATCTATTTTCTTTGATAAATGGGTGCCTATCATTATTCCGGCAACGGCGATAGCGGCAATGGAGATCAGTATCTTCCAATCCGTTTTTTCCGTTTCTGCGGAAGCTATGAAACCAATAAGAGAATTAAAGGAAATAATCACCAAAGAAGTTCCGACCGCTGTTTTCATAGGAATTTTTAAGAGGTTGACCAACGCCGGAATGATCATAAAACCTCCTCCAGCACCCACGAGCCCTGTTAAAACCCCTACTATTGAACCCTGTCCCATTGCCAGCAAAGTATTTTCTTCATCAGGAATACCCACCTTTACTGTATTTCTGATCATTTTATAAGAAGCCAGGATCATCAGGCCTGCAAAAACCAGTAGCAGGAAAATGTTTTTGGTGAATGTAAGGCCCTTTACACTCATGAGTACATCGGGGATGAGAGGCAGCAGATACATTCTGGTCAGGAAAATTGAAATAATGGAAGGAAGTCCGAAGAGGAGAGCCATTTTAAGATTGACTAATCCTTTTTTAAAATAAGACACAGAACCGACAAGACTGCTGATCCCTACGATAAAAAGTGAATATTCCGTGGCAATCAATGCATCAAATCCAAATAAATAAACCAGTACGGGAACTGTAAGTATACTTCCCCCACCTCCGATTAAACCGAGAGAGATCCCTATTAAAACCGATGCTGCATAGCCTAAGATTTCCATTTTTTATCATTTAAACAATGATGCAAAAATGGGATTGTCCGGGAAGATCTACAGCTACTTTTGTTACAGAACGGATATTTTTTAATTACTTATCTGAGGTCTTCAGAAGGGCTATCTTATTTCTGCCAAGTTTTACTTTTCCATCTTCTTCAAGCTGTTTGAGTAGTCTGGACACCACCACTCTGGCTGTTCCCAGCTCATTGGCAAGCTGTTCATGGGTAGTATGGATCGTATCTGAATGCGTAAGTTCTGATTTTTTATGAAGAAGGTTCAGGAGCCTTTCGTCTACTTTTTTGAAGGCAATGGCATTGATGATATCCAGCAATTCTTCAAACCGCTTATGGTAAAGTCTGAAAATATAATCCAGCCATTCCGGATGTTCTTTGATGAACAGGGAGACTTTATCTACCGGTAAAAAAAGGATTTCGGCATCTTCTTCTACTTCGGCTTTTACGATACTTTTTTCATTGTGCATCCCACCCAGAAAAGACATGATGCAGCTCTCCCCGGCTTTGATATAATACAGCAGGATCTCTCTGCCATCTTCTTCAGTTCTGATCACTTTGATCATCCCCTTCATTACAATAGGAATGGAACGGATAGAGGCATTTTCATCCAAAATGAGATCTCCTTCCCTATAATTTTTCGTTATCCCGTTCCGGTACAGCTTTTCCACAAGGTCCGGTGAAGATGAAAATTCTGAAGAAAGTATGGTATCCTGCATGTTGTATAATTCTGTAGGGCTAATTTACGCCAATTTCATCTACAAACAGCCATGCTTTTGAATCTGCCCCCGGATTTCCTGCCGGAATGATGCCTGCATTTTCAATAAAAACTTTAAGATATTTTGCATTCTGAGTTCCTACATTCAACCTGATCTTTCCTTTGGCATTCAGAATCTCTTCTTTTCCGATCTCTCTGATCAGTGTAAAGTTTTTCTGATCGTCAGAAACAAAGATTTTAGCTGATTTCGCAAGATGGATCCAGCTTCCTTTATTCTCCAGGGTATTGAAATAAACTTCAGAAAACCCTGTTTTTTGCCCAAAATCTATTGTCGCTGTAACGTCTTTTCCCTGGAATCCTAACCATGTTTTTCCCAATTGTCTCGGATTGCCTATAATCCCGTCAATAAGGGTAAATGCACCGCCGAAAGAATAGTTTTCACTTGGCTGCTGCTCCAGCGTAATTTTTTTCCCTGTAGTTTTTGAAACTGTAAATTCCTGTGCAGATACAGCACTTTTCAGCTGCCCGTCCTCAAAATAAGCAGATTTCACCGTTAAAGAATTCGGAACAGATACGGGATTTCTATACGTCTGAGAATCTATTGTAGGATCTGTTCCATCCAGCGTGTATCGTATTCCGTTTGAGTTTTGTGAGGTAGAAAGTTCATAAGCAATACCATTACCGGCAGGAATTACTTTTCCCGAGATATTATAGATGCTTTTTGCATAGTTTACCTTCATTTTATCCAGGACTTTGAACTGGCTGATCACCCTGCTTTCAAATTCTTTATAATTTTTAGGATCCGATGTTCCCCAACCTACTTCGGAAAGTGCCATCAGCCTTGGAAAGATCATATATTGCACCTGTTTAAAATCTAAAATATATTCAGTCCACAGATTAGCCTGAACCCCCATGATGTATTGGGCCTGTTCTGCATTCAGCTCGGAAGGTACAGGATTATAGGAATATACTTTATCCAGCGGTGTGAAGCCACCGAAAGCATTCGGTTCTGACTGTGGATCCCCCTGATAGTGATCAAAATAGCAATACGCTCCCGGCGTCATTACTGCAAAATGTTTTGATTTTGCCGCTTCAATACCTCCGTTTACCCCGGTCCAGCTCATGACAGCAGCATTCGGTGCCAGCCCTCCTTCCAGGATTTCATCCCAACCAATGATTTTCCGGCCTTTACTGTTGACAAATTTTTCAATCCTTTGAATAAAATAGCTCTGTAAGCCATGCTCATCTTTCAGGTTATTCTTTTTGATCAGTTCCTGGCAATGTGCGCATTCTTTCCATCTGGTTTTCGGGCATTCATCACCTCCGATGTGGATATACTGAGACGGGAACAGCTGAATCACTTCATTCAGAACATTTTCCAGAAATGCAAATGTCTCGTCTTTCGGACAGAAAACATCATCAAAAACACCCCATTTTGTAGCCGGTTCAAAAGGTCCTTTTGTACAGGCAAGTTCAGGATAAGCTGATAGCGCAGCCAATGCATGGCCCGGCATTTCTATTTCCGGAACCACTGTAATATGTCTTTCCTGCGCATATTTTACCACTTCTTTTATTTGTTCCTGCGTATAAAAATACGGTCCGTAAGGCTTTCCGTCAAAAGTATTGTCAACATAAGCCCCGATCATGGATTCTTTACGTTTTGCACCGATCTGTGTAAGTTTCGGATATTTTTTAATTTCAATTCTCCATCCCTGATCATCCGTGAGATGCCAGTGAAAAGTATTCAGCTTATACATGGCCAGATAATCAATATACTGCTTCACCTCATCCACGGTGAAAAAGTGACGGCAGACATCCAGGTGCATCCCGCGCCAAGCAAATTTTGGCTGATCTTCAATTTTTAAAGCCGGAATCTTCTTTTCCGTTTTATAATTTTCGAACAACTGGCTCAGCGTCTGAAGTGCCAGGAAATACCCCTGCTTTGTATACGACTGAATATGAATCTGCTTTGGAGAAACTTCAAGTATATAAAACTCTTCTTTTCCTGACTGAACTTTTGGCAGCTGTGAATAGATCAGTTGGGCTTCGGCTTTCTTTGATACCTTAAACCGGATCTCTGAGTTTAATCGTTTTTTAAAATATTCCGTTTCATTTTCAGGCAGATCACCGCTTAGCATCAATACATTGGGAATGGAAAAACTTCCGTTGTTTATCTTTACATTTTGAGGATAAGGGATTACATTCAGTTTATTCTGAGCAAAAATTAGTGTGGAAAGTAACATGAAAAATGCTAAAAAGGTCCGTGTCATCAGATAAGGTTAAGGTTTTAGCTAAGATACTTATTTTTCAAAACTCTTTGAGGCTTTTAAAATATAAAGTCGTAAAGGCTTTTAAATTCTTATTTTTTAAAGGGTGCATTATATAAAACTGCAGCAATAAACTGATATTCTATATTACTGCATGGAAGCTGAGAAAAGTACCATTCCGAATAAAATTCAATGTGATGAAAATTCTTCTCGAATTAATTCTATATCTATTTTAAATAAAACTAAAAACTATGGTTTGTTTTTTGATAAGTTTAGACCATTTAAAAAAATAACGTTTAAATTTGTAAAAAAATACGATGAAAAAAAGCATTTTTCTTGCAGCCGGATTATTCTTCTCAATCTCTACACAAGCACAACTTCTGGATATCATCAAATCTACTGTTAAAGATAAAACAGGTGTAGATCTGAATGTTCCTGTGAAAAATAACGGAACAGCCACTTCTACTACAACAAATACAGGCATCAGCACTCCAAAAACCACCAATAATTCATCTTCCAATACTGTCAATCTCGGAAATCTTACTTCAACACAAATTTCTTCAGGACTAAAAGAAGCCCTGAATATCGGTGTAACAGATGGTGTAAAAAAACTGGCAGTTACCGATGGTTTTTTCAGAAATGAAGCGGTAAAGATCCTGATGCCGGAAAAGTTAAGAAAAATTGATACTACGTTGAGATCTATCGGTATGGGAAGCCTTGCTGATGAAGGGGTAAAGCTTTTGAACAGAGCCGCTGAAGATGCCGTAACGGAAGCAGCTCCTATTTTCACCAAAGCGATCACTTCCATGACCATTACCGATGCCAAAAATATTTTACTGAGCAGCGATAATGCAGCCACCAACTATCTTCAGACTAAGACGCAAAGCCAGTTATTCAGTGCTTTTCAGCCTAAAGTAAAAGCTTCCTTAGGTAAGGTTGGTGCGGATGCCGTTTGGAAAAACCTGATTTCAAAATACAATACGTTCACCGGCCAGTCTGTAACAACCGATCTGAATGAATATGTAACGACTGAAACCATCAATGGTGTTTTTAAAATGGTAGCTGATAAAGAAAGCGGAATCAGAAATACTCCTGCCATGAGGACTACGAGTATCCTGCAGAAGGTTTTCGGGGCTCAGGATAATAAATAATACTCAGATTGTTAAAATATAAAGCTGTTTCGTTATGAAGCAGCTTTTTTGTTTAACCTCAATTTCTTTTGTCTCGAAACAAAAGAAGCAAAAATTCAAGACCGGGATCTCTCCGCTAAAAACAATTCCTGTTCTCTAAAGAAAATCAAAGATTTTCAAATACTTATGTGTACTTCTTATGCAGGAAATTTATAACTTAAAAATAACTAAAGTGTTTAAAAAACTTTTGTGACTTTTGTGGTTTAAAAGATAATTTATAAACTTTTGTTTGACCTTTTTCTTTTGTCTTGAAACAAAAGAAACAAAAATTCAAGACCGGGATCTCTCCCCTAAAAATAATTCCTGTTCTCTAAAAATTCTAAACTTGTGCGAATTCTATGTAAGTTAATCGATTCTGAATGAGTCTCGCACTTCGGACAATAGAATTTTCTTAACGTTCACAGGATTTATTTTCTTAACGCTACGATCTCCTATGTCGATTGATGTCATAATCAGAAGTATTTTTCAACGTAGTAAAGAAGTCTACAGAAGAAGAAAATCGTAGGTTTTCAAAAAGCTTATGTGAACTTCTTATGCAGGAAGCTTGTAACTTAAAAATAACTAAAGTGTTTAAAAACTTTTGTGACTTTGTGGTTTCCCAAGTAATTTATAAAGCATAAAAAAACCTTGCCAGTGACAAGGTTCATGTTTTATAAAGATTAGAACTGCATTTCAGGAATTTCTCCTTCAATAATCAGATCTGCTTCTGTAGCTTTAATGATGTCTTCTACTGAAACTCCAGGCGCTCTTTCCAACAGTTTGAATCCTGCAGGGGTCACATCCAGAACGGCTAATTCAGTAACTACTTTTTTTACACAGTTTACTCCGGTTAGCGGAAGTGTGCATTTTTTTAAGATTTTGCTTTCTCCTGCTTTGTTTACGTGCATCATCGCTACGATAATATTTTCAGCAGAAGCCACCAAATCCATGGCGCCTCCCATTCCTTTTACCATTTTCCCCGGAATTTTCCAGTTGGCAATATCTCCGTTCTCTGAAACTTCCATCGCTCCAAGGATGGTAAGGTCTACTTTCTGGCCACGGATCATCCCGAAACTGAAAGCAGAATCGAAGAACGAACCTCCGTCTAAGATGGTAATGGTCTGTTTTCCGGCATTGATGACATCAGCATCTTCTTCTCCTTCGAAAGGGAAAGGTCCCATCCCCAGAACTCCATTTTCACTCTGGAATTCTACGGAAATACCTTCCGGAACATAGTTGGCAACCAAAGTAGGAATCCCAATTCCCAGGTTTACATAATAACGATCTTTCAGTTCTTTTGAAATTCTTTTGGCAATTTGTTCTTTTGTAAGCATAATAAAAACTTAGACTGCAATTTAATTATTTTAAACTGAATACAAAAGGGCTTTGTTGTGTTCAACAATTAACACTGTTAGTTAAAATAATATCTGTAATTTTGTTCCATTATTTTTTAATAGAATGAAAATACTTTTTAGATATCTAAAACCTTATCAGTGGCTGATTATCATTTCTTTATTTCTGGCTACTGTTAATCAGGTTTTCTCGTTATTTGCCCCTGCTATTACCGGAAATATTCTTGATCAGCTGGTGACGCATCCTAATTTTTTTGATAAAGAAAAGTTATTACCCAGAAGTCTGAATGAATATCTGTATGGAAGTCCGGTTTATCACGGTGCTTTTTATTTTTTAGGACTGCTTATCGGGACTGCTATGGTAAGCAGGATTGCCAAGGCATTTCAGGATTATGTGGTAAGTGTGATTACCCAGAAGTTTGGAGCCAAAATATTTACAGACGGTTTAAAACACTCTATGGCTCTGCCTTATCAGGAATTTGAGGATCAGAGAAGTGGTGAAACTTTATCGATTTTAACGAAAGTAAGAGAAGATACTGTGAAATTCATTACCAATTTCATCAATATTTTCTTTGGAATTTTAGTCAGTATTATTTTCGTTTCAGTCTATGCAATCCGTTTACACTGGTCAATCATGCCTGTTTATATCTGTGGTATTTTCCTGATTGCCTTTGTTACCAATTTATTGAGCAAGAGGATAAAAAGCATCCAGAAGAATATTGTTACCGAAACTACAGCCTTAGCCGGAAGCACAACAGAAAGCTTGAGAAATATTGAAATTGTTAAAAGTTTAGGATTAACCCATCAGGAAGTGATCCGTCTGAATAACAATACGTATAAAATTCTTGGGCTTGAACTCAGAAAGGTAAAAAGCATCCGTTCTTTAAGTTTCATACAGGGAACAATGGTGAATTTTCTTCAGCAGATGATTACCCTGACTTTACTGTATTTAATTTTTAAAAATATTGTAACTCCGGGTCAATACCTGTCTCTTATGTTTTATGGCTTCTTTATTTTCGGGCCAATGCAGGAAATCGGGAATATCATCATTTCTTACCGTGAAGCTGAAGCCTCTCTATTTAATTTTGACCGCCTGATGAAAAAAGAAGTGGAAGAAAAGCCTCTTCATCCGAAGAAGATCGGGGCCATTGAGGAACTGGAGTTTAAAAATGTGGCTTTCAAGCATCAGTCTGCACAGTATAAAGCCCTGAACTCTATCTCTTTTGATGTTAAAAATGGAGAAACCATCGCTTTTGTGGGGCCAAGCGGCTCCGGGAAAAGTACATTGGTAAAACTGCTGGTGGGACTTTACAGACCTCAGGAAGGAAATATATTTTATAACGGCATCAATGGAAAGGAGTTTGATTTTGATGAACTGAGAAACCAGATCGGTTTCGTTACCCAGGATACCCAGCTTTTTGCAGGAACAATCAAGGAAAATCTTCTTTTTGTAAATCCTGATGCAACGGATCAGGAACTTGCCATTGCTTTACAGAAATCGAGCTGTATGGCATTACTGGAAAGGGCTGAAAAGGGAATAGAAACCGTCATTGGGGAAGGTGGGCTGAAGCTGAGCGGTGGTGAAAAGCAGAGAATTGCCATTGCAAGGGCGCTTTTAAGAAGACCTCATTTATTGATCTTTGACGAGGCCACTTCAGCGCTGGACAGCATCACTGAAGAGGAAATCACTTCTACGATCAAAGACATTTCGAAGGAAAGAGAGCAGATCACCGTTCTCATTGCCCACCGATTAAGCACCATCATGCATGCTGACAAAATCTATGTACTGGAACGCGGACAGGTTATAGAAACCGGATCCCATGAAAGGCTCATTGCTGAAAAAGGATTATATTACGCCATGTGGCGGCAACAGATCGGGGAAAGAAAAACACTTACTCCCCAGTCCTAAAAAAACAAAAGCGCTGAATGTTTCTTCAGCGCTTTTTTATGGTTATGGTTTGAGCTTATTCCTTAGTTCTTACCGTTCTCTGCTCAATTCTCTTTTCAAATTTTTCTCCCTGGAAGATCCTCTGAATCATGATCCCCGGAATGTGGATCTGGTTCGGGTCCAGTTCTCCCGGCTCTACCAATTCTTCTACCTCGGCAATGGTAATCTTCCCAGCACCAGCCATAGGATGGTTGAAGTTTCTTGCTGATCCTTTAAAGATAAGGTTTCCTGCATGATCTCCTTTCCATGCTTTTACGATAGAAAAGTCTGCTTCATAGGCATGCTCCAGGATATGAGGTTTTCCTTTGAATTCTTTCACCTCCTTCCCTTCTGCTACCTCGGTTCCATAGCCTGCCGGAGTATAAAAAGCAGGAATACCCGCCTGAGCCGCTCTGCACTTTTCAGCCAGAGTACCCTGTGGAGTAAGCTCTACTTCCAGTTCTCCTGAAAGCATCTGTCTTTCAAACTCAGCATTTTCACCCACATAGGAAGAGATCATTTTTTTGATCTGTCTTTTGTGAAGCAATAATCCCAATCCGAAATCATCTACTCCTGCATTGTTTGAAATACAGGTAAGGTCTTTCACATCACTTTCTACCAGTGCATTAATTGAGTTTTCAGGAATTCCGCAAAGTCCAAAACCGCCAAGCATCAGCGTCATCCCATCTTTAATTCCTTCGATGGCTTCCTTTGCATTTTTTACTCTTTTATCTATCATGAAATATTAGATTTTTCTGTTGGCTAAATTTAATAAAATTTTCCCGGATATCCGGTGAACGGAACTGATGTGAATTTTTCCCTTTTTGAATGCTATTTTTTAACGATTTAAATGCATTAAAAATCAAAGTCTTACTTAAAAAAACGAACAGATCGGTTCACTTTTTTATATTCTTCTCATCAAATTGATTTATATTTGGGGCTTCAAATCTAAAAACACAGTATATTTTACAGCGTGATGAAACAATTTATTGAATACAGCCTTATGTAAAAAATATGATGGAATGACTTACAGCCGTTTTATCTTCGTCCTTAATCTGTATTTATATACCGTATCCGGACTCCGGTCCTCAAAATCCAAAATCATTTAACTTAATAAAAAAACATGAAAAAATTATTTGCATCGGCGCTGTTTGTATTGGTATTCGGCTTCAATGTACTGGCACAGGAAAAGACCTATTTTGATGAAAACTGGGAAAAAACCACCCAGGATAAAATGGAATATTATCGTGAAACATCTCCGAAAGGTAAACTGACTTTAATTAAAGATTATTATAAGGACGGGAACCTTCAGATGGAAGGTCTGGCTTCTGATACCACTCCCAACAGTGAAGTTTTTGACGGAAAAGTTACCTGGTATACTCCTGAAGGAAAAGTGATGAATACCATTACTTATTCTAATGGTAAGCAGGTAGGGCCTTCCCAAAATTTTGACGCCAGCGGAAGACTCCTGGAAGATATGGTCTATAAAGCAGACGGAAGCTTCTCCGGAAAAATGTTCGGCTATAAAGATCCTGAAGATGAAAACAGCTTCAACAGCCTTACGGTTTATGAAAATTCCTTGCCTGTAAAAACAACGGTTTATGATGAAGATATCAAAGGAATCAGACATGAAACGATTACGGATAAAGACGGGAACTATGAAACTAAATATTACGGCGAAAAAGGGAAATATTTAGGAAGCGGCTATTCCAAATCCGGGGAAAATATGCTGGTAGACTATTATCCTAACCCAATGAGAGTCTCTAAAATTGAAAAATATAAAAGTGACGGCAGCGTAAAGGAAGGAATTATCTACGGTAAAAACGGAAAAGTCCTGCAGGAACAGAAAAGGAATAAGAAAGACGGTTACAAAACCACTTATGACGAGTCCGGAAAAAAAATAGGCCATCTCATTTACCAGTATGATAAGGAAAATGATACTTACACTCCTATGGAGGGTGAAGACTATCAGCTAAGTTATGACTATACTCTGATATCCTCCATTGATGTATATAAAAACGGGTCTATCATAACAAGTAAATATTTTGATGAAGCAGGAAAATTAACTTCAGAAAAAATCCTGAAGGATGATATTACCCAGGAAATAAAATACTATAGCCCTGACGGCAAACTGAAATCAACATTGACGTATAAGGATGATATGCCTTATAATGGTATTTCCTACGAAGGTCTTACCGAAATGCAGTATAAGGAGGGCGTTCTGGTAAATACAAAAAACTATTTTGATGATCATAAGCTAAAGTCTGAGAAGAAATTAAATTCCAAACAAAATGCTTACGATGCTACAATTTATGACAATAAAGGTGCTGTTTTATACACTTATAACCAACCTGTACATGATGAAGAATACGACTACAGTTTCACTGCCCAGATTGTACAGTATGTAAAAGGGAAACCAGCCAACAAAGCATCTGTAAAAGAGGGTGTTCTGCAAAATGGAAAAATCAGAATAAAAGATTATTACGGGGCAAAAGAGCTTGAACGCAGCGGAAAATGGATCTTATTAAAGGTGTATAATGCAGAAGGAAAGCTTGTTCAGGATTCTAAGATTCTTGCTGATAGCGGTGAAAATTTATCCACTGATAGCAATACTGCCATTCAGGAAGATCAACTGTACAGTGATGCTGAATAGATCTGAAAGGACTTATTACATAAAAAACAGGCCATCATTTCTGATGGCCTGTTTATTTTTACGGTTATATATTGATTACTGGATAATCAGCTTCAGTGTAAACAGTTTTCTTGCGTGAACTTTTACAAAATACACCCCTTTCGGAAGATTTTCATTCACTAAAGAAAAACGTTGGTTATGAATATTCTTTGACTCATACAGTAATTCTCCGGCTGCAGACACCAATTCAATTTTCTCGATCGGATAATCACTCTTGATGAAGGTAGGCTCTCCCGGTTTTGTAGGGTTTGGATACAGAATGACATTTTTCTCTGTGCTTTTTGCCTCTTCCAGGCCTAAAGATCCTGAGCTCACCTGAAACTGTACCCTGTTTGAAACCTCCGTATAAGAATCGTTGGTAAACATCACCATATAATAATTACCAGGTGTGGTTGGTACGCCGTTTACATTTCCTGTAATCGTTTTGGTACCCTGAGTCACTCCATCAAAATAAGTGTAGGAAACGAAGTTATCATCCGGTGTCTGGACATTCTGAGGATAGATTCCTAACCAGTCTTTGATGATTCCGGGAGAATCCGTCCATGAAGCTGTAATATTTTCTCCTAATGAATATACAGGTTTGTTGGTCCACAGTTCCGTTACGATATCGCCTACTTTAAAGAATACTTTTTCTCCGATTCCGTTATAGCCGTCTTCCAGTAAGTACTGGGCATAGTAATATCCTTTTGGCAGTCCTGTAAAATTAAGAGTTCCGGAAGCTGTGGTGACATAGCTCCATTTTATAGAAGCTGTGGTTCCCGGGGTCTGTCCCATTTTATAAATTCCGATCCAGTCTTTCTGTAAACTTGGGGCATTGGTAAAGTTGATGGTTACGGTTCCGCCTACCGGATACGTATCTGCCGTAGCCTGCAGCTGTACTTTTGGACCTACGTAGAAGCTTTTTCTTGATGCAATGTCTGTATATCCGTTATTGGCAAAGAATCCTGCGAAATATTGTCCTTTATTAGGGAGACCGTTATTAAAAGTGGCTGTTCCTGCTGTCTGTCCGTTGGTGTAAACATAGGTCTGTGCAGTTGCCCCTCCTCCCGGTGTCTGGCCTTTTTTATAAATTCCTACCCAGTCCTGCTGATTTCCGGGACCTCCTGTGAAAGTAGCAACAATAGGTTCGTTCTGAGTATATTCAGTTTTATCTAATGTAAATGTAGGGTTTGAAACCACACTTCCTGTAACTTCAAACTGTTTTACCTCACTCCAGTCGCTCCACTCGAGGTTTCTGTCCCTGTAGCGGGTTTTCACATAATAAGTTCCGTTCGGGATTGAATTCGCTGCCAGCGTTGCTTTTGTAATATCCACGCCTTCATTCAGGTTTCTGGTTTTATCCGGATTTCCGTTTCCATCTTTTCCAAACCAGTTTTCAAAGTCACGGTAAAATTCTTTTTCAATCACAGAAAAATCGGCTGCTTTACTGATTAAAAACTGTGTTGTATTCAAAAGCTCGCCGTTAGAGGATGAGAAAGCACTTCCATTCAACGTTAAAGGCAATGTAACCGGCCCTGAGAATGTATTGGTAACAGACGGTTTTGCCGGCTTCGGCTGATTTTTATACCTGTGGAAAGAATCTATCAGTTCATTATGTTTCGTGGTATATTTTCCACCAATAGAGTAACATTCTATATCTACTTTTCCGGTTGGAATATCTACCTCAACAATCTGATAGGTCCAATCCGTCAATGTTTTCTGAACATCATCAAAATCCTGCTCATTAGACATTCCCCAGTACTGATCCCAAGCCGTTCCCCCTGAAATAATCTGGTAATTCGGGGTATTTTTAAGCTGTCCTCTGTGATACAGGTGATGATGCGCTCCAACGTGCATCAAATATTTACTGGAAGTTACCAAAAGCGGAACAGCATTGTTTCTCACCCAGGTTGAAATATCCCCTACATACTGTTCTGCCTGGTAAGGTCTGTGGCTTAATGAGATGATCCAGTCTACTGTAGAATCATTATTGGCCTCATTCAGAACCTGCTGCAACCAGGTCTGTTGTGCAGATCCGGTGTGCTCGGAGCTTAAACTGATGAACAGTACATTCCCTGCCTGCTGGGCATAATAATTCTCGTTTCCTGAAGCGATGCCTTTGTATTTGATCTCGTCAATATAAAAATGGGCATAGTAAGAATTCATTCCCAAAGTTCCGTAGGTCTCATGGTTTCCTACAGTTGTCTGAATGGGAAGATAAGGTGATAATTTGATATTCTTTTTGAAGTGAACATTCTCGTAATGATCCAGTGTTCCTACATCCACCTGGTCTCCCACCATAAAAGTAAGGGCAATATTATCGGACGGATCTGAACCGGCTCCGAATTTTTCTTTTAATTTTTTAAAAGCATTCAGGGTAAGGCTGTCATACCTCGGTTCTGCCTTGATCTGGTTATCTCCCATGATCAGGAATCGGATCTTTCCATTGGCTGTTACCGGCTGTCCCGGTAAAGGAAGTGTTCTGAAATTGTAAACCGCAGATTCACTGGCTCCGGTTTTAATCTTATAGTAATACTTGGTATTAGGCTGTAAGTTGGTAATTTTTGCCGTGTGATAGTAATAGTTATTATTGTATCCTGTATCCGAAAAGATATTGGTAGTTCCGGTTACCGTTACATTCAGATTCGTTGGGGAATCCCCGTAGATCACGGTTGTTTCGTTATCGGAAGCCGTCTTCCAGTTGACGATCATAGAATTCGGAGTCGGGTTTTGCAGATATGGGAACAAAACCTGCCCGAACGCCATCTGAGCCACGAAACAAAAAAAGAAGAAATAGTGTTTCATAATCGCTTAATTTTAAAATGACATATAGAGTTTTAATTTGTGAATCAAGAATTTAAAAAATCATCACTCTGATTTTTATTTCGGGCAAAAGTATGCTTCCCATATAAACCCTGTCTGATGGAATCTTAAAGAAACTGTTAATTCTTTGACAAAACCGGAATGAAAAAATTATAGTTTTTAGCACATTAAATATTTGGTGTATTCAAAAACTATTTTGTACATTTGCAACCTGTTATTCAACCTCTGACGATAACCGTGTAAGTTGCTTAGCTTTAACATTTTATTTTATTAATAATGGATTTATTAAAGTACGTACAAGACAAGTACATTGCGAAAAAAGAATTCCCTGAATTCAAAGCAGGTGATACAATTACTGTGTATTACGAAATTAAAGAAGGACAAAAGACAAGAACTCAGTTCTTCAAAGGAACAGTTATCCAATTAAGAGGTACTGGTTCTACAAAAACTTTCACCATCAGAAAAATGTCTGGTGATGTAGGTGTAGAAAGAGTATTCCCTATCAACATGCCTGCACTTCAAAAAATCGAGGTTGACAGAAGAGGTAGAGTTAGAAGAGCTAGAATCTACTACTTCAGAGATCTTAGAGGTAAAAAAGCGAGAATCAAAGACGCTGCTTACAAGAAGAAATAATTCAGACAACAATAAATGCAAAAAGAGGCTGTTTACCCCGAGTAGACAGCTTCTTTTTTTATGGGTCATCGTTATGCTGATAAGTAATGAGTGATTTTTAAATAAAAAACCTAACAGGTTTTATGATCCGTCAATTGATTAATATTACGCTTTATAAGGATTTCCCTTACCCGTTTCCAGAAACACGCTCAGGCTATTAACAAACTGAAGCCAGCCGGCGGAACAGATGGTATAGCATTCCACCGCGGGATGTAAGCCAACGTGTGTCACCTTCAGCTGCGTGAAATTCTCCTTCTGCCCTATTTCCCAAACGATCGTTGTTCCGATCCATTCTGTCTGATCGTTTAATTCAGGTAAGGCTATCAATGAATCTTTAACATACCAGACTACCCTTGAATCCGGTATTAATTCTTTTACCTGCATTGTTTTATAAATACTGTCACCAAATCTTATAGTGAATATATCATCCGTTTTTGCCGATGATCCTTCGAACATTTCAGTCCACCAAAGAGGAATCTGACGGGTAAGAGCATCAAAGGCTTTATCTGCTGTAGTTTTTATCTCTACGGAAAGAGTGTAATTTTCTATGTCCGTATTGTGTATGGTTTTCATAAAATTATTGTATTGGTAGTACAATTTTATGAAAATTATCTTTCAGGGGAGTTGGCATAGGACAAGAAATATCAAACTATCCCTTCAAAAATTCTTTGAATTTTTGACACTCTTTCATAGAAGGGAAATACCAAACTTTTTGATTGCAATATGGGTTAAGGTTATTTATTCGTTCTTCATCAGGTATTGCAATGGTGTAGATCCGGTATGCTTTTTAAAAAAGTCTATAAAAGCACTGTCTGATGAGAAATCTAAAATATGTGCCGTTTCCCCTATTGAGTTCCCGTCTACCAGAAGCTCAATGGATCGTTGAAGCCGCCATTGCTGCCGCCACTCCTGATAAGAAAGCCCGGTTTCTTTCTTAAAAATACGGCTGATTGTTTTTTCCACAGCTCCGGTCTTTTCCGATAATTTTTTCAATAAAGGCGGCATAGATATTCTCTTTGTCCACTCTTCTGCCATTTTTATAAACCGTCGGTCCTGGGGCATTTTTAATTCCAGTTTCTCTTCGGGAGCTGTATTGATCTCATCCCAGAGAACTTTGAGGATATTTTCCTGATCCTTATTAAAAGGTGTCCATTCCCAAAAGCAGATCCTTTCAATAATTTCCTTTAATAAAGGGTTTACATGCAATACTTTGAGACCGGAATTCAGGTATTTTCCCGCATTATTTTCATCAAAATAAATAGATCTGTATGCTACAATATTCCGGAAGTTTACCCGGTGTACTTCATGGGCAGGAATCCACAGCATACGGAATGGGGGCAATACAAACTGCCTGTCAGAAGTTGTTACCGTCATACATCCGGATGGTGCATACAGCAACTGGGCCTTTGTCTGATGAAAATGAAAACCGGAGTCATGCATCACCATGTCAGAGGCGATTCCGATCACTTTTTCAGGAATGGAATCGGCATCAAATTCTTCGTTCTGTTTCAATACAGCCATGTCCTATTTTTGATGTTTTTTGTTTTTATATCATTATAAATATACATTGAATAATTTGAAACTTTGCAGAAAAAAATGAAAAAGACAAATCCGCTCTGGCTGCTGACCCTGCTCGTAATGCTTCCACAGTTTGTAGAAACCATTTACAGCCCTGTTTTACCAATGGTACAGGAACAGTTTGGAGTGAAGGAAGAATCTGCCACCCTGACGATAAGCTTATACTTCATTGCATTTGCCCTTGGCGTCGCATTCTGGGGGGTGCAATGTGACAGGATCGGAAGGAAAAAAGCCCTTGAATATGGTCTGATCACTTATGGAATCGGGACTCTTGCCGCTGTTTTTGCTCCGGATTTTATCCTGCTGCTTGCTGCCCGGGTTATTTCCGCTTTTGGGATTGCGGTGGGTTCTATTGTTACCCAGACCATTTTACGTGATATGTATGATAAAGACAGTATCAGCAAAGTATTTTCATGGATTGGGATCGGTTTATCCATCAGTCCTGTCATCGGGATGATCACTGGTTCTGCACTGGCCACCACTGCCGGTTACAAGGGTGTTTTTATCACTTTATATCTTCTGGCGATTTTATTTTATCTCCTTTCCAGAAAAAAAGTCTCTGAAACCCATCTTCCGGGAAAAGAAACCAACATCCGCACCCTCTGGAATTTATTAAAACGAATGCTGTGTGATCATGAAATCATCAGGTGCTGCTTACTGATCATGAGCTTCAATGTACTGCTGTTTTCATATTATTCACTGGCTCCGTTTTTATTTAAAGAGCAGCAGTATTCTTCCTATGCTTTTGGATACAGTAGTATTATTCTGGCTGCAGGCACTTTTGCAGGGGCAAAGCTTAACAGATACCTGCTCTTGAATAATGTACAATCTAAAACCTTAGTCAGGGTAAGCACGTGGGCAGCGTTTATTGCTTCAGTTTTTGTGTGGGTTTTATCAGGCCGGGAAATTTATTTTCTAATCCCTTATTTCTTCATTGTGATGGCATTCAGTATTGCCATTCCTAACATCTTAAGCACAGCCTTGATCAGGTATAAGAATGAAACAGGGAGCGCAGGAGCACTGCTGGGGCTTATCTATTATGTATTGATCGGAGCCGGGCTCATCAGCATTGGCTTCATCCGGAACCTCGGGATCTCATGCATTATTTTTTCAGCAACAGGGGTACTTTCCCTGCTGATGTTCAGGCCAAAAGAAAAGACCGTTTAGCTACCAACGTTTTTTTCTTTTATATAGTGACTTTATATAATAATTAAGAACAAACAATACTATTCCCAATGGAATCATAGATAGGCACAGTATCACAAACGGCCAGAACCACAGGTGCCAAAAACCACCACGAATGGCTTTTGAATGATTTTCTTTATCAAAATACACGGTTACATCATTAGACCATTCCCTCATGTTGCTGCTATAGTCTGCATGGAGTGTATACGAATGATTGGAAGAATCGTAATAAGTGATCACCGGAGAATACATTTTGGTACTTCCATTCCCGTCACTATCCTTCGACCAGCTTTCTTCATATCCCGTGATCCTTGCTTCCGTTTTGACTCCATCAGATACTAAAATGATATGACTGTAAAATTTATTTACACTATAATAAATTCCGCCAACTCCCATTCCAAGGAACAAAAGTATAAATACAACATAGAAAAAGACTATCCAGAAACCATCATTATTCCCCTGTTTATTTTTGATTTTCATCCTTCTTTTTATTTATTTTTTCTTTTACCTGTAAAACCGGTATCCCCTTAAATACAGAAAATAACTTTTCGCTCCGAAATTACTGTATTAATCAGTTATTTAATAAAATTATACAGAGCATCAAAAAATTGAGGATAAACTTCTATATGAGGTAAATGTCCTACATTGTCCAGTTCTACCAGCTTTGAGCCTGCAATTTCACGCTGTGTCTTCTTTCCTAGCTCCTGGTACTGTCCCATTTTCGGCTGAAGCTCTTTAGGAGCCCTGTCTTTTCCAATGGCTGTTCTGTCTCTTGTCCCAATGATAAGCAACGTGGGAGTTTTTATATTTTTAAGCTCATAACATACGGGCTGATTATAGATCATATCAGACGTCAGTGCTGCATCCCATGCCACCTGAGGATAGTCTTTATGAAGCGTCCATCCTGCAATAAGATCCAGCCATGGCTGATATTCTTCTTTCCATTTATTGTCATAATAAAATTTCAGCTGGTAGTTTTTATAGGTTTCCGCTGTATTTTTAAGTTCGGACTGATAAGCCTGATCAATAGTCTGGTAAGCAGCAAACGTTTTGTAATCTTCCAGCCCGATCGGATTTTCAAGAATCAGCTTCTGAACTCTTTCCGGATAGAGCAATGTGAATCTCGTTGCTACCATCCCTCCCATTGAGTGACCTAAAACAATTGCTTTCTCAATTTTCAATTCATCCAGCACTGCTTTGGTATTGTCAGCAAGCTGGGAAAAAGAAAACTGGTAACTATGCGGCTTTGATGATTTACCAAATCCGATCTGATCAGGAATGACCACTCTGAAACCTCTGGCAGATAAATCCCCGGCTGTTTTTTCCCAGTACGCTCCGTTAAAATTCTTGCCATGCAGCAGCATTATTGTTTTTCCATTCGGTTTTGCCGGCTTTACATCCATATAAGCCATTTTGAGATCATTGTCCTGAGATTTCAGACTGAGAAAATGAACTTCATATGGGTATTGATAATCAGACAGCATGGCATCCAGGGGCTTAAGCTGTGAAAACACCAGTCCCGGCACTGCTGCGAGCATAATGACAGACATCAGATTTCTGAAATAGTTCATGAAGTTTTGTTTTAGATTTTTAAAATTAAAAAAACCGCTCCAAAAGGAACGGTTTTCAACTGTTATTTTTATTTAATTTTTTTTAAGATGATTACGCCATTGAAACTTCTTTCTCTTTTTTGGAAGGAAGGTTCATTAAAACAATCGCAAACAGGATTAAAACAATTCCTATCCACTGTATCAGGAATACCTGCTCACCCAATAGCACAAAAGCCATGGTCACAGAAACCGGAAGTTCCAGTGATGAAACGATACTTCCCAGCCCCAAACCGGCATTCGGGAAACCGATATTGAACAAAACCGGTGGAATAATGGTTCCGAACAATGCCAGAACAGCTCCGTAAGTCCAGAATATTGAATAGTTGAATGGGTGGATGTGTTCTGTATTTTCAGTAAAATTCATATAGAAAGCCTTTAATCCGTCAAAATACATTGGCCCTATCTGTGCAAAAAACAGGAATGCAAAAACAACAACGGATCCTCCTGTCAGCATAATGATACTCTTTCTGAAAACCGGAAGATGGGTTGCCAGCGTATTGGACGTAAACATGGTCAGCGTATAGGAAGCTGCCGCCATCAGTCCCCAGAAAACCCCATGCCAGTCGAGTTCAATCTCCATATTGATCAGATTGGTTGCCAGAACAGTTCCCACCAATACGATAATAACGGAAACTACTTTTCTTGCGTTAGGCAGTTTTTTTGTGAGAATACTTTCCACTACTACACTGAACCATACAGACTGCATGAGCAATACAATTGCAATGGAAACGTTGATGTACTGAACGGCAATATAATAGAATAAACTTGTTCCTCCCAGCGATGTTCCCGCAAGCATCAGCATTCTGACTTCTTTAGAGCTCGGTAATGATAATTTCTGTTTTGAGGTTAAGGTCTGAATAAAATTCAGGATTAAAAGCCCGGCCAGTCCCAATACGAATTGAGAGGTAGTTACTTCAGAAGTTGTAAAGCCATCATGATAGGCCATTTTCACAAAAGTGGCTAACATCCCGTATATACTCGCTCCAATTCCTACAAATAAAACACCTTTTAGTATATTTTTCTTCTTCATAATTTTTTTAACAGCCTGCAAAGTTACAATATATAAATTAAAACCACCGGAAGCGTTGCCATGATAGATAAATAAAATCGCCGCAAGCTTTGCTTGCGGCGATTCTGAAACTGATTATATGAATCCGTTATTTTCTGACGATTACTTTTGAAGAAGATTCAAAGCCTAAACCTTTTACTTTTACAATGTAAGTTCCGTTGATCATTTTCTCTGTAGAAATTGCTTTTTTAGCATCCGGTGATATTTTATCTTCCGAAGAAACCATTTTGCCGGACATATCATAAATTTCCACACTTACTTTTCCAAGGGTATTCGTTGGGAAGCTGATATAGAATTCATTGCTGGCAGGATTCGGATAGATTGAAATTTTATTTTCTTTCACCGATTTTACTTCATTGGTTGCCAATAAGCATTCTTCAGGCACTGCGAAGTTTTCAACCTGGTCGGTAATAACATTTTTAGCTCCTGCTAAAGCATTGACTCCCAGTCCTCTTTTAGCAAAAACACTCCATATCATACATTTATCCTCTCCTTGGGTTGTAGCCATTTCTGCGCTAAGGATGGCATCTCTTCCTTCAATAAAGCTAGGATTACACTGCTGTAATTTCAAAGCATCTGTCACCAGCTGCAATACTCTTGTACTTCCGTTCGTAGTATTTGACAATACATCTGAAGAATAGCCGTATTTTTCAACATATTTCCAGTGAAGATCCCAAAGCATCGTAGCCCATACAAATCCGATAGAGTGTACATCGGTGCTCAAACCACCGCTTGAATTGGTATACTGCATGGTGTTGGTATCTCCATAAGTAAAATCATTCACTGCAAAATTAGGTGAATATCTTGCCGGTCTGATTCCCGGACCTTCGTTGGTCTGTCCTCCCACGTAGGTTCCTACGCCTCTTGGCACTGAAGCATTATCGCCATCTTTATTGGTTAACATCAACGCAAAGAAGTCAGACCATCCTTCTCCCATCTGTTCTTTACTGGTATTAACGTTCAGACAGGCTGACCCTGTACCTGTCAATCTGTTTGAAATTCCGTGTCCGTATTCGTGAATAACAATTCCGTTATCAAAACTTCCATCAGGAACTACATTATAGGCAGGATCTTTTTTCAGGGTAACATTTACTGTTGCATTAGCTGCAAGCTGGCTTTTTATATATTCTCCCTCAGAGTTCTGAACAAGTACTGAAGGAATTGTAATAGAACCATCTACCCCGCCCATTACAGGAGGAATGCTAACAGCGCCTACATTACTGTATACAATAACTCCTATGGCTCCTGCATTCTGTGCATTTTTTACTTTTACAGCAAATCCGCAGTTGGCCCCTCCACCTCTTTCAATAAGTCCGATCTTTCCGGTAAGAGATCCTGCAGGTAATGCCTGGCAAGCCTGAAGATCCGTTGACAGCTTTACTTCTCCGGTTACTCCGGTTGCGTTCAATGCAGGACCAAACTGGGCGCTTCCTACAATCGGTGCACGGCCTGTTGCTGTACCAGGGGTATTATAGAACAATAATCTGCTGTTGGTTGCAGACCAAAGATACATCTGCATTTTAGGATTATACCCATCTTCCGGAGAAGAGAAGTTAGCGTTATTGGTACCTCCTCCATCCTGTGCTTCGGCAAATACAACATCATCATCTCCTCCTACAGGACCGTTTCCAAAATTGTTCTGCTGGAAGTTTCTTGCCGTTTCTGTAAATCCGAACTTATAGAAAATATCATGAACTTTATTATTCAGATAGAATAAATTAGTGATGGATGCATTTCTGTTGGCAGCTGCGGTAGCATATATCCCGAAAGGAAAGTCAAAATTTCTTGATGCCCCACCATCTGCCGGTGTTCCCGGTATATAAGTAGGATATGACATTGAATTTCCTGCTACGTCCTCATATGCAAACACATTGTTTCCTCTGGTTGTATTATAGTGATTCGTTCCGTCTGAATGCCACCCTTCAGGAGAAGCAGCAAGAATCCAGGGATTGGAAACAATAGATCTCGATCCGAAAGTTGCTGATTCAACAGGCAGAGGAAATACATTATAAGTAGCATTATCCGGTGCCAAAAAAGAGGTTTTATTTTCAGCGATCAGATTCTGAGGTCCGATAAATTTATTTTCAAAATGATCGGCATGGTTATGATCAATATCTGAAGCATAGGCATCCGGATGGAAGCTGCATGACAGTGTCAGGTTGTTTTTTTCTAAAATACTTCCGTTGGTAGCATCTACCACAATGTTCCAGTAATTGGGAGATTGGGGTTCCATCAGCGTATACTCATAGGCAAGACGCAGATTTCCCTTTCCGTCATTCGCATATACCAGTCTCTGATTGGCGGAGGTAGCTCTGTTGGCATTTTTTTCACGGTATCCAAGAATCGTAAAGCCGGCAATATCGGAATTGTTCAGCTCTTCGGCAATTTTCTTCAGGGCAGCATTTTTGCTGATCACTGCAGTACCTGGTGTAGAACTGGTGTAATCTTTCACAAAATTGTCTGTATAATAAACAATTTTGCTGTCCTTAATCAATGCTGTCCCTACAGAACTGTAAACCGGCAAGCCGTTGTATGTCTGTAAAAATTTCACAACATCACCGTTCATTGATTTTGAAGGATCCACATTGTCTATGATAATATTATTAAGATCTGATTTTTTATATTCTCTTATTTTATTTTGAGAAATATAGTCTTTAATCAGCCTTTCATTATCCTGTCCAAACAATATAGCCGGAAATGCAGAAAATACCGCAAACAAAAGAGGTAGAGTTTTATTTTTCATATCCATTATTAAAGGCGCTAATCTACAAATATTTCACATATAAATAACGCATTCATTTGTATAAATTGTAAAAATAATAAAATACGAATACATAAAAATAACTTAAAAACATTAACCATTTCTCAGCATAGAGAATTCATTATTGATTTTATGCCTTCCATACCACATTTACAGCATTTTTAATAATTTCATTACTATTATACGGTGAAAAAACGTTCATAAAAAAAACTGCCCTTGCGAACAGTTTTTTATTTAAAATTATTTTTTAATGATCTTTTCTGAGAAGGTTTCGTTTTTATCGGTGATCACATTGACGATGTAGATTCCTTCTTTTCGGGAACTTAGATTCACTTCAACCTGTTTTTCATTGCGTAATTGTTTATGGTAAACCAGGTTTCCTGTAAGATCTCTTACTTCTACTTTTCCGGATGCCATTTCTTTGGTAAGAACTATTGAAAACAGTCCATTAGTAGGATTTGGTGTCAGTTTGAAAATTTTCTCCTCCGGCTGCGTCTTTGCCGCTCTTAAATGCACGCAATCCATATCGATGTCATGGTCGAAATATGGATAATTATTCCAACTATAAACAGCTTTATGCTCATTACCATCTAAATAATTCATTGTCATTCTGAATTTATGCAATCCCGTTGATCCTGCATTTACTATTGCATCAAAATCTGAAGGCTGGAATTGATAACTAAAAAAATCACCGCTTCCGAATGTTGGGTTAAATCCAACAGGATATACATTACCTGTTTCCAAACTTACCAGATCTAACTTAAAATCCACCAACGTTGTATATGGAGGAAGATAATAATGCGCCCCAATATTGGAAGGCTGATATATACAATCATGAGGCTCATATTGGAAATTCAGATACCTCGCATTACTGTCATAATCACATATCTCTTTGGCCATTTCTTTCCAGAAGTTCATTTCGCCAGGGACAATTTCAAATCCATTCGGTCTATTATAATATAATCGGGGAGTCGTCATACTTTCAGGATCTCCCGAAATAGGCTCCACTGGTCCTAAATAGTTTCCGCCAGGAGTAGCAATAACCGCCGCTGCATTTTTTGCTGAAGAACTTGCATTAGCATGAATTACCGTAAACCTGGCATACCTTTCATTTTTGAATTTCAACACATTCAAAAATGCCTGTGGAGAACTAAAGGTTGTATTGTTAAAATTAACAAGATACGAACCATCAATACCTCCTAAATTTCTTTCTGCATCAGTAAATACTATAACCCTCAAGGGCTGTGTATTATTTAATATTGTTTGATTACTGATAATACCGGTATTCGAATTTCCATCTAAGGCATCACTTACAATTCCCAATGATTCATGCAAATGATCTCCAAAATCCAGTCGTCTTTCAAAATTCTGAGCGGTAAAGTGATCACTTGTAAAATCAGACTCAATATAAATCACAGGTGTATTCATACTATTGGTTTCACCATACTTCCCAGTTCCATATTGAACAACTGCTATCCTATGATCAGGTCTGCAAGCCCAAAGCTGCTCCATTAGCTTTACTGCACCTAGTTTCATCTTGGCATATTCTTTATCAGTAACAGAACTTCCATTATCCAACATGATAATATAATCAAGTCCCTGCGCCTTAAAAGAATACCATGACATAAGAAATGCCATGAAGAAAAATAAGAATGTTTTTTTCATAGTTAAAAGTTTTAAATTTAGTTCCGTTAAAGTAATATTTTTTCCATAACAAGTGAAATAAATTTAAAATTTTAACATTTACGTGTAAAATAATTTAATATATACTATAAATCCACTATTTATAAAAATAAAAAACTGCCCGGATGGACAGTTTTTTTATTTAAAATTATTTTTTAATAATCTTTTCTGAGAAGGTTTCGTTTTTATCGGTGATCACATTGACGATGTAGATTCCTTCTTTTCGGGAACTTAGATTCACGTCCACCTGTTTTTCATTGCGTAATTGTTTATGGTAAACCAGGTTTCCTGTAAGATCTCTTACTTCCACTTTTCCGGATGCCATTTCTTTGGTAAGAACTATTGAAAACAATCCACTGGTAGGATTTGGAGTCAGCTTGAAAATCTTCTCTTTTTCTGAAGCAACAGCTTCAACTGATCTTGGACAATCCATATTAATATCATACTCAAAATACGGATAGTTGTTCCAGCTATAGACAGAACCGATCTGACCGTTATTGTCATAGTTCAAAGTCAATCTGAACTTATGCCAGCCTGTAGCACCTGCATACTTTAGAACAACGAGATCAGAAGCCTGAAGATTATAAGAAAAACCACCTGAACCTATAGATACAGGATTAGCAGGTATAGAATACACCTGGCCTGTAGACAGACTTACCACATCCACTTTTAAATCTATCAAAGTTGTACCGGACGGAAGGTTATATTCTCCGTTAAACGACGCAAAATCAGCCCCACAGGCTCCCGGCTCATACAGAAAGTTGAATGTTGGCTGGCCTTTAATAGGTTGACAGATCTTCTCTGCCATATCTTTCCAATAATTAATTTCCGAACTATACAAACCGAATCCATTAGTTCTGTTATAATACATTCTAGGACCATTATTATCATTTCCGGAAACCCATTCAGCTGTACCGGTATAAGGTCCTGCAATATTTCTACTTGCAACTGCCGCTGCAGCCTGTATATCTACGGGTTTAGTATTCAGATGAACTATTGTGAATTTCGCCTCTCTTTCGTTTTTAAACTTCAGCATATTGAAAAATTCTGAAGAAGCATTCGGGTCACTGTTTGTAATAAATGATGAGTTGATAATATTAATCCCTCCTGTACTCCTTTCAGCATCAGTGAGAACGATAACATTGAGTGGCTGTGCCACATCCAGTGTTTTCTGGGCGCTTACAATATCTGCATTGGGAGTTCCGTTTAAAGCATCATCTACCAAACCTAAAGATTCATCGAAGAAATCCCCGAAATTCAGCCGTCTTTCAAAATTCTGTGCTGTAAAATGATCCTTGGTAAAATCAGACTCAATATAAATCAATGGTTTATAGATGCCTGTATTATTGCCCTGTATTCCTGCTCCGTATTGTACTACTGCTACTCTGTTCTCCGGGTTACAGGCTAGAAGCTGTTCTATTAATTTAATGCCACCCAGTCTCATCTGCATGTATGCGAGTTCATCTGTTGAAGAACCATTGTCCAACATAATAATATAATCAGACTGTGCCTTGAGTTGACTCCACGACATAAGAAATGCCATGAAGAAAAATAAGAATGTTTTTTTCATAGTTAAAAGTTTTAAATTTAGTTTCGTTAAAGTAATATTTTTTCCATAACAAGTGAAATAAATTTAAAAATTTAACATTTAAATGTAAAATAATTTAACACATACTATAAATCCAATATTTATAAAAATAAAAAACTGCCCGGATGGACAGTTTTTTTATTTTATTTATTTTTTAGTGATTTTTTCTGAATAGGTTTCGTTCTTATCTGTTGTTATATTGACTATGTATATTCCCTGTCGCTGGTTTTTCAAATCTGCATCAAATATTTTCCCCCTGACCACCTTTGTAAGTACTGTATTACCATTTAAATCCAATACCTCCAGTTTTCCGGATTCAATTTCTCTGGTCAATGTACCCCTGAATGCACCATCCGTAGGATTAGGGCTTACGGTAAGAGATTTGGCCGCCGCTCCAGAAGCAGATCTTGAACAAACTGCTGCCAGATCCAGATCATAATTGAACATGGTATAATGATTCCAGCTCATAATTTCTACGGTTCCGCCGGAAGTACTGTATTGTAATGTCATTATAAATTTATACTTCCCCGTTGATCCGGCAGGGATATTGATGTCTGAAGGAGAAAAGTGATAATATATTTCATTTCCAATCACATTACCTGTAGTGGAAATACCATAATCTATCCCGGTACTGATATCTCTGAGGGCAAGTTTATTATTCAGAACAACAGCTCCCTGAGGTAAAGAAAACCCGCCTGTAATATTAAAATCACCAGGCATGCCACAGTTGAAAGGTTCATACCTGAATGCAAGCGATCCCACCCATGATGAAGGGGTACATACATTACTCACGATCTCATCCACCTTAGGCATTTCTAAAACGGAATCAAAAACAAAAGTAGAAGGTCTCGGATAATACAGCCTGGGTAATATACCATAATCAGGATCATCAACATTACTTTCAACCGCTCCGGTATAGGAACCTCCTGCACTCGCAATAGAAGCTCCAGCCATAGAAGACTGGCTGTTGGGACTCATATGGATCATGGCAAATTTGGCACCTCTGTCTACTTTAAATCTGGTTACATTTTTAAAGGCTGCAGGATCATTCAGTGCCGTATCATAATAATTGACAAGATAAGAGCCTGTGGATAGATCCCCACTATTTCTGGAACCGTCGGTAATGACAATAACAACAAGATTAAAGCCTGCCGCTCTATGCAAAGAGGTCTGCGGACTTACAATTTCCGGATTATATGTTCCATCCAGAGCATTTCCTATCAGTCCTAAAGCTTCATGAAAATGCTGGCCATAATTTAACCTTCTTGTCACATATGGTTCCGGAAATGAATTGGTTGTAAAATCGCTCTCAATATATATTCTTGGAATAAGCCCCAGGCTGGGACCATTATTCAGAGCGGCTCCGTAATGAACCACTGCATATCTGTTTTTAGGATGACAGGCCACCAGGCGTTCAATTAATTTAACAGCAGTGAGCCGCATTTCTTTGAACCTCGTGTCACTCACGGTAGATCCGTTATCCAGGCAGATAATATAATCAGTCTGCGCCTGTAAAGAATTCCAGGATGCACACAATGCAAAAAGGAGAAGTAAAAGTGTTTTTTTCATAATGAATATTTTAAATTAGATCTAATCAAAAATAACAGTAAAAACAATCATAATTTAAAAACACAAGATCATTAACCTTTCATTAACCCAAAAAGAGATGAAAAACTCAAAATACAGACCACTATTTTAACAAATCATCAATAACCACCCAACATCTTTAAAAATAAATGATCAGCAGGAAGCTCCTGAAAAATTAAAATAAAAAAGCCACTCAAATGAGTGGCTCCTATTTATGAATGGTTCAAAGATTATTTACCTTCTTCCATTTTTCTTTTCAACTCTGCTAATGCATCGATGTCTCCAAGAGTAGATCTTTCTTCGTTGTTAGAAGAAGAAGATACGTTTCTAGAAGAAGCTTCTTTTACGTTTTTCTTCTCTTCGTCTCTGAAGATCCCTGTGTGAGAAACTACAACTCTCTTGAATTCTTTGTTGAATTCAATTACTTTGAAATCAGCTTCTTCACCTTTTTTGATTTTAGATCCATCTTCTTTCTCTAATAATCTTGAAGGGCAGAATGCTTCAACCTCAGCATCTTCGAATTGTACAGAAGCTCCTTTATCGTGAACTTCTACTGCTTTACCAGCGTGGATAGTTCCTTCAGCATATTTAGTTTCGAATTTATCCCATGGGTTTTCAGTCAATTGCTTGTGACCTAGAGATAATCTTCTAGCCTGGATATCTAATTCAAGAACTACAACATCTAATTTATCACCTACTGCACAGAACTCAGACGGGTGCTTGATTTTCTTAGTCCAAGAAAGATCAGAGATGTAGATTAATCCGTCGATACCTTCTTCTAACTCTACGAATACACCAAAGTTAGTGAAGTTTCTTACAGTTCCTACATGCTGAGATCCTACCGGATACTTAGCTTCGATGTTTTCCCATGGATCTTTAGATAACTGCTTGATACCAAGAGAAATTTTTCTTTCTTCTCTGTCTAAAGTTAATACTTCAGCTTCAACTTCATCACCTACTTTTACGAAATCTCCAGCAGATCTTAAGTGAGTAGACCAAGACATTTCAGAAACGTGGATTAATCCTTCAACACCTGGAGCGATTTCTACGAATGCACCATAGTCAGCAAGAACTACTACTTTTCCTTTTACTTTGTCACCTACTTTCAGGTCAGCAGAAAGAGCATCCCAAGGATGAGCTTCTAATTGCTTCATACCTAACTGGATTCTTGTTTTCTCATCATCGAAATCAAGGATTACAACTTTTACAGTCTGTCCGTCCTCAAGGATTTCAGATGGGTGGTTCACTCTAGACCAAGAAAGGTCTGTAATGTGGATCAATCCATCTACACCACCTAAGTCAATGAATACACCGTAAGAAGTGATGTTCTTAACAGTTCCTTCAAGAACCTGACCTTTTTCAAGCTGAGCGATGATTTCTTTTTTCTGACCTTCGATATCTGCTTCGATCAATGCTTTGTGAGAAACTACTACGTTTTTGAACTCAGGGTTGATTTTCACAACTTTGAACTCCATAGTTTTTCCTACGAACTGATCGTAATCTTTAATTGGCTTAACGTCAATTTGAGAACCAGGTAAGAATGCTTCGATTCCGTGAACGTCAACGATCATACCACCTTTAGTTCTAGACTTAACAAAACCGTTAACGATTTCACCAGTTTCGTGAAGTTCGTTTACTTTATCCCAAGCTTTAAGCGTTCTAGCTTTTCTGTGAGATAACTGTAACTGACCAGTTTTGTCTTCTCTCTTGTCAACCATTACTTCTACCTCATCACCTACACTTAGGCCCTGGTTGTAACGGAATTCGTTAAGAGAAATAACACCTTCAGATTTGAAGTTGATGTCTACGATAGCTTCTTTATCAGTTAATCTTACAACTTTACCAATTAGAACGTCGTTATCGTCTAAGTTGTTTAATGATCCGTTGTAGATCTCTTCTAAATCACTTTTCTCTTTTCTAGCATCAGCATCAAGACCAGATTCGAATGAATCCCAGTCAAATTGTTCAGGTGCTACGTTTTGGTTTAATAATAATTCTGCTGAATTTGTCTCTTTTGACATAATTCTAAATAAATTTGTATTCCTTCTCTTCCAACGGTCTTAACAAATGTGATTGAAAAATACGGAAGTTATTAATATTTAATATTTTACTTTCTCAGACCTTTACCACAAAAAGTGGGTGCAAAGATACGTTTTTTATTTGAGATAAGCAATAGTTTTTCCGTTTCATATTTACCTGATAAACAACTGGAGATCAACGAGATTGATTCAAAGATTTAAAATTTAAAGAGAAAAAGAAAGTTGGAGGATCAGCTGGTAAGCGTTTTTTCCAAGGCTCTTTCAAAGTCTCTTTCATTTTCATGATTATAAAACGGTACAGCGGTGATTAAATACTCATCTGTATGAATGGTAACGGTTTTCTTTTTGTCTCCCATTTCCCTCAAGAAGTCATCTTTCCATCTGTCATAATCCATTAGATGCGTTCCTTTAGGTTCTATAAAAACCTGATAGGTCAGCCGCTTATCTTTCTTCTGACTGCAAAACAGGATAAAATCCGGTTCAAAAGCACGCCCTGATTTATCAAAAATCTTAATTTCTCTTTCATTACGGATCAGATGAATGTCCTGAAATTTTTGCTTAAGTCCTTTAAAACGTCTGGAAAACAGTTCTACAAATCTTTTTTCTTCAATCGTTCCGTAATTAGCGTTATAAGCATACCAGGGTTCACCGGAAACCACATCCTCCTGCCCTCTTGCTCTTTCGCTGTTTTTGGTAACCCTGATTTCTTTATCTCTGAAAACTTCCCGGACAGGTTGTGCCTGGAACGGTGAACCTTCATAATCCGGAGCATTATGTTTAATATCGGCTTCTATATTCTGCAATAACCCGTTCAGTGCCTGCAGGTAATCAAAATGTGAAATTTCCTGAAGGCGGTTTGAGGTTCCGTAGAATATGATTTCCATTCCGCCCAGATATTTTTCATCCTCTATAAAGTCCCGGATGGAGGTGATATGCGGAAAATAACGGGAGAGGTTATCAAAATAATAAAACGGATTCCGGCTTAAGGCATACCTCACTACATGTTTCTGAATATCCCGGATTTTTACTTCTTTTGGTTTCATTCCTTCATCAAGTGGCACCGGTTTCTCCAATTCAAAAAATACACTGGATGTTTTTCCGCTTCCCGAAGAGAGCCGGTAACTGAACCTGGGTTTCATAATTCCCAGGTCTTTAAAGGATTTTATTTTCCCAAAGTTCTTGGGTATCTTTTTATTGGAAAACACCACCCCGTTTTTATATAATTCTGTGATTTTAAAGATAGGTTTGAGCTTTAACTGTCTGGTTTCAAGACCGGCCTCGTCTTCATATATTCCGGAGTCAACCAATGCTTTTTTAAGTTCTGAGATGTAACGGCTGTCCTCTTTGGTATGGTAATACAATTCTTCTAAAATTTTCAGATCATTTGAAATATCATCATCGTATTTCCGGACAAATTTATCTTCTCCCTCTTCCACAGCAAACGGGTAATATCTTGCTCCACGACCTATTAACTGAGCTTCGGAAAGTGTGGTTTTTCCCGGTTTCCCCTCTTTCCCGTCACGGTCTTCGTATAATCTGACGATATCAAATAAATTAAGGACATCCCAGCCTTCATTAAGTTTCTGAACGGCAAATACAGCACGGATCGGATTATTTTCTTCCTCCAGCGTATTGAGTAAAATCTGGTTTTTCTCTGCTTCTGAGTCGTTATTAGCACTCAGACAGTTTTCTTCTCTGAAGTTAGCCTGTATCCGTTTTACCATATCACTCCCTGAAATATTTCTGGCTGCAAAAAAATCAAATGCCTTTTGAACAATGGTAACTGTAGATGTTTTCCTGATTTTCTCTATCATCGACTCGGAAAGAAGCTCCACCAGCTTATGAAAATTTTCTTTGTTCTGTTCAGATTCCTTGATGGTTTTCTTAGCTTTGAACAGAATGACAGGTTTCAGGTTAATATGATGAATTGTCGCCAATTCCTGTCTGTATAAATTCAGAATCAGAGCCTGAATGACTCTTTCCTGCTCATCATACATGGAACGGACAAGATTGATTTCCTTGGAAAATTTATCGGTTCTGAACTGAGCCAGATCATATTTATAAAGGACTTTATCCTGATATTTCTCTGCAATTTCCCGGCTTTCATAATCTAAAGTGGCCGTAAACTCCAGAAGGATATTCTCAAAATTCTGATGCAGGATCTCCAGAACGGTTTCTTCCCAGCTTCCGAACAGGTTTCCACTTTTAGTACCACTGTTCAGATGATGAGCCTCATCAGCAATCAGTACTATTTTTTTATCCTGAAAATCTTCATAGGTAACACTGTTTTCTTTGGTATTATTCAAGTCAATATGAAGCTGCTGAATGGTGGTAAATTTAATATTGATGTTTTCATGATCGGATTCATCAAAATTATCAATCTGTTTCAAAAAAACTTCTTTACCACTGATGACAATTTTCTCCTGAAATAAATATTTGGACGTCTGAGGATTGAGAAAGTTATCTTTCGTTTTCTGAATGATATTGTTGCTGTTGACAAAGAACAAAAAGTTCCTGTATCCTTTTTCATAAAGATGAAGCATCAGACCACCCATTACCATGGTCTTCCCGCTTCCTGTTGCCATATTATAAAGAAGATGCAGGGGTTTCCTGGGTTTCCCGTCAAAATCTTCCCGTTCAGTATACAAATAACGCCGGAATGCTTCTTCCTGGTACGGACGGATTCCGAATTTCAGATTATCTGTAATTCCATTGGGTAAGGTAACTTCCGCCAAAGCCTTTCGGGCAAAGGGATTATTGAATATTTCATGTAAAAATGCCATGTGCTTAGTTTTTAAGTTGATAAAATTCCCGGGTTACTTTTTGTTCTTCCAAAGTGCACTCAAAGTTCTTATCGTTAAGGGAAGAAAGGTTGACATAAAGCTGGTTTTTATCGAGCAGTTCGCAAAGGTGCTGCTTTTGTTTCTGCAAGCTTAATGTTCTGAAATCTTCAATATGCTGTTCCTGCTTCTGAATATCTACATTATAGTTCAGAAAAGATTTAGCTTTCATTTCCTCCCAAATCTGAAGGAGTGTTTTTTCATCTTTAGCCTCTTCTATTTTTTCTATGAAAGTTTGGTTGTATTTTTTGAGTTCAAGGTAGATGAATGAGCCGCCGCCTTGCCAGTTGACGGATTTTGAGATGCCGCCCTGTTCTCCATCAATTACTTTTTTCAAACGTTCTACAGCAACGGTTTCTATATAATCCATCTGCTCTATCCCTATATATTGACGCTTCATTTTGTGAGCGGTGGATGCTGTGGTACCGCTGCCGAGATGGTAGTCTAGGATGATGTCGTTTTCAGTTGTAACACTTTCAATAATCCTTTCTAATAATCTTTCAGGTTTTTGAGTATTAAAATCAACCTGTTCTTTTGCCATTGGATTAACAATTGGAATATCTGTCCAAATATTTTGGATAACTTGCCCTTTATAGTTTTTTAGAAAAATTTTACGATATATTCTCGCATCAGCATCTTTAGGTATAATTAGTTCATTATTCTCATAAAATTCTTGCATCCTTTCTTTTGAATATAACCAACCATTTTTAGGAGGATTTACCCCTTCAAATACATATTTTAAATTAGGTCTATTTAAAGAATTAACTAATGGAGACTTCATATATTTATGGCCATCACCATCATCATAAACAAATCTTTCTTTGATGTAATTTTGTGTATTTTCATCATCCAAAGAGTAAATTGGGTAAAAATCGTAAACTTGCGAATTAGAATAAAACAATATGGTATCGTTTGTAATTCCAAACTTTGAATTGCCAAATGATGTTGCTTGCTTTCTTCTCCAGATAATTTCATTAATAAAGTTATCCTCACCAAAAATTTCATCCATAAGCAACTTACAATAATGTATGGCATTATAATCTAAATGAATAAAAATAACACCATTTTTATGTAACATTTCTTTTGCTATATAAAGTCGATTTTTCATAAATGTCAGCCAAGAGGAACGATTAAAGCTATCGTTATACCTAAAACTATCATTTCCTGTATTATAAGGCGGATCTATATAAATCAGCTTCACTTTACCTGCAAATTCTTTTTTCAGAGAATGCAATGCCAGGAGATTGTTTCCTTTAATGATTAAATTATCGGTAATAGTTCCGTTTTCATCTCTATTGAATTGGTCAAAATGATGGTCACCTTCTTTATCAAACCGTTTGGCATTCGTTAATACTTTTGGGTCAAGAAGTTCGGTAATTTCGTCCTGCGCAAGGGTTTCATTAAAGAAAATTTCTTCTCTTTTATCTTCCTCACGGCTTTGTCCGCCTTCCAGGATACAGTCTTTAAATGGCCAGACCAACGAAACTTCATTTCTCTGTTTCAGATGTTTACCATCAATCGTTAATCCCACTTTATTTTTAAATTGGGTATAGCTGTCATTCAGATAGTTTTTCTGTTCAAGAAACTGAATAAAGAGATTTTGTTTAAATACCCGGATATCTTTTACTTTTACAAAAAATTTTTCTTTCAGATCAGCATCTTCCAAAAGCAATGCGATCAGTTCTTCATCAAAGTTCTGAGCTTTGTTAAGCACTACCCATTTTTTTATTTCTCCGTTATCGGATACATAGTTAGGTTCTTTCTTAATTTGATTTTCCAGGATTTGATAGAGTTTCATAGTATTAAGTTTATTGATTCAAATGTATCCTGAAAACAAACCAAAACATTATGGGAAACCGTAAGTGAAACTGTCAATAGTGAATTTTGCTTCGCAAATGAATTGTCAATTATTATAGTATAAAAACCACAATTTCTGTGCGGCTCATTTATTCTTGAGACTCTCTTATATCTTAAAAAAGCTTACTTCGCTCAGTCTTACAATATATGCTTCAATTGAACAGTATCAGAGTTATCATGCTGGACAGGGTCGAAGCAACTCATTTTATGAAGAAACTATTATCAAAAGCTGAGATTCTTCATTACGATTTGCTCCGTTCAGAATGACAGCAGCATAATAAAAAGAACTGTTTGCAAATCCTCAAACTCTCAAACACACATCCTCTCAAACCCTCGAACCTCCCAACCTCCCAACGCTAAGATCCTCTCACTCTAAACCCTCAAAATCCAAAATTCACTACCTTTGCACCATGGAACTACAATCTATCTATCAAAAACTGCAGATTCAGGACATGAATCAGATGCAGAAATCTGCTTATAAAGCGTCCGAAAACAATACGGATATTGTGCTGCTCTCTCCTACCGGTTCGGGGAAAACCCTTGCTTTTTTATTTCCGGTTCTCAGAAATCTGAAAAAGGATGTTCAGGGCGTACAGGCATTGATATTGGTTCCTGCCAGAGAACTGGCGTTACAGATTGAGCAGGTTTTCAAATCGATGGGAACAGACTTTAAAGTTTCCGTTTGCTATGGCGGACATGATAAAAAGATTGAAGTCAATAATTTAATCGAAGCTCCCGCGGTTTTAATCGGAACTCCGGGAAGGGTTACTTACCACGTAAGAAATAATAATTTTGATCCAAAAACAGTTAAGACACTGGTTCTGGACGAATTTGACAAAGCTTTGGAACTGGGCTTTCATGATGATATGGAATTTATCTGCAGTGCATTAAAGGGACTTTCTCAAAGGGTTTTAACCTCTGCAACAGCAATGGATGAAATTCCTGCATTTACCGGATTAAAAGATGAAAAAATCATCAGCTTCCTTAAAGAAAATGAAGTAAAACCTGATATTCAGTTAAGAAAAGTAATGACGATTCCGGAAGAAAAGCTGGATACCCTGTTTAACCTGGTTTGTAAAATCGGGAACAAAAGAACACTGATCTTCTGTAATCACCGTGAAGCAGTAGACCGTATCTCGGAACTTCTTCATCAGATGGGAATCGACAGAGAAACCTTCCATGGCGGGATGGAACAGGATGAAAGGGAACGTGCATTATTGAAATTCAGAAATGATTCCGCAAGAATTCTTATTACAACCGACCTGGCAGCCCGTGGACTTGATATTCCTGAAGTGGAATCTATTGTACATTATCAGCTTCCTCCAAAAGAAGATGCCTTCATCCACAGAAACGGCCGTACAGCAAGAATGAATGCCAAAGGTTTCGTATACCTCATTATGACTGAGGAAGAAAACTTCCCGTTCATTAAAAACAATACTCCTGAAGAAAGTGTTGCCGGATTCACCAGGGTTCCGCAAAAAACCCCTTTCCAGACAATTTACATCAGTGCAGGAAAAAAGGATAAAGTGAACAAGGTGGATATCGTTGGCTATTTAATTAAAAAAGGAGAACTGCAAAAAGAAGATGTGGGTATTATTGAAGTAAAGGATACAACATCTTACGTTGCGGTTGCCAGAAATAAAGTGAATGCTGTTTTGCGAAAGCTTCAGAATGAAAAACTGAAAGGGAAAAAGGTAAAAATGGAGGTGGCTTATTAAAATTTGTCATCAACAATGTAAGTTATGAACAACAAAAGGCACAAAAGGTTTAAATACTTAAGTTATTTAAGTTTAAATGCTTTGCCGGGATAAATTTCATATAAGTCTTTGAAAATTGAGATTTGATATGACACAAAAAATATTCAATTGAAAACGTAGCCATTCACCTTTCGTGGAGGAGCGTCAAAAATTCTTTGAATTTTTGACGGAATGGTTTACAATATTATAAAAAGCGCTCAAAGGTTTATAAAGACAAATCTTTGAGCGCTTTTACTGTAAATCCTTTGTGATTATTTTATTCCTCTCACTTTCGTTGGAAAAATATACACCGATTCTGAGGCGGTAATGAATAAAACATCATTGTTTTCTCCTCCGAATGTTACATTGGAAGTCCATTTTTCAGGAATGGAAATATGATAGATTTTCTTTCCGGAGCGGTTGAAAACATGTACGCCGTCTCCGGTTAAATAAAGATTTCCATGTTTATCCAGTATCATTCCGTCGGAACCCATCTCGCAGAACAGTTTTTTTTCTGATAATTTCCCTTCGTCCAAAATATCATACACATACGTTTTCCCGGCATCAATGTCGGAAACATATAATTTTTTCAGGATCTCACTTCCTGCAATCCCGTTCGGCTGTGTAAAGGTATCCAGTTTGGAAATCTTCCCGTCCTTACTTCTGTAATAAAGACTTTTATGAGGCAGTTCCTGCTTAAAGTTTACCCAATAATCTCTTTCATACAGGGGATCTGTAAAATACATTCCACCAGAAGCATCATTCCATACATCATTCGGGCCGTTTAATCTTTTCCCTTCAAATCCTTTCAGCAGGACTTCCACTTTTTTATCTTTTGATATTTTCCAGATTTCTCCCTGATCATCAGAGCAGGTGATCAGATACCCGTCTTTATCGAAATGGGTACCGTTGGCCCTCCCTGTTTTATCCAGAAACATCATAACCTTATTGCTTTTCCAGTCCCAGTAATAAATTTTATCATTAGGCTGATCGGTAAAATAAACATTCCCTTCCTTATCTGCTGACGGCCCTTCTGTAAAGCTAAACTGATCCGAAATTTTCTCCGGCTTCACACCTTCATAAAACATTTTACTACTATTTACTGATTGACAGTTTACCAATGCGAAAACCAAACCAATCATTCCTATTTTACAGATATTCTTCATGCTTCATTTTTAGAACTGCAATTTACAATATGCTTTACCGGTTTCAAAAATATTTTCTCATTTTGATATCATGGTTATTCAAATCACAAATGTCCCAATTGTCCTATTTTGTAAGTAGATACTGTTAGTACCTCATCTATATAATCCGGAGCTTTGCAGTATCAGGATTGATCACTTTTTTTCTATAAAAAAACAAGACCGGTCCGGATGAAAAACAACAGTAAAATATCTTTATAGCATACGATAATGAGTGTAGAGTCCAATAATATCAAATCTTTAGAAATTGAAAATGAAGATTTCAGAAATTCAGTAGGCACCATGGATGAAACAGGGAAAAGAAAATGGATTTTCCCCAGAAAACCTAAAGGAAAGTATACCAATTACAGGAATTACACCAGCTACTTTCTTCTTGCTTTATTTTTCGGATTGCCTTTCGTAAAAATCAATAATAATCCTTTTTTGCTGATCAATGTTATAGACAGAAGATTCTTTATCCTGGGACAGCCCTTTTATCTTCAGGATTTCTTCATCTTAGCTTTAGGAGCGGTAACTTCCGTGATTTTCGTCATGCTGTTTACCGTGGTTTTCGGAAGAATATTCTGCGGATGGCTATGCCCTCAGACTCTTTTCATGGAAATGGTTTTCCGTAAAATTGAATACTGGATCGAAGGTGACCGGAATAAGCAGATGAAGCTTGACAGACAGGAATGGGATGCTGAAAAAATAAGGAAAAGGCTGACGAAATGGTCCGTATTTATCCTGATTTCAATGGTCATCTCTACTTTCATGTTTATGTATATCGTAGGCTACGAGCAGGTTTTCCAGATCATGATTGAAGGTCCTTCGGAACATCCTTTAAAATTCATCACGATGATCTTTTTCACGATGACTTTTTATTTTGTTTTTGCATGGCTCCGTGAGCAGGTATGTACCCTGGTTTGCCCATACGGAAGGCTTCAGGGAGTATTAATTGATAAACAGACGATCAACGTATATTATGATTTCAGAAGAGGAGAAGGCCGATCAAAATGGAGAAATAATGAAGACAGGAAAGCAGCCGGAAAAGGAGATTGTATAGATTGTAACCAATGCGTTGTAGTCTGTCCTACGGGAATTGACATCAGAAACGGACAGCAGTTGGAATGCGTCAACTGTACTGCGTGTATTGATGCCTGTGATGAAATCATGGATAAAGTAGGCCTGCCTAAAGGGCTCATCCGCTATGCTACTGAATCTGAAATTGAAAATCGTGAGAAGTTTAAATTTACCTCGAGAATGAAGGCGACCACGGTTATATTAGCACTGCTCATCGGATTTCTTGGATTTTTAATGTATGACCGTGGTTCTATGGAAGCCAAGTTTATAAAACCTGCCGGATCTACATTCTTTATTAAAAACGGTAAGATCACCAATACTTTTATTTATACTTTACTGAATAAATCGAACGAGAAAAAAACACTGACCATTAAAGTTATCACTCCTGCCCATGCAGAGATCACCTATTTCGGAAATGAAAAAATTATTCTGAAAGGCGATGAAATTCTGAAAGGAAATATCAATATCACCTTCCCTGAAGAAGATATTAAATTATCGAAACAAAATATGGTCATTGGGGTTTTTGATGAAAACGGAAAACTCGTGGATTCCTTTGAAACTACTTTTGAAGGACCGTTTAAGCTGGTGCTTTAGAGGCAGGATCAGGCGATGGATTGCAGGAATAAAATTAATGATACGGTAAACAGCACCATATTAACATTAAACTTTAAACTCATTAAGCCTTATATTTCCTCATAAACTGAGTAGGGGTCATTCCGGAGCTTTTCCGGAAGACTCTTACAAAGTAGGAATACTCTTCATAGCCTAATCTGAAAGCAATCTCCACCAGACTTTCGTCAAGATACATCAACATTCGTTTGGCTTCCAGCACTACTCTTTCAGTAATGACCTCTGTAGCTGTTTTCTGAACAACCGTCTGCACGATCCTGTTCAGATGCTTTGATGAAATCCCCAGTAAAGAAGCATAATAAGCAATGGATTTCTGTTCGGTAAAATGCAGCTCGATAAGATTTTCAAATTCCTGATAATGTTTAAAATAGGACAAAGCTGCAGAAGAAGCCATCGTATCAGAATCTTTTGAAAACAGCCGGGTGGCATTGATAAAGATCTGAGACATTAAGGACAGGATGAGACCTTCTTTCATGATATGATTCTTCGCCTGATGCTCTTTCCCCAGTTCCCTGAACAGACTGATATTTTTCTTCAGTT
Source organism: Chryseobacterium arthrosphaerae (assembly GCF_001684965.1). Taxonomy (NCBI): domain Bacteria; kingdom Pseudomonadati; phylum Bacteroidota; class Flavobacteriia; order Flavobacteriales; family Weeksellaceae; genus Chryseobacterium; species Chryseobacterium arthrosphaerae. The sequence continues at coordinate 394,641 of NZ_MAYG01000001.1, read as the reverse complement.
CAGAAGCATTCAGCTGAAGTTTTCTCGGAAAGGACACCGACCCGAAAAAAGGAAAGTTTCTCAGTTTCTGATTGACATAATGCATTTCATAAAACTCCTGCGAACAGAAAAAAATATATCCCTCTATATCCTCTGAAAGTTCCCAGCTATGGATCTGACCGGGCGACAGGAAAAAAAGACTTCCTTCCGAAACATCATATTTCTGGAAATCGATCTCGTGCACTCCTCTACCTCCGGTAAAAAGAACTGCAGCATAAAAATCATGCCTGTGAGGCCTTTCTATATGCCGATGCCCCACTACCAGATGATTTTTCATCGTATTAAAATAAAAATCCGAAGTATTTTTACCTGCCTGAAAAAGTTCGATATGAAGAACGGAGATTGAATTCATCACCTGTATATTTTAGCAAAAACAATTATATCATCTGATCCGTAAGAGCCCATATCTTAAGGATTCACAAATTTAGACAAAAAAAGGACCGGTAAGTACCGGCCCTTTATATCTGGAAAAAATAATATGCTGTATTATTTGATCACCAGTTTAGTATTGTAAATTCCCTTAGAAGAATTGATGCTGATCACATATACTCCTTTCGGTACATTTACACTCAATGCTTTGGTATCATTACCTTCAACCTTATAAGCGGATGAATAAACCAATCTTCCGCTGGCGTCAAGCATGGACACTTTAATATCTCCTTTTAAGTTTCTTGATTTGATAAAGAAATTACCGTCACTTGGATTAGGATAGACTTTAACGTCATCTGCTATTGGAGAAACCGTTTCTTTAGTTCCCAATACCTGTGTTTCTCTGGTACATACTTCAAGAGACCAGGCAGTAACCGTTCCGGCACTACCGGCATTATTATCAGTTGCAAAAAGCTTCCATTCTCCCTGTGCTGAATGTCCTTTAAATATACCTAAAGATTCATATGATCTGGCATCTCCCTGAATCGGTGAAGCACAGGTAGCAGCCCCAGCCGAATCGCTGAAAGAAGCTGTAATTCCAGAGCTGTTGGCACAACTTCGGTTCCAGAACAAAGCGGAAGACCCTACCGGGCTTTCAATTCCTACAGCCAGCTGGCTTACATTGGGATGTGTAATGGAAGGGGTTACTTTTATCTTGGTAATGGTTCCGGTATTATTAACCATTAGAGGAATTGTTATGCGGGGAGCAGATATACCACCTCCGCCCGGGCCGTCTGTAATGGGTACTGCAGCTCCGTTATAAGTATAGGTATTACAGTTTTCACCCGTCACATTGTAGTCAATAACAAAACTTGGGCTTACTGCATAATAGATATTATCGGCGGCCTCAATCAGAATATAGGCATTGGCTGAAGTAGAACCGGCCGGTATAGTGATCTGTTCGTTACCATCATTCGGGGTATTGGCCACAATTGTTGTAAAGGTTTGCCCACCGTCCTTAGACAGTTTAATGTTTACATTGGCTGTATTCACCGGGGCGGCATTGGTACCGGCGACATCCCATGTCACATTTACAGTTCCTCCTGAGTTTAATGACTGTCCAAATACAGGCGCAGTCACCTGGAAAGGTCCTGATACAGCATCCACCGTTACCATCATTGCATCTTTTGAAACCTGTGGCTGCAACGGATTATTGTTTCTTACAGTAACTGCAAAATTAAGACCTCTTGCTATACTTGAAGCGGCTTCCCAACGGGTAGACAACACCCCGGCCAATACTTTGTTAAAATCCGGAAAATATCTTACCAATGAATTTACCGGTGCAAATGATCTGAAAGTAGGGCCTGTTGGCTTTGCAGGATAGGCAGCAGAAATATCACCAGCTCCGATCTGAGCTGCCGCTGCCTGGTCTGTCTGTTCCCAAACATAAGTATAGGCGGCATTCGCAACATCTGTAGTGGTAGCTTTTAAAACAAATGGTGTGGATTTAGGAATTGTATAATCCAATCCTGCGTTGATATTGGGAGCAGCATCTGCAAAAGGGGTATTCACACCGCAGGTAAGGCTATTCAGTTTATTCCTGATTTGGGTGATACTATTGGTATGGTAATAGTCATTGGAATTAAACTGCACATCGGATAATGTAGTGATTCCCGTATATGCCATGATGGTACTTCCACTTCCCGGCTCTACCTTCTGATCTGCCTGCGAAGACCTGTATGTATAAGTATGTCCTGCTCCCAGCTGATGTCCCATTTCATGAGCAACATAATCTATATCAAATTTATCACCTTCCGGAAAGTTATGGGCAGTCCATCCTGCTCCTTTTGAATTATTATTACAAATAACGCCTACTCCTGCAGATCCGTTACCTCCTTTTTTATCAATGAGATGTCCCATATCATAATTCTCGGCTGCAATTCTTGCCGATATCTGGGCATGGGCTTCGTTCGGGCCACCATTAGTGTAAGGATCTGAGGCAGCATCCAGGAAAATAAGGATATCGTTATCAGCAATAAGGTTAAAATGGAAAGAAAGATCTTTCTCAAAAACACCATTAAGCCGGGTAACGCTGGCATTCATGGCAGCTAAGACCACAGCTTTCTTTTCTATATCTGTAGCTGTAGCAGGGGTACCGGCAGCTGTCAGGTGATACTGAGCATATTCGCCTGTACAGGATAATGCCAGCCTGAATATATTAAACCCTGCTAATTTTTTATCGGCAGCCCCGTTTTTTCCGGCCGTATTTTTTTCTGCTTCATCAATGACAGAACATTCAAAAGGCTCCTTGTCCTGACCTCTTCTCGCATTGGAATCAAATACAGCATAAACGGTTCTGTCTTCTGTATAGGGCTCGATAAATTCTGAAATACCTGAGCGGGTAATCATGGAAGAAAATCCTACCGGAGACAGACTGAACCTTAGATAGACCGTTGGATCTTCCAATGCGGTTCCTACATAAGATCTGATCTCGGGAAATTTTGCCTGCAACTCAGGTGCCATATTGGAAAATTCCCACACCCGGAACTTTTCTAAACCTCCATTGGCTGTAGGAAGCGAAATGATAATTCCTTTTCCATTTGAAAAGCGTGCCGGGGCATCTTTTAAATTTTGCCTGAGCTGATCCGCATTCAACGAATAAAGTCCTGCAAATTCTAATTTTTCCTGTGATTGTTTTACTTTTTGAGACCTGAGCTCAGTTCTTGACCACTGCGAAAATCCTAAAAAGGGGACCAGCAGGGATAAAATTAAGAAATAGTGTTTCATAATAGATTTGGTTTTTTAATGCTGCCAAATTAACAAAATAAAACCACATTAATTATAAAAACAAGAATAAAATAAACGAATAAATAAAAATAAAATAAAAATATACAGTATGTATTTAAAAAATCAACAAACAAACAGTCATATATTAATCATTTATAACAAATAATGAATTATGTAGAAAAATAATAACAATAAAAAAACAATATCCTTATTTTTCCTGATCCTACAATAAAGAATTAACACTTCTTTATATTTTATACTATGGTTTATATCAATAGAAGCGTATCATTTTCTAGATGTATGATACAAAGCAAAAAGGACCGGTAAAATACCGGTCCTTTATAACTGAGAAAATAATAGGCTCTATTATTTGATCACCAGTTTAGTATTGTAGATTCCCTTGGAAGAATTGATGCTGATCACATACACTCCCTTCGGTATATTTACATTGAATGCTTTGGTATCATTGCCCTCAGTCTTATAAGCTGATGAATAAACCAGTCTTCCGCTGGCATCAAGCATGGTCACTTTAATATCTCCTTTTAAGTTTCTTGACTTGATAAAGAAGTTTCCGTCACTTGGATTAGGATAAACTTTAATATCGTCAGCCAATGGAGAAGTTCCTTCCTTAGTTCCTAAAGCCTGTGTTTCCTGAGTACAGACTTCAAGAGACCACCCGGTAATAGTTCCTGCACTTCCCGGATTGTTGTCTGAAGCAAATAATTTCCATTCTCCCTGAGCTTTATGACCTTTAAAAACACTTAACGATTCATAAGACCTGGTCTCCCCCTGGATAGGTGATACACATGCTACAGTATTTCCTGCATCACTAAATGAAGCCGTAATACCTGATTTTGCCAGGCATTGTCTGTTCCAGACGAGTGCTGAAGTTCCCACCGGGCTTTCAATACCGATTGAAATATGGCTCACATTTGGGTGCGTAACAGCAGGAGTAACTTTTATTTTGGTAATAGTCCCAGGATTATTAACCATCAACGGAATGTTTATTCTGGGAGAAGAAATGTTACTTCCTCCAGGACCATCTTTAATTGCTACAGGATTTCCACTGTAAGTATAAGTATTACAGTTTTCACCTGAAACAGTATAATCCACTACAAAGCTTGGGCTTACTGCATAGTAAACATTCCCGACAGCCTCTATCATGATAAAAGCATTCGCTGATGCAGATCCGGAAGGAATGGTAATCTGCTCACTGCCATCATTAGGGGTATTGCCTGCAATGGTAGTAAACGTCTGGCCGCCGTCTGTAGATAATTTGATATTGATATTAGCTGTATTCACCGGGGCGGCATTGGTACCCGCAACATCCCAGGTTACCGTAAAGGTTCCCGCAGAAGACAATGACTGTCCAAATGTTGGAGCCGTCACCCGGAAGGGACCGGAAGCAGCATTTATAGTAACCACCATATCATCCCTGCTCGTTTGTGGAGCTACTGGATTGTTATTTCGCAAAGTTAATGTAAAATTAAGATTCCTCGCTACACCTGATACACTTTCCCAGGTTGTAGTTAATACACCAGCCAGTACAGTATTAAAATCCGGGAAATATCTTACCGGAGAGCTGACAGGTGAAAACGATCTAAAAACCGGACCGGCCGGCTTTGTAGGAAAAGCGTTGGAATTGGCCTCTGTCTGCGCATCTCCTGCAGCATCCATTTGTTCCCAGGCATAGGTGTAGGAAGAAGTATTGGAATCAGTTGTCGTCCCTTTCAACACAAACGGAGTAGATTTTGGTATAATATAATCTGCTCCTGCATTAACATTGGGGGCCGGACTGGCGAAAGGCGTATTCACACCACAGGCAACACTATTTATTTTATTTTTAATCTCTGTCACATTAAAACCCTGAAAATAATCGTTGGAATTGAACTGAACGTCAAGATTATCTCCAAAAATACCGGTATATGCCATAATAGTAGTTCCACTTCCCGGCTCCACTTCTGAGGTTCCTGAACCTGCCAAATATCCGGTAAATGTATGGTTAGCTCCCATCTGATGCCCCATTTCATGAGCAACATAGTCTATATCGAAAGTATCACCTTCAGGAAAATTACACGAGGTATAGCCTGCTGCCTTTATATTACCGCATATAGATCCTAACATGGCAACACCATTAGCACCTCTTTTATCAAGCAGATGTCCCATGTCATAATCAGTCGCAGGAATACGAGCTGATATAACATAATATGCACCTGCATGATCAAAATCGTTTGTATTATCAGCATCTGTATCATCATACGGATCTGTAGCCGGATCCAGAAATACAATAGCGTCATTATTGGCAATCAGATTAAAATGAACTGACAGATCTTTTTCAAAAACACCGTTCATTCTTGTTAGTGAAGCATTCATTGCTGCCAGAATCACTGCTTTTTTCTGAGCATCCGTAGCTGTTGCAGGGGTATTGGTAGCGGTAAGGTGATATTGTGCATATTCTCCTGAACAGGATAATGCCATTCTGAATACATTGAAGCCTGCAGCCTTTTTATTCGCTGTATTGGAATTTTTTCCTGCTGCAATTTTCTCCATCTCGTCTTTAGTGCCACATTCAAAAGGTTCCTTGTCCTGCCCTCTTCTCGCCTTGGAATCAAATACAGCATAAACGGTTCTGTCTTCTGTATAGGGCTCGATAAATTCTGAAATACCTGAGCGGGTAATCATGGAAGAAAATCCTACCGGAGACAGACTGAACCTTAGATAGACCGTTGGATCTTCCAATGCGGTTCCTACATAAGATCTGATCTCGGGAAATTTTGCCTGCAACTCAGGTGCCATATTGGAAAATTCCCACACCCGGAACTTTTCTAAACCTCCATTGGCTGTAGGAAGCGAAATGATAATTCCTTTTCCATTTGAAAAGCGTGCCGGGGCATCTTTTAAATTTTGCCTGAGCTGATCCGCATTCAACGAATAAAGTCCTGCAAATTCTAATTTTTCCTGTGATTGTTTTACTTTTTGAGACCTGAGCTCAGTTCTTGACCACTGCGAGAATCCTAAAAAAGGAAACAACAGTGATAAAACGAAGAAATAATGTTTCATAATAGATGTGATTTTAGTACTGCCAAATTAGCAAAATTAAATCACAACAATTGTGAAAAACAAAATAAAATCAACTTAAAAATACAAATAATCAATTAATCAACATTATATATTTAAAATATCAACAAATAAAAAACACTATATTAATCATTTATCGCAAATAGACATTTATACAGAAAAATATCAACAACTCCAATAAACGATTATTAGAGCATTACTTTTGAGTCTTCATCAGCAAAGGCTAAGGTCAGAGGTGTTTTTTACTTTACTTACAGCGTCTTTTCTTTTTCAATGGCATTTTTTCCGGTTCCTTGATGGTGGGCTTTTCAAAAGGTACTTTATCCTGTCCCCGTCTCGCATTGGAATCAAATACAGCATAGATGGTGCGGTCTTCCGTATAAGGCTCAATAAATTCTGAAATTCCGGAGCGGGTGATCATGGAAGAAAATCCTGTCGGGGACATGCTAAACGTCAGATAAGCGGTTGGATCTTCAATCCCCGTTCCAACATATGATCTGATGTCCGGATATTTAGCCTGCAGTTCGGGAGCCATATTTGAAGATTCCCATACCTGAAAGTGCTCTGTTTTTCCACTTGCAACAGGAAGTAAGATGGTTATTCCCTTTTCTTTGGAAAAACGCAAAGGTGCATTCTTTAAACTCTGTCTGAATTGGTCGGCATCCAGCGTATAAAGTGCTGCAAATTCCAGTTTCTCCTGGGATTGTTTCACCTTTTTAGATCCAAGCTCCGTTTTTGTCCACTGTGAAAATCCGGAAAAAGGAATCATCAATAATAAAATTAAGAAGTACTGTTTCATATCATTATAGTGTTTTGAGGTTCACCAAGTTATTAAAAAAAATATTCATTTTTATATTTTTCAGATATTTCTGAACAGAACCCCGGTAGGCTCTCAAACAAAAGTCATACCGCAGTTTTAAAGATATATTTGGTTCAGATTTTAAAAAATTTTATCTTTGAAGTTTAGGAGCCGTAAAATGAAAATAAATTTACCTGATAAATTATACTATTCAATAGGAGAAGTCGCTAAAGCATTTGACGTAAACACTTCATTAATACGTTATTGGGAACAGGAATTTCCGATCATTAAGCCTAAAAAGAATAAAAAAGGAAACCGGTATTTCACTCCTGAAGATATCAAGAACCTGCAGATGATCTATCACCTGGTGAAAGAGAAAGGCTATACCCTTGATGGAGCCCGCGTTGCCCTGACCACCAACAGTAAGATTTCAGAAACCATTACCATTATCGACCGTCTTGAATTTGTAAAGGCAGAACTTTTAAAACTTAAAGAGTCTCTGGGAGATAAAGAAGAATAACTGGATATCGTCATTTGGGTGCTTTATATCTTTAAATAATTCTATATTAAGATGCTATAAGTATATTTTGGAAACAAATATACTTAATCTATATTTCAAACTTAACCATTTCAACCCTCATCATTGTGGCATATTGGTTTTATCCATATGTTTACTCTATGATGAGAAAAAATTATTACCGTAAACTGGCCTGCATGGTGCTGCTTCTTAGTGGCCTCTTAATTTATCAAAGCTATACCAGCAGAAATAAAGAGCCTTTTCCTGATGTTAAATTTATTGTGGCGGCTCCCGTCTCTGAAAATTTGTCAGCATTCGATCCCAATACTTTGAATCACGAGCAATGGCAGAAGCTGGGGTTCTCTGAAAAACAGGTATCCACTATTCTTAAATATAAAGACATAGTAGGCGGCAAGTTTGTTTCAAAAGAACAGCTGAAAAAGTGTTATGCAATTTCTGAAGAGAAATTTGCAATATTGGCCCCTTTTATCTTACTTCCTGAAAATACGGGGAATAATCCGGCCCGGGCTTTTAAAAGTTTTGAAAAAAGAAGTATTTCGGTAACCGGAAAATTTAATCCGGATCTTTATTCTGAACAGGATTGGGTGAAAATGGGCTTCAGTGAGAAACAGGCTGAAGCAATTTTAAAATATAAAAAATACCTGGGGGGAAGTTTTGTGAGCAAAGAAAAGTTTAAAGAGTGCTTTATTATTTCTTCTGAGCATTACAGTAAGCTTGAACCCTATCTGCTTCTACCGGTCAATACCCCCGCAGAGTTCAGGAATTCAATCAGAAATACTTCGTTTAAAGAAAAGATCCGATACACTTATTTTGATCCCAATCTATTGGATACCGAAGGCTGGAAAGCCCTTGGATTTTCTGAAAAACAGGCAGTTACTATTGTCAATTACCGGGACAGAAATTTAAAGGGAAGTTTTAAAAGCCCGGAAGATCTTCAAAAATGTTTCGTTATTTCTACTGAGAAATTCCAGGAACTGAAACCTTACATCAAAATAAATCCTGCTGCTGACAGGAAACAGGAGCTTAAACAGGAAAAGACAGATTTTTCAAAGACAGATCTCAATACGATCACTTTCAGACAGCTGCTGGAATTTGGTCTGGATGAAAAAAGCGCCGGATCTATCATCGGATTCCGGAAAAAGCTCGGTGGCTTTGTCTACAAGCAACAGATTATGGATACCTACAATATTGATAAAGAGCTGGTGCAAAAGCTGATCAGCATTGCTCCACTGGACGCCTCAGGTGTTCCCAAATACAGTTTGACAGAGGCTCCTGAAGAATGGCTTAAAAATCATCCTTATTTTAAATATTCGGCGGATAAAATCATCTACTACCGGATCAGTAATCCTGACGACAGGAAAATCTGGAAATTTTTAAAACTCAAGCCGGAATATGAGACAAGGATGAGGTGGTATGTGAAATAAATCCAGATTTAATGTGTGCTTTCTGCTACAAAAAGCATTTAAATAAACACAAAAACATCCCGGAACAGCAGATTCTATTTTGGGATGTTCTTATATTCTAAACTTTATTTTTAGTGGTGCATATAGCTGCTGGGACCATTGGTTCCTTCAATAGATTCCGGAAGTATTCCATATTTTGCCCGTAAATCTACTGTCCCTAAGGTTTTTCCTGTCTGAATTTCAATGACACTTATCGTTCCGGAGTTGAGATTAGGAAGGTTTAACAGATTGTTTTGTACAGCGACTACTTCTTTTCCGGATCTGGTTTTAAAGAATGCCATATGATGGGCTCCTTTATCTGCGGTAAATGTTTTTAAAAGTTTCAACTGAGGAAGATTACTGATATCAAAGACAAGCACTTTACCCGGATCTGCAAAACTTACGTAAAGCTTGCTGTTATCATCAATATACATTTCGAGAGCCCATCCCAGCCCTTGGGTACTTCCGTCAAAAACTTTGCTGAAAGCATCGTATTTTTTAGTGGCCGTATTATAGGGTGCAATCCAGATATCACCTCCAAGCATTGTCGTAGCAAGGGCAAACTGCGGAAACTTCCCACGCAGCAACAGGACTTCCACAGGACTTGATAAATCTGCCGGGGAGTCTGCTACCTGATAGGTTTCTTTTAGTTCATAGGTATTCAGATCTATGAGGGTGCAGGTATTCCCCATGCCGCTGGTAAGATCCGGATGAATCGTTGAGGTAACCATCATGAGTCCTTTTTCCTCATTTACGGAAATACCGTGCGGATACATAATAAATTTATTCGGATTGGTTTCTATCGATCCTTTGATCGTTTTGATAAGCTGATTATTATTGGCGTTAAACACCCCTACACTGCCATCTTTCAGGCCTCCTGCCCCTCCCATAAAGGTCATAAAAAAACGTCCGTCATTGGTAAAAAATAAATTTTCGCCCACTGTATTTTCACCCGTATCAACAGCAGTGGCACTGATCAGTTTCGGCATACCATTCTGGTCTTCCTCTGCTTTTATCTGATAGAGGTATTTCCCTCCTAAAGCAGTTGTGTAAAGCTTTTTTGCATCTTTATTATAATAAATATGGTGCGGCAAAACTCCGACTCCCAATTCAAGTTTGCTGATAATGCTGCCAAATCTTGGTGAGTCAGGATCAAGGTCGATGACAGCCATTCCGTCCGGTGCTCCGTTCAGGCTTCTGTAGTCAATAAAAAAAGAAGTATTGTGGTCTTTTGTATGATTCTCACTTTCGCTCTGACAATCAGTAAGTATTGCAAAAGCAGCAATAAGCAGAATAAATGGTTTAAATTTTGTTTTCATGGTGTAAAATTTTCAGTTATTATTTAATTACAATAAATATAATACATAAAACAGAAAGCCACAATATATTACACCAAGGTGTGAAAATTATATAAAACTGAATTTTATAAACTGTAAATCTGCTGATGAATAGCCATTATAAGAACAATAAAAAAGCAGAGAAACCTATTCTCTGCCTTTATATTTTATTTTGTCTTCTTTTAATCGACTGTCTTACTTGAACCTTCGAGTAATGCATTAAGTGTTGAAAGCTCTTCATCCGTCATATCTCTCCATTTTCCGATCGGAAGGTCCAGTTTAATATTCATAATACGGATTCTCTTCAGCTTTTTCACTTCATATCCAAGGTATTCGCACATTCTTCGGATCTGCCTGTTGAGTCCCTGCGTAAGGATGATCCTGAAGTTCATTTCATCAATCTTCTCTACTTCACATTTTTTGGTTACCGTATCCAGAATTGGTACCCCGTTTCTCATTTTTTCAAGAAATCTTGGAGTAATGGGTTTATCTACCCTTACCAGATATTCTTTTTCGTGATTGTTTCTTGCTCTCAGGATTTTATTGACGATATCTCCGTCACTTGTGAGCAGGATAAGGCCTTCACTGGGTTTATCCAGTCTTCCGATGGGGAAAATCCTTTTCGGGTGGTTGATATAGTCAATGATATTGTTTTTTTCACGCTTCGTATCTGTGGTACAGACAATTCCTACCGGTTTGTTGAAAACAATATAAACAGGGTTTTCCTGAGGTTCTCTTACAGGTTTTCCGTCTACTTCTACAAGATCTTCATCAGAAACTTTTGTGCCCAGTTCAGGAATTTTACCGTTGATTTTTATTCTGCCTTCTTCTAACAGTTTATCTGCTGCCCTTCTTGAGCAGTATCCTACTTCTGATAAATATTTATTGATACGTGTTTTTTCCATTAGTCTTCACCGTAACCGGTATAATTTTTATTGCTGAAAACAGAGATTCCATAGCTTAGCCCGATGAAAAAGCCATCCACTCCTTCTTTCAGTTTATGTGATTCAAGAACAATTCCTCCTTCCTGGCTCAGCCTTTTTGAATAGGAAACCTGCATTCCGAGTCTTGCTCCCCAAAATTCTGTTTTTGAAACAGCAGAATGATTCAGCTGCTTACCATAGTTAATGTCTATATAAAAAGGACGGTCTCCCGGAGAAAAAATAAACTTCGGCTGGATCACCCAATACAGCAAATGATAATTGTCCTGTATAAAGCTATACTTCAAGCCGGTTCCTATGGCAAAGTTAGGAAGAAAATTGTAACCTCCGATGGCTGTAATACCATAGGTCATATTGCCTAATACGGATTTTTTCTCGATATACTGCGAATTGTTACTCTGATTTTTATTATTAATATTAAACCCTACGTTAAGGGATGGGTTAACATAAAAATCCATTTTAGGTTTTTTCGTCTCAGCATCCTGAGAAAAAGCTTTACAAAAAGCAAAACCCAATAAGAAAAGAGATAATTTTATTTTCATAAGCTCTCAAAACGGAAATCATTATTTAAAAACTGGTCTGTGGCATTTTCAATAGCATAATCCCCGATTTTTGTACGCCTTAACTGGGTCAGATACGCCCCCACTCCGAGTTCCTGCCCGATATCGTGAGCAAGACTTCTGATGTAAGTTCCTTTGGAGCAGCCTACCGTAAAGCTTATCAAAGGAAAATTTACTGTAATATCCTTTATATAATGAATGGTGGTCTTTCTCGATTTCATTTCTACTTCCTCTCCGGCTCTCGCCAGGTTATAAGCTCTTTCACCATCAATTTTAATAGCAGAATACACTGGTGGTTTCTGTTCGATCTCTCCTACAAATTTTTCCAGAGTTTCATTCACCTGTTCCTCAGAAATATGAGTGATATCCTGGTGAAGTATTTCCGGTTTTTCCGTGTCATAAGACTCCGTCTGCACTCCTATTTTGATCTCTGTCCAGTATTCTTTCGGAGCATCCTGGATCTCAGGAATCTTTTTTGTAAATTTTCCGCAACATACAATAAGAAGCCCTGTAGCCCTGGGATCTAAGGTTCCTGCATGTCCTATTTTAAATTTTTTAGGAAGGTCAAATTCCCTTTTAAGTTTATATTTCATTTTATTGACAGCCTGAAAAGAAGTCCAGTCCAAAGGCTTGTCCAATAAAAAAATGTATCCCGATTTCAGTTCTTCAGCTGTCATGAATGGATATGTGAATATATTTATTTAAAGAAATAGAAATAGATCAGCAAAGCAACACCTACAAAAATACGATACCATCCCCATGGTTTGAAACCGTATTTATTAAGCACTCCAATGAATGCTTTAATCGCTATTAATGCTACAATAAATGCCACAACATTTCCTACCACGAAAATCATAATGTGGTCCTGTGAAGCCATGATCATTTCATATCCTTTCTGTGGATTGGCAGTTTCTTTACCCCATGTTTTCACAAAAACGGAGTATACGGTTACTGCAAGCATGGTAGGTACAGCAAGAAAGAAAGAGAATTCAGCAGCAGCCTTCCTCGTTAACCCCTGTGCCATCCCTCCAATGATGGAAGCAGCACTACGGCTCGTTCCCGGCATCATCGCCAGACACTGCCAGAAACCGATGGTAACAGCATTTCTTACGGTAATTCCCTTTTCGTCATCAATTTTAGGATTTTTAAACCACTTATCAGCAAACAGTAAAACAACACCTCCCAAAACCAATACTGAAGAAATTGCAATCTGATTTCCAAGTACGGCTTCAATTTTATCATCGAACAGATAGCCCAGGACCAGTGCCGGAACTACAGCAAAAGCCAGCTTAAAATAGAACTGAATATTGTTTAAATCAAAAAACTTTTTCCAGTATGCTACTACAACAGAAAGGATTGCTCCAAACTGAATCGATACCTGAAACATTTTTAAAAACTCTGTTTCTTCAAGCCCCATCAGATTGGCGGTAAATCCCATGTGTGCAGTTGAAGAAATCGGAAGATACTCTGTTAATCCCTCTACAATGGCAATAATAATTGCTTTAATTAAATCCATATTCTTTCAAAAAATTAAAAGATTAAGAAATCCGGAAATTCAGAATGCTCTGAAATTCGTAATCTCTTAATCTCTAAATATAAAAATCTATTTATTTTCTTTTTAAAATAGCGTACACTTCTATTGCAAATCCTATTACGACAAAAAGCGGTGCTATTCTGATCCTTCTGATAGAGAAGATATCGTCGTTCCATGCATTGGGGTCAAATTTACCGTCTACCGTATTGGCATCAGGTCCCATCATCAATAGAAAACCGACAATAATAAATGCTAATCCGATCAGCATCCATTTGAAGTTCTGCTGTCCGAAATAGAAAGAGTTTTCCTGTGGCACTTCTGCTTCATTTCCGAAATCTGAAGCGGAAAGTTTATTTGTTTTTTTGCTCATTATTAAGAGTAATATAAGTCGTCAACGTTTGATTTTAAGAATCTCCAGGTAGCGAAAATAGTACTTAAGACAGAAATGAAAATCCCTACACCAAGTACCAGAATCACTAACCAGAAATACTGGTTGTTATCCTGTACGAAAGCAGAACCGATCTGACTTGTAAAGTAATACCAAACACCTCCCAGAGCAAGAAGACCAATTACGGAACCAATAGCTCCCAGGATAACAGCTTCTATGATAAAAGGTTTAAGGATAAATCTTCTCTTCGCCCCTACCAGCTGCATGGTTTTAATAATAAATCTCTTCGAAAATATTTTCAGACGGATTGAATTGTTGATCAGTACCACAGCCAATACCAAAAACAGTATTGAAAATCCTAAGATCCATTTTAAGATTCTGCTCAGGTTATTGTAAACATCTACCATCAAAGTACTGTCGTTTTTCACATCTATGATCCCGGGAACAGATTTGATCACTTTGATCGCTTCATCAATTTTTGCAGGATCTACATATTCCGGTTTTAAAGCAACTTCAATAGATGAAGGGAAAATATTCTCTTCAAATAAAGCATCACTGTCTATCCCCATACTTTTTTTAGCTTCCTTCGCTGCCATAGCTCTGGAGATATAAGTTGCCTTTTTTACAGGAGCTAACGTCTGTACCTTTTTAAAAGTTTCATCCTCCAGTTTCGCAATTTTTACAGAGTCTTTTGCGTCATAATTTTCATCAAAGTAGGCATTCACTACCAATTGTTCTTTGATATAGTCAGAATACTTTTGGGCATTAATTAAAATAAGCCCCATTAATCCCAACAAAAACAGCACTAAGGCAATACTTATCACTACAGTAATATTGCTGGACCGAAGCCTTTTCTTATTAAACTCATCTACAGATTTAGCCATTAATATTAAAATTTTTGGCTAAAATAGAAAAAAACTTCCGAAATTTGGGACGAAATAAAGAAAATCATTGTTAATAAAATCATAAAAAACTTTGAGTGTAAAAGCAAAAAAACATCTGGGGCAGCACTTCCTGACCGATGAAAATATCGCAAGAAAAATCGTAGAAGGTCTTAGTTTTGAGAACTATAATAACATCATGGAAGTAGGTCCCGGAATGGGCGTGCTTACCAAATATCTTCTTGAAAAAGACCAGACCATTTACCTTGCCGAAATCGATACGGAATCTATCGAATATCTGAAAAACAATTATCCTAAGGTTACGGAAAATACTTTTGTAGGTGACTTTCTGAAACAGGATTTTAATTTCATCAAAGATGAGCAGATAGCCATTATCGGTAATTTCCCTTATAATATTTCTTCACAGATATTATTCCAGATTGTGGATCACTACGAGCTGATTCCTGAAATGGTAGGAATGTTCCAGAAAGAGGTTGCAGAAAGAACGGCTGCCGTACCGAGAACTAAAGATTACGGTATACTTTCTGTACTGATCCAGGCTTATTATGACGTATCCTATATGTTTACAGTACATGAGAACGTTTTCAATCCGCCGCCAAAAGTAAAATCAGGAGTGATCAGGCTTACCAGAAATCCTAAAGAAGGCCTGGCCGGGAACGAAGTGCTTTTTAAGCAGATCGTAAAAACAGGATTCAACCAAAGACGGAAAAAGCTGTCCAATGCGCTGAAAACCTTAAACATTCCTGAAGCTTTGAAAGGACACGAGTTCCTGGATAAAAGAGCTGAAGAGCTGAGTGTCGCAGATTTCATTCTTTTTGCCAACCTTTGGAAAGATAATCAGTAAGACAATATCTTATACAGATAAAAAATCAGAAAGCCTTTCAAACGTATTTGAAAGGCTTTCTTAATTATATTACATTATCAATTAATCTCTGTTTTTCAGCATAATCCATCCTGACCAGTTCATCTGAGCTTTCGATCTCGGATATTCAAAATTGAATTTGTACCAATAGGTAGCTGTTGGGAGTCTCTTACCTCCTACTGTTCCGTCCCAAACCGGGGTTTCTTTTGAGAATCTGAACATTTCAACTCCATATCTGTCATATACCGACCCTGTAAAGTTGTTGAATTCCCCAAGAGCTTTAAGGTCCAGCACATCATTGATTCCGTCTTCATTCGGTGTAATGATATTATTGATCTGCAGGGTAAAGAATTCAAGACTTCCTACGCAATGGGTACCTACTCTTCTTACCAGGACCGTATATTTGGTATTATCCAAAAGGCTGGTAAATACATTAGATTCCTGCCATGAAATTCCGTTATCGATAGAATATTCTAAACTGCTTGGCAAATTATTCATTGCAGGGTTTTCTGCAGTAACGGTAACTGTTTTTTTAATACTTTCATAACTCAATGCAGTAACGAACGGCTTTGCTGCACCTATTACTTTAGCTTCAAATGTTTTCTTACAGGTTCCGTTATCAATTTCTACACTGTAAACGCCCCACTGGTCTACATCTATTTTCTGTGTAGTTGCTCCTGTACTCCAAAGATATTTAAAGTTAGGCCCTGCTCCGGCATCTAATGTAACCACATCTCCCATACACATTTCAACATCTTTTAATGGGGAGGTGAGTTCAGGGGTTACTTCTATTCTTATGGTTGCAGGGTTCAGAGATCTGCATCCTTTCTGTCCCACCGCATATACGGTAAATGTAGTGGTCTGGTATAGTGTTACCGTCTGCATATTTCCGGTTCCCATAAAGTTGCTCCATTGGTAAGTATCACCACCTTCTGCGGTTAATGTCACTGATTCTCCCGGACATATTTTTATTCTGGAAGATTTTACCTTTGCAGTAGGTGTTGTTTCCTTCAGCAACTTCAATTCAACCATTTTACTGCAGAAGCTGCCATTGGAGACTACTACATACAGGATCTGACCGTCATTACCGTTATAGTTGAGTATATTCTGGATATAATTATTATTCTGCGCAACAGCATCAGCCTGATTCACATAGAATTTAAAGATTGCCCCTGGCGTCGGACTGATATCCGGTTTCACGGTACTTAAATCAAATGTGGTAATATCAGGGGTTGTACACAGCAGCAATGTTGCATCCTGAGCCTGGGGTGTAGTTCCACCGTGAATCTCTATTGACGCTTTACCCGGACAAGGGTTCCCCGGCACACTTACTTCAATGGTATAGGTACCTGGCTGTACTGCCGTAATGCTATTGGTGGTGGCATTCGGAATCGGTGCTCCGTTATGGAACCACTGATATACCAGGTTAGGGTCATTCACTGAGGCTGTAATTACCTGAGGTGTATTGTCACATACATTGATATCGGAAGGCAGTTTTGTACCGGAAGGATCTAAAAGATCTACCCCGATGTTGAAAGAACCTCCTTCCAGAAATACTGCTGAATCATAACTGCTATCTCTAAAATCGGAAATCACCATTTTAAAATGATACTCCTGTCCTGCCACTACGGTTGCCGTAGCAGTAAGCGGAACTGTTCTACCGTTAAAGTTCGTTTCAATATTAGTTGTATTATATCCTGCAAAATACTGCTCATTAACTGCTCCACACACCGGATAAACAGTAATCGCCGGGTGAATATTGGTAACACTTACCGGCCCTGCTCCATTAGGAAGAACAGCCATATTGATATAAGGTCCTCCTGCGGTAGGTCTTAGTAAGATGGCAAATGCATCCGCATATTCACAAGGATATCCTTCGTAATATTCTTCAGAAGCCAATATATAATTGAATTTAATCTGAGAAGTTGTAGGTACAAAATCAAATTCCAACAGTACAGCATCTCTTAAAGAGGCTGCTGACACTCCGGTAGCCTGTGCCAGATCATTATCAGATCCTCCGCCGTTAGGATCACTAAGCGTATTACTTTCAAAAGCATTTCCTGCTTTTCTTGCAAGCCCTGTAGAAAGTAAAAGCCCGTCTTTAAAAGGGAAATTGGTAGAAGCCTTATGAAAATATCCCCATGCCCTGTTGGCATTATCCGGAGCGTGATTAGGCGTGATCTTTACATTCTTTACATTCGGGGTAAGGCAGGTATTGGTTCCTGAAGAGATCAATACATCTTTTACCATCTTCTCTATGGTATAAGTTGTTTCTATATAAGCCGGAGAATTTACATCAATAAAAGATCCTGCTTTTTTAGACTGTACAGAAGGGAGTTCTTTTACTGATTTTCTGGATTGTACCGGTTGATTTTGTGAAAATAAAAAAGTCGAGACGACTGTAAAAAATAAACAAAGCGGTAGATATCTTCTCATAATATTTTTGTTTCAACAAATTTAATTTTTTTTAAAATATACCACATACATATTTATATTATTTATAACAAAAAACTAAAAATACAAACATATAACAGCAAATCTTCATTAAAAAATACGACAATTTATAAAATATAAATAACATCGTTCGTTTCAAAACATTACGTATTTGATAAAAACGACGTATCGGAATAGCCAATGCTTTTCTGTATCAATGTTATTAGTTTTAGAGAAACTGTGGGAATAAGAATAAAACGGTAAAACAAATATAAAGTGACTGCCCGAAAATTCCGGAGATCCTCTCTTCCATCTTACCCATTTATAATCTTCTAACGGATAAAAACAAAAAATCTTTCATTGCTGAAAGATTTTTTATGATAGGTTTTATTAATTATTTAATTTCTGTTTTTCAAAAGGATCCAGCCTGATCGCTGCTCCAGCTTTTTGCTGGCCGGATTCTCCCACTGTACCCTATACCAGTAAGTACCTGTAGGAAGGTTAATTCCTTTTAAGGATCCTCTCCATACCACATCTCCTTTTGAAGCTTTGTATACTTCTGCTCCGTATCTGTCGAAAATGGAAGCTGCAAAATCTTTATAACCACTGATCCCTGAGAAATCTATCGTATCATTGATCCCATCCATATTAGGAGTAATGGCATTGCTGATAACGAATGTAAAGAAGCTCAATGAAGTACCACATTTTGCATTTTTCACTCTCACCATCAGATTATACATATTATTGTTCAAAAGCCCACTAAATATATTAGATGGCTGCCAGGTCAATCCGCCGTCTATCGAATATTCCAAAGTACCGCCTGTAGGGTTACTGGCTGTAACAGTAAGAATATGGTTATCATAAACCACATTGGTGAACTGTGGCAGGTCAGGATTAATCAGCTGCGCTGTAAAAGTTTTTGAGCACACTCCATTGCTGATGGTTACAGAATACGTTCCAGGCAGATTGGTTGTGATCGTCTGTGTGGTTGCTCCCGTACTCCACAGATAAGTATATTTTGGTCCTGCGCCTGCATCAAGAGTTCCGCTATCTCCGGCACAAACGTATACATCTTCTAAGGTAGAAACGATAGCCGGAACTACTTCAATAGTAACTTTAGCCGGATCCACAGAGCTACATCCGTTTCCGCCCAATGCATATACTGAATATTCTGTTGTGGTTGTAGGGGTAACAACCTGTGTATTCCCGTTTCCTGTAAGACCTACCCAGTTATACGTAATTCCTCCTGTAGCCGTTAATGTTACAGATTCTCCTTCACAAATCTTTAATTTGGAGGCTGTAAGTCCTGCTATAGGCGGGCCTACCTGAACAGTAACTGTTGCCGGTGTTGCAGAAATACATCCGTTAGCTCCCACGGCAAACACAGTATAAACCGTAGTGGTTGTAGGAGAAACGACCTGGGTATTTCCGTTTCCTGTAAGACCTCCTCCCCAGTTGTAGGTAACACCTCCTGAAGCGGTGAGGGTAACAGATTCACCCAAGCATATACGAGGCTGTGATGATACAAGTGTTGCAACCGGTGCAGTTTTATCCAGCACTACAACTACATTGGATGTATAAGTACAGCTCAGGTTTCCTGGTTGGGACACATTAGTCACCGTCAGTGTATAAGTTCCCCCTGCACTTACTACAGGAGTAAGCGTTGTTCCACCTGATACAATAGTTCCGCCTACAGTTGTCCATGCAATGGTAGAACCTGCCGGAACTACTGAGGAAGAAGCATCCAGTGTAATCTGCGGATTGGTACAGGTGATGGTTTGCGGGGCTGCAATGGTCAGCGTGGTTTCAGCAGTTCTTATCAGCTGTAAGGAAACCACATAGCTACATCCTCCGTTGCTTACCAGCACATAGATCGTCTGATTTCCCGGTGGGGAATATGTTGTAGGTGTTGCAATAAAGTTGTTGTTGGCAGCATTGGCATCTGCCTGATTCACATAATAGGTAAAAGTAACTCCTGCCGTAGTGGTAATCTGACTCTGTGCTTCCGTAAGATCATAAGTCAGTCCCGGCTGATAACACTTATGCAGGACAGCATTCTGTGCAGTGAACGGTTCTGATACCTGAATGGTAATTGTAGCCGGAGTCTGAGAGACACAGCCATTAGCTCCTACAGCAGTTACCGTATAGGTAGTCGTAGTTGTAGGAGATACTGTCTGGGTATTTCCGGTTCCCGGAAGTCCCGTCCAGCTGTAGGTAACACCTCCTGAAGCGGTAAGGGTAACAGATTCCCCGTTACAGATATGTATTTTAGTTGCCGTAAGTACCGGAGTTGGCGGTGCACTGTTTCCTGTTACGGTAACATTGGCAACGGCGGTACAATTGACGTTCCCGGGTTGATAATTTTGTGATATTGTTAAAGTATAGGTTCCCGGGGCGTCAATAACAGGAGTAAGCGTATTTCCCCCAGAAACAATATTCCCTCCGGTAGTTGTCCAGTTGAACGTAGATCCTGCAGGATAAACCGAAGCGGATGCATCCAGAGTGATCTGGGAATTGGCACAGGTCAGCACTGTTGGCGGCGCAATAGACGCTGTCATTTGCGGTGCCTTTACCAGTTGTAATTGGGCAACTTTAGAGCAGAAGCCGTTTTTCACCAAAACATATACGGTTTGCCCACCCGGGCTTGAATACGTTGCAGGGGTTGGAATTGTATTGGCATTTCCGGCATTGGCATCTGCCTGATTCGCATAATAGGAGAATGTAGCTCCCGGAGTGGTACTTATCGCTGCCTGGGCTGACGGCAAATTAAACACAGCATTTCCAGCTGTATAACAAGCGGTTAAAGTTGCATTTTGTACTGTAGGAGAAGTTCCTCCCACTATGGTAACAGTAGCTTCTCCGGGACATGAATTTCCCGGGATGGTCACTTTAATGGTATAGGTCCCCGGTTGCGTTGCTGTATAAGTAGCAGCAGTGGCTCCCGGAATCGGATTGCCGTTTAAAAACCACTGATAGGTTGCATTGGAAGCCTGAACAGAAGCGGTAAAAACCTGTGGAGCATTGTCACACACATTGATAGACGCCGGAAGCTGAGCTCCTGCTGCATCCAGAATCTTTACCCCGATATCAAATGAGCCGGCTTCGAAGAATACTGCTGAATCAAAGCTTGAGTCATCGTAATCTGCCAAAACAATTTTAAAATGGTAAGTTTCCCCCGGTATAACATTCGCTTTTGATGTCAAAGGAATGGTACGCCCATCGAAATTTGTTTCAATATGGGCTGAATTTATGCCGGCAAAATAAGCTGCATTCTGAGCAGCACATCCCGGTGATGAAGTCCCTGCCGGAATTAGCGGGTGAATATTGGTCACACTCACAGGTCCGGCACCTCCCGGAAGTACGGCAAGATTTGTGTAGGTAGGATCACCGACTTTCTTCAGCAATAGTGCAAAACCATCTGTAATTCTACACGGAAACTGATAGGCAGGATCATATTCTTTGGAAGCAAACAGGTACCGGAATGTAACCTCAGTAGAAGCTGCCACGAAATCGAACTCTATAAAAGTGGCATCCTTTAATCTTGAATTATCAATTCCTAAAGCAGTAGCAAGGTCCATATCTCCTCCTGTTCCGATATCATCACTCAGGTTAGGATAGTACGTATTTCCTGTTTTATTGGCATATCCTGTAGTAAGCACAACTCCTTTAGCAAAAGGGAAATTGGTGGATGCCTTATTAAAGAAGCCCCAGCTTCTGTTTGGATTGCTTGCCGCTAAATTGGGAGAGACCACAACATTGCTCACACTGGTGGAAACACAGTTTCCTCCCGAAATAAGAACATTCTTTACCAAGTTGGTAATATTATAGCTTGATTCAGGATAGCTGGCCGCATTGACATCAATAAAATTTCCGGCCTTCATGGCAGCAGCTCCGGGCTTTTTTGTAGAAAGTAACTTACTTCTGTCCTGGGCAAAGATGAAGGTTCCTATAAAAGCAAAAAGCAATACTAAAAATAAATTTCCCGTCCTCCTGTTTAACATTTTATATTATTTTAAACAAAAATACTATTTTTTTTAATTAAAATTCAGGTTAACACAATTTACATTGTTACTAACGCAAATTTATTTATCATAGAATATCAACTCTGTTTATTTCATTATCATAAAAAAAGACTGACAAAACCGTCAGTCTTTTAATAATTGTTTAATTACTCTATGTTTTTAAGCAATATCCAACCCGTTTTTACTGTAGTCTGCTTACTTGCAGGATCTTCGTAGGTTACCTGATACCAGTATGAAGCAGTAGGCAGCTTTTTGCCCTGGAAATATCCATCCCAGTAAGGTCTTATTTTTTCTGCTTTGAACACTTCTTTTCCGTATCGGTCAAAAACCTGTCCGCTGAAGTCTTTATAATCAATTACTCCGCTGAAATCGATAACATCATTGATATTATCCCCGTTTGGCGTAATTACATTTTTCATTACAAACGTAAAGAATTCAAGGAAGCCTACACAGCTGGTATATTTTACTCTTACACGAATGGAAATCACTTTGTTTTTCGGCACATTGGTAAAGATATTGGAGGATTTCCATGTAACACCGTTATCTATTGAATATTCCAGGATCCCGTTACTAGGATTGGTTGCTGTAATAATGATGGTTCCCCTGTCATCAAAATCCACTTTTACGATTTCAGGAATGACTGCATCGATAACCTTTGTTTTGAACGTCTGCGAGCACACTCCATTGCTGATGGTTACGGAATATTCACCCGGAGTACCTGCTACAATGGTCTGAGTTGTATCTCCTGTACTCCACAGGTAGGTATATCCGGGACCTGTACCTGCATCAAGCGTAATTTTGTCTCCTTTACAGATATGTCCTCCTTTTAATGTGGAAACAATAGCCGGCACTACTTCTACCGTAACACGGGCTGGCTGTAAAGATTTACATCCCTGAGCTCCTATAGCATATACTGTATAGGTAGTGGTTTTGGTAGGAGTTACTGTTCTTGTTGCTCCCGTGGCTGAAGTATCGCCCCATTCATAGGTAACCCCTCCGCCTGCCGTCAACAGTACAGATTCTCCCAAACAAATTTTAAGCTTTGCTGCATTAAGTATCGCAACAGGTAATTCTTCTTTTCTTAGCGTCAATGTGGCAATTCTGCTACAGAACGCACCATTGGAAACAAGAACATGCAGCACCTGCCCGTCTGTTCCGTTATAATTGGTAAGATTCGTAATATTACTGTTATTTTGTGCCTGTGCATCAGCCAGATTCGCATAGAATTTAAATACAGCTCCAGGAGTTGTACTGATCATTGGTTTTGCATCTTCCAGGTTGAAAGTGGTAAGTGTAGGGGTTGTACAGAGCTTCAAAGTAGCGTTCTGCACGGTTGGACTGGTTCCTCCCACCACTTTAATGGTAGCTTCTCCCGGGCAGTTGTTACCGGGAACCATTACTTTTACAGTATATACCCCTGCTGAAGTTGCCACATAAGAAATACTGGTTGCCCCAGGAATTAAAACACCGTCTTTATACCACTGGAAAGTCATGTTGGGAATAGTGGCAACCTGTGCTTTTATTACTTTTGGAGTGTTGTCACACATTTTTATTTCTGCAGGCAGAAGCACTCCGTTTTCATCAACAATTTTAATACCGATATCAAAAGAACCTCCTTCGATAAATACGGCAGAATCATAGCTATGATCTTTATAATCGGACAAAACCATTTTAAAATGGTATGCCACACCTGGTGTTACATCTGCCACAGCAGTTAAAGGAGTTGTTCTTCCGTCATAATTGGTCACAATATTAGGCGAAGAATTATATCCCCCGAAATACTGTTCATTAATCGCAGGACAGCCTCCAAAGCCTGTAATAAGAGGGTGAATATTGGTCATGGCAACAGGTCCTGCATTATTCGGCAATATAGCCAGGTTTACATAAGGACCTCCCGCAACAGGCTTGATCAATAAAGCAAATGCATCTGAATACTCACACGGATAAGTTCCTGAATATTCTTCGGAAGCAAAAATATAATTAAATTTTACCTGAGTGGAATTGGGTACAAAATCAAACTCTAACATTACATTATCGTTATAATGTTCAGTAGGGTCAGGATTAGGAACTGCAACCAAAAGGTCCGGATCATCCATTCCCGCTCCTGGTATGGTATAACTTGCACCAGAGGCAACGTTTCCTGCCTGGTCAGCACGGCCTGTTGTTAAAACAATACCATCTTTAAAAGGGAAATTGGTAGTTCCCTTATGAAAATATCCCCAAAAACGGGTGTTACTTGTGTTGGGCTGATTCGGAGTTATTGATACATTGGTTACGTTAGGTACAGAACAGGTGGATCCTCCGTTGATCAGGATGTCTTTCACGAGCTGTTCGGGTGTATAATTGGAAGGCGCATACCCGGCCGCATTCACGTCTATAAATGCTCCGGCCTTCTTATTCACGGCAGATACCAGATTTTTAGGAGGTTTTCTTTGAGAGAATAAAGAAGCAGAGACCAACAATAATACTAATAGAAAAAGGTAGTTTTTTATTCTATAATTCAGCATTTTATTTTTATTTGCTCAAATGTAACAAAAAAAATGCATAAAATCAGCTTCCTGTAAGAGTATTTTCTGATTTATCCTCCACATTCTCAACGTTTTTTTCTTATCATTACATTTTTTACAAATCAGCAATATTGGAATTATGATAAAAAAAGCAGGTCAATATATATCGACCTGCCTGTTTTTTAAGAAAGAAACTTTCTGTATTGTATTACTCTTTTTTCAGCTGGTCTATTTCGTTCTGCAGCTGTGAGATAATATCTTTTAAAGCTTTTATTTCGTTTTTATTGGAGCTTACATTGCTTCTCAGCATTACATTTCTTGCCCTTTCATTGTGGTCTTCTTCTTCCTCTTCTTCATTGATCTCCTCAATATCTTCCTGGATGTCTTCGATATCTTCGTTGATCTCCTCAATGTCTTCACTGATTTCCTCAATGTCTTCGCTGATCTCTTCGATATCTTCCTGAATGTCTTCAATATCCTCGCTGATCTCTTCAATATCTTCCTGAATGTCTTCAATTTTTTCATGGCTTTTGTTGACCGACATCTGGATAAAGATCGCAAGATAGATCGCTTCCAATGAAAGCACTGTAGTGAGAATGAGAAGCATTTTATCAAACTCTATCAGGCCTACCATGGGAAGCAGAAAGGAAGTCAGGAAAAGCAGGGTATGCACAATCAGCGATTGAATAGAACCTATCCACGCCGTAATGCTGTCTGCTATTTTCTCCAGAACTTCTGTTTTTTCGTTATATTTTTTCATCCTTAGTTATTTTTACAACAGTTCTTTGGTCACTCCCAGCCCAAACAATGCAAAATCATATTTGGCAGGATCATTCTCATCAAATTGCCGGATTGCTTTATCCAGCTCAGCTACTGTTTTCCAGTCATTTTGTGTTCTTGAAACCAAGCCTAATTTTCTGGATATATTTCCTGTATGCACATCCAGAGGAATGGACAGGTATTTCTGATCTGTGTTTTCCCAGATTCCAAAGTCTACTCCTCTTTTATCTTTTCGCACCATCCATCTCAGGAACATAACAATCCTCTTGGCAGAGGAATTTTTATAGGGCGAACTGATATGTTTATGGCTCCGGTGCTTTTCAGCTTCCAGAAAACTGTTTCTGAACCGTTCTATAGCGTGCAGAAAGCTGATTTCATTTTCTTTTACTTCAAATAAGTTTTCCAGGCTTTCATTTTCTTTATAAATCCGGTTGAACTGCCTGATAAAATATGAGAAGTCCTGCCCGTTAAAAGTTCTGTGAATGCTTTTATCCTGAAGACTCTCCAGATCTTTTTCCGAATAATTCAGTACGAAATCATAAGGAGAATTCCCCATGATATCCAGCATTTTTTCAGCAGACTTAATGATCGATTTTCTGTTTCCCCACGAAATGGTTGCTGCTAAAAATCCTGCAATTTCAATATCCTGTTTTACGGAAAAACGATGCGGAATCTGTATCGGATCATTTTCAATAAAATCAGGAGCATTATATTGATCAGCCTTTTCGTCAAGAAAACTTCTTAATTCTTCAAACTTCAGCATACTTATGAAATCTTTACGCTTTCCAACGCTTTGGGCAGGTAAGAGTTGGGAAAGACATTTCTTGCTTCATCCGTAAATACGGTCAGGTCAGCATACCGGTTAGAAAAATGTCCCAGAATCAACTTCCCTACCTGTGCCTTCTGGGCAATCGTTGCGGCTTCCAATGCAGTTGTATGTCCCGTATAATCAGCCATTTCCTTCAGGTCATGCAAAAAAGTGGATTCATGATACAGAACCGTAGCATCCTTAATAATCGGAATAACACTTTCCAGATAACGGGTATCACTGCAGAATGCATAGGATACTGATGGAGCAGGTTCTACCGTTAATATTTCATTTTTCAGAACATAGCCGTCACTCAATACAAAATCTTTTCCTGCTTTGATGTTGTGGTAATCACAGGTTTCAATCTCGCTGTATTTAGCAATCTCTTTCATGTTAAGATGCCTGTCTTTCGGTTTTTCCTTAAAAAGATAACCGTTGCAGTAAATTCTGTGATCCAGAGGGATGGTATATACCTCTACCCTGTTATCTTCATAGATTTTTTCAGAATAATCCTTATCCAGCTCATGATAAACCACTTCAAAACCACGATGGGTTTCCGTAATCTGAAAAATGGTTTCCAGCATTTTTTTAATTCCTTTCGGACCGTAAACATGCAAAGGGTTTTCTCTTCCTAAAAGACGGAACGAAGCTATAAGCCCCGGAAGCCCGAAACAATGGTCCCCATGAAGGTGGGAAATAAAAATATGATTGATCTTTGAAAATCTTGCCTTTGCTTTTCTCAGCTGTACCTGTGTACCTTCTCCGCAATCGATCAGAAAAAGCCTTTCCTCCATCTCCAGCAGCTGGGCTGTTGGTGACGAATTAATGGTTGGAATCGCTGAATTAAAGCCTAATATCGTTAAATAAGTACTCAAATCAATAGTTTATTGTAGCAAATGTACGACAGAAAATCTAAACAGGAATTTCTCCTTTATTGTTAAACTTAATCTGTCACTTTTAAAAAATCCATAAACAAATCTAATGCCTGCTTACGGTGGCTGATCTTATTTTTGTCTTCAGGATCCATTTCTGCAAAAGTTCTGTCATATCCCTCAGGAACGAAAATAGGATCATATCCGAATCCTTTGAAACCTTTGTTTTCCGTCAGCAGATTTCCGTGTACCCTGCCTTCAAAATATTGGGCTCCGTTTTCATCATAATAGCAAAGAACCGTAACGAAATACGCTTTTCTGTTTTCTATTCCCTGCATTTCCTCCAATACTTTTTCAATGTTCTTGGCAAAATCATGATCTCCGGCATAGCGGGCAGAGAATATTCCGGGTCTTCCGTCCAGAGATTCCACTACCAGACCGCTGTCATCCCCTAAGCTTGGAATTCCTGTTTTTTCGAAACAGTATTTTGCTTTGATCAGGGCATTGGCATGAAAAGAGTCTCCGTCTTCCACAATTTCCTCATGGATATTATAATCCGTAAGGCTTTTCACTGTGCAGTCGCTGCCCAGGATCTGCTGAATCTCTTCTTTTTTATGTTCGTTGTGTGTAGCTACTAATAATTCCATTTCTATATTCATTTTCAATTTTACTTCTTTAGCTCTGACGGGTTAAATTTCCGCATAATGTACTTTATACTTCTTCATAAAAAGATAATAGAACAAAGAAAAAAGTACTATTCCTATCGCCAGTATCACCCATTCTGACACGTTAAATGCTTTTGCAAAGCTTTCATTTTTCCCGTAAATCACCAGTAGTGAAAGCGTAAGATTGTTAAAACCATGCAGCAGCATCGGTACCAGTAAAGATTTTGTTTTATAATATACCAGCCCCAATACATATCCCAACATTACCGCACTGATAAACTGCCATGGATTTCCGTGAACGATGCCAAAAATAACAGAAGCATATAAAATAGCTTTCCATGGCTTGACTCCCTTATTGATAAGCCCTTTCTGAATAATCCCCCTGAAGATAATTTCTTCAAAGATGGAAGCCATAATGACCGTCATGATCAGCATGGTAACGGGATCATCGGTCAGCTGATTCATAAGCTGTACAAAATAGTCATAAAACTCTCCGAAAAAAGGCCCTGAAGTAGGAATCTGGGCTGTAATAAATTCTGAAATAAACATCATCCCTGCCATCATAGGAAAAACAAGGAGATAGGTATAAAAATTGACCGACGAGAAATTGAAATTGAGCTTCATCTTCGTCGTACGTCTTACAATAAAAAAATCAAAAAAAGCAATAGCAGTAAGGAAACCGGCAGAATTGGCCAACATAAGAAACCAGTCTTTAAGTTCCAGGTTTTCTTTGAAAACGACTTTCCAAAAAGTGCTGAATAAAGAAACAGCCATAGTTCCCACAAATAATCCAACCACCAAAGTCACAGCGCCCAGCCATGTGAACGTAAACTTCGGATATCTGCTATTTTCCATTCTTTTCTCTGTAAGGGTTTATTGAAACAAAGATAATTTTTTTGCCTGCGACAGGCAACTAAAAAAGAAAATACTTAAATTCGCTCCTCTGCCATGAATACCACCCAATCTAATACAAAATTTTCTTTTCCAACTGTTGAATCTAAGATCAGCAGGTTTTCTACGATTGTTTTGAATCTGACATTGTTCGGACTTCTTTTTTCTTTATTTGTGCTTTTTGTACTGGGACCTGTTTACGGAATTTATAAAAGAGGATGGGATCAGATGCTTTATCCTGCCCTGGTCTGCTGGGGAATTTCGCTTCTGATTTTAGTTCCGGCTGTTAACTTTTACATTGTGCAGAGAAAAAAAATTGCCTGTAAAATTATTGTTGATGATCGTGGACTTCTGTTTTATAATGCAAAAAATGAGATGACAGATCAGATTCTTTATGAAGAGCTTCAGGTTTCAGATCAAAATTTTGATGTGTATACAGTAACACCTGTGGGCGGAAGCATCGTTCCGTTGCTTGAGATCACTGTAAAGCCTGATAAAAAGGTAAAAGCAGCAAGGCGTATCGATATGAATCTTTCTCTTCGGGTTGTTAAAAACAAATTTACGCTGTACGCTCATTTTCTACATGGAATTTCCGTTTTCCGTCCGGATTTAACAATAGATCCTATGGTCCTCAGGAGCTTCTCTATTGATCCCAATACCTGGGAGGTCAATAAAAAAGGTACTTCATTGGGAGGCTGGCTTTTAATTTTAGCAGCGTTTATTATTTGTGCAGTGATAACAGGAATTGCTTTTTTATTATAAAATCCAATGGTGATGACAGAAAAATTCCGGACTTTAGAATCTACGATCAATAAACCTTTTACCTACTTTATTACAGGAATAATATGGCTGAGTATCATTTTGATTCTTTTCGTCATCGGCTCAGTCTTCGACTATATTTTCAGACACTGGAAAGACGATACCGGTCTATTTATTATTCTTGTGATTGCACAGATTCTTCTGATATCCTGCTGTACAGCACTGATCACATCGTTGACGTACCGGAGAAAGCAAAAAATAAGGAAAGTCACTCTCGACGAAAAAGGGGCTACTTTTTACAACAGCCGGAATCAAATTGTGGATACCGTATTATACAGTGAGCTGCAGCATTCCAGAAGCTCATCAGCTGATATTTATCTGCACAATACCCAGACTGTAAAGTACGGCAAAATAACGTTGAAGGTCTTCCTGCGGGATAAAACAGGCGAAATGATATTGAAAACCATAGACTTCAGTTTTGAATATGTCATTCTCAGCAATACATATGATCTGTACCGTCATTTTCTGAAAGGGGTGCAGCACTTTCGTCCCGACCTTGCAATAGACCGGCAGACCATTGAACATTACAGTCTCACCACCGAAGATCCGCCTGCCGGTAAATGGGGTGCATTTGAATATATTATGGCTACCTTTTTTCTGCTTGTTGTTTTGGGAGTGATCTATGCTTTCATAGTCATTATAAAAACTTTAGTTTAAGCAAAAATAAATACCATTCTCCACCACTCTTACCCTTCAGTCTGCGACCGTGACATCATTGCCGTAATTTAAATTTGAAAACCTCGTAAAAAATCACGATTTTTGCAACTTCAAAATACGATATGTCAGACTTAATCAAAGAAATACAAAAAAGAAAGACCTTCGGGATCATTTCCCACCCGGATGCCGGAAAAACTACTCTTACTGAAAAGTTACTTCTTTTCGGGGGAGCCATTCAGGAAGCCGGTGCGGTAAAATCCAACAAAATAAAAAAAGGAGCAACCTCCGACTTTATGGAAATTGAAAGACAGAGAGGAATCTCCGTAGCAACTTCCGTATTGGCTTTTGAATATAGAGACCACAAGATCAACATTCTTGATACCCCCGGTCACAAAGACTTTGCAGAAGATACCTACAGAACATTAACAGCTGTAGATTCAGTAATTGTAGTGATTGACGTGGCAAAAGGGGTTGAGGAACAGACTGAAAAACTGGTTCAGGTGTGCAGAATGAGAAACATTCCGATGCTGGTATTCATCAATAAGCTTGACCGTGAGGGTAAAGATGCCTTCGATCTTTTGGATGAAGTGGAACAGAAATTAGGCTTAACGGTTTGTCCTCTTTCTTTACCTATTGGTATGGGAAGCGACTTCCAGGGAATTTATAATATCTGGGAAAACAATATCCAGCTGTTCCTGGAAGAGAAAAAACAGAAAGTTGGAGACTCCATTAAATTTGATGATATTAATGACCCTTCAATAGACGAGGTTATCGGGGAAAAAGCTGCCGCTACTTTAAGAGAAGAGCTTGATCTGATTCAATCCGTTTACCCTGAATTTAATCGTGAAGATTATATGAAAGGTGACTTGCAGCCGGTTTTCTTCGGCTCAGCGTTGAACAACTTCGGAGTTCGTGAATTATTGGATGCTTTCATCGATATTGCTCCGATGCCACAGCCCAAAGAAAGTGATACCCGTTTGGTAAAACCCGAAGAAAGCACATTTACCGGGTTTGTATTCAAGATCCATGCGAACATGGATCCGAAACACAGAGACAGGCTTGCTTTCGTAAAAATTGTTTCCGGAACTTTCAAAAGAAATGAAAATTACCTGTTGGTAAGAGAAGGTAAAAAGATGAAGTTCTCCTCTCCTAACGCTTTCTTTGCCGATAAAAAAGAAGTGGTGGAAGAAAGTTTCCCAGGAGATATCGTTGGTCTTCATGATACCGGAAGCTTCAGAATCGGTGATACGCTGACCGGGGGTGAAAAGCTTAGCTTCAAAGGGATTCCAAGCTTCTCTCCTGAGCATTTCCGTTATATCAATAATAATGATCCGCTTAAGGCTAAGCAATTGGCCAAAGGTATTGATCAGCTGATGGATGAAGGAGTTGCACAGCTGTTTACCCTGGAAATGAACGGAAGAAAGATCATCGGAACTGTAGGAGCCCTTCAGTACGAGGTTATCCAATATCGTCTAGAACACGAATACGGGGCAAAATGTACTTATGAGCCTCTTTCAATGCACAAAGCCTGTTGGGTGGAGGCTGATGAAAAATCGGAAGAGTTCAAAGAATTTGCCAGATTAAAACAAAGATTCCTTGCCAGAGATAAGTACAATCAACTGGTATTTTTAGCAGACTCTTCGTTTACCATTCATATGACCCAGGAGAAATTCCCGAATGTGAAACTGCACTTCATCAGTGAGTTCAGAGAAAATTAATACCAGGCGAAATCGCTGAAACATATAATCCACAGAAGTTTTTCTGTGGATTTTTTTATTGACCTAAATATGTTTTAACCATAAAAGTTTTTAAACACTTTAGTCCACCTAAGTAAGTTGACAACTGTACCGCATAAGAAGTACACAAAAGTTTTGAAAATCTTTGATTTTCTTATGATTGAAATAGTAAGGAGATTTAAGAAGATAAGAATAGTAAGAAGGAGCTTCGCTTTATGAGTTACAGCTTAAAAAATCTTTGATTTTTCACCTTAACTTATCTTAAAACCTTCATTCTTCTTAATGGTTTAAAATGTTTTTAACCACAAAAGGCACAAAAGTTTTTAAACACTTTAGTTCACGTAAGGAAGTTGACAACTGTACCGCATAAGAAGTACACAGAAGTTTTGAAAATCTTTGATTTTCTTATGATTGAAATATTAAGGAAATTTAAGAAGATAAGAATATTAAGAAGGAGCTTCGCTTTATGAGTTACAGCTCAAAAAATCTTTGATTTTTCACCTTAACTTATCTTAAAACCTTCATTTTTCTTAATGGTTTAAAAATATTGTTAACCACAAAAGGCACAAAAGTTTTTAAACACTTTAGTTCACCTAAGGAAGTTGACAACTGTACCACATAAGAAGTACACAGAAGTTTTGAAAATCTTTGATTTTCTTATGATTGAACCAAAATCAGAAATTCAACACGATAGAAGCTTTGTAATATGATATAAACCTATATTATTTTAACATCCAAAAAATAAAGAAACCTTTGTAAATCTTTTGTAAAACAAATACAAAACACTGAAAATACATCAGTTACCATTTTACCAGCACAATACATTCTATTTACAATCTTTACAAGAACTTCCTCTCTAATTTTACTTCATCAAAAAATTAACATTATGAAAAAGTTCGTATTACTGGTTGCTATATCAAGTACATTTATCATGTGTCAGAAGGGAACTTCTAAGTTTGAAGAAGTATCCCGATCTATAGACAGTGCTTCTACAGTAGCCACCGATGCTATAGATCACGCAGGTAAAACAGCAGACCTGGCTCTTGACTCAGCCAGCATCAAAATAAAAGATTTTGAAAACACCAAAAATGATATTCAGGAAAAAATAGAAAATACCTCAAAAATCGTAGATTCCCTGTCTGATAAGATCGCTTCTGCAAAACTGGAATCTAAAATTGAGAAAAAAGATTCAGCAGCAAAAAAAACAGAAAAGATCGTGGTGAATGTTCCGGCTCCAAAAGTAATGAAGGAAACCAAGATCGTTTACAGGGATAAGCCTGACAAAGACAGCTATGAACTGAAGGATAAAATGGTAAAATCCGGCTATATTTCTGTAAAGGCGGATAATGCTGAAACGGTAAAGGAGATAATCCGGGAAGAAGCTATCAGAAATAACGGTTATATTAAAAGTGAAAACCTTTCGTATGTAGAATCTGCCAACCGCCGTGAAGAAGATCAGAAAATGTACAGTCTGGACATCAAGGTACCCATCCAGCATTTCGATGGTCTGATGGAAGCTTTAAACAGTAATATCGGGGATATTGAAACCAGAGATATCCAGGTTTCCGGGCGTCAGTATGCAGACAATACGATCTGCAGTATCAATGTAAGTATCCTTGATAAGGCAGGGGCTGAAAAAAATCCTGAAACTTTCGGAGGAAAATCACTGGCCGCCATTGAATCGGGCTGGGACGTTATCACATCCGTTTTCCTTTTTATTCTTCCGTTATGGCCATTATTCCTGATCGGAGGGATTGGATATTATTTTTATAAAAAAAGAAACAAAAACATTCCTGATTAAAGATCAACCATAGATTTACAAAGTTCATCCTCCGGGATGGATTTTTTTAATTTTTTTTTAATGCTTTTTAGCATTTATAATCAATTCTTTTATTAATTTTATCAGACAAAGAATTCCCGTTATTATACGAAGTTCGACATAAACCCGGAAATTATTATTTCATATATTAATATTTTGTGATTTGGTGTAAAAATAAGGCCCTCAACTGAGAGCCTTATTTGTTTTATTTCATATTCACTACTTTGTCTACTACAAACTTTGTGTTTCCTCTCCAGGGAAGAGCACCATTGTATTCTTTGTAATGGAGATCAAAGGTTTTACCACTATTGGTTTCCAGTTGTTTGAAAACCTCCGGGTCATCTACAGAAAACTCAAACTCGTAGCTTGTAAGCCCTCCTGTCTTTCCTTTTCCAAAACCTTCCTGAATCAGTTTACCTTCATACGTTTTGAAGATATAGCCTTTTTTCATGGCATAATTCAGGTATCCGGATTTCACTCCTTCGCCAAAGACGAAGTAATATTTATACCATACAAATACTCCTAACAATAGCAGTACGACACCAAGGGTGATCCACAAAGATTTTTTCATAAGCAGTGTGTTTTAAAATGTTTATTTTGCGATACTTCTGGAGATCACGATTTTCTGGATTTCAGAGGTTCCTTCGTAAATCTGAGTGATTTTTGCATCTCTCATTAATCTTTCTACGTGGTATTCTTTCACATATCCGTATCCACCGTGGATCTGTACAGCTTCAATGGTAGTATCCATTGCTACCTGAGAAGCATATAATTTTGCCATAGCTCCGCTTTCAGAGATATCTTTTCCGGCATCTTTTTCACATGCAGCCTTAAAGCAAAGCATTCTTGCAGCAGTGATCTGAGTTGCCATATCAGCCAGTTTGAAGGCAATTGCCTGGTGGTTGATGATTTCTGTTTTGAAAGCTTTTCTTGTTTTCGCATATTTCAATGCCAGTTCGTAAGCTCCTGAAGCAATTCCTAAAGCCTGGGAAGCGATCCCGATTCTTCCTCCGTTCAATACAGCCATCGCAAAGTTGAACCCGAATCCGTCTTCACCGATTCTGTTTTCTTTTGGCACTTTTACGTTGTTGAAGATCAAAGAGTGTGTATCACTTCCTCTGATTCCCAGTTTGTCTTCTTTCGGTCCGATTTCAAAACCTTCCCATCCTCTTTCTACGATGAAAGCGTTGATCCCTTTGTGTTTTTTCTCAGGATCAGTCTGAGCGATTACGATATAATAAGTAGCTGTACCACCGTTTGTGATCCAGTTTTTAATACCATTCAAAAGGTAGTAATCTCCTTTATCTTCAGCAGTTGTTTTCTGAGAAGTTGCATCAGAACCAGCTTCCGGCTCAGATAATGCAAAAGCTCCGATTACCTGTCCGCTTGCAAGCGGTGTAAGATATTTTACTTTTTGCTCTTCAGAAGCAAATTTTTCAAGACCGGCACAAACCAATGAGTTGTTTACAGACATTACAACAGCTGCAGAAGCATCCACTTTTGCAATTTCCTCCATAGCCAGTACGTAAGAAACACTGTCCATACCTGCACCGCCGTATTTTGGATCCACCATCATTCCCAAAAGACCCATTTCTCCCATTTTCTTCACCTGCTCTACAGGGAATTTCTGGTCACGGTCTCTTTCAATCACTTCAGGTAATAGTTCGTTTTGTGCAAAGTCTCTTGCCGCCTGCTGAATCATCAGCTGTTCTTCCGATAAATTAAAGTCCATAAAAAAAATAATTAGATAGCCGTAAATTTACACTTTTTAAGCAAATCTGAAAAAATTAAATTGGAAGCGACAAAAACGGTATGTTGACGGGGTTTGGGATATGAGATTAAGATTGTGGGATTCTCGATGCAGATTGCGGGATGCGGGATGTAAGTTGTAGATTTTATAGTATGGAGCTCAGGCAATCCGGTCTCCAATAACTCCACAATTCCTGTTTACGGCCTTCTTTTTGATAGAAGATGTTATGGTAAGCATTTAACTAATTTCCAATTATTACAATCAGAGGTCTACAATTAAAAAAAATGCTTATATTTAGATTTCTTTATAAATTATTTAAAAAATCATGACGATCAAGAGATTATTCGATATTCCACACTACGCTTTAGAGAAATATCCTAAAACGGATATGTTTGTAACCAAATATCATGGTGAATGGAAAAAAACTTCTACGCAGGAGTTTATCAATGAGGGAAATAAGATTTCCAGAGGGTTGCTGAAGCTGGGCATAAAACCGGGGGATAAGATTGCTCTGATTACGACTAATTCCCGTACAGAATGGGCTATTATGGACTTTGGACTGTCTCAGATCGGGGTGGTTTCCGTGCCGGTTTATCCAAGTATTTCTCCGGAAGATTATGAATTTATCTTCAACAATGCCGAAATTCAGTATTGTTTTGTGTCTGATAAGGAGCTTTTGAATAAAGTGATGAAAGTAAAGCACAATATTCCGAGCCTTCAGGGCATTTTTACTTTTGACAATATCAGCGGAGCTGCCAACTGGAGAGAAATACTGGATCTCGGAAAAGATGAATCCACACAGATTGAAGTAGATGACCTTTCCAATGCCATCAATACGGAAGATCTGGCTACTATTATTTATACATCCGGAACTACGGGAAGACCTAAAGGGGTAATGCTTACCCATAATAATATTGTTTCCAACGTTCTGGGTTCCATTCCGAGAATTCCAAAGAAAAGAAGCCTGGACTATAAAGAAGCAAGGGCATTAAGCTTCCTTCCTATCTGCCATATTTTTGAAAGAATGCTGTTTTACCTTTACCAATACAACGGTTTTTCTCTCTATTTTGCTGAAAGCATTGAAAAAATGGGTGAAAACGTGAAAGAAGTGAAGCCCCACTATATGACGGTAGTTCCCAGACTGGTAGAAAAGGTATACGATAAAATCTATAATACAGGTTCTTCTGCAGGAGGATTAAAATCAAAAATATTCTTCTGGGCACTGAACCTGATCTCCAAAAAGAAAACTATTTCAAAACCCTCAGGACTTCAGGAAATCATTGCTGATAAATTGGTTTTCTCTAAATGGAGAGAAGGTTTAGGTGGTGAGATCGTAACTCTGGTTTCCGGGTCTGCAGCATTGTCTACAAGGCTTAATTTAATATTTCAGAATGCCGGAATTCCTATTCTTGAAGGATATGGTTTAACGGAAACTTCACCGGTAATCTCAGTAAACAGCTTTGAAAAAATGAAAGTGGGTACGGTAGGAATTCCGCTGGATAATTTAAAGGTAAAAATCCAGGAAGACGGCGAAATTACTGTAAAAGGGCCATCCGTATTCAAAGGGTATTTCCAGAACGAAGAAATGACCAAAGAAGCGTTTACCGAAGATGGATTCTTTAAAACCGGAGATATCGGCCATATCGACAGCGACGGATTTTTACAGATCACCGACCGTAAGAAAGAGATGTTCAAAACATCCGGTGGAAAATATATTGCTCCTCAAACCATTGAAAATTTAGCCAAAGCTTCAAAATTCATTGAGCAGATCATGGTAGTAGGTGACGGTGAAAAAATGCCATGTGCCCTGGTACAGCCTGATTTTGAATTTGCTAAAAGCTGGGCGATGAGGAATAACCTGAACATCGGTTCTACGCCGGAAGAAATTGCAAAGAGTGCAGAATTGAAGCAGAGAATTGAAAAAGAGATTGACGGGATCAATGAACACCTTGGCAACTGGGAGAAAATCAAAAAGATTGAGCTTACACCTGAAGTATGGAGCATTGAAAGCGGATTGCTTACTCCAACGTTAAAACTGAAGAGAAAAGCTGTAAAAGAGAAGTTTATAGCGCTTTACAACAAGATGTATGACCATCATGAATAATAATATCAACCGTTTCATTTTGAAGCGGTTTTTTTATGTTTTGGCTAAAGCCAATAGGAAGATTTATTTTTTTTAGTTAAACGGGCTAAAGCCCGTTTCTATTGATTATTCTTCGGTGAGGTTTTTCAATACAGGACATTCCGCAGGAATCCTTACTATAATCAAAAAGCGGCATTGAAATTCTGAGGAATGACAAAGACACCACAAAAAAAAGCTGTCTCATATGAGACAGCTTTTATATTTTAAAAATCAGTAATTAGAATTTAATTACAGACTTCATTTTTTCGTTTTCTTCCATTACCAACTCGTCATCAACAAGGATTTTCCCAGAGTGCTCATCAATAATGATTTTCTTTCTCTGAGCGATTTCCATTTGCTTTTGAGGCGGAATAGTAAAGAAAGATCCTTTCGGAGCTCCTCTTTCCAATCCTACTACGGCAAGACCGTTGATAGAGTTTGTTCTGATTCTGTTGTAAGAAGCCAATAATCTTTCATCAATTTTACCGGCGAATTCTTTAGACTGCTCCAGAAGATATTCTTCTTCTTTCTGAGTTTCAGAAATCAAACCTTCCAATTCTTCTTTCTTGAATTTCAGGTGATTTTTCAGATCGTTGATCTTAGCATTCAGTTCACTTAAAGTTTCGTTTTTGTGAGCGATTTTAGCTCCGAATTCTTTAATTCTTTTTTCAGCAAGCTGAATTTCAAGATCCTGGAATTCAATTTCTTTTCCTAATGCTTCAAATTCTTTATTGTTTCTTACATTATCCTGCTGAGATTTGTATTTCTCAATTAAAGTTTTTGCATGGTTGATTACTTCATGCTTCGTTTTGATCTGATCTTCCTGATCTTTGATATCTGCATGAAATTTTTCAGCTCTTTTTTCAAGACCTTCAATCTCGATTTCAAGATCTTCAACTTCAATTGGCAATTCTCCTCTAGTATTTCGGATTTCATCCAATCTTGAATCAATGATCTGTAAATCGTATAAAGCTCTTAATTTTTCTTCAACTGAAATATCGTTGGTTTTTGCCATATTTAAATGAAATAATTTACTGGGTTTGTTTTTTCAATAGATTTTGAAATTGCAAATGTACTAAATTTTTGTGATAAAATTTCAAATAATTGTTGACTTACAAATTGTTCTGATTCATAATGTCCTATATCACAGATCAGCATTTTAGACTCCGCCAGAAAATAATCGTGATATTTAAGATCTCCGGTAAGGTAAGCATCACATTTCCTGGAAGCTGCAGCTCTTATTCCGCTGGCCCCGGATCCTCCAAGCACCCCTACTCTTCTGATCTTTTTATCGTTAAATGCCGAGTGCTTGATCACTTCCAGTCCGAATTTTTCTTTCACCATTTGTAAGAAATCTCTTTCGTCCATTTCTTCTTCCAGCTCACCGTACATTCCCAATCCTGCATGATGGTTTTTGTTATCGAGACTGTATATCTGATAGGCTACCTCTTCGTAAGGATGGGCAGCTTTCATCATTCCTACAATCTGACCTTCCTTATAGTTTTCAAAGATCACGGAAATCATATCTTCATCTGCATTCTCACGGATGTTCTGCTGTCCGGAAAACGGATTTGAGCCTTCAATGGGTCTGAAGGTACCTTTTCCGTTAACGGTGAAGCTGCATTCATCATAAAATCCGATATTTCCTGCTCCGGCTGAAAACATAGCTTCTTTTACCTTTTCAGTATACTCTTTCGGTACAAAAACCGTCAGCTGTTTCAGGTTATTTTCCTTCGGCTGAAGAATTTTCATATTCTTTAATCCCAACTGGCTGCAAATGCCGTGATTGACTCCAAAGAAATCGTTATCAAATGCCGTATGAATAGCATAGATTGCAATTTTATTTTCAATAGCCTTTAAAACTGCTCTTTCTACATAGTTTTTCCCGGTCAGGGATTTCAGGCCGGAAAATATAATGGGATGAAAACATACAATCAGATTGCAGTTTCTTTCTATGGCTTCCTCCACCACATTTTCCAGGGCATCATGGCACACTAAAATTCCGGACACATCACGATCGGGAACTCCGCACAACAATCCTACATTATCAAAATCCTCTGCCTGTCTGATGCTGATTTCTTCTTCTATCCTTGCAATAACGGTTCTTAGCTTCATACGTTTCTATTTTACAGTACAGCGAAGATATTAATTTTAGTAAAATTCTCCGGAAAAATTCTTTACAATAAAAAAACCGGTATAAAACAACCGGTTTGAACCTAATATGAAATCAAAAACTATTAATCTTTAAACAAAGATACTCTTGTAAAGGAATTCACCACTACACCACAATTTAAATCGGCCTCCATAAAAAGCTGGTAGCCTCTTCCCGGAGCAAGACTGGCAGGGTCTGCAATGGTATAAAAATAGAAGGTAAGGATATTACCTACTCCTGAACCACTTGGAACAAGCTGAATTGAATTGACTTCAAAAAGAGAATCCGGATTTTTAAACGTAGCCTTCACTGAGCCTGAGGAATTGGCATTAGGAGTAACCGTTGCAATCAATCTCCAGACATGAACCTGCCCGTTAATTTCGTTTTCTCTCCATTTGCCGGTAGCATCAATATAGATATTAGAGGTAACTCCCGGAAAGGGAACTGTGGTTTCCGGCCAGCTTGTAGTAGGGCTTGCAGCAAAGACCAGCGGTGTGGCATAGATCACCTGTTGTCTGGCGCCATAGCCGCTTCCTGATGCGCTTAAGCTGAAAGAGGGTTTTGCACTTGCGTTTCCAGAATCAATTTTAACGACACCGTCATTACCAGCCTGGGAGGATGTGGGAACAAAAAGCTGTCTCCAGAGGGTACCGTCCCAATACTGGAAGTTATTCGTTGTCGTATTAAAAATAAGGGTTCCTGCAATAAGATTAGCATTCGGCATACCTGCAGGCGGTACTGTAGATGCATCGTTATCAGCCAGATTAGTATCTCTGTCGTTATCCGTAAGACGGGGAATTAAAACACCTTTCTGATTGGAAGCAATATCTAATACTGTTGCTCCGTTCGGAGACGTAGTATTAATCCCAACCTGTCCAGACATAAAACTGTACATTAAAATCGGGATAAACAAGGTTAAAAATTTTCTCATGATATAATGCTTTTGTAGAATAAAATTACAAACAACAATTAAAAAAATGTTAAAAAATAAATTTTTATATCTCATATTTTATCCGTATTTTACTAAATATAAAACATTAAAAACCAGTAAATTAAGTATATATAATTCACTTTTTGATGACGAAAAAAGTTTTAACATTTGCAAAATTCTTTTAACAATCATATATTTACCCTGGTCTTTATTTAATTTACTAACTTCGCTGTGAAATAACCCTATACAAATGGAGAAAGAACATAATCTTATTCCTGAGGACATTCTTTGGAAAAGATTCCTTTATCGAATAATTTATCGCTCAGATACGAAGCTCGGAAAACTGTTCGACATCATATTATTATCCTTAATTCTTGTAAGCACAGCCATTATTATGATGGAAAGTGTTCCCCAGCTTGACAAAAGGTTTCATTATACTTTCCTGGTCCTTGAATGGATTATTTCCATTTTTTTCACTCTTGAATATTCTATGCGGATCGCTGTGGTAAAAAATAAAAGGAGCTATATTTTCAGCTTTATGGGAATCATAGATTTTCTTGCCCTCGCTCCGTTCTTCCTCAGCTTTTTCTTTCCCGTCACCAAATATTTCCTGATCTTCAGGATGCTGAGAATGCTGAGAATTTTCAGGATCTTTAATCTGCTGGACTTTATGAATGACGGTTACCTCATCGTGCGGGCCCTGAAAAACAGCTCCAGGAAGATCTATATTTTCCTTTTGTTTCTGATTATTTTTTCGGTCATTGTAGGTTCGCTTATGTTTATGGTAGAGGGCGGCAGACCGGGGTTTGAAACCATACCACAATCCATTTACTGGGCTGTGGTCACAGTAACCACTGTAGGCTATGGAGATGTCTCCCCTATTACCCCTATGGGAAAGTTTTTTGCAGTAGTCCTGATGCTGGCAGGTTATTCCATTATTGCAGTTCCTACCGGGATCGTTACTGCTGAAATGCGGAATAAAAGACAGAACCTTGAAAAGGTTTGTGACCGATGTGGTAACGAAGATATTGATGATGATGCAAGGTACTGCAAACAGTGTGGCAAGAAATTAGCTTGATATTTGGTATAAGTGTAATTTATTCACCAAAATACCACAAAATCATGGAACCAAAAAAGAAAAACAAACCGAATAGTTTAGTAGTCATTCTCTTTGCACTCATAGTGCTGATGATCATTATCTACTTTATCCTAGTAATGTTCTTCCCTACTGTTTTTGACCTTATGAATACAGGAGATATACAGCCTGTACCTGATAAGTGATGAATGAATGATGAGTAGTACTATATAAAAATCAATATAAAAGATGGGAAAAGAATTTTGCTTATTTTTTATTTAACAAAAAAAGACGGATCAAAATGATCCGTCTTTCCTTTTTTATTGAAGTGATTAATTATTTTTTGATTGCTTTAAGGGTTTGCTTGGTTCCGTCATTCATATTCAGTACTACTAAATACATTCCTTCTTTCAGATCTCTCAATTGAAGTACAGCAGAAGGGTTTTCGATGGTTTTCACCAATCTTCCCGCAACGTCAACAATGGAAACTGATTTTACTTTGGATACGTCTGAAATATTCAGCACATCAGAGAATGGATTAGGATAAGCTTTAATTTCATTTTTAGCGGCCGCTACCTCTGA
This sequence comes from Chryseobacterium arthrosphaerae, assembly GCF_001684965.1. NCBI lineage: Bacteria > Pseudomonadati > Bacteroidota > Flavobacteriia > Flavobacteriales > Weeksellaceae > Chryseobacterium > Chryseobacterium arthrosphaerae. The sequence goes on along the minus strand of NZ_MAYG01000001.1, from coordinate 352,444 downwards.
AGTAGACAGGTTTCCAAGCTGATATACGAAATCATCAATCAACAGGCTATATGCACTTGAGCCGGTATGCTTAAATACAAGTTTAGTAACTCCGGCAGGAACCCCTGTAATGTTTAATGAATAATCATTTAGTGCTGTAGTACTTGTTGCTGTATAGGTACCTAATACAACAAAGCTTGAGGTATTTGCAGGATCTGTTAAATAACCAATCTGAACAGTTCCATTAGCAGTAGAATTAGCTCTTCCTTTGAAACTGATCATCGCATTATTGCTATCTAAGCCTACTAAATCTGGAGTAGACACCATACCTATACTTGAGCCGCTTGTATAAAGATATAAGGCATTAGGAGCACTTGCTACAGTTCCGGTATAAGCGATTACTTTTGCATAGCCAAGATTAGATCCTATACTTGTCCAGCATGGAGGAAGTGAGTCAACAGTCGTACTATCAAAGTTTTGCGAATATGTCTGTGCCGGAACACAGTTCGTAGTAAATACTTGTACTGGAGTCCAGACACTCTTATCAGAAGCTCCACATACGGATCTGATCCATAGATAATAAATAGTTCCCGGCAATAAACCAGACAATTGTGCTGAAGTTGTAGTGCTGCTTCCTGAAGCAGAAGTTGCTGCAGTAGGAGCTGTATTGGTTGTAGAATAATAATATTCATATCCACTGCCCGGTACCACTGAAGGTGCCGTCCAGGCCACATCAGCTCCCGAAGTTGTAATAGCAGAAACTACAATATTTGAAGGCTCAAAACAAGTAGGCGTAACAGCGATATTAATATCATCAATATAGATCTGATTCATATCTGCTGCAGAATAAGCCTGGAATCCGAAATAATATACTCCTGACGCAGCCGGTGTAAAATCTGTAAAGGTACTTGTAGGAACCCCGCCTGTGGTAATACTTGGGTGATCTGCTATTGTATTTGTCATATCAGTAGCAGTGGCTGAAGTTCCGTAGGCAACTTTTACTTTTTCCGCATAAACCGCTCCTGATGAATTGGCGTATTTGTATTTTATACGGTAGCTCACTCCTGCCGTAAGATTAAGCCCTTGTGTAAAGAACCATGTATTTGCCGCACTACTGGTATTGTATGAATAATTAAGAACTTTACCTGTAAATCCGCTTGGAGCAGTGGCTGTCTTCCAAAGGTTTCCAGAACCACTATTAATTACCGTTGTGCATGCAGGTAAGGCCGGCGTAGTAACGTTATCAAAATCTAATGTATAAGGTAAACCGGTAGATACACATGCAGTAAAGAATGATCTCACTGTACATGCTGTGGCAGGACCTGGATTATTGGCCGTATATGCTGATACAGAATAATAATAGGTAGTTGCATTATTTAAAGGAGTTCCTAAGGTATAAGTATTATTAGAACCTCCTGTAATATCAGTATCAAGGATATCATTACCTCCTGAGGTTGTTCCTACTTTTAATTTGTAACCGGCAGCACCATTAATTGCATTCCATGTTATTGTAGGGGTGACACTTACCCCGGAAGCACCGGATGCAGGGGCAGTTACTGTAGGACAAAGTCCTAATGTTGTAAAGTTTGCAGAACTGGACCATTGCCCTTTATCTGTTCCGTTACAATTTGCCCGTACCCAATAATAATATTGAGTAGAAGGATTCAGACCTGATAAATTAGCAGAAATTGTACCGGCACCTACAGAACCTGAAGGAGTAGTAGATATTCCCGGAGCAGTAGATGATGTAGAATAATAGTATTCATATCCGCTTCCCGGTGGCGTAGCAGAAGCCGTCCAGTTAATAGTTGCTGCTTCCGGAGTTAATCCTGACGAGGTAAGTCCTGTTGTAGCAACTGAACAGTTAAAAGCAGTTGTAAAAGAACCTGCAGTAGCATATCCGTTCCCGGTTCCTGCTGAATTCGGGATATGAGAATACATTGCCTGTTCACCGCCGTTTAAGGCCTGAACCTGTACCTGGTAAGTTGTATTTTGTGTCAAACCTGTAATAGAAGCAGAGGTAGCGGCAACCGGATTACCACTGAAGTCAGTCCAATCACAGTTTCCTAAAATTCTGTATTGAACATTATAAGCAGTAGCTCCCGTTGGAGCAGTCCAGTTTACAGTAGCTCCCACATTGGTTATTGCATTGGTCGCTGAAAAAGTTCTTACCGGCAACAGCGTCCCCGGAGTCCATGAGTATTGTAATCCTGCAGGGATTTTAACATTAGCATTTGTACCACCGGAAAAGAGCATTGTACTACTGTTCGCATTACCGGTAACAGCTTTGGACCAGTCACAAGTGGTTCCGGACGGTGTATTTCCAATCATCAGAGCACTTACATTGGTTGCAAAGGTATTGTTGTTTCCTCTAATCCCTACCTGTGGAGTTGTGCCGGAACTAGCGGTTCCCGGATCAGTACAGTTTCCATAGATAATCTTTATTTCTCCGGTAGCGTACACAAGACGAATCTGGAAGTTCAGCCTTTCGGTAGCTCTGTTATGATAATTGGCATGATCCTGCCATTGTACAACAAATTCGGTACCTAGATCTTCATACCTTACCTCATGATTCCCTACCGGTTGTGTAGTATCCGATGAACTAAAACCTCCATCCTGCCCAAAAGCAGAAATAGCACCTGTAGTAGTGCCTACAGTTGATAAAGGGCTATAGTTTGTACCTGACGGAGCGGCTCCAAAAGTTATAAAACCGTTGGCACTCACGTAACAGGTTGTCATGGCAACACCCCCGAAGTTGAAAGGTGAAGAAAGCGTAATGGCTGTAGAAACCTCATTATCGTAAGTAGTATTGGTTCCTGTGGGAAATAATTTTGTTCCTCCCGTAATGGGTACATAAGCTACCCCTGTGCTTTTAGAGAAAGCATAGCTGGCAACGTTGGTTTGTGCGTAGGCTTCCATACTGAGAGAAGCCAGACACGACAGTAAAAGTTTTTTCATATAAATAACAAATAATAGTTAGGGAGGTAAATGTAAGTAAATATTCAATTAAAAATCAAAATTTATATTAAATCATTACATTAAAAACATTAAAAAAAGCAATTAATTCGCAATAAATTAAACAATTATTTAATTTTAACTAATAATTCACAATATCGACATATATTACAAAATATTGATTTACAGAATTTTAAAAATCATATCGTAAAATTTGAAACCATGAGAACTTTCAATTTAACATAATATATTTCCTGATAAATTTTATAGACTATTTCATTTTACGGACTCCAAAAAACAAAAAGAGCGGCAAAAAGCCACTCTTTCAAATCGTTATATTATCTTTTTAATTGAGATAGAACTCATATTTATTCAGTAACTGAATTTCTTTGATGAGATCTCCGTTCAGATCCACGGAATGTTTCATCGACTGTACTTCAATATGCGAGTCATCTTCTACATTTTTAATGAAAAACTTCAGCTTCTGATTTCCTTTGTTCCTTTCCAGCACTGTTCTGAAGAAATCAAGGTCTTCAGGCCTTACATCCATCACATCCATTACCAGAGAAATACTTTTCGCAAATCTTTCAAAGGCTTCCTGAAGTTCTATAACATCATTTACATTTACGAAAACCCTTCCGTCTTTTACCTGAGCAAATTTTATTTTAAAAATCACAAACCTCTGAACCTCCAGTTTTTCTTTCAGCCTCATATAATCCCTGTCTCCCAGTCTGAACGAGTAAGAGCCGGAATAGTCTTCCAATGTCACAAAAGCTACCTTTTCACCGCTTCTGAAGCCATCCTGAACTCTGTATTCCGTGATCAGCCCTGCAACTGTATATTCTTTACCGCCACCGCCATTTTCTCTTTCTTTCTGAAGCGTTTTCCAGTCTTTTTTCTTTTCTTCGAACAGCTCTTCCTGCTTATTGGCAAAAGCCTGCTCTTTGTAAGCATCCACCTCATCAAGGTTCAGGAACAGAAAATTACCTTTAGGTTCAGCCTTTTTCGTGACTTCTTCTATGACTTCCTCCTCTCCTGCCGACAGATCATCTGATACAATTTCGGTAAGGTCCACACTATCATCCTGCGAATCCTGCTCTAAAACCGGAGCCTCATCAGCCGTTGTTTTCTGTTCATCTTCTTTTTCCAGCACTGATTTTTTGGACAGCTGTCCCTGCATAAACTGATACTGATACTTGAATTCATCCAACGGATGTGCAGAAAGGTAGAATCCGATGATCTCCTTTTCTTTATTCAATTTATGCATGTTCGGCCATTCCGGGCATGGGGGCAGCTTGGGCTGTTCGATCTGAACTTCTTCTGCAAAATCTGCAAACAGGGAATGCTCCATCTCATTCTTGCTTTCCTGGAAGCTCTGCCCATACCGGATCAGTCTTTCCAGATTAGTTCTCCCTGCCATATCAATATCAAAATACTGACCTCTGTGGAAGGAATCCAATTCATCAAAAGCTCCTGCAAGCACTAAACTTTCCGCCACTCTTTTGTTCATCTGAGAAGGCAATATCCTTTCAAAGAAGTCATAAATATTTTTAAATCTTCCGTTTTCTCTTTCCCTGGTAATTGCTTCACTCGGCCCTTCCCCGATTCCTTTGATCGCTCCCAGTCCGAAACGGATCTGTCCTTTTTCGTTTACCGAAAATTTATATTGGGATTCATTCACGTCCGGTCCCAAAACATCTACTCCCATACTCTTACAGTCTTCCATGAACATGGTGATAGAGTCTGTGTTGTTAATGTTATTACTCATCACACTCGCCATATATTCTGCCGGATAATTGGCTTTTAAATAGGCTGTCTGATAAGCAATAAATGCATAACATGTTGAGTGAGACTTGTTGAAGGCGTATTCGGCAAAGGCTTTCCAGTCATTCCAGATCTTTTCCAACCTTTCTTCATTCAGGTTGTTCTTACGTCCTCCTTCAATGAATTTAGGATACATTTTATTCAGAACATCGATCTGCTTTTTACCCATTGCTTTTCTCAGCGTATCGGCTTCACCTTTTGTAAAGTTGGCCAGTTTCTGGGATAAAAGCATTACCTGCTCCTGATAAACGGTAATACCGTAAGTTTCCTTCAGGTATTCTTCAGTTTCCGGTAGGTCATAGACGATCTCCTCAATACCATGCTTCCTGTTGATGAAGTTCGGGATATACTTGATCGGTCCGGGACGGTACAATGCATTCATGGCAATAAGATCGGCAAAAACCGTAGGCTTAAGTTCTCTCATGTATTTTTGCATCCCGGGACTTTCATACTGGAAAATCCCGACTGTTCTCCCTTCTTTAAATAACTGATAGGTTTTCGTATCATCGAGTGGAATCAGATCCGGATCAATATCCACTCCATGTCTTGCTTTTACGAGCTTCAAAGCATCTTTAATGATCGTCAGCGTTCTAAGCCCCAGGAAGTCCATCTTCAGAAGTCCGGCACTTTCAGCCACCGAGTTATCAAACTGTGATACCAGGATATCAGCATCTTTCGCAGCAATGGTTACCGGAACCAGGTTACTTACATCCTCCGGTGTAATAATTACCCCACAGGCATGAATCCCTGTATTTCTGATACAGCCTTCCATCTTTTTCGCGCTGGCAAGTACATCATGACGGGCATCATCAGGGCTCTCAAGAACATACCTCATCTCATCGACAAGCATCTGTTCTTCAGGCTTCAATTTATCATATTTTGCCAGGGCCTTCGCAATATTCATCCCTGGTGTGGAAGGAATAAGTTTGGCTATATTATTGGTATCGGGAATCGGGACATCCAGCACCCTTCCGGCATCTTTAATGGCAGATTTACCACCAAGTACCGAATAGGTGATGATCTGTGCCACCTGGCTCTGGCCATACTTCTCAATTACCCATTTGATCACCCTGTCTCTGCCTTCATCATCAAAGTCGATATCAATATCTGGCATCGATACCCTTTCCGGGTTCAGGAACCTCTCAAAAAGGAGATCATATTTAATCGGGTCCACATTGGTAATCCCGATACAGTAGGCAACGGCAGATCCCGCAGCAGATCCCCTCCCCGGGCCTACCCAGACTCCCATATTACGGGCTTCATTACAGAAATCCTGCACAATAAGGAAGTATCCCGGATACCCGGTATTGGCAATTACTTCAAGCTCAAAGTCGAGTCGTTCTTTAATTTCATCAGTAATACCAGTATCAACATATCTTCTTTTAGCTCCTTCGTATGTCAAATGCGTAAGATAAGCCATCTCCCCTCTTTTTCCTCCGTCTACCTCATCTTCTGCATGGATAAATTCCTCAGGAATATCAAACTTCGGAAGGAGAACATCTCTTTTTAAGGTATAAGGTTTAAATTTTGCCGTAAATTCTTCATAGGCATCAAAAGCATCAGGATACGCCAGAAAAGCTTCTTTTATTTCGTCAGAATTTTTGATGTAATATTCCCCCGTTGCAAGCCCTCTTCTTTTACCAAAGCCTTTCCCGATAGGAGTTGTCAGTTTCTCCCCGTCTTTGATACAGCTTACGATGTCCTGAATATTGGCATCATCTTTATTGGAATAGAAAGTCTCGTTCTGGGCCAGGATCTTCACATTATATTTATCTGCCAGGTAAAGAAGTACTTCATTTAAGTGTTCCTCTTCAGGCAGTTTATGGTTTTGAAGCTGCACATAGAAATCATCTTCAAAGGTGTCTTTCCACCATTTAAACAGTTCTTCCCCTTTTTGCTCCCCGGTATTCAGGATAGCGTCGGGAATATCTCCCATAATTCCGGAAGTCAGAGCAATGACTCCTTCTTTATATTGCGCAATCAGCTCACGGCTTACCCTCGGAACTCCGAAATAGAATCCTTTCAGAAATCCGATGCTCGAAAGTTTTGCTAAATTTTTATACCCGTTAAAATCTTTTGCCAGAAGCACCACCTGTGTCCTTCTGTCAGGATCATCTTTGGTAAATTGCTTCTGTTCGTAACGGTCTGAAATATAAAACTCACAGCCTACAACGGGAATCAGAGGTTCAGAAACAGGTTCCGGTTCATTGAATTCCGTTCCGTTCTCTTCTGCTTCCTGTTTTTTTGCTAAATATTCTTTATGCTTTTTCGCTCGGTCAGCGTTAGCACCTTCTACTGCAGAAACGAACTTGAAAGCCCCCATCATATTGCCGAGGTCTACCATGCCGACGGCCGGGAAGTTTTCTTCAGATGCTTTTTTAATCAGATCACTGATGCTTGAGGTTGCCATCAGTGTAGAGAAAACACTATGGTTATTAAAGTTGAAATATTTACCGAGATCAATTTCATCAATACTTCCGAAATCCTGCTGCTTTTTCTTGTTATGGAAATCAGCAACCTGCCTTCTGATGACAATATTGAAGGGTTTGATGGGATCAGGATAAAGACTTTTGAAATAAGCCAGCTGATCTTCTGAAATCTTCAATGTTTCAGCAGGAACCACTCCAATTCTTACCATTTCGAAGAAAGCTCTGGCTGTAGCGTTTACGTCGGCTGCTGCATTATGGGCTTCATCAAATTTATTCCCATACAGTTTTTCGTAAAGCTCCTCAAGCTTCGGAGGTTTGAAACGGCCTCCACGACCTCCTCCCAGCTGACAGAAGTCGGTTCCCAGGATCATTGTATCAGCCTTTGGCTTTTCCTGTAAATTATCTTTTAAATTTTTTCTGTAAAATTCAGCTCCTACGATATTGTAGTCGAATTCCACATTGTGCCCGGACACCACTCTTACTCTTTCAAGTACTCTGGAAAATTCTTCCAGGATCTCCTGCAGGTCGCGTCCTTCATCGTTGGCTATCTTGGTGGTAATTCCGTGAATTCTGGCTGCGTTGAAGGGAATATCATACCCTTCAGGTTTTATAATATAATCCTGGTTTTCAATTAAATTACCATCATCATCATGCAATTGCCAGGCAATCTGAACCATTCTTGGCCAGTTATCCGAATCTGAAAGCGGAGCGTTGAAATTTTTTGGTAAACCGGTTGTTTCTGTGTCAAAAATTAAATACATATAATTTTCTAACTTTTTTAATACAAAAGAGAATGTAAAGTTACTTCATTTTTTCCAAATACGGCTTTAGCATCACCATTTAAACGATCAATAGTATTGAAAAACAGCATTGAAATTATCAATAAAATGCAGCAATCACTCATACGGCTGTAACAGTTTATAAAAATCATTTAATTATCCTGATTCCCTGACGTAACTTTTATCCGATGCGGTATCCGGGGCATTTATTCTCCCTGCATACTGTTGAAAAAAAACCTTATTTCTAAAAAAATAAAAAAGGAATCAGCAGTAAATCAATGGATTTCCCACAAAACACTAACAACTGTTAGTATTTTGTTTTTTTAATGTATATTTGCTTCCTATGGAAAATACACTTCACGAAAAAGTTTCTCAGGATATTTTACTTAAAGCGTACAATCATATGATGCTGGCGAAAGCAATGGCTGACATTTATGAAGAAAACAGGAATGTGTGTAAATACGTTCACAGTACTTCAAGAGGTCATGAAGCCATCCAGCTGGCAACGGCTTACCAGCTTAAAAAAGAAGACTGGGTTTCTCCTTATTACAGGGATGAAAGTATTCTTCTGGGAATTGGCTTTGAACCTTATCAGCTGATGCTTCAGCTATTGGCGAAGGCTGATGATCCTTTTTCAGGAGGAAGATCTTATTATTCCCACCCTTCCAGCAGGGATGAAAACAAACCGAAAATCATTCACCAGAGCTCCGCAACGGGAATGCAGACCATTCCTACTACCGGAGTAGCACAAGGGATAAAATACATTCAGGATTTTGATCTACAGCATTTTGAAAACAATCCTGTGGTGGTTTGCAGCCTTGGAGATAATTCCGTGACTGAAGGTGAAGTGAGTGAGGCTTTACAGTTTGCAGCATTACACCAGCTTCCTATTATTTTCCTTGTGCAGGACAACGAATGGGGAATTTCTGTAACAAAGGATGAAGCAAGAACCTGCGACGCTTATGATTTTGTAGCAGGATTTACAGGTTTAAGCAGAATGAGAGTAGACGGAACTGATTTCGTGGAAAGTTTCGAAGCCATGAAAAAGGCTGTTGATTTTGTAAGAACGGAGAGAAAGCCTTTGGTAGTCTGTGCTAAAACCGTATTGATCGGACATCATACTTCCGGTGTAAGAAGAGAATTCTATAGAGACGAAGAAGATTTAACCAAACATAGGGCTAAAGATCCGGGAGAAATCCTTAGAAAACATTTGCTGGAAACAGGAGTGGATGAGGATCTTTTAAAACAAATCACAAAAAAAGCACGCCTGGAAGCGGAAGAAGCTTTTGAAAAGGCCAAAAATGCAGAGGATCCTAAACCTGAAACGGTAATGCAGCATGTCTTCGCTCCTACCCCGATTACGGAAGAAACGGGAACCCGTGAGCCTGCTGACGGTGAGAAGATCGTTATGGTAGATGCTGCCATTCATGCAATTCAGGAACTGATGTGGAAACACCCGGAAGCGCTTCTTTACGGACAGGATGTAGGAGAAAGAATTGGCGGGGTTTTCCGTGAAACGGTTACATTAGGAAAGAAATTCGGAAGTAAAAGAGTTTTCAACACAGCTATTCAGGAAGCTTATATCATTGGATCTACAGCTGGGATGAGTGCTGTGGGATTAAAACCTATCGTTGAAGTTCAGTTTGCAGACTATATCTACCCTGGTATTAACCAGCTGATTACAGAAATTTCAAAATCAAACTATCTGAGTGGCGGAAAATATCCTGTCAGCAACATCATCCGTGTTCCGATCGGAGCTTACGGTGGCGGTGGCCCATACCACAGCGGCAGTGTTGAAAGTATTTTAGCCAATATCAAAGGAATTAAAATAGCCTATCCAAGTAACGCTGCGGACTTCAAAGGCTTGCTTAAGGCAGCTTATTACGACCCTAATCCGGTGGTAATGCTTGAACACAAAGGATTATACTGGAGTAAGGTTCCTGGAACTGAAGACGCCAAAACTGTAGAGCCTGCAGAAGATTATGTTCTTCCGTTCGGAAAAGGAAAAGTAATCATTGAAGCGGATAAGAATGAAACCGAAAAAGGAAGAACCTTATTGGTTGTTACCTACGGAATGGGAGTTTACTGGGCTAAAGAAGCTGTAAAACAATTCAGCGGAAGAGTTGAAGTAATTGACCTGAGAACCCTGATTCCTCTTGATGAAGAACTTGTGTTTGAAAGAGTAAAAGCACATGGAAAATGTATTGTTCTTACAGAAGAGCAGCTTAACAATTCCTTTGCAGAGGCGTTTGCCCACCGTATTTCTAAAAACTGCTTCAAATATCTGGATGCTCCGGTAGAAACAATGGGATCTCTGGATGTACCTGCGGTTCCGATCAACCTGGTTCTGGAAAAAGAAATGCTTCCGAATGCAGAAAAGCTTTCGAAAAAAATCGAAGAAATGCTGAAATATTAAATTTCTATATTTTAAAACCTCTAAATTTTTTTAGAGGTTTTTTTATGCATTTTTTTTATTACTTTTATTTAAGATTACCAATCACAAAATTAGACTATTATCAACCAGAAAACCTGAAACAATTTCTGTAAAAGGCATTATAAAGCTGACTTTATCCAAGTTTGGTACTTATTTTGTCTGTACACGCAAAACACATCCATCTTTATGATCACAACCAAATACGTCAATTATAAACAGGTTCTCAATCTATCCGGTGTACATCTTATTTTAATTTCTATCTGGTGTACACTGATTGCTGTTCTTTTCTATTTCTTCAACTGGCACTGGATGACCATTCCGTGGGTTCCTGTGGCCCTGATCGGTACAGCAGAGGCATTCCTGGTGGGTTTCAAAAACAACCAGGCTTATGACAGACTTTGGGAAGCCCGCAAGATCTGGGGCGGAATTGTGAATTCCAGCCGTTCATTTGCTTCCATGGTGTATGCCTTTGATACCCAAAATGAACAAATTGGTGTTTTTGATCTTGAAGACCGTAAGAAAAGAATTGTCAATCGTCATATTGCATGGCTATACACCTTCCGTGAGCAGCTTCTGATCCCTACAGAATGGGAACATATCAGCAGCAATGAAAATAATAAATTCGGTAATATCAACAGGAGAAGAAACAGGCTGATCAAGGCAGGGTTTCCGGATTACGGAAGAGCCCCTATTTTCCTGCACAAATACCTTTCAGAAGAAGAATATGATCTTAAAAGTCACTATAAAAACTTTGCCACTTACCTGATCGCCCAACAGGCTAAAGATATCAATGAGCTGAAAAACATGAATGCCATCACAGACTTCAATCAGACCCAGCTTCAAAACAGCCTGAACGAATTCTATAATTTCCAGGGACAGGCAGAAAGGATCAAAAAATTCCCGTCTCCGAGACAGTTTGCCAGTACTGCATTTGTCTTTAATATCCTTTTTATTACCTTGCTTCCTCTCGGATTAGTGAATGAATTTGCAAAATTGGGAGACTGGGGAATCTGGACCTCTATTCCTTTCTGTATCATCATAGGATGGATCTATATTATCATGGAACTGGTGGGAGATTATTCTGAAAACCCTTTTGCCGGACTGATGTTCGACGTTCCGATGCTCTCCATCTGCAGAACTATAGAAATAGACCTTCTTCAAATGGGTGGTGAAACAGACCTTCCGGATCCTATTGCTTCTAAAAACGGAGTATTGGTATAGTCTTTACTTACAATAGTCTGTAGGAAAGCTACAACAATTTTATCTCAACTAATAAACCCGATACAACTTCAATGAATGTGAAATTATTTCTGATCTGCTCATTATTATCCTTTACAGTGCCGGCTTTTGCACAGTCTAACGGAATCCTTAAAAAGGTAAGGGAAAAACAGCTGAAAATACAGAATAAGCCCGAATTCCTGGACTTCAAAAGAATGGAAGAAGAACTCAGAAACCAGACTAAAGATGATAAACCTCTTATCTATGGAATCTTTCCTTATCCGGTGTATGACAGCATTCAGAAAGATGGTTTCAGGGGAGCGGGAACCTATGGCAATTTTTTCGGACTGGATCTGAAAGGAAAAAAGATCGTCTACAGCAGCTTTGGAGAAAAAAGATCAGACCTGAACTCCCATAAGGTAAAAGACAAAGACAGGATATTCTTTACGATCCTTGTACTCACCGACTTTATTGATACTAAAGAATATACATCAAACAAGACTCAGATTGTTTCAAGAAACTTTCCGGACATGATCGGACAGGGATTTATAAAAACATCCCGTAACAAAATCGATTTCACTGCTTTTACAACGCTTGAAAATGATGATTTTGCCATTGTCAATATGAAGCTCTATCATCTTAAATACGGGAATGTTATCCTGATCGCTCCTCAAAAAGACGGCAGCTTGCGAAGTATGCAGATTTCCAGCGGACCTGACCTGACAGCTGAAACCCTGAAGCCATTTGTTCAGCAATTAATACTGAAGCCTGAAATAACAGATTTTTTTATCAATGAAAATACTATCTGAATTCACATCTATGAAATAAAAATGGCTAATTCTGAATAACCCCTTCTTCTTTATTTTACAAAATGATTGCCGTAGTATTTTTCACCTCAGAAATCATAAACGAGCTGTGTGTACTGGCGATATGCTGAAGCGTTGTAAGCTTGGTCAGCATAAAATTACGGTAATCTTCAATATCTTTCACTCCTATTTTAAGGATATAGTCATAATCCCCGCTTACATGAAAGCATTCGGTAACTTCCTGCAGGTTCATCACTTCTTTCTCAAACTGTAATACAAACTCTTTTTTATGCTGCGTAAGTTTTACATGGCACAAAACGATAAAGTTTCGCTTCACCTTATTTTTATCCAGCAAAGCAACATATTTTGAAATCACGCCTGCATTTTCAAGCTTTTTGATACGCTCATAAATCGCTGTAACCGATAATCCAAGCTTACCGGACAGTTCTTTGGTGGTTTGTTTACAGTCCTGCTGCAAAAACCCCAGTAATTTCTTATCTGTTTCGTCAAGTTCCATAGATAATTTTTTGGTAAGAATTTAATATTTCCGAATATACCAATTATTTTTTCTAAATAAATAATATTTTACAGTTTTATATTCTATAAATTCAACTTTATGTTGTGATAATTATGAAAATAATGCAAATTAGGCCGATAAAATAAAAACAACGCTTATGGAAAACTTTAACGCAGCCAACGAGATCCAGGATCTTCAGTATTTTGGTGAATTCGGAGGAGTGAATCCTTCTATCTCTGACAGTTCTACCTATACTTTCCTTTCTGCAAAAACGATGTTTGATACCTTTGAAGGGAATGCGGAAGGTTGCTACCTGTACTCCAGACATTCATCACCGATGAATCTGTACCTGGCACAGGCACTTGCCAAAATGGAAAATACAGAGTCGGCCAATGTTACCGCATCCGGAATGGGAGCGATTACCTCTGTTCTGATGCAGGTGTGCAAAAGTGGAGACCATATCATCTCAAGCAGAACCATCTATGGCGGAACGTATGCTTTCCTGAAAAATTTTCTTCCCCAGTTCAATGTAGCAACCACTTTTGTAGACATCAATAATTTTGATGTGATCGAAAATGCAATTACTCCCGCCACAAAAGTGATCTATTGCGAAAGTGTGAGCAACCCGCTTCTTGAGGTAGCAGACCTCAGAAAACTTTCGGAGATCTGTAAAAAACATAATTTAAAACTTATCGTTGACAATACTTTTTCACCGCTTTCTATCAGTCCGCAGCTATTCGGAGCTGATGTGGTGATTCACAGTTTAACGAAATTCATCAATGGAAGCAGTGATACAGTGGGCGGTGTATACTGTGCCTCACAGGCATTTATCGACGATACCAAAAATGTAAATTCCGGAGCCTGTATGCTTCTTGGTCCTACTATGGACAGTTTAAGAGCGTCAAGCATCCTGAAAAACCTGAGAACGCTTCATATCAGGATAAAACAGCACAGCCATAATGCCATGTATCTGGCAGAAAGGTTTGAAAAAGACGGTCTGAAAGTTTCATATCCGGGATTACCGTCCCATAAGAATCATGAATTAATGAAAAGCATGATCGATAAAGAATACGGATTCGGAGGATTATTGACCCTGGATGCCGGAACAACGGAAAAAGCCAACGAACTGATGGAAATGATGCAGGCAGAAAACCTGGGTTATCTTGCTGTAAGCTTAGGTTTCTATAAAACATTATTCTCCTGCTCAGGAAAATCCACGTCATCTGAAATTCCGGAAGAAGAAAGAGCTTCCATCGGTATTTCTGACGGACTGATCAGATTCTCCATCGGCTTAGACCACGACATTAAAAGAACTTACCATAAAATGAAAGAGTGTATGCTGAAAGTAGGCGTTCTCAACCACCATGAAAACATTTCTATATCCTAAATTTTATTGAAAAAGAAGGCTGTTTCACCTGAAACAGCCTTCTTTGTTTTATATTCAATAATAAACGGCTTCAGCGCAAACCTGTTTTTATTTATTTTTTATAATAATGATGCGGAAAAGCCTCCTCAGGTTTCATTCTGAACACATTCAGCAAAATCCAGGATTTTAGGAATCCATATCCATAGGAAAACATCTGAATATAGGTGGAAATAACCGCCATCCCTGCAATACTTATATTTTTGGTCAGCAGAAGGGCGTGGAACAGCACCAGAAAAGTATACAGCCCATAGAAAGAAAGAATTACGCCTCTTCCCAAAATAAAATATTCTAAAAAGCCCATAATATATCCCAGCATAAATAAGGTAGGAAAAGCAAAGGAAGCCTTTACGTAATTCGGATGCCTCTGATTAAGGATAGGCCTTGCACAACCGAACTGGTAAACCTGTTTGGAGAATTTCCCAAAATCTACCCTGCGTTTATGGTATACTGCAATATCATCAAAAAAGGCTGTTGTATATCCGTTTTCCCAAAGGGTCATCGAAAGATCCGGATCCTCCCCTATTCTCATCTCTGAAAATCCTCCTACTTTTTCAAAAACAGCTTTCTTCACTCCCATATTAAAACTTCTGGGCTGGAATTTCGAAACGGCTTTCTTACTTCCCCTTATTCCTCCTGTTGTAAACACAGAGGTCATAGAATAGGAAATAGCTTTCTGCATCAGATTAAATCCTTTATGCGCTTTATCTGCTCCCCCGAATGCATCACAGGGAATAGTAAGGATATCATTTTTAATATGTTCAATATAATCTTTCTCTACGATCACATCACTGTCTACGAACACCAGCCATTCGTTGGCAGCTCTTGCTGCACCGTAATTTCTGGTAAGTCCCGGACCCGAGTTATCTTTTCTGAAATATTTAATATCCAGGCTGCCTTCAAAATTCCTGACCGTAGGTTTCAGATCGATCAGAGAACCGTCATCTACGATAATGATTTCAAAAGCTCTGTCAGTCTGCAGGGTCAACGAGGTCAGCAACTCGAAAAGTTCATCTTTTCGGTTGTAAATGGCAACAACAATGGAAATAGTAGGCTTCAAATTGAAAATTTTTCAAAATTACTTATTCACGAAAAAAACCGCAAATAGTTTAACTGCTTATTCGGAGAAATTAACTTTTATTATTTAAATAAATATTCCCGACTTAAAATAAATACACAGGACCAACGAAATACAAAAAGCAATTACCGAGCTGCTAAAAAGAAGCAGTTTAAAAAGGTTTTTAAAATAATAAAGCTCCATCACATGCAGAATAAAAAACAGCAAAAATGCAATTCCCAACCCGATGATGCAAGCGACTGCCAAAGTCTGTCTATAATTTTCCGCCGGAAGCGGATCTTTAAAAACCATAAAAAAAGATAATGCCGCTGCTGCAATAAACATAGCACTCACTTTCTCTGTAAAATATTGAGATCTCTTCGGCTCCTGTTTTTGTGGCTTCTCATCGTAATTCAGATTTTTCCGGTCTGACGTTGAACGGAAACGAGAACTGGAATTAGAACTTAAAAGTTCTATCGCATCGAAAATAAAACCAAATACATCGAGAAGATTCCAGCCCATAAGTTTATTATTTTAAAACAGTACTGCTCTTATTTATTTCAGTTTTGTGACTTTTCCTGGCTCCTTCATCAATCTTACCCGCTGATTCAGATTCTTTTGACATTTGCTTCTGAGATTTCCCGTCAGAGTTCAGAATTTTCTTATCTGAAGCAGCACGGGAACCGGAAGTAAACAATTCTATCGCATCGAAAAAATAATCAAGTAAATCGAGAGGATTCCAGGCCATAAGTTTATTATTTTAAACGGTAACAGTCTTTATTTATTTCCTTCTATTTTATGTATTTTCTTCGTTCCTTCATACATTTCGTACTGTAAGAATCTCGTTTCGAGCTTTCCGTTGAAAAGCTTGATCTTTCTTGAAGGACGCAGACCAATCTTTTTCACCGCTTCCAGATCAGAAGAGATCAGCCATGCCAATGTGTTCGGATAACTTGTTTTAAAGGTGTCTCCTATTTTCTTGTAGAAATCATCATCATTAATAGAGATTCTCTCATCATACGGCGGATTGAATACCATCAGCAATGGGAAAAGTTCTTTCTTAGAATCAAAGAAATTCTGTTTTCTGATCTCAATCACATCTTCCATTTCAGCGGCCTCTACATTCATTCTGGCAGCATTCAGCATTCTTGCATCAATGTCATAGCCAACAATTTTACCATCAAACTGTCTGATTCTGTTGACCCTGAATTCTTTAATTTTAGAAAACAGGTCTGCATCATAATTTTTCCAGTTCTGGAATCCGAATCTCTTTCTGAAAATCTGTGCAGGAAGATCCATCGCAATCATAGCCGCTTCAATCAATAATGTTCCTGAACCGCACATAGGATCCAGGAAATTCCCTTTTCCATCCCAGCCTGCAAGCTGAAGCATACCGCTCGCCAGCACTTCATTGATCGGAGCTTCCCCCTGTTCTCTTCTGTACCCTCTTTTGAATAGCGGGTCACCTGAAGAATCCATGGAGATCATTACCAACTCCCTGTCAATATGAAGATGAAATTTGATATCCGGGTTTCTTGTTTCTACATTCGGACGTCTTTTGAACTTATCCTGGAAATAATCTACAATAGCATCCTTCATTTTCAACGTCACAAACTGGGAATGCTTGAACGTTTCAGAGTTTACCGTAGCATCAATGGAGAAAGACTGGTCAACATCCATAAATTCCGCCCAGTCAAACTTGAACAGCCTGTCATAAAACTGGTGTTGATTAAAAGCTTTAAATTCATGAATCGGCACTAAAATTTTTAATGCTGTTCTTGCAGAGTAATTGATCTTATAAAGGAAACCAAGATCGCCTTCACAATTTACCGCCCTGTTTTTTATTTCAACCTTTCTTCCGCCTAATTTCTTTATTTCTTCTGCAAGAATCTGCTCCAGTCCGAAGAATGTTTTTATCTGTATCTGTAGATTTTCTATATCCATAATTTTGACTTAAAATATTTAAAGCTTTAAGTATTAAAGGATTACCCTTTCACCCTATTATACAATTGAATTTTTCAATCTTTTAATGTTGTAAAATACTTTGCTTTTAAGACCACAAATTTAGTTATTTTTGCATTATGGAATGGTTTGAATCTTGGTTTGATACCCCTTATTATCATTTGCTCTATAGCAACAGAGACTATACTGAAGCAGAAAACTTCATCACAAAACTTACTGCAGACCTGCAGCTTCCGCCTCAGTCTAAAATCATAGATCTTGCCTGTGGTAAAGGAAGACACTCTGTTTTTCTCAATAAATTAGGATACGATGTTTTGGGCCTTGACCTTTCAAGACAGAGTATTGAATCTGACAAACAGTATGAAAATCAGACGCTGATTTTTGACGTTCATGATATGAGAAACCCGATTGATGCAGATCCTATGGACGCTGTTTTCAATCTGTTTACAAGCTTTGGATATTTTGACAATGAAAATGACGACAGAAAAGTTTTCCAGTCGGTGTACAATGTCCTGAAGCCCGGAGGATATTTTGTTCTGGATTATCTGAATGAAGAATATGTAAGAAAAAACTTAGTTTCGGAAACAGTGGTTACCCGCGGGGATATAGATTTTAAAATTCTGAAAAAAATCGAAGGCAGACATGTGATCAAGGACATCCGTTTTGAAACGGAAGGTAAACCTTATCATTTCTTTGAAAAGGTGAAACTTCATACTTTGGAGGCCATTCATGCCTATGCATCAGAATGTGGCTTTGAAAGAATTAAAATCTGGGGTGATTATCAGTTGAATGAATTTAACAAGGATACTTCCCCACGATGCATCAATTTATTTAAGAAAAAATAATGATAACAGTACTTTTACTGATTTTAAGTGTCATCACAGGAGTATTCCTGGGCAAATACTTTGGTAAAAAAGAGAAACTGGCCAAAAATCTTTTGATATTGAGTGCCGGTTTTTTGATTACGATCTGCCTCAATGAGGTTTTTCCGCAGGTCTACACTTCTGAAGCGGGCAGCAGCCTCGGGATATTCGTGATTGCAGGGGTACTTCTTCAGATGATCCTGGAGGCCCTTACCAAAGGTTTTGAACACGGGCACTTCCATCATCATAATGAGCATAATATCCTTCCTTTTGCTTTAATGGCAGGCTTATTTGTACATGCCTTTATTGAAGGAATTCCTCTTGCCAATGAAGAGCATGCGCTTTCACCCTATCTTTTGGGAATTGTATTTCACAATCTCCCTATTTCTTTCATTCTTGGGGCGTTTTTATTCAATGGTAAAAAAGACTCAAAAAGCTCATCATATCCTTCCCTGCTGATTGTAGCACTTTTCGCCCTGGCATCTCCTATGGGAATGCTGCTGGGAAATTATTTCAATCCGGATCTCCAGCCTTATTTTCTGGCGATCGTCGGCGGGATCTTCCTGCATATTTCATCAGTGATTATATTTGAAAGCAATAAAAACCACAATATCGACTGGGTAAAAATAGGACTGGTTGTTTTAGGCGTTTCACTGGCTCTGGTGATGCATCTTTTTCATCAGCATCCCGTTGCCCATTCCCATTAAAAACATAAAAAGCTCCGGAATTTCCGGAGCTTTTTTATTGTATGTAATTTCTTATTGACTTTAGAATTTCCATCCTACGGTAAGGAAGAAATTGTTTCTGGTGTTTTTAACATCGCTTACAGCATAAGAATCACTTTCGAAAATTCCGGTTCTGGAATAATAAGCAGAATCAAAATTATCACCGATATAACCTCTCATAAAAGGGTTGCTATATTTAGATGTTATATTCTGATAAGAGGCATCAATATAGAATGATTTGAAATCATAACCGATACCCAATGAAAGTGTATTTCTGTCATTCAGCATCAGGTTGCTGTAAGACTGATCACCTGCATCCCCGTCTGCATTAAATCTACTGATCGTAAGGGCATCAAACGGACTCGACTGGTAAGCATATCCTCCTCTCAGTCTGAACTGCTGTACTCTATATTCCGCTCCTACTCTTACTTCTGAAAGATTTTTGTAATTATCTTTAAAGAAGTCATTCAGTTCTCTTTCTGCAGATCCATATACCTTATAATCAGGCTTTGTAAGTCCTAAGGTATAGTCTACGTTCAAAGAGAAGTTTTTGCTGGCTACAAAAGCAGCACTCACTGTAGCTTTAAGCGGTGAAGTAAACTTTCGGCTTTCAGCGCCTCTGTCATCACCATACACAGGGTCGTTATAGAAATCATATGTTCGGTCTATATTCCAGAATGTAGGCGTTTCGAGGGAAGCACCAAGTCTGAAATTAGGACTCAGTTTTCCGATTACCCCAAGGGATGCTGAAAAACCTGTAGACCTTTCAAAGAAAGGGGTATCCTGCTTTCTGTATTCTTCTATATTGTCAGTTTGAAGCGGTCTGTAGAATAACCGGTCATACTGATCCACCGAAGCATTGAAAAAGTTCAATCCTGCCCCGATATAAAGGCTGTGATTATAGTTAGCACCTACCCCAAAACTCATTTTAGACAGATTCCCGTATCTTTCGTAGTTATGTCCTGTCAGAGATCTTCCTGTAGTAGGGTCATTAAGATCCGTATAATACACTACATTACTATTACCGGGAGACTGTATTACATTATCAAGGGACTGATTAGAGAAATTAATACCGATATTAATAAACTTCCATGCAGATTCCGTCATCAGCTGGAAAGCGATAATTCCACCTGCATTTCCCAGGTCGCCTCTTGTTTTGCTATAATCTATTGTAGATCCCGCCAGGGTACTGCTGTTTTTATTTCCTGAAACAGATAAAGTTCCGGAAACCTCTCCTGAAATAGCAACTCCCAATCCCGCAGGGTTAGTCAGCAGGGAGTTTGCATCACCTCCTAACGCCCCATTTGATCCGGCCATTGCATTAAACTTGGCTGATCCCACCATAGGAGTAGTTGAATAAGCCTCTACAGTATTTCTGATGATAGAAACATCCTGAGCCTGTGCAAAAAATGCAGCAGAAATACTCATGAATACTAAAGATTTTTTTAACATTATTTTTTAATAGTTTATTAGTTTGATAAATTACCTGAAGCCACCTCTGCCTCCGCCACCGGATCTGAAACCGCCACCGCCGCCGGAACCTCCTCTGAAGCCACCACCGGAATTAAAGCCTCCGCTGGATCTGAAACCTCCAGAATCATTGGATCTGAAGCCTCCGTTATTATATCTTGGCTGTGATGGCTGCTGATAATCTGGTCTTGACTGAGGAACAGAATTACGGAATCCTCCGTTGGACTGAGTATTTCTGAAACCTCCTGAGTTACCGCTTCTAAAGCCTCCGGTATTTCCCTGCTGTCTGAATCCTCCAGAATTGCCGTTTCTGAATCCTCCATTCGAATTAGAGTCTCTGAAACCACCGGAATTACCATTTCTAAAGCCTCCGTTGTTGGTATCTCTGAAACCGTTATTATTTCTAAATCCTGAATTAGCCGTATTCGTTCTGTAAACAGCATTTCCTATTCCAGGGTTCACGAAACCTCTTCCGCTCGCTCCGCTTCTTCTGTATACAGGGGCATAATAGCCACCACCCCAGTAGCCGCCGTATCCCCAAGGACTTCCATAGTAGCCGCCCCAGAACGGATCATAGTATCCTCCCCAATAAGGAGAATATCCCCAGTAAGGGCTACCCCATCCGAAAGAGCCTCCCCAGCCCCAGCCGAATGAACCACCCCAACCCCAGGACAGACTTCCACCCCAGCCCCAGCCACGGTTCCAGCCCCAATATGGGTTATAGCCACCGTACCAGCCCCAAGGAGATCCCCATCCCCATGAATTGTCATAATAATTGGTTTGTGAACCGGCATACATCCCCCAGTCAGAGTCTGTAGCATTGGAGCCCCAGTTCGGATTGGTTCCGCTCCATTCGTTATATCTGTTTTGCTGCTCTCTGGAATTCGCCTCTGCATTCTGAATCACATTGGAATCCTGATAGTAGTCATAATATTCACCTACTCTGTTTCCGCTATCATTGATGATAACTCCTTCAGGTAGCGTATCCTTGTTGGGGTCATAATACACCCCATCGGTCTCGCTATACCCTCCCATCTGAGCACCACAAGACACAAGCAATAATCCGCCTGATATTGCCAGAACCCCTTTGGATTTTAGCAGCCCAAGCAAATTTTTATGTATATTTCTTTTCATGATAACGTAAAAATTTTTAATTTAAATTATATTTGCAATCTGTACCAAAAATGTACCAAATACTGATTAAAAAATCTATCAAAAATAGATTTTTATTTTTAGATAACAATAATGTGCAAAAGTTAAAAAAATTTTAAAAAATAATGGCAAAATTAACCTCAAGAAGCGAAGATTACAGCAAATGGTATAATGAGCTTGTTGTAAAAGCTGACTTAGCTGAAAATTCAGGTGTGCGGGGATGTATGGTAATCAAACCGTACGGCTATGCAATCTGGGAAAAAATGCGTGATGAAATGGATAAGAAATTCAAAGAAACAGGTCACGTAAACGCATACTTCCCGCTTTTTGTGCCCAAAAGCTTGTTTGAGGCAGAGGAGAAAAATGCGGAAGGTTTTGCAAAAGAATGTGCGGTAGTTACACACTACAGACTAAAAACAGATCCGGACAACCCTTCAAAACTTATTGTAGACCCGGATGCCAAACTGGAAGAAGAGCTTATTGTACGTCCTACTTCTGAGGCAATTATCTGGAATACCTATAAAAACTGGATTCAATCTTACAGAGATTTACCGATACTGATCAACCAATGGGCCAACGTTGTACGTTGGGAAATGAGAACCCGTCTTTTCCTTAGAACAGCAGAATTCTTATGGCAGGAAGGGCATACTGCTCACGCTACAAAAGAAGAAGCTGTAGAAGAAGCTGAAAAGATGAATAAGGTATATGCCGATTTTGCAGAAAACTTTATGGCTATTCCGGTTATTCAGGGATTGAAAACACCGTCTGAGAGATTTGCAGGTGCTGATGAAACGTATTGTATTGAAGCATTGATGCAGGACGGGAAAGCGCTTCAGGCAGGAACTTCTCATTTTTTAGGTCAGAATTTTGCCAAAGCATTTGATGTAAAATTCACCAACAAAGAAGGAAAAATAGAGCATGCATGGGCAACTTCATGGGGAACATCAACCCGTCTGATGGGAGCTTTGATCATGACCCACTCTGATGATTTCGGACTGGTATTGCCTCCTACCCTGGCTCCTATCCAAGTAGTGATTGTTCCTATCTTCAAAGGAGAAGAGCAGTTAGCACAGATCAGTGAAGTGGCTCTTGACATTCAGGCTAAGCTGAGAGCAAAAGGAATTTCTGTGAAATTTGACAATGATACTCAAAATAAACCGGGATGGAAATTTGCAGAATATGAACTGAAAGGAGTTCCTGTAAGAATTGCCATGGGACCAAGAGACCTTGAAAATAAATCTGTTGAAATTGCAAGAAGAGACAACCTTACCAAAGAAGTACGTTCTATTGAAGGTCTTGATTCTTACATCGAAGAATTGCTGCAAACAATTCAGCAGGATATCTTCAACAAGGCACTGAATTTCAGAAAAGACAATATTACAAAGGTTGATTCTTATGAAGAATTCAAGAAAGTTCTGGAAGAGAAAGGAGGCTTCATCTATGCGCACTGGGATGGTACCGCTGAAGAGGAAGAGCAGATCAAGGAAGAAACAAAAGCAACGATCAGATGTATTCCTCTGGATGATGATGTAGAAGAAGGCGTATCACTGCTCTCCGGAAAACCTTCCAGAAGACGTGTATTATTCGCAAAAGCGTACTAATAATTTTAACGATTTAAAAAAAATCCGTTAATTTTTAAAGAAAAATTCAAAAAAAAGTGACATTTGGACAGATTTTTGTTTAAATTTATCTCAACATTAATCTAAAAAAATTTATTATGTCTTTAAATGTCATTGATTTAATTAAAGGACAATTAGGTCCCGCTTTGGTTTCACAGGCTGCAGCTCAGTTTGGAGAAAGCGAATCAGGAATTTCTAAAGCAATTGGTGGCTTATTACCTGCCGTGGTAGGTGGATTGGCCAATAACGCAGACAACCCTGGCGTTGTGGATGCTATTACGAAAGCCTCTTCAAGTGGTATCTTGGGAAATTTATTAGGTGGATCATCTAATAATCCTCTCATCACCAGTTTACTGTCTTCACTTTTTGGAGATAAGATAGGCGGACTAGTCAATTCCATTGCCAGTTTTTCAGGAATCAGCAACAACTCTGCGGGTTCTTTGTTAAACCTGGTTACCGGGGCTACAGTAGGTACTGTGGGAAAATATGCAGCAGACAATAATTTGGGTGCTTCAGGTATTTCCAGCCTGCTGAATGATCAGAAAGGCATTGTCTCTTCTTTGCTGCCGGCAGGTCTTTCTCTGGCTTCCTTCGGATTAGGGGCTGAAAACTGGTTCGGTCAGGCTAAGGAAACTGTTTCATCAGTAGCTTCCACTACCAGAGACAATATCGCTGAAGATGTTGCCACTGCAAGAGAAAATGTTACTGAAAGAGCAAGAGAAGTAAGAGAACAATTTGAAAATAACAACAATAATAATCAAGGCGGAGGTTCAATCTGGAAATGGTTGCTTCCGCTTTTATTATTGATTGCAGCTGCCTATTTCCTATGGAAGCAATGTGAGAAAAAAGAAACAACTACCACTACCACAACTACATCTGACTCAGCAAGCACCGGATCTACTGCAGATACAGCTTCTGTAACCGGAACCGGAACTGCAACGCCAGCTCCAGCCACTGCAAAAACTGATGAAAACATTGACCTGAACGGAGTAATGTTGAAAGGTTACAAAGGAGGAATGGAAGACCAGATGATTGCATTCCTGAAATCTGACGGCTATAAAAATGCAGCAGACGATTCAGCATTGAAAGATAAGTGGTATGATTTTGACCATGTGAATTTCAAAATTGGAAAATCCAATGAGCTGGAAGCAGGATCGCAAGGTCAGCTTGATAATCTGGTAGCAATTCTTAAAGCTTTCCCTGATGCTAAAATTAAAATCGGTGGTTATACTGATAAGACAGGAGACGAAGCGAAAAACGTAAAACTATCCAAAGAAAGAGCTGAATACATCAAAGCTGCTTTAGTAAAAGCAGGAGTTGGTGCTCAGGTACTGGAAGCTGAAGGATATGGAAGTAAATTTGCTAAAGTAGATGCATCAGCATCTGATGCAGAAAGAGCTGCCGACAGAAAAATGGCAGTAAGATTTGCTAAATAATCTTTAGAATCAATAAAAATTGAATCCCGGGAAGTGATTTCCGGGATTTTTTATGGCCATGATTTTTGTGTTTACATTTATTTAATTAAATTTGTTAGTCATTTCTAACATTTATGAATTTCAATATAAAAAGCGCCTGGCGAAAAGATAAAACATCCCACTCCCTATCGGAAGTCTATTCTTCTATAAAAGTACCTAAAAAAGCAAGTTTTTGGAGGAAGTATCTTGCTTTTGCAGGCCCCGGACTTATGGTAGCAGTAGGCTATATGGATCCAGGGAACTGGGCTACGGATATTGCCGGAGGAGCGCAGTTCGGGTATACGTTACTTTCAGTGATCCTTATATCCAATATTTTTGCGATGGTTTTACAGCATCTATCTGTTAAGCTCGGAGTTGTTGCCGAAAGAGATCTTGCACAGGCCTGCAGGGATCACTTCAGTCCTACCACAAATTTTATCCTCTGGGTATTCTGTGAAATAGCGATTGCCGCCTGTGATCTCGCCGAGGTCATTGGTTCTGCCATTGCCTTAAACCTCTTATTTCATATTCCGCTGACATGGGGAATCGTGATTACAACCGTTGATGTTCTTGTCATTCTTTTGCTTCAGGCTAAAGGATTCCGTTGGATAGAAAGTATCGTCGGCGGACTTATCTTTATCATTCTGGCTTGTTTTGTCTACGAAATTGTGATTTCTCAACCTGCATTCAACGAAATTCTTGGGGGATTGGTTCCGCAAAAGGAAATTATTCAGAACCCTGCAATGCTGTATATTGCCATAGGAATTCTGGGAGCCACCGTTATGCCGCATAATCTTTACCTTCACAGCAGTATTGTTCAGACCAGAGACTATACCCGTGACAGGGAAGGAAAAAAAGAAGCAATAAAATTTGCCACTTTAGACAGTACGGTTTCCCTGATGCTCGCATTCTTCATCAATGCGGCAATTCTTATCCTGGCAGCAGCAACTTTTCATACCACAGGCAATGAACATGTCGCAGATATTCACGATGCCTATAAAATGCTGACTCCTATTTTAGGGGCTTCAATGGCAAGTATTGCTTTTGCAATTGCTTTACTGGCATCCGGTCAGAACTCAACACTTACCGGTACCCTTGCAGGACAGATCGTGATGGAGGGATTCCTCAACATCAGATTAAAACCATGGCTCCGAAGACTGATCACAAGACTTATTGCAGTAGTTCCCGCACTGATTGTAGCGATTCTCTATGGAGAACAGGGCACCACAGAATTATTGGTTTTAAGCCAGGTTATCCTCTCTATGCAGCTGAGTTTTGCTGTTGTTCCCTTGGTGATGTTTACGAATGACAAGGCGAAAATGGGGGAATTCGTCAACAAGCCTTTTCTGAAAGTCTGTGTATGGATTATTTCCGTTATTATCATTATTTTAAATCTTTATCTGCTGTATCAGACATTCACGGGAGAGTAATAATGCTTCAATGTACTAAGAACCGGGTAAACAATATGTTCAAATTCGGCCATTTGCATTTTCCTCTTTTCTGCCTAAATGTCTTCTTTTTTCCTTTGGCAGGTTCTTTGTCAAACAATTCTGTAAATAAATATTGAATTATGGAAAATCAGGATATTAACGAAGAAAGCATCAATAATCAGGAAGATAACAACGTTCAGAATGAAGCAACACCTCAGGACAATGTGACAGCTGCTCCTTCTGCTGAGGAACTTTTGGCAGAAGAAAAAGACCGTTACATCAGATTGTATGCTGAATTCGAAAATTATAAAAAAAGAACCTCTAAAGAAAAAATGGAGTTTTTCCAATATGCCAACCAGGATATGATGGTTTCTATGCTGGGCGTTTTGGATGATTTTGAAAGAGCATTGAAAGAAATCGCTAAAAACGGAAATCCATCTGATCTGCAAGGGGTGGAATTGATCTATCAGAAATTCAAAAATAAACTTACCGAAAAAGGATTAAAAGCAATGGAAGTAAATGCCGGTGACAGCTTTAATGTGGATTTCCATGAGGCTATTACCCAGATTCCTGCTCCATCGGAAGAGTTGAAAGGAAAGATCGTAGACGTTATTGAAACAGGATATACTTTGAATGATAAAGTGATCCGTTTCGCAAAAGTAGTAACAGGAAACTAAAATTCATAAATGATAAATGATGGGTGATAATTGATGACGTTCATTTATTAAACTTTAAAATATCTTTTATCATTTATCAACAATCAATTATTTAATTGTCATGTCAAAAAGAGATTATTACGAGGTTCTTGAGATCAGCAAATCTGCATCAGGCGACGAAATAAAAAAAGCATACCGTAAAATGGCCATCAAATATCACCCTGATAAAAATCCGGGAGATAAAGAGGCCGAAGAGAAATTTAAAGAAGCTGCTGAAGCCTATGAGGTATTGAGCGACGATCAGAAACGTGCCAGATACGACCAGTTCGGACATGCCGGAATGGGCGGAAACGGTGGTTTCGGAGGCGGAGGCTTCGGAGGTGGTATGAACATGGAAGATATCTTCAGCCAGTTTGGTGATATTTTCGGTGGAGGTTTCGGAGGTTTCGGCGGTGGCGGAGGCGGCCGTCAGCAGGTGAAAGGTTCTAATTTAAGAATCAGAATCAAGCTGAACCTTGAGGAAATGGTAAACGGAACTCACAAAACCATTAAAGTAAAAAAAATGAAGATGGCAGAAGGTGCCACTTCAAAAACCTGTCCTACCTGTAACGGTTCGGGTGTTCAGCTTAAAGTAATGAACACGATGTTCGGCCAGATGCAGACCCAAACAACCTGTGGAACGTGCCAGGGAATCGGTAAAGTTGCCGATAAAATTCCGGCAGGCGCAAACGCTCAGGGTCTTGTAAAAGACGAAGAGGAAATTACGATCAATATTCCTGCAGGAGCAAGAGACGGAATCCAGCTTAATGTAAGAGGAAAAGGAAATGATGCTCCGTTTGGCGGAACTCCGGGTGACCTTTTGGTGATCATTGAAGAGGAAGTGGATCAGACCATCAAAAGAGAAGGTGACAACCTTCACCAGGAATTGTATGTATCGTTTGCTGAAGCTGCTTTAGGAACTAAAAAAGAAATCCCTACAGTAGGCGGGAAAGTAAAAATCACCGTTGATCCGGGAACACAATCCGGAAAAATTCTGAGATTAGCCGGAAAAGGACTTCCTAGCATTGACAGCTATGGTAAAGGAGACATGTTCATCCACATCAATGTATGGACTCCTCAAAAGCTTACCAAAGATCAGAAAGAATTCTTTGAAAAGCAGATGTCCAGCGGCGAAATGGTTGCAGAACCGTCCGGAAAGGAAAAAACTTTTTTTGATAAAGTGAAAGATTTATTCAATTAATATATGAGAGACCCTAGGGTCTCTTTTTTTATAATGTGTATATTAGGCTTCAACAAAAAGTCTGAAAATGAAAGGAATATATATTTGCCTATTCTTCTGTATTTTCCAGTTGAAGACATTTGGCCAGCAAGCTGCAGACACAGAGTTTAATCATACGATTGCCCAATGGTTTTCAGCATGGACACTGGTTTATAAAGACATTTATAAGATCAATAAGCTTCAGCCTGTAGAATTTGTTTTCTTTGATGAGAAATATATCTACTCTACTTCTTCCGTTTCAATAAGTGATGGTGAAGCTATCAAAGGGCCGGATCTTTTAAACCTGAAATTACACTGGAAAAAAGCCCTGCACCATGACAGCCTTACATTACCGGACAAAACGAAAGTTGCGGTAGGAATTATGTCTTTTGCCTCAGAGATCCCCAATACTAAACATCACTCATTTTTTGTAATGCCTTTGCCGGGCTTCTGGAAAAAAGCAGGTGTAGAAAGTAAAGAACTTGGGCTTAATAATTTAATTACCGGAGTTTTTATTCATGAATTTTCCCATTCTCAGCAAATGCAGAATTTTGGGATGAAGATCTCCCTGTTCGAAAAACAGGTTAATTTCGGGATCGGTATCAGTGATGATATTATTCAAAATATTTTCAGCAAACAAGATACCTATATGAATCTTTACAATATTGAGGTCAATAGTTTTTACAGCAGTATTGCAGATAACCGCTTCAATATAGAAAAGGTATTAAAAGGATTGGATCTTATGGATCAAAGGCAGGAAAAATACTTTAAAAACGAATATAAAAGTCTGGCTGAAATGGATGATTTATTCCTTACGATGGAAGGGCTCGGGCAATATTCCATGTATTTATGGCTTATCGATCCCAAAGGCGGTAATATTGACAAAAATGTAGCCTTAGAAGGAGTCAGAAGAAATAAAAAATGGTGGTCGCAGGATGAGGGTTTTGCTCTTTTCCTGATTCTGGAAAAACTCAAGTCCCCTAAAATCTGGGCAAAGGAAATGTTTGGAAGCAAAACAGTTACAGTGTCGCAATTAATTCGTTTGTATTTGAATAAAAACTAAAAAATCCTGCTTCATGTGAAACAGGATTCTATATCTCTTTGAAACGGATTTTTATTTCTTTGTTACTAAAGAATAGATTCCTTTTCCTATGGTAAATACAGCTACAGCAGCCAATCCTCCTACAATTCCGAAAGTAAATTCTTTTAACATGGAAGGCCACGTCGGAAGCAGCTCATGCAGGTAATGGATATTGTGGGCAAAAATACCTCCTGAAACCAGGATTAAAGCAATTGTTCCCACCACACCTAATATCTTGATAATAACAGGAAGCGCTTTTACCAATAAGTGTCCAAGTTTTGAAATCACTCCTTTATCATGGCTTTTTTTGATCAGTTTGAATCCTGCATCATCCATTCTCACGATAAGCGCAACGATTCCATATACACCAACAGTAGCGATGAATGACACAAAAGTAACGGTTAAAATCTGTGTAAGAAGCGGGTGTTCCTGCTGAATCACAGTTCCCAGTGCAATAATGACGATTTCGATCGAAAGAATAAAATCTGTTCTGATCGCAGAATTTATTTTTGCTTTTTCAGAAACCTCAGAATTCTCATCTTCTTTGCTTTCTTCCATCACTTCATGCCCTTTTTTGGAACGGTGAAACAGGAATTCTATGATTTTTTCCACCCCTTCAAAGGCAAGATACAGACCACCCAGAATAAGAATCATCTCAATTGCCGGTTTGTACAGCCAGTTGAGCAGAAACGCAATGGGAAGAATAATAAGTTTGTTGATGAATGAACCTTTAGTAATCGCCCATAAGACCGGAAGTTCCCTGGAAGAAAGAAAACCCGTGGCTTTTTCTGCATTTACAGCCAGATCGTCTCCCAAAATACCTGCAGTCTTTTGTGTAGCTATTTTACTGGTAACCGCCACATCATCCATCAATGCTGCAATATCATCTAAAATTGCAAAAAAGCCTGATGCCATATTTTAATAATTTTTTAATCTTTGTTAAGTTCAGCAAAAATAAATATTTAATTCTATTTACAGACGTTTCTTAAAACAATAATTTTAAGGATCCTTCTTTAGGATCATTTTGTACCTTTCAAATTAAAATAAATATGCTGAATAGATGAAAATAAACTTACTCCTTCTCTTATTCCCTATCCTGTTCCCGGCCCAGAAAGAGCCGGATTATCTTCCAATGCTATTTAAAATCTCTCACCACTGTCTGTAATGAAAACAGCCAAAAAATCATTTCCGAAATCAACAGCGACCGGGGTGTTAAAATTTACGGAAGATTCACTGACCTTCAAAAAGGCTTATCTGAAAGAGCATTTGAAAAATACAAGGACAAGATCAGCCTCCATTGCCCTGAAAATATCAGATATGACGCTCTGAATAAAGTTTATTACTCACAGGAATCCGGTGATAACAGAAAATTCTATTTTATATACGAAGGCTCACCCTCAAAAATACGGTATAAAGGCACTGAAAACAATATTAGTCTACAGCCCGTTGATCTGAATTCCGGCGAAAAGTATCTCCGGCTTTACAATCAGGAAAAAAAGGATGATCTCAATTATGAAGCTTCATTCTATTACTACAATTCACAGGATCAGCTGACATACCATTTTCATCAGCATGGAAATGAATTTGATGAATACACCTATTTTTACAGAGATTCTTTTTATGGCCCATCGCTTTCCGAGGTCTACAAAAATGGAATTCTCACTGAAGAATATTCTTACGCGAAGGAAGATGGTACGTTTGAAAAAAGAATCAGAGAATACAATGTTAATGATTCCTATCAATTCAATCGGAAGAACCAGGCTGTCTTAAAAAAATCCCGTTACAGCAATAATCAAAATCCGTGTCACTGTAAGGCTGGATATTCTACAACCATTATTTACCGGGCAGACACTCAATGCGCCAGAAATACAATTCCTGAATGAAATAATTCTGATATCCAAAAATCTATAATTTCCAATAAGGTGAATATAAAATACTAAAGAAGAATATCTTTTAAATATTTTATGCTCAAGCTGTTGATATAAACAAAAGTCTGCTTACTTTTAACTGTTTTTTTAAAACCAGATATTATGCGGTCTCAATCTTATATTTTAGCTTTAGGGTGTTTGATTTTTATATCAGGAACAGCCTGCTCATCTTTAAAAGCTCAGGCTAAGCTGAATATCAGCACTACGAATCAGGAAAAGAAAAAACAGGAGACAGACAGCATTATAAAAGCCTACGCTTCAATTAATAAGTTTAATGGAACCGCTTTGGTGCATTATCAGAATACAACCATTTTTGAAAAGTCCTACGGCTGGCAAGATGCCGGGAAAAAGATCCCGAATCAGAATAAAAGTATTTATCAGATTGCTTCTTTAACCAAATCTTTCACAGCCTTAATGATCGTAAAGTTAAATGAAGAGGGGAAACTTTCCGTTAAAGATCCTGTTTCAAAGTTTATTCCGGATTATCCCAGAGGAAATGAAATTACAATTGAGCACCTCCTCACCCATACCTCAGGAATCTATGAGGCATTACGGAATAAAGAATACTTCCGTCTGCTTCACACAGGAGAAACTATTCCCAAAAACAGAGAACTTTCTTTTTTTAAAAATGAACCCCTGGATTTTGAACCCGGTACCCAATTCTCTTATACCAATTCAGGATATATTCTGCTGGGAATCATCATTGAAAAAGTAACAGGACTCTCCTATGAAAATGCTATAAGAAAAAATATTCTGGAGCCTCTGAAGATGCCCCACACCGGTTTTGATTACCTAGCTTTAAAGAGCCCGTATAAAACAGTTCCCTACTCCTATATTTCAAAAACAAAACAGGAAAAAACAGAAATCTGGAATCCTTCATTAACAGGACCTGCAGGCCAGATCTACAGTACCGTGGAGGACCTTTACCATTATTATAAAGGATTGAGGGATTATAAAATTGTTTCCAAAGAAGCATTTAAAAAGGCGACCACGCCCTATTTAAGCAGTTACGGCTATGGATGGTTCATTGACGATCTTTATGGAAAGAAACTCATTAATCATGGTGGAAATATAGAAGGCTCCACCAGTTATTTTGCCATGCTCCCTGATGATGACCTCTGCATTATTCTTCTCAACAATATCACGAGTAAAAAGCTGGAGAAAGCAGGAAATACTATCCTGGCAGCGCTATTAGGGCAGCCCTACCAGCTTCCTCAGCCCAGGAAGGAAATAACACTGGGGGATGATGTGCTTAAAAAATACGCCGGCAATTATGCACTTTCAGAAAATGATGTGATTCATATCCTGTATGAAAACGGCCGGCTTTTCATGCAGAACAATAATGATCCTAAAATACAGATACGGGCTGAAAAAGAGAATGTATTTTTTGTGCAGGATGATGACACGGAAGTAACTTTTATTTTCAAAAAGGGTGAAAAAGATGCTGTCATGATCAAAAAAGGGCTTTCATCAAAAACTGCAGAAAGGCTTTAGGCACTATTCCGATCCTAAATCACTTCATTATCAATGGAATTTTCAGTATTTTTACTTTATGAAAAAGCTCATTCTCAGGTATCATTTTTTCGTTATGGGACTCGTCAGTTTTCTTCTGCAGTCCTGTAATACGAGATTCAGGGTTTGGGTAGGTCCTGATGGCCAGCAGAAGATCTATAATTTTAAATACGGAGAGCATAAAAGGCAGAAAATGGATATTTTTCTTCCAAAAGATTATGCAAAAGATGCTCCTGTTGTTTTAATCGTACATGGTGGCGCCTGGACCCTGGGAAGGAAGGAACATATGATCCAGATTCAGAAAATGCTTTTCAGCAATAAGATCCCAAGCATCAATATGAATTACCGGCTGGTGTCTACCCGGAAAAAGATCACCTATAAGCAACAGCTTGATGATATCGGTTCTGCAATTGAAAGGTTCAATGCTTTAACGGAAAAAGCAGAACTTCTTCCCAACAATTATATCATCCTGGGAGAAAGTGCCGGTGGACATCTCGCCCTGCTCTACGGATACCAGCATCCCGATCAGATCAAAAAAATCATTTCTCTGAGCGGCCCGACTGATTTTTACAGTCCGGAATATCTTAATTCTTTTTATTCAAAATATACCTCTCCTACTTTTCAGAAAGTAGTAGGAACTAAATTTGACCGGAAAAATATCGCTGAAGCCTTTAAAGAAGCCAGTCCCATTGCCAATATCACCAATGTACCCACTCTTTTATTCCAGGGGAACAATGATTTTCTGGTCAATCAGCATCAGGGAATAGCGATGGATTCTGCCCTTACCCATATGAACGTTCTTCATAAGTTTATCTTTATGGAAAGAACAGGCCATGTACCGAGGTTTTTCAACAAAAGAAAAAGGGACAGTATTATTTATCCTAATATCCTGAATTGGATCAAAACGGATACCTAACCTGTTTTTCGGATTGGAAAAATACGTTGGAAAAACGCAAGGGCGCAAGATAATTCTCTGCTAAGTTTTTTTTAAGTTGCAAAGATTTTATCTCCGATAAAACTGAATGCTGTTTATTTCTAGTTTTCTCATCCTTTTTCAAACTCCCGCAGATCATATAGATTATGCAGATTTTACATCATCTGCGTGATCTGTGAAATCAGCGAGAAAATAATATAATCTTAAATATCCGGATCTTTTTTGCGAATCTGGAATACCTTTTTT
Organism: Chryseobacterium arthrosphaerae; assembly: GCF_001684965.1. Taxonomy (NCBI): domain Bacteria; kingdom Pseudomonadati; phylum Bacteroidota; class Flavobacteriia; order Flavobacteriales; family Weeksellaceae; genus Chryseobacterium; species Chryseobacterium arthrosphaerae. The sequence continues at coordinate 318,733 of NZ_MAYG01000001.1, read as the reverse complement.
GCTCTTGCAGATTATGCAGATTACGCAGATTTTTTATAACCCTCATGCATTGGGAAAAACCTATGTACAAAATAAACAACAAGATACATAGAATGACATAGTTCGTGTACTTGTGATCAATAAAAAAGCTGCCTCAAATGAAGCAGCTTCGTATATTTTTACTTGAAATTTTTATTCAAAATCTTTGTTCTCGTATTTAGAGAAATCTTCTTTTTTCCCGAACATAAATTTAATGATCACCGGAAGTGTCGTCACAAGAACGATAACAATAATGATGTATTCCAGCTTTTCTTTTAAATTGATCCCAAACTGTTCCATGAAAAGTTTATCCAGATAATGTCCTGCAAAGATCAGAATAAATGACCATAGCACTGCTCCGATGATATTATCTCTTAAGAATTCTTTTTTGTCCATTTTTACAATCCCTGCTACAATTGGAGTAAAGGTTCTCACTACCGGCAGGAATCTTGCCATAATAATAGCTAATGCACCATGTTTTTCAAAAAAATCATGGGCCTGATACAGATATTTCTTTTTGAAAAGCATTGAATCCGGTCTCTTATATAAAGCCGGACCGGTCTTTCTTCCGAAATAGTATCCCACTTCATTTCCTATAACGGCTGCAATAGCGACTCCTGTGGCTAAAAGTGTTGTATCCAGGAAATCACTTCCTGTGGAGCCAAAAGTCTCTTTGATGATTTCAACGGCATAAATCCCTGAAACAAACAGTAATGAGTCTCCGGGAAGAAAAAAACCTACAAAAAGGCCTGTTTCCGCAAAAACAATGAACAAAATAAGCCAAAACCCTCCCATTTTGATATAAAACTCCGGGTTTAATAAATCCTTCCAGCTATTGAAATCTTCCATATATATCGATGAACAACAAAAATAAGTCTAAAATGTCTGAAACAAAAATTAATTATAAGATTTTAACTAAAATTCATGTGATATTTTACAGGTCGAGGTCATCATCGGAAACTGCCGTCCCATCGGCCATCAGGAATGCTTTCAGGAATGGAGTGATATTTCCGTTCATGACTGCATCCACATCTGATGTTTCATGGCCTGAGCGTACATCTTTTACCAATTTGTACGGGTGCATCACATAGTTTCTGATCTGGCTTCCCCATTCGATCTTCATTTTGTTGGCTTCGATTTCATTTCTGGCTTTCATACGCTCTTCAAGTTCCATTTCGTATAATCTGGAACGGAGGAGCTGCATGGCTTTTTCTTTGTTCTGAAGCTGGGAACGGGATTCTGAGTTTTCAATGATAATTCCGGTAGGTGCGTGACGCAGACGTACTGCTGTTTCTACTTTGTTTACGTTCTGACCTCCGGCTCCGGAAGACCTCATCGTTTCAAAAGAGATATCGGCAGGGTTAATATTGATTTCGATCGTATCGTCTACCAAAGGATAAACATATACGGAAACAAAGCTGGTATGACGTTTTGCATTACTGTCGAAAGGTGAAATCCTTACCAAACGGTGAACCCCATTTTCGCCTCTTAAATATCCAAAGGCAAATTCGCCTTCTATTTCCAGTGTAACAGTCTTTACTCCGGCAACGTCTCCTTCCTGGAAGTTGAGCTCACGGATTTTATACCCCTGTTTTTCTGCCCACATCGTATACATTCTCATCAGCATAGAAGCCCAGTCACAGCTTTCTGTACCACCGGCTCCGGCAGTAATCTGAAGAACCGCAGAAAGCTCGTCCCCTTCGTTAGAAAGCATATTCTTGAATTCCAGGTCTTCAATTTTCTCTACCAACTGCGGGAAAGTTTCATCCAGTTCTTTTTCTGAATCTGCATCTTCTTTGGCAAAATCTACCAGAACCTGCATATCTTCAAACTGGGTCTGAATTTCATCATAGCTTTCTACCCATTTTTTCTTGGAACGAAGCTGTTTCAGAAATGCTTCTGCCGTTTTAGGATTATCCCAAAATTCAGGAGCCGCTGTTTTTTCATCATCGTTGGCAATTTCTATCTTCTTTTTATCAATCTGAAGGTATCTGTGCAAATCTTCAATTCTGGATTGAACTTCTTTTATCTGGTCGTTGTTGATCACGATTTTTTCTTTTTTGCAAAAATAAGGAATTCTTTTAGAGTGGAAATACAGGAATTGAAAGTTAAAAACGCTAAAAAGAGGAGTCCTCACATTTTATTTATGATTATTAACTTATCCTGTTTTGAGCTTGCAAGTTAATCATTAAAATAAATCATCTTTCTTCAGCATAAAAACAGTGAAAACACAAAGTACATGTATTATAAAAACAAAAGGTAAAACTTTTCTTGGATTCATTTTGTCTAGTAAAAAACCATACACAAAAAATTGTAATAGTCCTGCTACAAACAGGTAAGTAGAAATGCTCTCATTAAAGAAACTTCCGGTCATACTGAAAGGAAAAAACACCAGAAAAGGCCAATAACTTCCGTGTCCTCCTCCGGCTAAGGCTATAACAAAAACCATAAGAGGTAGGCTAAGTAAAGAAAAAGTCATTGTATATTTATATTGATTCATCTAATAATATTCCTGTCAAATTTAATTAAATCATCTTGTAATGATTACCAGAATATTAAATCTTTATTTCTGCCTCAAAACTTTTTCTCAGAAATTCTTTTGATTTTCTACTTTCAGCTTTAAAGCCCGCCATTGTTAAAATATAAACAAATAGCAGCATCAGCAGGGGCATCAATGAAATGATTGATATTTGATGATCTCTTATCATCATCCCACACATCCCTACGAAAAACAGACTTGCCACCGAGCACCAAATGATTAAAAAAAACAATACAAACACGTTCAGCTTCATGGTAACGTCAATCTGAGTGCCGTTGCTGATGGTATGCAATGTTCCGTTTATTTGAGGAAGGAAAGAATTCCTGTAATTGATAATACGGCTGATTTCAAAACTGTTACGGTTCACATATCCTTCATATTCTTTTGTATACGTCTTTCCAAAACCAAATTGTTTGGGGTCAACAAATTCATTCAGTGTTTTTATGACTTTCTCTTCCGGCCAGTCCGTTCTGTAAGTAATACGTTCAAAAGGTAAATATTTCATGGTTATAATAGTATTTATATCAGTTCCGCTATCTTCTCTCCCATCACAGGAGCCAGTGCCACTCCCATTCCTGAAAGCCTTACGGCGCAGAACTGTCTTTCTGAGATTTGTTTTATAATTGGGGTCTTTTCATGGCCCATAGCCATTATCCCTGACCAGCGTAAAGCAATTTTAACATCTTTGCCGGCTAAAATGACTTCTTTTAAAAAATCTTCCAGGTGGCGCTGCAGGAATTCTGTGGTTTCAAAGGCTGTTGTTTCTTCAGTTTTAAAATCCCTGTTTCTTCCACCTCCCAACAATACACGGTTTTCAAGGTTTCTGAAGTAGTAAAAACCTTCATCATAATGAAACGTTCCGTTAAGCTTTAATCCATCTATTGGTTCGGTCAGTAAAATCTGTCCACGGGCAGGAATAATGTTTTCGTTTTTCAGGAATTCTGAGCTGAATGCATTGGTACAGTAAATAAGCTGATCTGTCTTTACGGAAATTCCGTCCGGAAGATGAACTTCAATTTCGTCTGATTGCTCTTCAATACTTTTTACTTCCGTTCCGAATAAGAATTCCACCTTTATTTCATGGCATTTTTCCAAAAGTTTCTGCAGCAGTTTTCCCGAATGCAGACTTCCTTCACACGGATTTTCGATCAGAAACGGAGATTTCCCCAATCCAAACTCCTTTATTTTATCCTGTTTCAGAGAATAGGTTTCCTCAAACCCTGTAATGGATTTCAGTTTTTGATTAACCTCTTTGATATGATGCAAAGGTTCATCATTGTTTAATATTTCGTAGCCACCGTTCAGCTTAAAGTCTATTTCACTATTTTTAAAATACTGCCTGATCTTCTGCAACCCGTCAAACCTCATCTTCACCAGGTCCAATGTTTTTTCCCAGCCCATTTTCTGAGCATCGGCAATCACTTCCGTAAGGCTTCCGAAACAGGCAAAACCTGCATTTCTTGTGGAGGCACCTAATGGGATCGTATTCCGTTCAATAATTAAAACAGATTTTTCAGGATATTTTTCTTTTACCGCAATGGCAGTCCAAAGCCCGGAAAACCCTGAACCAATAATGACGATATTTCTTTTCCGGTAAAAGGTTTCAAGTTCCCAAACGCTGTTCATGAGTAATGAATGATTAGTAATGAGTAATTTTTTTTTAATGCAGTTATAATGAAAATCAGGAAGAAATGAAATTGAGATAAAGACAGCATAACAAAGCAGTAAAATAGCAAGCTACCTTACTCCTTTACTCTCCCACTTTCTCACTCTCCTACACTTCCTTCTCCCCGTTATGATGAAAGCCGATAGCCCGTCTCGGTTCTTCAACGACTTTGTATGTTTCCAGCTCATTTCTCAGCGCCTGGATCCTGAACCTGAATTCATCCAGATTATTGATAATAGCATCGGCAAGGAACCTGGCAACCTGATCAAGATATTCTTCGGTCAGTTTTCCGGCAGCATCCCGTAGCGCACCCTCCAGGAGTCTTTGATCTATTTTCAGTTTTTCATTTCTGGTTCTCTGGTAAAGGTTTTTAATGCGTTTCTTCAGGCTTTGCGTAAAATCGATCAGCATTGTATTGCTGAATGCTTTCATTTTTGAAGCAATCTCATGCCAGAAAGGAACTTTATCCGCTTTGTTGTTCTTAAGTATTTTATAGAGCAGGGAATCTTCTTCAAGCCCTTTGGTCATTGCATATAATATAATTTCGGAACGTTCTGATGCATTGGGTGGAAAGATCGGAATCATCACATCAAATCTTCCGGGTGCCAGGATTTCTTCATCAATTTCTGAAACAGAATTGGCTGAACCTACCATCAGTACGCCTTCTTTCTCAAATTTTCCGATATAATGAAGAATGAGTTCCTGGGCTTCAAGGTTGCATGAGGCTATATCTGTCTCGGCAGTTCTCTGTCTCATGATTTCATCAAAATCGTCAAGAAACAGCAGCATCTTATTTTCTTTCATCATCTTCAGCAGGAAGTCGCTGAAATTGATTTCATTTCCGTCAATAAGTGAAGTTCCGAGATAATGTTTTTTAACTTCTTTAAACTGATATCCTATAATTTCAGCAATTTTGTTCGCCCAGAAAATTTTGCCGCTTCCGGGAGGGCCGTACAAAATGATTCCTGCCGGTTTATTGATTCCCCAATCTTTGATCTGCTGAGGATTCAGGAAAGGTTCTAAAACGGCAGAAGTATAGAAGAAAAGGTCTCTGTACCCAATAAAATCTCTTTGCTGCAAGCTGGTTTTGTGCCCGAAATAATCATAGACGAACTGATAGTTTCCTCCTAATTTATTATCAATTCCATAGCTTGAAATAGAAGATTTAAAGAAACCGTTATCAAAAATATTCGGGTTATTATCTTTTATTGCTTTTTCAACTTTGTCTTTAGGCTGATTGATCACTTCTGCAATCTGCTCCAAGGTTTTATTTTTATCCAGATCCTTTTCATACAGTCTTAAAAAATCTACATTTTCACGGGCAAATTTTTCAAAATCCTCTTTTACTTCAAAATTGGTGCTGATACAGTCTACCAATTCAAGATCAAAATCCTGTATAAATTGTTTGATGGCTTCTGCAGAGACATTCAGTTCTTCTGCCAGTTCAATTAACTTCATAAACTTTTCATTAATTCTATCAAATTTAATGCATTTACAATTAAATTTAAATTGATTTATGATAATTCTGTAACATTCCCTAATTTACATAGACTACTACTATGTAAAACAAATTACATGGAAAAAATTTTATCAGTAAAGAATCTGACAAAAAAATTCAAAAGAGTTGTAGTCAACAATATTTCTTTTGACGTAGAGAAAGGGAATGTCTACGGACTTCTGGGACCCAACGGAAGTGGAAAATCCACAACTTTCGGAATGCTGCTTTCCACCATTAATCCTACCAGCGGAGACTGGTTCTGGTTTGGAAAAAAAGGAACAGATCCTGAAACTTTAAAGAAAATCGGGGCCATTATTGAGCAGCCTAACTTTTATCCTTATCTGAGTGCGGAAACCAATCTTAAAATTGTTGCTGAGATCAAAGAAACTCCTTATTCAAGGATTGAAGAGGTGTTGAAAACCGTTAATCTGTATGAAAGAAGAAAAGATGCTTTCAAAACCTTCTCTTTAGGGATGAAACAGCGCCTCGCCATTGCTTCTGCCATGCTGAATACTCCTGAAGTACTGATTCTGGATGAACCTACCAACGGCCTGGATCCTGAAGGAATTATCCAGATCAGGGAGATCATCAGCAATATTGCAAAACAAGGCATTACGATCATTATAGCCAGCCACCTTCTGGATGAAATTGAAAAGATCTGCAGCCATGTGATTGTACTGAAAGAAGGAAATTCCATCTATTGCGGCAGAGTGGATGAAATGACGGCCAATAACGGTTATTTTGAATTAAAAGCTGACAACAATGTATTACTTTTCAATGCATTGAATGAACTTCCCTGGTTCAGTTTCGTCAATCAGGACAGGGATTATATTAAGGCCCAGCTTCGTGACGATGCATCTGTATCAGCATCAGCGCTGAATCAGAAACTGGCTGAAAAAGGGATTTTCCTATCTCATTTAACCAAGAAAAAACTGTCTCTTGAATCTCAATTCCTTGAACTTGTAAAAAACACCAACTAATTATGATGAAACTATTAAAACTGGAATACTATAAAAATCTGAATTACAGACCATTCAAGATTTTCACACTCCTCTATTTTGCCATTCTTATTGCACTGCTTTTCATTGGTTTGATAGATTTTGATATTTTGGGAGGAACGGTAAACCTGAAAGAACAGGGTATTTATAACTTCCCTGAAATCTGGAATTTTACCACATGGATCGTTGCTTTGCTGAAAATTTTCTTAGGATTGATCATTGTTTTCTCCATCTCACAGGAATTCAGCAACAGAATGTTTAAGCAAAATACCATTGACGGGCTGAGCAGGAAAGAATTTATCACTTCAAAACTGCTGACGATCAGCATTTTTACCATTGTCTCTACGATCATTGTGCTGGCCATTACGATGTTTTTGGGATATCAGTATTCAAAAACAACGGAGTCTGCAAAGGTTTTCGGAGAAATATTCTTCATTGGAAATTACTTTGTGAAACTGTTTACGTTCTTCTGTTTTTTAATGTTCTTATCCATTTTACTGAGAAAATCGGTCTTTGTATTTCTGGCTCTTTTTGTTTTCTGGATTGGGGAGGGAATTTTATCTACCGTTGAAGTATTCACCAAAGTAAAAGGCCTGCAGGGACCTCAAAGAAATGAAATCCTTCAAAATGATTTCTTTATAAGCCATCTTTTACCGCTGGAAAGCATGTCTAGTCTTATTCCTAATCCTATGATGAGACTGAATATGGCTAAAATGATGGGCATCAAATATGAATTCCACTACCCTACAGAAAGCCTTATTGCCTGTTTGGTATGGTGCGCCGTTTTTATTTTCGGATCCTACTGGATTCTGAGAAAAAGGGATTGGTAAGCAATCTTCAATTGAGAAAATAATACTATTTCATAACAATTATTAATAAAAGTGGCTCATTCCGGGTCACTTTTTATTTTTTGGCTTAAGATTTTCATTCGGTTCTGATAAAAATACTATCCATGAAAAAATTATACTATTTTCCCGGACTGATCAGTGCGGTACTGATACCGGTTTTATTCTGGTATTATGGGAATCAGAGAGTTCATCCGCAATATACTGTAATGGATCTTGGACTTCCTGCTAAAATCAAGGCCAATACACCCCTCGACAATACTTTTGAACCTTATAGGAACTGGAATTACAAGAAAATTTTAGTTAAGCCCCATACTGCTCTTCAAAATCAGGAATTCTATATTTCTGAATTGAAAAAACTTCAGGCAGGAAATAAGAAAGAATCAGGAATTGAATTTATCATCAACGATAAAAACACATATCAGGATTTCATTGCTCTGATGGATGTAATGCAACTTGCTCAACAGGAAACTTATGGTGTGGATATGGAAAAAACAGGCCATTTTTTTGCTGTTCATTTTTATAAAGATCCGGACAAGGAAAAGGGTCCGATCTGTGGAGGATCAATTGGCCCTGAATATCATCGTAAAAAAGGAACTCTCAGTTTAATCCAACCGGAAACATTTGTCAATCACATTCCAAAGCAATCTTTTTACATGATTTTCGGGTTTCTATTATTGGTGAATATTTCCATGTTCAGTATTAAAGAAAATCTTCAGATTAACAGAAAAAGGCTGATATGATAAGAGTCTATTATTTTCCGGGATTAATAAGCGCATTAGTAATTCCTGTACTATTGTGGTATTACGGCAACAAAAAAATCGAAGAAGTAACAACATCGGTGATGGATATTAGAATTCCGGCCAAACTAAATCAGGATAACAGCAATTATAACGATACGCTTGAGCCATTAAGAAACTGGAACTATAAAAAAATATTTATTCCCTCTGGTAAGGCAAAAGAAAATTCAGGCTTATATATTTCGGAAGTCAGGGCGCTACAGCAAAGAAATGAACAAAAAACAGGTATTGAATTTATATTAGGAGAAGGAAATACCTATGGTGATTTTGTTTCTCTTTTAAATGACATGCACATAACAAAACATGAAGAATACGGATTAGATCTTGAAAAAACAGGGCATTTGCTGGTTCCCGTTATGTATCAGAAACCGAATTCTGAACCATGCTATCTTTGTAATGATGTAGTGATTGAAGCAATAGATTCAGGTTCAATTGTAGATGACAATATACCGAAGCCTAATCTTTTTGATAAGACCCGTGAATTTTTCATTCACCTTACCAAAGAAGCCTATTATCTTTTCATGGGCTTTATGATCCTGTTCAGTATTTCCCTGTTCAGCATTAAACAAAATCTTCAAATCAACAAAAAGAGATTTGTATGAAAAAGATCTGCTATTTTCCGGGCCTGATCAGTGCCCTGATCATTCCTGTATTATTCTGGTATTACGGTAATAAGAAGTTTGAGGAGATCAACGTCCGTGTAATGGATATTGGTATTCCTGCAAAAATAAGAGAAGACATACAAAGCCCCATCTCATTTGTGCCCTACAGAAACTGGAATTATAAAAGAATAGCAATAGCTCCCGGTACTGCCAAGCAGAACTCAGAACTGTATGTTACCGAACTCCGGAACCTTCAGAAAAGGAATGAAAAGCATACAGGCATTGAGTTTATCTTAAACAATAATAATACGTATGGTGATTTTGTATCTGTGATGAATGATATGGAAATAGCAAAGCAATATCAGTATGAAATTGACCTGGAGGAAACAGGGCATATTTTTGCGGTCCATTCTTTTATAGACCCCACTCTTAAAGATATTGATATGTCACTCATGTTCAGATGCGGAACCCTTTCCCATTTTCCTGAAGAATATTACTTCAGAGGGTTTCAAAAATTTGAATATCAGCTATCCCATTTACCACAACAGTCTTTTTACATGATTTTCGGGTTTTTACTATTTTTAAATATCTCGATGCTCAGCATTAAAGAAAGATTCCAGATGTACTTGAGCCGGAACAGAATTTAAATAACCGGATGCAATCTTTATCCTTCATTCATTGAGAATTGTATACTTACACCGGTGCACAAATCTCCGTTGTTACAAAATAGTTCCGGCTGAACCTTCAGGTTCAGCCGGAACTTTAATCATATACTCTCAAAAAATATTATTTTTTATCCAGCAGCGGAAGGTATTCTCCATACCCTTTTGTTTCCATTTCCGCTTTGGGAATAAACTTCAAGGAAGCACTGTTGATACAATACCGAAGACCTCCTTTATCTTTAGGACCATCCGTAAATACGTGTCCCAGATGGGCATCTCCTGTTTTACTTCTGACTTCTACTCTTGTCATACCGTGGGTACGGTCAAGTTTTTCATCAATCAGACTTTTGGTAATCGGTTTTGAAAAGCTTGGCCATCCACACCCCGACTCAAATTTATCTGTAGAAACAAATAAAGGTTCCCCGGTGGTGATATCTACATATATTCCTTCTCGGGTTTCATCCCAGTACTCGTTTTGGAAAGGTCTTTCAGTGCCGTTTTCCTGGGTAACATTATATTGCTCGGCAGTCAGTTTTTCTTTTAAAACTTTTTTATCCTGCTTTTGATAAGAGGTTGCTTTTGTTGCTGCCGGAAGCGGATTGGCTTTTTTGGCCATTTCAAACAGTCCCGGTTCAATATGGCAGTATCCGCCCGGATTTTTATCCAGGTAATCCTGGTGATAATCTTCCGCTTTGTAGAAGTTTTTCAGAGGAATGGTTTCCACCAATATAGGTTTGCTGTAATTTTTTGCCAGCTTCTGCACTTCGCCTTTTACTACGGCTTCATCCGTTTTATCGGTAAAATAAATTCCCGTTCTGTACTGATTACCTCTGTCATTTCCCTGCTGATCCTTACTTGTAGGATCAATTGTTTTAAAGTACAGATCAATCAGAAGCTTCAGATCTACCTGTTCCGGATCATACTTCACTTTTACCGTTTCGGCAAAACCTGTAGTATGGCTTACCACTTCTTCATAAGTAGGATTCTGGGTATTTCCGTTGGCATATCCCACTTCCGTTCCTACTACTCCACGGATCTGTTGAAAAAAATGTTCTGTTCCCCAGAAACATCCGCCTGCAAAATAAATCTCTCTGACGTTTTTGTTATCCATAATTTCCTGTTTTTCTTTTTTAGTTTCAGCTTCATTGGGCTTCGTCTTCTTAAAAAGCCCGGATCCTGCAGCAAATACTGCTATACCCAGAATAATCCCGAGTACAATTAATATATTTTTCATATTTAGCTTTTTATTCATTATTTATTACTTTGAACGATCATCAATCCAAATCCTAAAAGCATAAGGTCTTTTAAAATAAAAAAATCTGTCACGGGCACCCCATCTACCACCCTCCAGACTCCCGGCGTAGTAAACAGATAGCTCAATGTTACCATGAAAGTGACGATCATACCTATTCCGGCATACTTTTTCAGTACAGCAAATTTCGCACTAAATACCAGTAATAAGGCAATGATAATTTCTATCGCTCCGATAAGGTTTGACACTGTCTGAACACTCATTACTCTATATACGAAAAATGTCAGAAAATGGTTTTCTACCAGAGGTTTTATTGCTGCCGCTTCAGTTGGGGTAAATTTGAAAATTCCTATCCATAACAGGATGAGGGCTGCCCCGAAAAGTGAAAGGTAATACCCGATGGTATAGGTTGATTGGCTTGGGGTAATTTTGTGTGTAGTTCCGACCATGTCTTTAAGATTTTAATTGATACTTTATTGTTTTCAAAAGTATAGTCGGAGCCATTTTAAAATCCTGACAAAATTTTCTTAAAAATTCAATTTCTCAATCATTTTATTTTTAAAATCCTGAATTTCAGATTCATTTATTTCAGTTTTTTGCTGAGAAAATGTCTTTTCAAAAAGCTTATCGAGAAGCTTTAACTTTTCATTATAGGCCTTACACCATTTACAGATCATGATATGCAGGTTAAGCTTTCTGTTTTCTCCGGCAGAAATCAATCCCGCATTACGCTTTTCCATCAGCAGAGTGGCCTCGCTGCATGGAAGAAATAATATATGTAAAATCTTTTTTATCATTTAAATCACTTATACTCTTGAAAACCAGTTAAATTCCAGACATTCCCGAAGCTGCATCCGGGTCCTCTGAAGGATCTTCCAAAGGTTAGTCGTTGAAACATTTAATTCCTGACTCACTTCTGGTGCTTTTTTTTCTTCGATATAATACATTTTTAGCAAAATTTTCCACCTTGCAGGCAATTCTTCAATACATTCTTCAAGTGTTTTGTTGAAATCATTATTATCTAAAAGTTCATCACCGGTATCTGATGCATCCCAGCTTTTCAGTACATCATTCCTTTTCCAGGATCCCGTTTCGTCAAAAAAATGGTCAAGTCTTACATGAGGCTCAGATTTGTATTTTTTTCGGTAAAAATCAGCAACTTTCCGTTGCAGTATCGCCATCAGCCAGGTTAAAGGCTGGCTTTTCCCCTCAAAGGAATCATAGGCTGAGTAGGCAGCCAGAAAAACATCCTGAACCACATCCTGGGCATCTTCTTTATCGGAAAGCAGATACAGTGCTTTTTTCAGAAGCGGCCCGGAATACTGCTCTATCCAGTTTTTCAACTCTTCGTCTTTTGTCATGGGAAGGATTTTTTGTCTTATCTCAGATCATAACGAAGATAATAAGTTAAGTGGGAAATTGCAAAATTTATGAATAACCTGATTTTACATATAATTAAATCTGCATCTTCTCTATTGGGAACAACCATTTCCCATCCCTCAAACCTTACATGTTTTTGAACCCTGTAAGCTTTATCAACGGTTTGTACCGGAAAAAACAAATATCCTGAAAGCTAATGCCGGCACCATTCAAAACATAGCATAAAATTATTACAAATCGCTTAAAAATAGTAAATTTGCATCTTATCAAAATTTGATATTAAAAAAAGCAAAAGCAATACTATGACATCACAAGAGATACGTCAAAAATTTTTAGATTATTTTAAAAGTAAGGAGCACCTTATCGTTCCTTCAGCTCCTATTGTGCTGAAAGACGATCCTACCCTTATGTTTTCCAACTCAGGAATGACGCAGTTTAAGGATTTTTTCCTTGGCTACAAAACCCCTACCGCCCCTAGAATTGCCGATACACAGAAGTGTCTGAGAGTTTCGGGGAAGCATAATGACCTGGATGATGTAGGGAGAGATACCTATCACCACACCATGTTCGAAATGTTAGGAAACTGGTCTTTTGGGGATTACTTCAAGAAAGAGGCTATTGCTTTTGCCTGGGAATTACTGACTGAAGTATACGGAATTCCAAAAGAAAATTTATACGTAACGATTTTTGAAGGAGATGCTTCGGAAAATCTGGACAGAGACCAGGATGCTTATGATTTCTGGAAGTCTCACATTTCAGAAGACAGGATCATCAACGGAAATAAGAAAGATAACTTCTGGGAAATGGGGGAAAGCGGACCTTGCGGACCTTGCTCAGAGATCCATATCGACCTGAGAACTCCTGAAGAAAAAGCAGCTGTTCCGGGGATTACATTAGTGAACCAGGACCATCCGCAGGTAGTGGAAGTCTGGAACCTGGTATTCATGGAATTCAACAGAAAGGCAGATAAATCTCTGGAAAAACTTCCGGCTCAGCATGTAGATACGGGAATGGGCTTTGAGCGTCTTTGCATGGCGCTTCAGGGAAAATCTTCCAACTATGATACAGACGTTTTCACTCCGCTTATTGCTAAAGTTGAAGAGCTTTCAGGTAAGAAATATACAGGAATTTTAGAAGACGAAAAAGATATTGCGATCCGTGTAGTGGTAGACCATATCAGAGCGGTTTCTTTTGCAATTGCAGACGGTCAGCTTCCTGCAAGCGGAGGAGCTGGATATGTAATCAGAAGAATTCTGAGAAGAGCTATCTCTTATTCTTACAGATTCTTAGGAATAAAAGAACCTTTCCTTTATAAACTTGTAGCTGTACTGCAAAAGGAAATGGGAGCGGTATTCCCGGAAATCGAAAAACAAGGTAAACTGGTTACTGAAGTAATCAAAAGTGAAGAAGATTCATTCCTGAATACGATTGAAACAGGACTGATCCGTGTTGAGAAATTAATTCAGCAAACTATTGCTGACAATCAGAAAGTTTTACCTACTCTTGAGGTTTTCGAATTGTATGATACTTATGGTTTCCCTGATGATTTAACAAGAATCATTGCGGAAGAAAAAGGGTTAACAATTGATGAGGAAGGCTTCAAAGCTGAAAGAGAAAAGCAGAGAAAACGCTCTCAGCAGGATTCTGCTCAGAAAGTGTATGACTGGGTTGTATTAGAAGAAAGAGATGAAAATTTTGTAGGGTACGATCAGACTGAATCTGAAACCTATATCACAAGATACAGAAAGGTAGAAAATAAAGACGGGGAATTTTATCAGGTAGTACTGAGCAGCTCTCCTTTCTACCCTGAAGGAGGTGGACAGGTTGGAGACAAAGGTGTTCTTGAGAATGCCGTTGAAAGCTTTGAAGTACTGGAAACTAAAAAAGAGAACGGATTGATCATTTCGCTGATCAGCGGTCTTCCGAAAGATGCAGGAGCCGTTTTTTATGCTAAGGTAAATGTTTCCGACAGAAAGAATTCTCAGGCAAACCACTCCGGAACTCACCTTCTGCATGAAGCTTTAAGAGATGTTTTAGGAACTCACGTAGAACAGAAAGGTTCTTATGTAGGTCCTGATTATCTTCGTTTCGACTTCTCTCATTTCAATAAAATGACTGAAGAAGAACTGGCTTTAATTGAAGAAAAAGTAAACCAGAAAATCAAAGACAGCATTGCATTGCAGGAGTTCAGAAGTATTCCTATCCAGGAGGCTTTGGATAAGGGAGCAATGGCTTTATTTGGTGAAAAATATGGTGATAACGTGAGAATGATTCAGTTTGGAACGTCGAAAGAACTTTGTGGAGGAACTCACGTAAAAAACACCAGCGAGATCGGTCATTTCAAAATTACCTCAGAAGGTTCTGCAGCAGCAGGAATCAGAAGGATTGAAGCAATTTCAGGAGATAAATCCGAAGAGTATTTCAAAAATCTTGAAAAGCAGATCACTGAGCTTTCCCAGCTGCTGAAGTCTAAAGATGTGGTAAGATCTATTGAAAAACTAATCGAAGAAAATGCTTCACTGAAATCTGAAGTAGATGCTCTTAAGAAAGAGAAAGCAAAAGGAGAAATCGGGGAATGGAAGAATGCTTATGAGCAGAAAGGCAACAAGCAGCTTTTAGTAAAGAAAACTTCTTTGGATGCCGGTTCTGTAAAAGATATCGTATTCCAGTTGAAAAAAGAAATTCCAACTTCGGTAACGGTTATCCTTTCTGATGCAGACGGAAAACCGATGATCACTGTAGGAGTTTCTGATGATCTGGCAGCAGATTACCAGGCCGGTGCCATCGTAAAAGATCTTGCAAAAGAGATCCAGGGAGGCGGCGGCGGAAACCCGGGCTTTGCAACAGCAGGTGGTAAAAACCTTGATGGACTGGAAAATGCCTATCAGAAAGCTTTGAATATCTGAGAATAATATAGCTATTATAACACTGGGCTGCCTCGTTTCGAGGCAGCCCAGTTTCTTTGATCATTGATCAGTATAACCATGATAAAATTCTTCATTCATCAGACCGGAAGGGTTTCAGCATGATCCATATTTCGGTCGCAAAAGTCAGTTTATTCAGTAAAAAAGGTAATTATTTCATAGCTTTAGTTGAGTGTAATGCCATTGCAAACGACAAAAATGCAAGAAAAACTTTGCATTCGCTGTGTCATCAACTGATGATATTAATTTTTCAACAAAAAGCTTTTTTATTTATATCCATTC
Organism: Chryseobacterium arthrosphaerae; assembly: GCF_001684965.1. NCBI lineage: Bacteria > Pseudomonadati > Bacteroidota > Flavobacteriia > Flavobacteriales > Weeksellaceae > Chryseobacterium > Chryseobacterium arthrosphaerae. Next base: position 303,267 of record NZ_MAYG01000001.1, on the reverse strand, counting down.
TAATTATTGATCTTATCTTAACAAATCCTGACGTAATCTTAAACTAATTGTTTCGTCCCCGTAAAATACAATTCACAATAGACCTCTAGTTTTGTCGTAATCGAAATTCAAAAAAAACAATTATGAAAATCAACAGAACTATCGGTGCTTTATTCCTTGCAGCCCTTATCTTTCAGAGCTGTAATGATGATAATAACGATGGAGGAAATACTCCGGTCAATGACAATATTAAGATTGACAACTTTTCTAAGGAATCAGCTTTCGTTTTTGGAATGCCAGGTTTTGAAAATCTGAACATCACCACACTTATTTCAAGTTCAGATGTACTTCCGGGATCTCCCAACTTTGTTTTCGGGGGCCAGCCGGATGGGATGGGAATCATGAAGGACCCTAATTCTGACGGATACCTGATGATCACCAATCATGAGATCAAGCAGTCTGTATCCAGAGTCTATTTGGATAAAACATTCAGACCTGTAAAAGGAGAATACATTCTTAATGGTACCGGAGGAATCACCAGATTATGTTCTGCAACACTGGCAACTCCTGAAATTCACGGTTTCAGTGCATTCCTTACTGCAGGAGAATCCGGGGAAGAGAGTATGGTGCATGCTTTAAACCCTTTAGCACCTGTTTCCCAGGCTTCGGATAAGACCAGGGTAAAGCCGGCTTTAGGAAAAGCGTCTATGGAAAATGCCGTTCCGCTTCCTAAAGACGTATCCAACGGGAAATCTTATATCATCATTGGTGAAGATCAGTCCTATTCTACTTCACACCAATCTGCAGGACAGCTGATCATGTACGTAGCCGATACCCAGGGAGATCTTGATAACGGAAAACTATATGCCTTAAAAAGAACCAACAATAACTACAAAGAAACTGACATGAACAAAGGAGGCAGCTACGATGTGGAATTTGTTGAAATTACAGGAGCAAAAAACCTTACAGGAGCCCAGATCAACCAGGCCAATATCAATAATAATGCAATCCGTTTTTCAAGAGTGGAAGATGTAGATTACAGAAAAGGGGCAGGAAAAGGAAGAGAGATCTATTTTACAGCAACCGGTGAATCTTCAGACGGTGTTAATCCAAAACCGGGATTAACCATGTGGGGAAGGGTTTACAAGCTTGTTTTAAATTCCAACAATATGCTGACCGGGAAACTGGAAGTAGTAGCTGAAGGAGATTCTAATCCTGGAAACAACCTGATCAATCCTGATAACCTTTGCGTGACTGAAAACTATGTTTACATTCAGGAAGACGGTGATTCTTATTACAAAGCAGCCAATCACGACTCTTACATATGGCAGCTGAATATTGCAACAAAACAATATAAACCGTGGCTGAATATGAAGCACAACAGAGGTAATTCAGCATGGCAGACGGCTTACAACCAGTCCGGAGATCTTCAGAAATTTGGTTCGTGGGAATTCGGGGCAATGGTTGACATTTCAGATATCATTGGAGTTCCTAATACATTTACCGTGAATATCCATTCTCATACATGGCAATCGGATAAATTTATGAATCCTGACGGTTCCGGAGTGAATACCAATAAAGAGGGCGGACAGGTTGTCATCATCAGAAACGTAGAAAAATAGCTTTAATTACTCATAAAAAATCAAAGTATCAGCAGAAAATATTCTGTTGGTACTTTTTCATGCAATGAAGAAACTCTCAAAATATCCGGTACTCCTGTTTTTGTATGCGGCAACGGCACTTTTGGTTTTGGCCTACTGTAAAAACGAAAAACCTCAGCCTGTATATGAAGATTTAGGTTCCGTAAAAAAAGAAATCCTTACCAACAATGCTGAGTTTGAAAAACAGGTCAATGCACTTACAGATCTTGTTTCTAATAATGCTGATGAAAAACTTCTTCAGGAAAAGTTTGCAACACTCAGAAAGACTTACAAAAAAATGGAATGGGCTGTAGAATATTTCCTCCCCCATTCTGCAAGATTCATCAACGGACCGGCCCTTCCTGAGATTGAAATGGATGAGCATACGGAAATAGAACCGGAGGGATTACAGCTTCTGGAAGAAATGCTCTACCCATATGATCAGGCCAATAAAGATGAGGTGATCAGGTTTCTGAAAAAGCTGATCAATAAAAGCAATGCTATTAAAACCAACTTTCAGGTAATTACGGTAAGTAAAAATCAGGTTTTTGATGCATTAAGGCAGGAAGTATTCAGAATTGCCAGTTTAGGAATTGCAGGATTCGATACTCCTGTTTCCGGAACATCTTTGCAGGAAATGCCCTATGCACTTGAAGCAATACAGCAGACTTTACAGCAAATTTCTACCGGCACGTCAAAAGATAAGGCTTTGAAAAGTATCAGTGCTGAAATCAGTTCCGCTGTTGAAATACTGAAAAAGAATCCGGATAAGAATTCTTTTGATTATGTCAGTTTCATCCCTGATCATCTTAACAAGATCACTTCCCTGCTGCTGGACTTCCAGAAACAGGAACAGATCCCGGATGTTGAAGTAACGACTGCTCTGAACAAAAATGCCGCTACATTTTTTTCAAAGAATGCTTTCAATCCCAATGCATTCACTCCGGGTAATGAATTTGCATTTTCAGAAGAAAAAGCCGCACTGGGTCACAGACTTTTTAACGATAAAATACTTTCCAACAATAACAACAGGAGCTGTGCCACCTGCCATATCCCTGAAAAAGCATTTACTGACGGGCTGGCAAAATCAATGTCCCTTGAAAATGCAGAGCTTGCAAGAAATGCTCCTTCACTTAATTACGCAGGCTACCAGCATGGGCAGTTCTGGGATATGCGGAAGGAGGATCTGGAAGGCCAGAGCTCTGATGTGATCTCCAATAAGGAAGAAATGCATGGTGACCTTAATGTTATTCTTGCAAAGATCAATCAGGATAAGGAATATCAGGCGGCCTTTAAAAAGGTGTATCAATCTCAGAAAACAGAAATCTGGCAGCTTCAGAATGTACTGGCAAGCTATATCCGTTCGCTGGCAAAATTCAATTCGGGTTTTGATGAATATATGCGGGGCAATAAATCGGCAATGACAGAAAGCCAGAAACGCGGTTTTAATCTTTTTGTAGGAAAGGCTCAGTGTGCCATATGCCACTTTATCCCGTTATTTAACGGAACCGTACCCCCCACATTCAAAAAGACAGAACAGGAGGTACTGGGAACAGCTACCAACGGAGCGAACAAAACTTTTGACCAGGATCCGGGCAGAGGAAAATTCCATGAAACAGTGGCATCGCTTCAGCATTCCTTTAAAACTCCTACGCTCAGAAACATCAGCAGGACGGCTCCTTATATGCATAACGGAGGTTATAAAACATTGAAAGAAGTCATGAATTTTTATAATAAAGGCGGAGGAAAAGGCTTTGGATTCAAAGTAGAAAACCAGACGCTTTCAGATGCTCCGTTACAGCTTACGGATCAGGAAATTGATGATATTATTGATTTTATGAGAGCATTGGATGACAGATAGTAAGTAAGATGGAAGCTGGAAGAATGAAGCTGGAAGTTATGATCCGGCTATCATATCATTCTCTTTCTTTTTTCACTGCTTTATGGAAATTTGATTAAACCACCGCAGATTAATGAGATTGCGAAGTTTTTTATCTGTGCAACTCCCCGGAGTATACACCTCCAGTCTTAAGATTTAATCATGTAACCTGGAAAAATTAATAAGGTCTGAAAGTTCTGCTTTCGGACCTCATAACTTTCAGCCTCCAGCTTCGGACTTCCTGGTTAAACATCTCAATCATCAATAACATTTCACCGTTCTTAATTTTCCATTGCAGAATTAGATTAAATCAATGTTATACTCTGTTAAAAACTTTTACAGGCCAATAAATATGATTAATTTTGATCCAGTTTTTTTACATGAAAAGGGTTTTATTGTTATTATTATTTCTGATGAGCTTTTTGGGGTATTCACAACTGAAAATAAAGGTTGTGGATGACACCAGCCAAAAGCCTGTCTCTAATGCGAAAATATCGTGTGATAACAAGATTATCGGGTATACCAATGCACTGGGGTTCCTTGAATTCAAAACAGAATGTAAGGACATAGAAATTGATGCCGAATCTTATCAGAAGGAAGTCGTTGCGATTGAAAGCAGTATGGAAGTTTCCCTGATCAGAAAATCTTCAAAAACTACCAATATTGAAGCGGTGGTTATAGAAGATAAAAGTGATCCGAGAGCATTGGAAATTCTGAAAAAAGTAAACAAACTGTTCAAGGAAAATTCACCCAAAAGCCTTGGCTCCTACTCTTATAAATCTTATGAGAAAATCTCCCTGGATATTGACGAAGACAGTATTTCCCAATTTCAGGAGTACTTCAACGATCTGAATGTTTTCAAGAAAAAGAGAACAAAGGATTCTTTAAACAACATCAACGCAAGAAAGATATTTTCTAAAAGCAAACTGTTTCTGTGGGAAAGAGCCCAGGAGTTTTTATACTCAAAAAAATACGGGGAAAAGATCAATATTCTCGACAACAGAATTTCCGGCCTGAAGCAGCCGATCTACGAAATGATCGCCCTTCAGCAAAGTAACAGGGACATCGTTCCGGAACAGGTGAAGCCTGAAAACAGAGGACTTTACAGATTCTTTCTTTCCGATACTGTTGACATTGACGGAAGGAAAAATTTTGTGATCCGCTTCCGTGAGGTTAATTATAAAAATCCGGACAGAAAAAGAAAGTACAACGGTGCAATCTATGTAGACACCGAGACTTACGGAATCAAGAAAATTGAAAACTTCAGCAAAAATAAAAACGACGGGATCATTACCAGCACCTGGGTATTTTACAACAACAAATGGTTCCTTGCACAGGAAAAAGCAAAGCTTAAAATGGGTAAAATGGCCATGGATGATAAAGACCGTCTCAACAAAAAAGACAAAAAAAGCTTTGGTACCTATGCCTTCCTGACTTCCAAATATTTTGATTTTGAATCTCCTATTGAAGAAGACCGGAAAGATTTTAAAGGCTATACTTTCTCGGTAAAGAGTATCGACGGCCATTCGTTGGATAAATACCGTACCGACCCTCTCACCAACAGGGAACAAAATACTTATAAAACAATTGACAGTTTAGGAAAACAATATAAAATAGACGGTAAAGCACAGATTTTATCTGGTTTGCTTAATGGGCAGATCAGGGTCAATTCCGTAGATTTTGCAGTAGATGAGGTTGTGAACTATAACTCGTATGAAGGTTTCAGACTGGGATTAAAGGCCAAAATGAATGAAAATTTCAATCCCTATTTCTCTCCCGATTATTATTTTGCCTATGGTGTGAAAGACCGCAGATGGAAATACGGTATGGGACTGGATATGAAGACCTCTTTAGAAAAAAATTCCTTTTTCAGATTTGAATTTTATGATGATGTAACAGCATCCGGCGAATTCTACAGAAGACTCTGGAACTTCAAAATGAGGATGATGAATTTCGGGAACAACCTGAATAATGACAAATATTTCCACTTCAAAGGAGCCTCATTATCTTATCTGAATGATGTCACAAACGGTCTTACCCTTGCCCTTGCGGTAAGAAGAAATATAGAAGAAGCTGAATTTGATTATCAGTTCAGGGACGGAGGATCTTCCTTCAAAAACTTCAATACGCTGTTTACATTGAAGTACTCTCCCAATTCTACCAATATCATGACCCCACAGGGGAAATCACTGATTGACCAGAAATATCCTGAGCTTTATTTTAATTATGAGCAGAGTTACAAAATGCTGGGCGGAAGCTTTAACTACTCCCGTTTTGATGCTCTTTTTGTTCATAACTTTAAAACTCCGATCGGAACTACAGGCTTCAGGCTTTACGGCGGAGTTGTTTTGGGGCAGGCACCTATCTGGAAAAATTTTACGATGAACGGACTGGCTTCTCCGGGAAAAGATTTCAACTTCAACCTGACTTCTTTCCTCGGTTTTGCAACACTGGAGGGCGGAAAGTATTATAATGACAAGTTCGTAGCCTATTATTTCACCCACAAATTGCCCTTTTACTTCAAAAGTTTCGGACATAATGTTTCCAGCTTTGATTTTGTACTGAGGGGAACCATCGGGGATATGAAGCATCCGGAATACCACCAGTTTAGGTTCAGAAAACTAGACCACCTGTATCAGGAAGTAGGTCTGGAATGGAACAATTTCCTTTCCAGCTATTTCAACCTCGGGGTATTCTACAGGGTAGGCTACTATGCTACTCCATATTTCAATCAGAATTTTGCCGTTCAGTTTAAACTGAAGTTTTTGGAATTTTAATGGTCCGGGAAAGGCAAAATCTTTAATTTTGAAATATATTTCAACAGCATTCAACGATAATATATAAAAAAGAACATGCAGAAAATCGAAATCAAAGCAGAACAGTTTTTTGAATTATTAAAATTAAAAGACACTCCGATGTGGGAGATTTTCTCACAGATGATCGATGGAAATGAAAAGGAAATCATCTTTTTAGACAACGAAGACAAAATCCTTTTTAATTATATTTTGCCTTCCAACCAGGAAAAACTGGAAGAGGACAGAAAAGAGTTTTCAAAACAGTTCTCTGATAAACTTGCCAATCTGAATTAAGAAACAGATGAATAAAAATTATATTCTTTCACTATTGGGCCTGTTCCTGTTCAGTATAGGCAATGCTCAAAGCTATAAAAAGCCTTTGGTTTCTGCTATTAAAGAAGCTGATCTCCGTAAGGATATGTATGAACTTGCAGCAGACCAGTTCTGGGGCCGTGAAGCCGGAACTTTGGACGAGCTGAAAGTGTCTATGTGGCTTGCTGACAAAGCGAAGGAGGCCGGAATGAAACCTGCGGGAGACAACGGAACTTTCTTCCAGTTCTTTGATATGTACAGACATCAGATTATTCCGCAAAGCAGTCTGAAAATAGGAGATCAGAATCTTAAATTGTGGAAAGACTTCCTTGTTGCCGAACCTGTAAATGCATCCATTGATGCTGAAATTGTATACGCAGGAAATGCTGAACCTGAAGATCTCCCTACACTGAATATCAAGGGAAAAGTACTTGCTGTAAATGCTTCTGATAAAAATATAGAGAAAGAAATGACTCTTTTTGTAAGAAGATACCCTGGATTTGTAAGAACAAAATACTATAATAAAGCTGCTGAACTGGGAGCAAAAGCCATCATTTTCATTACCGATGATACCTCTGAAAAAAGCTGGGTAGAAGTACTTCCCCAGATGACCAGGGGAAGCTATGGTGTGGAAGGCCTGAGAGAAAAAATCACCAATAACATTCCTGTTTTATGGATCAAAAGAGAAAATGCAGGCTGGGTGAAAAATAATCCTAAAGCATCATTGAACCTGATTACAGAAACCTACAAATACCCTTCTGTGAACATCATCGGAAAAATAGACGGTACAGATCCGGTCCTTAAAAATGAATATGTTCTGCTCAGCGGACATCAGGACCACGACGGAATCAGACATCCTGTAAAAAATGATACCATTTATAACGGAGCCGACGACAATGCAAGTACCTGTGTTGCTATGCTGGCAATGGCAAGAGCCTATAAAAAACAGCCGGGAAAGAGAAGCATCCTTTTTGTTTTCCATGGTGCTGAAGAAAGAGGATTGCTGGGCTCCAGATGGCATGCAGCCCACCCTGTAGTTCCTAAAGAAAAAATTGTAGCGGTGCTGAATGGTGACATGATCGGAAGAAATGATAATAATGAAGCGGCCTTATTAGGAGGAAATGCCCCTCACAAAAATTCTGAAGAGCTTGTAAAAATGGCTGAAGAAGCCAATAATGAGAGTACCAGATTTAAATATCTGAAAGATTGGGATTCTCCCAACCACGCTGAATATTTTTACTTCAGAAGTGATCATCTTCCGTATGCTAAAATCGGGATTCCTGCCGTATTCTTCACCAGTGTACTGCATGACCAATACCATACCCCACAGGATGAATCCGAGAACATCAACTATAAAAAGCTGTACAAAATGACAGAATGGATGTACAGAACATCCTGGAAAGTTGCTAATGAAACGGAACGCCCGAAAATCATTCCGAATTTTACGCTTGAAAGATAAAAACATAAAAGCTTCACAAAAATTTGTGAAGCTTCTTTTTTCATCATTGTGTTTTTAGAATCATGAACGTACCGGATACCTCTCTCGCCGATTGAGCTGATTCCTCAGATTTTTTTAATGAAAATCAGAGATTTTCAAAGGCTTATGTGTACTTAATATACACAAGAAATATCACTTAAAATAACTTAAGCATTAAAAACGTTTGTGCCTTTTGTGGTTCAATCGGCCCCTCTACTTCTCCAGCTTTTCTAAATAAGCAGGTTCATCAGAGACGGATCATTGTTCAGGTAATTGACAAAAAAATCATATTGTTTCATTTTACTGATCAACGGACTGAAATCTCTGTTCTGTTTCAATGCAATTCCTACCACAGCAATTCCCTTTTCTTTTGAGTTTTTTTGGGTGTACTCAAAATACGTAATGTCATCATCGGGCCCCAGCACTTCCATCACAAAAGTTTTCAGCGCACCGGGACGCTGGGGAAATCTGACCAGGAAATAATGCTTCAGGCCGGCATACAGCAAAGCTTTTTCCTTGATTTCTTCCATACGGGTGATATCATTATTGCTTCCACTGATGATGCATACTACATTTTTACCTTTTATCTCGTCTCTGTACTTTTCCAAAGCGGCTACTGAGAGTGCTCCCGCAGGCTCTGCTACAATGGCATCTTTGTTGTAAAGCGATAAGATCGTTTCGCATACCAGGCCTTCATCTACGGTCACCATATCAAATAAGGCATTCTTACACAGTTCAAAAGTGATGGCACCCACCTGCTGAACTGCCGCACCATCTACAAACCTGCTTATTTTTTCAAGAAGAACGGGCTTGCCTTTTTCCATGGCTTTTTTCATACTTGCCGCCGCTGATGGTTCCACTCCTATGATTTTGGTGTGCGGAGAAAGCTTTTCAAACACAGAACAGACTCCGGCCGCTAATCCTCCGCCTCCAACGGGAACAAAAAGAAAATCTACAGGTTCATCCGACTGTTCAAGGATTTCCATTCCTACCGTTGCCTGACCTGCAATGATCGCAGGATCGTCAAACGGATGAATGAATACTCCGTCATGCTGATCACAAAACCTCAATGCGGCATTTTTTGCTTCATCAAAGGTATCTCCATACAGCACTACATCAATATAGCTTCCTCCGAACATCTTTACCTGTTCCAGCTTCTGCCCGGGAGTAGGCAAAGGCATGAAAATCGTTCCATTCACTTTCATCCTGCTGCATGCAAAAGCTACTCCCTGGGCGTGATTTCCTGCACTTGCACAAACCACTCCTTTCGCAAGGCTTTCCGGAGACATCGTTGCCATTTTATTATAAGCACCTCTGATTTTGTATGATCTTACCTGCTGAAGATCTTCTCTTTTAAAGCTTATGTTGGCTCCGTAAACAGCCGAAAGATTATTGTTGACGGCTAAAGGTGTTTTAACAACAACATTTTTAAGTCTTTCCTCAGCTTTACAGACCTCTTCCAGTACAGAAGAGCCTATTTCTTCTTTCATCATTTTCCAGGGATATTAATTGTTTTCCGGTCTGAGGCTTCGTACGGTTTTTCCTGCTTTCCACATTTCGCTTTCTCTCAGCTCTGTCAGTTCAGCTTCCAGCTTTTCTCTGTAATCAGGTTTGCTGTTGCTGTCGATAGAACGTTGGGCTTCATTCCCTTTTGCCACATTATCATACAGTTCTTCAAATAAAGGAGAAGTAGCATCTCTGAAGCGTTTCCACCAGTCCAGGGCGCCTCTTTGTGCGGTTGTACTGCAGTTGGCATACATCCAGTCCATACCGTTTTCAGCCACTAGCGGCATTAATGATTGGGTAAGTTCTTCTACGGTTTCGTTAAAGGCTTCGGACGGGCTGTGGCCGTTTTTCCTCAAAACATCATATTGTGCAGCAAATATTCCCTGTACAGCGCCCATCAGGGTTCCTCTTTCCCCTGCAAGATCACTGTATACTTCTTTTTTAAAATCCGTTTCAAACAGATAACCGCTTCCAATGGCTATTCCCAATGCAGTTACCCTGTCCCTGGCTTTACCTGTAGCATCCTGATATACGGCAAAACTGCTGTTCAGCCCTCTGTTCTGAAGAAACATTCTCCTCAGTGAGGTTCCTGATCCTTTAGGTGCTACCAGAAATACATCCACATCTGCCGGAGGTACAATCCCCGTACGTTCGTTAAAGGTTATTCCGAAACCGTGGGAAAAATACAGTGCTTTCCCCGGGGTAAGATGCTGTTTTACCTTTGGCCAGTATTCGATCTGCGCAGCATCACTCAAAAGGTAGCAGATAATGGTTCCTTTCTGCAGGGCCTCTTCAATTTCAAACAGGGTTTCGCCTGGTACAAACCCGTCTGCTACAGCCTTGTCCCACGATTTTGAATTTTTTCTCTGCCCTACAATGACATTGATCCCGTTATCTTTCTGATTCAGTGCCTGCCCTGGTCCCTGTACTCCATAGCCGATCACAGCTACCACCTCATCTTTTAATACTTCCTGTGCTTTTTTTAATGGAAATTCTTCTCTTGTTACTACGTTTTCCTCTACTCCTCCAAAATTCAATTTTGCCATTTTCTTTGATTTTATTTATTATTCTTTTGATTTAACTGTATTGTTAGTTGGCAAACTCTATTGCCGTGAAATATGGATTTTTATGATAATGCACTTCCAGTACATCCACCTGTTTTTCCATTTGTCTGGTAATTTTCTGTACCGATTCTTCCGTTTCCCGGATCACGATGACAAATTTTTTCACACGTTCCGTTTCAGAAGGTCCCACATTAAAGGTCACCATGGAAATTCTTCTTCTTGAAAAAATGGCATTGATCCTGCTGATCAGTCCTAGATAGTCTTCTGTATAAGCCGTAATGGTATATTCTTTATGTTCTGTTCTCATCTTTTTATTTTTTACAATTTATTATTCAGCACAATCTCTGAAACACTTTTCCCCTGTGGGATCATGGGAAATACATTATGCTCTTTTCCGGTCATCACCTCAAGAAGAAAAGCTCCTTTATGATCCAGCATTCTGTGCAGGGCAGTGTCAAGATCTTCCCGTTCGGATACCCTGCATCCTTCAATTCCATATCCTTTAGCTACCTGTACAAAATCCGGACTCTGAATATCTACAGACGAATATCTTTCCTCGTGGAACAGTTCCTGCCATTGCCTTACCATGCCCAGATAACAATTGTTGAGAATCAAGATCTTAACATCGGGACGGTACTGCATAATGGTTCCCAGCTCCTGTATATTCATCTGCGCTCCTCCATCACCCATTACAGCAATCACTTTACGGCCGGTTTCCGCATACGAGGCTCCTATTGCTGCCGGAAGACAGAATCCCATTGTACCTAATCCGCCGCTTGTCACATTGGTTCGGGAATGTTTGAAGCTTGAATACCTGCAGGTAGCCATCTGGTGCTGGCCTACATCCGTTACAATCACGGCTTCCCCGTCTGTGATATCATTAAGGCGCCGGATCACTTCACCCATTGTAATTTCTCCTTCCAGCGGATATAATTCTTTCCTGATGAGCGTGCTGTCTTCAATTTCGAAACAGTAGGTAAACTTCTTATGCCATCCGGAGTGATCTCTTTTCTCAATCAAATCCGTAAGGAGCGGAAGCGTTTCTTTACAGTTTCCCAGTACCGGAATATCTGCCTTTACGTTTTTATCAATCTCTGCCCTGTCAATATCCAGGTGAACGATTTTTGCCTGCTTCGCATACTGGTCCAGCTTTCCTGTCACCCTGTCATCAAAGCGCATCCCGACAGCAATCAGGACATCACATTCATTGGTAAGAACATTCGGTCCGTAATTTCCATGCATTCCTACCATTCCTACGGCTTGCGGATGACCGGTAGGAATGGCACTCATTCCTAAAACCGTCCAGGCAACCGGAATTCCTGATTTCTCGGCAAAATTCAAAAACTCTTTTTCTGCTTTTCCCAGCATAATTCCCTGTCCGGCAATCACAAAAGGTTTCTCTGCATAATTAATCAGAGCGGCGGCTTTTTCGATATTTTCCATATCAGGTTTGGGATCGGGATTATAGCTCCTTAATGAGTAGCATGGGGAATATCCTCTGAACAGAATATGCTGTAACTGGGCATTTTTGGTAACATCAATAAGCACAGGTCCCGGACGTCCTGATTTTGCAATGTAGAACGCTTTTGCCAGCACTTCGGGAAGCTCATGGGCATCTGTAACCTGGTAATTCCATTTGGTGACAGGGCTTGTAATATTCATCACATCAATCTCCTGAAAGGCATCGGTACCCAAAAGGTGCTCAAAGACCTGACCTGTGATGCATACCAAAGGGGTATTGTCCAGTAAGGCATCTGCAAGACCTGTTACCAGATTGGTTGCTCCCGGCCCGCTGGTTGCCAGTACAACGCCTACTTCGCCCGAAACTCTCGCAAGTCCTTGTGCAGCGTGTACTGCTGCCTGCTCATGGCGGACCAGAATATGTTCCAGCTGCTCCTTATAGTCATACAATGCATCATAAATGGGAATGATGGCTCCTCCCGGATACCCGAAAACCGTTTTTACACCTTCCTGAATAAAAGCTTCCAGAATGATCCGGCTTCCGCTAAGTTCTGTTTCATTAGATCTGTTTAAATGCTCCATGATATTGTGATTATGAGATTTCATCCGTTACACAGCCTTCAGCAGCTGATGATACGGTTAATGCATATTTATAGAGTAATCCTTTCTGTACTTTCAGTGAAGGTTTTTGCCAGCCCTGTTTTCGTTTTTTGATTTCTTCTTCTGAAACTTTAAGCTGTATGGTATTGTTGACAGCATCTATTTCGATAAGGTCATCATTTTCTACAAAAGCAATCAAGCCTCCTTCATAAGCTTCAGGGCTGATATGTCCCACTACGAAGCCATGGGTTCCTCCACTGAACCGGCCATCTGTGATCAGGGCAACACTGCTTCCCAGCCCTGCTCCTATCAAAGCGCTGGTAGGTTTCAGCATTTCCGGCATTCCCGGAGCTCCTTTCGGGCCTTCATTGCGGATGACAATGACGTCACCTTTCTGTACGGTTCCATCCTGAATTCCCCTGATGAGATTTTTCTCGCCGTCAAATACCCGGGCTTTTCCGGCAAAACGTTCTCCTTCTTTCCCTGTAATTTTAGCTACACTTCCTTTTTCGGCAAGATTGCCATACAGTATTCTCAAATGTCCGGTCTCTTTTACCGGCTCTGAAAGAGGTTTTATAATTTTCTGCGTATTGAAATCCAGATCCGGAACATTTTCCAGATTTTCTGCCAATGTTTTTCCTGTCACTGTAAGGCATTCACCGTGCAGAAGTCCTTCCTGTAAAAGGTATTTCATCACCGCAGGGGTTCCACCATGCTCATGAAGGTCCTGCATCAGGTATTTTCCGCTGGGTTTAAGATCTGCCAGAACCGGTGTACAGTCGCTCATCTTTTGAAAATCATCCTGGGTAACCTGTACTCCTACACTTTTAGCCATCGCTATAAAATGCAGGACAGCATTGGTACTTCCTCCGAGGATTACAATCAGCCGTAATGCATTTTCAAAAGCTTTACGGGTCATGATATCGGAGGGTTTGATATCTTTTTCCAATAATATTTTCAAGTATTTTCCTGCTTCATGGCATTCTTCCTGTTTTTCTTTGCTTAAAGCAGGATTGGAAGAGGAATATGGCAGACTCATCCCCAACGCTTCTATTGCTGAAGCCATTGTATTGGCAGTGTACATTCCGCCACAGGCTCCTGCACCCGGGCATGAATTTTTTACAACGCCATCAAAATCTTCCTCAGAAATCTCGCCCGCGATTTTTTTACCTAAAGCTTCAAAAGCAGAAACAATATTGAGCTGTTCTCCTTTATAGCATCCCGGAGCAATGGTTCCGCCATATACCATGATGGAAGGTCTGTTCAGTCTTCCCATGGCCATAATGGTTCCCGGCATATTTTTGTCACATCCCGGCAGTGCGATAAGACCGTCGTAGTATTGTGCTCCGCAGATCGCTTCAATGCTGTCGGCGATCACATCACGGCTTACTAAAGAATAGCGCATTCCTTCTGTCCCGTTGCTCATCCCGTCACTTACACCGATTGTATTGAATATCAATCCGGCCAGGCCATGACTCCAGGTTCCTTTTTTGACCATTTTTGCCAGATCGTTAAGATGCATATTACAGGTATTCCCGTCATAGCCCATGCTTGCAATTCCGACCTGGGCTTTATGCATATCTTCTTCTGTAAAACCTATCCCGTATAACATGGCTTTTGCGGCGGGCTGTTCGCTGTTCTGTGTAAATGTTTTTGAATATTTATTTAACATATTATCCTGCATTTGCTTTTCTTTATCCTGTTTTTATAATGAAGTCTTTGCTTAATTCCGACCCAAAACTACAGCTTGTTATATTTTTATCATTTTCAAATTTCCCGAAAACTACAATATCCAACCGTTTGAAAAACAGATTTATTTAATTGAAAATCAATTGTTTAAATTTTTAAAATTTACAATGACAAAACTCTTACTCTTTTCTGATAAGCCTGCTGTACAAGAGCACTTGCGGTATCATCCCAGTTTTTGGTAAAAGGAACATCATCAAGAGAATCCAGGGCAACGATCTCAGCGGCTGTTCCGCAGAAAAATCCTGCATCGGCCCCTCTCATTTCTTCCGGTGAAAAGAACTCTTCTTTTACTGGAATACTCAGCTCGTTACAGATCTCAAAGACCGTCTGCCTCGTGATTCCGGGAAGAATGCTTCCTTTTGCAGGGGTAAACAGCATTCCGTCTTTTTCGTAGAATACATTGGCTCCCGAACTTTCAGCTACATTTCCGTTTTCATCCAGAACAAGGGCTTCGTCATATCCTTTATCTTTAGCATCCTGACAAGCCAGAATGGAATTGACATAGTGCCCGCCTACTTTGGCTTCTACCTTGAAGGCTTTAGGGTTGGGCCGCTGAAAGTCTGAAGTCATGATCTTCATTTTATCGGCGAGATATCCGTTATTCCATTCCCAGGCCAACAGGGAGAGATAAGACTGTTTTCCTTTTGACAGAGACATATTCGGGGAGCAGGTCACCAACGGTCGGATATAGGCATCTGTGAATCCGTTTCGTTCCAAAAGCTCATACGTAAGTTCTGTAAGCTGTTCTACGGAGTAATCGAAAGGGATATGCATCAGTTCTGCTGATCTTTTGAGTCTTTCATAATGTTCTTTTGCTTTAAAGATTGCTGTTCCGTTTTCTGTGCGGTAGGATTTAATGCCTTCAAACACAGAGTATCCGTAGTGGAGTGACTGCCCGTAAAGATCAGTTCCCGCTTCTTTTGCTTTCATAAAGTTTCCGTCAAAATAGATGATCGTGTCGTCGTTGTAATACATGTTATATGGGGGTTAAAATTTAATAAATGGGAATAAAAAAAGCCCTCTCACGCTGTGAGAGGGCTCAATATATGTACAGTCATACACTTTCCTTCTCACAGACGCAAGGGAATAATAATGACGATAATAATTACTGCTAATAACTGATACATATGCTGTACAAATAAAAATTAAAAAAAGCCGCTTCAAAAATGAAACGGCTTATATATAATTTAAATTAAAAATCTATTTTTAAAATGCCGTTTCCTTACTGTTGTAAATGACAACAGCTGCAATAGAAATGACAATAATATTTTTCTGATTCGTAAAATTCATGTTGCAAATGTATAAACTTTTTAATTACTCACAAGTTTTTTTAACACTTTTTATTTTTTTAACAAAAAGTGAGTAAGTGTTTCCTTTGCTTCAGCGACGTCATGAACTCTTAAAATTTTAGCTCCCTGTTCCAATACTTTCAGGTGAAGTTTCTGGGTTTCTTCATTGATATCCAGCGGTGATTTCCCAAGCGGTTTATAGATAAATGATTTTCTTGAAATCCCTATGAGTAAAGGTAATCTTCCAAATCCAAGGTATTCCACTTCACTGATCATTTTCATCTGGTCTTCTACGGTTTTTCCAAAGCCGAAACCGGGGTCAAGAATAATGTCTTTGACTCCTTTTTCCCGAAGCAGATTCACCTTCCCGGAAAAGTAACGATTGACCTCCAGCGTAATGTCTTCAAATTTTATCTTCTCATGCATGGTTTCATAAGACGGATTGATGTGCATAAGGATATAGGGAAGCTTTGTTTCCGCCACTGTATCAAACATTTCCGTATCATACTGCCCCCCTGAAATATCATTAACGATATCGATTCCTTCACTGAACCCAAACCTGACAGTAGCAGCATAAAAAGTATCCAGCGATATCAACGCTTCCGGAAATTCTTTTTTGATTCCGGAAATGACATTTCCAATCCTGTTTATTTCTTCTTCACTGCTGAGAAATTTGGCATGGGGGCGTGTAGACTGCGGACCGATATCAATGATTTCAGCTCCATCTTTCAGAAGTTTTTCGGTCTGCTTCAATGCCGCATTTTCATTATTGAATTTTCCGCCGTCAGAGAAAGAATCGGGAGTAAGGTTGAGAATTCCCATGATCTTTGGAGTGTCTAGCTGTACCAGGCGGCCATTGCAGTTGATTGAATAGGTTGGAGAGTCTGAGTGTGGGAGAGTTGAAGAGTTGGAGAGCATGGGAGTTTATAATTGATGAATGATAATTGATAAATGATTCTGTATTCTGCAAAATTAGTGATTTGTGAGTGTTTAATGAGAAATTAGAAGCTGGAAATTAGAAATGATGGGCGGGAAGTTAGAAGTTAGCACCCCACACTACACCCCGAAATCCAGTCCTCTTTATTCTTCAACCCTCAAACGCTCTTACTTCTTACTCTCCTACTCTCAAGCCCTCTCACTCACAAACTCGCCTCCTCAAATTCAAAAATCTAAAACCGAATTCGTATATTTGGAAGATTAAGAAAATTTATGCTAAAAACATCAGTACAATTCGGGGAAGTTATCAGTCAGTGCCGTGATCTTTTCAGTAAAAAATTACAGGATTACGGTGCGGCATGGAGGGTTTTAAGGCCGAGTTCCATAACGGATCAGATTTACATCAAAGTCAACAGAATCCGTACGCTGCAGATGACCGATAAAAAGATGGTGGATGAAAGTGAAGAAGATGAATTCGTCGCCATTGTCAACTATTCTATCATTGGACTTATTCAGCTTGAAAAGGGGCTTGCCAATGACTTTAATGAAAATAAGGAAGAAATTTTAAGCCTGTACGATAAATATTCCGGTGAAGCCAAGGCTTTAATGGAAAGAAAAAATCATGATTACGGTGAGGCATGGAGGGATATGAGAATTTCATCCATCACAGATCTTATTTATCAAAAAGTACTGAGAACCAAACAGATTGAAGACAACCAGGGGAAAACCATCGTTTCTGAAGGTCTTGATGCCAACTATTTCGATATGCTGAACTATGCCGTTTTCTGTCTGATTAAATTCTCTGAAAAAAACAATCAATTCGAACCCAAAACTATTTAATATGATCAAAGGTTTATTACGCTTTATTATTGCAGTTATTTTCATCCTTTCAGGCTTTGTAAAAGCTGTGGATCTGGTAGGATTTTCTTTCAAAATGGAGGAATATTTTTCTCCTGCGGTCTTTAATATGCCGTTTTTTGAAAAATTTGCCCTGCTGTTTTCAATCATTGTAGTGGTGCTTGAGCTTTTCCTCGGGTTTATGCTGCTGCTGAAATTAAAGCTTAAATTTACCTTATCATTTTTAATCGCTCTCTGTGTATTCTTCGGATTTCTTACTTTTTATTCGGCTTACTTCAATGTGGTAACGGATTGCGGATGTTTCGGCGATGCGATCAAATTCACACCATGGCAGAGCTTTTTCAAAGATGTGGCTCTTTTAGCAGGGCTTATCCTTCTGTTTGTAATGTATAGAAAAGAGTTCCGTAAAAAGGACGAATACGGAGTGAGCAGAAAAGAGTCTTCCAGCAAATTGAAATATGCTCTTCTGGGTATTTTTTCATTGGTCATGATTTACATTATGGCTCAGGGCATTATGCATGAACCGATCATTGATTTCCGTGATTACAAAATAGGAACCGACATCAGAGGAGAAAAGCTGAAAATAAGTAAAAACCCTTCTGAATATAAGACCTTTTATTCTCTGAAAAATCAGAAAACCGGGGAAGTTATCAGAATCAATCAGGATGATTATATCAAAGAAACAAAATACTGGGAAGAAGGATCGCCATGGAAAATTGAAGAAGGAAAAAATGAATCTGTACTGACGAAAGAAGGTTACAAATCTGAGATCGTAAAATTTAAAATTGAAAATCCTTCAGGAATGGAACTTACGGAAGAGATCATTAATGCGCCAAAAGCCGTATTGGTTTTTTCCTACCATCCAAAAGAGGTTCCGGCTGAACTGCTTCAAAAAGTGGAGGCCAAAGTAAACACGCAGAAAGGAGCATTAATCTATGGAATTTCTACAGACCCGAATACTTTTAAAACAATCAAAAATGCCATGATGGACGGAACTGCCATCAAAACAATAGCAAGAAGCAACCCGTTTGTTCTGATCCTGGAAAAGGGTAAAATCATTGACAAGCAGCCTGCTAAAGATTACGTTAAATAATACCGGAACAAAGGCCGGAATATCAATATCAATCCACAGAGCTGATCATCAACGTTAAACACTAAACTTAATTATAATACTTATGCAAAAATCAAATAAATCAATCGCCGGTTATCACTTACTAATGATCCTTTCTTCTGTAGACGGAGAGTTTGCTCCTGAGGAAGGAATGCTTGTACAGCAATATCTGGCCGATGAATTCCCGTTCAGGATGAATCTTGACAATGAGCTTGAAACCCTGGCTCTTTTACAGCCTGAAGAATGGAAAGACCATTTTGAGTTTCATGCAAGATGCTTCCACGAAGATTCTACCGAAGATGAGCGTGTAAAATTTGCAGAATTTGCAAAATCGCTGATCAAAGCAGATCATAAGGTAACGGATGAAGAGCATACATTTTACATTCTTCTTAAAAACCTATGGGGTTTGTCATAAAACCTCAATTCTAATAAAAAAACCATGAAAAAAATTTATCTAGGATTATTAGTAATGAGTGCATCTACATTTCAGTCTCAGCAATTTCCAAACCTGAAGGCTCCTGTTGCAGAAAAGCAGGAACACATTAGAGAAATCCACGGCGATAAGGTCAATGATCCTTATTACTGGATGATTGATTATTTTAAAAAAGGAAAAGACTCTACCAAAGTCGTTGACTATTTAAAGGCCGAAAATTCCTATTGGGAAGGTATGATGAAAGATACTGAACCTTTCAGAGAGAAGCTGTTCCAGGAAATGAAGGCCAGAATCAAGGAAAAGGATGAGTCTGTGCCTGTTTTCAAAAACGGTTATCATTACTACAGCCGTACAGAAGCAGGAAAACAGTATTTTAAATATTGTAGAAAAAAAGGCAGCCTTACTGCTCCGGAAGAAGTACTTCTGGATGTAGACAAGATGGCGGAAGGACATCCTTATTATGCCGCAGCAGGCTTCAGCATAAGCCCTGACAATACTAAAATGATCTACGGAGTGGATGATGTTTCGAGAAGGCAGTACAAGCTATTCTTAAAAGATCTTTCTACCGGAAAAACAACTGATCTCGGGATAAAAAATACAACAGGTTCTGCAACATGGGCCAACGATAACAAAACAATTTTCTATACCTCCAAAAATCCTGAAACCCTTTTAACGGAAAAGATCTTCAGACATACACTGGGAACAGATTCCGCAAAAGATGTTCTGGTATATGAGGAAAAGGATAAAACCAACTATATTGGTGTAGGAAAGACCAAAAACAACAAGTTTATCCTGATCGAATCCAGTGCTACCACTTCTTCTGAAACAAGGTATCTGGATGCCAATGATCCCAATGGAAACTTCAAAGTTTTCCAGCCCAGAATAAAGAACGTATTGTATAACGTGACTTCTCTGGAAGATAAATTTTTGGTAACGACCAATAAGGATGCCCTCAACTTCAAAGTGGTGGAGGTTCCTTTGGATAAAACCGGCATCGAAAACTGGAAAGATTTTATCCCGCACAGAAAAGATGTGCTGATGGAGGATGTTTCTGCATTCAAAAACTATCTTGTTTTCAGCGAAAGACAGAACGGACTGACCCAGCTGGTGATCTATGACAGACAAACAGGAAAAAAAGAGTTCCTGAAGTTTGATGAAGCCGCTTATACGGTTTATCCGTCAGCAAATCCTGAATACAATACTGATAATTTCCGTTTCGGATATACTTCCATGATTACTCCAGGTTCTCAGTATGAACAGGATTTAAAGACCGGAAAAAGAACATTATTAAAGCAGCAGGAAGTTCTGGGAGGGTATCAGAAAGACGATTATACCACTGAAAGGCTTTTTGCCACTGCAAAGGACGGTACCAGAATTCCGATTTCCATTGTTTATAAAAAAGGGTTTAAAAAGGATGGTAAAAATCCATTGCTTCTTTATGCATACGGCTCCTACGGAAGTTCTATGGATGCAACTTTCAGCAGTAACAGGCTGAGTCTTCTCGACAGAGGTTTTGCCTATGCTATTGCTCATATCCGTGGCGGACAGGAAATGGGCAGACAATGGTATGAGGACGGTAAAATGATGAAAAAGAAAAATACGTTTACCGATTTCATTGATGCCGGAGAATATCTGGTAAAAGAAAAATATACCTCTCCAAAGCATCTGTATGCCCAGGGAGGAAGTGCCGGCGGATTACTGATGGGTGCCATAGCCAATATGAGCCCTGAGCTGTGGAACGGAGTGATCTCTCAGGTACCTTTCGTAGATGTTGTCAATACCATGCTGGATACAAGTATTCCGCTTACGACCAATGAATATGACGAATGGGGAAATCCGAATAATAAAGAGGCCTATTTCTATATGAAATCTTATTCGCCCTACGAAAATATAGAAAAGAAAAACTATCCTAACCTACTGGTAACAACAGGTCTTCATGATTCTCAGGTACAGTATTTCGAGCCTGCAAAATGGGTGGCGAAACTGAGAGATATGAAAACGGATAAAAATGTATTATTGCTAAAAACCGATATGGACTACGGTCATGGCGGTGCTTCCGGAAGGTTTGATTACCTGAAGGATATCGCATTGGTATATGCATTCATGTTTAAACTGGAAGGAATTAATAAATAATCTATGAAAAAATTACTTGTTTTATCCCTGTTTTCTATAGCAGCAGGGTTAACAGCTCAAAAAAAGGAATATGATCCAAAAGTCATGGGATGTTACAAAGGCTCTGAAGTCAATCAGCAGATGGAAGGAGTTTCAAAATATTGGGTATCATGCAGGCTGGAAAAAGGTAAAAGCATTCTGATGTTTGTTGCCATCAACGCAGACGGCAGTGTGGTACAGGAAACGGAAAACGGCAGCTGGTGGACTCAAAACGGGAAATATTATGAACTTCATAAAACAGATAATGTGACAGACATTTATAATTATGAAGTACTGGCTAATGGTGATGTGAAATTTCAATCTGTCGAAATGATGGGAAAAAAGGACAACACCTATGTTTTTACTGACACAAAAATAAACGAAGATTAAATAAGAAATAATTATGAGAAGAAAAATAGTTGCAGGCAACTGGAAAATGAACAAAAATGTAATTGATGCACAACAATTGATGATTCAGTTACTAAGCTATAAAAACAACACTTCTACCAACTGCGAGGTTTGGATCGCTCCCCCGTCTCTGTATCTGATGATGGCCAAAGATATCTTTGAAAAGGATGAGATCGGAGTATTTTCCCAGGATATGAGCGAGCATGAAAGCGGTGCTTACACCGGAGAAATTTCTGCAGATATGTTAGAGTCTATCGACGCAACAGGTTCACTGATCGGTCACTCTGAGAGAAGACAATACCACGGTGAAACAGATGCCCAGTGTAACAAAAAGATTAAGCTGGCATTGGATAAGGGGCTTATTCCTGTCTATTGTAACGGGGAAACTCTTGATCAAAGAAAGGCCGGACAGCACCTTGAAGTGGTAAAAAGCCAGACAGAAGAAGCTCTTTTCACTCTTTCTGCTGAAGAGATCAGAAAAGTGGTAATCGCCTACGAACCGGTTTGGGCTATCGGAACCGGAGAAACGGCAACACCGGAGCAGGCTCAGGAAATTCATGCACACATCAGAAATATTATTGCGGCAAAATACGGTCAGGAAACGGCAGATGAAGTTTCAATCCTTTACGGTGGATCTGTAAAGCCGGACAATGCAAAAGAGATCTTCTCCCAGCCTGATATTGACGGAGGGCTTATTGGAGGTGCTGCTTTAAAATTAGAAGACTTCTCGAAGATCATTGAAGCTTTTAACTCATAAAGACTTTCCATCGGATGAACATAAAAAGATTCAGTATAATATTCTTCGGACTTCTTTTATTTGATTTGATTTATGTCTTTATCTATGATCAGTTTATGATAGGTTTAAAGCCTGAGTTCCTGAATTATCCATTGGCCCTGATCAAGGTTCTGGCGCTATTTCCGGCAGTTCTGTTTAATAAATCGCTGCCCTTCTATGCTCTTATCCCCACTTATCAGGCGATATTGATATTTATAGGGAACGTTTTGGTACAGGCATTTTTAATGTACAGATTCCTCTTTGGAGGAGTAAGAAATAAAAAAGACTATCAATAAAAAACGGCGGAATCTTCGATTCCGCCGTTTCCGTTAAAAAAATCTAATTATTGAATATCGACTACATACATTGTTCCTTTATCCACCTTTCCTGTTTTAGGCAGAATTTTTGCTTTGGGATTTCCGTTTCCATCATCTACAACTCCGAAATCATCATCATTGAAAACCGCCAGTTTATTGTTTCCTAAATAAACAATTCCTTCAAATTTATCATGCTCATACCCTAACTTTTTAACCAGATCCACGGCCAGGGTTTTGGAAACAGGTTTTATTCCGGCATTGGTAATTTCATCCCATGAGCATTGCTCCAGAGCCTTTCCGTTTATTTCTTTTCCGTTCACAGCATTGATGTCAGTCCCGTTTACATCTGTGGCATTGGCAAGGTTGATTCTGTATACTTTTTTGATTCCTCCCTGTGAACCGAAATTTCCATCCCTTTCGATCACTAAAAATTCAGTATTGCTCAGTGCGGTAATATCACAAACGGAATCGGAAGCTCCACCATCCTGTTTATATAGAAACTGTCTGGTCTGCCCGGTACTGATATCAAATGTCACAATTCTTATCAGGGTTGTATTGGTTGCCAACGCTTTAGTAGGGACAAACATCATCGATTGCATGGTACCTACCAGGGTTTTTCCATCCGGTGTCATACAAAGACCTTCCATTCCTCTGTTGGCTCTTCTTTTGGCTAAAACTGCAGGTAATTTTCTCGGGCCTGTATTTACCCCAACCGGACTTATTCTTTCCAGTTCAATCCCGTCAGCATTGTAATGTACAATATGAGGGCCATATTCGTCAGAAACCCAGAATGTACCATCCGGTGCAGCAACAATACTTTCACTGTCCAATCCGTATTTATCCGTACCCAGAACATTTCCGGAAGCATCATAAGGAACTTCTCCTGTACTGCCCATTCCCACAGGGTTCGGAAGCCCAGTAATAGGCTGTCCTCCCGGGTTTTTAAGTTTAATATATTTAATAACCTCCACATTCCCGTCTGCATTGATCTTAAAATGCATAATGGTTGGCGTGAAATTGGGTGTCAGGAATTTTTTTCCGTTCAGATAATCAGTATTCGGGCCACGGTCTGTAATCACATAAAATTCTCCTTTTCGGGTAGGATGTGCCGCCGCTCCTGAACCAAACCCACCATTGATCACGTCTACTCCATTGATTGTTGCCAATTTGGTAAAAGGAAATTCCTGGGGAAGTCTTGAGTAATTGATATCAGTATCCGGATTGTTTACCGTATCATTGTCGTTACATGATGCCAATGCAGCCAGCATCAAAACAGATAAAAGTAACTTTTTCATATTTTCTTTTATGGCTGCGAAAGTATAAATTGATTATAAACTGATCTTGAATACAATGATAATTGTACTTTAACAATAGAGCCTGCAAAATGAATTCAACATCAACAATAATAACCGGTATCAGAATCCGGAAATAAAAACACAATATCAAATTCCTTATTAATTTAAAAAATACAGCACTATAAATGCTTATTATAATTTTCTACAACAGGAAACGGATCAATAATTCACAAAAGGAGTACCAAAAATTTATATGATATATTTGCGGCGTTTTAAGGTTGAACACTGTTCATTAATAGGGAATCAAGTGAGAATATTATTCAATTCTTGAGCTGTACCCGCAACTGTAAACCGTTTCACCTCTAGCATTTTTGCCACTGGATCAATTTCCGGGAAGGCTGCTAAAGGATGTGAGCCAGGAGACCTGCCTTAGGACACTGTTTAAAATCCGGGGAACAAAGACAGGTTCTTTTTTCTGCCATAAGTTTCGGGAATAAAACTTTAATTTAATAATATCATGAGAAAAATCTATTTTTTTTTCTTACTGCTTTGTATGCAGTTGTTGTCGGCCCAGTTTACAGAAAACGACATTAAATTCTGGGTAGGAACCGGTTCTAAAAAGGCTTATTTCATTGCCGATTTCAATGACGATACAACCCCCAATTCTTATGCATGGGGATATCGCTTTGATGCTGATAATTTAAAAGCAGAAGATATGATGAATGCTATTATATCAGCAGAACCTAACATGGAAGCTGATATTTTATCAGGGTTTCTCTACAGCTTCAAATACAACCACCATACTCCAGGTACTAATGATTCCTGGATACCCTGGATAGGTTCAGATGCAGAAAATATGTCGAATAACAATAATGGTGCAGGTTATGTTGATTTAATAGACGGATTATGGTTTGGTATTAAATATGGTCTGGATGATATGGATATTCCCCCATCCACCCCTGTCCCTGCCTATAGTTCCCAATGGTATACCTCATCTCAGATCACCAACTGGATCGGAACCGGAACTCATAAAAGCCTTGTCGTTATTGATTTCGGGACAGATAATGCTAACGGCAATGCGCATTCTTTCGTTTTTGGGATCAAATACAACGGTACATTAACCGCTGAGCAGGCTCTACAGTTAATTCAGGCCCAGGCTCCGTATTTTAATTTTACCACAGCTAACAGTCAAATTTCCACCCTGTCATTAAACAGCTTTACCGGAAATTCTTCAGGAACTGACAGCTGGAAAGTATACAAAGGAAAAGATTTATCAAGCTGGCAAACGAAGGATAATCTGTCTCAGGTTCAACTGGCAAACAACGATTGGCTTGGACTGAGCTTTGGAGAAAGAAGACCTTTCACGCCTGCAGAAGCAGCTGATGCAATGCTGGGAGTTTCGGATGTGAATAAGAAAAAATTCAGTATTTATCCTAATCCCGCCAGTGATGTTATTCAGATCGAAACCACTGAAAAGCTTAAGGAGGTGAATATTTATTCTGTAACAGGACAGAAAGTGATGACTTCCCAGATGACTAAAATTGATATTCAATCATTACAGACAGGAATTTATTTCGTTGAGATTAAAACAAATGATCGTTCTACGATACATAAAATTGTTAAAAAATAGGAAATCAGTGTTGTAGCTTTCCCATATTCTGATAATGCAATACCAGCCGGATTCCTACGGAATGACCCAATTGAAATAATGGTTTACCCCAAATGGTCATTCCGTAGGAATCTAAACCTTTAATAACAGAATCAAAATTTTGCAGATCATAAAAAAACCGCACCAGATGGGTGCGGTTTCTGTGATTTTACAATCAATTATTTTTTCTCAGCTGCTCTCTGAAGTACCTCATCTACCATTCCGTAGCCTTTAGCTTCTTCAGAAGTCATCCAGTAATCTCTGTCAGAAGATTTTTCAACCCAATCGTAGGTCTGGCCTGAGTGGTGCGCGATGATTTCATATAGCTCCTGCTTCAGTTTCAACATCTCTCTAAGGTTGATCTCCATGTCAGAAGCAACACCCTGTGCTCCTCCTGAAGGCTGGTGGATCATTACTCTTGAGTGCTTCAGTGCAGAACGTTTTCCTTTTTCACCTGCCACCAGTAGTACTGCTCCCATTGATGCTGCCATCCCTGTACAGATTGTAGCTACATCAGGCTTGATGATCTGCATGGTGTCATAAATACCTAAACCTGCATATACACTACCACCCGGAGAGTTGATATAAATCTGAATATCTTTTGAAGGGTCTGCACTTTCAAGGAATAAAAGCTGTGCCGTAACGATATTCGCTACCTGATCATCAATACCTGTTCCCAGGAAGATAATCCTGTCCATCATCAGACGGGAGAAAACGTCCATCTGAGCAACGTTCAATCTTCTTTCTTCCATGATGTACGGGGTAAGATTCGTTGGGCCATACATTCCCATATACTGATCGGTAACCAGACCGTTGTTTCCTAAATGTTTTACAGAGAAATCTCTGAATTCCTTTTTAATGTCCATATTTCTATTATGTATTATTTTAACAAATATTCTCGAAGTTTAAATTACAATATTTATTCCTAAAATTTTATAGGACTTTTTGTCACAGAATCTTAGAAAACATTGTGCCTGAATTATCTTCTTCTGTCTCTATAGATTCCTTTGATGGGTGAATATTCAATGATATTGTTCAGCCTTATCGAAGCCTGTTTCAGCAGCGTTATTTTTTTTATGAGCTCATAATATTTCAATTCATCAGTATCCCTGTACTGATCGAGCTGTTTATCTGTTTCGGTGATCAGATAATCGATATACCTGTATTTATGCAATAAGACATCACCTTTAATCTGATCTGCCACCTTATCTCCGTAATTGGGCGGATAAATATTTCTGGAAGCCCAGTTTTCCAGTTCATCCAGAGGAATCAATGCATCTACAACCTTTGTGGTAATTTCTTCATCCATAAAAGATACAAAAAAGTTTCCACTTCTCAACTCGTCTTTCTGAATTCCTTCCTTTACCTGATTGATAATAATCTCATTCCCTTTAACTAAAAAAGTATATTCTTCCTCTTCAAAGTGATGAAGAATTTCTTCAATAACTGTTATCTGATATTCTTCATTATTTTCATTTCTCCTTTTAAGAACGATATCCCCGAATGCCAACATATGCTCAACAAGTTTGTTTTCCATAAACAAAACATCAAACAGGAAAGGATCTTCTTTTTCCTTATCCGGAGGAACAATCTCCATTTTCGGGGTTTCCTTCTCTTTTTGCTGCTGCTGAACGTGGTGGGTCTGGTTCTGGGTGATCTGCTTCTGAACATCCAGCTCGTTGAAAAGGCTCTGCTCAGAAAGTCCGAATTTATTGGAAACTTCCTTCAGATAAACTTCTCTTTTCAGTGCATTCTGTACAAAGGAAACCGATTTTACAATATCACGGATGGCTTCTGCCTTTTTGATAGGATCATTGCCTACATCTCTCAACAGGATTTCCGCTTTGAAATCGATGAAGTCCGTCGCTTCGTTTTCGATGTATTTTTCAACGTATTCCTGCGGGTGCTTTCTGGCGAAGGAATCCGGGTCATCCCCGTCAGGGAAAAGCAAAACACGGATGTTCATCCCTTCTGTCAGCAGCATGTCGATACTGCGGAAACTTGCTTTAATTCCGGCATTATCTCCGTCGAAAAGGATGGTTACGTTTTCAGTAAGCCTTTTGATCAGTTTAATCTGCTCGGTGGTAAGGGAGGTTCCCGAACTTGCTACTACGTTTTCGATCCCTGACATATGCAGGGAGATCACATCCATATATCCTTCTACCAAAAGACAGCCGTTCTTTCTTGAAATGGCCTGTTTACTTTGGTTTAAACCATAAAGAACATTGGATTTATGATAGATTTCGGTTTCAGGGGAATTAAGATATTTTGCCGTTTTGACATTGCTCTTCAGTATCCTTGCTCCGAATCCCAATACTCTTCCTGAAAAACTGTGAATCGGGAAAATAACCCTTTCCCGGAAACGGTCTACCCCGGCAGGAGTGTTTTCAGGGAAGATGGAAAGTCCTGATTTTTCAAGTATTTCCTTCGTATACCCTTTCTCCAGCGCATATGCTGTAAAAGCATTCTTTTTCTCCGGAGAATATCCCAACTGGAATTTTCTGATGATATCATCCTTAAGCTCTCTTTCTTTAAAATAAGAAAGTCCTATGCTTCTTCCCTCCTGATCATCCCAAAGTATTTCCTGAAAATAGGTATTGGCCACTTCATGAATTTTATAGAGAAGATCTTTTTCCGTCTGCGCATTTTTGGCCTCTTCGGAAATTTCACGCTGATCTTCTTCAATCTCAATTCCGTATTTCTTAGCGGCGTGGCGAAGCGCTTCAGGATAAGTAAAATTCTCAATTTCCATCAGGAAAGAGATGGCCGTACCTCCTTTTCCGGTAGAGAAATCTTTCCAGATCTGTTTACTTGGTGACACCACAAAACTTGGCGACTTTTCGTCGTGAAAAGGACTGAGCCCTTTGAAATTAGACCCTGCTCTTTTCAACTGCACATATTCACCCACAATCTCTTCTACTCTGATCGTGGAGAATATCTTATCTATGGTCTGTTTGGAAATCATGCTGTAAAATTAAGTATTTATGTACAAATCTGAAGCTTCGGGCAGCAGAATTTAAAACCGGCAAAAACAAAAAAATGAACAAAACCAGCCAATAATCAACAGACAGAAACCTGACCTCATCGCTTTATCAATAAAAAAATCTCCGTAACGGAGATTTTTAAGCGTCAGAAATAAAGGATGTCTTTACTTCTTGATGAATATTTTTGCAGAGGTATTACCTGATCTATCCGTAAACTCCACAATATAACTTCCTGCACTCAGATGGTTCACCGAAATCGAATTGTTATTCACTTTTGCGGTTTCCAGTTTTTTACCTTCCATGGTATAAACGGTTGCGGAAGTAATCTCTTTTTCTGATTTAAAAAATAAATCTTTGGCTGCAGGGTTAGGATAAATTCCGGTCTGCTTCTTTTTCACTTCAGCATCATGTACGGAAAGTGTCAGAGAGGTAACGTTCAGCGTATAAGGAACAGTTTGCGGGGCTGGCCATGAAGAAATCAATATATAATAGGTCTGCCCTGCAGTTACTGCAAAATTATCAATAAGTAAATCATCATCTGAAACATTGCCTTCACATGCAGCATAGTTCAAGCCGATATCTGCGCAATTGGTATAAACAAATAAGCCTGTCCATCCCGTTGCACCGGGAATTTCTATTTTTATAGTTCCTGAAGAGGCAGCGGTATAAGAATAAATCACATCATTCCCGCCATGGTAATAATTGCCAAAATCATCTGCAGAACCACTGCAAGCCGGGCTGTTATCAGGATCAGGGTCATAATTGTCTGCATAATTTGCGGTGTCATCCGTTGTCGTATATGGCAAGGAGGTAATTACAATAGGGTTGGTACAGGTTGTACCTACTTGTGCGCCTGCTATTCCAAAAAAAGAAATAAATAAAGCTAAGTAAATTTTTTTCATAATAAAATATTTAGTATTCAATCAAATATAAGGTTTCATTATCGAAAACACAAGAAAACACCACTCCAAACAAACGATACGATACATAAAAAGGACTTACTCTTTGTTATTAGCAATCAAAATAATAATAAAAAACATAATTTAGATTTAAATTTGGCAAATGAAAATACAATCTTTACCGGAATGGCAGCACATTGTGGATGAAGTCATTCCTAATCTAAAATATAATATCCTTTTATTAAAGGGAAACCTGGGTGCCGGAAAAACTACTTTCACTCAATTTCTGCTTAAAAACCTGGGCAGTGAAGACGAGGTAAACTCTCCTACCTACTCCATTGTGAATGAATATAACACTCCCAAGGGAAAGGTATATCATTTTGATCTTTACCGTCTCAAAAACATTGAAGAAGTCTATGATATCGGGATTGAAGAATACCTTGACAATTCTTTCCTGTGCATCATCGAATGGCCGGAAGTGTATGAAGATGAGCTGTACGGGCTCAACTACCACACAATGAGTATTGTGAACACGGGTGAAAACAGAGAAGTTACATTCGATTAAATATTATGTATCTTTGCTCATTAATTGAGTGTAAAAAACAATCTGTAAGACATAATTTAATTTAAGGATGAGTACAAATATTTTTACTCCTTTCACAGAAGAAGAATTGATGCCGAAAGAGGAAAAATTGGAGGTTATAAAGAAGGGAAAACAATTCAGTATTGGGATTCCCAAAGAGACCTGTCTCAACGAAAGGAGAACCTGCATTACTCCTGACGCCGTACAGGTGTTGGTAGAACACGGTCATGAGATCATTATAGAATCAGGGGCCGGGCAAGGGTCATTTTTTACAGATTTACAGTATTCTGAATCGGGAGCAAAAATTACCAATGATCCTAAAGAAGCATTCGGGCAGGATCTTATTTTAAAGGTCAACCCTCCTACTGAAGATGAAATTGAATATATGAAACCGAATACTTATCTGGTTTCAGCACTTCAGATCAACCTCAGAGATAAAGAATACTTCTTAAAGCTTGCAGAGAAAAAAATAAATGCCATCGCTTTTGAATTTATCGTGGATGAATACAAGCAGCTGGCTCTGGTAAGACTGGTGGGTGAAATTGCAGGAACCGTTTCCATATTATATGCTTCAGAATTATTGGCATTGTCAAATGGTTTAATGCTGGGCGGAATTACAGGGGTAAGACCTGCTGAAGTAGTAATCCTCGGAGCCGGAATTGTAGGCGAATTTGCTACGAAAGCAGCCATTGGCCTGGGTGCCAGCATAAAAGTTTTCGACAACTCATTATCTAAACTCAGAAGACTTCACACAATGGTAGACAGCAGGGTTCCCACATCTATCATAGATCCGAAGGAACTCAGCAAAAGCCTAAGACGTGCCGATGTGGTGATCGGAGCGCTGCCAAGGCTGAATATGACCCCTATCGTAACTGAAGATATGGTCATGAATATGAAAAAAGGGAGCGTCATCATCGATATTACCATAGACAACGGTAAGGTGATTGAAACTTCAGAACTTACCACCATGGAAGATCCTTACATCATCAAACACGGTGTGATCCACTGCGGACTTCCGAATCTTACCTCAAGAATGCCAAGGACAACAACCAAGGCGATTTCGAATTTCTTCCTTTCCTATATTTTGAATTATGATGAAGAAGGCGGTTTTGAAAATATGCTGATCCGCAAAAACGAAATGAAGCAGAGTTTATATATGTACAAGGGAAGACATACCAAAAAGATCATCTGTGACCGTTTCGGACTTACGTACCACGATATCAATCTTTTAATTTTCTAAATGAAAAAGCTGAAATTTTATGCAATAGGCTTCATACCGGGCCTATTGATTGTATTTTTTATTTTAAACAAAAAAGGGGCAAGCTGCAGCGGTTATTTACCGAACAGCCGTGTGATTGCAGAAACCCTGTCGAAGGAATTTAAGTATTCTGAAGAGGCAAAGAATGCCATGAGTATTTACAGAATTGATGAGAAGTTTGTAAAGGACAGCATCATTACCAATGGAAAAGTAGATTTTGACCGCAGCCATGCACAGAAAAAACCATGTCCGGATTATCTGATCTCTTATCCTGAAAAAAAGCCGTCTTACGAAATCACTTTTGAGAAATGTGAGGAAACCGTGACGGTAAACAGCCTGAAAAAACTTCAATAATTTTCTTTCACTGATCATATGGGGGGCAATTACTACATGATTCATGATTATCTGATATTCGTCGGGGTTTTTGCCATTTTCTTTTTCCTGACCACGAGCATTTACCTGTTCAGCCAGAATCAGAATCTGAAACAAAAAAATACCCAACTGTCAGAAACCAATAAGATCATTGAGCAGCGCCTGAATGAAGTACGCCTGGAACACATTGGTACCAAGCTGAATCCCCATCTTTTTAAAAATATTCTCAATTCAGTGCAGTCCCATGCTTACCAGACCTATATGTCGCTGGATAAGCTGGCCAATGTACTGGATTATATTTTATACGAAAGCAACAATAAGTTTGTAAGTCCTAAGGAGGAACTGACTTTTGCACTAAGTCTCATTGAAATTAATAAGATCAAGATCAATCCTCTTTTCGATTTCAGAATCAAATCCAGGATCAATAAATCCGATTCTGTGTATGAAGAAAAAGTGTTTGCCCCGTTAATCTCTGTGGATCTTATAGAAAATGCTTTCAAACATACTGACTTTCTGGCTCAGGATTCTTTTATTTCCATTTATATGGAGCTTGAAAACGGCATCTTCACCATGAAAGTCAGCAACAAAGCCTCTCTGAAAAATATCCTCGAGAAGGAAAAGAGCGGTTTCGGAAGCCAGTCTTTTGACCAAAGGCTTAAAATGATCTACAGTACTTACTATCAGCTGGAAAGAAGTTCTAAAAACGGGATTTTCACAGCAGAATTAAAAATCAATTTAGGAGAATTCTATGATAAAATGCGTTATTCTGGATGATGAACTGCTGGCCATCAGCTACCTTAAACTTCTGTGTGAGCAAATTGATGATGTGGAAGTGGTAAAGGCCTTCAACGATCCTAAGGTTTTTCTGAAAGAAATTGACTCCCTGGACTGTAATCTTTGCATTCTGGATATTGAAATGCCCGGAATGACGGGTCTTCAGGTTGCCGAGCTGATTTCCGGTTCAAAAAAGATCATCTTCACTACCGCCTATAAAGAATATGCAGCAGAAGCTTTTGATCTCAATGTAGTGGATTATGTAAGAAAACCTATTAAAAAAGAACGTCTGATCCAGGCTTTTGATAAGGCAAAAGAACAAATCAGCACCATCCAGAAAAAAACATTCATAGAATGGAATACCAACATCGGTAAAACCATCATTCCCACCGAACAGATTGTTTACATCAAAACTTCGGAAATTGACAGCCGGGATAAAGATATTACCCTGAATGACGGAACCGTTATCGTTTTAAAAAACCTTAATTTCAAAAATCTTCTTGAAATGCTTCCGGCTAAAGATTTTGCCCAGATCAATAAAAAAGAGATCATTGCAATGTCTTCCATCAAAGTATTTACCACCAACGAAATTATTACAACCATTCTCACCGAAGGAGAAAATTTCCTGAAGCTGCAAATCGGAGATACCTATAAAAGTGCACTGATGGAATTATTCGGAAAATAGATTTTTCAGACATTTCCGTTTTCATTACAGAAAGCTTTCGCTTCATTACATCTTCATTTTTTGTACCATTACAGGGACGTATTTTTACTCCTGATTAAATGATTAATAATGAAAAACTGTCTGTATGCAGTAGGAATTCTTCTATCCGGACTGTGCTTTTCTCAGGAAACGGGTTCAAAAATCAAGGTCTCATTTTTTGAGGGAATCGCAGTAGCCGGATATGTAGATCATGGTGCTTTTCTCAATTTTACCGGGCCTAATATAAGCCTTAAGCACAAAAACATAAAATATATTGCAGGGATGCTTCCCTCTCTTAGAATCAGGGAAGACAGATCCTCCGGAACAAG
The DNA here is from genome assembly GCF_001684965.1 of Chryseobacterium arthrosphaerae. Lineage (NCBI taxonomy): Bacteria > Pseudomonadati > Bacteroidota > Flavobacteriia > Flavobacteriales > Weeksellaceae > Chryseobacterium > Chryseobacterium arthrosphaerae. The sequence continues at coordinate 269,682 of NZ_MAYG01000001.1, read as the reverse complement.
AAACAGCCCTGTTACGCCTACCTTAGGAGCCGGTTTTACGATGGTTTACAGAAAAATTGTCCTTCAGATTCCGGTCTATTATAACACCAAAACTCCGGACCAGAACGGAAGCTGGAAAATAGGGGCCGGCGTTGGATATTCATTTAAATAGATTTTATTACATTTTTTAGAACATTCATTACATTTTAAAAAAAAGTGTATTTAACATCAACATATTCTTATCAACTTTGCATTAAAATATTGGAATCATGAATTTGGGGAAATACAGAAATTTAATTTTCTACATTACGACTATAGCGGTTTTTTCCGGCCTGATGTACTTCTTTATCATGGAAGGGCAGACACTGGAAATCAAAGAAAATATCGTCAGTAAAACCAGCAGTGGCTCTACCTGGGACAACTTCCTTGAATCTTTTAAAACCAACCTTCACCACCCTCTGGCACTGCTACTGGCACAGATCGTAACCATTATTCTTACTGCCAGACTGTTCGGATGGATCTGTATGAAGATCAAACAGCCCAGTGTAATTGGGGAAATGATTGCCGGGATCGTGCTGGGACCTTCTCTTGTAGGGATGTATTTTCCTGAGTTTTCTGCATTCTTATTTCCAAAAGAATCATTGGGAAACTTACAGTTTCTCAGCCAGATAGGGCTTATTCTGTTTATGTATATCGTAGGAATGGAACTTGACCTCAGTGTCCTGCGAAAAAAAGCCCATGATGCTGTAGTGATCAGTCATGCCAGTATTATTATTCCTTTTGCGCTGGGTATTGGCTTGTCGTATTTTATTTATCAGGAATTTGCCCCTTCAGGGATTCAGTTTACCTCCTTTGCCTTATTTATAGCAATTTCTATGAGTATAACGGCATTTCCGGTACTGGCAAGAATTGTACAGGAGAGAAATCTTCAGAAGACCAAACTGGGCACCATTGTGATTACCTGTGCAGCAGCTGATGATATTACGGCATGGTGTATTCTTGCAGCGGTAATTGCTATTGTAAAAGCCGGTTCTTTCACAAGTTCCATCTATGTGATCATCATGGCAATAGCTTATGTATTTTTAATGATCAAAATTGTAAGGCCATTCCTGAAAAGGGTCGGGGATCTTCAGGCCGGCAAAAATACGATCAGTAAACCTATGGTAGCTATCTTTTTCCTTACCCTTATTTTATCGTCATATGTAACCGAAGTTATTGGGATCCATGCTTTATTCGGGGCTTTCATGGCAGGTGCCATCATGCCGGAAAATACAAAATTCCGGACCCTGTTTATCGATAAAGTAGAAGATGTGGCACTGGTACTGCTTCTGCCGCTGTTCTTTGTTTTTACGGGTCTTCGTACCCAGATCGGCCTTTTGAATGATGCACACCTTTGGATCACTGCAGGCTTCATTATCCTGACGGCTGTACTTGGAAAATTTGCAGGAAGTGCGCTCACTGCCAGGTTTGTGGGGATCAACTGGAAAGAAAGTTTAACGATTGGCGCCCTGATGAATACAAGAGGTTTAATGGAGCTTATTGTACTGAATATCGGGTATGATCTTGGGGTCTTAAGCCCCGAAATCTTTGCCATGCTCGTTATTATGGCTTTATTTACAACATTCATGACCGGGCCTGCCCTGGATTTCATTAATTTTATTTTTAAATCTAAAAAAGAGGAAGAGCCTGTACATGAAAACGATTCCCAATACCGCGTACTCTTATCTTTTGACAAACCTGAATCCGGAAGTACCCTCCTTAAACTGGCCCATGATTTCACCCATAAAATGAACGGCAATAAAAGCATCACCGCTATGAATATTGCCCCTGTGAACGAAATGCATGCTTATGATATTGATGAATATGAAGATTCTCAGTTTCAGCACGTCATTGAAACTTCCCATGAGCTCAACCTTGAAGTGACTACCCTCTTCAAAGCTTCTACCGATATAGAAAATGATCTTACCAGCATTACAAATAAGGGGCACTATGATCTTCTCCTGATCATGCTTGGAAAATCAATGTATGAAGGAAGCTTATTGGGGAGATTATTAGGTTTTACCACCAAAATTATCAATCCTGAAAAACTTTTGAATACGGTAAAAGGCAAAGGAAATATCTTCAACAACTCTCCTTTTGACGATTTTACCCTTCAGATTTTAGATAAAACCAATATCCCTGTTGGTGTATTGGTAGAAAAAAACTTTAAAACTGCCGATAAAGTATTTGTTCCGATCTTTAACTTAAGTGATTTTTACCTGCTGGAATATGCTAAAAGGCTCATCAATAATAACAATTCACAGATCATCATCCTGGATGCAGCAGGCCAGATCCGCAATAATATTGAAGTAAAGGAACTGATCAGAAGTATTGAGCAGGTAGCCCCCAATCATATTACGCTGTATAATGAGAAAAAGATAGAGAAAGAGTTCCTGAATTCCCAGGACCTGATGCTCATCAGCAGCAAAAGCTGGAAGAGTCTGATAGACACAAAAAGTCTTTGGCTGTCTGACATTCCTTCCACATTAATCATTTCAAATCCATAACACACACCGATATTTCTATTTCTACAAGAAGCTGTAAATATTATCTGTTGTCTGTAAAGAAAAAACGGGTATATTTATGGCTTCAATTTTTTTTGAACTATGCTGATCAATGATCAAAACGGATGGATAGAGCTGGAAACCTTTGATACCACACTGTATAAAGGAATGTTGCTTGAGGAACTGCAGCAGACTGCATTTTATAAAGAGAAATACTATAATATGCGGGATGTGACAACCGGATATTTCTGGTACTGTTTCAACACGATAGAAGTGCAGGGATATCAGGTGTATTTTCAACTGTGCTTTTGGAGAGATCAGTTGCACAGCATTCATATGAATACATCGGAAAACGGTGATGCAAAAGATTGGAAGGACTGGTCTGAAGAAAAAGAAATGCAGGTTTTCTACAGAAATAACAGGTTTCTGAGCCTTATTCTTGGAACAGCTCCTACCCGGAAAGAGAAAACACCCTATCCAAGATGTCTTTTCAGGTTTTCCTGGGGTGAAGTCTGGTCCGTTTATGATCCGAGAAGCGCCAGCAGCATGATGGGAATACATTATAAGGAAGAAGATAAAATATAAATTAACTAATAACCAAAGAATAAGATCGTAATATGTGCCGATACGCCATGATGGTTTACAAATGTCATTATGCATGTTTCAATTGTCAGAAGACATTCAAACGCCGTGTTTTAAAAGATGTAGACAGGGATGCAACCACTTCTGTGGAAGCCAGATGTCCTGAATGTGGAAGCATGATGGCCAATATGGGCCTGGATTTTGAATCACCGGCAAAAAATGATCACAAGCAATGGGCCCATATCCGGAATCTGTATACTGTTGGGATAACTTTCCATTCCTGCGGTTGCTCGGGCCCGGGATATATTCCGCAGGACCGCAAAGCGATTATCAACTACCTTGAAAAGATCCGTTCAGAATATATGCATTCGCTTGTATTCTGGAGATACCGTATAGAACCTGAAAATAAAAGAGAGCGTGAAGTAGAGTATCAGAAAAACGGCTCCAGGCTATGGGCTGTTAATAAAAATGCTTTCAGACAGACCGTAACCAATCAGGAAGGAATCAACTACTGGATCGGGAAAATCAAAGAGGTGGAAGAGCGGCTTACTCTCATCAGGGAAACTAAATAACTGATACGGCAGGAAACATTCATTAGTTCAACCACAAAAGTCACAAAAGCTTTTTAACACTTAAGTTATTTTAAGTGATATTTCTTGCGTATATTAAGTACACATAAGCCTTTGAAAATCTCTGATTTTCAATCAAAAAATCTGCGTAATCAGCTCAATCTGCGAGAGAATATATGCAAAACCAACAGCGGAATCAGTCTTACAATTAACCTTACGTAAATATTAAACTATTAACCCTTTTAAAACCAAAGGTTTTCAATTAAAAATCTGCGGAATCAGCTCAATCCGCGAGAGAATATATGCAAAACCATTTCTTCTCACTTCAAAAGCTCCATCAATCTTTTAAAATCATCCTGTATACTTTTCTCTTCTTCGGCCATATATTCACCGCTAAAAGGAGCTCCACAATCCTGGCTGTTCACAATATGAAACAGATTTCCCTTTTCAAAGTAATTCCTGTTTTCCATGATTTCTGATTTTTTAAAATCAAAAGCTTCCGTATCGTTATTTTCCTTCATTGCTTTGGCATCATAGAACATCGGACGGTTGTACTTGTAGTCTTTTTGAAAAACAAAAGACAATTGGCCGTTCATCAGGTAATATTCAATCAGAGCCTGTCCCATTTCGCCGTAATGTCTGGCTAAAACCTTTTCCAGGCGCCTGCCTTTAAAGAAAAAAGTAGCTTCACCCCCTTCAGCAGATTCTCCCTCAATGTCTTTTTTCAGGACAGAGGTCCATTGGGTGATGGAATTGATTCTTTTAAAATTAGTCCGGATTGGTTTCAGGCGGTCTTTTAAATATTCATTGGCAGCAATATCATCTTCACGGAAAGCTGCTTTGATTTTTACAGTGTCTTTTTTAATCCTATCAGAAAGGTCTGAAGATTCATGGTTGAAACTTCTGGCATATCCAAAATTTATAAAAGTCAATACAATAAGAATCCCAAGCCCATGTCTGCTTTTCATGATGTTGCATTTTACGTTAATAATAAGGATTAAAATTATTAAAAATAAATAACCTGGCCCCCATTGAAAACTCCGGAAATTATACCTGATTTCAGCCATTTTTCCTCAATTTACCGGTTACCATCCTATCTGTAGCAATGATAAAACTTATATTTACCCTGAAAAAACAGAATTACCACTATGAAAAGGATACTTCCGGTTTGCTTTTTACTGCTTCTGGCCAATGGTAAACACAGTGCAAAAGCTCATGAAAGAAATCATTCCCAAATCATCCCCTGTGGGCAGTCCTCTACAGATACAGACTTCATCAGCTACCCTGTTGATGACCTGGAAGGGATCACAAGCACCGGATATAACGGGATCTACAGAAATTTTGATTTTAACTACAGAAATGGAGAAACCATGTTTATCCTTGTTCCTAAGGCAGGAGCTGAAAAATGGTACCGGCAGAAGGTGAAACAGTATAAAAAAGAGACAGATACCAGGATTGAAAAATACCTGAACAGACAGTCATTCAGAAGTCTCAGCAAAGAATTTGATATCCTGATCTTCCATACTCCCAAAAAATTTCTGAAGCATACTCCGGAAATGGATGCTCCCTACACACCTCTGCCTCAGAGAAAAATATTTTTATACCAATATAACAGCACTAATAATACCTGGAAAACGATTGATACTTTTACTGTTAACCGTGATAATGACGAGGCAAAAGCCAGCCAATGGCGGGAAAATCATATGGTTAAACTGAGTTCGGTACAGTAACAAAACTGATTAGCCATGGTCTCAAACATAAAAAATAAAAGCTTTCTGATTCTATTGATATCTGTATTGATTAACTGCCAGGAGAAAAAACAGGTTCCGGAATACGGTTCCTGAAAAGACAGTTTCATCCCTTGTTGGCAAAATAACAGTTGATTTTGACAGGTATGCTTTAACGGGTAATTCCATAGGAAAAAGCTTTCAGTATTATAAAAGTAGAATTGAAACTTATAGTCGTTTTTAAAAAGAATATGATGATCAAAAAACAATATTCCATCTGCTTTACCCTCTTCGTATTCTGCACAGCTTCTCTGCTTTCGTGCAGGAAGGGTCATAAAAGTACTCTCATGCAGGAGATTGACAGCCGTGACAGTATCGCCATACAGACTTATATGGATGAGCTTTATCACCAGAAAATCAAAGATTCCATAAAGGGATTCTGGACATATTCTAGTTATGAAACTTATGTTCCATTATGGCAATTCGGGCTCATCTTTCAGGAAGGTAAAGAGAATGACAGTATTTACGGTACCTATCACCTGATCAGACAGGGAGAAAAGCAGGAAAACGGATGGCTTAAAGGCATTCTGATCAAAGGAAAAATAACCGCAGAACTTTACAATCCCAAGGAGTTTCCCGGTGAAAAAACCAAAATAGAACTTACAGGCCTGGGTGAAAAAAGCTATGATGATATGCAGCTAGAAATGATAAAAGTACCGGAAAGGCTTTCTTATTTATCTGAAACCTTTGCCTTAAGCAGGTTCGGACGTCGTCAAACCATAATAAAGTCAGGTTGCGCATATCCGGGACACATTAAAAGAAGGAAAACCACTACAACTGCAAAAAAATAGCTTTGTTACAGGCAAAAAGTTCTGTTGCAATGCTCCGGCAGCAACGGAAGGCAGACTGTTGACCTCCCGGTTCAGATCAGGAAGAAATCATAAAAATACATCAACTTTAAAAAAAATTTTATACCTTCGCCTCGTGAATTTTAATAACAGAACATATTATTACGGAATTTTTAACTCAGAACTGGGATAGGGATTCTTATGAACATAACTTAAAACCTCGTCCTTGACGAGGTTTTTTTTATTTACAAAAAGATTTAAAGATGAAAATAAGTATTATAGGAACAGGATTGATCGGAGGTTCGATGGCTTTGAAGTTAAAAGAGAAAGGAATAGCACACTTCATCTATGGAATTGATAACAATCAGCAGCATATCAGTAAAGCCCTGGAAATGAAAATCATTGATGCAGGAGCAGACCTTGAACAGGGGGTAAAAAATGCGGATGTAGTCATCATTGCCATTCCGGTAGATGCAGCGAGAAAAATACTTCCGGGAGTGCTGGACCTTATCTCAGATCACCAGACCGTTATGGATGCAGGCTCTACCAAAGCAGGAATTGTGAATGCAGTAAAAGACCATCCGAAAAGATCAAGGTTTGTAGCCTTTCACCCGATGTGGGGTACGGAAAACAGTGGTCCGCAGTCTGTTGTTGCCGAAAGTTTCTCAGGAAAAGCAGGAGTGATCTGTAATAAAGAAGAATCTGCCGAAGATGCCTTACAGACCGTTGAAAAAATCGTTGAAGCTTTGGATATGCATATGATTTACATGAATGCACAGGATCATGATATCCATACCGCTTATATTTCACATATCTCCCATATTACTTCTTACGCCCTTGCCAATACCGTACTGGAAAAGGAACGTGAGGAAGAAACGATATTCCAGCTTGCCAGTTCCGGTTTTTCAAGTACCGTACGTCTTGCCAAATCCCATCCCGAAATGTGGGTACCGATCTTTAAGCAGAATAAAGAAAATGTGCTGGATGTTTTGAATGAGCATATTTCCCAGCTCAGAAAATTCAAGTCTGCTCTGGAAAAAGAGAACTATGAATATCTTGAAGAGCTGATCACGAATGCCAACAGGATCAGAGGAATTTTAAGATAAAAAAATCCCGCATAAGCTCAAACCGGAAGAAACGAACTGAAATGACGATTCAGATTTTTTCTTCCGGTTTTATTTTCAGCTAAAAATTCTACACCTCCGATAAAGTGGTAAAATTCAGGAATTTTTGCCGGGACGGTTACTCAACAACGATTATATTCCCTTTCAGTATTCCACTTAACTTCTCCCTTCCCATTTCTTTTCATTGAATCAATTTTTAATAAAATTAAAAAATATTTTAACTTTATTAAAAAAAAGTATTACTTTCGTAAAAAAATAATTCATGAAGCTACCTATTGTCTGCCCAAGTTGTGATCATACGCTTAATGTAAGCCAGATGAAATGCCCGAGCTGTAAAACAGAAGTAAGTGGTGATTATGAACTGCCTGTACTCCTTAAACTGAATCGCGAAGAGCAGGATTTTGTTCTCAATTTTTTCCTCTCCAGCGGAAGCATTAAAGAAATGGCCAAGCAGGCAGGCCTTTCTTATCCCACTATGAGAAATAAAATGGATGACCTTATCACTAAAATCGAACAGCTGAAAAAATAACCTGTAAAACTCATTACCATGAACTGGAAAACCATTTTTAATCCATTTGAAAGATTTGATGAGAAACTTCTTCTCCTTGCCGGAATTCTTACCGTAATTATTGCTATTGCCGCAGGATACTGGACCGGAACTACTTTCAGCAGTATCTACAAGGTCAATAAGGTAGATCAGGTTTCTCTCCAGGCTGTAGCCCTGTCTACTCTCGCCAGCTTTACTCTTGCGATCATCATCCTTTATATATTGGGGAAAATTATAAATAATAAAACCAGAATGATCGATATCATCAATACTGTTCTGATTTCACAGCTGGTATTGGTTGTTCTGCAGTGTACGGAAAAAATCTCCTTTATACAGGAAGCCAGACAAAGGATGATCAGTTATGCTGCCCATCCCACCGATTCTGTTCCGCTGCCGGACACTGCTATTATGATGGGAATGGCTTTATTCAGTATCGTTCTGCTGACATACAGCATCGTTATCTTTTACAACGGTTTTAAAACAGCAACCAACCTTAAAAAATGGCAGCATATTGTACTCTTTGCAGTGGTCTCAATAGTTTCCACCCTCATCTGCCAGATCATTATGTCTAAATTCATTTAAATACCATGAAAAATAAATTATTTTTAGTGCTGGTTTTCCTGGCACATCTTTGTCACGCCCAAATTGAAGGAACCTGGAACGGCGAACTGGACACTCAGGCCATGAAACTACCTGTTATCGTTACAATATCCAAAAAAACAAAAGGCTATACTGCAGCCTTAGTAAGCCCCAGTCAAAGCTCCAGGGAATTTCCTGCAGACAACATCAAATTCGACAATAACGAGCTCACTTTTGATATACAGACCCTAAGAGCCGGATATAAAGGCACCTATAAAACAGACCATTTTGAAGGAGATTTTCTTCAAAACGAAAAAACAATGGCACTCAACCTTTACAGGAATGCCCAACCCGAAAGCTCAGCTATTCCCTATCTCAAAGATAAAGCGGTTAATACGCAGAGAATCGATGATTTTTTAAATTATATGGTTCAGAACAATCAGGTCATCGGAAGTATTTCCCTGTTCAGAAACGGATCAGAGGTGTATCATAAAGATTTTGGCCAGCAGCTTTTACCCAATGTAAACTATAATAAAAATACGGGTTACCAGATAGGTTCTATCAGTAAACTTATTACTGCGGTAATGCTTTTACAGCTTGTAGAAAAAGGGAAACTCAACCTTGCCGATCCGCTTTCAAAATTTTATCCCGACATTCCCAATGCCAGGAAAATAACCATTCAGCATATGCTGAACCATACCAGCGGATTGGGTGATTATGTAGGAAATAAAGAAAATAACTGGCTTTTTGATAAACCTGTGGGTGATGCAGCAATCATCGCAGCGATCAAAAAACAGAAAGTAAGCACAAAACCGGGAGAAAAAATGAGGTATTCCAATTCAGCCTATTACCTCCTGAGCAGAATTCTGGAAAAAATATATAAGCAGCCTTACCACCAGATCCTAAAAGAAAATATTCTGGCAAAAGCCCCGATGCCAAACACTTTTTCTGCACTTGACCGTCAGGAAAATGTATTCAAATCCTATGAATTAAAAAATAACGTCTGGAGTGAAGCCAGAGATTTTAATTTTGAAAACTGTATCGGACTGGGAGATATCACTTCTACCCCTGAAGATCTTAATATTTTTATCAATGCTTTTTTCAACGGAAAATTTATCCAGAAGAGCACGCTCGATATGATGATTTCCAATAAAAATGAAAAGTTGTTCGGTTCCGGAATTATGAAAATGCCTTTTTATAATATCACCTTATACGGACATGGAGGTGATACTGCAGGAAGTCATTCCACAGTGGGTTTTGAGCCGACAGATCAGCTGTCTTATGCCGTTACCATCAACGGAGAAAAATTCAATCACAACAGTTTCTATGTTGCCCTTTTGAACCTGATCTACGACAGAGAATATAAATATCCTGTATTCGGTAAGGCTAAAGCTCCGGCACCTGAACTGGAAAAATATGCCGGAGACTATACTTCAAAAGATATTTGTCTTGGCTTAAAAGTATTTGTAAGAGATGAAACATTATACGCCCAGGGAACCAATCAGGCTGAGTTTCTCCTGACACCTGCAGAAAAAGATCAGTTTACATTTGACAAGGCAGGCCTGAAGCTGGAATTCATCCCGGAAAGTAACCAGCTAAAACTTACTCAGGGCGGAAAAACCTACTTATTCAATAAAAAGTAATAAGCTTACTACACTGTTAACACCCTGAAAATTTACAACATAAAAAAATCCTTAGGAAAAAACCTAAGGATTTTATATTTTCAAAACATTGGTTACCATTAACATTCCGGAACGTTCACCGCAATTGCCAACCCGCCTTCAGAAGTTTCTTTAAAACGGTCACTCATAGACTGTGCGGTTTCCCACATGGTCTGAATCACCTCATCCAGGGTTACTTTTGCTTTTGTAGGATCACTTTCCAAAGCGATATTTGCAGCGGTAATGGCTTTCATCGCACCCATTGTATTTCTTTCAATACACGGGATCTGTACAAGTCCTTTAATAGGATCACAGGTTAGTCCCAGGTGATGTTCCATTGCAATTTCTGCCGCCATCAGCACCTGCCCTACGCTTCCTCCTAAAATTTCCGTAAGACCGGCCGCCGCCATTGCAGAAGATACACCGATCTCTGCCTGACATCCTCCCATCGCTGCGGAAATCGTTGCATTTTTCTTGAATAACGTTCCAATTTCACCCGCAACAAGCAAAAACCTTACAATATCGTCTTCACTGGTAAATGGCGTGAATGCCTGAGCGTACATCAAAACAGCCGGAATTACTCCACTAGCCCCATTAGTAGGCGCCGTAATGATTCTTCCGAAACTTGCGTTCTCTTCATTCACAGCCAACGCAAAACAGGCAATCCATTTGTTGATATTGGTAAAGTTTTCTTCAGCATCAACAACCTGTTGAAACCATTCGTCTTTATTTTTATAAATTTTATCACCTAACAGCTTTCTGTTGATTCCGGCTGCCCTTCTCGTAACATTGAGACCTCCCGGAAGAACCCCTTCTTTATTGACTCCTTTATAAACACATTCTTTGATCTGCTTCCAGATATATAAAGCTTCCTCTCTGGTTTCTTCCTGAGACCTCCAGCTCTCTTCGTTGATCAGGATCAGATCTGAAATTCTGCTGAAACCTAATTTCTGACAGTACTTTACAATATCTGAAGATTTATGACATGGGTACAGAGTACGTACACATTGCTTCTGAATAGAATTTTTCTCCTGGCTCGCAATAAATCCGCCACCTACGGAATAAAAATCCTGAACGAGTTCTGTTCCGTCTTCAAATACGGCTCTGAAGATCATTCCGTTCGGGTGGAAATCAAGGGATTTCTGCATGTTCAACACCAAATGGTACCCATAAATGAAGGGAATTTCTTTTTCCCCGCCCAGGTTGATGATCTGGTCTTTTTTTATTTTCTCGATTTTCTCATCAATTTTTGTAGTATCAATGGTCTTGAAATCTTCACCATTCAATCCCAGCATTCCGGCGATATCTGTACCATGTCCGATCCCTGTTTTTGCCAAAGAACCGAAAAATTCAAGGAAAACCTCCTTCACCTCTTCAATTGACCTCTCTCTTTTTATAATTCTGATAAATGCAGCAGCTGCATTCCAGGGGCCCATTGTATGCGAACTGGACGGACCTATTCCTACTTTAATAATCTCAAAAACCGATATTGATTCCATAAATATATCTTCATTTTCCTCAAAACAAAGATACATGATAAATCCTAATAAAAGCACAGCAAAATCGTAGATTTATTTGGTTTTGACTCTCTATAAAATAAGTATTTTTGTAAATGAGCTGATGATATGAATTTCAGTCAGATTGATCATTTACTCTTCTTTTTAATTATTTTTTGAATGGAAACATTAATCAAGGCTATTCTGCAGCATGTGCAGTTAAGTCCGGAAGAAATAGCGGTATGTAAAAGCTTCTGGACAGAAAAAACACTGGAAAAAGGGGATTTTTTATTAAGAAACGGTGAAACCTGCCGGTATGACAGTTATGTTATTTCAGGGGTTTTAAAAGCTTTTTGCATCAATGAAGAAAACGGGAACGAAGAAATCCTGTTTTTAGCTATTGACCATTGGTGGGCAACAGATATCACCAGTTTTTCAAAACAAAAGCCTTCCATTTATAATATACAGGCTGTTGAGAAGACAAAGCTCTTACAGATCAGCCATCAGTCTTTTCAAAAAATGCTGAAAGAAATTCCATCCTTAGAAAGATATTTCAGAATAATCCTGGAAGGGTATCTTGGAACTCTTGAAAAAAGAATTGTATTCAATCATATGCGCACCGCTGAGCAGAAGTATTATGATTTCCTGCAGACTTACCCTGATATTTCATCGAGGGTGCCTCAATATCTGATTGCTTCTTACCTGGGAATCTCCGCAGAATTTATCAGCAGGATCAGGAAAAAAAATAAATCCTCTTGAACCAGATCAATTTTTCAGGACTCAATAATCAGGAATTTTGCCGGTATAAATTCTTAAACAAATGAAAATACTGATTATTAATGCCAGTGTAAGAAGTGAAAGATCTTACAGCAGAAAACTGACCCGGCTTTTCGCTGAAAACTGGAAAACCAAATTTCCCCATGATACTTTCACCTACAGGGAAACCGGAACGGATACCATTCCCAATATCGATGAATCCTGGATTGCAGGTGCCTTCAAAAAACCTGAAGACAGAACTGAAGAAAACCAGAAACCTTTACAACTCAGCAATGAGCTGGTACAGGAACTCAAAGAACATGATGTATATGTAATCGGAACTCCAATGTACAACTGGTCTGTTCCTGCCGGGCTGAAAGCTTATATAGACCAGGTAATGCGGATCAATGAAACCTGGAAGTTCAGATCCGGAGTTCCGGATGGTGATTACGTAGGACTTCTTGAAAACAAAAAAGTCTTCATCCTTTCAACGCGGGGTGATACCGGGTACGGAGAAAATGAAAAGAACGGCCACATCAATTTTCAAACCACCTATCTGAAACATATTTTCGGGATTATGGGCGTGAATGATATCACAATACATTCTCTGGATAATGAAGAATTCGGAGGTGAAGTCTTTGAAAATTCAAAAAATAAGATCTTCAAAGCGATTGAATCAATTCAATAAATTATTTTTGATTCTGACAGACCGGTCTGCAGCAGTTCCAAAATTCAAATCATCAGATTTTTGGGACTGTTACTATGGTATCAAATGAAAGTTTCCTCATGCTGAGACAGGTCAAGGCCTTTATTTTCAGACTCTTCAGAAACCCTCAGGGTAATGATGGAATCCGTCATCTTATACAGCAGAAGCGAGCCGAAGAATGTAAAAACAGAAACCAAAACCAATGCTGCCATATGATGAAGAAAAACCTCAATCCCGCCATGCAGCAGGCTTGCTTTTTCACCATGAGCAAAAACAGCAGTAAGAATCATTCCCATTATTCCCCCTACTCCATGGCAGGCAAAAACATCCAGCGTATCATCTACTTTCTTTAAAACCTTCCAGTTTACCATCAGATTGGAAACTATAGCAGTAACAAATCCTATAAAAAGGCTCTCCTGAATACTCACAAAACCACATCCGGGCGTAATGGCCACCAGTCCTACTACCGCTCCTATACACGCACCCAAAGCCGAAATGCTTCTCCCATTGATCCTGTCAAAAAAGATCCAGGTCATCATTGCCGAAGCAGAGGCGATAGTTGTTGTTCCGAATGCGGTAGCAGCAGACGCAGAAGCGCTCAGCGCAGATCCTGCATTGAAGCCAAACCACCCAAACCACAGCATTCCCGTTCCCAGCAGTACGTAAGGAATATTGGAAGGCTCATGATGCGGATTTCTTCTGTTTCCTACTACCAGGGCTCCTGCAAGTGCAGCAAAACCGGCACTCATATGCACTACGGTTCCTCCTGCGAAATCTTTTACACCGAAATATTTGTTCAAAAGACCTTCAGGATGCCATACCATATGACAAAGAGGCGTATAAATAAAGATACTGAAAAGAACAATGAATAATAAATAGGAAACAAAACGAACCCTTTCCGCAAAAGATCCGGTAATAATAGCCGGAGTGATAACAGCAAATTTCATCTGAAACAGGGCAAAAAGGATAAAAGGAATAGTGGGAGCCATCATTTTATGAGGCAGATTTCCTACCCCGCTGAAAAAAGGATAACTTAATGGATTTCCAATGATACCGTAATGTGTTCCGTCAATTGTAATTCCTATAGATTCGCCAAAAGACAGAGAAAAACCCAACACCACCCAAACCATAGAGATGACTCCCAGAGCAATAAAACTCTGCAGCATGGTAGAAATTACATTTTTCCTTCCTACCATTCCTCCATAAAAGAAGGAAAGTCCGGGTGTCATAAGCAGAACAAGTCCTGCTGCAGCAAGGATCCATGCTACGTCTGCACCTACAATTTTATCTTCACTTAAAAACTCTCCCGTGTCAGGAATATTTGCAGCCGGGCTCCAGAATAAACCTCCGATGGCAACAATGGTGATGACAGAGAATGAAACAATCCACTTCAGTCCTATTTTCATAAAATTTATGTTTAACCCTATCAAATTTAAACATAAATTTTAAAAAAAATACATTTTCAACAACAAACCCCTATAAAATATTATTCAAGTAACAATATTTTATTATTTTTCACAAAACACTTCTTTCAAAATTTTTGAAACTTCCTTAGATTTAGTCGCCGGAAAAAGATGAGTTCCACCTTTGATCACATAATCCGGCTTAGAATAACGGATCGGAAAAACGATATCTTTATCACCAAGAATCTGGATCACGTCAGGATTTTCTTCGAATTTCCACTCAGAGACCTTTTCTACAGACCACTTGAGGTAGTAAGGATCTCGAACCTTGAAATACTGCAGGATCTTAGGATTTTTAGGATCAAAAAGTTTTCTGACCACACCATAGACATTAGCTGCTTTATCATTGAAAAGCCCTACCGGAAGTATTCTAGGGATTTTGGTAACCTCACCCGTTTTGATGAATCTGGATTTTTCCTTATCCGATTTTATGCTTCCCAGGATTACTACTTTCTCAGCAGGTTTCAGCCTGTTGATCTCCTGTACCATAATTCCTCCAAAAGAGTATCCCAGCAGACAAAACGGCTCCGAATCATCCACTTTTTCAGCCATCCTTTTCACGTAGGCGTCAAAAGGCTCGTTTTTCTCAGGAATAAGCCAGTCTATAAAAATCAGTTCACAGTGTCTGGGGAACTCTATTCTTTCCAATACTTTGAAATCTGCTCCCAGCCCGCTTACAATATAAATTTTCATACCACTAATTTATAAAAAATACAGACAGGCTAACCTTTCAGAGGGAAAAAGTATAAAGAAACAGCCTTTTCACACTCCTGTTTCCCACAAAAAAAAGAACAGTCCCTGAGCACTGTTCTTTTATATCAATATAATATTTAATTTTATTTTTTCTTCTTAGGAACTCTGTTCTCGTTGTCCAGCATTTCTGTAGAAACCTTGAACTGGATATCCATTTCATTCTTAATGAAGTAATCTTTCAGTGAAGACTGATAGAAAACTTTAAAGTCTCTCCTGTTCAAAGAGAACTTAGCAGACTCAATGGATGTTGTAAACTGGGTAACATATACATTAGCCGGGAAAGAGATTGTTTTTCTCACTCCTTTAAGGGTAAGATCTCCATATACTGTAGAGTTGTACTCACTGTTTGCCAGAGGGATGATTTTAGTTAAATGGAATTTAGCCACCGGGAATTTCTTCACTTCAAAAAAGTTGGTACTCTTCAGGTCATTGGTAAGTTTGATCTGATCTTCATCAGAAACATCACCTGCCATTATACTTCTCATATCTATCACAAATTCTCCGTCTACCAGAACTGTATGGTCAAAGTTGAATTTTCCGCTCTTCAGCTTTACGGTTCCTGAATGGGAGGAAGCTTCAGTTTTTACAACCTTATATCCCCACCATCTGATCTCTGATGAAGTCACTTTTGAAACTTTATCAAATTTCTTTTGGGCAGAAACCAATGACATACCTGCGCATACCATAGCAAACAATAGTAATCTTTTCATTCTTTTTTATTTACAATTCAACAAAAATAAAAAAAAGTGTAGAACTTCTACACTTTTAACAATCTTTTTTTGATTAATTTATTGAGCAGTTACCTTTACAACCATATCAATATCATCTTTCACAAAAACATCCTGCATAGTAGACTTGTAAGCTACATCAAATTTCTGTCTGTCGAAAGAGAATTTGTTGGATACCAAACTTACTACTCCTTTGCTGTAAGAAATTTTTGCAGGGAAAGAAACTGTATTGGTTTTTCCTTTTACAGTAAGGTTTCCTGTTACTAAAGAGTTATAGATCTTATCGTTGTTTTTCTTTACAGAAGTAATTTTGAAGCTGGCAGTAGGGAATTTTTCAACTTCAAAGAAGTCACCGTTCTTAAGGTGCCCGTTAAGTTTTTGCTGATATTCACCTGTAAGGTCAGTAGCGTTGATAGAAGTCATATCTAACACAAAGTTACCTCCTACAAGCTGGTTTCCTTTCATCACCATGTCTCCTGATTTTACTTTTACAGTACCATCGTGAGAGCTTGCCTCAGATTTTGCTACTTTATATCCCCACCAGTGTACATCAGATGCTACTACTTTTTTAGATTGTCCGAAAGCCAGACCACCGGCTAAAACTGCTAAGAAAAATATTTTTTTCATTGATTGAATTATTTTAATTAAGTTGATCACAAAGGTAGCCATCTTATTCGATAGATGGCGTTGATGTATATCAAGAAAAACAATTATTTTTATGAATAATATCATCCCGCAAAAAAAACTCCGGAAAGAATCCGGAGTCTGTATTTTATATCTGATAGTAGGCTGTGTAAAGGGCCATACCTTTTAATGCTGTGTGGTTTTGCTTGACCAGATAGATTGGAATGTTTCTCAGCATCTCTTCCATTTTATCACTGATCTTGAATTTTTCATAGAACTTGTCCTTGTCTATATATTCTCTCACGATCTGAGGGATATCTCCGGCAATCAGTAATCCTCCGGTAGCTTTCACCTTCAGTGTTAAATTATTCGCTTCACGGGCAAGGAATTCAAGGAAAGTATCCAAAGCAATCCTGCAGATCAATACATTCTCTTCTACCGCAGCTTTGTACAATTCTTCCACAAAATTCCCCTGTGCAAGACGCTCTCCCAGCCATTCCGGCTCAGGATGTCTTTTTACGTCTCTCAGGAATCTGTAGATATTGAATAAACCTGTTTTAGAAAGTACATTTTCCCAGCTTACAATTCCGTAAATATTATTCAGGAACTGGTAAAATTCAACTTCCACATTGGTTCTCGGTGAAAATTCAGAATGTCCGCCTTCCGTAGCAAAAGGTCTCAGGTATTTTCCGTCAAAGAAATAACCTGCTTCCCCCAAACCATTTCCGGGTGCCAGAACGGCAACATTCCCTTTTTCAAGATGTCCGCTTGTATAGATGGCTTCAAGATCATCATCTTCAAGAAGAGCCATTCCGTAAGCAGATGCTTCCAGGTCATTAAGCATTTCTACCTTTTCAAACCCGAAATCTCTTGCATATTCTTCAATGTCCAGGTTCCAGCCCAACCTTACAGGATTACTTTTCCCGTTCAGTACAGGCCCCGGAACTGCCATTCCAAGACGTTTTACATTTTCCAGTTGATTATCCTGAATAAACTTCTTCAGGATATCTGAAAAAGAAGCATATTCTTTGGTTTGATAAACATTCTGGACTTTCATCTCAAGACCTCCGTTACCGGAAACGAAATAGCCTAAGATGGTTATATCTTCACGAAGACTTGCTCCAATGATAGAAATATTATCATTATTATTGTTCTCTACTCCTGGTAAATAAAGCGGAAATTTTGGATTCAGAATCATAACCTCAAATTTTACCAAATATAATAATAGTTTTCGTAAATCCTGCACAGAACGAAAAAACCTTTCCACTTTCGTGAAAAGGTTTTGGTTAATAATTGTTTATATATTAAATCTAACTACTTTCCTAATGGAATATTATAACCGAATCCAACTCCGATATTCCCCACATTATAGTCCTGACCAGGTAAATCTCCTTTTGTTCCTACAAAAACCTTCTGGTATTGTACGAAGAAGTTCCAGTCTCTGTTGTGGTATCCGATTTCCGGTTTAAGGTAAAAACCTCCGCTTGCTCTTTCAACATTGGTGTTGGATGCCACTGCATTATCTCCAACCAGGAAACCATATCCTAAGTCTGTTCCGAAATAGAACCCGGTTTGTTTTGGATAAATTCTGATTAAAGCTGCCACAGGCACTACTCCTACATCATTATTTTTATAACCATTATTTTCTTTACCGAAATAATGAGTATATCCTGATGCGATACCTAAACCAAATCCTGGTGTAATCAGGTTCTGGTAAGCTACATCCACTCCTACCGCAGCGGAAAGATTATCTGAAGGAACTGCTAAACCAACATTTGCACCTACTTTGATCATATTGTTCATCTGAGCACTTTGGGCACTTACTACACCTGCTGTTAAAATCCCAGCAAGCAATATTGCTTGTTTAAACATTTTCATAACTCTAATTTTTAAATTTTACTAAACAAGAGGATGTAAAAATCATGCCAAGCAAGGCTTTTTTCTTGATTTTAACACATATACACAACATAAAATAATGAATATCAACATGTTAATTTTAACAAAATTTAAATGTTTGTTTAACAAAATTTATCAAAATAAAGCCTGAAATATGAAATAAGTCGAAAAAACAACAGCTTATAAAGTCAACTTAATGTATCATTTGATTTATTATATAGAGATCGGTGGTTATATTTTTAATAGCATAGAAATCCTGGGTTTTACAACAGTTCTGCAGTCCAGACTCAACAGATGATAATATTAACAATCTTTAACCCGTTATTATTTTAACCTTATTCTGTCAATTCTATCAAAAAAATAAATATTTTTCACCATGGCTGATTCATTATTACAAAACAAACATCTTCTTTGGCGCGCAGGTTTCGGTATTGGAATCAATCAGATTGATGATCTGAAAAATAAAAACACAAAAACGCTGATTCATGAATTATTTAAAGAGGACCGTTTCAGCGAAATCAATTATGATACTCCTGATGCCGATCCTGCCACAGATTATATGAACAGTACAGCTCCGGCAGAAAAGAAAAAGGAAATGCAGCGTCTCAACAGGCTCCAGAATAATGAACTGAACCTGAATTTTCTGAATACAATGGTGAACAGCAAAGAACAGCTGAGAGAAAAAATGGCGTTTTTCTGGCATGGACACTTTGCCTCTAGAGTGCTCAATCCTAAATTCAACAGACAGATTCTCAATACAATCCGCAAAAATGCGCTAGGAAATTTAAAAGACCTGCTTTTTGAGGTAAGCCAGTCGCCTGCCATGCTTAATTTTCTGAATAATCAGCAAAATAAAAAGGACCATCCCAATGAAAATTTTGCCCGTGAAGTAATGGAACTTTTTACCATGGGCAGAGGAAATTATACAGAAAAAGATATCCGGGAAGGAGCCAGAGCATTTACCGGATGGAGCTATGATAAGGAGGGCAATTTTAAAGAAAGAAAAAACCTTCACGATGAAGGCACCAAGACTTTCCTGGGAAAAACCGGTAACTTTGACGGATCAGATGTCCTGAATATTATTCTGGAACAGAAAGCCACAGCCAGGTTTATTACCACAAAGATCTATAAGTTCTTCGTCAATGAAAAAGCGGATGACAGTATCATTGATAAACTAAGCACCGGTTTCTATACTTCAGGATATGATATAAAAAAACTGATGACAGAGATTTTTTCAAGCGCCTGGTTCTATGATCAAAAGAACATCGGAAACAGAATAAAATCTCCTGTAGAACTGATGGCAGGAATCATGAGGATACTTCCCATGCATATTCAGAACCCCGAGAACCTTATTGTTTATCAGAAGTTACTGGGACAGATGCTCCTTTATCCTCCTAATGTAGCAGGATGGCCCAACGGAAAATCATGGATCGACAGTTCTACCCTGATGCTAAGACTTCAGGTTCCGCAGATCTGGTCCGGACTTCGCCCACTGGAATATAGCCCACGCCAGGATGATGATCTTGATATGGGGATGAAATCCAGAGAGACGGCTCTAAACAAGACTTTTAAAAACCCAAACATTACGATAGACTGGAACCGTGTAGATCAGACATTCGCCCATAAAAGCTGCGAAGACTACCTGATTATCAATACAAAAAATATGAATATGGACGCTGTAAAAAGCTTTTCGGATCATACCACAAAAATAAATGTCATCAACCTGATGTCAACCCCTGAATATCAATTAATGTAGATACCAGCAAGAGATCTCAGATAGCAGTATAAACCATAATCTAAACAAAAAGCTATGCTCATCAAAAGAAGAGAATTCCTAAAAATAAGTTCACTGGCAACTGCTTCCCTGCTGATGCCTGAATTCTTAAAAGCAATGACCCTGGACGAAGCACTTCCCGCCAGCCGGAATATACTGGTAGTACTCCAGTTCACCGGTGGAAATGATGGTTTGAATACAATTATCCCGGTAAAAAATGATATCTATTTCAGAGAAAGGAAAACCCTTGCCATCCAGGATTCAATGGCCCTGACTGATGATGCCGGAATCAATCCTTCCCTTTCCTATTTCAAGGAATTGTTCGATAATGGTGAGCTTTCTGTAATGAATAATGTAGGCTATCCCAATCCTGATAAATCCCACTTCCGGAGTATGGACATCTGGCATTCCGCCAGCAGAAGTGATGAATTTCTGGAAACAGGCTGGCTCGGACGGTTTCTGGATGAAGAATGCTACCGCTGTGAGCACCCTACCCAGGCGCTGGAAGTAGATGATATGCTGAGCCTTGCCTTAAAAGGTGAAAATAATAAAGCCTTTGCTTTTAAAGACCCCAAAAGGCTTTACCAAACGAGCCAGGAAAAGTACTTCAAGTCTCTGTATGACCATCATCACGATGATGAAACCGTTTCTTATCTTTATCAGACTTTAGGTTCTACCATTAATAATGCGGATTATATTTTTGAAAAAAGCAAAGCCAAAAAGACGGAACAGATTTATCCGAATTCCCAACTGGGAAAAGATTTCAAAACAGTAGCGTCCCTGATCAAATCCGACATCAATACACAGGTTTACTATCTTTCAATCGGGAGTTTTGATACCCATGTGAATCAGAATGACAGACAGAAAAAACTGTTCAGTGATATCAATGATGCCGTAAAATCTTTTGTGGCTGATATGAAAAGCAATGGCCTCTTCAATAATATCCTGCTGATGACATTTTCTGAATTCGGACGCCGGGTTGCCCAGAATGCCAGCAACGGAACAGATCACGGCACAGCCAATCAGATGTTTTTCATCAGTGGAAACCTGAAAAAGAAAGGTCTTCTCAATAGTCTTCCTGACCTTCAGAACCTCAACGAAGGAGATCTGATCTATACGGAAGATTTCAGAAAAGTATATGCCACGATCCTGAAAAACTGGCTTAAGGCTGACTCTTCTAAAGTTTTGGGCTGGAAAAACGGGATTTATGATTTTATATAAGTGAATTGAATTTTAGTAACCACAAAAGACACAAAAGTTTTGAATACTTAAGTTATTTTAAGTGACAAGCTTTATATATAAAAAGTGCACTTAAGTTTTGAAAATCTACGATTTCTAAATTGATTATTATTTAGATTACTTTTATAATGCATAATAATGGTACCAGAACGCTAAAAATATGCTGAGATTCTACGGAATGGCAAACTGTATGGTAAACCTATGATTCCAACTGTTCATTCCGTAGGAATCCAGCCAATGCTATCTTAAAAAACATTGGAAATTTAAACCTGTGCCATTTTTTGAGCTGAAAACGTAAGAATTCCCTCCTCCGGAGGGGTGGCAATAATTCAAAGAATTTTTGACCGGGTGGTTTCAATATACTCCAATAAAAAAGAGACTGTACATGCTATGACAGTCTCTTTTCAATAATTTTAAATTTTAACTACTTTTACGTTTAAGCAGTAATCTGCTTAGGTTCTTTCTCTTTCTGATCTTCCTTCTTATCAAGTTTCTCAGATATTTTTTTAACAATATATTCTATTGCTATAGGAGCTATGATTGCAATTAATGCTTTAAATATTCTTGATTTCATAATGTGATATTGTAATGGTATTAATGCAATTTCCAAGCCAAGATAAAATTGACAGCTAATTTCCGGGCAATTGATTTATATGAATATGCATCAATTATACATCATCAGGCACCATCAGATTCTGGTAATTTTTTCTTCCGGCATTGAATTTCTCTTCCATTTTCAGCCTCAGCTTCCGGGGTTTATGAACAATCAGAGATTCCCCGAAACCCAGCAACAGCCTTTCCAGCTCAAAATTGATCTGAACACAGATTTTAAATATCGTTCCACCCGGATCTTCACTGATGATCTCCTGACTCTTATGCAGGGGTTTTGTTTTGACATACGGTGCATTTCCTGAATCGACCCAAAAAACAACATTTTTAGGAACAATCCCCTCCGAAACGGTAACCCCGACAATATCTTTGAAATATTCGTCACCATCAAGGTCTTTGTCAATATACTGATGATTTTCATTGACTTCAATGTTTTCCATTCTGTCCAGTGCCAGATTGTACATTTTCTGCTTATAAAGACAGATCAGGAACCAGCGGTTATTGAATTCCTTCAGCAGCTGCGGATGAACCGTATAGATATTGGATTCTCTTGCCGTAAAGCTTTTATAAAGGATATTCAGCACTTTTTTACCGGCAATACTTTCATATAGTATATCAATATGCTCAAGACCTTTCAGCTGTTCATTTTTATCGAGATGAATAATAGATTTCTGGCTGGTTGCATGAATGGAATCTTCAAGCTTCTGGATAACCCCGTTCATTTCTTTAAACATAGAAAAGTCCTTGAACTGTTTTAAGATCTGGACTGCATTATTCATAGCCTTCAGGTCACTTTCATTCACAGAAATATTATGAATGCTGTATTCCGGGTCGCTGTAGCGGTAATATTTTCTTTCATATACTTCAATAGGAGCCTCATACCCGAATTTCTCACTCCGCATATTCTGAAGATCAAGCTGTACCGTCCGTTTACTTACATAGGATTCTTTACCTTCAAATTCAAATAATGCTTCAGAACACTCGTCAATGAGATCTTCCAGCGTGTATTTCCTGTATTTGTTTTTAAGGCATTTATCCAGTGTTTTATAGCGGATCAGGGCATTTTTATTGGATGACATGGTGATGATAATTTTAGTTAGGATAAAATCGCAAAAGGTGTGAATTGCCAAATCTTCCGCCAACTAAGGATGCTGAACAGCTGCTCTTCACATTTACTTTTTTAATGATCATTATTTCTCCTTCAGAGCATCCTCCTCAAAAATAACCCCTTCCCATCCGGACTGCATAAAGTTCCTGATATTCTGGTGGTCATTTCCATCAGGGTTTTTCAAAACATCATCCCTGTAGAATTCCCCGAAAAGCAGAAGGGTTTCTTCCGGAGTTAGATTCTGAAGCCTTGCAAAGCTGAAAACCTTGCATGAACCGTTATTCTGCCCTGCCTGATTGGTTGTATCGCCATTTTTAAAAGCAGTAGGCGTAAACTCGTAGTTCTGATCAATATAGGCAATTACATCGTTAAACTGAATGGTTTCCGGGAAATGCTTAAGTTGTTCTAATAATATCATAATGTAGGTTTTTAATTTTTATAGGTTGAGATAAGGACAAACGTATAATGATCTTACCTCTTATTTTTAATTTTTTGTAAAAATAATTAAAAAAAATATATCTACGCAAAACTATTGCGTAATTATACCTTTACTTTGCATCATCAAAATGAAAAAAAGATGGAATTTAACGGAAATAATTTAATCGAATTAGGATATAGACCTTCAAAATGGTTTAAAGATGCCATTGCCTATATCAATGAAAATAATCTGAATGACGATCAGATCGCAGAATATCTGGTACAGTTCAAACAACCGGACCTTATTCCGCTTCATGATACGGCTAAAGATTTTGTCATCAACATCAGAGCTGAACACGAAAGTGAAAACGATAATGTAGATAAAGTAATCAGAACCATGAAAGTGCTGATGAAAACCCCAACGCTTACCCAGGGAGCATTAATGCCGGACGCCTGTCCTACAGGTCCTGAAGGTTATATTCCGGTAGGAGGTGTGGTGGTTGCCCAAAATGCCATTCATCCGGGATTCCATAGTGCAGATATCTGCTGTTCTGTAATGCTGACCGATTTTGGGAAAGCCAATCCTAAAGATGTTCTGGATGCAGCACATTCTGTAACGCATTTCGGATACGGGGGAAGACCAAGAGGAGAACAAATGCCAATGTCCCAGGAACTGATGGATGCCTTCAGAGAAAATGATTTCTTAAATGATGAAAAACTGATCAGCATCGCCCGTTCTCATATGGGAACCCAGGGAGACGGAAACCATTTCCTGTTTGTAGGAATCTCTAAAAATACAGGAAATACCATGATGGTGACCCACCACGGTTCAAGAGCTCCGGGAGCTGCCCTTTATGATAAAGGAATGAAAGTAGCCAACCGTTTCAGACAGGAAATCTCACCTGAAACCCTGAAGGAAAATGCATGGATTCCTTATGAAACGGAAGAAGGAAAATCTTATTGGGAAGCGCTGCAACTGATCAGACAATGGACAAAGGAGAATCATATTTCCATTCATGATGCTGTGCTGAACAAGCTGGAAATGGAGAAAGAAAACAGATATTGGAATGAGCATAACTTCGTTTTCAAAGATGGAGATCTGTTTTATCATGCTAAAGGGGCTACTCCTCTGGATGATAAATTCATGCCGGATATCACCGGACCAAGACTGATCCCGCTGAATATGGCAGAACCGGTACTGATCGTACAGGGGAAAACCAATGAAAGAAACTTAGGTTTTGCGCCACACGGAGCCGGAAGAAACTTCAGCAGAAGCCAGCATAAAAGGTCTATGGCTCATAAAACCACTGAGGAAATCTTCAATGAGGAAACTTCAGGATTGGATATCCGTTTCTACTCCAATGAAATTGATATTTCTGAGCTGCCAAGTGCTTATAAAAGTGCTAAAAACGTGAGAGCACAAATTGAAGAATATGGGCTTTGTGAAGTACTGGATGAAGTGATGCCGTACGGATGTATCATGGCTGGTGACGTGCAGAAAAATGCACCATGGAAGAAAAAGAAAAAATTCAGAAAAGCCTGATGGATAATGGATAGCAAAACCTGACAGGTTTAATATAAAGGCAGGGGCAGTAGCTCAGATGGTAGAGCAACAAGATTACTTTTCGCTATTGGCATATAAAGTTCCTATCAATCACCAGGTTTGTAGGTCACAGGTTCGAGTCCTGTCTGCTCCTCATTATGATGAAAATGCTTATATTCACGTACCAGACATTCTCATCTTTCAAAAATTTTAAGGCAAAGAAAGTTCCTATATTTTGGATTTACTTTCCGCCTTTTTACCCACTATAAGGCAAAGGGAGTTCCTATTTTATCATTAAAGGTTTTACTCCCCGCCTTTTATAAAAATTATAGGTAAAAGGAGTTCCTATACCCTTCACTTTTAATGAATATACTCCTCACTTATTTAATTTTAAATCATGAAAACACTAAAATTATTCAATGCTGTTCTGGCTGTAAAATCCGATGAAAAACCTTTTGTTTCTGACGACGGTTTCGTGATAGAGCCTGATGCACTATGGGCAAAAAAAGAGATCATCTCTTATTATGCAAAGGAAAAACTGAATGGAAATGACCTGAATAAAACCTTTCATAAATCCTGGGCTAAAATAAAGAATACCTCAAGAACGGAACTGTTCTTTGAACAGATCAGACATTATATTTCAACCTATGGGAGCGATTTTCAGAGTGAAATCTATATTCCTCAGGAAGTCCTGAACGTTCCTGAAACCAAGCTGGTTTTTAAAGTAATCAAAGCTTATACTGCAGAAGAAATGCAGGAAAAATGCCTTTCTCTTCTGAAGTCAGGAATTGCTTTGAAAGAAGAAACCGTTGATGATCTGCTTGATATTCTGCATGCGGAACTGGAATATGATTTCACAGGAAAAGAAAATATCAGAAATAAAGAAGCCATTGTAAAAATCGCCGACCTGTATGATATCTATCCTGAAAATCCTGTTGAGTTTTTCCGTTATGTCATTTATAAAACAACCCAGACAACGCTTTTAATTAAAAACGATGAATTGATTGATTTGGTAAAGCAGAGTAAATTTAACCCTACCTATCTGTTCGAAAGCTTTGGCCTGGAAAAACTGGCAGAAATTTTCAACAGGTTTAAACCGCTTTTTCTTGCCTATAAAAACAGGGCACCGAAAGTAATCAATAAAATTTCGAAGCTGTCTAAAGTATATCATAAACCTCTGGTTTCTAACCCGCTGAATGATGCTACCCATACCCTACTGGAAAGCAGCGACTGGCACTGGCTGGAAAATGCGACACCATTTGCTCTGTTTAAAGCTCTCTCAGCATGCTACTCAAGAATGCATGGTCAGGATACATTTGTTTACAGGATCAGAAACGGAAAATCATGGGTGAAAAAAGGTAAGGAAACTTATGTAAACCAGGCCAATTATGAGTTTATCCTGGATTATCTGAAATTGAAATATGGAAATTTTTCCGGAAAGAAATTCTATTTCCCTGAAAATATAGAATTTGCATTGCCGGCTTCTGAAAAAATGTTTGTTGGAAACATTCCTGCCGGAACCCGTTTTTATGGTGACAGACTGGCCGTTGGGATCTACTGGGAAGACCAGTGGGGAGCCCGTGACCTTGATCTTTCAGGATTGAATATCGCCGGAAAAATAGGTTGGAATGCTGCTTATAATCAAGGTAACGGAGAATTGATGTACTCCGGAGATATGACATCTGCGCCTAATGGTGCCGTTGAATATCTTTATGCCAACAAAGGATTGGCTACACCTACCCTTATCATGAATAACGTTTTCAGCGGAGATGCGAATTGCGGATATAAAATCGTGATCGGAAAAGGGGATAATATTTCCTACGATTATATGATGAATCCCGATCATCTTTTTGCTGAAGCCAAATGTAACTCAGTCCAGACCCAAACAATCCTGGGAATGCTGTTGCCAAAAGACGGAAAGCAATGTTTCGTACTTCTGAATTTCGGAGCGGGACATTCTCATATTTCAGGAAATTCGGAAGTTTCTGTGATGGCAACAACCGCATTGTACCAGCAATGGTATGAAGCGATGTCCTTCAATAAGCTTATCAAAGAGCTCGGAGCAGAAATTACGGCAGAAAAAGCTGAAGCTGATTATGACTTCTCTTTGAAAAATCTGGAAAAAGATAGTTTTATCAAAATTTTTAAATAATTTTTTCTTGCGTCATCTGATGGTATCGGGTGGCGTTTTTTTAGGTGTAGTTTGAGAGATCACCCCTTCAGATCTTTGATTTGACACCTCCTTCAGTGAAGGGAATTTTATGTCTTCAGTTCAAATAATTGTTATAGGTTTCAATTCCTACAATAAGTTTACTGAAGACAGACATTCTGGATCCCTGAGGAATGACACAATTGGAATGATAAACTTACCATACAGTTTGTTATTCTGTAGGAATTTAAATAATTATCAATTTGAAATCAAATATTCTAAAAACTTCAGTACACTTTTATCCTTCAGTATTTAAATTTTTTGAATTTATCATTACTAGATATTCATCTTTTTAACGGAAAGAGTTTCTTCATTTACCTCAATGATCACCTTTTTACCATAGTCAATCTGAATGCTGAACATATTTTCAAGCGGAAACTGTAAAACCGTTTGTATAATCAGCCGGATCACTCCGGCATGGGTAATGAGTAAAACTTTATTGATTTCTTTCCTGAGAATCAGTTCATTCCAGAAGCTGAGCACACGGGTTTGCATTTCAAGCAGATTTTCACCTTTTGTTGCCTTTACATTGATAAAATCCTGGTACCAGGGGTTGATCTCATGTTCCGGAATATCAGTCCATTTCTTCATTTCCCAGTTTCCGAAATTCATTTCCCGCAGCCTTTCATCGGTCTTGTAACCGAATTTAAAATGATCAGCCAAAAGACGGCAGCGCTGTAACGGACTTGAAATAACCAGGTCAAAATCATGGTCTATACTTAATTGTTCAAAATCTTCCTTATAGTTTTTCTTTAAAGGCATTTCCGCAAATCCATAACAAAGGTTTTCCGGATTTTCCACTGCAGTATGACGGATCAGATGAATTTCCATACAATGATTGTTCCCAGATAAAATAAAACTTCACACACCTGCTGTACAGCGCCTAGGCAATCTCCGGTATAGCCACCGATATGTTTTTTAAAATACCACCCCATATAAAGCTTCCCTAAATAAGCCAGGGCAAAAGCAAAGATCAGCCGCCAGTCCGGAATCAGGGCAAAAGCAATTAAGACACTGATCAATCCTACCAGTAATGCCATCCTATCCAATGGTTTATTCGCCAAAGGTTTAGATTTGCTGGCATCAATATCTGTCACATACTGATGGGTATAGATCATGGTTCCGGAAATAAACCGGCTTACGGTATGAGCTAAAATGACAACTGCCAGTATTTTCCAGCTGTCAATCTTTTCCAAAGCCTGAATACTGAAGAACTTCAAGGCAAACAGCAGAATAATGCCGATGGTCCCATAAGCTCCCACCCTGCTGTCTTTCATGATCGTAAGAATTTTCTCTTTTCCGTATCCTCCTCCGAAACTGTCACACATATCTGTAAAACCGTCTTCGTGAAAAGCTCCCGTAAGCAGAACACTGGAAATCATCATGAGAACAATTCCTATTTCGGGATTAAAAAGCTGAGTGGCCAGATATAAAACAACGGCATTAATCAGCCCGACCAGCAATCCGACCCATGCAAAATACTTCTGCGAACGGTTCATAATATCACTGGAATAAGGCACAGTAAACGGAACCGGAATTCTTGTGAAAAACATCAGTGCCGTTACAAAATAGATCAGTTCGTTCTTTATGGCTTTCATCTATTCCTTATTTGAAACCTGAGCATCTTCAAAACTTGACATTTCATTCAGAAAACCAACAGCACTCTGAATAAGCGGATAAGCCAAAGCACAGCCTGTACCTTCTCCCAGACGCAGGTTGAGATTCAAGAGTGCTTTCTGCCCCAATAGTTCGAGTAAGCGGAGATGAGCGCTTTCGTCACTTACATGACAGAAAATACAGTGATCAAGTATTTCGGGAATTTTTTTCCAGACAGCAGCAACCGCAACCGTAGCAATAAATCCGTCTACCATGATCAGCATATTCTGACGGAAAGCTTCGTCCATTGCTCCCATCATCTGAACGATTTCCAGTCCGCCAAACGTTTGTGCGATCTCATCCACAGCAGTCGCTTCCGGATATTTCTCAATCGCAGAAGATAAAATACGGATCTTATTCTGCAGCTGATCATCATTCAGCCCGGTACCTCTTCCGATGCAGCTTACAACCGGAATATCAAACAATTTGCTCATCATCAGAGAAGAAGCTGATGTATTCCCGATTCCCATTTCTCCGAATCCAATGATATTACACCCTGTTTCTGCTATCCCGGCAACCACTGAGCGGCCGTTTGCCAATGCCTGCTGATATTCTTCAGGCGTCATAGCCGGCTCCTCTATAATATTCCGGCTTGATTTTCTTACTTTTTTACCGATCAGATTCAATCCTTCGGGAAAATCAAAGTTCACTCCGGCATCTACAATTTTAATATCAATACCGTGTTGTCTGCAAAAAACATTGATGGCTGCACCGCCTCCCAGAAAATTCATCACCATCTGATAAGTTACTTCCTGCGGATAAGCACTCACTCCCGCTGCAGCAATCCCGTGATCCGCTGCAAAAACCACCATATGCGGATGGGATAGCTGTGGAGATGTTGTATTCTGAACCATACCTATTTTATGGGCGAGACGTTCCAGATGACCTAATGCGCCCAGCGGTTTTGTTTTAAAATCAATTTTATGCTGCAGTTCGTTTGATACCATGGATGTAATATAGTTATGTTAAATAGTGAAAGTGCAATATTAGTGAAATAGAGGGTATTCCGGAGAATGAGTTTGTGGATTTATGATGGAAAAATTGTGATAAGAGATAAAAGACGGAGAAATAAATGACTTTACTCCCCGAAACTCATTACTCATTACTCATTACTCATTATTATAAGCTCTCAAACCTTTTCACAAAAAAATCTACGTAAGAACATTGCGCATCTATACTATTATTTTGCATTATAAATTGAAAACAATGACACCAAAAATATTAGAAAAAATAAAGGAAGTGGAAGCA
This sequence comes from Chryseobacterium arthrosphaerae, assembly GCF_001684965.1. Classification (NCBI taxonomy): domain Bacteria; kingdom Pseudomonadati; phylum Bacteroidota; class Flavobacteriia; order Flavobacteriales; family Weeksellaceae; genus Chryseobacterium; species Chryseobacterium arthrosphaerae. The sequence continues at coordinate 239,298 of NZ_MAYG01000001.1, read as the reverse complement.
ACAAAAGGCGTAGAAGTTCTTCTTGCTGTAGAATCAGGAAGCAGAGCATGGGGATTTGCCTCGCCGGACAGTGATTATGATATCCGTTTCATATACCGCCATGAAAAAGACTGGTATCTTTCACCATGGGATAAGGATGAAACGATTGAATTTATGACAGAAGATGATCTGGACGGCTCCGGATGGGATCTCAGAAAAACCTTTCATCTATTGCTGAAATCGAATGCTGCTTTGCTCAGCTGGTTTTATTCTCCTATTATATACAAAGAAAACACTCAATTTACAGAGCTGTTCAGACCTTTGGCAGATGCCTGTTTTTCGCCGATAGCTGTTTCTTATCATTATCTAAGCATGAGTAAGAAATATCTGGAAGCGTGCAGAACTGATAATGTAAAATTAAAAAGTTACTTTTATTGCCTCCGTACTGCATTGACCGGAAAGTGGATCATAGAAAAAGGAACAGTTCCACCTGTGCTGTTCAGCGATCTGCTTATTTTAATAGATGATGAAACAAGACAGAAAATAGAAAGCCTGATTGCATTAAAAGCAACCAAAGGAGAATCTTATTACCACCCGAACGATTGGAAATTGTTTGAATTCCTGGAAAAAATGATAGCCGAAAATGAAGAAAGGTCAAAAGCTCTTCCCGGAAGTAAGGCAGATAAAGACAAAATGGAAAAAGTATTTAGGGAAATTCTGAACACTAAAAATATATATTGAAAATTAAAAACTAACTATGAAAAATATAATCGCCCTGTCACCCATGTATACGGAAGACAGTAACAATCTGAAAAAAGCGTCTCTCAGTTCTTCCTATGAACTGAGCCGTTTCAATGCCAAATGGAATGTTCCTGAAGAATTCCGTGCAGATGTGATTGCCGTGTATGGTGAGGATATCTATGCAGAAATTGTTGCTGACCAATGCAATTTAACCCTGCTAAAACCTGCAGATAACTGGTTAGCGCATATTGCCGAAGATTTTACAAAGCGTAGAATTTCTTATGGCCAGCTTAAAGACTTTACCAATCAGGAAAATATATTCATCAAATGTTCTGACTTTAAAAGTTTTAAAGCCGGGGTTTTTGAAAAGGTAACGGATATCAAAGGTTTTGATACGCTGGACCAGGAAATCACGGTCTTCACCTCAGAAGTGGTAGAGTGGGAACTTGAAGTAAGATGTTTCGTTCTTCATCATGAAATTAAGACCTATTCCTCTTACTGGCGAAACAATGCTTTTGATATGAACCCGTTGTCTGAAACAGAACAGCAGGATATGTTTTCTTTTTTTGATGCATTCATCCAAACATATGCTCCTACCCTTCCGGACGCCATTGTTCTCGACTTCGGGATCATCAAAGGAAAAGGCTGGGCATTGATTGAAGCTAATCCTGCATGGTGCTCCGGATTGTATGCCTGTGATGCAGAAAAGGCCCTGGAGGTGATTGTGAAAAGCTGTATTAAAAATTAGAAACATGGAAATGATCATATTTACAGGAATTCCTGCCAGCGGAAAAAGTTCTTTATACAAAGAACTTTTTTTCAATTCCCACATCAGAATAAGCATGGACCTCCTCAATACCAGAAATAAAGAAGGCAAACTGCTTCAATACTGCTTTGATACCCAGTCTAAAATGGTAATTGACAACACAAATGTCTCAAGGGAAAACAGGAGAAAATATATTCAGCTTGCCATTCAGAACAAATACAGCATTGTAGGTTATTTTTTTGAATCCGATATCAGAGATTGCCTTGAAAGAAATAAAAACCGAAAAGACTCTATTAATGAAACAGGAATAAAAGCAAAGTATAAAGAGCTGGAACTTCCTTCATTGGAAGAAGGTTTTGATCAGATAGTAAAAGTAAAAATTATTAATAACCAGTTTAAAATCAGTGATTATGAAATTTGAAGAGATGGAGAATTTAATGCGCAAAAATGAAAAGCTTTCTGAACAGTACATCCTCCCGGAAAATTTCATTATCGTAAGACTGGACGGAAAAGGTTTCACCAGACTGACCAAAGAAAAACTTTCTCTGGAAAAACCTTTTGACCGGAAATTTAATGAGGTGATGACGGCTACCGTAAAGCATCTTTTCAATTCAGGATTCAGGATTCTGTACGGCTACACGCAAAGTGACGAGATTTCACTGCTGATTCATAAGGATGATAATACATTCAGCAGGAAAATACGGAAAATTAATTCTGTACTGGCAGGAGAAGCTAGTGCCTTTTTCACGCTTCAGTTTCAGGAAATCTGTGTTTTTGACTGCAGGGTCATTGCTGTTCCGAACCGGAATATGATCTTGGATTATTTCTGCTGGCGCCAGGAAGATTCACACAGAAACTCTCTTTCAGCCTATTGTTACTGGACCTTAAGAGCTCATGGTTTCAATGCTAAACAAGCCACTGAAAAAATTGAAAAGATGTCTATGGCTGATAAAAATGAACTTCTTTTTCAGTACGGAATCAATTATAATCATATCCCGCTTTGGCAAAAAAGAGGGGTTGGAGTATATATCAGAGAGATCAGTAAAACAGTCTACAATCCGTTAACTGAGGAAAATACTGATTCCAGAAGAAAAGTTCTGCATATAGAAGAAGAATTATCCATCAGGGAAGATTACAGGGAATTTATAGACCGTATCCTTAAAGATTCATTGAAAAATGATGCAGAAAAATAATTTTTTTAAATAAAATATTACTACGCAAATACATTGCGTAAAAATCCACTTACTTTGCATTATCAAATAAGAGAGACTGTAGCTCAGATGGATAGAGCAACGTAAAAACACTTTATTAGGTTTTAATCTGCTATGGCAGGTGTGATGATAGAGTTACTTCGCATTCCACGCCGTAGGTCGCCGGTTCGAGTCCGGCCAGTCTTTCAGATGAAGTGGTGTGAGATTAAGGTTACTTCGTACTTTACATGCAAAACCACACCTTAATCGGTTTTAACCACTTCTTTTTATTAATACAAAAAACTAAGGGTTATGTCAAAATTTAACACAAAAAAAACTGGGTTCGACTCCGGTATCATCGCCGGAACATTGACAGATACAGCCGGAAAATATTCAGATTATGAATTACTGAGAAGGGTGACACTGGCCAATCTTCTTTTTGAATCCGATTATTACCAGTCTGCAGATACAATCATGAAGCAGATTGAAGATCTGTGCCATAAAGTAGATGGTGAAAAGATCATTGAGCTGGCTATGGAATGCCGTTTTAAGCAAAAACTGAGACATACTCCATTGTGGCTGCTTATCCTTGCCAATGAAATTCACGGAGTTTCCGTAAAGGATGCCCTGGCAAAAGTTGCCAACAGGCCGGATATGACTATTGATCTGCTACAGATGCTGAAAGTGAGAAATGGTTCTTATAAAATGGCTAAGCCAATCAAAAAAGGACTGGCCAAAGCTTTTGATCAATACGATGAATATCAGATTTCCAAATACAGAAAAAGCAATATGACGCTGTCTTTGATAGACGTTGTGAATCTGGTACATCCGAAACCAACCGCTAAAAATGAGTATGCATTGAAATCGCTTGTTGAGGATACCCTTCAGCCTGCCAATACATGGGAAACAGCTCTTTCTCAAGGTGCCGATAAAAAGGAAACCTTTGAAAGAATGATCTCTGAAAAGAGTTTAGGTTCTATGGCTATTCTGAGAAACCTTAGAAATATGACTGAAGCCGGCTTATCAAGAGCGGATATCAGGACTGCCATCTCACAGGTCAGCAGTTCATGGCTTACTCCTCTGAATTTCCTTGCTGCTCAAAGAAATGCGGTAGAATTTACAGCTGATATTGACCAGGCGATGGAAAAGTGTTTTTCCGGAGAGAAGATCAAAGGAACTACTATTTTAGCCATTGACGTATCAGGAAGTATGGGGCAGATTACTTCTTCCCAGTCCAAATTTTCAAGGATGGATCTTGCCTTTGCCATGGCAGCCGCAGGTTCCTATATTTTTGAAGACCTGATCCTGGTATTTACTGCAGGAGACGATTACCAAAGAACGGGAAAACATATGATCTGGAGCAATGGTAAAGGTCTTGGATTGTTTAATAATTATCAGTCGATCAATGCAGAAGTAGGCCATGGAGGGATCTTCACTTACCAGCTGTGTGAATGGCTGAAAGAAAAAGGCTACGCCAAAGATGCTGATCGATTAGTTGTTATCTCCGACAGCCAGGATATAGATGCTCATTACGGATCAGATAAAAAACCGGATACATCACCTTATAAAACGTCTTATATCATTGATATTTCAACCCATACCCACGGTATAAAAACCGGAAACTGGACTGCAGAAATCAATGGATGGAGTGATAAAGTATTTCATTATATTAAAGCTCTGGAAAGCTAATGTTTTCCAGAGTTTTTTCTTACGACCGGATAAAAATAAAACCATGAAAAAAAAGCTGAAATTCAGACACCTGAATGAAGAATTTGCCATAGCCCATGACAGGGAAAATGAAAAATACGGACTTTACAACAAGACTACCAGGAATTTAGACATTCCCCTGATCTACCATTATCTTGATGCTGATCTTGAAAGAAGCCAGCTTCTGACGGCAGAAAATGCTGATGGTTTCTATGGTTACCTGAATCTTAAAAATGAAGTGGTCATCCCTTTTCAATACGAACATGCCACCAATTTCTGGAACGGATTAGCCTACATCACCCGGTTTACAGACGAGAACGCTTATGAGGGCGTTATCAATGAGAAAGGAGCACTGGTTCTTCCCATGGAATATGAAAAACTTTACATTCAGCATCCCCATCACTACGCCATTGTGCAGAAAAAAGGGAAATACGGGATCATTACACTGAATGAACAGGTAATCCTCCCTCTGGAAATGGACCATATTGAGACCTTCGGCTATGATCAGCTATTTGAATGCACTCAAAATCAAAAAATCGGTATTTATGATGTAAAATCGGGGAAATTTATCATTCCCCCGGAACTGGATGGCATTGAAGAAAGTTTTATCGTTGATACAAAGCCCGGTTACGAATATTATGTTTTTATAAAAAATGAACTTCAGGCTCTGGTAAAGCATCAAAATGGGAGTATTACTTTCCTCACCGGTTATATTTATGATCATATCGACCATACCGGAATGTCTGAAAACAGGGTTATGGTGATGATGAATGGTCTTTGGGGAGCCACTGATGTGGATGGAAAACCGGTCATTCCATGTGAGTATGAATGGAGCCATCATATGGGAAACGGAAAAATAAAGGGAAAGAAAAACGGAAAGGAATATATATTGGATCTTAATGGAGCTGTTCTGGAAATTATCTGAAAATGTATTCTATTGCAGACTTTTCGGAAATATTATCTTTTAAAATGAATCAGGAAAATTATTAAATTACAGCACTGAAAATGACCATGAACTACAAAATTATACATAACGAAGAAAGACTGAAAGAGTTCATCAATTGGCTTCCGGATCTGCTGCCCCATGAACAGTACTATGTACAGCTTTTAGCAAGAAAAAAATACAATCCGGAAACCGGGCTGAAGTCTGATAAATCACAGCTCAAACGCTTCACCACAACAAAAGAAAGGCTGTTCCATAAGATCAGTCAGCTTGAATTGCCTCTCGGACGTTATGAATCCGGAGGTCTTGATATTTCCCAGGACAACCTGGCTCTTTATATTACTCCCAACCCAAGGGATCTGCATAAAGCTTCTTTACTGCTGATGAGAGAAATTGCAGATAAACTGATCAGAAATGACAATGCCATCAATCCGCATACCTCAGCTTTGAATATTATCCAGACCACTACCTCAAGGAAACTGTTCTTCGATCTTGACATTGATTTTAAAACGGAAAACCACTCGATCGCTATCAGCAAATTCAAAAAAGATATGGAAGATTGTCTCAATACTGACTGTCTTACCTTAGTGAAAACCAATGGCGGACTTCATTGCCTTATCAAACTGGAAGATATGAGAAAAGAATACCAGAAAAGCTGGTACCAAAAGGTTTCCCAACTCGGCTGTGATGAATATGAAGTGACCATGAACGGCGATAATGTACTTCCGGTTCCCGGATGTGTGCAGGGTATAGATTTTTCACCTTATTTTGCAGACCGATAATACAGATCATGACAATTAAAGACCTCAAAAACAAAAACCTCGTCCTCTTTGAAGCCATCTCCGGAAGCAGAGCCTTCGGGCTGGCTACGGAAAACTCAGATACAGATATCCGGGGTGTATTTTACCTGCCGAAAGAAGATTTCTTTGGGCTGAACTATATTCCGCAGATCTCTGATGAAACGAATGACATTACCTATTATGAGATCGGGAGATTTGTAGAACTGCTGCAGAAAAACAATCCCAATATCCTGGAAATTCTGGCCAGCCCGGAACACTGTATCCTCCACAAAGATCCGTTGATGAACCTGCTGAAACCTGAAGACTTTCTGTCTAAACTATGCAAGGATACTTTTGGCGGATATGCTGTTTCACAAATCAAAAAAGCAAAAGGGCTCAATAAAAAAATAGTAAATCCCGTAGAAAAAGAGAGAAAATCAATTATTGATTTCTGTTTTATCCTGGAAGGTCAGGGTTCTGTTCCGTTGAAAAAATGGCTGTCAGACCATGAAAAAATTCAGGAAAAATGCGGTTTGGTGAATATTGATCACACCAAGGGAATGTTTGCTTTATTTTATGATGAATCCGGAAGACCAGGATACAAAGGAGTCATTCAACACGAAGAAGCCAATCAGGTTTCCTTATCATCCGTTCCGAAAGAAGAAAAGCCTGCTGCGTACCTATTCTGCAATCTGGATGCCTATTCTGTTTACTGTAAAGAATACAGGGAATACTGGAAATGGGTATCAGAACGTAATGAAGACCGCTACAATGTCAATCAGGACCATGGGCAGAACTACGACAGCAAAAATATGATGCACACCATCCGGCTGCTGCAATCCTGTGAACAGATTTTTAAACATCAGTCGCTGAAGATTCAGGTTGACAACCGTGATGAGCTTTTAGATATCAAAGCCGGAAATCAATCCTATGAAAATGTGATGCAGAAAGCGGAAAACCTGATTACATCCATTGAATATTATCATTCCGTCTCAAATCTTCCCGCCTACCCTGATCTTGAAAGGACAACGGGAATTTTGATAGCAATCAGAGAAAAACTGTATAAGTAAATACAGAAGGGAGAAGATACCAATAGAACTTAAGACTTGTCCGAAACCGAATAACTCAATTAAACGCTTCCACTCTATGACGCTCAAACTCTCTCACCCTCACACCTGATCACCCTCAAACTCACTTCTTCCCCGAAGCCTTCGCTATTTTATTGTATTCAAGGCAGATTTTCATCCAGTACCCGAAATCAGAGGGATTCCGGTAACCTGCCGGTTCTACATAGCAGTAACCTTTGAGCTGCTTCCCTCTCATAATCATGGGAAGGAAACCGGTTTTTGCAGAAACCTCTTCTTCCAGTTCTGGGTTATACCGGCACATCAGATTTTCATGACTGATATTGATGCACATTTTCCCGTTCACCAGAAATGCCAGTCCGCTGAACATTTTTTTCTCTTCAACTTCAATATGATCTACGGTTGAAAGCCATTCACGTACCCGGTCTGCGAGTTCAATACTATACGCCATGATCCTGTGATTTTTTATAATTTAAAATTAAGAAAAACTATGATCAGTACAATATTTCCTGAGTATTTCTGAATAGGTATTAATTTTAAAAATAAAATTTAACTTAAATTAATTATTGTTTTACGATAATTAATTATACATTTGCAATATCAATTAATGATTATGACATGAACCAGACTAAAATTATTTCAAGAATACTGTTTTATATCTGCTCGCTTCTTTCGGCCGGATATTTAATGACTGTACTGTATTCCCTGTTTTGTCTTGTAACGGGTTATTCCATTATGCCTTACAATGAAGGAAAATACCTTCATATCAATCTTCCGTTTACAGAACAGCCTTTTCTGAATATTGAAAACAACTATCCGTATATGATTTTTTCTTTCCTTCTGGTACTGACCACTTATGGAATATTTTTCTGGTTTTCTGCTAAAGTTTTCAGAGTATTCTTCCAGCAGAAACTGTTCACTAAAGAAAACATAACGGAGCTTAAGAAATTTTACGTGTATAATATTTTCATCCCACTTCCGCTGGTGATCATTGCAAGTTTCTTCGTGGAAGTAGAAAATATGGTATGGGGACTGGTGTTTATTCACTTTATGCTTGGAATTTTCTGTCTGTTTCTTGCGAATATCTTTAAGCAAGGGCTACATTTGCAAAACGAACAAGATCTATTTATATAAAATGCCAATTATCGTCAACTTAGATGTCATGCTTGCCAAACGAAAAATGCAGAGTAAAGAATTGGCAGAAAAACTGGGAATCACTCCCGTGAACCTTTCCATCTTAAAAACCGGGAAAGCCAAAGGCGTACGCTTCGATACCCTGGAAGCCATCTGCAAAATTCTGGAATGCCAGCCCGGGGATATCCTGGAATATAAAGAGTAGCTTTTTTAGAGGGAGAGTTTGAGGGTTTTAGAGGGAGAGAGTTAGAGAATGAGAAAGCAAAAAACCTGATCCCTAAATTCTGATTTTTTTCTGATTTTTTTAAAATAATAACTGCAGCCGAAAGGCAGCCTGTCCTTCTATGGTCCAAACACAACATTATGAATACATTATCCATCAACAACTTAAGCCTTACGTACAAAAATGGTTTTCAGGCGATTAAAGATATTTCTTTGGAAATTAAAAATGGCATGTTCGGGCTGCTGGGGCCTAACGGAGCCGGAAAATCTTCGCTGATGAAAACCATTGTGGGACTTCAGAAACCGACTTCCGGGACATTGCTGTTCAACGGAGTTGACATTGCAGGAAATCCTGATTATATAAAAAAACATCTTGGGTTTCTGCCACAGGATTTCGGGGTATATCCTAAAGTTTCCGCTTATGATTTACTGGAACATATTGCGGTTCTCAAAGGGGTTACCGATAAAACCCAACGCAAAAACCAGATCCTGAATCTTCTTGAAAAAGTTAACCTTGCAGATTTCTCCAAAAAAGAAGTCCATACCTTTTCAGGAGGCATGAAACAGCGGTTTGGAGTGGCTCAGGCTTTATTGGGTGATCCTAAAATCATCATCGTTGATGAACCTACAGCCGGTCTTGATCCTGAAGAGCGCAACCGTTTCAACAGTCTGCTGAACGATATCAGCCAGGAGGTCATTGTCATTCTTTCAACCCACCTGGTAGAAGATGTAAGGAACCTCTGCTCAGAAATGGCGGTGATGAATCAGGGGCAGATCCTGAGAAAAGGAAACCCTGGAAAACTCATCGCAGAGCTGGATAACAGAATCTGGTCAAAGCCCATTGATAAAAATGAGCTGGAAAGCTATGGCTCCAGTTATGAGATCATCAGCAGACAGCTGTTGGAAAGGGCGCTTCATATTACCATATTTTCTGAAGAGCAGCCTAAAGACTTTATTCCTGTAACCCCTTTACTGGAGCATGTTTACTTCCATACTCTAACACAAAAACCTTAGTCATGAACACTATATTTTTATTTGAAGCCAGACGCACTTCCATGCACTGGCCAAGCTATCTTATTGCCCTGACCTTAGTGTTTATCGGTATTTTCTGTGGCAGCCGGTTCAATCTTTCCGTTGGACAGGGTATCTATTTGAATTCCCCTTATACAACCGGTTATATGGTGGGAATGCTGAGTCTATCCATTATCTTTTTTGCTACCATTTATGCGTTACAGCTGCTTTTTAAGGATCAGGACTCAAAGTTTGATATGATCCTGTTTTCATTTCCGTTTTCACAACGCACATATCTGAAAGGAAAATTCAGCAGTTATTTTCTTCAGACTTTTATAAGCTTTATTTTTTTAATAGCAGGTTTTATAACAGGTCAGCTTATGCGTACCGGAAGTGAAATGCAGGATACCTTCAGTATTTTTTATTATCTATATCCTTTACTGATCTTCGGGATGTTCAATACTTTGCTGGTATGCAGCTTTCTGTTTCTTCTTTCTTTAACGGTTAAGAAAAAACTTTTCGTGGTGGTAGGCGGGCTGTTTCTCTACATCTTTTATATGGTCGTTTTGCTGTTCTCCAATTCCCCTTTTATGGCCGGAAGTCTTCCTCAATCTCCGGAAGCACAGCAGATCTCTTCCCTGCTCGACCCTTTCGGACTCTCAGCTTATTTCCTTGAGTCGAAAAATCTTACGGTTCAGCAAAAAAACCAACAGATCGTCCCGCTCACCGGTTATCTTCTGTACAACAGAATTCTTTTCCTGCTTATATCCGGAGGATTTCTCCTGCTTACTGACAGATTATTTTCTTTCTCAAATGTTTCCGGTAAAAAAACAGGAAAACCAACCATTAAAACACTTCCAATTCCGGATTATACCGGATCAGAATATTCTGTGGCCATCGCTCATTTCGGGCCGGCTGCTTCTTACAGGTCTGTACTATCTTTTGCAAAAACCGATCTGATCTATCTGTTCAAAAGCATTACCGTTCCTGCTGTTTCTATGATCCTGCTGTTCTGTGTAGGTATGGAAATGTATGCTGAAATTGAAAAAGGCATCCGCCTTCCACAGAAATATGCCGGCTCAGGGCTTATGGCGGTAACTATTTCCGAGAATTTTCATTTGCTTGGTCTGCTGATTTCCGCTTATTTTCTGAACGACCTGTACTGGAGAAGCCGCTCATCCGGATTTTCTCTGATCGAAAACAGTACTTTTTTCTCTAAAAACAGATTAGCCGGGCATTTCATTTCCATGAGTGTACTGAGTTTTTTCTTCACCGGCATTTTAATCGTTCAGGGAGTTATTTTTCAGGCCGCTTATCAGTATTTTCACATTGACTGGAATGCCTATCTCGGGGTTTTCCTTTTCAATACTTTTCCTTTGATTTTATTTTCAGGACTCATCCTTATAATAAATGACCGGATTCCTAATAAATTCATTGCACTGGGTGTTTCCATTCTTGCTGTATTTACATTGGCAGGACCTGTTGCAGGCAAAATCCTTCCCTATCCTCTTTTAAGAATATTCTCGGATTTTAAAGGCACCTACAGTGATTTTAACGGATATGGCGTTTATCAGACCGCTTTTGCAAAAAGGCTTTTATTCGGGGCCGGAGTGATTGCTGTCCTGTGGATGCCGAATCAATTGACCAGAATAAAAAAATTACCAGTAATTCAGACTGTTTTCGTATGCATTCTTCTATTGTCAGGGATATGGGCCGGAGCTTCCTTTATAAAAGGCTATATGCCAAAAGATGAAGACCAGGCAATTATAAGCGCTGCCCAGTATGAAAAGCAATTCAAAAAATATCAAACCCTTCCCCAACCTGACATAACGGATATCACTACTGATATTAAGCTGTATCCTTCGGAAAATGCTTATCATATTACGGGAAAATATATTCTTAAGAACCAGTCTGATCAGCCTGTCAGTAAAATCCTTATCAACTTTAATAAGGATCTGAAGATCGAGTCAGCCTTTTTTCAATCAGAATCCCAAAGCATCAAAATCCATGAAAATACAGCAGAAGTACTTTTAAAGCAGCCTATGCAGCCTGACGGTACTGCTTCTCTGAATTTCAGTCTGTCTTATCATTGGTATGCAGTGAACGGACATCAGTCTTTCAATGCCATTATTGAGAACGGTTCTTTTATGAGAATCAGCAGATACTATCCCAGTGTGGGCTATCAGAAGGATGATGAGATTCAGGATGAGCATACACGCAGTACATTTAATCTTGGAAAACCCACAAAACTGAAAGCTCCGGAAGCTCCGGAAGTAATCAAAAAAGACTTTATCAACCTGAAGATGACTGTTTCCACTGAGATGAATCAGACCGTTGCAGGAACCGGCGATCTTGTGAAAAAATGGACAGAAGCGGGACGAAATTATTTTCAGTTCCAGGCAGATAATATTCCTTTCCGTTTTGCGGTTTCTTCAGCAGAATATCAGATGAGAAGTGTTAATCACAAAGGGATTGCCATCAATATTCTGTATCAGAAAAATCATTTTGAAAATGTGGAGCATCTCCTTACTAATGCCAAGCTTACCTTAGACTATTGCCGGCAGAATTTCGGAGCCTATCCTTTTAAGACCATTACCTTTGCTGAAATATCTTCTTTTACCAGAGGCTTTGCTGCCACTGCTTATCCGTCTGTTATTTTTATGCCTGAAGATATGGTGTTCCACGCCAACATTCATGCAGACAGGAAGCAGGATGTAATCAATGAACTGGCAGGACACGAACTTTCCCATCTCTGGTGGGGCAACAGCCAGATCGATCCTGATGACAGAGAAGGATCGGTAATGCTCACAGAAACCCTGGCCATGTATACAGAAATGATGCTCTACAAAAAAATGCACGGAAAAGAACAGATGATGGAAAGAATACAGGTACATCAGCAGATCTATGATAACGAAAAAGGATTGTCTGAAAACATCCCGATCTATAAGGCAACGGGTGATGTTCCGCATATCTCTTATTCAAAAGGTGCTGTTGCCATGGTAAAACTGAGCGATCTGATCGGTGAAGGGAAAGTCAATGCAGCTCTTAAAAATTTTCTCCGTAACCAGGCTTATCCCAAAAAACCAGGCTCACCGGATCTTCTGAATGAGTTTTACAAAGTTTCTCCTGATCAGAAAACAAGAGAACAGATTGACAGATTATTCAAAACCACAGAAAACAACCCTTTACTTTCTAATGCTCAAAAGAATTCCGTAGCCGTCCAGACAAGCGTTCCTATCGACAGTTTTTAAGTTTTCAGAAAATATTTTTCATAAAGTTGTAACAAAGTAAAAATGTATTCAACAAATTAATTGACATATCAATAATTGATACATCATTTTAATATAACAATATGGAAAAATTAAATTCAATTATATTCTACAACATAGATAAAGCGATCCGTTCCTATAGAAACTATGCACAACGCCAGCTGAAAGCTCATGGTTTTACCATCACGATCGATCAGTGGCTTATCATCAAAGCGATTCTGGAAAACCCGGGAATTACCCAGAATGAGATTGGTGATCTTGTTTTCAAGGACAATGCTTCTGTGACGAGAATAATTGATTTGATGGTAAAGTCCGAATATATTACCCGCCACGTACACCCTGATGACCGCAGAAAAACAAATCTGGAAGTGACGGCTTCCGGAAAGGAAGTCATCCAAAAGGTTCAGGACCTTGTTGAAAAGAACCGGAAAACGGCTTTGAAGGGCATCACAAAAGACGAGCTTGAAGTGATGTATTCTGCTTTACTGAAGATTTCAGAAAACTGTCTTAATTCTAAAAAGTAAAACGCTATGACCAGGATATTCACCCTCATTTTTATGTGGCTTCTGCTCTTTTTCAGCAGTATGCTTTCTGCGCAGGCCCTGCAGAGCTTCAGCCTGTCAGGCCAAATAAAGTCTGACAAAGCCGAGCAAATGGAAATCAACCTTCTTAACCCTGATAATCAACTGATCAAAACTGAAATTGCAGACTCCAATGGTAAGTTTACATTCAATGACCTGAAAGGAGGAAGCTATCATCTCAGGATCAGCAGGAATGGTGCTGAAGTTTATCATTCAGAAACCATTGCACTGGCAGACAATACAACGCTTCCTTCTATTGATCTGAATGTAAAATCTATTGAAGGGGTAACGATCACCAAAACCAAACCTCTTATTGAGAGACAGGACGGCAAGATGATCATGAATGTTGAAAACAGCATTGCCAGCACAGGAAATTCGGCTTTTGAGGTATTGGAAAAAGCACCGGGAGTAAGTATTGACAACAATGACAATATCAGCCTCCGGGGAAAAGGCAACCTCCTGATCCAGATTGACGGTAAAAACACTCCTATGACGGGAAGTGATCTTGCCAATTACCTGAAAGGCATGCCCTCCTCTACGATCGATAAGATCGAGTTCATCACCAATCCTTCATCCAAATACGATGCGGCAGGTTCCTCCATCATCAATATCAAGCTTAAAAAAGAGCAGCGAAGAGGCACCAACGGAAGTATTTCAACATCTCTGGGAACAGGAAAGTATATCAAAAACAATAACAGCTTCAGCATCAACCACCGGAATAAAAAAATCAATATTTTCGGGAATTACAGCTTTGCATACAGGGAGGCATATAACGGTCTGGTTCTGGACAGGAATTTTTATGACAATAATGTTTTCCAGAAAACCTATCTGCAGGACAATTATTTAAAGTTCAAATTCAATAACCACATTGCCAAGGCAGGAATGGATTATTATATGAATGATAAAAATGTTCTGGGCTTCTCCGTGGGTCTTATTTCTAACAAATTCGGCCTGAACGGAGATAATTCCAATATAACATTAGGCAGCACACATCTTCCTGAAAGTACATTCAATACCCTGAATACGTCTAATGACGAATGGACGAATGTATCTGTCAATTTAAATCATAAATATACGATCGATTCTTTAGGTTCTGAAATTTCCACGGATTTTGATTATATTAATTACTCCAATTCTTCTTTACAGAATTTTGAAACAAGAACCCATACCATCGCCAATAACCAGGATAACCTTGATATTCAGAAAGGTGATATGAACGGAAAGCTCAATATCTATTCTTTAAAATCAGACCTCACCAAAAATTTTAAAAACGACTGGAAACTGGAAAGCGGAATCAAGACCAGCTTTGTAAAAACCGACAATGACCTGAAGTTCTTTAACGCAACTACCGGTAGTCTTATCCCGGATCTGAATAAAACCAATCATTTTATTTATGAAGAGAATATCAATGCCATATATGGAAATGTGGCTAAGAAATGGGACAGATTAAAAGTGACAGCAGGTGTAAGGGTTGAAAATACAAATGTAAAAGGAACACAGCTTACCACCAACCAGGTTAACAAGAGAAATTACACCCAGTTGTTTCCGAGTGCCGTGGTGGGTTATGACCTGACCGAGAACAGCAATCTTGAGATCAACCTCAGCAGAAGGATAACAAGACCGAGTTACAATCAGCTGAATCCTTTTAAACTGTATCTTGATCCCACCACCATGAGATCCGGAAATCCGGACCTGAACCCACAGACAACAATGAATTATGAGCTTACCTACAGCCTCAGCAATAAATATTTTGCCACTTTAAGCTACAGCAAAACTTCGGATAATATCACCGATATCCTTAAACCTGTGGTGGAAGGCGGCCAGAACGTAACGGTACAGACTTTTGAAAACCTGAATTCTGCGTCTTATTTCGGATTGAATCTGATTGCTCCCGTAAAGGTGACGAAATGGTGGGATATGAACAACAGTGCCAATTTTTATTATGGCTCATACACCGGAAATGTATCCGGAACCCAGATCAATAATAAGGGAAATTTCACCTTCAGTATCAACAGTATCAATTCCTTTAAGCTGGGAAATGGATTCACAGCCGAAATTACAGGGAATTATAAGGCAAGGGAAATCTATGCCTATCTGAATGTGAGCCCTAACTGGTACCTGAATATCGGGGCGCAGAAGAAATTCAAAAACAACAGTGTCCTGAAGTTCTCTTTTAACGATATTTTCTTTACGAGCAATATCAAAGGGCAGACCGTGTACAACAACTATATAGAAAATTTTGCTGTAAAAAGAGATACCCGCGTGGCGACGTTATCTTATACTTATAACTTCGGGTCTTCCAAAAACGGACAGCCCAGAAAAACGGGAGGTGCTGAGGATCTGAAACAGAGAATCGGCAATTAATCCCGGGATTTTCCGGAAGGGATTGTTGGAACGAGCAACATTATACAAAACAAAAACTCCCTCAACATTGAGGGAGTTCTTTATATCTAAGAATGATTCTTATGCTTCAGAAGAAGGCTCCTGTTTTTCTACAGGTCTTTCACCTTGTGGTTTTTGTCCTTCCGGTCTTCTTTGTCCGTCTGGTCTTCCCTGTCCTTCAGATTTTGGTTTTCCTTCAGGTCTTGGAGGTCTTGGTAAAAGAACTTTACGGGAAAGCTTCATTTTCTTACGGTCGTCGTAACCCATAAATTTCACTTCTACTTCATCACCTTCAGCATAAGGAACTTTGTCTAAACGCGCCCATTCAATTTCAGAAATGTGAAGAAGACCTTCTGTTCCTTTAGCAATAGCAACAAAAGCTCCGAAATCCATCACTTTCACTACTTTACCTTTGTAAACTTCTCCTACAACCGGTACGAAAGTAATTTCATTGATCTTAGCAATAGCAGCGTTGATCTTTTCTCTGTCTGTTCCTGCAATTTCGATACGTCCGATTTCTCCGATCTCTTCGATAGCGATAACCGTTTCAGTATCTTTCTGTAACTGCTGGATAATTTTTCCACCAGGTCCGATTACTGCACCAATGAAGTCTTTAGCGATCTCCATTACTACCATCTTCGGAGCATGAGGCTTCACGTCAGCTCTTGGTGTAGAAATTGTTTCAGTGATTTTATTCAGGATGTGTAATCTTCCGTCTTTAGCCTGCATCAAAGCTTTCTCCATGATGTCCATAGAAAGTCCCTGGATTTTGATATCCATCTGACAAGCAGTGATACCGTCTTCAGTACCTGTAACTTTGAAGTCCATATCACCAAGGTGATCTTCATCTCCTAAGATATCAGAAAGTACGGTAAATTTACCTGATTTTGTATCAGTGATCAGTCCCATTGCAATACCTGAAACCGGTTTTGTAATCTGAACTCCCGCATCCATCAGTGCCAGTGTACCTGCACAAACAGTTGCCATTGAAGAGGAACCGTTAGATTCAAGGATGTCAGAAACGATTCTGATCGTGTATGGATTTTCTGCAGGAATAACTGCTGTTAAAGCTCTCTGAGCCAAGTTTCCGTGTCCTACTTCTCTTCTTGAAGTTCCTCTTAAAGGTCTTGCTTCACCTGTAGAGAACGGAGGGAAGTTATAGTGTAGGAAGAATCTCTCGTCGTGCTGCGTAATAACGCTGTCGATCATATTGGCATCTTTCACAGAACCTAAAGTTACTGCTGTAAGAGACTGGGTTTCCCCTCTGGTAAAGATCGCAGAACCGTGAGCTCCCGGAAGGTAATCGATTTCTGACCAGATCGGACGGATCGTCTGAGGATCACGACCGTCAAGACGGATATTGTCTTCAAGGATCATCTGACGCATCGCTTCTTTCTCTACGTCATGGTAATATACTTTAACGAAAGGAGTTACTCTTTCCAGCTCTTCTTCGTTTTCTGCGTACTGCGCCAGGAACTCTTCACGAATTGCTTTGAATTTATCGCCTCTTTCTTCTTTGTTGGATGGAGTTTTTGCTACTTCATATACTTTGTCATAGCACTCTTTCCATACTTTTTCACGAATTTCTTCATCGTGCTCTTCGTGGCTGTATTCTCTTTTAGGGAAAGATTTTCCTACTTTTTCAGCTAATCTTTCCTGAGCTTCGATCTGTTTTTTGATCTCAGCATGAGCGAAGTTGATCGCTTCAAGCATTTCCTGCTCGGAGATCTCCTTCATTTCTCCTTCTACCATTACGATGGAGTCTTTGGTAGCTCCCACCATAATATCGATATCTGATTTTAATAAATTTTCGTAGCTTGGGTTCACTGCCAATTGACCGTCAATTCTTACGACTCTTGCTTCAGACATTGGCCCGTTGAAAGGAATATCTGTAATAGCAATTGCTGCAGAAGCTGCCAGACCTGCCAGTGCTTCAGGCATTACTTCTTTATCATAAGAGATCAATGAGATCATCACCTGTACTTCTGCGTGGAAATCTTCAGGGAAAAGCGGACGTAATACTCTGTCCACCAATCTCATTGTAAGAACTTCATCATCAGAAGGTTTTGCTTCTCTACGGAAGAAATTACCAGGAATTCTTCCACCTGCATAAAACTTTTCTCTGTAATCTACCGTTAATGGTAAAAAGTCTACACCAGGATTTGCTTCTTTGTTGGCTACAACAGTTGCTAAAAGCATTGTTCCGCCACACTTCACCACTACAGATCCGTCAGCCTGCTTGGCCAGCTTTCCCGTTTCAATAGTGATTTCCCTGCCGTCTGCAAGGATAATCGTTTCTGTAAACGCTTGAGGTATACTCATAAAATTTGCTTCTTTATACTCCGTATTGAGTATGATTAATATTTAAACTCTTTAAATTTTCGTTTGCAAAGGTACTAATAATAATGATATATTAAATTTTTTCAATTGCATAAATAGGTAGTCAAAATACAATTTTTTGGCTATCAGTTTTCTGAAAGTTAAAAAAATCACACCGATAATCTGAACTTATTCATTTTTTAAGAAAAATAAAATCATGATTTTTTGTGATATTACATTGGAAAATCCTGCTGTTTTTGTATTATTGTCTCAAAAAATGAAAATAATATTTTAATCCTATAAAAAATACACCTTTGATGATAAAAAATCTTTAAATAATTGCAAAACCATAGGCTGATCCCTATATTTGCCCTACTTCACCAAATACAATGCTGTAGGCAAAAAGTTAAGGCCCTTTCCTTAAGATAAATAAATGTTTATGATTAATAAAGAAGTACAACCTCAAAGCAGGAATTATACGGTTCCGTTGATTACCATCACCCTGCTTTTTTTTATGTGGGGATTCATCACCTGTATGAATGACATCCTGATCCCTTATCTGAAGCAACTTTTCAGTCTCACCTTTTTCGAATCCATGCTGGTACAGTTCTGTTTTTTCGGGGCTTACTTTATCGGATCGCTGATCTATTTCCTGATCTCTATTTCCCAGGGTGATCCCATCAATAAGGTCGGATACAAAAAGGGAATCCTGTTCGGAATCGGTTTGGCAGCATTGGGCTGTATCCTGTTTTATCCGGCAGCCACTTTCTCCTATTATCCGCTATTCCTGGGCGCTTTATTCATTCTTGGTTTAGGATTTACGGTTTTACAGATTACGGCGAATGCCTACGTTTCACTGCTTGGTTCAGAAGACTCTGCTTCCAGCCGCTTAAATATGACCCAGGCTTTCAATGCCTTCGGAACAACCATTGCACCGGTACTGGGAGGCCACCTGATCTTTGAGCTGTTTTCCGAACCGGACGGAACGTTCAGTGCGGTAGCAACAAGAATTCCTTACTTAATCTTTGCAGCCATTCTTCTATTGGTGGGAATATTAATTTCAAGAGTAAAACTGCCTTCATTCCAGATGGAAACTGAGGAAACCGTACAAGGCTGGGGAGCTTTGAAATTCAGCCATTTAAAATTCGGGGTATTCACCATGTTCTGTTATGTTGGAGGTGAAGTGGCAGTAGGAAGTTTTATCATCAGTTTCCTTGAAGAAACAATGAAATTCAACGAAGCAATCAGTAAAAATTACCTTTCTTTATATTGGGGAGGGGCCATGATCGGGCGGTTCCTGGGGGCGATTTCGTTAAACCAATCCATCAGCCAGGCTAAAAAAGCTGTTTTCATGCTGGGTGCTGCAGCGTTGGTTTTCCTGGTGATTTTCAGCATTGTCAACCTTACATTTGATCAGATCAGCTTTTTCTTAGTGTTTATAGTATTGAATTTTGCTGCGTTTTTTGTAGGTAAAGCGGCTCCGGCAAGAACGCTTTCCATTTTTGCGGCCATCAATGTTATTTTACTGATCTCAACAATGATCAGCCATGGCGAAATGGCGATGTACAGTGTTTTAGGAATCGGGATTTTCAACTCTATCATGTTTTCTAATATTTATACATTAGCGATTTCGGGATTAGGAAAGTATACCAGCCAGGGTTCTTCCTTAGTGGTAATGGCGATTTTGGGAGGCGCGATCGTTCCTATCTTCCAGGGGCTTCTGGCAGATCAGTTTGGGGTGCAGCATTCATTTATCATTCCTGTATTCTGCTACCTTGTGATCCTGATCTTCGGTGCATACTGTACAAAATATCTTGGACATGTAGAAAATGCAGAAGCAAAATCCGGTCATTAAAATCTATCCATAAGTAATATAAAAGAAAGCGTTCCCAGTGTGAGGACGCTTTCTTTATTGTGCCATGAATACACGGGTTTTTATTTATTTCCGCATTCGTGACGGAAGATTTCCTACTCATTATACCCCCGTTTCCCTGTAACTTTCCTCTGAAGAAGCCTACTTATCCTGTATATTACCAAAAATCCTCCTATGAAGATCCAGTTACAACTTGAATATGCCGCTTTTTTACTGCTGGGAATTTTTGCTTTCGCCCAAACAGGATATTCCTGGTGGTGGTTTGCGGCTTTATTCCTTGCTCCTGATCTCTCTATGCTTGGGTATACCATCAATACTAAAGCAGGAGCATTTTGTTATAATCTCTTTCATCACTTTGGAGTAGCAATTGCCGTATACCTTATTGGAACAGCTTTATCCCTACCCTATTTCCAGATGGCCGGAGCAATTTTGTTTTCTCATTCTGCCTTTGACAGAATTTTAGGCTATGGATTAAAGTATCCGAATAGTTTTCAGAATACGCATTTGGGGAAGATCGGGAAAAAGATGGAGTAAATTACATCACGGTACTGGGCACCATGTCAAATTTTTTTGAATTTTTTGCCCCCTTTCGGCGGAGGGGGAATTTTGTACCTCCGGATTATCCCCACCAGTACTGATTCAGATAGAAATATTCATTCTGATATTCTATCACAAAACAATTATTATAGAAGGTTTTATAGGAAAAAATACGGGTGATCTCGTAGATAAAAAGGGAGTCAACCAAAGCAAAAAGAGTTGCTGAATAATTTTTGGAAATTACTTCATTATCATAGGTGTCATTTAATGATTTTTCAATAAAAGCTTTCAAAAGCGTTTTGTACTCTGTAATATTAAGTTCTTCCAGGCTGTCATTGATTTTAAGTTCAATTTCCGAGACCACTTCTCCTTTATAGAATTCAAAACATTCAAAATAATTTCCACCAATAAATTTCCTTTCCATATAAGGGTTTATGGCCATCAGAAAACCTTCGATAAGACTCATCTTATGATCTTCGTTCAGAACTCTGTCTTTATAAGAAGCCGGAATTTCATAATTATATTTTTCAAAAAACCTTACAAGCTTCCCTGCTACCCAAAGAGACTGTGTGCTAAAGAATTGACCTGGCTGTAACGGTATTAATTCTATTAAGAACCGATTGATATAGAATTCTCTGCCAAAACCAAGATCATTTCTTGGTATCATATCTGACATATCATGGTCAGTAATTTCCACTTGGTTTTCATTCACTGTTATCTCATTCAGGTTTTCATTAAAAAGAGTATAGGTGTAATATCCCTGAAGGGTCATTTGCTTAATAACTACTTTATGCTCATCCTTAAAGAAATGTGAAAGGGCAGCCTGTTCTCTGTTTTTAAAACGTATTTTCATCTTATTATTTTTAAAATGGGATTATGATTTCCATTTTTTGATACTGCAAAATAAACAATGAAATACGCAACCTTATTGCGTATAAATAAAATAGTGAAAAAGGTTCGCTGGAAATAAAAACAGCTGAGTCACTGATGTTTTGCAAACAAAAAAAGCAACCTCTTTCGAAGTTGCTTTTATTTTGAAATCTTTAAAGATTATTTTCTTAAACCTAGTTCAGCAATAATTGCTCTGTATCTTGCGATATCTTTGTTTTTAAGGTAATCTAATAAACTTTTTCTCTTACCTACCAATTTCACAAGAGATCTCTCTGTGTTGAAATCATGACGGTTAGCCTTTAAGTGCTGAGATAAGTGATTGATTCTGAAAGTGAAAAGAGCGATTTGTCCTTCAGCACTTCCTGTGTCCTGTGCAGATTTTCCGTGTTTTGCGAAAATTTCCTGCTTTTTGTCTGTTGTTAAGTACATTCCAATATTGTTTAATGATTATTATGTAACGGGTGCAAAATTACGACTATTTTTTGATTCTGCAAACATTATTGATTTCATAAATCAAAATTGATAGAAAAAAATGTTAAAAATTTCTTAATAAATTTGATGTAATCCAACGAAAAGGCAGTAATTTTGCATTCGAATTACAAATGAAAAAAATTATATTCTTTACAGCAGCGGTCACTTTTTTATTCATCGGTTTCACTTCGGTGAAAGCACAGAAAAATGCTGATGATAAAATAAAAAAAGTTCTCTATTTCAATCCCGAGGTAGAGCCTGATATCGATGAGATCAAAGATCCTACGAATGCTGCTTTTTTCGATGCCGTTTCTGACAACTTTAGCGGAAGAAAAAACAAGATGCTCCGGGCAGAAGTACAGGTTCCCTTCGACAGTATAGATAAGCAGACCATTATGGATTACTGCGTCAACAACGATGCTGATTTTGCCATTGTTTCCAAAGTAAGATACTTTAAAGTTGGTCTTGGAAAATACGTATTCTCTAACCAGGTGGTGGTAAGCATGAAGCTTTTCGGTTCAGACGGAACTCTGGTAACGGAGACGGATCATGATACCTACAGGAAAAATATGCGCTTACTGGGTTCTACCGTAAATTCTGTAAAAATAGGTACGGAAGGTGCCATCAAAGGGATCATCAAAAAGCTGAGAAAACTGAAGCCTGCAGAAGCTGAATTATAAGTTTGAAACTTTTAAGCCTGTACCTCAATCAAATCTTTTTGTTATTCATAGACGGATTCACGTCTTATATACCTGATATTCAATCACCTCAGCTACTTTCATTACTTTAGTTTTACCTTAAATCTAAATCATTATGAACAATTCAAATTTAAAAAAGCTGAGCAGAAACAGCCAGAAAGAAATTTCGGGAGCTGCCGGAGGTGGTATTAAAAAATGCAATTATTCTTTTGAATGTCCGGGAGGATCATGCTGCAGAAACGCCTGCGTCTATTACCCCTGCCCGGAATTATAAAAAAATTTCATGAAACAGAAGACACTTGTTTAAAAATAAAACAAGTGTTTTTTTTTGACTATTACACATAAATTCATACAATCAACTGAATTCCAATTAAATATTTTCACCAATTAATGAATAATATGAAAATATTTTATTAAATTAGTTCACCATTAAAACTAAATCTTATGAAAAATTTAAAGAAGCTCAACAGAACAGCCCAAAAGGCCATCGAAGGCGGCGGAATCATTAAAAGATGCAGGGAACATTTCGAATGTCCGGGCGGATCATGCTGCCGTAACACCTGTGTACTATATCCCTGCCCTTTAGAATAAGGAATAACAGTACAAATCTATTATCTCAGTCTAACTCATCTATAAAATCCAAAACTTATGAAAAATCTAAAGAAACTCAGCAGAGAAAAGGCAAAGCAGATTAACGGCGGAGCCATCCAGCGATGCAGTGAAACCAGACCATGTTTTATCGGCTACTGCTGCAGAGGTGCCTGTATGGAATATGCCTGCATGGAAGAGTAAATTCATTTTTATCTTTACACTAAGCTGATCATTATGAAAAATCCAAATTTCAAAAAACTGAACAGAACTGAACAAAAAGGGATCAAAGGCAGCGGACCGATAAAAAAATGCAGTACCAGCGCCCAGTGTGATCCCGGACAGTGCTGCCAGGGAGGGATGTGCGTCTACTCTCCTATTATAGAATGTGAACCTATTTTTGACTAATATAGGCTATTATGATTTTTTAAAATTTAATTTTGAACATCTGCTCCGGCAGGTGTTCTTTTGTTCTTATAATGAGGGATTAAACTTTAATTAATCCTTAATTTTCCCACTTTATTGCTCAGTCTTAAAAATTTGAATTATTTTTGCATATCCAAAAAATTTCACGTTTTGAATTCTAGAGACGAACTTATCTTCAACCCTGCCGATATTGCCGAAACTCTCAGCAACCTTCCTGCTGATGAGAGGTTACTGGCATTCCTGAAGGTTCCGAAAGAATACAAAGCCGAAGTTTTTTCACACCTTGATCCTGACTTCCAGGAAGATACTATCAGAAGTATCGGAAGTGACGAAGTTTCTGAAATCCTGAATGCAATGACTCCGGATGACAGGACTGCTCTTTTTGAGGACTTCCCGGACGAACTTATCAAGTACTCCATCAATCATCTTAACCCGCAGGAAAGAAGAATTGCCCTGAAACTACTGGGTTACAACTCTGATTCTATTGCCCGTCTGATGACTCCCTATTATATCCAGATCCGTAAGGAATGGAGCGTAAAGCGATGTCTTCAGCAGATCAAAAAAGTAGGAAAAAGGGTGGAAACCATGAACTATCTGTATGTAGTAGATGAAAGAAACCGCCTGATTGATGACCTTGCCATTGGTACACTATTGCTGGAAGAAGAAGACACTTTGGTTTCTGATATTACAGATAACCACTTTGTAGCGATTACCACCACCACCTCAAAAGAGGATGCGGTAACCTATTTTGAAAAATATGACCGTGGCGCCCTTCCCATCATTACAGAGGCCGGGGTACTGGTTGGTATTGTGACCATTGATGACATCCTTGACCAGATCGAACAGCAGAATACGGAGGATATTCAGAAATTCGGGGGATTGGAGGCCCTGGATCTTCCCTATACCCAAACTTCCTGGACAGAAATGATTAAAAAAAGGGCAACCTGGCTGATCATTCTATTTGTTTCAGAAATGCTGACCGCTTCAGCAATGGGATATTTTGATAAAGAAATTGAAAAAGCGGTGGTTCTCGCCCTGTTTGTTCCTTTAATCATCTCCAGCGGAGGAAATTCCGGTTCACAGGCTGCCACGCTGATCATCCGTGCAATGGCTCTACAGGAAATCGGGTTGAAAGACTGGTGGTATGTGATGAAAAAAGAGATCATCTCAGGAATATGCCTTGGGGTTATTCTGGGAATTATAGGATTTGTAAGGATCATGCTGTGGCAGCAGGTAGGACTCTTCAATTACGGACAATATTGGGTTTATGTAGGATTAAGTGTTTCCGTTTCTCTTATTGCCATTGTATTATGGGGAACGTTATCAGGTTCTATGATCCCGTTCGTTTTAAAGAAATTAAAGCTTGACCCCGCCACTTCTTCCGCTCCTTTTGTAGCTACATTGGTGGACGTTACGGGGCTCATCATCTATTTTACGGTAGCCGGACTTTTCTTAACCGGAAAACTTTTGTAATTTTAGGCATCAACTAAAATGCCAATATGAAAATCGTTTCACTTGTACCCTCTATCACTGAGGCTCTATTCGATCTGGGACTGACTGAAAATGAAGTGGTCGGCCGGACAAAATTCTGTATTCATCCTCAACATAAGATAAAAAACGTAGCAGTCATTGGTGGTACAAAAAACATTAATATTGATAAGATCAAAGCCCTGCAGCCCGACCTTATTCTTGCCAACAAAGAGGAAAATGTAAAGGACCAGGTAGAAGCGCTAATGGCTGATTGTAAAGTGATGGTAACCCATGTTGAAACTATTGAAGATAATTATTACCTTCTTAAAAACCTTGGGAAGCTTTTCGGAAAAGAAGAACGGGCACAGGCTTTCAATCTTAAAATCTATGATATTCTCAATCAGACTAAACTTGATACTCCGGTAAAGGCAGCTTATCTGATCTGGAAAAATCCTTATATGACGGTTGGTAAAGACACCTTTATCCACAGGATTCTATCGGAAATCGGCTTTGAAAATGTTTTTGAGGATAAAACCCGTTATCCTCAGATTGAAGCTGAAGATCTGGCAGAGGCTGATGTCATCATGCTTTCATCCGAACCTTTTCCGTTTAAGGAAAAACATATTGAGGAACTGAGAATAGTTTACCCTGATAAAAAGATAATGATCGTTGATGGTGAGGCTTTTTCCTGGTATGGAACACATATTGCGAAATGTGAGAACTACTTTAAAGAGCTTATTTCTGAGATTCATTCAATGCAACTTTGATTTTTTAACCACAAAAGGCACAAAAGCTTTAACACTTAAGTTGTTTTTAAGGGCTACTAACTGTTTGGGGAGTACCATAAGTTTTGAAAATCTACTATTTTCATATACGAAAACATCTGCGGGATGAAAAATCTGCGAGAGAATAGCTAACTACAAAAGAGTTAAACACTTAAAGTTTTCTAAGTTAAAAGCATATTCCATAGAAGTATACATGAGTTTTTGAAACTCAAAACTCAAAACTCAACACCGACACTTCACCAACCTGATAGAAAATATCTTTAATGAAAATTGCTTATTGTCTTATTCTGCAATTTTTGGTACATTGTTCTACATTAATATTTAAAATAAATGTCTGGTACTGTACTATTATCTGAAGGAGAAGAATTTGAGCACGTTATACAGGAGGTTTCGAAATACATCCGTCTTTATGTGATGCCATTTGGAAAGGATGAACGAACCTTTACACGCATCGACAAACGTGAAAACATGTATGGAGGAAACGGAACCGTGCATATGATACAGATGTTTGGCCAGAAGGAGCTGGCCAATAACCGACTGGCAGCTTATATGGTTTTATTAAACAAAGGCGATGAATCCGGGTTTCACACTCATCATGAAAGGAATGAAGAAGAGCTGTATGTGGTGGTACACGGAACAGGAGAATATCGTGAAAGAACAGGAACAGAAGGCCCTATCCGCACAAAAACACTTCAGAAAGGTGATATTACAGCGATCAGTTCCACAGGCTATCATTCCGTTGAAAACACTGGTGATGAGCCTTTAATTATGTTTGTTATCACGACCAACAACCCATAAAAAATAAAAACTCCGGATCTTATGACCGGAGTTTCATATATTCTTGTTGAATCTGCTTACAAAATTTTTGACACTTCATTACAAAGCCATTCCAGCAATTCACGGTCTTCATCCGTGAAAGGATCTACGGTATGAGAATCAATATCAATCTGTCCGATATTTTTCCCGTCTTTGAAAATAGGAACTACAATTTCTGCTTTTGTATCTATTGAGCAGCTCAGGTAATTGCTTTCTTCATTTACATCAGGAACCACAAATGTTTCGTTGGAAACGGCAACCTGACCGCAAATTCCTTTTCCATAAGGAATAATGGTGTGGTCAGTAGGTGCTCCCACATAAGGCCCGAGAATCAATTCATCCTTATCTCCGTTTTTGAAGTAAAACCCTGTCCAGTTGAAATAAGAAATCTCCTGATCCAGCAGATGACAAACTTTTTCAAGTTTTTCTTCCGTATTATGCTTAGGACTTTCAAGAATTGAGGAAAGTCTTTTCTTTAATTCTGACATTGTATATATTGTTTTAAGAGAATTGTTTTAAGGATAGTTCTTCTTTATAACCGAACATTCCACGCTCTTTGATCATTTCTGCCACGCCTTCCGGAACCTGAGTTTCCCAACCTTTGGTACAACATGCGATTTTTCTCAATATCTCCCTTGAATAAATTTCTAAAAATTCCGGGTTATAATTGGTAATATCTACAATACGGTTGTTACGTTTGAAATATTTATACAGTTCTTTAAGGTTCTCCTCCACTTTAAGGTTTGAAGAATCCAGTAACTGGTGGGTTTCAGGATCTTTATAAGGATAGAGATACACTCTCATTCCGTTTCTGAAGAATTTCCCGAATGCTTCAAGAATTCCTCCAGACAGATTCTTATAGTATTTCTCGTCAAATACCATCAACAGGTTATTTACCCCCATTGCAACTCCGATATCCCCGCTTGTATAAGAGGCAAAGTAGTCGATCAGCCTGTAATATTCTGAGAAGTTTGAAATGATAACAGTATAGCCCAGTTTACCAAGGATATCTACTCTATCCAGGAAATCCCTTTCATCAATATCTCCGTCTGCTCTCAGGTTAGAAATGGTAATTTCAATAAGGACTTCTGTTTCTTCATGGGTACAGATGGCATCTTTGAAAAACATATCCATCCCATTTTTAAGCATATCAATGTTTACTTTTGTTACCGGTCTGAAACTTCCTCTTACCGCAAAAATATTTTTCTTGTACAGCACATCTGCCGGAAGCATATTATTGCCCTGGGAATTAAAAATTACCGCATCAGTCATCCCGTTCTTTACCAATTGAAGGGACATCAGCCTGTTATCAACATAGGAAAAAGCAGGTCCGCTGAAATCGATCATATCAATTTCCAGGTTGTCTTTCGCAATATCGTCGTATAGGGATTCTACTAAAGTTCTGGGATTATCAAAGTAATTAAAAGCCCCGAAAATAAGGTTTACCCCGAGATTTCCTAAAGTTTCCTGCTGAAGAGTGGCATCATTCTCCTTGAATTTTACGTGAATGACAATTTCATTGTAATCTTCATTTTCTTTCGTCTGAAAACGGATTCCCACCCAGCCGTGGCCTCTAACTGTTTTATCAAAATTGATCGTCGTTACAGTGTTGGCATAAGAGAAAAATTTACGGTCAGGATTATTATCCCTGGAAATTCTTTCTTCGATCAGAGCGACTTCATAACGGAGCATTTTGCGAAGTCTGTTCTGGGTAACGTACCTGTTTTTTACTTCTTTTCCGTAAATGGCATCACTAAAATCTTTATCATAAGCAGACATTGCCTTAGCGATCGTACCGGAAGCTCCCCCAGCTCTAAAAAAGTGACGAACAGTCTCCTGCCCTGCTCCAATTTCTGCGAAAGTACCATAAATAGTAGGATCTAGATTAATTGTTAATGCTTTTTGTTTGGGAGTTAGTTTCTGATACATTAGGACATGAAATTTTTTGTAAATTTACCAAAATTAAACCAACCTCAAAACAAAATGAAGTTGAAATTTTTAGGAACCGGTACTTCCCAAGGTGTGCCCGTTATAGGCTGTACATGTGAAGTGTGTACTTCCGAAAATCCCAAAGACAAACGTTTGCGTTCTTCCGTAATGGTTACTACGGAGGAAAATAAAAAGATTCTTATCGACTGCGGCCCGGATTTCAGGCAGCAAATGCTTAGCAACCACGAACATACCGTAGACATTGCACTCATCACTCACGAACACAACGACCACGTAATCGGGCTCGATGATATGCGCCCACTGATCTTTAAAAGCGGAAAAGATGTTCCCCTTTACTGTTATTCAAGAGTAGCCCATGAAATAAAAAACAGGTTTCCTTATGCTTTTGCCGATGTACGATACCCGGGTGCACCCGCCTTTGAGCTTCACGAGATAGAAAATAAACCTTTCAAGGTTCTGGATACCGAGATCACTCCTGTTGAAGTAATTCATTATAAAATTACGGTCTTCGGGTATAAGTTTAAAAATCTGGCCTATATCACCGATGCAGGCTTTATTTCTGACACGGAAAAGGAAAAACTGAAGAATTTAGATGTATTGATTTTAAACTGCATCAGAAAATTTGACCCGCATCCTGCACATTTTATCCTTCCGGATGTTATTAAGCTCTTTGAAGAGCTGAAACCTAAAAAATTATTTTTAACCCATATCAGCCATCACTTAGGCCTGCATGACATTGAAGATAAACAACTTCCACCCGGAATGCACCTTGCCTACGATGGTTTGGAAATTAATTTTTAAAAAAATGTTTTAAAAAGCTTTTGAACATTCAAAAAAGTTCCTATATTTGCACACCAATTTGAAACAAACACCATGTTTGGAGTAAACATCAAGCCCAGGTGGCGGAATTGGTAGACGCGCTGGTCTCAAACACCAGTTCTTAGGAGTACCGGTTCGATCCCGGTCCTGGGTACAAAAAACCTCTGAAATCTTTTGATTTTCAGAGGTTTTTGATTTTTAGGGTGGTCAAAAGGTGGCTGATATTTTTTGTTAACGATTGTCATTATGACGTGACAGAGATTCTATTTTCAAGATCTAAACTAATAGGAAGCAATGCCGAATATTTAGCTCTAACCTTACTATACAAATCTACTTCTGACTTAGGAGTTGTTACAGTTAAAACTAATGTATATTTTATTTTTTCAGATTTATATCTTTTTCCACGCTCTAGAGCATGTAAATGAAACATAGGATTATATACATTATCTGCATTTTTATTTTTTCTTCTAGTGTCCATACTATCCCACTTAAAATCAGCGCGTAAATCATTTTCTACTTGATAAGGAGTTTGCCCAGATTCACTTACAGGAAAAGGAGATTCTCTAAACCACCCTGTCGACAGAAGTTCAACTTCCTTATCTGGATTTTTCACAACATCAACAATCTTCGTTGATCCACCATTTTTAAATTTAAATTTTGAGGTATGGGGATAAAAAGAAGTCACCACAGAAGATGTTGAGTAATCATCGGGACTTTGTGGGTCTACATTAGTTTGAGTCGAAACCGTCCATCGAAAATTCACTTTGCCCTTATCTATTTCTTCGGTCCAAGGGATAGGCAATTCTATAAATTTACCCGGCTCTACTTCTCCACTATATATAATTGTATAAGAAGATGCAGGACACGTGACAAGCTGCTGAATATCATCTGGCAGTATTCCATGTCCTAATTCAAAACTATGACTATCAGTAGTCTCAGATACACCATGTATGAGCAATACTCTTGCAACGAAACTATTAATAGTATCATTGCTATAGCCTACCAAATGAGCGCTCGCTGCAGAAACTAAAGGACTTGAAAAACTCGTTCCAGTTGTCAAAATTCTTAAATCTTGATTTTCACCCATTAACTGTATTGGGTTTTGAGCGCATCCACCAAATGCTGATAAATCAGGCTTTAATTTATTCCCCTCTCTTCCTGGACCGATACAACTATATGGAGCTCTAGTAATCTCAGCATCAATTTTTGAATATGCACCAACAGCAAGACCATTAACCATATCTGCAGGAGCTTGTATTCTGTTATAACCAGCTATATGACCATCATTTCCTACTGCCGTACAAAATAGGACACTATATTTTTGAATAAGCAAATCGCAAGCAAATGTAAATCGACTTATATGATCATCTAATATCGGTCCCGCAGGCCCCATACTTAGATTATATATTTTAATGTTGTCATTTTCAGGAACAATTTTTTCTATAGCATCAATTACTTCGTAAAGATCAGGATCAGAAGTATCAGAGGACAGTACCCTGAAATTCTTTACACTTACCTTAGGCTCTGGTAAGGTATCTGTATTTTTATATTTATTTAGCGCACCGTATAAAACTGCACTAGTTACCTGAGTACCATGTTGCTGATAGTATTCTACTGCTATACCTGGAACTGAATCTTCAGATTCTACATATGGATCTAATGCTGGATTTCCTGGAATATACCCCCCATCTATAACACCAACAACAATTGAGGATTTCCCCGTAAATTGCGGAGGAATTGGAGCACCACTCATAGGAGTTCCCCTTTCGATAGAGCTAAAATCTCTTGCTTCTAAAGGATGTAATGTTCGCAATGGATTATATCCGGATAAAGCCCTTACAACTTCTCGATCTCCGTAAAGACTAATAAACGTCACTCCCTCATCATATTGTTTACATTTTATACTTTCAACATCTACACCGGATGAATTTAGAACACTCATGAAATGATCAAAAGCTATTTCATAATCTATCTCAAAAGGGTGAAGTACAGCTTCTAAACACCCTCTTTCCCAATCATCAGGTATTCCCAGTATTTGTTCTTCTTCAGATAATAAATCAATACTTACAATTTTCCTTACATCTTCAGTAAATTTTTTTGTCAATCTGAATGGCGGTCTATCTAAATGATTCTTTAATTTATCCAATGCTTGTTCCGTTCCTCTTACAAAAAAAAGTTTTCCTGATTCCTCAAATTCATTTTGATCCTCACTATCTTCTGTCCTCCAAATTCTTGAACCAACTTCTTGTAATCCAAATTTCTCATTATTTCCATCAAAAAGAGAATCTGGATAATAGCTCTTTGCAGAAAAGTCAGGATGCATTCTTATACAAACAACAATTTCATTAGGCAACTTTGATGTTTCTGGCAAACTCCGAATTGTATCATGAACCTTATCGATATCATTCTTAATTCGATACCTTGCTTCCTCATAAGAAATAGGAAGTTTTAGAGGACCTCCTCCGCCATTTTTCGAAACAGGTTTGCTATAAACTTCTCCTTTATATAATATTGGTTTTCGGTTATTATTCATATTAAGTTATTTTATTTTAGAGATATGATGCTGTACACCCGCCGTACTTAGGCCGGTTATTTCTGAAAGTTTTCTTACAGTGATTTTTTTTCCTAACATTTCTTTGGCAAGAATGCAAAATTTTCCTCGAACTTTTTTATCTGCCGAATATGACTCAAGTTCATTAAGTGATGCTATAATCAACTCTTCGTCTTTTAAGGCAACACGGCGTTTAACATTATTTGTAAATTTACATATATCAGCTGCGCTTTTCCCATCAAGCAACCCTGCAAGCAACTGCAAAATGGAAATATTGTTTAAATCATCATTTAAAAATTGAATGAGGTTTTGATTTAATATTTTGATTATTTCCTCTGTTGATGGTAAAGGAACCTCTATTACATGATCAAATCTTCTCCATATCGCCCTATCTAGCAATTCAGGGTGATTGCTTGTTGCAATCAACATTGAAGAAATCGGCCAATCCTCCAACTCCATTAGAAGAACATTTACAACTCTTTTTATTTCACCAAGGTCTGTTTGGTCATCTCTTTTCTTAGCAATTGCGTCAAACTCATCTAATAGCAATACAGCTCCTGTATCTTTTGCATAATTAAGAACCTTTTTTATGTTATGACCTGTTTTTCCCATTAAATTAGAAATACTTGATGAAAGATCCATTATAACTAAATTTTTATTAAGCTTAGATGCAATATAATGAGCAAGCATTGTTTTACCCGTTCCAGGTTGTCCTATTAACAATAAATTAGTAGAAGGACTTATATCAAAAGCTAACAATGTATTCAAGTTGTTTCTTTCTTCCAAGATATCATTAATCCACATATTTATTTTCTCATTAAAAACAGGAAGCACTCCTCCATCCGAATGAGGCTTAATAATGCGAGCCATTTCTAAATGTGTATCATTATCAGTAGGAATAGGTATATTACCATGACTTCTTACTGCACTGCTTCCTGCAGAAGAATTTAGAGCAAGTATGTTTTGTATTGAAGACGAAACATCAGGATCTGATTTTCTAATAGACCTTGCTAAACTAAGAGAAATCACTTCAACTTTTCTAGTATCACCAGTAATCCCTGCAGTTACAAGATCTATTAAATATTTAGATATATTATCAGTTTTGTTTAGTTCTTTATTCATTGTATTATAAAATCTACCCTACAAAAATAACAATATAATAGTATTCTACAAATATTTTGTATGGTAATTTTATTTATATTTTTAAAACCATACAAAAAAAATATATCTATCATAAAAAATATCATATAGAAGTGACTGCGGAAAAATTTATTTTACAATACAGTATTAATGGATAATTTGATTTACATTTTTTTAAATATTATAATTAGGATAATAAATATGTACCAATCGTTTAAAAATTGTTTTTTTAAAAAAATACGCTTATTTTTGTAATGAAAGAATAGGATAAATAAAATCTGAACAGTTTTTTCTTTTTAAGTTAAAAATAAACTTATAAAAATCCATCTCAAATAATTTTGAAGATGGATTTTTTTGCCTTTTATAATTCACACGATTAATTAACTATAAATTTATGGATCGTATTTTCTGTTTTAAGAAAATACATACCCTTCAGTAGATTATCTATTAATATTGAATTGCTTCTTAAGTTTGATTTCTTAATCAGTTTCCCTTCACTATTATAAATAAGAACTTCATTTACCTTTTTATTAAGATACAGATATTCACCATTGTTAATTGGATTAGGATAAATTGAAAGCTGAGCCATCTTACTAACTTCACTAATTCACAAATTTGAATAGCATGACCAGGAAAGATCATCAATAGCAACTCTTTGCCCCGTATTAGGATTTACAACCTTAATAATGATATTAATAGAATCCATTTAGAAACTACAAGATTTTTACACCAGTCCTAGAATCAATAAAAACCAAAGATTCCCCATACAATTTCTCTGCAACTTGCGGAAATTCAACAAAAATTTTCCTTTATAAACTTTAAAACCTACTTTGATGAAGCAATATTGGAAATACTCTCAGAAGTGAGCATAAATTCTTTGGAAGGGAAATTCTTATAAGAGATTTGTACAGTTTCATATCTGGTTTCTTTGCCTAATCCTACCTGAAATGAAGTTACCTTTTCATCATACCTGTTTCTGTTGGTATCGATCTGTATTTCACGATCTGTGATAAGCCGGCTTTCAACATTAGTATGTTTTGTATATTTAAAAATACCTTTATTGGCAGACACCAGTTTTTTTTCTATTTCCTGGTCGCCTTCTGTGGATTCTTTTAAAAGATTCTGCAATATCCCGGCTTTATTATAGGTGAATTTTACATTCCATTTGTCGAGATAGTCACTGGCCTGGCTTCTGTAAGATTCCATATAGCCTTTGATTATTCTGAAATCCTTATGTTTATATTTTCCATAGGATGCAATATATTTTAAATCATCAAGGTTGTATCCTGTCAGAAAATCCTCCAGAAAGTCAATCAGATCAGGAATATTCAGATCTTCACCAACATTTTTCCGTAAGTATTTATAGTAGGAATCATTGAGATAAAAAACATCCTTGTTCCCAATTACTATTTTTCTTTCTTTATCATCAAACGCAATGGTAAGCTTGGTATCGTAACCTTCATTTTTATAATCCAGTAAAACCAGTTTCTGATTTTTTGTTAAGGTGCAGATATTGGGAACTTTCTTTTCTGACAGCTGAGAATCATTAAAATCATAAAAAGCTATACTGTCTTTTTTAGGGTTGGAGATATAAATAAGATGGTCCATGCTTACCTGATCGTCTTTACTGATCTTCCTGTCATCAACATATTCTCCCTTATCGATTGTTTTGTTGACAATCTGCGTTATAGAATAGGATTTGGGTACCTGGGCACAGGCATTGACATGAAATATCCCAAGGATAAACAGTATATATGCTAAATTTCTCATTGATTTAAATTTTTACTTTTTTCCAAAATATCGTATATCCGGCAACACGGGTTGCTTCTAAGCCAAAAGACTGCTTCGTGGCATTCTTGTAGTAAAAATTCCCTGTCGTCCAATAATCTTCTTTTGCAAAATCTGCATTCGGAATAGCATACACTGCTTTATTTTTTTCTTTTACGGTTTTGTGGGTATGATTCCCTTTATCACACTTATCATCATGAATTGAGTTGTATGCCAGAGTAGAACCCCTTCTTCCTGTTACTTTACCAACAAAAGAATCGTACAGGCTTTTACTGATTTTAATATAGTCATATTCATCAAATTTATTATGACCGTATTTTGTTTTACTGTCTGGCTTTAAATCCGTATCTATTCCCCAGGCGAGGAAGTCCTCCCCATCCCATTGTGTAGCGTTATCGGTAGGATCATTTTTCACCTCATCCACATCTCTCAGAAGAGCATCAATGGCACCTGCTCTTGAATACAGGGAAATGGTATCTTTTTCAGAGGTTTTCATTTCAACTTTATCTTTGGCATCCACACTGGAGTAGCTTGAATTTAATAATTCGAACATTGTTTTTCCAACTCTTTTTGCTTCGTTGTAGTTGGTGTGTGCTATATAAAGATACTCTTCTTTTTCGGATGACAGACCTTCATGTTTAATAATATTACATACCTTCTGGAACTCACTGTGTTCAATCTTGAGTTTTCTAGGGCTTTTGTAAATATCTTCTTCTGAGCTTTTTCCTTCACAGGCATACACGTCTGTTTCTTTTCCTATTTTCTGTCCTTTTACGCTACCTTCAAAAGTTCCATTATAATTATAAAAGTTACCGTTGATCTTTTCTTTGGATTCCGGTACAGGGGCTCCCACGGCATCTATACTTTCCGGCTGATGGACCTGTCCGCTGTCTGTAATGGTAATATCTACGCCTCCATAGGTGCAGGGGATGGTACTTTTCTGCAGTAACACCGGCTGCTCCTGAGACAGGTAGGTTCCTACATCTTTCCAGTCTCTTACATTCATAACGGTGGTACAGGGGGCGGCTGCATTGGGACTTTTTTTACAGTTCCCTAAAAAAACAAGACTCTTGGGGCCCCGCTCTTTTATGGTAGCCGTTTTCTTGTCCTGGATGGTAGGTGTATCATAATTCACCTTCATGGTTCCCTTGGGATTGGTGCACAATACACATTCCAGAGTAGCGGTATCTATCACCACTTTCAGTCCGGCCTCTACATTATCTTTTTTTTCATTTTCAGCACGTTTCTCTTCCATCTTCTTACTGTTGGCCGCTCTCAGCTCCTCACTATCCTGTGGAGTACCCGGTGGCTGAGCTTGCGGGGCCGGAGCCTGGTTCTGTGCTTTCGGTGCTACGCCTTCTTTATCTAATATATCCATAGCAGTGAATGTTTTAAATGAATATTGTGCTTTTTAATTTCTATAAAGCCTTCTTCATACTGATCTCCCTTGCAGGCAAATATGCCTCTGAAGTCACTGATATCAGTATGTTCCAGGTTTTGAGCAGAAATCTTTAAAACCATTTGATCTCCTACTTTCACAGGAGTCATTATTTCTATAAATCCTTCTGCAGACTCCCGTTTCCGTTTTGTTTCGAATGATTGCAGCAAACCGTTAAAAAGTAAGCCGAACATTTTATAACTTCCCAGGAAATCAATGAGCTTTACCTCATTTGCAAGCAAGCTACTTATCTGGCTGAAATATTGGTCTACAATTTCCCCTTTATGATCTTTTACTAATTCCGATTGAATTTTTGCCCATCTCAACCGAAGGAAAAGCAAATTGTCAACCGCTGTAATATTCCCTTCCTCGTCTACCCTGCATTCTATTTCATCAAACAGATAGCTTATTTTTTTAAGAAATTTTCCCATTGCATCTTCATCATCAGAAAAATCAAATTCTACAACCAAAAGCTGAAACCTATATTCTTCTTTTACTTTCCCAAGGCAGTAGACCTCAACCTGCCTGGCATAGCTTTTTTTGATATTGTAGGCAGGGTTTTTCTGTTCGGTCACAATGGTTTCCAACCGGTATGTTTTCTGATGGAAGTTCTGCAATATACTGGATGTCATATTTAATATATTCTTCTTTGATAATCATTGTTGGGATCCATTCCCATCCAGTCTCTGTTGGCCGACCAGTGAAGGTATTGCTTACGTATAATCCGTAATAATGTTTGCGGATGATAAGCGGTAACCGTCACCTCTTCCAATGTTGTCGTTTTCATTTTATTTCCGTTTTCATCCAGCTTTTCTTCAGGAGATTCTTCCGGACCAGGTTCCTGTGCGGGTTCGGGATGCAACAGTCTTTGTAATGCTTTCTCCTGTTTTTCTTTTTCAACCTGTTCATCTGTTTTGAAGTCCCATTTACCATCATTCTCAAATACATAACCATGTAAAAGGTCTTTTGCATGAGGCAGATATTGATCATGTTCTATGGAAAAAGCAGTCTCTGTTTTCGTCATTAACTGATGATTGTACAGATTTTCACCATGCTCTTCCATAAAATGCAGAGGGATATAGCTGTATTCTTTCCTTAGAAACCGGGTTCCGGTTATTTTACGGTACACCCCTCCCAGGGTAAGGACATTCAGGAAGCTGTTATTGATTTCGATCTGATCATCATCAAACCAATATTCATCAATCAGCTGTTGTCTGCGTTTATTGAGGAACCATACGGGTTTGTGATTGGAAGTTTCTATTTCATCCACTTTCTCTGTTCCGTTCTCATAAGCACCGCCAATATCGCAGTGTACTCCTGGAAATTCTTTTTCAATACTTCCCGGAAATTTCGTTAATGAAAAATTTTCCCGGTGCTCATTGGCTGCTGTAAAATGAACCGCCTTAAAGTAAGGTCCCGGATTTTTGAGCTGTAACTGCTCTACATCATCTCCGAAATTGTATTTAGGTCCTAAAGCAGAATGCTTCATCCCTTCCCATCCTATACGTCTGAGCCCTCCCATATCACCAAATTCCTCATAGGAAGATACCGTATCATACACCCCGATAAAACGAACATCAAGATCTAAGTCTTCAAGTTGCTGCTCAGATAAAACTTTTTTACTTAAAAGATAATATCCCAGAAAACCAAATTTCGGAAGCTTACCATCTTTGATATATTTCGGATCTACTTCTATATTATCTTTATCTATCCAGATATCTCCATATTCAGGAATCGCTGCCGGACCATAAGGAGAATTAACCTGTGTATATCCTATTATCTTTCTCGTTTTTTTGATCTCAACATCTTTGGGTCTTTTATTTCCATTGATTTCGTAAGCAAAATTTCTTGCCGCAGCAGCTCCACGACTAAACCCAAAAGTATCAATGGTAATTTTCATTAATTTTACTTTACCATTGGTCTCAGCAATAAGTTTTTTAATGCGGTCAGCGGTCATTTCACATCCTTTCCTCACTTTCCCCCGCACTCCGGTTTTACCGGACCCATATTGAAACCCATCATCTACATCTCTGTTATTATCCAGTGTTCCGATCCCTTCTACATAAACTCCATACGTTGCCTGTTGACAACATTTATACATTCTGGCAACATTGGTATAATCGTTACTAAAACTATTGTCAACTCCTTTTTTATCCAACCATCCCTGATGGCTAGATTTAAGATACTGATGGTATTCAGAATTATCATCCAGCATCTTTTTCTTTTTCAGTCTTTCATATTCTTTTTCCTGTAGGATTCTTGTCTCTTTAATTGCCTTTTCTTTTTCCCTGATCTGATCATCTGTATCAGTACTGTTCATTTTATTCTTTCCATCCCTGTACTCCATCCTCAGTTCGCTGTTTTTCAGATTATTCAGAGTACCATCAAAGAATACTCCGAATTCCAGATACAGCTCATCCAGAGGAGTTTTAGGATTGCCCGTGTTGTATACAAAAGTTTTTCCCATAGCTTTGTTTTTAGAAAACCTCTACTTTATCAGTCTTTATGAAGGCTTCTTTACCATTTTCACCTCTTAGCTTTATTGTGAAATAGCTGTTAGCCTCATTAACCTTAACGATAATGTCTGCCTTAGTTGAATCAGGATCATCACCAAACACTGCTTTAAAAGCTTCCAAACCTGAGTTTTCATTCAGGTCACAGTGAGCACCGTACATTTTATGATCCGCTCCTATATAGTCAAAAATAATCCTTACCGGGATGGCTCTTTGTTCGTTTACAGCCAATATGTTTTTTGCCGTGTCAAACT
Organism: Chryseobacterium arthrosphaerae; assembly: GCF_001684965.1. NCBI lineage: Bacteria > Pseudomonadati > Bacteroidota > Flavobacteriia > Flavobacteriales > Weeksellaceae > Chryseobacterium > Chryseobacterium arthrosphaerae. The sequence continues at coordinate 200,182 of NZ_MAYG01000001.1, read as the reverse complement.
GTTCTTTCTCTCCATTCATTGTAGATATTTTAACATTAACTAATGAATTGAGTTTGGCATTTTCCGGCAGCTCGAAAACTGGTTTCCAGCTGTATCGGGTTCTATAGGTATCCCATAATCCCAATGGAATAGCTTTTCCTTTATTTTTTTCTCTTACCTCTGCAGGGATAACCTTACCATTATTCAATACATCATCCAGATAATCTTTCCTCCAGAAACGGTTCTGATGACTATCCAACTGGGCAATTTCCGATTCAGGAATTGTTACTTTTTTAGCCTGGTAACGTCCTATTTCCTTCTGAATTCCGACGCCGGCTATCCAAACTACCACTACACCTCCGGGAGCCATCCCAACGCCAATTTCATCGTAATTTAAATGCTCGATCTCACCACTTCCGTTTGTCACTTTTGTTTCATATCCTTTACTGAAGTATTCTTTAATTTTAGCAGTATCGATGGGAGTATCAATCATGTAAAACTGGTTTTCCATATAAGATATCCATACAAAATCCAGTCGGGAAGGAAGACTTTTAAAACCATTTCCCATCCCATGGTTGATGGAGCCCCAGGCACCATTTCCAGGTACCACCCCAAAGCCTAAACTTACCCATTCGCCCCCTTCACATTCTATCCCTCCTTTATATACTTCCATCGGATATCCCAGAGGAGCAGAAGTTCCTTCAGTCCATTCATATTTTGTCATAGTTTCAGTTTTTTTAGGAGCTTTTTTTTCCTGACACGACATCTGGGTGAAAAATAAAAAGCTTAATAGATATTTTAATATTTTATTCATTCTTACAATCTTATAAAGTAATTATGTCCTCCGTTACCATACATAATTAATTTTTACATTTCTGTTTTTTAACACAACAATTTCTGTTTTCAAGAGCATAATCGGGGAACTATAATCAACAGGATCACGGATATGATGACAAACCCTATCCCCCCTGAACAGATACCGAATAATATAAAATCACCTATTCCTTTTTTCTTCTTCTGAGCTGCTATTATAAATGGCAGAAAAAACAATACGGGCAGAAAAGCACCGCAGAGCCATACAGCCAGCCAGCCGCAATCACCGTCACCATAGCCGGTAAGATCCATTACACTTAATGTAATGATACCAGTGAGGATGACAAAAACCACAGATAAGAACAGAGCAATAAGTCCTTTTTTCAACATATATTTATCCTTTATTCACTTTGGCATCTATTTTCCCTAACATTTTAGCCACTCCTGAGCTTTGTAACAAAATGTCGCCATTCTTTGCTTTGTGAGTGGTTGTGGAAGTTGTTTCTTTTAAATCACCCGTTACATTGATGGTTTTATTTTCATTAATGGTCTGCTTATAATTTTTGGAAGTAAATTTATGATTGTTAATGATAGTAACAGCATTATCATTCCCAACGCTTGTCTTCATATCTTTACCAACATTGATGGTAAGGTTTTCTCCTGCATTAAAGGTCATATTCTTTGGTGCAGTTACTGTAATATTTCCTGCTCCGTCCATAAAATAGGTATTTCCGCTCGGGTCAAGAATCGTTACGCTTTTCTCATCATCATTCATCAGTACTTTGATTCCGCTTTTGGTCTGGATAGATCGCATATGATTGTTGATCCCACCCCCCAGAGCTGTTCCGCCATGGAACATTCCTCCCATTACGAAAGGGCGATCCGGGTGGTTATGGACAAAACCCACCATCACCTGATCTCCTACTTCGGGAATGGCCACATACCCTCTGTTCTGGGCAACCTGACCTGTTCCTCCTGCGTCAGGGGCCATCATCCGTATAAAATTGGTGGTATCATGCAACTGCCAGTCAAATTTTACGGTAATTCTTCCCTGATTCAACGGGTCTGTATTGGAAATCACGGTAGCGATCTGCGGCTGTGCAATAGGAACCGTAAAATCCGGTGTTGGAATATATCCCGTATCAGAAGCAATGGCTTCAAACCTTCCGGAATAACGTCCCAAAGCATCTACTTCATGAAGCACTTCCGTCATCATGAGTTTGGTAAAATAGGAGGTTTTATTGGTATCTGTTTTCCGCATATTGATATCTGCAACGCATCCCGGATATAAAAACGGAATCGTAGTTCCTCCGGAAACAGTAAAAACTTCTACAGCCTTACTTCCTGCCGTACTGGTTTGGGAAATCACGACATCCATATCAGTTGCCGCTTTGATAGGTGCTACCTGTAAGGAAGGGGTTTTAAATATCCCGTCGTTATTCTTATATGCAGTTTGTGCCAGGTTACTCACGTGTTTTATAGGGGTATCGCCCGAAGTAAGCTTAGCATTGGAACTGCTGTTGTAGCCATAGAAATGGGGCTTGATGTGTACTGCTTTCAGTTCAACATTCACATCGGAGACATTGCTTCCATAGATCAGCTCCAGGGCTTTATTCTGCGGAGGCATATTTCCGAAATGCAGAACTTCACCGTCATAATAGAACTGTTCTCCGTAAGCTTCTGCCATTCTGCAGAGATAATTGTAATGTGTTTCGTTATACTGGGCACTGTAAAGGATCTGTGAAGATGCCTTCGCGTTTATGCTGACATCAAATTTACTGTTTTCTATACCCTGTCTGATCACGTCCGTGGCAATGATTCCCATATTAACGGGTTTTTCTCCGCCAAAACTTTGGGTATGAGGAGCTCCGTCCAGTAAGATTGTAGGACTTTGTCCTTTTAAAACGATATTTCCAAGACTATGATTTTCCTGGCTGAACCCTACTTTTGTAATGACTCCCACAAATGTTCTTTCCGGGCTTCCCTCTACATCTTTATATTTAAATACTACCGTCAGACGTTTTCCTAGAAACTGTTGAGCTTCCTCCAGGTCATGATTTTGTGCCCCTCCTAAAGTATCGTGGGCCAGAGTCAGTTCAAATTCATGATGTTTTTTTACGCTTTGCTGCAAACGGAAATGTTTGAAGTGCTTTATCATTTTGCCTTCAATCACAATATCCAGCTTCACCACACGGTTGATTCCAGGAATATGATTCTCCGAAATCTTTTCGGAATTCGAGATATTTTTATTCATATTATGTAAGGTGTTTGGTAAGGTTTTATTCTTAAAAATACATTCAAAAACAGCCCTTTTATATAAAGTTATAAATTTTTCACAATATAAAGTGTATTTTCAATACTTTATTCTTTAAATCACAATCATTAACAAAATAATTTCCGTATTTCTATTTAATACTGTAAAAAATGACCGGAGACAAAAAAACAGAACAGTATTTCCTATACGGATGTACTATTCTGTTTTTATGTGTTCATTGCTAAGGAATCAGATTCCTAAGAAGGCCATGCTCCGAAATAAGCAGAATTTCCAAGGTCAATTTCTTCAGCACTTACTACAAAACTGATGTACATACTGTTGTCATCTATTGCGTTGAAATCTACTTCGTGCTGCACTACGTAACCGTTTTTCCACTTTAAAGTTGTCATTGTACCTTCTTCGTGAGATTTGTTGAAGACCACTTCCCCTACTGTCGGCTTGTATTTTCCGTTCAATAAGCTTTCAAGAATGTCAGATTTATCTGTAGCTTCTACTGTAATCTTGATTAATGCATTGGAGGGATCAGATGCTACACGTCCTGAAACATCTGTAGCTCTTGATACACTATAATTAAGTTTTAATAACTTTTGCCCTTCACCGTTGTTGAATTTTAAAATTCCTCTTGAATTTCTTTCTGCCATGATTGTAAATTTTAATCGTTAATATTTTGTGATTTTCTGTTTTTCTATATCACCAAATTTAGATGTATTTACCATACGGGAATAATTTTTTGCCTTAAATCTGAAAAAGTGTAGTATTTCTACGACTAACAATCGTTAGGTTTTTTATTCCCTGAAAATCAAAAGTTTATTTTCAGGAAGATGCCGGTATTTTTATTATGTACTCGGATGTTTACCGCAAAAAAGTTACCTCATCAGAAGTAACTTTTTGTTTGGTTTCAGACTGCGTGCCCGTGATGTGCCGACGCTCTTTGTCTGTGTTTGTTTTTAACTTCTTTTTTCTTTCCGGAAGATTTGTTTCTTCTGCCCCACCAGATCAGAAATCCTGTGATGGGTAATGAAGTGGCAATAATCCCTGCCAGAAAGGTTGAGAGCTTCCCAAACTGTCCCCACCATTGTCCCATATGCAGCTGCCAGACTATATTTTCTGTCTTTTCATGTTGCAGATATTGTTGAGCAACCGTAATCTCCCGGCCTGTATAGCTGTCATACACATGTACAGAGGCATGCTCAATACTTTTGAGTCCTACTTTTCCCGAAGTTAAAATATAGGCTCCCAGCTTTTTTCTTTCAAAATTCCAGATGCTGACTTGTTGATCTCCACTTTGAGCAAGAACTTTACGGGCCAACGGAACGATATCCAGGGGAGTTCTCGCAGAATCCAGCTTAGGAAGGGTATCCATCATATGTTCCGTAGTTCCGTTTGTCATTTTCACTGTAGTTTCCATCAGGGGTTCAAAAAAGATAATGAGTCCTGTCATCCCCAGCATGAAGCATACAATAAGTGAATAAAAGCCATAAACATTGTGAAGGTCATAATTAAATCTTTTGAAACGGGCCTTCCATTTGATCGTGAAGCTTGCCTGCCTGGTAGTTTTGTTCCATTTTTTAGGCCACCAGAGAATAAGCCCGGTAATGGTACTGATCACAAAGACAATCGTCGCAAGTGCCACGATCCAGCCTCCTGTTTTGCCTGCAAGAAATGAAGCATGAAAATGGGCCATGACAAAGAAGAACTGTAATGATTCATCTTTTTTAAGGATTTTCCCTGAGTAAGGATCTGCATATACCATGGCCAGCTTCGGACCTTCAGGGTTGAAAGCCCTTATACGGATGCTTCTTTCCGGGTCTTTAAAGAAGACAAACTCTGAAATATCATAACCCGGATTGGCCTTATTGAAGTTCGCTTTCAATACCTCTGCAGAGACTCTTTTCTGATCTTCAGGAACATTTACGAATCTGGCTTCTCCCGCACTCCAGTCCATAATCTCATCACAGTAAACGATAATGGTTCCCGAAAGTGAAACCACCACTAAAATGATTCCTGCCACTATACTTGGCCAAAGGTGCAGCCATGCGACAATCCTGCTGAAATGTGATTTTCCTTTTTTCCGGGATACTTTTGCTTTATTATCTGTATTCATCATCGGTTATCAGGGATAGAATTGTTTCTGAAGTTTCTCCAGTTCTTTTACAGCATCAGGAGTTCCTCTTTCTTTGGCTATATTGATTACTTTACTGAAAAATAATTCTGTAGGCTTAAAGGAATGGTTCAGATCTTTCGAAATGTCCTGATAATGCTGTGTAATCAGTGCAGGATTCTTTAATGCCTCTCTGAAATTCCATTTACTGGATTTAAATATGAAACGCAATCCGTCATTATTACCGGGCAGTGGCACGGTCCCGTGATCATCATTCTGATAGAAACCATAGTTCCATTGCAGATTTTTCAGCTGCTGTTTCTCGAGCAGGGTCTTAAACTTTCCTATTGCAATTTCATGCTCATCATCTTTGACGTTTCTTGCTTCGGCATTATTTGCCTGGGCCAGGAAAAATTTAATATTTTTAAAATCTGCAGTTGTTTTTTCCGCTTTTCTAACCATCAGCTCATGATCCCACCAAAGGCTTGGATCATTGGCAATATAAGCATTAAAAAACGGCTCTGACAGAAGGTTATTTACGGCAGTAAGGCCTCCGAAAGAATGTCCCACCAGAACTTTATAACCATTTGAACGATAGTTCTTCTCGATGTACGGGTACAGCTCACCGGTAATAAATTTCATGAACGTTTCATTTCCTCCGCTTTCTGTAAACATTGTCTGCTTTTTACCCGCAAAATCCATTTCCTTAGTGGCTTTTGTGGGCGTCAGATCTCTCGTTCTGCTGGTATTCGCTATGGCAACAAGAATAGCCTGAGGCAATATTCCAAACGGTTCTTTGCTTAAGTAATGGTATACTGAAGTAAGATAATTGAAATTATTCTCGGCATCCAGGACATAAATCACCGGATAAGCCGTTTTGGTATACTGATTATATCCCTCAGGCAGAGATACCCAAACGGAACGCTCTTCATGAAGGAACTCCGATTTCATTGGAATTTTTGTTCCGATGCTGATGGTTTCTGGTTGTGCAGTCTGTGCATTAGCTATAAGACCTGCAGCAAAAGATAATATAAATAATAGTCCGGTTCTCATTGATCTTCGATTATATTTACTGAATAGTTTATTAGAATTTATAGTGTAAGGAAAGTAAAACCTGTCGTGGGTTCTGAACATAGGTCCAGGAGTCTCCCAGATAATATTTCTGATTGGTGAAGTTATTCAGCTTGAGGGCTATTCTGTAGGATGAGTGATCATAGAAAACCGAAGCGTCAAATTTTGCATAGCCTTTAGAAATCACATCAGAACTGTCCACAAGATAAAATTTAGATTGTGCATTTCCTCCTGCCCCGATACCAAAACCTGAGAATTTTCCTGACGGCATGGTGTAGCTCAGCCAAAAGTTACCTGCGTGTCTTGCCTGCCCCGCCGGTCTCCTTCCCTCTACATCTGCTGCGGCCTTTTCATACACACTATCATTATAACCGTATCCCAAAATGACATTCAGCCCATGGAACGGCGATGTGATCAGATCCATCTCTATACCACGGCTTCTTTGTGTTCCATCCTGAATGGTAAGCGTAGGATCTTTTTCTGTAGGGGCTCTGCGAACTTTATTTTTCACCTGTATGTCATAATAACTTACCGTTCCGGAAAGTTTACCGCCAAGCAGTTCATATTTTACACCTCCTTCCCATTGGTTAGCCTGTTCCGGTTTATAGGTTCTTATTTCTCCCAAAGAGCTGCCTGGTGCAATATTTTTAAAACCGTTCATATAGTTCCCGAAAAGAGATACCTTATCTTTTACGATCTGATAGACCAATCCGAGCTTAGGAGACCATGAAGTCTGGATGTCCTTATCTGAAACACTGTTGAAATGATCATACCTCAGGGAAGCCATGGCAAATAATCTGTCTGAAAAACTTATCACGTCAGAAACATAGATACTGAAATTCCTGTAATCACGCTTATACCCTCTATAATCGGTCTGTGCCAGAACTTCCTGATAGGCAGCCTGTGAAATATAGGCAGCTTTATCATCATTAAAAATAACAGGCACAAATTGGTCAAGATTACCCAATTTATTTTTATAAATCTTTTGATCAATATCAGATATTACGCCTCTTTTATCCGTAGTTTTTGTGGTTGTATAATCGAAACCGACCAGGATTTTATTTTTAATTCTTTCAGTAATATTAAAATGACCGATAAAATTCTGCTGGATCTCCGTCAGGTTGAATGTACTCGGAATATGGTAATAATCTCTTCTTATTGTTCCTTTATCGGATAGATTCAGGAAAAGATAATTGGCATCATTTTCTGTTTTTGCAGACGAGAAGCTGGTTTGGGAAGTCCAGTTATTGGAAATCCTATAATTTGCCGTAGCAAAAGTATTGAATATTTTAGCTTTACTCTGAATTTCATCACTCGCATAAGAGATTTTTTTATCCAGGTTAAAATCGTTAATACTTTTATCTTTAAAGACAATATTTTTTCCGGTGATCAGCCCCATATAAGTCGTATTTCTGCTGATATCAAAATATTCAAAATCAAGATTAATATCCAGACGGTCATTGATTTTAAAAGAGAATGAAGGGGCAATAGCCACTGATTCCGATTTTCCAAAATCCTGGAAACTCCCCTCATTACTATAAGCTGCATTTATACGGGCCAGGAATGTTTTATTTTTATTGAGCGGTGTACTTACGTCCATTGTAAGCCTGTTACTGCTCCAGCTTCCTGCGGTGTATCCTATCTCGCCTTTAAACTGATGCAACGGCTTTTTGGTCACTCTGTTAACAAAACCTCCGTATCCTACTAATAAAGCAGAACCGAATAATGTTCCGGAAGGTCCTTTGATCACTTCAATCGCTTCAAGATTAACAGGATCGGATAAGGAAACAAAATTGGTCGCCATACCGTTCCGAAGCGCTCCTGCCGAAGCATTGGAACTGAAGCCACGCATGGTAAGCCCCAATCCAACTCCTCCACTCCCAACGCTTACGGATACGTTATTTACTCCGGGAAGCAAATTCAGTGAGCTTTGCAGATCCGTTGCTACCTGCTGCTGCATCAGTTCTTTGGGAAGAACAGTATAGACCTGTGGATTTTCCAGGTTCTTAAGGGGCATTTTTGCAATGTAGTCCGATTTTTTTTCTGCATATTTTTTAACCCCGGAAACAATGACTTCTTCAATATGCTTTGACTGAACGGATGAGTCCTTTTCTTGTTGTGCCCAAACGAATATTCCCGGTAATAAGGAAATTGAGCACAGTAGCTTCTTCATAGTTTATTTTTGCTGCAAAGGTATTTATTTTTATTAATTCTAAATAACAATTACAGAAAATATTCTATTAATATCATATTTCCATCAAGAATTCTGTCTATAATTTTTGCAGCTATCTAAACTTTTATATTAATGATTTTAACCACAAAAGGCACAAAAGTTTCAGACCCATATTTTTTTTAAAAGGCAAATTTCATGTTTAATAAGCACCTAAGTTTTTGAAAATCTTTGAGTTTCATCTTTATGTAAGCTTTTATCCGGCATCTTATCAACTTACTGAAGTGGACTGATGTGTTTCAAATAAAAGCTTTTGTGACCTTCGTGGTATTGTGAAGTTTTACGAGACATTGATTCCGAAAAGATGTCCTACCAGTGCAGTAACTCCCATGGCAACGGTTCCCCAGAAACAGATCCTAAGCATGGCAATTCCTATATGGGAACCACCTGTTCTGGCAGAAACTGCTCCCAACACCATCAAAAATATAATGGAAAAACCATATTGAAAGTAAACCATTTGATGGATCGGGGCCAGAAGAGAAACAGTAAATGGCAGCAAAGCACCTACCGCAAATGATCCAAATGAAGCCATGGCGGCCTGCAGCGGTTTTGCCTGGGTTATCTCATTGATGCCTAATTCATCACGGGCATGGGCTTCCAATGCATTGTGTTCACTAAGCTCAATGGCAACCTGCATGGCTGTTTCTTTGCTTACCCCCCGGTTTTCATAAATTTTAGCGAGTTCCCTGAGTTCTATTTCGGGCATGGTTTCAAGTTCCCGCTTTTCACGTATTAAATCGGCTTTTTCAGTATCTTCCTGTGAGCTTACGGATACATATTCTCCTGCAGCCATAGACATTGCTCCCGCAATCATCCCTGCCAGGGCTGCCAGAATAATGATATGGCGTTCAGGCTCAGCTGCTGCTACCCCAATGACGATACTGGTCGTGGATAGTAATCCGTCATTGGCACCCAATACCGCTGCCCGGAGCCAGCCCACCCGGTTCACATAATGTTTTTCCAACTCGTGATGCATAGTAAAATATTTCTGTGATGATGTAAGGTCTGTTATCAAACCCAGCTTAAAGGTACTAAATGTTTGATCTGGAATCAATTTAAATTAGGTACATTTTCTTTGGTATTGAAAATATTCCTTCGGGAACCAAAGGCCATCCGCTGACCAGCAATACCGGAATTACGTCTGCTTTTTTTTACAAGCTTTCATATAAAATATCCAGTACACTATGAAGATCACCTCCAGACAGAAGTCAACCAGATAGATGCCTCTGATAGTTCCTTTGAGATAATAATAAAGGTCAATACCTGCAAGCCCTGAGCAACCCAATATAATGGTAACCGCAATGAAAGGGCTCCATCTCACCTTTATAGCATACAGAATGCAGAATATAGGGCAAAAGTAAGAGACTGACTGTTTTTACCAGCCAAATATCAGTTTTGGGACCGGTAACTGCCATGAAACTTTCCATATGTACAAATGGCCAAAGGGCTGTGAGCAGATAATAAAAAATATGGACAAAAGGCAGTATTATAAATTTTTTCATGATAAATGTTTTTTTAACATTGCTTTTCTATTTCATTACCCATATACTTGACGATCTTTCCGCTACATAAAAGATTCCTTTTCCATTCTCATCCAATACCACTTCTTCTTTTCTGTTCTGCAAAAAATCATAAAAAACGGAACCGCTCAGACCGGCAGCCACTTCTATAGCTTTACATCCCGCTTCATTGTTGGAAATTATCACAATACATTGCTGATGCTCATCATCCCCCTGCCTGATCCAGGCTATACAATCGGGATGACCAAAATAGCTGATCTGCTCACCGTAAGCAAACCGTTTTCTTGCTTCCAACAATTGTGTAAGGCAGCTTACCGGCGGCATAATGACCTTTATCTCTTTATCATTTACTGTTTCTACATATTCTGCTCCGAATAGATCCGGATAGAATACACAGGGATATGCATTTTCAGACATAAGGATAATGGTATAAGCTATGGGTTTAAACCAATCTTTAACAGCAGATTCCAGAGCCTGAAGTTTCTGGGTATCGTGATTTTCAACAAAAGAAACAGAAGACACCGGGTTCCGTTCCAGAAAGGTATCTTTTACAATATTCCTCATGTCATAATTTTTACCTTCTTTAGATGCCTGATAAAAATTGTAATGGAGCGGTACGTCAAAAAAAGAGATGAGGTCATCCATTGTATCGGAAAAATCCGAGATCTTTTCTACTTTATCTTTCCAGAATTCTCCCATGATAAAGCAGTCTTTCACTTCCGTTTTGATATAGGTGATCCATTCTTTCAGAAATTCGGAAGAAATATGTTTAAGGGCATCCAGACGCAGCCCATCAACGTTTGTAGTCTCTGCATACCATCTGATCCAGTTTTTCATTTCCTGTACAACGTAAGGATTGCGGTATTCTATGTCATTGCCCATCAGATAATCATAATTTCCAAACTGGCCACTTACTGAAGGAGTCCAGTCCTGCCCATATTCGTTATGAATTTTAAAGACACCTTTAATCTCCTCTTCGTCCCGCCGGATCATGTCAATCCCGCTAAAACAGCGGTAATCCCATATAAAATCCGAGTACCTTTTCCTTCTTCCAGGAAAGGTAAATTTTGTAAAAGCAAGGGCAGAAAACGGCATTCCTATGATTTCATTACGGTTTTCTTCATTGACCTGGTGTACGGTAACCTGCTCCTGTTCATCGCCACCCATTCTGTGATTCAGAACAATATCGGCGTAAACGGACATTCCCAGCTCATGTGCTTTTTTGATTGCCCGGATATATTCTTCTTTAGTTCCATATCTTGTAGCTACACTTCCTTTCTGGTTAAATTCCCCAAGGTCATAAGGATCATATACATCATAACCTCTTCCTTCCATTCCCAATACACATTTTGTAGCAGGAGGAAACCAGACCGCTGTAAACCCCATATTTTTAAGGAGATCAGCTTTTTCCATAAATTCCTGCCAGAGATTTCCCGGATGATACCAATGGAAAAAATGAATGATAACTCCGTTTATAGTTTTCATATTGTAAATAAGGTTTATTTATACCGGTGATTGGGAATTATTTCTTGATCCTCAGTGTTGGATTTCCCAGCACGTTTCCTCCCAAGATTCTCATAAAATTTGTGAAGCTGGTCCAGCTCTTCTTCTGTGAGATCTTCAATATCTACAATCCGGTTACTGGCTTTTTTACTTGCTGCAAGCAACTCATTAAGTTTGATCTGAATGGCTTTGGAATCTTTATTCTGCGCTTTCTGGATCAGAAATACCATTAAAAACGTAATGATCGTTGTTCCTGTATTGATAATCATCTGCCATACTTCTGAAAAGCCGAAAAGAGGTCCTGTGGCCGCCCATATCACAACAAGTCCGGCTGCACCCAGGAATGCCCATGCACTGCCAGTAAAAAAAGCCGCCCAATCTGCAAATCTGTCAAAAAAATTCTGCTTCATATTACTGTGGTTTTAAATTATTTTTTAAAACAAGCCATACAGAATATTCTATATGACTTGTCAACATTAATCTATACTAACTAGAAAAATATCTTCCTGTTTCTGATTTCTACAATATTATTTTTCTCCATCAGTTTTATGGTCCGGATAGCAGTTTCTACACAAAGCCCTGTAAGGGAAGCCAGCTGCTGCCTTGTAAAAGGTATTTTAAAAGAGAATGGAGTTTTTTCTTTCTGAAAGCTTTTAAGATACACCATCACACCCATCAGACGATCCACAGGATGAGTGGAGGAATTCTTCTGCATCATGATATACTGATAGTATAAATAACCTGACATTGCTTTACATACATCAAGATACAGATTCGGGTAAAGTCTTAGCATGCTGAAAAAATTATTTTTACACAACCGAAGCACCGAACACTCTGTAATGGCTATAGAATCCATAGGATATGACCGATCAAGAAAAAGAAGGGAATCTCCTATACTTTGTCCTTCCGACAGTATGTTCTGTATGAATTCTTTGCCGTCTTCGCTCCTGTTATTAAGCTTTACCTTTCCTTTAATGATCTGATAATAGTACAACGGCCTCGCTCCTTCATGGAAAATGAATTCTCCCGGACTGTATTCTTTTATTTCTACGCCAGCAGAATCCAGAATTTTTTCGCTAATGACCATACTCTTCTTTTTTAATGTTTTATTCTTAAAAATTCTCTATCCGTAATATTCCATTGGCATTATAATTACTGGACATTATAACTTGTTATTTCATAATAGATGGCCCATGCCGTAAAGACAATGACAATGATCCATATCCAAAAAGGAATGGTCTGCGGGGTTTCACTTCCGTTGATCAGAAAGCTCTTTTGGTTTCCTTTATCATAAGCGTTGATCATCAATGAAAGTGTTCCGTCTACAATATCTTTGTTTTTCAATCCTTCTATCCGTATAGCGGGTCCGTTAGCCACTGTAAAGTATATTTTCCGGATGCCTTCTCTTCCCGATGGTGAATGGCTTACAATTTTTAAAACGTGCTCACCATCTGTCATCTTTTGGGTATCCAGATCAAAAACAATAGGGGTTTCCAGCTCTGCAACAGGAACCGGATCGTCATCAATAAACAGAAAAACTTTGCTTTTATCTTTAGTCATGATTTTTAATTTTCACCTGAGAAAACCGAGTATTTGATATGATCTTTATCTTTTTCACCGGGTTTAAACAGATATTTAACGGAAAATATAAAAGCCAGCACGGTTATCACTATGACAACGCCTACAATAAACCAGTCCCAGTTGCTTTCCGGGCCGGTTCCATGGGTAAAGTTCCTCGTCACTTCCGGCTGCTGTAACTTACAGGCATCGCAGGCAAAAGCATATACTGACGAAAGCACGCCATACAATACGGTTATATTTTTACAAAAATTTTTCATTGCTATTTTATTTTATCCATTATGGTTTTTACTTCTTCTACTGTTACTTTTTTAGCATTATTACCCCAGCTTGTCCTTTCATGATTCATAATGGCCGTTACATCTTCCGGGGTAAAATTGGCATTGGTTCCCACCGCCGGCATGGTAGCAAATTCAGGTCTCGGATCATAGCCTTTCATAATGATGGTAACATAGAGCTCGAGATCACCGCCGGTTACTACAGGACTTCCTTTCAGTGGAGGAAATGCTCCCGGAACGCCTTCTCCATTAGCCTGGTGGCAGCTTGCACAATTGGCTGTAAACAAGGCACCGCCATCCGGTAAGTTTTCTCCACCTTTTGCCGCTCCTTCCTCTTTTTTCTGTTTGTATAAAAATGCAGGAACAATAGATTTATCTGTATAATCTGTCTGTTTTAAAGATTTAAGATAGGCCACCAGAAAAAGGGCTTTCGGTCCTGCAACAATCTTTTTGGATTTATTTCTGATGAACTTTTCAGGAACTTTTACTTCTACATCTCCCGGCTGAAGGTAATCTCTTTCGATAAACAGCCACGGATAGGCCGGCATGATAGACTGCTCCACTGCTGCTCTGGGCTGGTAAAGGTGGATCAGGTGCCATTCTGCACTGGGCTGCCGTTCGCCGATATTGGTAAGATCCGGCCCGGTACGTTCCGTTCCCATCAGATTCGCTGTATTTCTCCAGAAGTCGGTGCGGGTATTGATGGCAAAATCAGCAGGTATGCTTGGTCTTTTCCCAAAAACGTTATCCATTTCCACATTTCTGACCTGCTGGGTATGGCAGGCCACACATCCGTTCTCAATAAAAACCATTTTCCCTGCCTTTTCTTCTCTGGTGAGTATCTTCGACTGCTTCGGCAATGGTTTATTGATTCTCTGATTATCCATTGCAGGCAAAATAGCAATATAGAGTGTCAGAAAAACAAACAGAAACAGCGCTGTGCCGAAAAGAATTTTATGATCATTAAAAAATACCATGCTACTGATCTTTAAGTATTAAACTCTGTATTTCCCAGTTGTTTCTTCGCTGCCAGAATTTCTGCCGGAGTCCGTGGAATCCTGACCTTATCCTCTTTTCTTACCATGCGGTAAAAATTATATGCAAAAATCAGATGGGAAACAAACATTAAAGTTCCCCCTATTGCTCTCCACAACCAGAAAGGAGCCATATTTACCACTCCTTCTATAAAAGGTTTTTTCCTGATCCATAACATTCCCGTCTGTGTTCCGCCGATCATTAAAGCAATGACATAAAATAACAGACCTATCAGGGCCAGCCAGAAATGGATTCCCACTAAAAGTTTTGGAGGTTCTTTCCCTGTAAGTCTCGGAACCAGTGTATAAAAAAAGCCCCAAAGCATAAATGTAATGATCCCATACATCGTGAGATGGGAATGTGCTACCGTAAAATCCGTAAAGTGCCAGAGCAGGTTGGTATATCTGAATGCTTCCACAGTTCCCTGGAATGATCCTGTAAAATAGAATATGATCCCCATGAAATAAAACGGCAGTGTATAGCTGGTTTTAAGCTGATACCAGGCCCCGTTGAAGGTCAGCAGGAAATTGGCTGTTCCTGCCACTACCGGAATCAGCATTCCGGCACTGGCTATAATGGCTGTAGTCTGCAGTCTCCAGGGAATGGCACTGAAAATAAAGTGATGGGTGCCGATAAGGGTATAAAAAAAAGTATGCGTCCAGAAGGCTAATATCCCCAGGCTATAGGAATAGATGGGCTTATTGAGCTGCTGCGGCAGAAAATAATACATCAGCCCCAGACTGATCATCATAAACCACATGCCTATAGCCTGATGCATATAATATCCCTGTATGATGGTTTCTCCCACTCCATCCTGCCATATGGGAATATTGGATATGACAATAACGATGACAATAAACATTGTGCCGGATATAATATACCAGTTGGATAAATAGATCTCCCTGGTCTTTCTATGAACAATCGGCTTAAAGTAATTATGCAGGGAAAGGGCCACCCCGATACCGAAAGTGATCATCACCGGCCATATATATTCCCGGTATTCCCCGCCTCCGTTATTAACTCCGGCAAGTACACATATCGTTCCGGCAAGTACTGCACCATTTACTAAAATAAGAGAAATATACCCCTGCCTGATATTAAAATTCTCCCTATTGCTGACCCTTGGGATGACATAATAGGCAAACCCCATCATCGCCAGGGATGCCCATCCCCAGAATACAGAATTGGTATGTCCCGGTCTTATTCGCCCAAAGCTCAGCCAGCTTACGTGATCAATATCCGGAACCACAAATTTTATCCCAGCATACAATCCGAAGCTTGTTCCCAGAATAAGCCAGAAAATAGCGGTTCCCAGAAAATAAAGAATGAGACGGCTCAACTCAGGAGAAATGTACTTCTGAAAAGAGGATGTTCTTCTCTTGGTAGGAAATACCCTCAGCTCTTCCACCGAATTTATATTTTGAATGACGCCTTTGGTATCTGCCGGGGGA
Source organism: Chryseobacterium arthrosphaerae (assembly GCF_001684965.1). NCBI lineage: Bacteria > Pseudomonadati > Bacteroidota > Flavobacteriia > Flavobacteriales > Weeksellaceae > Chryseobacterium > Chryseobacterium arthrosphaerae. The sequence goes on along the minus strand of NZ_MAYG01000001.1, from coordinate 184,348 downwards.
TGTGTTCCGGAAAGATCATTTTCAGGAGGGGTAAAATTCAGTTCCTTTTCTCTCTGCTCATAAGCGGCCACTTCTTCGGAGGAAAGATTCTCTATTTGTTTTTGGGTTTCCCTGGCTTCCCGGCGCTTTAATATTTTCGCATAAACCGACAGGAATTTAAGCACAACGATGATCAGTCCGCCTACAATAATCATGAGCAACAGCAATAAGGTAATCTGGATTCCCGTTTCTTTAAACAATGAAATATCTGCCATAACAATTGTATTATGGATTAATGAAATGTAATGTTCCGGTTTATTCTTTAATAGAAGCTGTATTGATATTGCTATGGAATATCAACCTCTTTTCACTGAGAAAAGTTATGTATTAAGCTGGGTTTATCGGCTCTTTTTAATAGAGTCAAGATCGTAGGCAGAACTGTCTACTGTAGCTGTCTGATCTGCAGAATCCGGTGAGATCTGTGCCGAACCTGAAGTAAGGCTGTCTGAAGCCATGATGGTATCCGTATTGGTCTGCCGGGGCTGTGGTTCTTTTGTGCAGCTGATGACAAAAATGCCTGTCAGTGCGACTAGTGATACAATAAATTTCATAGTATTAAATTTGTGGTGTGTGTAGTATCAAAAGTAGAAAACCTCATTGTAAAACTTTATGACTCAGATCATAGAGTACTGAAAGAGCTCTTTCAATATCAAAAAATCATTAATGATATTACTCTTAGAGTTGTGAAACTGTCATCAAAAGAAAACCTCAGTACAAAAGTGCATGAGGTCTTGTTTTTCATATGTTTTAATTAAGTATTGCGGATGCTGTCAGACTGTTTAAAATGTCTTTAGTATTTGATTATATTCTCAGCATTCATCTGATATCAAAGGACATCAGAGCCATTCTGAATGATGACACCTTTGGGAGTTCAGCTTAAAGCAGATATGGGATGACCGTTTTTGAATCTGATAAAATCTTCCAGGGAATATTCCGGGCAGGCACCCTCCTGTGAGGTTATAAACGCTCCAAGAGAAACAGCCTGAACCATGGTTTCATGAACGGTGCTTCCTGCTTCCAGCCTTTTGGAAAGAAAACCCGCTAAAAATGAGTCTCCACTCCCTACGGTATCTTTTATGGTCACAGGTATGGTAGGATACAGATAAAAATTATCCTGATTGGCATACAAAGCCCCCTTACTTCCCTTGGAAATAATGATCTCTTCAAGATCAAACTGATCCTGCAGGTATCTGATGCCATCCTCTTCGGTAGTGTAATCTTTCCCTAAAAAATCCAGCATCATGCGCATTTCTGCTTTGTTGAACTTGGCCAGATGGGTTTTGTGGAGTAAATCTTTTATCATCCCAACTTCATAATAAGGTTCTCTGAGATTGATATCAAAAACATTATACCCACCGAGCTCAAGCAATTGGAATAACGTATTTCTTGTTTTCCCGTTTCTTGCCGCCAGTGTTCCGAATACCAAAGCATCTGCTGAATTGAGAATCTCCTGATTTTCTGTGGTGATATCAATAAAATCCCAGGCTACTCCTTCTACAATATCATAATGGGCATCATTATTTTCATCTACCGTAGCGATCACAGTACTGGTAGGATATTGGGTATTGATCTGAACATGCTCTGCAGGAATATTCCAGTTTTTCATTTTTTCAAGCAAATCATGCCCCAGCTGATCATCGCCTACACTGCTTATCATACTGACATCCAATCCCATTTTGGAAAGGTGATAGGCTACATTAAAAGGTGCTCCCCCTATTCTTTTCTGTTCTCCCGGAAAAATATCCCAGAGAACTTCTCCAAAACAGACTGCTTTATTTTTTTGATCTTTCATTATATAAAAGTAATTAAATGTATTGAGTTGATAAAAGATTTACTCCTTTGAATGTCCCTGGCTCAGAATGAATAGGCCTGTACAGAAAACTGAAGAAAAGCATTGTTGCTGACAGGATTCCACATTCCCCATATACCTATAGGAATTTTATATCCCTGAATGGTAAAGGATTTTGAAATGATGAGGCTGATCTCATTGAAGCCTGCTTCCTTAGCAAAAAAATTATTCTTTTCTCCCTTGTTGTTCAATGCAAAACCATATCCTATTCTTCCGCGGACTTCAAGGTTCTCTTTTTTGTATACAGGATATTCCCCGGAAACAAATGAGGAGTATTTATTCTCCGTGTTTTCACTGTTCCGGTCTCTCCCGAAAACTATGGTATTCCAGCTTAGTACCAAAGGAAATTTATCACTTATGGTATAGTAAGATCTCAAATCCCAGAAACGCCCGGTCTGCCCTGCAGAATAATTAAAAAATTCTTTATTGTTGTAAGTGGCGCCCGGCGAAAAGTTATAGATATCCCATAATTCCAGGATAAGATGCTTGTTCTTGTATCCTATATAGTTATTAAATTCTTTATAGGAGCCATCCACATTGCCGCCGGCCCAGAATCCTCCATAAAATTTTTTATATTCCAGATGCACATCGCCGGTGTAAATAAGTCCCGCAGATACTTCAAGTCCCCGCCATAAATGGCTGTTTCTAAGCTGTAAAGCTGAATGTATTTCCTGTGCACCTGCAAAGGTCCCGAAAGCGCAGGAAATAAGTAATAAATAGTTTTTAAGCATGATCAGAGTGTTTTTTTAAGGCAGTAGGTATCCTGTATCCGGTAATCGCATACAGGATACTGCATTGATTGAAAAAAATATGATTAATTAATAAGGTCTTTTTCTCTTATACGTGATCCGAACAGAGCATAGCCCAGCATCAGCAATTCGCAGATCACGGTAAGCCACCAGGTCCATCTCCAGGAACCTAAAATATCAGCGAGGCCGCCCTGAATAAGGGTAAACACAGCTCCTCCAAATACTGCTGAAATAAAAATCCCGGAAGCTTTTGAAGTATATTTATTGAGTCCTTTTATGGAAAGGGTATAGATACAGCTCCACATTGATGAATGGAGAAGTCCTATGGCAACCAGAAACCATAGATTCTGAGTAATCATGGATATTAAAGCAAGAATGGTAGCAAGAATGGTTGTTGTCACCAGCTGCGTTCTTGCAGAAATTTTACTGAAAAAGCTTGACACCGCTCTTCCTACCAGAAAACCACCCCAGTATAATGTGGACAGTAATGCATGAATTCCCAGATCCATCTCTCCGATAATAATATCTGTTTTTCCGAAGAATGTGATCGGATGTCCGGAATCCATCAGTTCAAAGGCATATAAATTAATATTAGCCCCTATCGCCACTTCTGTTCCTACATAGAAAAAGATGGCCGTAACGCCCAATACAAAGTGCCTGAATGACCAGATGCTTCTGTTCAGCTTTTCTTCTCCAACCACTCTTGTGTGGGCAATATCAGGAAGGTCAAGCCTTTTGGTAATGATCATTACCCCCAGTATGCAGATGATAAGAACTGCCAGCGGAAGCAAAAGCTGCCTGATCTCTATATTCTCAATAGAAATCCCGCTGAACATGACTACTGTTACAAAAAATGGTGCAGAAGTAGTACCTATCGAATTAATTGCCGTCAGAATATTCAGACGCTGTACGGGCTGTGTTCCTTTCAGCTCATAGGATGCGGCGTAGGGATTTACAACAACCTGAATGATGGCTGCTGAGGTACCCATGAGGTAAGATCCGGCTACAAAAACAATAAACCCAAAAGGAATGACTGCATCTTTTATATTAAATTTTGCATCAGGATAATGATCACCAAACCATGATGAAAACAAGTACATGAAAAGCCCGGATATCATAAACAAAAGCCCGCGCAGGATCGTATTTTTATATCCATAGGCATTGACCCATTTGCTTCCCAGGGTTCCGTTCAGAAGATATCCTAAAAAGAAAAAAAAGGAAATCAGGGTAGTAAATGTATTTTTCAGGCTTCCTGCATGGCTCAGGAAAGTAAATTTCAATGGTGCCTGGAGCTGCTCATTCACAGTGGTCAGAAAACCTACAATAAAGTAGATAAATGTAATGATAGCAAACGGCAATATGGCATTGTTCTTTTTATGATCTAAAGAAGTTATATTGGGATTTATTTGCATGGCTTATTATTTTATGATTGATTGTAATACCGAGACCACTCCTGCATCTTTTATTTCCTCTGCAAACCGGATGTATAATTCTATAAATTGTCCGGAACCTTTCAGATGAACTCCTTTAAAAGCGGATAATTCCAGAAAGTCCTTTGGATTTTCACTGGTGATAAGCTGTTGATCACTTTCCGTCAGCCACGGCTCTCCGATCTCAAAACCATTACCCTGGTCATCTTTCCTGTATTTAAGATAATGTCTGTAGGAAGCAATAAGAAAAGCGGGTCTTGTAAGATCTGCTCCTGCCTTGATCATTTTATCAAGGTTAGGAATGATATATACCGGAAATTTTGAAATCCCGTCAAAGCACAGGCGGCTCACCTGGTCACTTACACTATGATTGGCAAACCTTTCGATAAGGGTTTCTTTATATTTTTCCAGGTCTGTATTTTCAGGAGCAGGAACGAAAGGGGTAATATCAGCATCCATAAAAGTCCTGATCAGTTTCACAAGGTTTTTATCCTGCATAGCCTGATCTACTTTTCGGTATCCCATCAGAAAAGCAGGATAGGACAATAAGGTGTGGGAAGCATTCAGCAGGCTCAGTTTCATATTTTCAAATGCGGCTACATCATGGGTAAACTCTACTCCTACTCTTTCCCAGGCGGGCCTTCCCGCTATAAAGTTGTCTTCTATGACCCATTGTATAAAATCTTCGCAGTATACAGGGACCTGATCATGGGTGCCGTTCAGTTTATTCAGCCTTTCAACATCTTCGGGGGTTGTAGCCGGTGTAATGCGGTCTACCATACTGTTAGGGAAAGTAACATGCTTTTCTACCCAGGCTGCCAGCTCTTTATCCTGGGCTTCAATGAACGTCATAAAAGCCCTTTTTGTTGTATTTCCGTTGTGCTGAAGGTTGTCGCATGACAGTATCGTAAGTCCAGCTCCGCCCTGTGCTTTTCTCTGGCGTAAACCTTCTGCAACAAAACCAAAAACAGTAACCGGAATGGCAGGCTTTTTCAGATCATGCTGTATTTTTTCATCACCGAGTATAAATTTTCCCGTTTCCTTATCAAGGTTATATCCGCCTTCCGTGATTGTTAAAGTGATGATTCTGACAGAGCTGTCAGCAATTTTTCTCACTACAGCTTCCGGATCTTCAACTCCCCATATCAGTTCTCTTAACGAACCTATTGTATACACCTCATCTTCGCCGTTTCTTCCGCAGATTGTAAGTGAATAATCAAGATGCTGGGCTCTCAGATTTTTTACTGTTTTTTCATCTGCAGGTAATAAACATACTCCGCAAATTCCCCAATTCTGCTGATCCTTATCATGCAGCAGCAGATTGGTATAAAATTGCTGATGTGCTCTGTGGAAATTCCCTATCCCGATATGTAAAATTCCCGTAGTTATATCAGAAACATCATAATGATAATAAACCATACTCATATATATAAATTTGTTAACAGATTAATCAATTCTCTAAATCTATATTAACAAATAGTTAATTTTTATATTTTTTGAAAAAATTTCAATTGGGAACGTTCCCAGAAATAAGGGAACGTTCCCAATTGCCATTTTTTTTATTATTTTAACCCAAAAAATATACTTGATGAGACGTATTACGATAAAAGATCTGTCTAAATTTTTGTCATTATCTACCTCTACGATCTCCAGAGCCCTCCTTAATGACAAAAATGTAAATGAAGAAACAAAAAAAAGAGTATTGGATGCAGCCGAAAAACTGGGCTATAAACCTAACCTTACGGCTTTAAATTTACAGTCCGGACAGTCCAAGACCATAGGATTTGTAGTTCCCGAGATGATCACCCCGTTTTCCTCGAAAGTTCTTAAAGGAATTCAGAATATTCTGTATCCGCTCGGGTACAGGATCATCATCACACAATCAGACGAAGATCCCGTTATTGAAAGGAAAAATCTTCAGCTGATGGAAGAGTTTAATGTAGATGCCATTATTATTAATCTTTGCCATGAAACCCAAAATAATGATATGTATGAGCATATTATCAATCAGGGAACGCCTATGGTATTTTTTGACAGAATTCCGCACAAATCCCTTGATGTTTCAAAAGTGATCATTAATGATTATATCAAATCTTCATTAATGGTAGAATACCTGATCAAAAAAGGAAGAAAAAGAATTGTCCATATAATGGGCCCTACAGGAATCCATAACGCCACAGAAAGGATGAACGGTTATAAGCGCATTCTCATGAAATACAATATTTTTGATGAGAATCTGGTTGTGCGCACTGACGGAATGACTTTTGAGCACGGTAAGAAAGCGATCAGGCAGCTATTGGCCAGGAATGTACAGTTTGACAGTATTTTTGCATTCAGTGATACTTTGGCGATGGGTGCCATGACTTATCTTCTGGAACAAAAGGTAAGTATTCCCGATGAGGTTGCCGTTGCCAGTTTTTCCGGAACGGAACTTTCATCAATGGTATATCCCCAGCTCACCAGTGTACAGCAGCCATTAGAAAAAATGGGGGAAGCTGCTGCAGAACTTGCATTGGAAAAAATCAAAGACAGTACAGCTCCAAGCAGATCTGTTTTGATGGATGCAGAATTGGTGTACAGATCTTCGACTTAACAGGTATTTTTAATAGATGGCCGGAAGATGGGAGAAAGAAAATGGAAGTTATTTTGAGTGATTTCATTAATGAACTGTCACTATTTAATAATGAAAAACGTGTATTCCTGATGGACAGTACGGCAAAACCATAGTTAATACTTTATGAATCAGCCCATAGAGTCCCCGAAACAGCCTTTCCTATCCGGAAAATCCTATTTTCTTATCTTTGCCTCTTTAAAATCCGACAACAATATCAATGAGTTTATTATACATCAACTGGGATATCAATCCTGAAATCGCCAATATTCTGGGCATTCCTTTAAAATACTACGGACTCCTATTTCTTACAGGGCTGGTCTTATCTTTAAATGTTTTAAAAAGTATCTATAAAAAAGAAAACCTCAGCGCAAAGGCTCACGATGCTCTATTCACCTATGCCCTGATAGGAATTATGGTGGGAGCCAGACTGGGACATTGTATTTTTTATGATTTTGATTATTATTCCCAGCACCCGCTTGAAATCTTTTTACCCATCCAGCAGGGACCTGACGGAACCTACCACTTTACAGGGTTTGCAGGACTGGCAAGCCACGGCGGCGGTATAGGACTGGTGATTGCCCTGTTGCTGTATGCAAGAAAATATACGATCCCGTTTATGACCGTTCTGGATGCAATTGCTATTGTGCTTCCGTTAGGCGGTACTTTTATCAGGCTGGCCAATCTTATGAATTCGGAAATCATAGGTATTCCTACAGATGTACCATGGGCTTTTATATTCAGACAGGTGGATGATCTTCCAAGACATCCTGCACAGCTTTATGAAGCGATTTCCTATATGGTGATATTTCTGCTCGTTTATTTTATTTACAGGAAAAATATATTCAGGATCGGACAGGGGTTTTATTTCGGAACCAGTATCCTCCTTATCTTTATCATGAGAATCCTGATAGAATTCATCAAGGTAGATCAGGTTGAATTTGAGCATGGAATGATTTTGAATATGGGTCAGCTTCTCAGTATTCCTTTTGTTCTTCTGGGATTGTTCTTTATGATCAGAAGTATTCTGGAAAAGGGAAAAATGAAAACGGCATAACACGATTAATAGACAGTAATCTTAGCGAAGAGCTGTTTTGTTCCCATAAAAAACTCACTGAAAGTTGTTTTCAGTGAGTTTCTTTTTTAACGGATATTAAAATATTAAACCGGTTATCTTGTGGTATACCCTCCGTTTGCAAAAATGGTCTGTCCGGTGATCCACCAGCCATCAGTTACTAAAAATTCTACCAGCGGGGCAATATCTTTGATATCGGTAAGTCCTCCCAATGCAGATGCTGATTTGTGATAAGCTACAGCATCATCGGTTTCCTGGCCGTAGAAGAAAGGAGTATCCATTGGCCCGGGAGCTACTGCTGTAACGGAAATTCCTCTCGCCCCGAATTCTTTGGAAGCAGCTCTCGTAAAATGTTCTACCGGTGCCTTTGCTCCTGCATAGGTAGAATACAGCCCCGTATAAGCCGCCAGCAATGAGGTTACGATCGTACAGATCTTTCCGTGATCATTCAGTTTTTTACCTGCTTCCTGTAAAAAGAAATAAGCGGATTTTGAATTGACATTGAACATGGTGTCATATTCTGATTCCGTAGTTTCAGCAAACGGTTTTTTCAGGACCATTCCTACGGTGTTGATCGCAATGTCTATTCCGCCATAACGGGAAATAGTTTCGTCAAAGAATCTGGTAATATTCTCTACTTTGGTAAGGTCTCCCTGAAATAAGAACGCTTCAGCTCCCAGTGCCTGAACCTCAGCAAGCGTTTTTTCACTGTCGGCTCTGGAACTTTCACTATTATAGTGTATGGCCAGTTTTGCTCCTTTTGCAGCGAAATCCCTGCTTAGCAATCCACCCAGGTTCTTGCCTCCTCCGGCAATTAAAACAACTTTTCCATTTACATCTTGTGTTGACATTATTCTTGATTTTTAAATGTTAATAAAGCAAAGATGGATAATAAATGGCATCTCAACATGGTGAATTTTTCGGGAATTGTATTGAAGCTAAAATGATATCGGAAATATTCTTTCAGTGATCTTATCATAAAAAGATTGAAATTTATATAAACACTTTTTCACAAACATCCTGCTATTTACCAGACAGATACGGCTTGAGCGAAGGTCATTCTATTAAACACTTCCTGTGAAACGCTGAAAATTAATGCATTTTAGGCACAACATTTGATACTTTCCACCCGTATTTATACACCACTTCATTCTATAATATATTTTTTTATAATCCTCAGCATGCTGGGGATTTTTTTATAGAAGATTCAAAACAGCTTATCTTCTCTTATAATCAGCCAGTAAAGCCTTTACAGCGATTTATCCAAAAACCATTTCTGATAATCAATCATTTAAAACCGGATTATTCATTTTATTGTTGTATATTTGTATGCTAGTAACCAAGTCACTACTTTGTTTTCTGTAACGACCGGAATATTTTTTATTCAGTCTTTGCTTTTTGAGCAGCCATATTTTTTAACTTTTATTCTTCTATTAAGAACAATACTTGTCGGAATTTTAAAGCTCTGTATGATTGGAACATCCAAAAGCAGGAAACATCGGCAGGCTTTATAGGTCAGAAAAGACCAGATTGAATCATTACAATTTATAGAAACTAAATACTAAAAATAATTTATGGCAGATTCTTTTTCTAAAAAGGAAAATTTCAAGAAAAAAATTCAAAAGCAAAAAGAAAAGGCGCTAAGACGCGAAGAACGTAAAACGAACAACAACAAAGGAAAAGACATGGAGGATGTCTTCATGTATGTAGATGAATTCGGGAGATTAACTTCTACTCCGCCTGAGCAGAGACAGGAAGTGAACCTTGATGATATTCAATTGGGTGCAGCACCTATTATTGAAGAAGATCCAAGAAAAACAGGAATTGTTACCTTCCTGAGTGAAAAAGGATATGGTTTCATCACTGAAGACAATACCAAAGAGAATATCTTCTTCCACAATAACAACTGTGCAGAGCCGGTGAAAAAAGGGAACAAAGTTTCTTTCGAAAAAGAGAAGTCCCCAAAAGGATTTTCTGCTGTTGAGATCCAGATCGTTAAATAATCTTTAATCTATCAGCATATCTTCTACTGATGGAGATATGTTTTGAAATAATACAGAAAGCCACCTTTTCAGGTGGCTTTCATCATCGTAAAAAATAAAAATGGGCCGGTTTACAAAACCGGTAAAAGAGTATTATAATTCATCAGAGATTTAAATAAGGTCTGAGAACAGTAAGGACAGCTTTCTGTGAAATCAGGTTGCTTCGCTTTAAGCTGACAACGCTGCCCTTAATATCCCTATCATTTAATCCAGTTTTCCTCCAAGCGCTTTAAACAGAAGAACATTATTCCTCGTGTTCTGATGCTGGAACTGCAGCAGGTCCAACTCAGCGGTCAGTTTACTTTTCTGGGAGTTGATCAGCTCAAAGTAGTTGGCATATCCTGTAAGATACAGATCATTGGATACCTCCACCCCACGATCAAGAAACCCTACTTCTTCGGATTTCAGTTTCAAAACACGTTCATAGATCTTGGTCTGTTTCAGAATAGACTGAAGCTCATTGAAGGCAGTGGTAATACTTTTCTGATAATTCAGGAAAGCAATTTCCTGCTCTTTACTGGCAACTTTAAATTCATATTTCAGTTGTCCTTTATTAAAAACAGGCACCATCAGACCTCCCAACAGCTGCCCTGCCAATGAACTGGGCTTGAACAGCGTTTCAACGGAAAAAGAATTCAATCCGAAACCTGCTCCCAGATCAATCTTAGGATAGAAAGCCGCTCTTGCCGCTTTTGCATCTGCCTGGGAAGCTTCCAGAACATAGTAATTGGCGGCCACATCCGGTCTGGAATGAATCACCGATTCTACGTTAATGGTCTTATTCAAAACATCCATATTGGTAGGCATCAGGGTTGTTCCCCGCTTCACATCGCCGCCATAACTTCCGGTAAGAGTGGTGATAGCCTGTTCTACGGTAACAATTTCCACTTTGATATGTTCAATTTCCGCAAGCCAGTTATTATTCTGGGCTTTAAACTGCTGTACAGCCAGTTCTGTAGCTTTCCCCACTTCACGCTGTGCCAGGACGATTTCAAATGCCCGCTGCTGGAGTTTATAGTTTTTCTGATAAATAGCCAGACGGTTATCTAAAGCAACCAATTGATAGTACAGATTGGCAATATCTGTGAAAAGCTCTACCTGAAGCAACCGTAATCCTTCTGTAGAAGCCAGGAATTTCTTCTGGGCGGCAATTCTTTTGTTTTTAAGCTTGCCCCAGGCGTCAATTTCCCAGCTGCTTCTTGCTCCCAGCCAGTAATTGGGAGTAAAATCACGATTGATCTTCTGGTCTTCGGTAATATTGGGTGAAAGATTGGTATCATAGTTTCCTACACCTTCCATTGTATATTTACCATAACGGTTCCCGGAAACTTCAGCGCCCACTTCAAGGGACGGCAAAAGATCCATTTTCGAACGCTGCAGAAAGCTGTTCGCAATCTCTACCCTTTGCTGTGCGATCTGAAAATCAGGATTGGCCTGCACCACTTTATCAAAAAGATCAAGCAGATGGGTATCTGTAAAATAAGCTTTCAGGTTCAGTTGCTGAAACTCTTCTGAGCTTGCCGTTTTAATCGGAGATTCAGGCAGGGTCTGGGCCTTTTTAAGGTCAGCAACCTTCGGAACGGCGCATGAAACTAAACTCAATGCAGCCATTCCGTACAATATATTTCTAGGATTTAATCTTTTCATCTTTCTTCTTATTTTCAAGTTTTGCAAAGAATATATACAGTCCCGGAATGACGATCAGTCCGAAAACAGTTCCAAGCAACATTCCTCCTGCTGCCGCTGTTCCGATGGAACGGTTTCCTATGGCTCCTGCTCCCGATGCAATACACAGGGGAATAAGTCCTGCTACAAAAGCGAATGAAGTCATCAGAATCGGTCTCAGACGCTGTCTCGCTCCTTCAATAGCTGCCGGAATGATATCAAAGCCCTGCTTATTTCTGGCTACAGCAAATTCTACGATCAGAATAGCATTCTTAGCCAAAAGCCCGATCAGCATCACCAGCGCAACCTGAGCATAGATATTATTATCCAATCCGGCCATCACCAAAGCAATATAAGAACCGAAGATCCCGGTAGGTAAGCTTAAAAGCACCGGCATAGGAAGAAGGAAACTTTCATATTGGGCGGCCAATAAAAGGTATACGAATAACAGACAGATCAGGAAGATATAAACAGTCTGGTTTCCGGATAAGATCTCTTCCCTCGTCATTCCGGACCATTCAATATCAAAACCTCTCGGAAGGACTTCCTTTGCCACACGCTCCACCGCTGCAATAGCATCTCCGGAACTGTACCCGTCAGCCGGCTCTCCGTTGATCATTGCCGACATATACATATTATACCTCGTCAGTACTTCAGGGCCGTAAACTTTTTCGATGGTGATGAATGTTGAAAACGGAACCATTTCACCTTTATCATTTTTCAGATACAGGTTCAGAATACTTTCCGGGGTATCCCTGTGTTCCGGACTTGCCTGAACCATCACCTTATACATCTGACTGAAACGGATAAAATTGGTCGCATAATAAGACCCCAGCATCGTCTGTAATGTTGACATCGCATTGTCTACGGAAACTCCTTTTTTGGCAGCCATATCATAATCAACATTGATCATATACTGAGGGAAAGTAGCATCAAAACTGGTAAAGTTATTCTGCAGTTCCGGCGCTTCATTCAGTTTTTTAACAAAATCCTTGGTGATTTTATCCGTATTTTCAATGCTACCTCCGGTTCTGTCCAGCAAGCGCAGTTCAAAACCACTGGTATTCCCGAATCCCGGAACCGTAGGAGGTGCAAAAATCTCGATCTGGGCATCTGAGATCCCTTTTGTTTTTTCAGAAAGCTCTGCAATCAGATCATTTACTGAAATGTTTCTTTCTTTCCAGTCTTTAAGGTTGATCATGGCCATACCGTAGGAAGAACCTGCAATTTCCGTTACAATACTATATCCGGCAAGAGTTGTTACGTTTTCCACGCCTTCGATTTTCTTTGCCATTACAGTCACTTCATCCAGCACTTTCTCTGTTCTTTCCACGGTTGCTCCCTGCGGAGTGGTAACACTCACATACACCATTCCCTGGTCTTCCATCGGAATGAATCCTGTTGGCAGGAATTTACTGGTCACAAAAGTTAACCCGACAAATAAGAACAGTAAACCAAAAGTAACCGTTGTTCTCGTTGCAAATTTTGATAAGATTCCCACATACCCATTGGTTAATCTTTCAAAACCTGTATTGAAACTCTGGAAAGCCCTGTCGATGATCGTTTTCTTCTTATGATGGTCATGAGGCTTCAGGATAATGGCACAAAGCGCCGGCGTAAGTGTCAATGCATTAACTCCTGAAATAACAATACTGATAGCCAGCGTCAATGAAAACTGTCTGTAGAATACTCCTACCGGACCATCCAGAAATGCTACCGGAATAAATACCGCAGACATGACAATGGTAATCGCTACTACCGCTCCTGCAATTTCTTTTGTGGCACTGATGGTGGCATCCATGGCATTCATACCCTCTTCCATTTTTACATGGACTGCCTCTACGACGACGATGGCATTATCTACCACGATCCCGATAGCAAGCACCAATGCGAATAAAGTCAGCAGGTTGACGGAGAAATCAAGCATATTCATAAAGGCAAAGGTTCCTACAAGTGCCACAGGAACTGCCAGCACAGGAATCAGGGTTGAACGCCAGTCCTGCAGGAAGATAAATACCACAATTCCTACCAGAATAAATGCCTCGATAAGCGTAGTTAATACCGCACTGATGGAAGCATCCAGGAATCTGGAAACATCATACGCCATATTATATTCCATTCCGGGAGGGAAAGAGGAGACTTTCAGCTCTTCCATTTTTGCTTTTACACTTTCAATAACTTCTGAAGCATTGGAGCCGGGACGCTGTTTCATCATAATAGATGCGGAAGGTCTTCCGTCTGTCTTGGAAACCATTCCATAGTTCATTGCTCCGAATTCCACTTTAGCAATATCTTTAAGCTTTAAGATGGTTCCGTCTACATCTGAGCGGATAGGAACTTCCTCATATTGTTTAGGCTCAAAGAATTTTCCTTTATATTTGATCACATATTGCAGCTGGCTGGAAGTTTTTCCGGAGGTTTCCCCTACTTTTCCCGGTGCCGCTGAAATATTCTGTTTTTGTAATGAAGTGATCACTTCATCTGCTGAAATATTGTAAGCCGCCATCTTCTGAGGATCCAGCCATACCCTCATCGAATATTCTTTTTGCCCCATGATCTCCGCACGCCCTACTCCATCAATACGTTTCAGCTCCTGCAGGACATTGATATCCGTAAAGTTGTAAATGAACTGCTCATCCTGACTGGGATCCGTACTCGTAATGTTGAGGTACATCAGCATACTGTTGACTTCCTTTTCGGTGGTAACACCGGCACGGATTACTTCTTCAGGAAGCTCATCCAGAATTGTGGTTACCCTGTTCTGAACATTTACTGCCGCCACGTCAGGATCAGTTCCCACTTCAAAGAAAACCTGAATCAGGGTAAGACCGTCATTCGAGGTTACCGTAGACATATACGTCATCCCCGGAACCCCATTGATGGCACGTTCCAGAGGAAGGGCTACCGCATTGGCAGATACTTCGGCATTGGCTCCCGTATACTTTGCCGTTACCGTTACGGAAGGCGGCACGATATCCGGGAACTGGGTGATCGGCATCTTCAGCAATGCCATGATTCCCAGGAGTACAAATAATATGGAAATAACCAACGAAAGAACCTTTCGTCTTATAAACATTTCTACCATTGTAAATTGATTTAAAGATTATGAAAGGTTAATATTTCTTTTTGATTTTGATCACATCACCGTCTTTCAATGACTGGGTGCCTTCATAAATGATTAAATCTCCTTTTTTAAGGCCGCTTTCCACCATATAGGAATCTCTCAGGGTGGTTCCGATCTTAATATTGGTCATTTTCACTTTATTCTGCTTATCCACAACAAAAACATAAGTTTTATCCTGAATAGAGAATGTAGATTTTTGTGGGATAAGGATTGCATTATCCTGCTGTTCGGAAATGATAAGCTTTCCTGAGGTTCCGTGTTTGATCAGACGGTCCGGATTCGGGAAAAGGGCTTTATACCGGATGGATCCTGTAGTTCTGTCGATCTCTCCTTCAGCGGTTTTCAGTGCTCCGTTAAACTGATAATTCACTCCGTTAGGCAAGGTAAGCTCAATCTTCTGATGATTCCCGATCTTGTCATTGGCCAGAAGCTCAAAGTACAGGTTTTCAGGAATAGAAAAATAGGCATACACTTCATTAAGCTGGGACAGTGTGGTAAGTAAAGTGCCATTTTCTACCAAACTTCCGTCTTTGTGAGGGATTACGTCAATGACCCCGTCAAAAGGTGCTGTAATTTTTGTAAAGCTTATTTTCTGAAGAACGGCTCTTTTCTCTGCATCGGCAAAAGCATGCTTAGCCTGGGCAGAGGTCAGCTTTGCTTTCACCATTTCCAGTTCGTTATTGGCTACGAATTTTTTGGCATGGAGGCTCTGAATCTGCTTCAGTTCAACTTCTGCAATGCGTACATCAGCTTCCGTCTGCTTTAGTGCAGCGTTAGCCTTCAAAAGTTCCATCTGCAGTTCGGCATCATTGATCTTAAATAAAGGCTGGCCCTGGTGTACAAACTGACCTTCATTCACATAAATATGCTGAATAATACCTCCAATCCTGGAACGCATCTCTACGTTTTTTTTAGCCTGAATATCCGTAACAAACTGGTTATTGACCAACGTATCTTTTTCCTTGATTTCCAGTACGGGAACTTCTTTCTCTTTCTGGCTGTTTTTTTTCTTGTCTTTACTGCATGACACAGCGAATAATATTGCAAAGCTGCAAATTATTACGTTTTTAAAATACATTTTTAAATGTTTAGGTTATAAGATTTCCGTTAAAAGTAATTTGGCATTCAACAACTTAAACCTAATACAACTGAAGGAGATGGAGAAAGGATTTGACACCGCAGATGATAGAGACTGCAATTTCCGGAAGACTGATTTTAGGAATAACTTTTAATATTCCTGAAAAGTCACCAACGGCAGTATCATCTTTACGGGTGGAGTATTTTACGATTTTAGAGGCTGCAGGTAATGCATGCGTGTTCATATCCGCCTCTTCATAAACGTCAAGAAGGTGAATATTACTGACATGAGGAACATGAGGAATATTCTGCAATGAATTCTCTGCCCAATTCGAATTGAAAAGGGTAAAAACCAGTAGGATATAGAATAAGATAAATGACCTCAGACCTGCCATGTCAATCAGAACACATTAGTTTTCGTAAAAACGGTAAGTATTGCAAAAATAAGGATTTTTAACGGAGCAGAAGATCTTTAATTGTTAAAAAAACTTAAACTATGAAGACATTGGTATTAATTCCACGTCATACTGTCGAATATTATTCTGAGATTTCTGTGAAATGGTAAAGTGTATGATTGTATAGTGAATTAAAGAATATTAAATCAGTTTAAAACAGTTTACTCAATATCCTGAAACGGTAATCAAAGATATATTCCAGCTTCTTTTTGACAAGCAGTCTGTGAGCGATTTCTCCCAGAAACCCCAACGGAAGCTCATAGTCTATCGTATCTTTCATCAGAACGCCCTGCTCATTCGGAATAAACTCATGATGGTGGTTCCATAATTTGTAAGGTCCTTTTTTCTGAAAATCGGTGAAGCTTTTCCGGTAGTCTACCTGAGTGATCTCTGTCTGCCATTTCATTTTAATCCCCAGGAGCGGCGATACATCATAATCAATCAGCATTCCTTCGTAGATCTGGTCATCTTCCAATTCCGTCAGGACAACAAACCCCATATCTTTAGGGGTAATTTCAGAAAGGTTATCTGCTGCTGAGAAAAATTTCCATGCCGTTTCTATATCACAGCTGAGCTGTTGCTCACGGAAAAGCTTATGTTTCATCGTACTTCTTTTTAATTGTATATCCACATCAGAACCGGTTTTCCGGATTTCTGAATCATCGGGTCAATTTCCTTCATTGCATTATTGGAAACAGTAGGGCATCCCCAGCCCTCCGGCGAACCTTCAGGAAAAGTTTCTTCATCACTCATTTTATCCCAGGAATGAAAAACAATGAATCTTTTCAGGGCATTGCTGTTGGTGTCTTCAAGGCCATGCATCAGGTATTTTATATGGATTCCCCAATCGCTGTACCCTCTGCCTTCCAGTTTATATTTTCCCAAAGATGAAAGATGACTTCCATCCTCATTGCTAAATCCTGGATCCGACTTCGAGTCATCTTTACTCCATGAGTTTGATCCGCAGCCATGGCCTACCAGATATTGCTTTGAAATGGAATTGGTTTTAAAATCCCACACAAAGAAACGGTTGATCCCGGAATGAAGGCTCATATCAATCAGAATACAGAAATCGGTATTGAATTTCCCGGAGGTACAGAACTCCAATGCTTCTTCAGCCTTCATTTTTGTTTTAGAGAAATCAGCCCCGGGTTTCTTTTCAACTGCAGCCGGAATTTCAGCAACTGGTATTTCTTTTTGTTTCTTCTGTGAACAGGAGCTGAGGATAAAAATAATGATGAAAAGAAAGCCCGTTCTCATTTCTTATTTATAATGCTGAAAAATTCCAAAATCTGAAGGGGTCCATAACGCAGCTTTCTGTCCTGCAGCCTTTAAAGCGTTATTAGACCATGTATTGCATGTATAAAGAAAGCTGTATGTTCCTTTAGCATCATAAAAAGCATCGTTATCACCATACACCGCATCAGTAGGAATCAGCATAAATTTTCCGTTCTGATCCCTGTCGAACTTATCTTCTACAAATTTTACAAGATTTTCATACTGTCCTCTGCTGATCATGATCATTTTACAATCTTCACCTTCTTTCATTGTTCTGTAATAGGTACAGTGCATTGCTGAATCACTTAGCCAGAATGCAGCTTTTACGGCAGTAGAGAATTTCAGATCGGCCCAGGTGGGGGTATCCAGATAAAAGCCTTTGTCTCCCCAGCCGATCCCGATATACTGATAATCTGTTTTCTTTGATTTTGTATCTGCAAAAGGTATTTTCGCACTCCAGTCCTGGAGGTCATTTTTTACGGGCATTACAATATCGGTATGCACTCCGTTGGTATAAATATAGATAGGAATCTCTTTCTTTTGTCCGTCATCTTTTGCAGAAACAGGAATGTAGGGAATCAACAGTCCAAGGATCACGTATATAATTACAATTCCCAGAATAACGCCTATCACTTTCAGGATATACATCAATATTATTTTCACAGTCATGTTTTTTAATAAAATTTAATTTACACTTTTCTGTAAAAGTATTTGTTTTAATCGAAAAAATGGCTATATTTAGTTACGAAATATTCACAAATATGCGTAAAAATACCAAATCCCAGAAAAGATTTAAAGTAAGAGTAAAAACGGCTCCAAAAAGAATACAAAAAAGACGTTGATTTTCGGTGAGATCTGATCTCCTGGAAGTCAATTTTTCTTTTTAGGAAAGGACTTTTCAGCTTATTTAATCTTATAAATCTTTACCTCCTTAAGGCAGAAAATTTAAGGAATGGTCGTTTATCCGCTTTAGTTTGGAAATCCAGAAAATTCCAAAGAAGGGATCATCACCAAAAATTTAAGCTAAAATCAATCTGATGAGTTGTTTAAAAACTCAATATTTCTCTTCAGCCCTGTAAACTTGGTCCTTTTCACGGGTGATTTTCTGAAGATCTCAGAGAATATTTCCTGGGTAAGATCCTTCCATTCTCCTTTTGTAAAGTTTTTTAAAGCTTCATTGGGTTTGAAACGGCTCTGTTTATGCGGTGCAGAGAAGCGGTTCCATGGGCATACATCCTGGCAGATGTCACAGCCAAACATCCAGTCTTCCATTTTACCTTTGAAATGGTCCGGGATTTCATTTTTAAGCTCAATGGTCGCATAGGAAATACAGCGGCTTCCGTCTATGATCTTTTCAGAAACGATAGCATCTGTGGGGCAGGCATCGATACATTTTCTGCAGGTTCCGCAGTGATCGGTGGTTGCATGATCGGGGATCAGCTCAAGATCACAGATAATTTCAGCAAGGAAGTAAAAAGATCCGTTCTGCCTGGTTATCAGGTTGGCATTTTTCCCTACCCAGCCTATCCCGGACTTCCGGGCCCAGCTTCTCTCCAATACCGGAGCTGAGTCTACAAAAACCCGAAAGCCGAACTCTCCTATTTCTTCCTGCAGCTCTGCCACCATCTCACGGAGAATTTCTTTGATCACCTCATGGTAATCTTCTGCATATGCATATTTTGAAATTTTATAATTTTCCAGTATTGGGATTTTCTCTTCAGGAAAGTAATTATAAGAAAGTGAAATCACAGACCTGGAGCCTTCTACCAAAAGTCTCGGATCCAATCTTTTATCAAAATGGTTTTCCATATACTTCATCTCGCCATTGAAGTTATTCTTCAGCCATTTTTCCAGATGAGGTGCATCTTCTTCAAGAAAATCAGCTTTGGAAACGCCACAGCTCTGGAATCCAAAACTTTTTGCCTTGGATTTGATCAGTTGGGTATATTTTTCAGCGCCTGCATTCATAATTTCACCCTGCAAAATTAAGATTATTTTATCAATCTTCCGGTTTTTCAGGATCAGGCGCTATCCCTGCTGAAGCACGTGGTTTTTCTTCACAGCAGAGTAATTTGAAAGCCTATGCTTTCATACCTTAACGGCCAATGTTATTCAAATCGTTTACATTTCTTCCGGTTATGCATACAGGAACGCCTGCTCAATACGGTTTTCTTTCTGAAAAATTTATGCTTGAATTAAGATTTTTTTCAAAAAAAAATTGCGTAATTTCGTTCATAATTTAATGTTTAAAATAAACAACTATGTCTTTAATAGAAGTAATACAATCCGGAAACTATGAATTGATCGACGTTCGTGAGCCTATGGAGCTTGAAATGGACGGAAATATAGAAGGTGCTAAGAATATTCCTCTTGGTGAAGTAGAAGACAGACAGGATGAAATCCTATCTATCGAAAAACCGGTTATCTTATTCTGCAGAAGTGGAAACAGAAGTGGAAAAGCACTGGAATATCTTAATTCTCAAGGATTGAAGGACGGTTACAACGGCGGAGGCTGGGCTGAGCTGAAAGACGTTCTTGCAGCAAACAGAGGAACTTTTTAAAGTTCCTTTTTTTATTCTTTATTACCATGCATTTAAAAGATCGGTTTCTCCGGCTCTGTCTGCCTTTGGATAAAGATCATGAGCGCATCAGCCGTTTGTGGAATGAAATTGAAACAAAATATACCGAAAAAGGCAGGTATTATCACAATCTTCTTCATCTTGACAATATGTTTCAGGAGCTTGAAGCGGTAAAGGATCGTATTTCCCGTTTTACCCTGTTATCTTTTGCCTTGTTTTACCATGATATCATTTATGATGCCACTTCCAAGTCTAATGAAGAAAAAAGCGCAGTAACCGCTGAGAAAAGGCTTTCAGAACTTGGCTTATCCCATGAAGAGATCAAGATTGTCTCTGACCAGATCTTAGCAACAAAATCCCATCAGAAATCTGAAAATATGGATATCAATTATCTTCTGGATGCTGACCTATCTGTTCTTGGAAAAGACCGGGAAACGTATTTAGTATACACTGAGATGATCAGAAAAGAATATTCCATTTACCCTGATTTTCTTTATAAACCGGGACGGAAAAAAGTTCTCAGACATTTTCTGGAACTTGAAAATATCTTTAAAACTGAATATTTCAGAGATCAATATGAAACCCATGCAAAAGAGAATATTGAAACAGAACTTCGGTTGCTGTAATCACTGATCTCTTCTTTCAGTTTACAGCTTTCAACAGGTCAATTTCGATGATATTATTATCTTTTTTGATTCTTTCCCTGCTCAGCTGTTCAATATCCCTCACAATTTCAGCTCCTGTACGGAATTTTCCTGAAGTATCTGTCTGATCCGGAATCCTGCCTGCCATATAAAGTTGTCTTGTCCCTGCAGCAGGGTCTTTTCTATATCTGATAAAAATTTCTTTAAATTCAGAGTAGGTTAGATTTGTATCTTTTGTTTCCGGATTTAGATCAGGATACTGTATATCTCCGGCAATATTTTTAATGCCTGCCAATTCATAGGCATGGCTTTTCTTATCATCTTCTATTTTTAGAATTAATCCCGGAAGCCCATGAAATTTATAGGGTCCATCCTGAACGGGAATATCTGTTGTAAACCATGCTGTCCATTTTCTGCCTGCGAAATTCAATAATGCTTCCTGGGCTTCATAGCCTAAAATGTTCTGTATCTTTTGGAGAATCTTCCAGTTCATTTTCCTGTCATCATCCACCCTTATTTTATCCAAACCATAATCACTGATCAAAAAGAAAACATGATTATTCTTCTTTTCTATTTTGTATAAAATATCTGCATTGGGTATATAAGGATTTCCTTTCCGGGCTTCAGCTACCGCAATGGAATCTTCAACAAGTTTATTCCGGCTAAAAAATAAAGATCGGTTTTCGGTTATATCCAGATACATTAATTCCTTAAGAATATGGGCACTATTCGTTGAATCAGGAATAAAAGTATATTGATACATGAACCTTTTGTTCTGAGCAAAAATCATTTGTGATAACAATAAAAACACTAGGATATTTTTCATAGGATATCAATTGAAAAGAAAATACATCTGACTGATTCATCAGATGTATCTCATTAAACATTCATTCAAGTATTAAACCAGTACCACGTGAGAACCGGAACTGCATGAAACTGATCCGGATTGCTCAACTGATACCGTTATCGTTTTACTGCAAAGCTGAGGATTTTTATCTGAGCAGCATTTATAGCTGCATCCTGTTCCTTCTGAAGGCTGAGAAGGTCCTCCACCTTTTAAGTTCTTCAGATTGTCTCTTGAGATTCTTTTAATTTTGTTCATAGCATTCGGTTTTTTAAATTATTTGTTCCATTATCAACACTTTAAAAGTAAAACTTTACTATATCACAATAATGTGATTATTGTTGCATATTTTTTGTTTTTTTATTGCATAAAGTACTGTATACAAAGGCTAAATCTTAAACTCAGAAGAAAGAATTATTTAAACATTCAGCTTAATACTAAGTGAATAATTTTAAATGAAAAAAGATTCTTTAAAATATTTAAGTTTAAAAAAACAGGATTTATTAAAATTCTGAAGAGCAGCTTGTTCCGTTAAAAAAAATAGGTTCTGTATGATAAGGTGTGCAATATGTACAAATTTTAATTTGTCACAATAAAGGCTAGCTAACAAATATCATTATGATAAAGTGTGATAAGCTTTAAGCAATGGATTTATTTGCTTATTTTTACTCATTATAAATAAAAATAATCTATGAGAAAAATTATATTTGCGGGAATAGCTGCTTTAGGAGGACTTCTAACGGTAAATGCACAGTGTAAAACGGTATCTGATCTTACCGAAAATTTTGATACCTGGAAAGATATTCATAAATGCTGGTCTGCCCAGCCGGGAAAAGCCATGCTTTATGCCAGTGACCAACGAATTGTATTTTATTCGATGAGCAGTCCCGGAGAAAACATGTACCTGATTACTCCAAAAATTAAGGCCGGAAACTACACGCTTTCCGTTGATGCTTCAGATAACGGAGGAGAAACAACCCTGGAGATTTTTTCCGTAAACAGTGCATCTGATGCCAAGTCCTATGTTTCCATTGTGAAACCTTCAAAGATAACGGGAAACAAAAAGACCGTGAGTATTTCTTTAAAGAAGGATTCAAGCCTTGCACTAAAAGTTTTGCTGAACGGTATACATCAGGCCGTTTACCTTGACAACTTTTCACTGCAGCCTAAAAAATAAAACAAAAAAGAGATGCCGGGCATCTCTTTTTTATTATTGTACTGTTTTCAGCATATCAATTTCGATGATATTATTATCTTTTTTTACGTTTTCTTTAGCTGCTATTTCTATATCTCTCAGAACTTGCGCTCCCGTCCGGAAGTTTCCGGTATGGTCTCTCTGATCAGGAATTCTTCCTTCTATATATAACTGTTTTTCTATAGCAGCAGGATCTTTCCTGTATTTTGTATAATACTTTTGATATTCCGCCCTATTGAACTCTACTTCTTTCAAAAACTGATATCGTTCTGGATAGGAATAATCATCAGGAAGATTTGCTATGCCTACCAATTCAAAAATATGACTTGCTGTAGTATCCTCTATCTTCACAATAAGCCCCGGCAGTCCGTGAAACTTATAAGGGCCGTCCTGCATAGGGATAGCTTGAGTAAACCAGGCATTCCAGGTTCTTCCACCAAATTTTAAGGAAGCTTTTTGAGCATCATAATTCAGAATTTTCTGTCTGTCATTAAGAATTTTCCAGTCCATTTTTCTGTCTTCATTCACTTTTATTTTCATCTGGGCGGAACTGCCTAATGTTTTGTAAAAGATTTTATCTCCTTTCTTTTCTATCGTATACAAGACCTGCAGATCCATTGGTGGCATTATCATTTTTCCTTTATTGGCAGGTGCAATCATGGTTGAGTCAGACTGATATTTACGCTGACTGAAAAAGGATGATCCACCATCGGAGACATCTAAAAACATAAATTCTTTCATAACCCCAGCTTTATTTGTAGAATCTGGAATGAAGGTGTACTGATAAATAAACCGTTTATTTTGAGCGGTCAAACCCTCTGCGAGGAGAAAAAGAAGAAAGAAAAAATATTTCATGGCTGATCGTGTCATTTGTCTTTTCAATATACATCAAAATTTATTGACAGAAAAAACTTAATTTTTAAAACGAATAAAGACACCTTCGAAAGATGTCTTGTATTATTTTTTTTCTCAGAAATTTCTATTGATAAATTCTGAAGCTTTTTCCAATACCAGCTCCGGAACTTCTTTGTGTGGAGTATGGCCGATCCCGGGAATAATATATTTCTCAGCGTTTCCACTGACCTGAGTAATGGTTTTTTCAACCTGATCCAATGTCCCGTATTCGTCCGCTTCTCCCTGAATAAATAATAATGGGCAAATAATATCCTTCAAGAGGTATTCAATATTCCATGATCTGTAGTCATCACGGGTCCATGTTTCTGTCCAGGCTTTGAATAGCATTTCAACCTTATCGCCATGATATTTCCGGAGACGCTCCGGCAGATTGGTCGTCCTGTAAGCTTCCCAGGCATCATAAACACCTTTTAAGGTTACTTCTTCTACAAAAATATGTCCGGCTTCACATACCACCGCTTCCACTCTTTCAGGATATTTTGCGGCGGCAATCAATGCAATGGTTCCTCCGTCACTATGCCCGAAAAGAATCGCTTTATCAATTTTCATTTCAGTCAGAAGCTCATTCAGTACATCTGCTTCCAGCTCCATATAGTTTACAGGCCTTTCATGGGTGAGCATTGGATAAGATTTTCCGTATCCTAAACGGTAATAGGCAAGAACGTTACATCTGGTTTTCTCAGCCAGTTTCGCAGGAAAATCACGCCAAAGCTGTACCGATCCCAGTGAGTCATGTAAAAAGACAATGGTAGGTCTGCTTTCAAATGATTTAGTGTATTCTATGTATAATTTTTTCCCTTTTGCATCAATGATTCTCCCTTCCATTCAACTATTAAAATGTTGGCATTTTTACTTCTTCAAATTCTTTTAACAGCTGATTGAAGACAACTTCTACCGGCAATATATCATCAATTAGGGCAGAAACCTGTCCTATTTCCAGCTCACCGTCTTCCATATCTCCTTCAAACATTCCCTTCTTTGCTCTTGCTCTTCCCAGCGAAGCGATCAGAGCTTCTTTATTTCTTCCGCTCTGGTAGATCTCTTCCAGCTCGCCGAAGAATTTATTTTTCACCATTCTTACAGGGGCCAGTTCTTTTAAGGTAAGATGGGTG
The DNA here is from genome assembly GCF_001684965.1 of Chryseobacterium arthrosphaerae. Classification (NCBI taxonomy): domain Bacteria; kingdom Pseudomonadati; phylum Bacteroidota; class Flavobacteriia; order Flavobacteriales; family Weeksellaceae; genus Chryseobacterium; species Chryseobacterium arthrosphaerae. The sequence continues at coordinate 159,665 of NZ_MAYG01000001.1, read as the reverse complement.
TCCCCTTCCTGAAGTTCCGTGATTTTCTTTTTCCAGTTTTCATGGGCGCTGGCCTCAGTAGTTGCGGCAAAACGCGAACCGATCTGTACCCCGTCTGCGCCTAAGATCATAGCTGCTTTCATCTGGGATCCCAATGCAATTCCTCCGGCTGCGATCAGTGGTTTAGAAATATGTTTTCTTACATTAGGAATAAGACAAAGCGTTGTAGTTTCATCTCTTCCATTATGCCCTCCGGCTTCGAAACCTTCAGCTACTACCGCATCTACTCCTGCATCTTCACATTTTACTGCAAATTTGGTAGAAGACACTACATGGGCAACTTTGATCCCTTCTTTCTGAAGGGTCTCCGTATATGTTTTCGGGTTCCCTGCTGAGGTAAATACAATTTTCACTCCCTCTTCAAGAATAATCTGAATGATCTCTTCAAGATTAGGATACAGCATCGGAACATTGACCCCAAAAGGTTTATCCGTTGCCTGCTTACATTTCTGAATATTTTCCCGCAAAATATCGGGATACATACTTCCTGCACCGATCAGGCCCAGCCCGCCGCAATTGGACACTGCCGAAGCCAGTCTCCATCCTGAATGCCAGATCATTCCTGCCTGTATAATCGGATATTTGATATTGAAAAGCTGTGAAATTCTATTTTGGTTACCCTGCATATCATGAATTTTTTTTGCCGAATTGAAATCTATAAAATTGCTCATGCGTAAAAATACTAAAAACAAAGGTTTTATGGGAAAAATATGCCGATAAATTCAGTTTGAAAAAACAGGAAAATCAACGTTGTAAAGTTTTGGATATTTTCCCGAAAAATCATTACAGCAATACTGCTCTTTCTTGTATGCCATAAAAAAACCTTCAGAAATTCTGAAGGTTCATTTTATTATTTTTTGATGGATTCTTTCTTCCAGTTAGACTTAAAGCTACAGTTATCATAGCGTCCGTCTATAGAGATAAAAGTGCTTGGCAGTTTAGAATTGACAAACTTCTCAACCATTTCACTTTTCTTTTTATTCAGCGCCATCTGCTTGATTCTGCTAAAGTCTGTTTCCAGAGTGATCTGGTGCGCTGCAATTTCATCTTCCAGTTTCAGGATCTTAACCAATTTTCTTTTGTTTTCTTCATCTTCAAAAGCTGTAGTAATATCTCCTTTATTTAAACCTGCCAATTCGTAGCTGATTGTTCCCGGAATACTTTCTCTCTCAATTTTGTCTGAACCATCAGCTCCCGGAATAATTCCACCGTTGAATTTGGTTCTTTTATCATCTGAGAATTTGAAAGCAGCATCTTTAAATGTCATTTTTCCATCCATGATAAGTCCTCTGATGCTGTCTAATTTTGCCTTGGCAGTCTTAATTTCGTCATCGGTAGGCTTAGCCTGCAGAAGGATGTGTCTTGCATCATATACTTTACCTGATCTTTTCAGTAACTGAATAATGTGAAATCCGAATTCAGATTCAACAGGATCAGAAATTTCATTTTCCTGAAGGTTTAGTGCAGCAGCTTCAAATGGTTTCACCATCTGTCCTTTGTTGATGTTCTTATATAAACCACCATTGGCAGCCGATCCTTCATCTTCTGAATAGATTCTTGCCTGGCTTTCAAAACTTTCTCCTGCAAGAATATCCTGTTTGATCTTTTTCAGCCTGTTGATCAGCTCCTGCTTATGAGCTTCCGTTAATGTAGGATAGATCATAATCTGAGCAAGAGTAACCTCGTCTTTTACCTGAGGGAGCTGCATTTTATACATATTGTAGAAATCCGTTACCTCATTTGGGGTTACGTCAGCTTTTTCAGTAATTCTCTGGTATTTTGCCTGTCCGTAATATTGATCCGTATCGATTTTCTCGATAGCATTCTTCATTTCGTAGGCATTTCTGAATTTATAAGCGGCCAGTAATGTTTTTTCGTCCGGAAATTGAGAAAGCAACTGACGGTATTTTGCATTAGCCTGTTCTTTGATCGCTGCAGAACGGTTCTCGATCAGTGTATCTTTTTTTGCTTCGTATACAAGAAGCTTATTGCTGATAAGGTTTTCAAGGAACTCACATTTGTCTGTATTGGCAGCTCCCTGCTGCTTCCCATAATTCATCTGCTCGATTACATCTGACTCCAACACGATTTCATTCCCGATAACAGCAGCAATACCATCCACCAAATCTCCTTGTTTTAGCTGGGCCTTCATCATATTTGAAGAGAACATCATCATGAAAATCCCAAGAAGAAAAGTGATTTTTAGTTTATTTGTCATTTTACTATTTTAACAAGTTGCAAATTTAGAATTCTTAACGAATTTCACTCAATTTTTTATTATAAATATTTCTTAAAAAGACTTATTTACTGCAGCTCAACATCAAATGTCGTCAATTCTTTAAATTGTCTCAATCTGCTGAACATATCTGCTTCGTTTACTTCTTCTATTCTTTCTGTTCCGAATTTCTCTACAGTGAATGAAGCCATTGCAGATCCCACGATCAGGGCAGACTTCATGGTATCGAAATCAAATTTCCCTTTTTTAGCAAGATAAGCTGCAAAACCTCCTGCAAAAGTATCTCCGGCTCCTGTAGGATCGAAAACATCTTCCAGTGGAAGTGCCGGAATGGCAAATACTTTATTGTCATGGAAAAGAAGCGCTCCGTGTTCTCCTTTTTTGATGATCACGTATTCAGGTCCCATAGTGTGGATCTTTTTAGCGGCTTTCACTAAAGAATATTCACCTGAAAGCTGTCTTGCTTCTTCATCATTAATGGTAATAACGTCTGTTTTAGCGATCATATCCATCAGAATATCCAAAGCACTGTCCATCCAGAAATTCATGGTATCAAGGATCACAAGCTTAGGACGGGTGTTCATTTTTTCCAATACGGACAGCTGAACTCCAGGGTGTAGGTTTCCAAGTAACAGGATTTCGGCATCCTGCATTGAATCCGGGATTTTCGGATCAAAATTCTCCAATACGTTTACTTCAGTAGCTAAAGTATCTCTTGTATTCAGATCATTGTGGTATCTGCCAGCCCAGAAGAAAGTTTTTCCTTCTTTTACGATTTCAATTCCTTCGATGTTTACATCTCTGTCGGTAAACATATCAAGGTGTTCCTGTGGAAAGTCTCCTCCTACTACAGAAACAATACCGGATTTAACGCCTAAAATAGATGAAGTGATCCCGATATAAGTGGCTGCACCTCCTAAAATTTTGTCCGTTTTACCAAATGGTGTTTCAATTGCATCAAATGCAACACTTCCTACAACTAAAAGTTTCATATATTTTTCAATGTATATTAAAAGTAAATTATTTTTTCCACTCAAAAGAGTCCAGCAGATGCTTCATATCGTTTTTGATATAGTTTACTGCAGGAGCAAGGGAGTCCGGTTTCGGTCTCGTATTAAAGTATAGATAGGCAGTCACGAAATGTTTTGTACTGTCTGTAATGTAAAACTGAAGATTGGAAGCTGTCTGCCCTTTCAGCTCATAAAAATCCCCGTACACCTTCTTTTCAGGGTATGCAAAGGATTTTGTGTCTATAGCACTGGCTTTGATGGTATGTTCATATACCATTTTTTCAGATTCCTTGATATGATCTGCAAAGTCATTCTGTATCGGATAATACGTAACGAAAACTTTGGCCTTCATTTTAGGATAATTCAGATAGAACCAGCAGGGTTTCTTGGCCGGGTCAATCGAAGCAAAATCCGAGTATTCAAAGGTATAGGCACAATTGTTTTCAAACTTTTGGTATTTCGGAGCCGGATATTCCAGACGCAGTTCACCATAAGGTTTCGGAACGGAGTCTTTTCCACATGAAATTAAAAGCAGTGATACAAAAATAAAAATGACTTTTTTTATCATTTTGCAAAAGTACAAATTAGATTTCAGATTTCGGAAGACAAATTTCAGTCTTTCAGAGAGTTTTGAATGTAATTTTCCAGAGGCTTAGGAAAGGATTTTTTGTGGGACGCTTCCACATCCGTAATCAGGTATTGATTTTCAGTGATAAAATCGTTCCAGATCTTTTCTGAAGTTACCTCAACATTAAAAATTTCAATGCTTAAATTCTTGTGGGTCAGCTTATGCGTAATTGTTTTCGAGCCCATGATGAAGGATTCCATCCCGGCGGGAATCGCTGCAGGAAATTCAAACAGTTTCTTCCAGATAAAATCATCTCCTCTCTGGCGGATCAGAAACTGACCGTTTCTGTGAACAAAATAATACGTCAGGGCAAGATCTTCTGCTTTTACCTTTTTTGTTTTCACTGGGTAATCAGAGATTTTTTGAGTAGCAAATGCCAGGCAGTCTTCGTTTAGAGGGCATTCTCCGCAAAGTGGATTTTTAGGTTTACAGATTTCGGACCCTATATCCATCATCGCCTGATTGAAATCTCCTACATTTTCCGGCATTACCAATTGAGCCAGTTCAGAGAAATAGCTGAAAGCTTTTGAGCTTGAAATATCAAAATCATCAGCAAAAAGGCGGCTCAGAACCCGGTAGAAATTACCATCAACAGCAGGCATTTTTCCATTGAAGCAGATGCTGGAAACTGCAGCAGCAGTATACTTTCCTACACCTTTAAGTTTTAGAATTTCTTCATACCGGCTGGGAAATACGCCCTGATAATCATTCATAATCTGTTGAGCAGCCTTATGAATATTGATAGCTCTGGAATAATAGCCCAATCCTTTCCAATACAGCAATACCTCATTCTCTTCAGCTTCTGCCAAAGTTTTTACATCCGGAAATCTTTCTATAAAGTTATTATAGTGATTGAGTCCCTGGTTGATCCTTGTCTGTTGAAATACAATTTCGCAAATCCAGATTTTATACGGATCTTTTGTCTGTCTGAAAGGCAGATCTCTTGCATTATTCCTGTACCATTCCCCGATTTTCCTGCCAATGTACAGAAAGTCTGAATTTCCGCTATCCTTCTTCAAAAATTTTTTGTTTAGATTTTAATATGGTCTGCTTCAACTTTCTTCAGCATCTTTGAAGCATTTTCTGTCTGCAAAGATAGGCTTATTTTATTTTTTCTTCACAGTATATACGGGAGCGGCTTTCAGCCATTGGTATTTAAGATTTCTGTCTTTGGCTATAAAACGGTATCCATCCAGTTTTTTCAGATACACATACATGGAGTCGCTGCTTTTTATTTTTAATTTGTAAGGCGACAGGAACATCATCGGCATTTCTACCACTGAGTCTCTCACGGTTTTCAATACTTTTCCGGAGCTGACTTTATAAAGGAAGAACGATTTCCCACGGCCTTTTGAGCTGTCTGCCAGTTTCACACCTGCACTCGCCAGTACAAGCTCACTGCCCTGAAAGCATTCATCTTCACTCATGATGTAAGCTTTTCCTTCCTGGCGTTCGTCTGCAAAAAGATCATTTTCATAGGTACCGGGACTCTGGTATTTTTTTTCGCAACTTACCAGAAATACCATGCATAAAGCGGTGAGCCCTATGATCAGTTTTTTATTCATATGCAATTTTATAGATATTGGTAGAAAAAAACCGATGTAAAAATTGCATCGGTTTTTGATATTTTAAATAAGGATTTTTATTCCTGAGCGTATTCTGCATCCCATTCGTTACCATCATCTCCTTTGTGTCCGTCAAGTTTGATAACGAAACTTTTTGTAGGGAAATAAGGGGTCATCCGGATATCAAGCCATACTCTGTCTTTGTTTACCCTATCCTGTTCGAAACGAACGATCTTGAATTTCTCGATCAGTTTGTCCGGCCCTTTGATATTGTCTAAGAATGTTACGATCTGTCTTCTCAAATCGTCTTCGTTTTTGGCATTCCAGTTTTCGAAGGCTCTTCTGTTAAGGAAATCAAGCAACACTTTAGTAACATAGTCGAATACACGGACTACCGAATACGTCTGAAGACCGATGTTGTCTCCTGTAAATAATGTTTTCGCAGAGAAAGCCATAATTTTACCATATTCGTTCACCATTGGTACAAGACCCATTTTTTCCAACTGAGAGATTTCACTTTTCTTCAATTCGAATTTTACAGCATCTACCTCGTTGATGTTACCGTGCTTTTTACCGGCTGCCACCTGAGACATCAGTGTTTTATGAATTTTTCCAGCCAATGAAGTGGAAGGCGGAAGCTCTACATTCTCTTCTTCCCCTACTTCTTCAGCTTTTCCACGGCCTACCAGCCAGTTACACGTCATAATCACGTTACTTCTGTGAAGCTCACCTCCGGTAAGGTTTGCGGAGTGGAATAAGTCTACTACGTCATCCGGTTTATCCAGGTTGGCGAAGTCTGTAACCATCATTACTTTATTCTCGTTACAGATTTTTGCCCATTTCTCGATCACCTTGTTGGATCCTAAATATCCTGGAATGGCCAGAATTGAATAGTTGTCTCTAAGGTCAAGACGGTCGTAGTAGTTTTTAAATTCTTCGGAAATAGCATCGATGAATAAAGGATTATCAAGATCTGAAACCTGTTCAAGACTTGCATTTACGATGCTTACGTTATCCACTTTATCCAATTCTGTGTTTTTATAGAATTGAGCTACGGTTCTGTAGTTGGTTTCCAACATACGAACGGCGTCCAGTGTATTTTTTAAGTTTGTTTTTAGATTCTGGTCAGCCTGCTGTGCTTTATTTTTGCACGTCTCAGCCATTTTATCAGCAGATTCATTACCTTCTAAAAGGCTTACCCAAAGGTTGATCTTCTGAAGAAGCTCTTTTCTTTCTTCTGATTTATTGCTGTCATTAAGGAAAATTTCCTTTCTTGCTTTTCTTGTAGGGTTCATATTGGCGATACCGTCTACAACGGATTCAACAAAGCCAAAACCTCCCATTTTATTGAGCTCCGCAAGCGGGTTGCCTTTCGGCTGCCCTGAGTGTTGCTGTTGTCCCTGCTGCTGGCTTTCCTGCGCCTGTAATTTGCTATCCATGATTTAATGTAAGTCTTTAATTATTTTTCAAGTTCCTGTGCCACTTCTTTCAATACTTCTATGAACGCAGCTCTTGTCTGATCGTTCTCCAGCATATTGCGTAGAATTTTATTTGTTTTCAGCTGACGTACAATTTTATTGTACTGCTCCTGCTCCATGCTCAGCTGCTGCAGATAATCTGATTTCTGAGTAAGGCTTTTAGGAGTAAAGTCACCAAGATTTTGAAAACGGAATTCTTCTTCTACTATTCCACCATCCTCTGTTTCATGCTGTACCGCTACAGAAGGCTGGAAATGTTTGAAAACATCTTCCACAGTTTTTAATCCTGTTACAATTTCAGGGGTATAAGATTCTTCTGTTGTAAGCTGGCTTACTATCAGTGATTTATTTTCCTGGATTTCCTGAATAGCTTCATTAGCGTCTACTTTTACCTCGTTTCCGCCAACACCATAATTAAACATTGCCATATTATTATTATTTTGAGATTTACTATTTTATTTTGGATCTGTCTTTGAGTAATTTACAGAGTAATCCAATAAATTACCAATCCAATGTTTAAATTTAAAAAAAAACTGTAACATACAAAATTTTGACAAGATTTTTCTTGACTTATTTAAATTTACCCATACTTATTTAACATAAAATCACGATCTTACGATCTCACTAAGCTATGAAAAATAAATAAAATCAATCAAAAAAATTAAATTAAATTTTTGTCTGCTCTGTCATTATAGAAAAGTTTCCCGGAATACTTCAACAATAATTCTCAGACGTTACAAAAAATATTCTTTATATTTAAGCAAAGTGAACCGTGTCATGAAAGATGTAAAAATAGCGTTTAGAAAGCCCATATTCCCTGTTTCCGAAGCATTAGGGCAATATCTGGAAAAACACAACAGAACGACCAAGATTAAATTTCTGTACGAAGACCTGTTAAGATTCAGTGACAGTGTGAATATTCTGGATAAGGACGGCAAGGATACTTTATGGCTAGGCGTGTTATATCCTGAATATGAGTTTAGAGAAATTGAAGCCAATTTAAATAAGATCTACACGCTGCTGCATTCTGACGGTGATGAAGCAACTTTGCCTTATCTGAAAGTAGATACGATCGATTTCTGTACTTTCGGGAACTCCAAACCTTTCCGGATCCGGGTGAGAAATATCCTGAACGACAACTATACCAATTTTTATATAAAACAGGCAGATGCTTCCCGAATATACGGGCTGGAACTTGAAGATCTGCTTTCTCCCAACCGTATTAATTTTCTAATCTACAAAAACACTTTGATAGAAGAACATATTCTGGGGATTCCCGGCGATGTTTTTATCCAGAAACATTTACACAACTGCACAGAGCTGGAAAAGGCACAGATTTCAAAGGAGTTTGTAAAGTTCAATGAGCGCTGCCTCATCGGGCTTCTCGGGGATATGCGGTCTTATAATTATGTGGTGATTCCTATACACGATTTTGACCAGGTTATCTACAGGATCCGGCCGATAGATTTTGATCAGCAGAGCTATGAGGGGAACCTGAAAGTCTATCTTCCGCAGTATTTCAAAGAAAACAACCTGATGGTAAATATGGTGCTGGAAAAGCTAAAACCCAATTCTATAGAACAATACCGGAAAGAAGTACGTTCACAGATTGTAAAAAGGGTGACCAGCAGCAAAAACAGATTTGACGAACTTATTTCTATTATGAAAAAGGAAGATCTCGCTCCGGAAGCCAATGTTACAGAACTGAAGACTGCTCTGCAGAAACTCACCTATGACGTCAACTTCAAATACTGTAAGACCATGGGTGACATTTTAGAAACCGGAATCAGGTTTGTCATCCGGAATTATAAAAAAGCCTATTAAAAAAAGAATCCGTCTCAATGAATATGAGGCGGATCCTTTTTTCTAACAATCTTTTGGTAAACCTACCAAATTTTTATTCTGTCCTGAGGCGCTTTATACAGCTTGTCTCCAGGCTTGATATCAAATGCTTTGATGAATGAGTCCTGATTCACCAACGGGCCAAATGCTCTGAACATTCCCGGAGAGTGCGGATCTGTTTTTACCTGATTGATCATATACTGATCCGTAGCTTTGGTTCTCCAAACGGTTGCCCAGCTCATAAAGAATCTCTGATCCTGAGTAAAGCCACTGATCTTACCCGGATTTCCTTTATCTTTAAGATACATCTGAAGGGCATCGTAAGCCACTGCTACCCCACCAAGGTCACCGATATTTTCACCACTTGTAAATTTACCGTTTACAAAGCTTCCTTTTACGGGTTCATAAGCACTGTACTGGGCAGCAAGCTGTCCTACTTTTGCATCAAAGTTCTTACGGTCAGCATCTGTCCACCAGTTATTAAGGTTTCCGTCCCCATCGAAACGGGAACCGCTGTCATCAAATCCGTGAGAAATTTCGTGACCGATTACGGCACCAATACCTCCGAAGTTCACTGCAGCATCTGCTTTCGGATTGTAGAAAGGAGGCTGAAGGATTGCGGCAGGGAATACAATTTCGTTGTTTGATCCGCTGTAATAAGCATTTACAGTTTGCGGAGACATTCCCCATTCTGTTTTGTCAACCGGTTTTCCTACTTTATCCAGGCTTCGCTGATATTGCCATGCTGCCACATTCTGAAGGTTTGAATATAATGTAGCTCCCTGCTTCGGAGATTCTACTTTCAACTGGGTATAATCTTTCCACTTATCAGGGTATGCAATCTTCACCGTAAATTTGGATAATTTTTCCTGAGCTTTCACTTTGGTCTCAGGAGACATCCAGTCTATATTGGCAATATGGGTTTTGAAAGATCTCAAAAGGTAATCGATATAGGTCTCCATCTGCTGTTTGGCTTCAGGAGTAAAATATTTATCTACATAAAGTTTTCCGAAAGCTTCTCCCAGAACTCCATTCACAAGAGTAAGCCCTCTTTTGTTCATAGGGCGCTGCTCTTTCTGCCCCTGTAAATATTTAGCATAGAAGTCAAATCTGATCTGCTCCAGGTTATCGTCAAGATTGCTGGCATTACCATTAATGATATGGTACTTCAGATAATCTTTTAATAAAGGCAGGTTTTTCTGCGTGATAAACTGATCCATATTCTGGTAATATTTCATTTCCCCAATGATCACCCTATCTGTATTTACCCCTGCATCTTTTAAATATTTTGCAAGGTCAACATTTTTAACGATTCCGGATAACTCGGATACATTTTTAGGATTATATCTGAGATTGGCATCCCTGTTTTGCTCAAGGGTCAACAGATAATTAGCCATCTGTTTTTCAAAATCCACAACGTTCTGTGCAGCCTGAGCTGTATTTTTATAGCCTAACACTCCGAACAGCTTACCTACGTAAGTCTGATATTCTGCCAAAGTTTTGGTATTGGCCTCATTTACCTTCTGATAATAGTCTCTTCCCAATCCAAGATCAGGGCCACCCAGGTAAACAGCATTCATTTTAGAATTCTTCATATCTGCACCCACTCTCCAGCCATAGAAAGAGTTGTCTCCCATTCTTGTTGCTTCCAGAAGATATTTCTGCAGATCATTCAGACTTTTAATGGCATCTACTTTTGCCAGATCAGCCTTGATAGGTGCCAAACCTTCTGCATTTCTTTTAGCAGTATCCATAAAAGAGGCATAAAGATTCTGGATCTTCTGTCCTTCTGATCCTGCCGGGTAGTTTTCGGTAAGAATTTTATTTAAAATATCCAATGAAGCATCATCTACATTTTCCCTCAATGCATTGAAAGATCCCCAATTGGCTTTATCGGAAGGAATCTGGGTAGTTTTCACCCAATTTCCGTTCACATAGCTAAAAAAGTCATCCTGCGGACGGACACTTGTATCCATATAAGATAAATTGATTCCCTCCTCTTTCACGTCTTCTTTCACCGGCTCTGCAACAGCTGCCGTAGCCTCAGTTTTTTTCTCTGTCCCTGCAGTCTTTGCCGCACCACACGAATTGAGAAATACAATCCCCGCAAGGGCAAGTATTCCAATATTTAGCTTTTTCATTAAAGATAATTTTTGATTTTACACAAACTTATCAAATATACAAACTTTAATGATAAGTGGTGAAGGATAATTGGATTGCGGTAAAACTGATTCAGGTTTTGGCTAAAGCCGGATGGAGATTGATTTATAAAGTAAGCGGGCTAAAGCCCGCTTGTATTGATATTACCTCGTGGTTGACCACCCGTCAAATCAGAGATTTGACCCCTTCCGGAGGAGGGAATGATCGTTCTATCATCTGTCATTTGTATCTATTAGCTGCCTCTTCCCACAATCCCTAATCATCAACCTCCTGCTACCTGCCACCTCAGACCTGCCACCTGAAAAAACAAAAACCGCCCATTGCTGAGCGGCTGTATTATTACCAGATTTTGATTCTGTCTTCCGGAGCTTTGTATAATTTGTCTCCTTTTTTAACATCGAATGCTTTGTAGAAGGCATCAACGTTGATCAACGGACCGAAACTTCTGAAATATCCAGGAGAGTGAGGATCTGTTTTCACCTGATTGATCATGTATTTTTCACTGGATAAAGTTCTCCAAACGGTTGCCCAGCTTAAGAAGAATCTCTGATCCTGAGTGAATCCGCTGATCTTTCCTGGGTTTCCTTTATCTTTTAAATACATCTGAAGCGCATCGTAAGCGATGTTTACTCCTCCTAAATCTGCAATATTTTCACCGTTTGTAAAGGTTCCGTTTACGAAAGTTCCTTTCACAGGCTCATATTTGTCATATTGGGCAGCAAGAGCTTTTGTTGCTTTTTCGAAGTTGGCTTTATCTTCCGGAGTCCACCAGTCAACAAGGTTACCGTCTGCATCAAACTGAGCTCCTGAATCATCAAACCCGTGGCTCATTTCGTGACCGATAACAGCACCAATTCCTCCAAAGTTTACAGCGGCATCAGCCTGAGGGTTGAAGAACGGCGGCTGCAGGATTGCTGCAGGGAATACGATTTCGTTATACACAGGATTGTAGTAAGCATTTACAGTCTGTGGAGTCATTCCCCACTCTGTTTTATCCACCGGTTTTCCGATTTTTGCTAAATCTTTGTTGTACTGCCATTCACCAATGCTCTGAAGGTTGGAGTATAATGTTCCTCCTTTTGCTTCAGGAGTAATAACCAATTTGGAATAGTCTTTCCATTTGTCCGGATACGCTACTTTTACTGTAAACTTATTCAGTTTCTTCATCGCTTTCTCCTTGGTTGTAGAAGACATCCAGGTCAGATTATTGATATGAAGGGCAAAGCTTTTCTTTAAGTAATCGATCAGTTCTACCATCTGAGCTTTAGCTTCTGCCGGGAAGTATTTTTCAACGTATAATTTACCGAAAGCTTCTCCAAGGTTTCTGTTGATCAGCTCAAAACCTCTCTTGTTCAATGCTCTCTGTTCCTGCTGGCCTCTCAGGTATTTAGCGAAGAAGTTAAACTTCATATCACCCAGTTTTTCACTCAGGTAAGAAGCACTTCCGTTGATCATATGGAATTTCAGATAATCTTTGATTACCGGAAGGTTTTTGGCATTTACCAACTGATCAAAGTTTTTATAGTAACCTAACTCTCCAATGATTACGCGGTCTGTATTAACTCCCACCTTTTTAAGGTAAGAAGGAAGATCTACTCCTTTTACCAAAGCTGAAAGCTGAGCCATCGTCTGAGGGTTATACTGAAGGGTGTTATCACGGCTCTGCTCATTTGTAAGATACGTTTTTGCAATGCTTTTTTCGTAGTCAACAATACCTTTTGCTGCTGCGTCTGCATTTTGGTATCCTAATTCTTTCAGCATAGAAGCTACATATTTCTGGTATTCAGCAATAGCTTCTGTATTTTTATCATTTACTTTCTGATAGTAATCTCTTCCCAAACCAAGGGCTGCTTCTCCCAAGTAAACCGCATTCATGTTGGAATCTTTCAGGTCAGCGTATACGCCCCATCCGTAGAAGCTATTTTCGCCTTCTTTTGTTACGGAAGCAAGATAAGTCTGAAGGTCTGCCATATTTTTGATGGCATCAATTTTATTCAGGTTTTCCTGGATAGGTTTGATTCCGTCAGCATTTCTTTTCTGCATGTTCATATAGGAAGCATACAGGTCCTGGATTTTTTTCCCTTCGCTGCCATCAGCAAATTTATCTTTCAAAAGAGAGTTCAGAATCGTCATGGAATTGTTATCCGTGTCTTCTCCAAGTTTGTTGAAACTTCCCCAGGTAGGCTTATCGGATGGAATTTTAGCCGTTTTCATCCATGTTCCACTCACATAGTTATAAAAATCATCCTGTGGACGTACCGAAGTGTCCATCAAGCTAATGTCCAGACCTTTGTCTGTGTTGTTTACTGCTGTTTTAACAGCTTTAGCCTGTGCGCTCATTGTATTTTGAGTGCAGATCCCTGCTATTAGAAACAAAGAAAGCGTTAGTTTTTTCATTATGATAACAATTTATACAATAGGTATGATTTATTTATTATTTGTTACTTTTTTGTAAAACAAATTTAAACAAATAACATCAGAGTGGGATGAGAGTTTATAATTTAGAGCGGTTTGAAGCAGGAAGTTATAAAGTCATCAGTACTATCTGCGTAATGCTAACTCAAAATAACTTCCTTCTTCCGGCCGGATCATCTCAACTCCTTACTCCACAGTTCCGTTCACCCATTAAATTGTTGCGATCTCTTTTACATTTCCGGTTCTTTTCAAAAATCCCCAGGACTGCATTTCGCCTTTCAACGCTTTTCTTAAACTTTTAAATAATACGATATACATCAGCCATCTGTACCCGAATCTCTGTGGAATTATATAGAACAGGTTGGTCAGTTTTTCCCGTTGCATAATGAACGCTACCAGTGCCAATGAGGCATCCACCAAAAGGAAAATCAGATAATAGGTAAATATTTTACTCCCATTCCCGGACAGGATTCCAAAAAACATAATGACGTCTGCCAATGGCGAAAAGAACGGAATAATGTATTGGAATAATAAAATATTCGGCATGGCCCAAAGTCCCAGTCCTTTATAACGGGGATTAAGGAAAGTCTGTCTCTGCTTCCAGAACATCTGCATGATTCCGTAGGTCCAGCGGAAACGTTGTTTTAAAAACTGTTTTACGGTTTCCGGAGCTTCTGTCACGGCAACAGCCCTGTTTTCATTGGCAACCGTGTACCCTGCTTTCAGGATTTTCACCGTAATATCACAGTCTTCAGCCAGGGTATCGGAAGAATATCCTCCTGCTTCCAGCACTACAGATCTTTTAAATGCTCCGATAGCTCCGGGAATTACGGTAATGGCATTAATATGGGCATACGCCAGACGGTCGAAGTTCTGGCTGGTCGTATATTCTATGGCCTGCCATCTGGTCAGCCAGTTTACGGTATTCCCTACTTTTACATTTCCGGCTACTGCAGCGATTTTTTCTTCAGGGCCGGCATTTAAAAATCTTGCGATCAGGTATTTTACCGCATCCTGCTGTAATTTGGTATCGGCATCAATACACACTACATATTCTGCATCGGTTTGTGAAATTCCGAAATTCAGAGCAGTCGCTTTCCCACCGTTTGTTTTGGTAAAAATCTTCAGTTTCGGATGATCCGGAAATGCTTCATTTGCTCTGTCATAAGTTGAATCCTTACTTCCGTCATCTACCATGATAATATTAAAGTTCGGGTAGGTCTGTTTCAGTAAATTCTGCAAGGAAGAAACAATATTCACTTCTTCATTATAGGCAGGAACGATAATGGAAACTTTCGGATAGGATTCCAACACGGGAAACCCACTCAGTTTTTTCTCTTTTTTTCTTTCTTTAAAAGCCCAATATGCCATCAACAGAAGTCTCATCAATCCCAATGCAATGAAAATAGTGAACAGAGCGACCAGAAAATGACTTATCCCGTAAATAACAGTAGCCAATACCAGGTTGAGCTGCATAATATAATAGGATCTTGTTTTAGGAACTTCAGGCATCAGCTCATTTTTACTTTTATGCAGAATATTGGTAAGGTTGGTGAAATGATAACCTTGCTTCTGCAACATAGGAATTAAAGTTTTCAGTGCTTTCACTGTTTCTTCTCTGGTGTCTCCCCCCGCATCGTGAAGCAATATGATATTTCCTCTCTGCTGTTGGATTCCGGCCATGACCCGTTTTATTATTTCATCTGCCTTTATTCCGGGTTGCCAGTCTTCCGGGTCAATATTCTCACCGATATCCAGATAGTTCTGCTGTCTTGCCAGCGCTACCGGAATGATCTCTTCAGATGTTGTAGGTTCAGAGTCTGCATTATAAGGAGCCCTGAACAGGATCGTGCTGTGACCTGTCACACATTCAATCAGCAGTCTTGTCAGTTTCATTTCAAGCAAGGCTCTTTCCGGACTTACTTTAGCTACATTTTCATGCGTGAAAGTATGGTTTCCTATTTCATGCCCTTCCCGGTAAATTCTTTTCACCAGCGGAAGGTTTTTTTCAGCATTTAATCCTACCAGGAAGAAAGCAGCCGGAACATGATATTTGGACAACACATCGAGTATCTGAGGGGTATATGTTTCGTCAGGTCCGTCATCGAAAGTGAGTACCAGTTCTTTCTGCGGGGCACTTCCGTATTTTTTTACTTCATAAGAACTTGGATAGGTGATATAATTCTCGTCAGTAATGATCTTCTCTTTTGGATCTGTTTCCAGAGCGATTTTCCCGTCATGAGGGGTATTCAGTACATCAAGCACTTCTCCGTCCCCGATATAATCCACCATGGTCTGCCCTTTCACATTCTCAAGTGTCTTTAAATTGAACTTAGATAGTCCGGCAAACGTAAGATCCTTATCATAGAAATTCCAGATTCTGCTGTCCTCACTTCCCAGTCTCCACAGTGCGGTTCCTGCCAATGGATATTCGGATGAAAAACGCATGGTGTTGAAAATAGAAGCCGCATCATTGAAAAATACGGTATGCGTGAAGTTTTTAGAATCGGTATAGGAATAATTCAGATTAAAAGTATTGTCATTAAAATCAATCACGGCCTTGCTTGCATGGGCTTTTGTAATGGCCTGCATATAAGTGACTGAAGTATTATCATCTTTATTGGAACTCCAATCATAACCATAAGCACCCAATCCCAATATAATCTTGCGGGGAGATGTTTTTCTCACCACTTTACCGGTTTGTTCCTCTATCCATTTCTGAGAAGAAACGGGGCCCGCATCGCCATCAGCAGAATATTCGTCATAAGCCATCAGTACAAAATAGTCTACATAAGGATCGAGTTTTTGAATATTATAATCATCATTATCTGTCATAATATCCATGGTAACCAGCAATTGGTTCTGTCTGAAAGTTTCTGACAGTTCTTTCATGAAAGCAATCAGATTTTCATCAGAATTCAGATTCATATCTTCAAAGTCGATATTAATCCCTTTGAAATGATATCTGATACACTGCTGCGTAATCTTCTGAATCAGCGCTGCTCTTCTCTTAGGATCGTTAAGCACTTTTGCCAGTCCTTCGGCACGGAATTCCCGGTCAGAGTTATTACTCAGCATCGGCATTGCTGCTACTCCGGTTCTTTTGATGACTTTATAACCTTCGGGGTCTACATTGGTTTTCAGGTCTCCCGTTTTGGGATCAATGAAAAACCATTCCGGAAATACAAGGTTGACATGTCTGATATTTCGCTTCAATGACATCAGAGACTGCGGATCCCATGCCACATAAAATGCAGAACGGATTCCTCCTGGGAATTGTGCCCAGTTCCGGTTCTGATTTTTCAATCTTTCTGCTCCCGCCTTTTCAATCTTGGCGAGATTAGTGTGCATTGTTTTTTCAGAAATGAAACTTCTGAAGCCTTTATATTCTTTGGAAATTTTATTCTCCTGAAGATAGGGTTTATTAGCTGTGATTACAGCCTTATAATCTTCTTTGAAGGGAATTGCAGGACTCTTGTCCAGGATCATCATCAGACCCAAAGCGAGCAGCAGCAGTATTCCTGTAAAGATAAAAATACGGCTTCCCCATTGCACACTTTTCCAGCGTTTTTTACTGTTGGTCTGAAAGATCTGTTTGGAATTTTCCACGTTGATGAAATTTTATGGAATGATTTCAAAAAGCGTGAAAAACTGCCAAAAAAATAATTAAAAAAAAATTAAAACAACACCTGGTTTCTAGCTGTTTACAAGAAGTGCCACCAGATCCTGAATCACCTTCTGAGAAACGAAATCCATAAAATCAATCCGCTCCAGATGCGGCATATATAATCTGGACGTTACTTCCTGATCACCCATTCTTATGGTATAGAAAACGGTTCCTACTTCTTTTCCATCCTCACCTTTTCCGGGGCCGGCAACTCCGGTAGTTGAAAGGGAAATATCTGTATCAAACAATTGCTGACAGCCTTTTGCCATTTCCTGAGCCACCTGTTCACTGACTACGGTGAACTGATCTACAGTTTCTTTGGAAACATTCAGAATCTTAATTTTCTTCTCTGTAGCATAGGCTACCATCCCACCCATAAAATACTTTGAGCTTCCGGAAACTGAAGTGATCATTTTTGCCAGTTCGCCTCCCGTACAGCTTTCTGCGGTAGAAATGGTGAGCTTTCTTTCGGTAAGCATTTCGGCCAGAATATTCTCGATCTTGTCTTCAGATACGGCAATCACATGATCTCCAAGTAACGGAAGCAGCTTCTGAATTTCTTCTTCGGTCTGTAGTTTCAGTTCGTTTTCGTTACTTCCTGATGCCGTCAGCCTAAGTTTTACACGGGTACCTACCGGAAGATAGGACAATGCTGTATTTTCAGGAAGTGCCAGCTCCCAGTCTTCGATCATATCTGCAAGGATACTTTCAGGGATCCCGACTACGGAAACAATTCTTGTATGGATATAATTCAGGCTAAATTTTTCCTGTAAATAAGGTATAATCTGATCCTTGATCAGGGGTTTCACTTCATAAGGAACTCCAGGCAGGCTGTAACTCAGCTTTCCGTTCAGTTCCATCATCATGCAGGGAGCCGTTCCGTAATGGTTTTGGAAGACAATGGATTTTGTGGGAACGAAAGCCTGTTCTCTGTTTCTTTCCAAAATATCCGCACGCCCTCTTCTTTCCATATATCCTTTGAGATGACTGAAGGTAACCTCATCCAGGGCAATTTCATCATTGAAGAATTCTGCCAGTGCTTTTTTGGTCTTATCATCCCGGGTAGGTCCCAGTCCGCCGGTAGTGATAACAAGATCTCCCAGCTCAAAAGCGGTACTCAAAGTATTTTTAATTGTTTCAATTTCGTCAGAGATCGTGAAGATCTGTACAACTTTTATTCCGATATTTTTAAGCTCGGAGGCAATAAAATTAGAGTTGGTATCTACCGTGTTTCCTGAAAGGATTTCATCACCAATGGTAATCAGAACCGCTTTATCCATGTTTTGTTTTCGAAAAAAATTCTGATACAAATGACGGAAAATTCCCCGTGCCCGGCAATATAAATTGATTTTTTCTATTTTTGACAGAATTTATTTAAAACTACAAGAAAAATTATGTCTAAATATGATGATGCCTCATGGCATTATGGCGGTGATTTCCCGGAAGGACTTCCTCAGAAGAACGGAGCAACCCATACCGGAATGTTCCTGAACTGGTGCGTAAACCATGATCTTATCTCTGATGAACTGAAAGAAGATTCCGCAGAGGAAATTGAACGGCTGAAACGAAGAGAAATAACCGGAGCGGAATTTGTGATGGACTGCTGTGACGGGAAGTTTTCCGAATATGACCTGAATGACCTGGGAAACAGTTTTGCGAAAGACTATTATGCTGATGATACTGATTTCGGGAACCGATACAGCTCTTTTGCAGACGACTACGTCAACCTTTTTGATACCAAGGCGGAAGAAAATGATTATGAGTATGAAACGTTTTACCACATTGAAGATACTTACGAGAACTACGATCTGATGAAACAGGTCATTGATTATCGTTTTGAAGAGTGGAAGGAATATATTGCGGGATAAAGGATCACCATCAAAAGTTGTGGAATGAAAACAAATTATTTTCCAAACGCAAAGAATAATTATCCGGATACTTAATTTTAAGGAGGCTAAAACTTTGCGTTAAATTAAATTCCATCAATACAAACAATATGATCCACACAATTTGTATTTGATTCGGGAAGAATGAAAATACAAAGGAAGCTAAGAAGATCAATGCGTCAGTTATTTATTAACAGCCATTCTTCTCAGCTTCTTTTTTTTATTTATTGATTATGTTTTACCCAGATCAGTTCATTGGTATCATAACCGATTTTTTTTGCCTTTGCCAGGAAACGCTGACGGATGCTTTCGGGGATGGTGGTAGTACGGGACAGGATCCAGAGATATTTCAAACTGCTTCCTGCAACCATGGCATACTGATAGTCTTCATCAATATCGATCACGTTATACCCTGCCCAGATAGGTTTGAAAAATGATACTTTCAGCCGGGCTTCTGTAGGGTCTTTTACAAACTGGGCTTCTCCGATAGATTCATTCCAGACTTTTTTTACGTAATCATAGCCTTTGTTCTTCACCTGAATGGAGCCATCCGGATTTTCTGTATATTCTGCAGTGACATTATCCATATTTTTCTCAAAACGATAGTCAAAACGGGCAATTTCATACCATCTGCCGAGGTATTTTTTAGCATCAAAGTTCTTTACTGCTGCAGCACCTTTGGGAATTCTTACGGAACACGAGTTAAAAATAATCAGTCCTAATGCACCCAATGATACGGGAAGTATGATTTTATGAAGGGTTTTCATAAGAGATTTTTTTGGTGTGGTTCTGATGAAAACGTCAAAAATAATGCCTACAGGCTGTTAAAGAACAATAAATTCTATGAAAAGACCTTCAGGAAATTATCCTTAAAGCTTCCGGAAACCTCAATTTCCGTATCGTCAGACAGCATTACAGTTCCGCTTTTGTGGTAGGATTTTACAAAAGCTGTATTGATGATGTGGGAACGGTGTACTCTTACAAAGGGACTTTCCAGCAGGTCGTCAAAATGTTTTAAAAACCTGCATACCATCTTCTTTGAGCCATCGGTAAGGTAAACCTGGGTAAAGTTTCCGTCTGCCTGCAGCCTGACAATATCTTCTGTTTTTACCACATCAAAGCCTTGTAAAGTGGGCAATATCAATTGCTGTTTTTCCGGTTTCAGCTTCAGATTCTCCAGCAAAATTTTATTCCGGTTGAGTTCTTCTTTTTTCTCCAGGCTCTCAGCGACTTTATTAACGGCCAGAATCAGTTCCTGAATATCAATGGGCTTTAAGATATAATAGCTTGCCGATTTGTTCAATGCCTGCAGCGAATACTGTGAAAATGCTGTAATGAAAATGGTTTCGTACGCCTGATCTTTGGTGGCCTCCAACACATCAAAAGCGTTTCCAAAAGGCATTTCAACATCAAGAAACACCAGTTGCGGCTGCTTTTCAGTAATCAGCGGAACGGCTTCTCTGATATTTTCAGCTTCACCAAGAATTTCCACCTGCGGGCAATATTTGGTGAGATAGCTTCTCAGAACTTCTCTTGCTATGATTTCATCATCTACAATTACGGCTTTTATTTTCATTCGGTCAGGTATTAAGTGACAGATAATAGACTGCACGATGCAAATTAGGAATATTTACCCATTCATACAATCTGAAACCTGTGCATGGAAACACTCAATGCTTCAGGCAAAAAATATTCCGGAATAATATTGAGAATAAAAATTGAAATCCTACAAATTAAGCAAGATTGATCCTGATGGTCACCAAAACTCCTCCATTGTTGTCTTTATCTTTTACTGAGCAGGTAATGTCTTTTTTGTAGAGGTCATTCAATAGCTGAACTCTTTCAAGTGTATTTTTCATTCCCCGTCCTTCTCTCGTTTTTTGGTGCCGGGTTTTCTGTTTTTTGCTTTCTTCGATTCCTATTCCGTTGTCTTCAATGGTAATCTTCAGATATTGGTCATCTTTTTCAAAGCTCAGTTTTAAAAACCCTTTTTCAGTTCTGTAGCGGAGGCCATGCCAGATTGCATTCTCCAGAAAAGGCTGTACAAGCATTCCGGGAACCTGCTGGCTCTGGAGATTAAGATTTTCATCAACTTCAATTTCATAATCGAATTTGTCGGCAAAACGTGTTTTTTCCAGCGCAAGATAATTCTGAAGCAGATCAAGTTCCTGCTGGAAAGGAATAAAATCTTCTGTTGAGTTTTCCATTACTCCGCGCATCAGCTTGGAGAACTTTGTCAGATACTGATTGGCTTCCAGTTCATTATTTGTGGCTATAAAATGGTTGACGCTATTTAAACTGTTAAAGATAAAATGCGGATTCATTTCTCTCCGGAGCGACTGAAGAGCAATTTTTTTGTTTTTGATCTGAACTTTTTTCAGGGTTCTGAAAATAATAAAGATCAGCCCCGTCAGAAGGATTAAAGCTGCAATCAAACTGTAATTGAAGACATTCTTCTTACGGATCAGCTCATCTTTCAGCTCTTTTTCTTTTTCAAGCTGGGAAATCCGTTGTTCGGTATCTTCAAGTATTTTATTGTCCACCAGGCTTCTGTCTTTAGACACAAGATCCGGAAGTTTTCCCAGGAAATCTCTGTATAGCTGTACCGAGGCATCCGTATTCCCGGAAATCGCATAGAGACTGTCCAGTTTTTTCACACTTCTCTGTGCTTCCATGGTATGCCCTTTATTCAAAGCAATCCCATAAGCGTTTTTTAAAAGACTTACTGCTTCTTCAGGATCATTCTTCTTGATATAGATATCCGCCAGCTCCTGGATCTGATTCACCTTTTCCTGTGAATTCTCTTTCACAAAATCTTCCTTCAGTACTGTTTTCTTGGCTTCAATCGCTTTATCAAAGTTTTTATTTTCCACATAGAGATCGGCCAGCTTCTGATTGATGGCCAATGCCTGTTGTGGGGCTTCTTTTTTTGAGATTTTATAAGCGTTGTTAAGGTTTTCTTCCGCTCTGGAAACATCCTTTTGCTGTATATTGACTTCTGCAAGCTGACTATAGCTTTCCGCCAGATCTGCCTGCTCATTCTCTTTCTTGCTCAGGCTGATATTATTCTGAATAGCTTCGGCCCGCAGTTCGGGAGAAGGAGAAGAAAGTCTTGCAACATCGTTGGCATTCACAGCCTTACTTTTTTCACTATATCCCATCTGTGCAGCCATGCTGTAGTTACTGATTGCGGGAGTTATTTTATTTTGTTTCTCCTGGGATTGTGCCAGTTTTCTGGTGGTGATTTCAAGATTTTTTTTATCGTTCAGATTCTGATAGATATTTTTTGCTTTGATGAGATACTCTTCGCTTTTGGCATAATTTCCCTGATTGTAATAGTCATTGGCCATTCCCACATAGGTATCTGCAACGCCTTTATTATCATTTTTATCAACTGCTTTTTTCAGTTTTGCAGCAGAATTCAGAACTTTAGAAACCCGTGTAGTATCCTGGGCAACAAGGGAATTCCCTGATGCTAATATTATAATAAGTACTATTTTAAAAACTAATTTCACAGATTTCAGATCTTTACTGCAAAGTAAGTAAAACTTTATTGATCGTATTCTATTCTTTACCAAGTGAAAGCCTTATTTCACCAAGTTGGAAAAAATTAGATTTTGAAGTGCCAACTAAGATTATTATTTAGCCACAAAAGATTTTAAACACTTTAGTTTTTTAAGCTAATAATGCTTGGCGATGAGAAGTACATATAAGTTTTTTGAAAATCTATGATTTTCTTTTTGAATGCGACTAGTTATAAGGTATGAATTTATAGAGTTATGTTTTCCCAATCATTATAACGCAACGTTCGCAAAGATTCTTTTATAGATGTAAATAATAAACGTCCGCAAAGGCGTTAACACTCAGCAATGAAGCCCGATACTAATATACGGTATTAAATTACTCAGCTGAATAGAATGCCCTTGCGAACGGAAATATCCAGCATCTTTTTCCCTATTCTTACGGTCTTTGCGTTATAAAATTTTCCAATTTTTCAGGTAAAGTGTGAATTTATAGAGACATGTCTTCCCAATCATTATGACGCAACGTTCACAAAGATTTTTTATAGATATAAATAATATACGTTCGCAAAGGCGTTAACACTCAGCAATGAAGCCCGATAATAATCGGCGGTATTAAATTATTTAGCTGAATAGAATGCCCTTGCGAACGGAAATATCCAGCATCTTTTTTTCTATTCTTGCGGTCTTTGCGTTATAAAATTTTCTAATTTTTCAGGTAAGGTGTGAATTTATAGAGGTATGTTTTCCCAATCATTATAACGCAACGTTCGCAAAGATTCTTTTATAGATGTAAATAATAAACGTCCGCAAAGGCGTTAACACTCAGCAATGAATTCCAATACTAATCTGCGGTAATAAATTACTTAGCTGAATAGAATGCCCTTGCGAACGGAAATATCCACCATCTTTTTCCCTATTCTTTGCGGTCTTTGCGTTATAAAATTTTCCAATTTTTTCAGGTAAAGTGTGAATTTATAGAGACATGTCTTCCCAATCATTATGACGCAACGTTCACAAAGATTTTTTATAGATATAAATAATATACGTTCGCAAAGGCGTTAACACTCAGCAATGAAGCCCGATACTAATCGGCGGTATTAAATTACTCAGCTGAATAGAATGCCCTTGCGAACGGAAATATCCACCATCTTTTTCCCTATTCTTTGCGGTCTTTGCGTTATAAAATTTTCCAATTTTTCAAGTAAAGTGTTTCCCAATCATTATAACGCAACGTTCGCAAAGATTCTTTTATGAATAAATAATATATGTTCACAAAGGCGTTAACACTCAGCAATGAAGCCCGATAATAATTGGCGTTATTAAATTACTCAGCTGAATAGAATGCCCTTGCGAACGGAAATATCCAGCATCTTGTCCCTTATTCTTTTGCGGTCTTAGCGTTATAAAATTTTCCAATTTTTAATCAATATTACAAAGAGAAAGCTACCGTCTTCATTTTAAAGATAAGTTCCACAACTCACCAAGTGAAAGCTCTGTTTCACCAAGTCTCCCGATTTCCAGTTCCAGATCCCGGTAATTTTACATCAGAATTTAAAATTTAAAAACAGGAAATTATGAAATTGAAACATTTTTTATTAATCGGAATTTTAACATTAGGGAGCTTTGTCAATGCTCAGGAAGTAAAGAAAAATGCCATTGAAGTAACAGGAGTGGCGGAAATGGAAATTGAACCGGATGAAATCATCTTCAGTATCGGAATAAAAGCAGATAACAAGAATGATCTGGCAGATAATGAAAAGAAATTGTTTGAAACACTCAAGAGTGCCGGAGTGAAGAATGAGGATATCAAATTCAAATCAATGTACCAGAATATCTACTCCAAAACGGCAAAATTCACTAAGAATTATCAGTTTAAAGCCGGCACAAAAGCCAATATTGCTAAGATCTTTGAAGATCTGAATCAGAAATGGGTAAGCAGCCTGAACATTGCTGAGGTAAAGAATACCAAAATTGCAGATTTCAGGAAGGCAGTAAAAATCAATGCTTTAAAAGCGGCTAAAGAAAAAGCAGATTACCTGTTGGAAAGCATGGGTAAAAAGACCGGAAATGCTATTGAAATTGTAGAAATAGAAGATTATACCAGTGATACGGTACTTCCTGTGGCTTACAAAAGCAGAATGGCAAATGTACAGATGGAAGCAGCAGATGCTCCGGTAGATTATTCTTTTGACAATATTGAAAATATCAAGCTGAAATACAGTATCAAAACCAGATACGAAATCCTTTAAAATAACAGATTTAAGGAGGCTGCCCCAAAAGGCAGCTTTTTTGTTTTGCTACTGGTACGAACAGAAACCTTTGGTATAAAAGCTTAGACTAGTTTAAACCAAGTGTTTAATATTAAATTCGTTACGCTTAGCAAGGTCTGAATGTTTCTTCAAGCCATTGAATATCTGAACAGACTATTCTCAGTCATATTATCCACCAAGTGAAAAGCCCGTTCCACCAAGTCTCCCAAATTCCAGCCTTAAATACACATAATTTTACTTCATCATCAATGAAAACATTACAAAAAATAAAACAGAAAGAGAAAACTTCTCAAAAAGCAGTGAACTCCAATAAGTGGGAAACAGAATATTACCAGCAAATAACCTATAAAAAAATAATAATATGACAACTTTAAAAATCTTAGCCATCGCAGCAGCTTTCTTAAGCTCCGGAACAGCTCCCGGTACCGGCTGCTCGAAAAGTAATATGGAAAACAGAAGCCTGTCTGTACAAAATGCTTCCGCACTTCCGTTCAATACAATATCAAAGGATAATAAAATCCAGGTAGCCCTATTACTGGATACTTCCAACAGTATGGACGGGCTGATTGACCAGGCAAAATCAAGGCTCTGGAATATTGTCAATACGCTGACCACTTTAAAATATAACGGCCAGACGCCACAAGTTGAGATTGCCTTATATGAATATGGAAACGACGGTATCCGTGATGAGAATTACATCCGCCAGGTTACACCTCTCACTCAGGATCTCGATCTGGTTTCTGAAAAATTATTTGCATTAAGAACCAATGGCGGTAGTGAATATTGCGGTGCTGTCATTCGTGATGCCTCAAACAATCTGAACTGGGATGGCAATGAGAAAAGTATGAAGCTGATTTATATTGCAGGTAACGAACCTTTCGATCAGGGAAGAGTTAATTATAAAGATGTTATCTCAAAGGCAAAGAATAAAAACATCTACACCAATACTATTTTCTGCGGAAGCCGTGAGGAAGGTATCCGGGATTACTGGCAAAACGGTGCAGCAACCGGAGGCGGTAAATACTTCAATATCGACAGCGATAAAAAAGTGATCTATATAGAAACACCTTACGATATCAGGATTTCCGAATGCAATGCCAAACTGAATGATACTTACATTTACTACGGCAACCATGGTTCTGAATACAAAATGAAACAGATTACCCAGGATAAAAACGCCGAGGTACAATCGGTATCCAACCTTGTGGAAAGAACTGTTTCCAAATCAAAAAAGAATGCCTACAAAAATGAGCACTGGGATCTTGTTGACAGGGCCGAAAAAGATGCCGGATTTATTGCTTCCGTAAAAGAAAGTGAGCTTCCAGCCGAACTGAAAGGAAAAAGTAAGGAAGAAATAAAAAAAGCTGTCGCGGCAAAATCAGCAGAACGTGAAAAAATTCAGAAAGAAATAGAGGAACTGTCTAAAAAACGTCAGAACTACATTGATGGTGAAATGAAAAAAAGAGGAAATGACGATTCTGACGATCTGGGAAAAGCCATTGAAAGTTCAATACAGGAACTGGCTAAGAAAAACGGATACAGTTTGTGATAACAGTAGAGCGGGCTTTGGCCAGCTCTACTATTTTTATTGGTGCAGAATGGTGATATTCTGAGAAAAGACCAGATTTTGTAAGCTTAGTTCATAATGCGAAGGTTTGTCATGCCTGCCTAAAACTTTTGTACTTAAAAAATTATCTTCCGAATTTAAAATACCGGGACAGCAGGTGCTTTTTATTTTTCATAAATAAAGAAGCCATTTCCATTCCCGTTACGGAGAATGTAATTCCGTTTCCGCCAAATCCCAGAACAAAATAAGAGTTTCTGAACTTTTTATGTTCTCCGATATAAGGAAGAC
Organism: Chryseobacterium arthrosphaerae; assembly: GCF_001684965.1. Lineage (NCBI taxonomy): Bacteria > Pseudomonadati > Bacteroidota > Flavobacteriia > Flavobacteriales > Weeksellaceae > Chryseobacterium > Chryseobacterium arthrosphaerae. The sequence continues at coordinate 133,090 of NZ_MAYG01000001.1, read as the reverse complement.
CATCCTTGGTTTCCCCAAAGGTACCTGCCCACACAAAATCGGAATAGAAATGATAATCAGGTTTGATTTTCCTGAGGCCTTTTAAAATTTCCTTTTCTTTTTTATTCAGCAGGGCATCACGCTTTTCAGCATCATAGAAATCTTCATCCCCGCCTCCTATCAGGATCCTGCCATCATCGGTAGTCCGCATATAGAGGTAAGGATCATCGGTATTCCAGACCAAAGTACTTGTAATATTTTTAAACTTATCCTTATCTATTTCAGATACCACAGCATAGGTGCTTTTCAGGTTAACAAAATTTTCTTTCAATAGATTTTTGCTTTCATAACCAATGCAGTATATTATTTTTTTAGCCCTGATCCGGAAACCTTCAGCTGTAACAGCCACGTTAAATCCTTTATGGTATTCCACCTTTTGCAATTCTGTTTTATCAAAAACTTCCAGCCCTTTCTTTATATTATGCTTGCATAATTCGTGAGCAAACTGGAAGGCATCAATACTTCCCCCCTGCTTTGAGAGAATTCCGCCATAGGTATTTTCGAAGCCGAACTGTTCTGAGACCTGCTTATCTGAAAGCCATTTCACTTCAAATCCAAAACGTTTTCTGGCTTCGTACTCTTTTTTAAGCCATTCCACATCTTTCTTTTTAGAAGCAAAATACAGTGATTTTTTACGCTTGAATCCTGCACCGGATCTAATTTTTTTGGAGAGCTTATCGATGATATCAATAGCATCACTACAGGCTTTATAGCTGGCAACCGCCCCTTTCATCCCGATTTTCCCGATCAATTCATAGAGGGGAACATCTATTTCATACTGCAGCATTGAGGTGGTGGCAGAAGTGCTTCCGTTGCAAAGCTCCCGCTTATCAATCAGCATCGTCTTATACCCGTCTTCCACCATCTGATGGGCAATCAGGCTTCCTGTAATACCACCGCCTATGATGAGAACATCGCATTCCTGATCAGATTTCAGGGAGGGGTGAGAAGCGATCAATCCATTTTTTAAAAGCCAGAAAGGTTCATTTGATTTCAGATCCATATTACTATTTTACCTTAAAAATAGTAATATTTAAATCTATTTTAACAATTTATTATCAAATTACGGTGTGGTTATTGTTATCTCTTAAAAATCAAACCACCATAAAATATTTATTATGATAACAATTATTCCAGAAGCTCCGGAGAATGTTGCAGCTTTCAATGCAACCGGAGTTGTAACGAAAGAGGATTTTGAGAAACTGGTAATTCCGCGGGTAAAAGAGAAAGTAGACCAATTCGGTGAGCTGAATTACTTATTGTATTTGGATACCGATCTGGATAATTTTACCATGGGAGCCTGGCTTGAAGATCTACTGCTGGGGTTAAAGAACCTCGCCAAGTGGAATCGTACCGCCATCGTTACAGACAAAGAAGGGGTGCAGAACTTTACAGATGTTTTCAGTGTTCTGATGCCCGGAGAATTTAAATCCTTCCCAAAGGAAAATTTATACAATGCACTTTACTGGTGTAAAAACGGTAATGAGGTTGAAGCTTAACCAACCTTATACAACAGCGAAAGGCTGCCTTTAAAGGCAGCCTTTTTCATTATATACCAATCAATATCAATACGATACGTAAAAACACCTAATAATTAATTTAGTATATTCTACGGTAAACATTTCCCATAATGGTGAGTACATTTGTAATGTTAAACCATAAAAATTTTCACCATGTCAACATTCAAAATCAACATTATTGCAGGACCACTATGGAGCAATGACGAAGCACAGAAATTAGGCGGACGTATCGCCGCAGCACACTTAGGAAAGTTTACCGGACAATGGACAACCATTGTAGAAGGACAAATGAGCGTTATAGAAGTTGAACTCAACACTGAGCCAACCGGCAGTACGGAATATACTTTAGATGTTTTAGCAGGTCCGATCTGGAGCAACGAAGACGCTAAAGAAGTTTGCCCGGCCATCTGTGCGTCTTATGGAGGTACGTGGAACGGTCAATGGACTACAGTTGTAGAAGGCAAAATGAGCGTTTGCGGCTGTGTCTTTAAATTCTGATCTGAAGAAGAACTTATTTAAAAAGCTGCTTCAAGTCTGTTTTTTGACTTTGAAGCAGCTTTTATATTTTTTACCTACAGATTTTTAAAGTCTGTTCTGTAACAAATTATATTGTTTTATTTATCACAGGAAACGCATTCTGCAGCGTTTTCCTCTTCTGCAACAGTTGCCGAACCGTACAGGTACATATATCTTACGCTGATTGCAAATCCAATAAAGGTCATCCCAACCCCAACCAATGACGGATAGTTGAAAGGTAATCCGTATTCTAAGGGTATTCCGCCAAAAAAAGCTCCCATAGCATTTGCAATATTAAATCCTGCCTGCATAAAAGCCGCTGCCATCATTTCACTTCCCGGTGCCGCTTTCATCATCATAATATTAATAGGTGCCGCAATAGACATGGATAAAGCCCCACACATAAAGGTAAGTACAAAAGCAATATTCTGGTGTTCGGAAAGTAAGAATACCCCCATCAGGGAAATCATCATCAGGAATATCAGAAGCGCACAGGTTTTCTCCGGTCCCAATTTATCTGAAATAACACCTCCTCCCAGGTTTCCTACAACCATTCCAGCTCCTGCCAGCACCATTACATAGGCCATCTGGCTGGAAGCAACTCCGGAAATTACGGTCATTAAAGGAGTAATGTAACTCAACCAGGTAAAAAGCCCTCCAAATCCGATTGCGGTAATCGCCAGCACCAGCCAGGATTGCTTCTTCTTCAGGAATTTGAGTTCTTCCAGGAAATGGGTATTCTGATTGGCCTCCATGGCGGGTAGCCATAATTTTAAAAATAATAATGCAAAAACACCAATCAGAGCTACAATGGCAAAATACAGCCTCCAGTGGAAAGTATGCCCGATATATGTTACCAGAGGAACCATCACCAGATTGGCCACGGTAAGCCCTGTAAACATCATCGATATATAAAATGCTTCTTTTCCTTTTCCTGCCATTTTAGCCGCAACCACCGTTCCTACTCCGAAAAATGCTCCGTGAGGAAGCCCGGACATAAACCTGATGATCAACATTGTCCCGTAATTGGGAGCAATTGCAGAAAGCCCGTTGAATAAAGTAAACAGCAGCATAAAAGCAATCAGTACTTTTTTCGGCGGAAACTTCACAGAATAGCCGATCAGAATCGGAGCCCCAATGACAACTCCCATTGCATAGGCAGAAATCAGGTGCCCGGCCTGCGGAATTGAGATCTGTAATGTTTTGGCAATATCCGGAAGAAGCCCCATTACGGTAAATTCTGTGGTTCCTATTCCCAAACCGCCTATTGCCAGCGGTATTATTCGTTTATCAATCTTCATTATTGCTGATTCTTTTATTATATTATTTTTAAATTAAAAAAATGGCTTTTCCCATCTTCAAATTATGAAAGTGCAAAATTCGACAGAAAGATTGGATTTCACTTCTCTCTGAATGATAAAAATTTGCTCCGTATTAACCTTTTTATTTAATTTTAAATTCAGAAACAATCAAAACAGAACACAATGAAAATTCAGAAAGAAAATATTACGTTTGAAAAAGGAAAGTCATTCAAGCTCTTCTCTCCCTCTCTGAAAAACTGTTTTTTCTGGCATTATCATCCTGAAACAGAACTGGTTTATGTAGAGGCCACCAACGGAATCCGACACGTAGGTAAAGATATTTCCGGTTTTACAGACAGTGATCTTTTATTAATTGGCGCCAATGTTCCTCATCTCAATTTCGATTATGGTATTCAGACGGAATGCAGGCAACTTGTACTGCAGATGCGGGAAAATTTTCTTCAGGATATTATTCTGCCCGTTCCTGAATTTGAAAATATAAAAAAACTGTTGGAACGCTCTTATCTGGGCTTGTCTTTCTATGGAGAAACCAAAAAAACAGTGGTTGAAAAGCTTCAGATCATCCGGGACAAAAATAGTTTTGAATCTTTCATGGGGCTCATAGAAATTTTGAAGATCCTGGCCGATTCTGCGGAGGTAAAAGAACTGAATAAGGAAGACACAAGAATCAAATGGTTTTTGAATGACAAGATCAGAATGGGCACCATCTACGATTACATCCATGAAAACTATGATAAAAAACCTAATGTCAATGACATAGCCCAAACAGTAGGTTTAAGCACTCCAGCCTTCTGCCGTTATTTTAAGAAACAGACGAATATGACCTTTACCGATTTTGTTAACAATTACAGGATCAACCAGGCAAAAATATTTCTTTTAAAAGATTATTCAGTGACAGAAGTCTGTTTTCAGGTTGGTTTTGAAAGTCTTTCCTATTTCAATAAGTTATTCAAGCAGCATACGGGAGAAACGCCATCTGAGTTCAAGAAAAAACATTTCAGACCTATTGAAGTCAATGGGCGGATTGCGGGAATTACGAGGGAGACTGCATGTGATAAATAAATTGAAAAGATATTTCAACACTGGTTCTATGCAATCTGAAGTCTTTAACTTTTGGCCGAGCCACCTGCAATCTGTAACCTGCCACCTAAAAAACAAAAACCGCTCATTGCTGAACGGTCTGTATTTTAGTGAATATGTTTCTCTGCGTGGTAAGAGCTTCTTACAAGAGGTGAACTTTCAACGTGTCTGAATCCTAAACTTCTTGCAAAATCTCCAAACTCATCAAATTCTTCCGGAGTGATAAATTTCTTTACAGGAAGATGTTTTTTGGTCGGCTGAAGGTATTGGCCCAGAGTGATCACATCTACATTGGCATTTCTGATGTCTTCAATAGTCTGGAAAACCTCATCTCTGGTTTCTCCCAGCCCAAGCATTACTCCTGTTTTTGTTCTTCTCTGTCCGGCTTCTTTTAAGTATCTCAATACTTCAAGGCTTCTTTCATATTTAGCCTGAATTCTTACTTCTCTGGTCAGACGTTTTACCGTTTCCATATTGTGGGAGATGACTTCAGGTGCTACTTCTACCAGCCTGTCAAGGTGTTTGGTAATTCCCTGGAAATCCGGAATCAATGTTTCCATCGTAGTTCCCGGAGATATTCTTCTTACGGCATTTACTGTTTCGCCCCAAAGGATAGATCCCATATCTTTCAGATCATCACGGTCCACAGAGGTAAGTACAGCGTGTTTGATCTTCATTAATTTAATGGAACGGGCTACTTTTTCAGGTTCATCCCAGTTGACATCCAGTGGTTTTCCTGTTTTTACACCACAGAATCCACAGCTTCTTGTACAGATGTTTCCAAGGATCATGAATGTTGCCGTACCTTCTCCCCAGCACTCACCCATATTCGGGCAGCTTCCGCTCTGGCAAATTGTATTTAATTTATATTTATCAACCAAGGTTCTCAGTTCTCTGTAGTTCTTTCCGGTAGGAAGTTTTACACGAATCCACTTTGGTTTCTGAACGGTAGTATCCTGAACTAAATTTTCCATTTATTTCTCAAATTGAGGTTCAAAGTTAGTGATTTTTTTATCGAAACAATCAAACAGAGGCATTGATGAAACAGATAATTCTGGATTTTAAAACGCAAAATATTTTATGAAACCCGTATTCCGGCTGCTATGTCTAATTATAATATTAACCCACAGAATGATTCGGGAGATATGAAAACCAGCCATATTCATATTTCTTCTACCAAAAATGCATGAATAATATAAAAAACTATGTTTCTATGTTGTTTATTTTTAATGACATAGAAATATGGGGATTGTTATTTGTGCATTTGCAGCATTATGTCAATATGTTTTCTGACCAGATCAATTGTCTTCAAACTCGTTATTTTTCAATAATTCGGCCAGTACCTTTTTGGCGCGCATCACACGGACTTTGGTATTGGCCACAGAAATTCCCAGCTCTTCAGCAATTTCTTTGATGCTCTTTTCTTCAAAAAATCTCAGTTTGATGATATCCTGATAGTTGGCATCCAGAGATTCTATGGTTTTGATAATCTTCTTTTGCTCTTCTTCAGAAATAAGAAGTTCTTCGGGAGATTTTGCATATTGATTTTTAACTTCATCCAGATTTTCGATGGAGTCTTCATTTTCACGGCTCTTTTTCCGCCAGAAATCAATCACGGTGTTCTGGGCAATGGTCAGAATCCAGGTTTTAAACTGAAAATGCGGATCGAACATATCCAGTTTCGACAATACTTTGGAGAAAACGTTTACGGTGATCTCATCGGCATCATTTTCATCCCTTACTTTTTTCATTACAAATGAGAAAACATCCACCCAAAAAACATTGATGAGTTTAGTCTGGGCCTTCTGATCCTTGTCTTTGGCCTTCTGGATGAGCAGGAATAGCTGTTCGTCGTTCATTAATAACAAATATAAAGTATTTGAGACAAAAAGGCAAATTGTGAAATGGCAAAAACAGAGAGGTGGGAAGCTGGAAGTTCCTGTTGAATGAAGTTTTTTAGCCGGACTCAAAATTAATACCATATAAACCCTGCTTATTTTTCAAACCTCTATAACTCCTCCTCTTCCAGCCTCCGACTTCCTTACCTGAATTTATTTATCTTAAATAATTCTCAGCTCTCTTCAATACTTCTGAATTTATTATCTTTGCCTCTTAAAATTTTAAAGTAAAAAATCAAATGAATTCCTTTATAGAAGAACTGAAATGGCGTGGTCTGTTTGCCGATATGATGCCAGGAACCGATGAACAACTGAATAAAGAGGTAACTACGGCATATATTGGTTTTGATCCTACGGCCGATTCTTTACATATCGGAAGTCTTATCCAGATAAAGATTCTCGCTCACTTCCAGCAGCATGGTCACAAGCCAATCGCTTTGGTAGGAGGTGCTACAGGAATGATCGGAGACCCATCCGGTAAATCGGCAGAAAGAAATCTTCTGGATGAAGAAACTCTTTTACATTATGTAGACTGTCTGAAAAACCAGCTTTCAAGGTTCCTTGATTTTGCAGGGAATGAACCCAACAAGGCTGAACTGGTCAACAACTACGACTGGATGAAGAATATTTCTTTCCTTGATTTTGCCAAAAATGTAGGGAAGAATATCACAGTGAACTACATGATGGCTAAAGATTCTGTAAAGAAAAGATTCTCCGGAGAAAGCGGAGCAGATGGAATGAGCTTTACAGAATTTACCTATCAGCTGATTCAGGGATATGATTTCCTTCATTTGTACCAAAACAATAATGTAAAATTACAGATGGGAGGTTCTGACCAGTGGGGAAATATCACTACCGGAACTGAGCTGATCCGCAGAAAGGCCCAGGGAGAAGCATTTGCCCTTACAGTTCCTTTGATTACAAAAGCTGACGGATCAAAATTCGGAAAATCTGAAAGCGGGGAAAACTACTGGCTTGATAAAAAGAAAACTTCACCTTATAAGTTCTATCAGTTCTGGCTGAATGCAACGGATGAAGATGCTGAAAGATTCATCAAATTCTATACGTTCTTAGGAAAAGAAGAGATTGAAGCATTGATAGAAGAGCACAAAACGGCTGCTCACGAAAGAAAACTGCAAAAGAAACTTGCTGAAGAGGTCACCGTTTGGGTACATGGCAAAGAAGAATATGAAAAGGCACTGAAAGCATCTGAAATTCTTTTCGGACGCTCTACTGCCGAAGATCTGGTAAGCCTTGATGAAGAAACATTCCTTGAGGTTTTTGACGGGGTTCCTCAAAAAGAGGTGGCTAAAGCAGATGTGCTGGGCGTAAACATCATTGACCTTCTTTCTGAAAAATCAGGATTTTTAAAGTCTAAAAGTGAAGCCCAGAGAGAGATCAAAGGAAATTCAATTTCTGTAAACAAGCAAAAGGTGAATGATACTTTTACCGCTAATGAAAGTGATCTTATTGACGGTAAATTCTTATTGCTTCAGAAAGGAAAGAAAAGCTATTTTATTGTAAAGGTAATTTAACGACAATACAAACTCAATACTAAACCTGTTTAAACCTTTTAGAGAAAGAGTTTAAGCAGGTTTATTTTTTATCCTTGAAAAACAAAAAACCGCAGATTAGCTCCACGGTTTCATTGAGAAAAGTATCAATTTTTAGCATTAAAAATCTGTTCACCTATTTAGAATTTGTACGTAAGCCCGGCCTTTCCGCCTGAAGCTACAGTTCCGCCTCCGAGTTCTACATGCAGGGCAAGGTTATTGGTAAAGAAGTATCTTCCTCCCACCTGACCTGCAAAACCTACACCGGAAGATTTCCCATCAAAGTAATCGTAATCTGATCCGTTGTACTTATAGGAAAATGAGTTGTAGGCCAGCGTGGCACCTGCATAGAAATCCCATTTATTAGGAATTTTCAACAGCGTATTGAAATGATAATTCCCGTTGGCTCCTATCCCCAGCCAGCTTCCTTTAATATCTCCTGTATATTTTTCTGTGGCATAGCTTCCTTGAATTCCCACTGTAATATCATTGTGTATGGCATAATCAACGCCTATTGACACCGGTAATCCCCATCCGTCGGCAACCCCTAGATCTACGTTGATCTGGGCTTCTCCCTTCTGTATTCTTTGTGCATTCATCATACCAAAAAGGGATACCATGCCCAGTATAAAAATTCTCTTTTTCATTTTAATAATTTAGTTATGCTTATTATCTGTTCCCGCAAAACTATCAGAGAATATTATAAAGCACAACCCTAAAAAAAATGTATTTTTTTCTACCTATTTCCCGGTATTTTTCATCCGTATTTTTTTAATTATATTCACATATTCATAAAAAAACTGAACGACAACGTTGAAAATTAAACTGATGAAGCGATTATGGTGTATTTTATATATTCTAATCCACTTTACCGTAAAGGCTCAGGGGTTATTTCCCCTTAACGAAAAAAAATATACTGACAGCCTTCAATCCAGGATTGGCAGCCATGTCGATAATATTTCTAAAGCCAATGCCTATTTTCACCTTTCCGATTATTATAAAAATACAGACAGTCTTTTAAGTAAAAAATATCTGCAAAACGGAAAACAACTGGGAGCACAGGATCGTTTTACATCGGCTGTCTATTATTACTATGAAGGATTGTACTATCAGGACCTGAATAGAGATAAAGCAACAGCATCATTCCGTAAAGCGATTGCACAACTGTCTGAATTAAAAAGTCAGAAAGCTGATTTCTACCTGTCTTTATGCTGGTACAATTACGGTATTCTGCAGAAAAATAAAGAAGGTTATCCTTTCCTGATCAAAACCATGCTTGAAAAAAGTATTCCCACTGTTGAAAAATACGGAGATACCAAGGTCCTTGGATTTCTGTATACCCAACTGGCCCTTATGCTCACTTATAATGCGGAGTTTGAAAAGGCAGGTTATTATAATGAGAAAGCAATTCATATTCTTGAAAAAAAAGCCCCTCATTCTACAGAGTTGTTTCATGCCTATCTTAATACCAACAGCAACTATTGCTACCAGGCAAAATGCAGCATAGGAAAACAGTTTCTGGATAAAGCCGGAAAAATGGTGCGCCCCTACCCTGAATCGTCTTCCAATACTTTCTATTATTACAATCTGGCCTTATATTTCATCGGACAGCAAGAGCATATCCAGGTTCTCCGGACGATCGAAAAAGGATTGTCTTATGCCAGAAAATACAACCAGAAACTGCTGATGCAGATGTTCTATTTTCATCAGTACGATACCTACAAAAAGATCAAAAGATATAAGGAAGCCAAAAGCCTGCTGGAAGAAATCCTGGCAGAAAAGACACTGGCCCGTGATCTCAACAACCGGAAAACCATCTACAGCCATCTTTCCAGCATCAACGAAATTATGGGAAATCCCGGCGAAGCTTTGGTCTGGGAGAAAAAGTATTCAAAACTCAATGACAGCTTAAATGCCGAGAATATAAAACTGGAGATCAATAAACTGGAAACCAGATTCAATGCTTCTGAAAAGGAGAAAAAAATAGCCTATCTGAATGCTGAAAAGAATCAGAAAGAGATGGAGGTTAATCAAAAAAACTCTTATTTATGGGTATTGAGCCTGATCCTCTTGTTATTTTTAAGCCTTCTTATTTTCCTTTTTATCATTTACAGGAAGAACAAGAAACTTTCTGAACAGAAAGAGATCAACCTTCAGCAGAAAATAGAAGATATCAAACAGAAAGAAGAACTGGCACTTACCAAAGCCATTCTTGAAGGAGAAGAGCGGGAAAGGGAGCGTGTAGCAAAAGACCTTCATGACGGTCTTGGAGGTATGCTGGCAGGTGTTAAAATCAATCTTTCCACCTGGTCTTCCAATCAGCTGGATCCTGAGCAGCATCAGGATTTTTATAAAATACTGAATCAACTTGACAATTCGGTAACAGAACTCAGACATGTGGCCAGAAACCTGATGCCCGAGTCTCTTCTCAAATTCGGTCTGGAAACGGCATTAAGTGATCTGTGTGAATTTTATGGGAGAAAAGATCTTGATATTTACTTTGAACCCCTGAACATCGAGAAAAATCTGGCCCTGACGGTACAGCTTAATATTTACAGAATCGTACAGGAACTCTTAGCCAATGCCGTAAAACATGCCGAAGCCACTAATATCCTCCTTCAGTGTTCCCAATCCGGAGAAAGCTTCCTGATCACCATTGAGGATAATGGAAAAGGATTTGATAAGGAGATAGAAAATACCACTAAAAATATGGGACTCCGCAATCTGAAAAACCGGGTTAACTATCTGAAAGGTAAAATGGAAGTCAGCTCAGACAGCCAGGGCACAACGATTAATATAGAACTCAATATAGATGGAGAATAAAAAAATAAACATTGTCATCGTAGACGATCACCCTATTGTCATCGAAGGGTTGAAAATGATGCTGAACAGCCAGCCTTTCTTCAATGTGACAGAAACTTTTACTTCCGGTTCGGAAATCATCCGTTTTATCCAGTCTCATCAGGTTGATATTATCCTTCTGGACATTACCCTGCCGGATGCCAATGGTACGGACCTCTGCCGGGAAATAAAAAAAATATCACCGGATATTTCAGTAATTATGTTCAGTAACCGTTCTGAAAGAAGCATCATCATGCAGTCTATACAAAACGGAGCAAGTGGATACCTTTTAAAGAATACCTCCATCAGTGAGCTGGCAGTATGCATCAAAGGGGCACTTTCCGGAGACATCGTATTCTGTAATGAAACAAAGCAGATCATCAGCCGTCCCCCTCAAAATGATCTTCCCATTCCCAGGCTTACCAAAAGGGAAAAGCAGATCCTGCAAATGGTAGCCCAGGGGAAAACGAGTAATATGATTGCTGAAGAGCTGTTTTTAAGCCCCCTTACTGTAGATACGCACCGAAAGAATCTGTTGCAGAAATTTCAGGCCAAAAATTCAACGGAACTGATCAACCGTGCTGTACAGCAGCATATGATTGAAGAATAAAAAAACCGCTGTAAAAGCGGTTTATGTTGGTATCAATATTTAAATATTTTATGGCTCTAAGAAACTGAAATCCAAAGATACAGACTTTTCTCCCTTTCCTACTGCTTTTGCTGTTCTGACTATTTCTCCGTCTACATAAAGATTGATCGTCAATTCTGAAGTATCTTCAGGCAATTTTGCTCTTGCATCAAGGTTCAGCTGTGCCTGGCTGGAGTTTACAAAGAATTCTCCACTATTCCATACTGATTTCAGAGGGGTTACCGGATTACTTAAAATAGTATTCTGAACAGTACCTACCTGAGTAACAACAGCGATAAGCTCTCCTCCTGTAGTAGTTTTTGCTTCAAACTGGACTACGTGATCCTGAAATTCATCATCGTCATCTTTTTTACAAGAATTGAACACGGTGATCGCTGAAAATAATAAAACGAATAAAAAAGAAAGTCTAAGTAAACTTTTTGAATTGTAAAATTGCTTCATTTCTCCAAATAGATTTTTTAATGTTTCAAATATAGGTTTTTTATTAATATAAAAATAACTTTTATGAAAATTTTCCAATAAAGATTTGTAAACAATATCAAATCGGCAAAAAGTAAAAATACTTCGTAAAACACAATATTACAGCACAAATAATCATTTTTTGAATATAAAATATGTTCACACGAAAGTTCTTTGTACGAATGGCAAAAATGGGGAACAATCTGATTTATTAATTATATTTGCTGTATGAATTTAGATTACCTAGTAAGAGAGCCGGAACATATTACCCCGAGCACGCCTGTTCTTTTTATGCTTCACGGTTATGGCAGCAATGAGCAGGATCTTTTCAGTTTCAGGGAAACTCTTCCCTCCGACTGGCTTATCGTTAGCTTCAGAGCACCAAGAGACACGCAGTTTGAAGGATATTCATGGTATGATATCAATTTCAATGATCCTGAAAACTTCATTGATGTGCCTCAGGCTAAAGAATCTTTAAACGCAGTTCTGGAAAGCATACTGAAAATCATCAACCATTATGGCCTTACAGAAGGCAAAACTCATTTGTGCGGCTTCAGCCAGGGCGGAATATTGTGTTATGCCCTAGCCTTAAAATATCCTGATCTTTTTAATTATGTTGCCTGTCTGAGCGCTTATCCTGAGGAAAAAATCCTGGATGGCATTGTAAAAGACAAAAAGAAACTTGAAAGACTCAGATTCTTTATTTCACACGGTACTGATGACGCTGTTATCCCTCTTGAGTGGGGAAGAAAAGCGGCAGACCTTCTTTATGACCTGAGCTGCTATTTCACTTTCAGGGAATATATGAGCGGGCATGGCGTGAATCAGAAAAACTATATGGATCTGATGGAATTTTTCTCCAAATAGGTCTGATCCTGTTTTTAATAATTTTAACGTTTCACACTACTTCGTTGTAGTTTATATAAACATTCCTGCTTTTGGAATGTTTTTTTATTATAATATTAATAAATTCACTAAATTCAGTAAATGAAATTTAAGTTTCTTTTACTGGGATTATTGCTAAGCATTTTTATAAATGCACAGAACGCTTTTGAGCTGATTAATACTAAAAAAGCCGTCATTCCTTTTAAATTTATCAACAATCTCATCTTTATTCCTATCAATATCAACGGAGCCGAACTTACCTTTCTTCTTGATACCGGAGTTTCAGAAACCATCCTTTTCAGTCTTGAGAACAAGGAACTCAAACTTGGAAATGTGGAAAAGATAAAATTTTCAGGACTTGGCGGAAGTTTAAGCATTGACGGTTTAAAGTCTGACCGCAATACCGCCCGGATAGGTGACGTTATGGTCAATACCTCAATGTCTTTATATGTGATCCTTGATGAAGAATTCAATATTTCATCACATGTGGGAATTCCTGTAAACGGTGTGATAGGGTATCATTTTTTTAAAGACCACCCTATCGTCATCGATTATATGTCAAAAAAAATAACGGTCTATGAAAATTCCGATCTTCTGAAAAATAAAATCAAAAGGTTTGATGAATTTCCAATCAGTATTGAGCAAAGTAAGCCTTATCTCATGGCAGATGTAGAAATGACGAATGAAAGAAAAAGTTCAAAACTGCTCATAGACCTTGGAAATAGCGATGCTATATGGCTGTTTCCTACCCTTATTAAAAATTTCGTTTATAACAGACCTAATATAGATGATTTCCTTGGCCGTGGATTCAATGGAGATATTTATGGAAAAAGGAGCAGAATTCATAATTTTTACCTGGGCAATTTTAAATTTGAAAAACCTCTCACGGCAATGCCTGATGAATTTTCCATACAGCATGTCAATCTGGTAGAAAACAGAAAAGGATCTGTGGGCGGAGAAATCATGCGCCGGTTTACTGCTGTTTTCGATTATCAGAATCAGAAGCTCTACCTGAAAAAGAACAGAAATTTCAATGATCCTTTCAACTTCAATATGAGCGGACTGGATTTCAGACAGGACGGCCTGGAATGGGAACAGGACCGGGTCAAAATTGAAACCCAGAAAAGTACCGGGGTAACCCATGAAGCGTATAGAGACTCTTTCCAGTATAAATTCAGTTTAAAACCAATGTTTTCCATTTCAGGGGTAAGGAAAGATTCTCCTGCCTATGAAGCCGGGGTGCAGAAAGATGACAAAGTGATCAGCATCAACGGGGACAGGACTGCAGATATGACGCTGGAAAAAATTGTAGAGCTCATGAAATCATATGAAGGAAGAAATATCACCATGGTTGTTCAGAGAAAAAATGAACAGCTCACTTTACGTTTTACCCTGGAAGACCCCATTCCTTATCAAGAATAGTATATGAAAACCGAAGAAACCACTTTAGACAGAATACGAACCAGACCCAGATTCAAAATGTTTACCCACCTTACCAAAGAAGAGTATGCTGAGAACCTGAAGAAATACCTCGCCGGCCATAAAGATGAATTTGCTGGCAATATCAATAAGGAAGTTGCCACCATCTGGGTAGAAACAGAATATGATAATTACTGGAAGCCCCGCCTTGCCTTGCGTGTGGAAATAGAAGATGAAGATACTGTCATACGGGGCGTATTCGGTCCCAGCTCTGCCGTCTGGACTTTTTTCATGTTCCTGTATTTTTCTTTTTCTATTCTGTGGATGACGTTCTTCACCATGTATTATGTGGAAAAACAGATAAAAAGCGCCGAATACCCGTGGGCACTGAGCGCTTCTTTTGTTATGTTATTTTTTATTCTTCTTACTTATATCGCTGCAAGATTCGGGCAGCATAAAGGAAAAGATGAAATGCTTAAACTGAGACGTTTTGCAGAAGAGTCTACGTTACAGTTTGAAAAGAAAATCAATTAGATAAAGAATCTCCTGCCCTTTCCTGAACGGGAGCAGCCATGGCTTTTGCTGTTTTTATAGAATCAGCTACTCTTTCCCTGTTGCTTTGCTCTTTCAGCATTTTCGGTACATCCGGCTCCAGAAGTTTGGTAAGTTCTTCAACGGATATATTATTGGCATTCGGATCATCAAGAAGTTTCCTCCACGGTTTTCTTCCGCCCCAGTTGTAATCTCCAAATACCATTACGGCTGTACCTCTCGCTTTTGTAGTGGCACCCCCCGGAGCCAAAATCCAGGTATCAGCATAAGAATACAGCCACTGTGCATCTTTTCTCAGCAATCTTAAACAGGAATGCGAAGCCGGGTATCCCGGAAGGGTATACTCATGCCATCCGATTCCGCCTATATTATGAATGTTAAAATTATAAGGAAGTTTCCATTCACTGCTGACAGTGGAGATTGATAATTTCTTTTTCCAGTTGGCAAAAGTAAGTCCTCTTGTGGTCTGGGCAGATTTTTTTCCCATACTTGTAGGGCCCCATTTTACAAGGGTTCCGTTGGAATATACGCCATAGGCCTGAATAGGATACGAAAAAATCACAAATTTCTTCACTCCGCTTAATATATCCAGCTGCATCGGAAACGGCGAATAAGCCATCAGTGTAGTATCTATCTTTGCGGGAACTACCAGTGTATCGGCATTCCATTTACTTTTTGAATCCAGCCTGTTTAATGCTAAAATAGCCGTACGTTCCTCTACACTATATTTCTTGCTGAACTCTGCATATACAGAATCCCTCATCTTCTTATCTTTCGGAAGTACGAATGCATTATAGAAACCATTTTCCTGCATGGCAGGGGGCATAGATTCTTTTTTAACCACAGGTACGGAATCTTTCTTTACAGAGTCTTTTTCAGCTTCCGGCATATCAGAGGCAGAAACGGTATCTTTAAAAGTATCGCTTATTTTTTCTATTTCTTTTTTGCAGGAAACAAGGAACAAAGCGCATAAACATGCATATAAAAATGATTTTTTCACAGATATGTTCTTCATAAATAAAATCGGCCATTTAGTTTGGCTACCCAGTACAAATATCAGACCTAAAATTGAATCCTAAAAGACATTATTCAAAATACCGTAAAAAAACGGAGTGTGATGAATTACAAATGATGAATACTGCATTCAATTCTAAAGTTTTATAAAGAGCTGCTGGCTTTCACAAGATAACTATTCTTCAGAATCTTTTTTGCATCATAGAAAACCTATAGACTCCATTTATTTTCCGTTTATGCATGGTAAAAGGTAAGTCTGAATTCCTTTGCTTCATCAGCAGATTTCAGGATAAACGGATGTGCATAAGCCAACACATAGATCAGGATAATGCATAATAAAAACACCTTTTTCATCATCGTAATTATTTGCAGTACAGTAAATCTCCTGTAGTCATATCTTCGAATATTTTACCAGCGTAGTCATTGGGAGCTATATAAAGATATGCTTTGCTATGAGGCTTTTTTTCACCTGCCTTTATTTTTCCCTGTTCAGCATTCACTTCTATTTTCAATGTTCCTTTTTCATCATCATGTGCGACAGAATATTTGATAACCCTGTCTTTAAGATTCCAGGTATAAATATCAAAAGAGCCGAAGAAATCACCTGTTGTCTTTACTGCTTTTCCGTATTTCTTATCTATCGCTGCTATAAATTTCCCAGATTCTGAAGGAGTAATTTCCGTATCAACCGCATTTAGCAACATTATTTTACCATCCAAAGCAGTTACAAAATTGACTGTATTAAAATCAAAATCTCCAAATTTCGCCAGATGGGTATCTGTAGAATGGCTCATCTGATGATATTCTATCCATTTCGGTTTACGCTCAGCTGAAAATTCGTTATCATATGCTGTATCCTTGCGGATGGTTGAAGATTTCACTTCGTAAAAACCGTCCATATCTTTACTCTTCATTCTTTCAGGCAGCAATGAAGAAATAGGGACAGAAAAATTAAAATCTTCAAATTCAAGCACTTTTTCATCCAGAGACTGCTTCTGACAAGCAAAGACAATCATGGCTGTAATCAGTGAAGCAAAAAAAGAAGTGTATTTTTTAAGGAATTTTTTCATGGTTTATTAATAATATTAGTAATCATTTGTATTGAAGTGCCTATTCATCCGGAAATAATAAAAAGTCCAGATAATCAGCCAGGGCATATTCATTATCAGAAATAAGATGATATCGTCTTTACTTATTTTTCCGTCCGGAAATGTAAAAAACGAACCAACAGCGATCACCGGTAACAGGAACCAGCATAATGCCGTTTTAATTTTCCCCTGAAACGGTTGTAAAACAGACAGCAGACTGCTGAAGGAAAGTATACTCAGAAACAGATTCCAGAAAATAAGTAAACCATAAGCCAGGCCACTCATATCACAGTTTCTCGGATATTCCCTCACTT
Organism: Chryseobacterium arthrosphaerae; assembly: GCF_001684965.1. Lineage (NCBI taxonomy): Bacteria > Pseudomonadati > Bacteroidota > Flavobacteriia > Flavobacteriales > Weeksellaceae > Chryseobacterium > Chryseobacterium arthrosphaerae. Next base: position 115,941 of record NZ_MAYG01000001.1, on the reverse strand, counting down.
CCCTGGTCGCATACATAAACAGAATCAACAGAGCTGTAGAAACGAATGTGGATATAAGCCAGGTTTTCAGTATAGAAAGTAATATGAATTTTCTTTTCGACATCCAATCTATGTTTGACCGCTAAAGTACTAATATCCCTTTAATCTTCAAAAACAGAATACATTATGTTCCACGTTTTTAGGATCATTTTATATTTTTTCTGAACTGATATTTAATAATTTGTTAAAGAACCCATGCATATATTATCTATAATTTTGGCAAAATATCAGTTATCATGCTATACATCATTATGGTAGTTGTACTACAGGCACTTATCACGCTTACTTTATTATTATACCTCATCAGAAACAGGGAATCTATACTGAATATGTTATTATTGTATATCGGCGTGGTGGCCCTGGACATGGGATATGAGTATTTTATCATTCAGAGATTCGGGTATGAGTCTGTCCTGTATGAAATTCCGGGAAGTCTCCGTGTTTTCAAGGGACTTATTTTCTTATATATTACGACCTATCTGATTCATGCAAAATGGAGAGACAAACTGAAATACCTGATCGTTCCCTTAACCCTGATTGTTATTCATCACGCAGTGGCCCTTTGTGCAAAGATTTTTGACCTGTCCTGGGCAGATATAGCGATCAGATCCTATAAATCCTACTTCATGTACTACAGCTATTATTGGGTAGCGTGCCTTGCTGTCTGTATCTTCTTCCTCACCAAATTCCGGAAAAATATTACGCATCCGGCAGCAGGCAATTTCCGGTACCTGGTCTGCTATGTCCTGATGGGAGTATTGATTTTCTGGGGTGTTTACCAATTGGGATGGAGTACCCTGATCTATCAGAAAATCTACAGCCTCATGTTTTTATTCCAGTTCGGATGGATTTTGTACGTTTATATTTTAACGTACCAGCACAATCTCCGGGAACAGCAATATGCAGTGCATTTCTCAGGTCCAAAAGAAACCTATCAATATAAAGATCTTTCCAAAATAGATTTTGATGCTGTGCAGAATGCCATTATCAGTTTCTATCAGGAGAGCCATATTTATCTGGATGAAGAATTCACTTTAGACCAGCTCTCAAACTGTCTGAAGATAAGTAAAGCCGATCTGAGCATTACGTTTAATAAACATCTTCACTCCAACTTCCACGAATACACCAACAGAAACCGTATACAGCACTTTAAACAGATCTTATCAGAAGATCCTTCAGCCAGTGTAACCGATATTGCTTTCCAATGTGGTTTTAAATCCAAATCTACTTTTTATAAATATTTTAAAAAGGAATTTGACTGCCTTCCGTCTCAGCTTGTACACTAATTTACAATTATTTAATATTAGTAAATCATTGATTTACAGTAAAGTTTACCTCGAACTCATGAGAAGCAGTTGCATAAAATTTAAATGAACCAAAACTTCTGGATGAGCTGACATCTTTGCATAAAACTTCACTAAGATGTCACGAGAAAGTCTTTTTCTAACAAAAGCAGCATTTTTTCTTTTAGGCCCTTTGGCCTTTGCACAGACCTCAGTTCACGGAACTGTGGTAGACAGCCAGGGAAACCTTCCTAATGCTTTGGTATATATTGAAAACAGCGGGCAAAAGATCACCTCCGATACCGATGGATCCTTCGTCCTGAATAATGTATATGACGGCAGCTACAAACTTGTTATAGAATATAAGGGATATGACACCCTTTACATTCCTTTTCAGGTAGCAGATAAAAAGGAGGTAGATCTGGGATTGGTTAAATTCGGTCCTAAACTTAAGGAGAACAATATTCAGGAAGTAGTCGTTACCAGCGTTTACAAAGCATCACAAGCCAGGGCGATTACAATGAAAAAAAACTCTAATACCATCACGGAAGTACTTTCCGCCGATGCTATCGGAAAACTGCCGGATCGTAATGCTGCTGATGCCGTACAGCGTATGCAGGGGGTATCTATTGAGCGGGATATGGGTGAGGGACGTTTTGTTGCCGTAAGAGGAACTCCTGTACAATGGACCGCTTCTACCCTGAACGGAAACAGAATGCCGAGTGCCAGTGGTGATAATGCCAACCGTGGTGTTCAGATGGATATTTTTCCTTCTGAGCTTATCCAGAATGTACGCCTGTCTAAAGCTTTAACTCCGGATCTGGATGGGGATGCCATTGGGGGGAATGTTGATTTTATTACCAAAACCTCTCCAAATAAAGAGACACTCGCTGTCAGTATGGCTTCCGGCTATGTCAGTATGTCGAAGTCTCCTACTTACAATACTTCAATCGTCTATGGAAATAAAATTACCGATAAATTAAAATTCATTACCTCAGCAGTGATCTGGGAACGTTCTACCGCTATAGATCAGATGAGAAATATTTTTAATTACGGATTAAAAGATAAAACAGCTTCCTATTCCATCAATCAGCTTCAATTGCGTGATTATCTGGCCAACCGGCGGACACTGGGATTCAATTTAGGATTGGATTATGAGATAGACAGCAGGAACAAATTATATTTTAAAGGTTTATACAGTCAGTACAAGGACGGCCAGTCGGTAAGGGAAACCTATTTTAATTTTGATAATAAGAATGTAATGCTGCAGGCCCGTCATGCAGATTACCTTACTGATCTGTATTCTATGCAGCTGGGTGGTAATCATCAGGTAGGGCAGCGCCTGGAAGTCAACTGGTCCCTGTCTAAAGCCCGTTCAGAATTCAGATTCGACTCTCCTGATAATCTTGACAAATATGAAAGAGGGTATCCTATGGTCAATTTTGTACAACCCATGACGTATGGAAATCTGTCTGCGGATGGCAGGAAATACATGGCTATGGATGCTCCTGACGGCACAGGCAATACCGAAACTTATACCTTACCCTACAATCAACAGCCTATAATGGCGGATAAACTGAAATTAAACCAGATCATCCTCAGCCAGAACCGTAATAGCGAAACAGATCTCAGAGGCCAGATTGATGTAAAATATAAAACGACAGACAACTTTGAACTTAAATTCGGGACCAAATACAACAATAAGAATAAAACCGTTAACAGCTCTTTACTGGTATGGATGCCAAAATCAGGTTTGGGAATTGTCGGAGCTCCGGTAATTTACCTGAACCAGCTTGAGCGTGAAGGATTCCCTTACAAAGGAGGTTTTATGAATCCTCTCGGCAATCCTTATAACGGTGTGATCATTGATCAGATCACCAATGACCAGATCGATCAGATGTATAATGCAGATACTCAGAACAGCCTGGGCCTGATGCAGGTTAGTGGTAAAGACAGCAATTCAAACATTACGAGTTCATATCGTGGAACTGAAAACGTATGGTCCGCTTACCTGATGGGAATCTGGAAAGTTAATGATCAGCTGCAAATATTGGGAGGGGTCAGAAACGAATACAACGATGTTACTTTCTGGGGTAAAAAAGTAGTTTCGGATAAAGGCAACAGAACGGAAGATATCAAGGACAATAAAACCTACAACGTACTGCTTCCTATGGTCAATATGAAATGGAACATCAGCAGTGACCGTATTCTGAGGCTGGCTTATACCCGTTCTTTTGCAAGACCGGATTTCAATGACCTGAACCCGGGAACAATTGTCAATGATATCACCAATACCATCACCCAGGGCAATACAAAACTGGATCCTACATTTTCCAACAATTTCGACCTTATGTTTGAAAATTACTTTGGAAAACTGGACCTGATAACCGCCGGCGTTTTCTATAAAGATATTACCAATCTTATCTATAAAGACCAGTCGGTTGTAGATCTTGCAGGAAGATCCTATACTTTTACTGCCCCTAAAAACCTGGAAGGTGCCAAGCTTTTCGGTTTTGAATTCGGGATTTCCAAACGTTTTGAAAACCTGCCCGGCTTTTTGAAAAACATCGGCTTCGAAGGAAACTATACCTACATCTCTTCCAAAATGAATATGCCGGTCTATGAAAACGGCAGGCAGACAGGAACAATGTCTACAACAATTCCTAATCAGGCCAAACATATTTTCAATACGATATTGTTCTATGAAACCAGTAAACTGATGATCCGTATTGCAGGGAATTATAAAGGGAATTACGTAAGTGAGATCAGAGCCGCTGCAGGTGCGGACCATTATCAGTATTTTGATAAAAACTTTACTGTAGACCTTTCTACTTCGTACAGCATTTCAAAGAAAGTACGGCTTTTTTTAGAGCTTAACAATATTTTCAATGAACCCAACCGCTACTATATGGGAACAAAAAACCGTGTAGAAAATATTTCCTACTCAGGAATGCGTGGACAAATGGGCTTTACTTACAACTTTTAATCAAAAAAATATTCATCAATGAAAAAGTATATATACAGTGCTGCATTCTGTATGACAGCATTATTACAGGCACAGGATCAATGCAGGAATCCGAAGATCAACCAACTGCAGATCGTAGGAACCCACAATTCTTACGCACAGCCTGCAGATCCTAAAGTGTTGGAGCTGGTATCCCCTATCATCAAAGGTATGATGCAGAAATACGACAGCATGATGTCTGAGGAACAAAAAGAAAAGTTCAAGGAATATCATCCTAACGGAATGGACATGAAAGAAGGGCTGAATTATAATCATCCCGATTTTGCAGAACAGCTCGACGCCAATCTCAGAGGACTGGAAATAGATGTTTATTATGACCCTGACGGGAAAAGATTCAGTAATCCTGCAAGTTACCGGATTTTAAAAGGAAAAGGGGTGACTGATCTGGCTCCTTTTAATACAAAAGGACTGGATCAGCCGGGTTTCAAAGTACTGCATATGGCTGATATTGATTTCAGGACCCATTACCCTACCTTAAAAGATGCACTTACTGCCCTTAAAACCTGGTCTGATCAGCATCCGGATCATACACCAATTTTTATGATGATCGAAGCAAAGGATTCCGGTTTCCCGATCCTTGAAAACAGTACGAAGGTTTTACCGTTCGATAAAAAGGCTTATGACGACCTGGACGCAGAAATTGTAAAATACCTTGGTAAAGATAAGATCATCACTCCAAAGGACGTTCAGGGTACATACAAAACGCTCAAAGACGCCGTAACTCATCATAACTGGCCAACGCTTAACGAAAGTAAGGGCAAATTTATCTTTATGCTGCTTCCCGGAAGTGCAGGAACTTTATCTTCCAAAAACAACCCTTACCTGATCAATGGTTCATTAAAGGAAAGGCTTATGTTTCTGAACAGTGAACCCGATGATTCTTTTGCCGGATTCATACTGCGGGATAATGCGATTGTAAGGCAGAAAGAAATCCAGGATCTCGTAAAACAGGGCTATATGGTAAGAACAAGATCAGATATCGAAACGTATGAGGCTAAAGTCAATGATTCCACAAGAGCTAAAGCAGCGTTCAGCAGCGGTGCGCAGGTGATCTCCACCGATTTTTTCCGTCCGGGAAACACCTATGGAACGCCTTATTTTGTACAGCCACCTCAGGGAAAGGATTATCTTAATAACCCGGTCAATACTTCATGTAAATAAATTAACCCCCGATTCTGTTTTCAGAATCGGGGATTATCATTATGATTTATAAATTCCTATTTCCGGAAAACTTCTGCAGTCCCGGCTGTATTACCGAAAAGCATTATAACCGCTGAACTGCCGGATTATTTTTTACTGACTTAAACCTCTGAACTCTTTCTGGTCAGCATCATTCTCGTCGCCAGAATATGTTCACAAGGGCCCTGTCTCAATCCGTTTGCTTTATAAAAACCGCACTGGCAGTTTCCATCAGTAAGACGTTGGTCCCTATCAATGAAAGCCTGAATTTTGAGAGTAGAATTATTATCCTTCACCGTTCCCCGGATATTGAGAACATCATTTTTAACACTGTAATCTATTTTCACCTTACCTTCCGAAATCAGCTGATCTGCTTTTTCTTCCAACGGGCTCGAAAAACGCAACTGTTTCATATCCAGCGGCTCCTGAGTCAGCTCACGTACTCTGTACAGTCCTGAATTGAGATCATAAATTACTCTTCCCGCCTGTGTATAAGAAGTAAGCGAAGCCGAAACCGCAGCTGTATCCAGATTCAGCTTTCTTGATAGCTCGGTAGCGGTACCGAACCAAGTTTCTTTTAATGTATTGAAAACCTTTTCCTGAGTCAGGAGATCTACATGACTTCTCGGGGCCATCAGATCAAAATTCCCTGCCCTGCTCCAGTCATTGGTGGTCCATCCTGAAAGCCCTAAGGTAAAAAACATATCGCCCAGATCCGCAATATAAAATGAAGGCAGACCGTTGCCCAATAAAACCACCCGGAAATTTTTAGCAATAGGAATTAATCTTTCCAGGATCAACAGTCTTCTCCGTCCCCAGATTCTGATTGTTTTACTTTCCGTTCCTGTATACATGGAGCGGTGAAAAGTTAATACCTCATACCAAGGCTCAAAAACAGCCTGAACAGGTTTTCCGGGCTCAAGAATAAAACGCAGTGCCCTCGGTCCTTTTTTCTCTTTAAATCGTCTCAGAAACTGGCAAATACTGAAAACATCCATCGGATGAAGATCAAATGTTGTGGCAGGCAGCGTCATGGCAGAGCTTACCTGTAAAAATCCGCGGACCCATGAATCCGGCAGATCTATCTTTTCTTCTTTATAGACTTCTTCATTTGTAGTGCTTGCTTCAAATCCTGAAGGATCAATTTTAAATTCGGTATCCTTATAATCTCTTATTTTCTGGAATTCGTTGTAAAGTGCAGCCGAATAATCAATATTTGTCGTTCCACATTTGAATTCGTTGATCTCTGTGAAAACATTGTAGCTGCTGCTCAGTTTTCCGTAAGTGGATTCATCCTGGCTGAAACATTCAAAGAAAACCTCATCGGGATGTACTGTAATAACGGGATCGAGAACAAACCAGGCGTCTCTGTCTTTTTGATACAGATAATCGAAATACGCTTTTTTTGCAGTATTGAAAGGCCCCAGCACCCTGTTCTTTTCTTTATAGACCTGATCCAGTTCGCCTCTTACTTCGGCCATTCTGTTCCGGACTTCTTCAATCTGGAATTCTGCCATATAATCACTCAGCCAAAGCTTTTCCTGCTCAGCAACCCATTCTTTATATTCCGCCCTGTCCTTTGGTTTGAAACGAAGATCGGAAACCACCACATCATGCAGTGCTGAAATAGCTTCCCTGAAAGGTATTTTTTTATTGAGTTTACCCACAAAAAATGTAGGATCCCGTTGCAGATCAGGTGAAAAGCTCATTTGCGTGCTCGTTGCAGAGTTCGTAATGGCCGTATCTTTATGAAATTTATAATCGAATAACATGGCTTAAGAGATTAATTGAAGATGGACATTCAGTTGAGGATAGATCATTTTCAGTTCAGAAATAATATCAATGCATCTGGATTTATCCTGAATGGCTGTGGTTGCTGACAAATCGTCTAAAATACGGCTGACAATCTCTGCGGATTCTGCACTTTTTCTTCCTTCATTTTCAAGAAAAGTGAAAATCCTGTTTTTGGCAGTTCTTGACCTGTTGACCCTTGAAAGCACTGAACGGAAATAAAAGTTTAGCTCTTTCAGTTTTTCAGGGTTGTCTGTTGCATATTCTTCAAGATAGGAGGTCACAAACAGCTGTATATTCTGGCTCGGATGCTGGCTCAGTTTGGTAAGATATTCCATTCCCTGTTCTTTTTTGAAGAATTTCATAATAAGATTTTTACCAAAACTTTCCACATCAGAACGTACGGAATCTACAATTCCAACCAGGCAGTCTGTGTCCCAGTCTTCATCGGTGAATTCGTTTTCGAAAAAGTGAAATGCAAAAGCCCTGCTGTCATCCCATTTCGCATCCAGAATTCCCAATGCATGATTACGGTCAGATTTTATCCGTTCAACGTTATTTTTGTAAAAGTTCCAGGACCATTGTCTTACTGCCAGAAACTCATGATTGGCCAGAGCAATGACCTGCTTCAGGCTGAACCGGCTGTCATCCTTTACTTTTTTCAGCAATTCAAATCCGAAAAGCCGGTTTTTTACACTGTTGGCAAATACTAATCTGATCAGCCATTTTACCGGAATGGCACCGTTGTATTTCGCTGCCATTTTCTCAAGATAATCTCTGAATATCTGATGGGAATTTTCAAATTTCTGTTCGATCATTAATACGTCAAAAAGTCTTTCAGTAGTTTGCAGCTGAATTTCAGACTGTGATTCAAACTGATCGTTCAAAGCAAGGATTCCTTCTGCAACTTCCTGATAACCGGTAGAAAGCAACTGAAGAATCTGCTGCCAGCTGTTGCCGGTTTCTTCTTTCGGATACTGCTTTAAAAGACTAAGCCCGTTTTCCCTGATGGTTTTATTTTCATTGTTTAACAGCAGTTCGATGATTGAAACAGGTATTTCCGTAACAGGGTATTTCCGGGATTTGGAAAGGAGGATTTCACTGGCCAAAAATCTGTTATTATTCAGCGGTGAAGTCAGTAATTGGGCAATAATGTCCCAGCTGATCTCAGAGAAATTGGACGAAGCCGTTATTTTAAGTTTTTTGGTAGCAGCTTCGGCAATTCTGTTGTTTTCTTCATTATTTTCCAGCGCAATCAGTTGAATGATTACTTTTCCGAGCACTGCTTTCTGCCTGTCTTCCGGTAAAGATGCTTTTTGCAGTAGATTATTGATAAATTCATTGGACTCTTTGCGTGAATTCATCACCAGAATCGTCATAAAATCTGTGGAAGAAAGAAAATACTGGGTATTATTTTCAATATTCACTTTCGCCCAGTTTCTAGCTTTTTCGTTTCCGGAAACTAAAATCTGTGCTACCCAACTTTCGTTCTGTCTCAGTTCCGTCTCTCTCTTCATCAAAGCATCGAAGCCTAACCTTTGAGGATATTCCGAAGATTTGTTGAGCAGGCGGATCATCATTTCCGGTTCGATTTTTTGCAGCAGATTTTTATACTCAGGATGAACGGAAAGGTTTCTGTAAGCGAATTTCATAACCAGATCCATTTTTGCCTGCATCAAAAGCTGAACATAAGCTTCCGGCATTGCATCCCAGAATTCAGGATACAATTCGGATCTGGAATAATTGGATTCAACCTCAATTGATGGTGCCTCTTTCTTCGGTTGAATATCGGCAGTTTTCTCTTTATTGGAGCTGAAAATATTTTTAAATGTACTGATGATATTCTCTAAAGCTCCTTCCTGCTGTTTTTTAACAGAAGTATTTTCTGAAGAAGCCTGGTCATTATCTGTACCTGATTCTATTTTTGTAACTCTATTTTCCTGATAATAATATTCTGAACTCCAGAATTGTTCTTTTTTAATGTAAAACTGAAGTTTGGCATCCATTTTACGGGTCTTATCATTCCCGAAAAGGATGGTTGTAAGAAGTAAAGACTGATAACACTCAGGGAAATCAACGACTGTATAATGATATCTGCTGCTCTGCCAGTCATAATTTCCGTATACGCTTAATGGTCTTCTGACCGCAGGGGTATAATCTGAATTGGAATACTGTATCAGGGCATTGACGGCAAACCTTAAATATTCTTTTGCTTTATTCTGTTTTCCAAGATCTTTTAAATAATAAAAACCGTTCTTCTGAAAATAAAGTTTGGTAAAATTTGAAAATGCCAGCCTGCTTTCGTTATTGGAAAGCTCTTTTCTTACATTCACATAGCCACCGAAATCATAAAAGTACTGCTCCTGATTCCATGATTCTTTATCAAGGCTGACCGTTCGGTTGAACATCGGTCTTTTCTTTTCGAACAAAAATGAAAGCATTCCCAGAATCTGTGCATCATCTCTGAAACGGGCGAGCTTATATATTGCCCGGATGTTTCTGAAATAAGGAGCTTCAAAAGGAATCTGCCAGAGAAGGTTTTCAATAACCTCAACCAGGGAAGGATAGGCTTTTGACAGCAGATAAAGAAAGGTCAGCTCATCTGCTTTTTCTTTTTTGCCGAATTTCTCAGCGTAATGTTTTTTTAAGCGTTCATAATCACCTTTATCAATAGCATACCGTATGTCGGCTGGTAAGCTTTCCAGTAATTCTGAAACGGTCTTTTCCTGTTCCGAAGCTTCATTGATTGTCAAAAGAGCATCAAAAGCAACGTTCCGGATATACTGTTTATGTCTTGTACTGTGTGCAATGCTGTGAAGAAGTCCTGATGCCTGGGTGATTTGTAATGTTCTGATGGCAAAAATGGAAGCATACAGCTGCATTTCGTCTCCTTTAGTTGCCAGTTTCAGAATATAAGGCACCGATTCTTTAAATTCCATTTGGGCTGCTTTCCAGATCACACGGGAAGTTTTCCACTCTGTTTTGAAAGAATTGATTCCCTGTGTGGCATCTTCCAGGCGTTTCAATATAACGCCTTCAGTAGAGTTCATATTCACAGTTTCCAATGACGGAAGTTCTACAAATACTTCTACTTCTGACTGGTATCCTTTATTTCGTTTTTCTTTTTCGAGCTGGTCAAAAATGCTTTCAGCTTTTTCTCTTGAAACAAATTCAGGAGTTTTACTGCCTTCTTTCAACGCAGCTCCCCGTCTTCCGTAACGGAAATTGACAATAAAAGCATCGGGATTGATTTCACAGAGATCGATTTCGTAAACTTTATCCGATTTTCCCTCGTGGAAAAAGAGCTTGGTCTGTTTGATGATTTTCATCTATCTTATGGCTTAAGATGTTGTTATTAGGTATTGGGATCAGGCTAAAAAATATTCCACCAATCTGTTTTGTCTTCTTTTGGTGCTGCTATTTCTTCTTTACGTCCGGGAACTTCAATTGTTTCTGCAGTTACCGGAATTATTTTTACAGTCTCCGTCATCGGCTTACCGTGTTTTGCAATAATTGCTTTTAATTTTTCATTAAAGGCTAAAGCTTTGGAAGGGTTTACCATATTCACAAAATTGATATAGCCTTCTATCGCATTGATCAGATGAAATGCTTTTCCCCAGGTCTGGTTCTGCCATCCATTGACTTCAATATTATGTAAAAGTGCCCTGAACTTTCTCAGCTTCTTCCTCTCAACATTCAGTTTTTCATTCACCACAATGCCCGTCACTTTCTGCTGATGCTTCTTTCTCATGATATGAAGCTTATCAGGATGCACAGTGAAGTTTTCGTCGCTGATCACCTGTTTTACGAAATATAAAAGCTTATTTATGTTTTGATCATTGGCCTGATGCGCAGAAAAAGTAAGATCATCTGCATAGCGTGTATATACAAATCCTAATTTACCGGCCAGCCCCTGTAATCTCTTATCCAGCTTATAAACAATAAGATTGCTTATTGCAGGGCTTGCAGGAGATCCCTGAGGCAGGAACCTTTCTCCTTTATGAACGAAATATTTAACTCCGTCCAATAAAACTTCTTCTGTGTGAGCCTGGGTACAGGCTAATGCAAAAATAGTCGCCAGCTGTTCCGAATAGCCCAGTTTCACAAACAGCCCCTTTACCCTTTTATAGCTGATTGAAGGAAAAAAATCCTGCAGATCTATATTGATGATGATATCTTTCCCAAGATGCGGCTCTGCATTGGTAACGATTGATTTTTGTGCGGTGAAGCCATGAACAGTTTCTCCTACAGGGATTTTATTTAAAATATTCTCCAGAATCCATTGCTGGAAACCTTTCAGCTGAGACTTCGGGGCAGAAATTTTTCTTTTTCCTCCCGATTTTTTTGAAATTTCAAAAGTGTGGTAATGAGATTTTTTTGAAACGCTCCTGTGGAAGGCAAGATACCTGATAACCGAAAGACTGAAACCTGATTTTCGGCTGAAATCTGCTATGCTTTCAAAAGCAGGAAGTGAATACTGTTGTAACTTTTCCCCGTCAGAATCTGTTTTATGAAGTCCTTTTGAAACATTTTCACCAAGATAAATAATCTGCTGCTCCTGTAATTTCTTCCAGTGATCCGCTTTATCCTGCCGTTTCTGTTCATTTTTTTGTTTGGTGACTTCTCTTTTGGCTTTTGCTTCCTGCATCCGTTTTTTACGCATTTCACGAAGCATCGCTTCCTGGTTGCCGTACTTTCTGTTTTTCGCCAGTAATTCCTGCAACTCCTGCTGTAAAACAACTTCTTTCTGTATCAGTTGTTCCGGTAAGGAAGGTGTAGAGGTCTCCTGCCAAAAACCAAGCCTTTTCATTTCCTCCAAAATATAACTGTCTTTGGAAGATGCTTTTATGCGGTCGTAAATCTGTTGTCTGCTGAGATTTTGTGACATTGGTTATGTGTTTTTTTATAAATAAAAAGCCCTACGATTGAATAGGGCTTTGTGTGTGATAAACCTTCGTATCTTCTGAGAACTATATCTATCAACTCCAGAAATGGTACTAGTGTGTATCTTTATTTTCCCGGAAAATGAACTGAAAAGGTACATACTAGTACCAATTTCACCATTAAAGATAGTATGTAGTGCAGTATGCTAAGCAATTTTACATCGATGACGAAACATCATCATTTCTTAAAAAGAAAAGCAAGGATCTATCTTTTCCAAATATATAAAAAAAATGATATGGTACCAATAAGAATTGAATTCTTTGTTTTTTTCCTTAGAATACATTTTAAGAATCAGGATCAGAATTTGAAACTATATTAACTTCTTTGCGTTTTTTATAGTTTATTTTATCTGATCCCTTTTTGCTCAGCTCAGTTTTTTACGCCTGATTGGAAAAGTATCTCCGAAATTAAGAATTGAAAAGGTCAAAAACGAAAAAAAGTCTTCTGAAAACAGAAGACTTTTTGCGATCCGGACGGGACTCGAACCCGCGACCTCCGCCGTGACAGGGCGGCATTCTAACCAGCTGAACTACCGGATCATAAAAGGATGAGCATTAAATTTTCCTCCTTTTTTAACTGCTGCAAAGATATCACTTTTTTTATTTTCCACCAATTAATACTGATGATTATTGGGGATCTTTTCATAAGCAGCAGATTGTCAAATATAAAAATTTCAAAAAAAATCAGCCCGGCACGTTTCTGTTGCCGGACTGATAAAAAATATGAAGTCTACTCTCCATATTCTTATTTCAGAGCCTGCTCATCCACTGCATATGGAAGAGTGACCGTTAAGGAAGGTGTTCTTTCCATTTCCCGTTTTATAGCAAATATTGCTTCTTCATTTCTGGCCCAGCTTCTTCGTGCAATGCCGTTATTTACATCAAAGAACAGCATATCCTGAAGTTTTGTCCTAGCAACATCCGTTCCGTCAAGCACCATTCCGAATCCTCCATTAATTACTTCTCCCCAGCCCACTCCTCCTCCATTGTGAACAGATACCCAGGAAGCTCCCCTGAAGCTGTCTCCTATCACATTATGAATGGCCATATCAGCTGTAAACCTGCTTCCATCGTAGATATTACTGGTCTCCCTGAAAGGGGAATCTGTACCGCTTACATCATGATGATCTCTTCCTAAAATCACCGGAGCTGACAATTTTCCTGACTTCACAGCTTCATTAAATTTCAAAGCAATTTTTGCACGGCCTTCAGCATCAGCGTATAAAATTCTTGCCTGTGAGCCTACAACCAAAGCATTGGATTCTGCCTCGGCAATCCAGACGATATTGTCCTGCAGTTGCTGCTGTATTTCTTCTGGGGCATTGGCTTTTATTTCCTGCATCACTTCTCTGGCAATCTGATCTGCGATTTTCAGATCTTCAGGTTTTCCTGAGGCACATACCCATCTGAATGGTCCGAAACCATAATCAAAGCACATCGGCCCGAGAATATCCTGAACATAGGAAGGGTATCTGAAACGGGTACCTGTCTCATCCATGATATCAGCTCCCGCTCTCTCAGCTTCCAACAGGAAAGCATTTCCGTAATCGAAAAAGTAAGTTCCTTTCGCGGTATGGGCATTAATGGCCTTTACCTGTCTGACAAGTGATTCCTGAACATGTTTTTTATACTGACCGGGATCCGCAGCAATCATATGGTTAGCTTCTTCAAAGGTCAATCCTGCCGGATAATAACCTCCTGAAAAAGGATTATGGAGTGAGGTCTGGTCTGAGCCGATATGGATAAAAATATTTTCTTTATCAAAGCGCTCCCATACATCAACCACATTTCCGATATAAGCTAATGAAACGGTTTCTTTGCTGAACCGGGCAAGGTTTACACGGTCTACCAGCTCATCTAAGCTATCAATCAGTTCGTCTACCCATCCCTGACTATGTCTTTTTCTTGCAGCGCTTGGATTTATCTCTGCACAGACGGTAATACAGCCTGCTATATTTCCTGCTTTGGTCTGCGCTCCGCTCATTCCTCCCAGGCCGGCTGTTAAAAATATTTTCCCCTGTACTTTTTCTCCATTGGAGAGCTTTTTCCGGAATGCATTCATTAAGGTAATAGCAGTTCCGTGTACAATTCCCTGCGGGCCGATATACATATAGGACCCCGCTGTCATCTGCCCATACTGGGTCACGCCGAGGGCACTGAATTTTTCCAGATCAGCTTTTGAGGAATAATTGGGAATCATCATACCATTACTCACTACTACTCTTGGTGCAGAAGGACTTGATGGGAAAATTCCCTGTGGATGGCCGCTGTAAATGTTGAGGGTCTGTTCATCCGTCATTGTGGCCAGGTATTTCATGGTCAGGAGATATTGGGCCCAATTCTGGAAAACCCCGCCATTACCGCCATAGGTAATGAGCTCCTGGGGGTGCTGGGCCACTGCCGGATCAAGGTTATTATGGATCATCAGCATAATACAGCCGGCATGCAGGCTTTTAAAAGGATATTCTTCTATGGGGCGGGCATATATTTCGTAATCGGGCATGAAACGGTACATGTAAATTCGTCCATAGGTTTCCAACTCTTCTAAAAACTCTACAGCCAGCTCTTTATGCCATTCTGTAGGGAAATACCTCAGTGCATTCCGCACACTCAATTTTTTTTCATCATCGTTTAATACATCAGCTCTTACAGGGGCATGATCTATTTCTTTATTGTATTTCTTAGGCGCCGGAAGGTGTTCCGGAATTCCCTGCAGTATTTGTTCTTTAAAATTCATCATATTTTCGATTTAGTTAGATGTAATTATTTGTTTCCCTTTTTTATAAACATATTTGGGTTTTAATTTTCCCTGGTGGTAAAAAATTTCATGGTAACTATGGGTTTCAAACAGGTTAAAGTCTGCCAGCATACCTGCTGCAAGCCTTCCTCTGTCCTTCAGTCCTAAAGCATTTGCGGCACGGTAAGTAATCCCGGCAAGAACTTCAGCATTGGAAAGTTTTTCAAAAGTTCCCAATACGGATGCTGTACAAAGCAGATCTCCTATTGGCGCCGAACCGGGGTTCCAATCACTGGCAATAGCTACTGCCAGACCTGCATCAAGCATTTTCCTGGCTGGCGTAAATGAGCATCCTAAACCTATGGAAGCTCCGGGAAGAGCTACGGCAACTACATTACTTTTGGCCAGTATTTCAATTTCAGCATCTGTACTTGCTTCCAGGTGATCAGCACTTAATGCCTGAAATTCTACTGCCAGAGCACTTCCTTCACAGGTAAACTGATCGGCATGAACTGTTATATCGAATCCCATTTCCTTTGCTCTGGTCAGATAGGGCTTAATTTCTTCATTTCTGAAGGCATTTTCTTCAATGAATACATCCACCCGGTTAGATAGCTTTCCGTTTTTGATGACGGGGAAAAGGTTTTCAATGATATCATTCAGGTAAGCGGAGCGGCTTTCAGCATCTTTTGGCGGAATATGAGCTGCCAGACAGGTAGGTACAAGATCAGCCTGTGTATTTTCATTGGCCTGCTGAATTGCATTCAACATTTTCAGCTCCTCCATTACACTCAGCCCATAGCCGCTTTTTACTTCTATAGTAGTCACTCCTTCCGCTAAATGTCTTTCTGCACGTTGTATGGTTAAATAAATCAGTTCATCCAGAGTTGCCTTCCGGGTACTGTTTACGGTATCCCATATTCCGCCACCGGAAGCACTGATTTCAAGATAGGTTTTACCTGCATTTCTCATCCGGTAATCGTTCGACCGTGTTCCGGCAAAACATATATGAGTGTGGGCATCTATAAAGCCCGGTACACAAACCAATTCATCCGTTAGTTTTATATGGGCCGCATTTAATTTTTCCGCTTCTTTTCTAAGTATATCATAATCATCTACACGGTATATAGTGTCTTCTTTTAACAGAATCGCTGCATTTTCCAAAGCCACAATTTCTTCATCATGTATGGCTCCCTTATCTGGTAACCCGGCCAGTGTAATCAGCTGAGCAAAAGGGCCTATGAGGGAAAAGCCTGTATTTATATTTTCTTTTTTCATCATTTGTTTTTTTAAAAAAGATGATCCTGCTCTATTGATACGGCCTCCTGTGCAACTTTCAGAAGGGATCCGTCTTTCACCATATCGATTGTGACCTGCATCATATCATGCATAATCTGGTCTTCTTCAATGTGGGCTACTTTGGAGCGTACAAAACGGTGAACTGCTTCCAGTACTTTTCCAGGCTTTAAAGGAGCATGGTAATCCATGGCCTGAGCGGCACAAAAAAGCTCGATACCCAGGATTTTTTCAACATTTTCAATGACCTGATGTAATTTGCGGGCCCCTATTGACCCCATACTTACATGATCTTCCTGTCCCAGAGAAGTTGGAATACTGTCCGCACTTGACGGGAAGCACAATCCTTTATTTTCACTGGCCAAAGCAGCAGAGGTATACTGTAAAATCATCAATCCTGAGTTCAGGCCTGTTTCCTTCATCAGCAGCTTTGGTAATCCCGGAGTATTTCCTTCAAGGGAAAGATAAATTCTCCTGTCACTGATGTTTCCAATTTCAGAAGCAGCCAGGCAAGCATAATCCAGGGGTAGGGCAATAGGCTGTCCATGGAAATTTCCTCCGCTTATCGTAGATGTTTCACTGAAAACAACCGGATTGTCTGTAACGGAATTGATTTCAATTTCCACTGTTTTTTTAAGGTGGGCATAAGCGTCCCGGGATGCACCGTGCACCTGTGGGATACATCTCATAGAATAGGGATCCTGAACTTTTGAACAGTCAGCATGGGAGCGTACAATTTCAGAGTTTTTTAACAGTGTCCGGATATTGGACGCTACTTCTATATTTCCGGTGTAAGGTCTCAACTGGTGGAGTTTTTCATCAAAAGGTTTTTCAGAGCCTTTTAAGCCTTCTATCATCATTGCGGAAATAATATCTGCATTGGTAAGCAGGTTATGAAGTCTTTCTACTGCTTTCACCCCATGAGCCGCCATAAACTGTGTCCCATTGATCAGTGCCAGACCTTCTTTTGCACTCAGTGAAAGCGGTTCTACATTCTGTTCTTTTAAAAAGGTACCTGCGGGAATTACTTCTCCTTTGTAATACACTTTCCCCAATCCGATCAGTGGAAGGAACAAATGGGATAAGGGAGCGAGATCCCCCGAAGCCCCTACAGATCCCTGCTCCGGAATTAAAGGGATAGCATCCGTTTCAAGATGCCAGATCATACGGTCCAGGGTTGCTTCCTGAATTCCTGAATATCCTTTTGACAGGGCATGAAGCTTTAATACCAACATTATTCTGGATAGTTCCACATCAATAAACTTTCCGACCCCTACTGCATGGCTTTTTAAAATGTTGCTCTGAAGTTTACGGGTATCTTCAGATGAAATCATGGTGGTGCATAAGGGGCCAAAACCTGTATTAATACCATACACTGCTTTACCGGACTGCGCTATTGTTTCTACATACCGGCTGCTTTTCCTTACTTCTTCCCTGCTGCGGTCATTTAAAATCCCTTTCAGTTCGCCCCTGCTAATGGCTAAGGCCCTGGAGGCTGTGAGCATATCAATGCCGTAATTAAAACCGTATTCTTTATTCATATCATTTATAATTTGAATCAAAAATAATAAGTATATTTAATACTTAATAATACCATTTACATCATTAATCAATAACTATGAGTTATCAGATAGAACTTAGACATTTGAAATATTTCCAGGTTTTAAGCAATGAGCTGAGTTTCCGGAAGGCTTCCGAAAAGCTTTTCATATCACAACCAGGGCTCAGCCGACAGATCAAACAGATGGAAGAGATATTCAATGTGACCTTATTTAACAGAACCAAGAAAAAAGTAGAATTATCCGAAGCCGGGCTTTATCTGAAAAAGGAAGTGGATTTTATTTTTAATCATTTAATCAATATCAAAGAACAGCTTGAAAATATCAGCCAGGGCAGACAGTCTGAACTGAGAATCGGTTTTCTGGGTTCTGCTGCAGAAAAGATTATTCCCGACTGTGTTGTAAAACTGAACCGGATCTATCCTGAGATCAGAACTGTTCTGCAGGAGATGCCCAATAAGCTGCAGGTAAAGCTATTGGAAGACCATCAGCTGGATATCGGGTTTGTAAGGTTGCAGAATATTCCTGAAGGTATTTCAAAGCATCTTATCCATCAGGACAGTTTTTCTTTGGTTCTTCCTAAAAATCATCCTATTGACAATATAGATGATGAGACTTTTAAGAGTTTATATAAAGAGTCTTTCATTTTCTTTTCGAGTGAGGACAGCCCCCATTACTTTGATGTTATCATGAGTATTTGTGAAGATCATGGGTTCCGGCCAAAGGTGTTTCATAAATCCATCAATGCGCTGACTATTTACAAACTTGTGGAGGAAGGGTTGGGAATAGCCATACTGCCTACGTCTCTGCAATATGGTTATGATCTGAATGTAAAATTTCTGGAGCTGAATTATATTTCCCAAAAAACGGAACTTTATATGGTATGGAAAGAATCTAACAGAAATCCTATACTAAAAGACATTATAAATTACCTTACTGAAAATTAATGTGGTCAATTTTGAAAGGATCTGCTCCATTGAATCATCATGGATATACAGATTGCTGATCCTGCTGCCAGATTGATTGGCTGTTATAAAAATACAGGAACCGGATGGTTTTGATTTCCGAAAGGGCATAAATAAAAAAAAATCTTCTATTTCTAGAAGATTTTTTGCGATCCGGACGGGACTCGAACCCGCGACCTCCGCCGTGACAGGGCGGCATTCTAACCAGCTGAACTACCGGATCAATTTTTTTAAAGTAAATTGAGAAAACTTCTGCGATCCGGACGGGACTCGAACCCGCGACCTCCGCCGTGACAGGGCGGCATTCTAACCAGCTGAACTACCGGATCAATTTTTTTAAAAAGAAATTGAGAAAACTTCTGCGATCCGGACGGGACTCGAACCCGCGACCTCCGCCGTGACAGGGCGGCATTCTAACCAGCTGAACTACCGGATCAATTTTTTTAAAGTAAATTGAGAAAACTTTTTGCGATCCGGACGGGACTCGAACCCGCGACCTCCGCCGTGACAGGGCGGCATTCTAACCAGCTGAACTACCGGATCATTATTTTTTAAAAGAACGTCGTTTCTTTTTCGTGGTTGCAAAATTACACCTTTTTTTATTACCTGCAAATTATTTTCAAAAAAAATACCTTCCAAACACGGAAGGTATTCATTATCACAATTGTTTTTTTACAAGTGAGCGCTTAATTTTTCAGCGATTACCTCTTTTGGAGCTACACCTACTAATTTATCTACTACTTCTCCGTTCTTAAAAATAAGAACTGTAGGGATATTTCTGATACCATACTGCATCGAAATTTCCTGGTTGTTGTCCACATCTACTTTTCCTACTACTGCTTTCCCTTCAAAATCTGATGCAACTTCTTCGATGATTGGTCCTAAAGTTCTGCAAGGTCCGCACCATACTGCCCAGAAGTCTACTAATACCGGTTTGTCTGATTTTAAAACCGTATCCTGAAATGAGCTGTCTGTAATTTCTAAAGCCATTTTTGTTTCTTTTATTTTAATTAATATTATTTTCTTGTTTTCCCCTTTATTGAGTCTTCAAAATTACGATTTTTACATCATAAGACTATCTATGCTCAACATTAGTTTTTTCTATAGTGTAATCACTTGAAATTTCCTTTAAAGCTGTCACCAGTGTATCAATGTCTGCTTTAGTCGTCATATGGCTGAAAGAAATACGTAATGGCGTACAGTGATCCATTTCATCCTCAGAAAGTACCATCATCATTACCATTGAAGGTTTTGACGCTCCTGAAGAGCATGCACTTCCCTGAGAAATTGCAATTCCTTTCATATCCAGCTGAAGTCCGATCAGCGGGTTTTTGTATGGCAATAAAGCGCTCAGAACAGTGTAAAGACTGCTTTCCTTCTCAGCACTTCTACCGTTGAATTTAATGCCTTCCACTTCGGCTGATAATCTTTCTATAGCATACTCTTTGATGCTCTGCATATGCTGTGTATATTCGTCCATATGCGTCAGCGAAAGTTCCAAAGCTTTCCCAAGTCCTACAATACCGCTTACATTTTCTGTTCCGGCTCTGAGGCTTCTTTCCTGAGGTCCTCCGGTAATGATCCCTTTAAGGCCCGTTGCTTTTCTGATAAAGGCAAATCCTGCTCCTTTAGGCCCGTGGAATTTATGGGCACTGCAAGAAGCGAAATCTACGGGGATATCAGAGAAATCAAGATTCATATGAGCCATGGTCTGTACGGTATCTGAATGGAAAAGCGCATGGTGTTCCTTGCAAAGTTCCGCTACTTTTTTAAGGTTTATCAGATTCCCGATTTCGTTATTGGCATGCATTAAGCTCACCAATGTTTTTTTATCTGAAGCTTTTAAAAGCTCTTCTAATTTGTTAAGATCAATATCTCCCTTTTCGTTCGGGCGGATATAGTTTACTTCTACTCCTTTTCTGGCTTTCATATCCAGAATACTTTCCGAAACACATTTATGTTCCAGAGGAGAGCTGATGATCCTTTGTACGCCAAGATGTTCTACGGCGGATTTAATGATCATGTTGTTGGATTCGGTTCCACAGGAAGTGAAAATGATCTCAGCAGGAGTTACATGAAGATAGTCTGCAACCTGTCTTCTTACATTTTCAATAAGTATTTTTGCTTCCTGGCCAAAGCTGTGCGTTGAAGACGGGTTTCCGAAATTCATCTTCATAGTACCCACCATTGCATCTATAACTTCTTCTGCAAGCGGAGTGGTTGCGGCATTATCTAAATATACTTTATCCATTATTATTTTGAATATTTTAATTCTACGGAGGTAAACTGATACTCTGCGGGAACAGCGAAAATAATCCAGGGATTGGAGATCACCTGAATTTCCATTTCACCGGCAGGTTCCCCGGCCGGGACTTCTACATACAGGATGTTGTTTTTCACGGATACATTTCTGATTTCTGTGACTCTGTGGCTTCCTGATCTGAAGCTGCCCAAGTTGTAGAGTATAACTTTTTTATTCTTCGGAAATTTCGGATAATCAGTAGCCGGTTCTTTTCCAAGATCTACCCATCCGAATCCCGTTTTTATCGTGTTACGAAAATCTTTCCCGTCTTTAATGATTCTGAAGCCGGGCTGATCTGCCCCACCCTGAGATTCCGAAACAAGAAGTTCTGCTTTTTTCTGCATAGGAGATTCCTTTTGAGACGGTACATTCGTACAACTCATCAGGATGATCATCAAAGCAAATAACAGACTTTTCATTTTTTACACTTTTACCTTCCAAAATTAATGAAAAAATTGGTAATGTCCCTCATTTGCCCATTTCAACATTGGCCGATCCCCCGAAGTATCACCAAATGCGATAATTTTATCATATTTGGAATCGTTGATTTCAGCTTTTATTCTTACCAGTTTTTCTTTTCCGTTACAGTTTTTGCCGATAAAGTTTCCTGTGAAAACACCGTTCTTAAACTCGGCCCGGGTAGAAACAAGATGCATTTTCAGTTCATCGGCAAAAGGTTTTACCCAGATATCCAGTGAAGCGGTAACCAATAAGCTCTGTGTATTATTCCTATCGATATTTTGTATAAAGTCCAGGGCATTTTCCCTTACGATTTTAGGGTAATGCATTTCAAAAAACTGTTTCGATTTCTGCTCGATCTTTTCCTGAGACTGTCCTTTTAAAATAGAACCGATAAAGCTTTTCTTCACTTTTTCCGTTTCGGCCAGTTTCAGCTTCAGCAGGATGAAGAGCGGTACATGTCTTAAAAATTGTATCCGGTATTTTGTAGAATCGTAGAATTTAAGATACATAAACATGGTATCCTTATACGTCAGTGTTCCGTCAAAATCAAAACAATACAATTTTTTCATTTTTTTAAAGCTTTAATTTTTTGAATATAAATTCAGGAATATTACTGATGATCAACATGATAATACTCCAGACAGGCAAAACATAGGCCACATTATTCTGCTTTTTAAAAGCTTTGTAAATGCATGCGGCAGCCTGTTTCGGTGTAGCGGTCAGTTTAGGATTCAAAGGAAGCCCTTCTGTCATTTTGGTAGCCATAAAACCAGGCTTGATGGTCAGAACATGTACTTTTTTATCAAAAAGATAATTCCTTAAACCACTTAAATAAGCTGTAAAAGCTGCTTTTGCGCTTCCATAGATAAAATTACTCTGTCTTCCCCGATCTCCTGCCACTGATGAAAGCCCGATGATCGTTCCGGACCTTCTGCTTTCAAATTTATGGGCAAAATAGTTCATCACCGGTACCAGCTTTGAATAATTGATATCAATGATCCGCTCGGTATTCCTGTTATCATACAATCCTTCTTCTGTTCCTTCGCCCAAATATCCTACGGCACAAAATAATACATTTGAATTGATATTATCAAATCTATTATAATCAATTTCTTTGGTCAGATCGAGTTCAATGACTTCAGCCTGCTGCAGAAACTTCACATCAATATGCCTTGCAAACCTCTCTGTAGTTTCCTTATTTGAGGTAAAAAGATAGATCTTTTCAAATTTTTCTCCTTCCTGAAGTGCTTTTTCCACAAATGCCTGTGCCACTTCAGATGTACTTCCCAGAACGATCATTATGAGTTGTTGTTTATGATTCTTTTGTGCTGTAAAGACACAAATTTAGGATTTTGAATATTTTTCAGATAATTGGTCAGTGAAGACCTGCTCATGCTGTCTTTGGTAAGATAGATTCTTCCGCCGAATTCCTGTACGATAGCATCCAGCTGATCTACCAGTTTCTTCAGTTTTGAATTGACTTTAAAATCCAATGCCAGCGTATATCCTTCCACAGGAAATGAATTGTACGCCTGCGGATTGTTTTTCCCGAAAAGCTTCAGCACTGCCAGGAATGATCCGTTTCCGCTTTTGGCAATTGTTTCCAGGATTCTCTTCATTCCTTCTTTTCCTGCTTCTTTGGGAATTACCATCTGATATTGTATAAAACCTGATTTTCCGTAGATCTTATTCCATTCATTGATGGCATCCAGAGGATAGAAGAATGTTTCGTAGTCAATAAAATTTCTGACTTCTTTCTTAGATTGTTTTTTATAATACAGCCAGTTGAATATTTTCACCGTCAATGCATTCAGTACAAATCCGGGAAAATAGAAAGGAACAGTAGGCTGAAGTTTTTTCTTCAGTCTTAAAGGGGTTTTTCCCATACTTTGAGGAAGCTCGTGCTGAAAGGCATGTTCTCCTCTCATCAGAATACTTCTTCCGATATTTTTTCCTTTCTGAAGACAGTCTATCCAGGCCACCGTATAAGTCCAGCTTTCACTTTCATCAAAAAGCTGAAAGATCTCATCCAGGTTTTCAGCCTTGATGCTTTCCTGACGGATGTATGCAGACTCTATATTTTTAAGCTTAAATTTTGCTGTAAGGATAATTCCGGTAAGCCCCATTCCTCCGATGGTAGCCCAAAACTTCTCTGAATTTTCGTCTCTGGAACAGGTGATGATCTCACCATTTTCAGTCATCAGTTTAAATTCAATCACATATTCTGAAAAGCACCCTTCAGCATGGTGGTTTTTACCATGTACATCTGAAGCAATGGCTCCGCCAACTGAAATAAATTTTGTTCCCGGAGTTACATACAGGAAATATCCCTGCGGAACAGCAATCTCCAGAACATCAGAAAGAAGGACTCCGGATTCACATTCTATCACTCCGTTCAAACGGTCGAAACTGATGAACTTATTTAATTTTTTAGTAGAAAATATGGACTCTCCCAACGAAGCATCTCCGTAGCATCTTCCGTTTCCTCTTGCTATAATTTCGTTATGATTGAGTACAAATTCTTTTAT
This sequence comes from Chryseobacterium arthrosphaerae, assembly GCF_001684965.1. NCBI lineage: Bacteria > Pseudomonadati > Bacteroidota > Flavobacteriia > Flavobacteriales > Weeksellaceae > Chryseobacterium > Chryseobacterium arthrosphaerae. The sequence goes on along the minus strand of NZ_MAYG01000001.1, from coordinate 91,832 downwards.
CTTTTTGAAGCTGTCCTCAGATCTCATTTCTTTTTCCACTACCGGGAAATTTCCCCAGTTTGTAACTTTCTGTGTGAAATTCGGCTTCATTTTTTAAAGTAAATTTGAATTAAAAATGTGGCGACCCAAAGTAATAAAGTGACCTGAATATAACGGTCTCTGTATACAATTTTGGTTGGAGATTCGGTTCTGTTGTACACCAGTGTCTGCTGCAGATATCTCAGCAAAGCAAACACAACGAAAACTACAGTATAGAAGACTCTTTGATGGAATCTGGCCTGAACCTCCGGCGACAGGGTAAACATCAGATAGCAGACGATAGCCAGGGTAATGGAAATAGACAGTGCAATATCTGCAAACTGAACATTATACCCATCCAATGCCTTCCTTGTCTTTCCTGAAACCTGTGCATTGATCAGCTCTCCCCTTCTTTTTCCGATGGCCAGAACCAGTGCCAGTACAAAGGTCAGCAGAATAGCCCACTGCGAAATGCTGATCCCTGTAATATAACCGCCGGCCAGTACTCTGAGTACAAAGCCTATGGCAATGATAAAGATATCAATGATAGGAACATGCTTGAGTCTGAAAGTATAAGCAAGGTTCATCACTACATAGAAAGCTATGATGGTGGCGAATTTCCATAACGGCTGATGGAAATAGAGCTGAGCCAATAATACCAGTACAATATCTGTGATGACAAGGCCTATAAGAATTCCTATTGCTTTTGATTTGGAAATCGCCCCGCTTGCCAGGGGTCTTCTTCTTTTTTCAGGATGTTTCCTGTCTGCTTCAATATCATTATAATCATTCAGAATGTAAACCACACTTGCAGCAAGTGAGAATATGACAAAAGCGAAAATACTTTCGACAAGTAAATTAAGGTTGGTAATATTACCTGAAAAAAACAGAGGGACAAATACAAACAGGTTCTTCACCCATTGTTCTACACGCAGTAGCTTTAAATATTTCTTCATTTATGTTATTTCTTCCGAAATTTTTATTTGTTTTTAATGGTTGCAGGGGGCCTTCATCATTTTTTATGTTATGTAAGGGATTTCAAATCATAAAGGTTTAAGGTACAAAAATAATAAATTCAAAATTTCCAGCATAAAAATACAAAAAAAACCGCCGGGGCGGTCTTTTACGAAAATATTTATATGTTAAATTAATTACTGCCCTTGTTTGGCATCGTTAATCATTTTCTCATTTGCAGTAATAGCGAATTCAACTCTTCTGTTTTTAGCTCTTCCTTCGTCAGTATCGTTACTTGCAACCGGCATATTTTTACCTTCACCTTTTGTAAACATTCTGCTGCCTGCAATTCCTTTCCCTACCAGGTAAGATTTTACGGCATCAGCTCTTCTTTGAGAAAGTGCCATGTTATAAGCATCTTTACCTACGCTGTCTGTGTGTCCGTAGATATTGATATTGGTATCCGGGTTATCAGCCAATACTTTGGCTAATTTATCCAGGTTGGTCTGAGCAACAGAAGTAAGGTTTGAAGAGTCGAAAGCAAAGTTTACAATACTTTCATTCATGGTCACTTTAATACCGTCACCTACTCTTTCTACCTGAGCTCCCGGTAAAGTTTCTTTGATATCTCTTGCCTGTTTATCCATCTTGTTACCGATAACGTTACCTGCAACACCACCGATAATACCACCCAATACAGCTCCAATCGCTCCATTTCCTCCTTTTCCTACATTGTTACCAAGAATACCTCCTAGTACTGCTCCTGAAGCAGCACCTACGGCTGTACCTCTCTGTTGGTGGTTAGAATTCTGAACCGCTTCACAGCTTGTCAATAATAAAGCTGATGACAAGAAAAGGGCTCCTACGTATGTTTTATTAAATTTCATTTTTTCTGATCTTTATGTTGATAAATTATTTCATTCCTGTTCTCTCGAAGTTGTAAACAACTTTTACATTTTCTCCTTCAAACGGAACATCCTGCTCAAGTGAAAACTGATCGGTAGTCTGCTTGATCAGTGTCAGGGTATATCCTGCTGTATTTTGTTTTGCTTTAGTACCTGAAGCAATCTTTTTAAACATAAACGTATTACCGTTTTTCACTTCAAATTTGATAGGCTGGGTAATTGCCGGGCAATTTCCACCACCGTTTAAAGTATACGCCCCTGTCCAGTTGTTAGGAATCAGTCTCCAGTGACTTCCTACGAAACATTGTGCATCTGCACCTTCATCAAAAGGTTTGATTTTATATCCTTTTTCGTAATCTACGCTCACGATCTGCCAGTCTCCCTTCATGGTAAGGAAGTCTGCTCTTTGATTTTGAGATGTAGCTGCTTTATTCACAGAGGAACAAGACACTGCAAAAAGTGATGTTCCCAACATCCCTGCAAGTAGTAACTTTTTCATTTTGTTGTTTATTATTTTGTTACTATAAAGTTACAAAAAACCGTGCCAAAATTGAAAATAAAAAATAAAAAGTCCGAAAAAATTCGGACTCTTTATGGTTTCTCCTTAAACACAGGAAGATAAATTATTTTTTAACAGCCTTTTTTACGGATTTGACTTCGTTGGCTCTACGTTTTGAAGGTTTAGCAGTATCTGCGGATCCTTTCCCGTTGTAGAAATGAGTATAGGCATATTCTGCTGCTTTTTTCAGGTCGATAACCCCACCAGCCTGCGACTGATCTGTGAATCCGTTTGCCGTGCTCGGATTGCTGCTCTTTACAAGAGATTCAATAATCTGATCAGGTTTCAGCTCGGGCATATAGGCCAGCAGGACGGCTGCTGCTCCTGCTACAACCGGTGAAGCCATTGAGGTACCCTGAAGGTATTTGTATTCATTTTTTGGTACGGTAGAATAAATTTCTTCTCCCGGAGCAAAAACATTCACCATTTTTTTATTGTAATTGGAGAAGTCAGCTCTCAAAGCATTATTCTTATTGGTACTTGCCCCTACAACAAGAACGTTGCTTACAAATGGTTTTTCGTCAGAAATGTTCTTAAAGTTGGTAGGATATGCAAGGTGCTCTGCCACATCTTCGTTTTCATTACCGGCAGCCTTTACTAAAAGAACGCCTTTATCTTCAGCATATTTGAAAGCATCCCATACTACATTTTTGCCTGGTGATACGGGTTTTCCAAAGCTCATATTCAATACTTTAGCGCCATTATCCACCGCATATCTGATAGCGTTGGCAACGTCTTTATCTCTTTCATCTCCATTCGGAACAGTTCTTACGGTCATGATTTTTGCCACTTTGGAAGCTACACCATATTGTATTTCTTTTCCCTGCGGAAGACCTGCAATAATACCTGCTACGTGGGTTCCGTGCTCTGCATCCGGTCCTTCATAATGGTTGTTTCCGTAGATCTTTTCAGAGTAGTCATCATAGTTATCTCCCACAATTTCTTTTCTAGGATCATAAGACAGGTCATACTGTTTGGCAGCAGGAGCAAAATGATCTATTGCCTCTTTCATTTCGTCTTTCATCTTTTTCTCGAAGTCAGCGGCAGATTTTCCGTTAAACTCCGGGCTTGATGAGATCTGGTTCAAAAAGTCCAAAGCAATAGCATCCCTCTGATCTGCAGGTGCTTTAATCGCTCTGATTGTTTCTGCAGTTACAGGTTTTCCTGCCAGCAGTTTTACCATATTTGGAATCAGCTCATTCAGCATAGAATAGGTCTGGAAATTCTGCTTAGCCTCAATACTTTTTTTGCTGAAAAGATCTTTGGCTTTCATATACATGTCAAACTCCTCCTTCATACTCGCCTGGTTGGCTTTGTTCTTTGCAGAATCAGTACCTTCAAAAACCGGTTTATATTTAGCAACCACTCTTGTCACCTCCATATTGTCGATATCAATATCTCCGTTTTTTCCGCCTATAAAGTTCCATCCGTGTACATCATCAATATATCCGTTCCCGTCATCATCTTTACCATTTCCCGGAACTTCATTAGGATTCGTCCACAGGTTTTTTACCAATCCCGGGTGGTCTACCTGTACACCACTGTCTAAAACGCCGACAATCACTGTTTTGGGCTTCAGACCTTTAGATTCTAAATATTTATAAGCATTTGCCGTATTCACTCCATATACTTTTGAAGCAGAGAAATCCTTATGATACCAGGTCATCAGATCTTTATCTTCTTTGGGATCAATACTTTTAGCTTTAGACTCCTGTGCAAAGGAGAAATTAAAACCTGCTAAAAAAACTGCAGCTAATAATACCTTTTTCATATGTTGATATTTAATTTTAAAAGTCATACACCCACCAGTTTTATCCGTTTTTAAGGGGATCAACAGTGATTTACTATGATGACTGTTTTATTTTTTTAATATAAGAAAGCGACTCAGGACCTTTGTTACAGACAAGATCCAGAACCGATAAATCTTTCAAAAATCCAAATTTATCTGAGAAAGTCTGGTAATATTCTTCCATTTCAAATTCTGAAGGGTGTTTTGCTGAGAATTTTTCTCTGAAACTGATACCTTCCGGATTTTTGATATATTCTACATTCAAAGAGTGTGCCTTTTCTGTTTTCAGTATCTGTTGGATGATCTCCAACCCTTTAAGGTTAAAATCCAAAAGAAACTTTTCTTTCATATCGAAGATCTTTCTGAATTTATCTTCATAGTATTCGAAATAAGGAGAGCTTTGATAAGCGGTCTTGATCGACTTCCAGTGAAGGGTTCTCCAGTCTTCTCTGTACGAAATCTCAATATCTTTCATTTCCCTTTTTCCATTATGGTTCATAGGGATGATCAGCGACAGTCTGCCATTGGCTCCATAGATATTGGCTCTGTTTCTATAGGTCTGCTTTGGAAAGTTTTCAAACTGTTCAAATACAACGTCATTTTCAGCATCCAAAAACACTGAAAACCATGAAACCGGTGGTAAATAAAATACCGGTAATAAAACATTCTTCATATTCATAATGCAAAAATGAAGTATTTTTTCAAATACTTCATTCTATTTTAAGTTTAATTTTTTCTATTAATCGTTTTCGGTTTTATTCTTTCTGAACAATTTCACGAAATACTCCCATCCGAAGAACAGTATCAGGATCATTGCTGCAATCCACCAGTACGAGGTTTTATTGGCTTCTCCTGTGTTTGTTGCTTTAAACATTCTGTCCCAACGGATCTTGAATGGCGCCTGATACGTAGAACTGCTGTCTGCAAAGGCTCCCTGAAGGCTCATCCATGTAAACATCGGTTTTCCTACGATGTTTTCTTCCGGAACAAAACCAAAGAATCTTGCATCTAAGGAAGCATCCCTGTTGTCTCCCACCATCATGTAATAATCCTGCTGAATGGTATACTGATTCGCTTCTTTTCCGTTGATGAAAATTTTTCCGTTCTTTTTTTCCAGACTATTATGTTCGTATTCTGAAATAATCCACTGGTACATCGGAAGGGTTTCATTGTTGATCGCTACCACATCCCCTTTTTTAGGAATTCTTACAGGACCGTACCAATCCTGATTCCAAGGTTTGTTGACAGGGAAGATAGACTGAGTGGTATCAATTTTAGTTTTGGCTTCATCTCTGTAATAAATGGCAGCTTCTCCTTTCGGGGAAACTTCTTCTTTCATATCAATTACCTGAGAAAGCTCTTTAATTTCTTTCGCTGTTTTATCTGTCAGCCCCTGGAAAGCGTAAAGATATCCTTTATCTGTCTGCACTTCCTGAACCGGCAAAAAGCCGTATGTATTATATAATGAAGGAATATCCAACTGGCTTCCTGTAGTTACAATATATCTGTGCTGAACTTCCTGGTCCCCTAAAACGGTTTCCGGTTTGCCATTCACAAAAAGTCTTCCGGCTCTCATTTCGAAAGTATCCCCTGCTGTAGCCACACATCTTTTTACGTACGGATCTTTTCTGTCGATTGCTGTGTGTACGGAATCCTGAGGATAGTTGAAAACTACCACATCATTTTTCTGCGGCTTATTGAATTGTAAAATTCTTGTGTAAGGCAGCTTTACTCCGTCTACATAAGATTTCGGGTCATCTTTAGGATTTCCTTTCTGTCCGGTATCCATAATGGTTCCCTGAAGGAAAGGTATTGCTACAGGACGCATGGGTAATCTGTATCCATAGCTCCATTTGTTGACGAAAAGGAAGTCTCCTACCAGCAATGTTCTTTCCATTGATCCTGTAGGAATTCCGAACGGCTGTGTTACAAAAACGTGGATGATGGTTGCAAAGACAACAGCAAAAGTAATAGATCCGATAAAGGTATCTTTCTTTTTGTCATTTTTCTCTTCATCGGTAAGAAACAGGTCATTGGCATTTTCATCTTCCAGTTCCACATCTTTAGAATAGTTGATCACTGCCATATAGATAAACGGGAGGATCACAGTAAGGATCTGATCCTTGAAAAGTGTTTTTCCGAACTTCTTCACCAGGTAAAGATGAAAAACAGACATCATAATGGGTCCTACGATCGGAAGATATGAAAGAATAGCCCACCATTTCGGGTGTTTTGTTTCTTTAAGAATAATGAAATAGTTGTAGAAAGGTATAAAAGCCAATAAAGGGCTATACCCCATTTTCTTGAACAGCTTCCAAGTTGAAATCCCCATCAATACAGATAAAATGAGGACATACACTGTATAAGTTAAAAAATAATTCATAAATTTTTTGTGCCTATTCTTATGATATCAATGATAAATGATGAGTAATAAATGATCACAGCAGTTCGCTATTTACAATTCACTATTCATCATTTTCTGTTTATTTGTCTGCAATTTACAGAATTTGTTACAAATTAAAGCCCCAAAACGTCTTTCATTCCGAAGTTTCCTTTTTTATCTTTGATCCATTCGGCAGCGACTACAGCTCCCAATGCAAATCCGTTTCTGTTGAAAGCAGTATGTTTGATTTCAATCTCATCTACTTCACTTCTGTAGAATACGCTGTGGGTTCCCGGAACTTCATCTTCACGAACAGCGAAAATACCAAGCTGCCTGCCTTCTGTTTCTTCCAGCTTCCAGGCATCAAACTTAGGATTATTTTCTATAATACCTTCAGCAATGGAAATAGCGGTACCGCTAGGTGCATCTTTTTTATGGATATGGTGAATTTCTTCCAGCTGGCAAGAGTACTCGTCCACGTTTTTCATCAGATCGGCAAGCTTTTCGTTTAAAGCAAAAAATAAATTCACTCCTAAACTAAAGTTGGAACCATATAGGAATGCCGTATCATTTTCTACGGCCAGTTTTTCTATTTCTTGTTTTTTCTCCAGCCATCCTGTCGTTCCGCAGATTACCGGAATTTTATTTTCAAGACATGCTTTGATGTTATCATAGGCAACTTCCGGCAAAGAGAATTCAATCACAACATCCGGATTGTTAAGATTTTCAGCAGTTGGAGTTTCCTTCAGGCGGGCCACCACCTCATGACCTCTTTTCTGTGCGATCTCATCAATGATCTTTCCCATCTTACCATAACCCACTAATGCTATTTTCATAATCTTTTTTATTTTTTAATCCTGCATTTTCCTCGTAAGGCATCATGCATCTAGTATTCTATTAAAATCTATAACTTAAACTAAACCCGGTTTTCGGTGCATCATATCCGTACTGATCCTGAATCATAGACGGCTTAAAGGTAAGATCCGGATCATGGCGGCTTTCATAAAGATGCGCATCCACTACGGCATCTACTATATTCAGAATGTAAATCAGTCCTGTAATGGCAATGGCATAGTCCCTTTGTCTTTTCGATCTGTCCTGTGCATTCCCCAATGCTCTTTTGTCTAACCAGGGATGGCTGTCTACAAATTCATTGGGTGTTCCATTAAGTTTAGCGATGTAATATTCACGATATTTCTTGTATTGGTTGTCATTCCAGACGGCAATACCTACTCCTGCTCCTACAGCTCCCCAAACAATGGGAATCTTCCAGTATTTTTTGTTATAGAATTGTCCCAGTCCCGGTAAAACTGCTGAATACAAACCTGCTCTGGTAGGGTTCAGCTTAATCGTTTTCTTTGTGGGGCCGTTCGCTTTTTCAAGATCTTCAATGATCTTAGATTCTGTTTTTCCCGGTTTCAGCACAGGGGTTTCCGGTTTCGGAGGCGTCTGCATCCGAACGGTATCGATTGGATTGACTTGTGAATAGGCCAATGCAGCCAGGCACAAGAAAAATGTGAAAAATATTTTCTTCATTATTTAATATGGGATAAAATATATTCCAGCTCTTCTTCATTTTTAAAGTCCAGAACAATTTTACCTTTTTTACCATTGCCCGAAGTTTTGATCTCCACTTTTACATCTAAGATATCAGCGATGGTCTTCTGGGCTCTTTTATAATTATTGGAAAGCTCCATGCTTGCTTTTTTAGCAGCCGGAGATTTAGGATTCTTCAGGGCAGCAGCAGCCTGTTCTGCCTGACGAACGTTTAATTTTTCTTTTATGATCAGTTCGAATAAAACCTGCTGGTCTTCTTCACTTTCAAGACTGATGATTGCTCTTCCGTGTCCTGCAGAAATCTCACCACTTCTGATGGCATTCTGAATATCCGGATTGAGCCTCAGCAATCTGATGGAATTGGTAATGGTACTCCTGTCCTTCCCTATTCTCTGGCTCAGGTTTTCCTGAGTAAGACCGATCTCCTCCAAAAGTCTATGATAAGTCAAAGCAATTTCAATGGCATCAAGATCTTCTCTCTGGATGTTTTCAACAAGAGCCATTTCAAGAAGCTCCTGATCATTTACCAGACGGATATAGGCAGGAATAGTCGTTAAGCCTGCAATTTTACTGGCTCTGTAACGTCTTTCCCCGGATATGATCTCAAATTTCTCACCGTCTTTTCTTAAGGTAACCGGCTGGATCACGCCTAAGTTTTTGATAGACTGGGCAAGTTCATTTAATGCTTTTTCATCAAAATAAGTTCTCGGCTGCGTCGGGTTCGGGTAAATATCTTCAAGCGCAACTTCTACAATATTTCCTACAAACTTATCTGCTCCTTCATCGGTAGCGGAATTCACAGTTGCTTTGGATTCTGCACTTAAAATGGCGCCCAAGCCGCGTCCCATAGCTCTTTTTTTGTCCTTCATAGATATAATTGATAAATGATGTTTGATAAGTGATGAATGATCATTCACTTATGGGCCATTTATTATTAATTTAATTCTTTACTAAATTTTCATTCTTCAAAAGAACTTCTTCAGCTAACTGAATGTACTGAACAGCTCCTTTACTTTCTGCATCATAGTTCAGGATACTTTCTCCGAAACTAGGTGCTTCACTCAATCTTACGTTTCTGCTGATAATGGTTTCAAAAACCATTTCAGGGAAGTGCAGATTCACTTCTTCCACTACCTGATTAGACAGTCTTAATCTGCTGTCATACATGGTAAGGAGAAGCCCTTCTATTCCAAGGTCTTTGTTATGGATCTTCTGAACGTTCTTAACGGTATTCAGAAGTTTCCCCAATCCTTCCAGTGCAAAGTATTCACACTGAATCGGGATAATTACAGAGTCTGCCGCTGTAAGGGCATTCACGGTAATAAGACCTAAACTTGGTGCACAGTCTATAATGATATAGTCATAATCATCTCTTACGCTGGCCAATGCTTTTTTCAGCATATACTCACGGTCTTCCTTGTCTACCAATTCGATTTCTGCAGCTACCAGGTCAATATGTGACGGGATAATATCCAGGTTCGGAGTTGCAGTTCTCTTGATACAAAGTCTTGTATCTGCACTATGCTCCAACAGATTGTATGTAGAGTACTGAACATCTTCAACGCCCAGCCCTGATGTAGCATTAGCCTGGGGATCAGCGTCAATGATTAATATTCTTTTTTCCAATACTCCTAATGCTGCTGCCAGATTTACAGCGGTAGTCGTTTTTCCGACACCTCCTTTCTGATTAGCAATACCTATGATTTTTGCCATTATTCGAACTTTAAGTTTCAAAAATACACTTTTTTCTTTGCTCCCGGTGAAGGGGGAAAATCAAAATTGAGTTAAAATATTGTTAATAAGCAATTTAACGATAAAAAAAATTATCCACAAAAAAAAATCTTTGTGGATAACTATTAAAAATTGTTTTCAGAGCAATTAATCAAACTTCATAGAGATCGGAAATTTGAAATAACTTCTTACGAATTCTCCTTTTTTGTTTTTGGCAGGAATCCATTTCCCTTTGTTTGAGATTGATTTAATTGTTCTCATTGCCTCATTATTAAAATCGGCATTGGTTCCATTAGCTTTTACCCCTGAGATCGTACCATCCATTTCTACAATAAAAGTCACTGTAGTTTTCACCAGCTCTTCGGATTCAAATCCTGAACCGTCAAAGTTGTTCATTACTTTATTTCTGAAAGACTCTATCCCTCCAACGAAATTAGCTTCAGAACCTAATTCGCCAGCTTCTACAATTTTATTTTTATCTACAGGTGGATCATATTTTACAGCAGGTGGCCCATCTCCTCCGATGACACGGGGAACAATCGGAATATAGCTGTCAACTTTTGTGTCTTCCCCTTCTGATGTTTGTGTACTTGCTACAGCATTTGTTTTATCCTCTACTTCTTTTTTTTCATTGGTAACAATAGCTTTCGGCTCCGGTACGGTATTATCATATGTTTTTACAGCTGGCGCCGGGGTTGCCGGTTTTACAATCTGTACAGGTGGATCTTTAGGCTTTTCTTCCTCTGGGATGATCATTGGAGGAGGAAGTACATATCCACCACCAGTGATTACTTCCGGAGTTTTAAATGCTGAGATCACAAGCGGTGTAATTGACACAGCTGCCATTAAGCTGACTCCTATAAAAAGTGCTTTGGTTAATATTCTGTCTGATTCGTTTCTTAATACATAAGCTCCATATTCTTTGTTACGGTGCTCAAAAAGAACTTCGTTGAAGCGAAATTCCTGGTTTTGATTCTGTTGTTTCATCACTACTACTATTTAAACTGTTAAAAAAGCGATTATTAGTTTGTTAATTCTTATCGATAAGCAATGATTCAATATCAAAAGATCTGCCAGAATTTTATCAAAACAACATAATATTAGAAAAATTTATGATAAAGTTGAAAATTTAACATTTTGAAATTTAAAATCTTTCTTTAAAACCCGGCTTATTTTTCAGAAAAACACAATAGCAGAAAGCTAAGAATGGTAATTCTAGTTTGAGGATAATATATTATGTAAAGATCATCAATAACAGAATCAGAGGAATTAATAATCCCAAAGCATTGATAATAATGAGAATGACGGAACTGATCTTTGCTTTTTTATAGCTTTTACAGGCAAAATAAATAGCAGCAGTACTAAACAGCAAGCTACAGGCAATAAATAGCTTCAGTAAGAAATCACCGGCAAGTCCTGTCGGCAACCCCAGATAAACAATGATTAAAACAGCATATGCAATGGTAAAATAGAGGCTGATGACAATATGATCCAGGATACGTTGGGGCACTTTATTATCTTCCATTCGATTACAATTAGGATTTAAAGATAGGAGATTTCCATAACATGAACTGTTCTGAAAATATGCCGAAATACGCCGCCGGTTTAAAAATAAAAAAGAGACTTTCACAACTGAAAGCCTCTTTAAATTTTATGATATGAGAATCTTAGAATAATTCTTTTCTGATAATGTTCTGACTTCTCTCAGGACCTACAGAAACCAAATATACATTGATTCCTAAATATTTCTCGATAAACTCGATGTATTTCTGAGCATTGTCCGGAAGTTCATCATAGCTTCTTGCTTTTGTGATATCTTCCTCCCAACCTGGTAAATCCTGGTAGATAGGTTCGTAGTTGTACAGTTTCTCTGTTGACGAAGTGAAATAATCGATAATTTTTCCGTCTTCAGTTTTATAATGCGTAACGATTTTAAGGTTTTCAATTCCTGTAAGAACGTCAAGCTTAGTGATGACAAGATTGTTGATTCCGTTGATCATACAAGCGTGCTTTAAAGAAACCAGGTCTAACCAACCTGTTCTTCTCGGTCTTCCTGTAGTTGCTCCGAACTCACCACCAATCTGTCTGATTTTCTCACCCAATTCATTGTCTAGCTCAGATGGGAAAGGTCCGTTTCCTACTCTGGTACAGTATGCTTTTGCCACACCGATCAGGTTCTGAAGTGATGTTGGCGGAACACCTGCTCCTGAACAAACACCTCCTGTAGAAGGAGAAGAAGAAGTTACGTACGGATAAGTACCGAAATCGATATCAAGCATTAACGCCTGAGCTCCTTCGAACAATACGTTCTTTCCTTCCTGAATAGCTTCGTTTAATTCCAGCTCTGTATCAACAATTCTGTCCTGAAGCTGTTTTCCAATTTCAAGGAATTCGTTGTAGATCTCTTCAACATCTAAAACCGGCTTTCCGTAATATTTTTCAAAAAGAGAGTTCTTAACTTTTAAGTTTTTCTCGATCTTGTCTCTTAAAATCTCAGGGTTTAAAAGGTCTACCATTCTGATCCCGACTCTTGCAATTTTATCTTCATAACAAGGTCCGATTCCTTTTTTGGTAGTTCCGATCTGAGTTCCTCCGTGTTCCTCTTCACGGTAAGTATCCAAAAGGATGTGGTAAGGCATGATCACATGCGCTCTTCTGCTGATAAAGATATGATCTGTTCTCAAGCCTTTGCTCTCGATCTGATTCACTTCTTTAATGAAAGACTTAGGGTTTACCACTACTCCGTTCGCAATGATACATTTCCCTTTGCATTGAAGAACTCCTGAAGGAAGAAGGTGTAGAACGAATTTTTCATCACCCACATAAACCGTGTGACCAGCGTTGTCTCCACCCTGGAAACGCACTACATAGTCTGATTTTGCCGATAAAACATCCGTGATTTTTCCTTTGCCTTCATCTCCGTACTGAAGACCTACAACTACATAAGTTGACATATTTTACATTTGTTTTTAGATTCGTGCAAAATTACTTTTAAAAAATTGCGTGAGCAAATTTGAAGGGGATTTTATTTTTTGATGGGGTGGAAATCATGATTTTAAATTGAAGATACATTCTATATTATCATTATATTTGATGTAAAAGCTAAAATACATCCGTTAAATTTTCCAATACATTCTAATAAGTAACTTTGATCTTTTAAAAATATAAATATGTCTTCAAAATCATCATACCTTCCCTCCAACCTCAATAAAGATTCAAAGCTTTTCCATACCCTGTTCTCCCCGGAAACAGCCAAAGCCACCCTACTCATCGTTCACGGGATGCAGGAGCACAGCGGAAGATATGCTGAGATTGCAGAATACTTTGCCGGTCATGGAATCGCTGTATTGACATATGATCATCTGGGACACGGAAAATCAGTAAAGGAGAAAAAAGACATTGGTTTTTTCCAGCTTGAAAAACCGGATGAAAGACTTGTTTCAGATGCAGAAATGATGGCTGATCATCTTGCTGAGCAGCATCCCGGTATCCCGCATTTTATTCTGGGACATTCGATGGGATCTTTTGTTACCCGTTGTCTTCTTCAAAAAGCAAGCAGTAAATTTTCCGGAGCGATCATTACAGGAACCGGAGGACCGCTGGCAGGAATTGATGTATTGAGAGGTTATTTGTCATTGGCTACAGCTATTGCCCCCCGTCACCGTACTTTTTTGAATTCTGTTTTTACAGGTGTCAATAACAGACATTTTAAAAAAGATAAAGACTTTAGTGATACCAGCTGGCTGAGTGTGAATCCGGAAAACAGAAAAGCTTTTGAGCAGGATGAACTTTGCGGAATTCCGTTTACCCATAATGCATTTTATACTTTGTTCAGCATCTATAAAAAAGCTACCTCAAGAGATTGGGCAGCTTCCATTTCTCCATCTTTTCCTTTGCTATTCGTGAGTGGGCAGAATGATCCGATCGGAGATTTTGGAAAAGGGGTCGAACTTACGGTTAACAATTTAAAGACTGATGGTTTCCGGAATGTCGAAGTAAAGCTTTATCCGGAAATGCGTCACGAGATTTTGAACGAAGAAATACGGGAAGAGGTGCTGAATGGAATTTATACCTGGATTTTGAAGTACTCTTAGTCATATTACTTACGTCTGAGGGAATTTTTATATGCTCTCGCTGATTTTGCAGATTTTGCAGATTTAAAAACAGAATTCATGAGAATACATATTTTCGGGGCATCCGGTTCCGGGGTGACTACATTGGGGAAAGCATTGTCTGAACAACTTAATATTGAATATTTTGACAGTGACGATTTTTTCTGGCTTAAAACCAAGGTCCCCTTTACAGAAAAGCAAAATCCTGAAATCAGGAACACCACTGTTTCGGATATTCTTCATACCACCGATAGCTGGATTTTCGGAGGATCAATCATTCATTGGGGTGAAAATATTTTTCCGCCGTTTGATCTTGTTATTTTCCTTTATCTGCCACCCCAAATGCGAATGGAAAGACTGAGAAAAAGGGAATTCGAAAGATATGGCGAAGAAATCACCGTCAATCCGGAAAGAGCCGTCAAATCTGAAGAATTCCTGGAATGGGCAAAAGATTATGACCATGATACAGGAATTGCCAACAGAACTTTAAATGCTCATCGTGAATGGCTTACCGGAATAGATGTTCCGTTGCTTGAAATTTCAGGAAATTATCCGGTTTCAGATAAAATAAAAGTTATTTTGGACAGGATAAAACAGGATCATTTATAGTTGAATAACCAACTTTTAATATAGAATCTTTCACAGACTCGGAAGAAAAGCAATAGTGAAATTGCTTCGCTTCGCCCGCAATGAGTTTCATTCGTGATAATTTTATACTTTTGGCCTTCACGTCTTACACAATGAACAGAATCGACAGGCTGATATCCGTACTCACCACTTTACAATCCAAAAAGTTTGTAACGGCTGATTATATTGCTGAAAAATATGAGATCAGCATCAGAACAGTGTACAGAGATATCAAAGCTTTGGGCGAAATCGGGGTTCCTATTGATTATGAACCACAGAAAGGCTATACTGTTTTACAGGGATTTTTTCTGCCTCCTGTTCTCCTGACAAGCGACGAAGCTAATGCACTGATCATGATTTCCAGACTTTCGGAGCGTTACACTGATAAAACCGTTCAGAAAAATGTTTCCAATGCTATTGATAAAATAAAATCGGTTTTACGATACCATGAAAAGGAGAAAGCTGATACGCTTCAGAATAAGATCGGAATCTATGTTTCTCCCGAAACGGACCACAGCAAGGATTATCTTACCATTATCCAGAACGCTATTGTTGGCAAGCATATTTTAAAAATCAATTATCTCAACAACCTGCAGGAAGCCAGCGAAAGGGAAATTGAACCTATCGGTATGAGCTTCTATACCAACCAGTGGCATCTGATCGCCTGGTGCTGGAAAAGAAATGAATACCGGGATTTTAAAGTACTGCAGATCCAGGATTTGAAGAATACGGCACAGCCATTTAGGAAAACGTTGCATTTTACACTGGAGGAGTATATTAATTCTTTGATGTAAGTATGGAAGCTGAAAGTTTATTCCTAAAGATTATTCAGATCACTGGCTTAAATAAAATTAACAGTCTATAAACTTACCTCCCGGCCTCCATAACTTCCCTCTTCCAGCCTCCGGCTCCCAACTTTATTTCTTTTAACAAAAACAGACTGACATAAGGTTGACAGTTGCCTCAAATATCTTTGTCAAAAAAAATCATACAACATGAACAAAGTGTATAAAAAATGTCAGAGCTGCGGTATGCCTCTGAAAAAATCACCTGACGGCGCCGGTACCAATAGTGACGGTACCATCAGCACAAAATACTGTGAATACTGCTATGAAAAAGGACAATTCAGCCAACCGGATATCACGGCAAAAGAAATGCAGGAGTTTGTAAAGCATAAGATGAAAGACATGGGCTTTCCCGGATTTCTGGCCGGTTTATTTTCGAAAGGAATTCCTAAATTAGAACGCTGGAAACATTAAAAACAAAGGCCATGACTATAGAAGAACTTTTTAAAGATAAAACCACAAAAGCAAAGGAAAAAACAGAGATTATCAGTCAATGGATTCTCGATACTTCCTTACCGGCTGATGAACTGATCGCTTTTGCTGAGAAATCAAAAGATCCGGTAAAAGGAACCTGTATTGAAGCAATGGAATATGCTACAAAACAGAATCCCAATCTTGCAGACGAAGCGGTATTCGCATTTGTCACCCAAACCCTTACAGAAAAAGCTCCCAGAATAAAATGGGAAAGTGCTAAGGTCATAGGAAACACGGCCCCATTGTTTCCTGATAAGCTGGATGATGCCATTACAAACCTGATCGCCAATACAGAGCACGAAGGAACTGTAGTACGCTGGAGCGCAGCATTTGCATTGGGTGAAATTTTGAAATTGAAAACAAAATACAATACAACCTTACTTCCGGCTCTTGAAAACATCAGTGAAAAAGAGGAGAAAAACAGTATCAAAAAAATCTATCTTGATGCCATCAGAAAAACGAAGAAATAATATTTTTAATGGTAGAAACCAAAGTCTGGACATGAACGTTCAGACTTTTTATATGTTTGGTTAAAGCCAGTTGTAATGATAATTGTATAATTGATTATCTTCGTTCAGCAAAAAATAAAAACTAAATCATCACTCAAATAATGTATAACAATTCCAGGGATGAATTCATAAAAATAGCAAGAGAATATCTTTTAGAAAATATAGGTGACGATGTTGATATATTTGAAGAGGATATTGAGGAATGTGAAGATGCATTTCGTTTTCACTACCAATCTAAAAAGTTTTTGAAATCCGGAAGATTTGGAGATCAGTATGTAGGTCCGGGCCCTTTATATGTTTTAAAAAGGAACAGGAAAGTCATTTCTTACGGAAGTGCTTCTCTGGGAATTACTGCCCGTGTCCATTTGATCAGCCAAATAAACAAGGAAAGGCTCATCAGAATTTACTATAAAGATTATGATATCTGGGAAGGCAAATACAATCTGATCATCAATGAGATTACTGATGATTTTGAATTAGGAATTGAAGATTTCATCATTGAAGATTTTGTAAGCGTGCTTTTAAAACATGAAATTTGGGATTCTTCCCGCTATGATCGCGAGAACAATAAGAGTTATTATTACACCAGAGAAGAGTTGGAACAAGCTTTAAAAACAGGTCCGCTCATATTAAAGAGGCATTTTTGCGAGAAACTGGAAGATCTTCTTGTTGATCTTATCAATACCAATATGTATCTCGACTGGACCCTGGAAGAAATTAAATAATGAGCACTCTGCAGGAATCTTTCAATGGTTCGGATCCCTGCTGAATGCCCGATAGGAGATTTTAAGATTCCAGCAATACCTCACCACTCATTCCGATCTCTTCCAGAAAAACCTCATCATGTGAAATCACCAGCAGAGTACCGTGATAATCCTTGATGGAACGTGTCAGGATTTCTACATTCTGCAGATCCAGATTATTGGTTGGTTCATCAAGAATAATCATATCAGGGGCTTTGTTGCTGATGGAAAGTCCGCACAGCAGAAGGCGCAGTCGCTCTCCCCCACTCAGGACATCACAGTTTTTGTCCCAGGTTTCTTTTCCGAATAAAAATCTTGACAGCAGTGTTTTCACTTCAGATTCCTGCAATGCATGGTCATTGAACTGCTGGGCAAAATCATAAACCGTTACCGCCTTACCAATCAGAGAATATTCCTGATCAATAGAGATGCTTTGAAAATCCGATCTTGAAATCTTTCCTGTGGAAGGTTCTAAATCTCCCAGCAAAAGCTTGATCAACGTGGTTTTTCCTGAACCGTTGGCACCTTTAACAGAGATTCTGTCGCCACTCCTGATTTCAAAATTCAGGTTTTCTTTCCAAAGGTTTTTTTCGGAATATTTACAATTAATGTCTTCCGCCGAGATCAGAATCTTCCCGGAATGCAGATTTGAATCATTAAAATTGACCTTCATTTGATCAGCATTTCTCACTGATGAACGTAAATCCCGTAAATCACCGGAAATATCACTGATTTTCTCTGCATGCACAGACTTTAATTTTGAAGAATTTTTCTCTGCATTATTCCGCAGCGTATTCATCATAATTCTTGCCACCCCGGATTTTTCCTGCTTTCCTTTGCCTCTTGCATCCAGTTTTTGTTTCCTTTCCAATGTTTCACGCTCTTTTTCTTTAGCTTTTTTCAGGGCCCTTTCTTTAGAATGGATATCATTTTGCAGCGCTTCACTTTCAACTTCTTTTTGTCCGGCATAGAAGTCATAATTTCCGCCATAAGTGGCAATTCCCTGGTTACTCAGTTCAAAAATCGTATCAACAAGATTCAGTAATGTTCTGTCATGGCTTACAATAAGAACCGTAGCATCCGTTTTACTGATAAGTTCGTACAGTAATCGTCTTCCTTCAAGGTCCAGATGGTTCGTTGGTTCATCCAGTATGATGATATCAGGCCTGTTGATCTGGATTCCGGCAAGAAAAACTTTGGTCTTCTGTCCTCCACTTAATTCATCCAGCTTTTGGGTGAGCTCAAAATCTTCCAGCCCCCAGTACTGTAAAGCACCCTGGGAACGCTCTTCGATATCCCAGTCATCATTCAGCGTTTCAAAATACCTTTCATCCACCTCGCCGCTGGTAATGTGGTGAAGGGCATTCAGCTTATGATCAATTTTCAGGGATTCAGCAATCGTAAGGTGATTAAAATTCCCAAACATTTGGGGAACATAGAAAATTTCCCCCTGTACATTGATATTTCCGTTTAATGGTTGTATTTCGTCAGCAATTAATTTCAGCAGGGTAGATTTTCCCATACCGTTATTTCCCACCAAAGCTGATTTAGTGTGAGATGGTATCGTTAACTGTATATGATTGAATAGAAGATCTCCTCCCGGAAACCCAAAGGATATATTGTGTAGTAAAATCATTATTTCTTTCTTAAAATGGTTAAACAGCGGTTACTCATAGGTTACCGTTTTATGGATTCTGAAAGAAATTATATCCTACATGTCTGTATTTATGGGTTTTGAAAGAACAAAGATAGTATAAATCCTGTATTAAACGCAAAAAGATTTTATTCAAAAATCAAAAATCCGTAACTTTGCCTCCTACTAAAAATTTTATGGAAAGCATTAAAGTTCACGACAAAACTTTCGTTCCTTATTTAAAGGATGCCGAAATTCAGGAAATTGTAAAAGAGACAGCGTTAAGAATTTATGAAGATTACAAGGATGAAGTTCCAGTTTTCATTGGGGTTTTAAATGGGGTTATCATGTTCTTCTCAGATCTTTTAAAGTATTACCCGGGCGAGTGCGAAATTGCCTTCATTCAAATGAGTTCCTATGTAGGAACCGAATCTACAGGAATCGTTTATCAGAAAATGGAACTTACCAAAGACGTAAAAGACCGTCACATTATTCTTGTAGAAGATATTGTAGATACAGGAAATACTGTTGAAAGTCTTTTCAAATACTTCAAAGAAACACAGCGTCCTAAATCTGTAAAACTGGCAAGTTTCTTATTGAAACCTGAGATCTATAAGAAAGATTTCAAGCTGGATTATATCGGAAAGGAAATTCCTAATAAATTTGTACTTGGATATGGACTGGATTATGATGAGCTGGGAAGAAACCTGCCTAATTTATATCAATTAGCAGACGGACAAATCAACCATTAATATGCCTATTAGCTTCTAGCTTCTGGCTATTAGCTTTTAAATAAATTCTAAAAAAGTAATTATTAACTAAACAAAGCTAAAAGCAAAAAAGCAAGCCGCTAAACGCCGGGAGACGGAAGCAAAAATGCCAATTGCAGGAAGCGAAACAAAATTATGATAAACATTGTTCTGTTCGGCCCTCCAGGAAGTGGAAAAGGAACACAAGCTCAGAATCTGATCGAAAAATTCAATTTAAAACAGGTTTCAACAGGTGATCTTTTCAGATACAATATGAAAAATGATACCGACCTTGGAAAATTGGCTAAATCTTATATCGATAAGGGAGAATTGGTTCCGGATCAGGTAACAACAGATATGCTGATTGATGAGATCAGAAAACCTACAGATACCAATGGCTTCATTTTTGACGGATATCCAAGAACAACTGCTCAGACAGAAGCGCTGGAAAAAATCGTTAAAGAAGAACTGAATGACGAGATTGATATCTGTCTTGCCCTGGTAGTAGAAGACAAAATTTTGGTTGAAAGACTTCTGAAAAGAGGTGAAACCAGCGGAAGATCTGACGACAGCAATGTAGAGATCATCGAAAACAGAATTAAAGAATATTATGCTAAAACAGCAGAAGTAGCCGAACTTTATAAGCAGCAGGGAAAATATGTGGAAGTAAACGGTGTAGGAGAAATTGATGAAATTTCCCAGAAACTTTTTGCTGAAGTTGAGAAAATTAAATAATCGGGGTCCGGGATACGGGATTATATTTTCGTCCCGTAGCTCCAACTCGTAACAAATACTATATGTCTAACTTTGTAGATTACGTAAAAATCCATTGTAAAAGCGGTCACGGAGGTGCAGGTTCTGCCCATCTCCGCCGTGAAAAGTATATTCCTAAAGGTGGTCCTGATGGTGGCGACGGAGGTCGCGGCGGGCACGTCATTATGAGAGGAAATGCTCAGGAATGGACTTTACTTCCGCTTCGATACACCCGCCATATAAAAGCTGAGCGTGGTGAGAACGGAGCAAAAAACCAGCTTACCGGTGCTGACGGTTCTGATATTTATATTGACGTTCCCATCGGAACTATCGCTAAAAATGAGGACGGAGAAATTATCGGCGAGATCCTTGAAGACAAACAGGAAATCATTCTGATGGAAGGTGGAAAAGGTGGAAAAGGAAACGAACACTTCAAATCTTCTACCAATCAGACTCCTAGATATGCACAACCCGGAATGGATGGCCAGGAAGGTTATGTAGTCTTCGAACTTAAAATTTTGGCGGATGTAGGACTCGTTGGGTTCCCTAATGCCGGAAAATCTACACTTCTGGCTTCTGTTTCTGCAGCAAAACCCAAAATTGCCAACTATGCCTTCACTACTTTGACCCCTAACCTGGGAATCGTAGATTACAGGAATTACAAATCTTTTGTAATGGCTGACATCCCGGGAATCATTGAAGGAGCGGCGGAAGGAAAAGGTTTGGGACACAGGTTCCTTAGACATATTGAAAGAAACTCTATCCTGTTATTTTTAATTCCGGCTGATTCTGAAGATCACTACCAGGAGTTTAAAATTCTGGAAAATGAGCTGAAGGAGTACAATCCTGAGCTTCTGGATAAGGATTTCATTGTTTCCGTTTCAAAATCCGATCTTCTGGATGATGAGCTGAAAAAAGAAATCGCTGCCGAATTCCCTGAAAACAAGCAACCGCTTTTCTTCTCAGGGGTTACAGGAGAAGGACTGACAGAACTGAAAGATGCTATCTGGAAACAATTACACGGATAAAGCAACTTTGAATCAGATAAAATACAATAAAGAGGAGCAATAGGGCTTCTCTTTATTTTTTCCCCTTATAGTCTGTAATCAGATCAACGGCCTGCTGGATTGGAACAGTTATTGAAAGATTCCTTCAAAATATACGTTATGAAATATCTGCTAGGCCTTTGTGCATTTATATTGTTATTCTCCTGTAATTCTCAGAAGGTCAATTCCAAATATTCTAAAATTGAATATGAGGCCACTCCATGTTTTGGATTCTGCCCGGTTTTTAAAATGACGATCAATCCGGATAGAACGGCAGTTTTTGAAGCAGAACATTTTAACTTCAGCGACAAACCTTCGAAGGATGAATTTTCCAAGCCCCGTGAAGGGACTTTTAAGGGAACCATCAAAGAGGAAGATTATAACAAACTGATCATTCTATTGGATGGGCTGAACGTAAAAAGCCTGAATGATAAGTACGGCGAACGCAACATTACAGACCTGCCAACTTCTTATTTAAGAATCAATTTTGCTGATGGTACTGTAAAGAATGTGGAAGATTATGGAAAACGGGGCAGTGAAAAGCTCGCAGAGGTGTATGCGTTTTTTGAGAACCTGAGAAAGAATCAGCAATGGATTAAGGTAAACTAAGCTGTATAAAGATTTAAATACAAAGGACAGGTAAAATCAGAACAACAGGGGTCTTATCAACAGGATATAAATTCTTAAAAATATTTAAGCTACCTTTGCAAAACGTAATTCTTTCAGACAGAGGGAATTTTTATTTAAAATTTTAAAATAATTCATTTGAATTTTACAGACTTAAACTTAATAGAACCTATTGCAAAAGCAATCCAGGAACAGGGATACACGACTCCCACCCCTATTCAGGAAAGATCTATTCCTGATATCTTAGAAGGCAGAGACTTTTTAGGTTGTGCCCAAACCGGAACAGGAAAAACGGCTGCTTTTTCTATCCCCATTTTACAGAACTTATCTAAAAATAAAACTCCAAACCGTCATATTAAAGCATTAATTCTTACTCCTACACGGGAGCTGGCGATCCAGATTGAAGAAAACATTAATGCTTACGGTAAATACCTACCGTTGAAACAACTTGTTATTTTCGGAGGGGTAAAACAGGGAAACCAGGAAGCCGCTTTGAAAAAAGGGGTTGATATTCTGGTAGCCACACCGGGAAGACTTCTTGATTTTATTGCCCAGGGTATTATCAGCCTGAAGAACCTTGAGATCTTTGTATTGGATGAAGCAGACAGAATGCTTGATATGGGATTTGTACATGATGTGAAAAGAATCATTAAGCTTTTACCCCAGAAAAGGCAGACTTTATTTTTCTCGGCAACAATGCCCGGTGAAATCCAGAAGCTGGCCAATTCTATCCTGAACAATCCTGTAAAAGTAGAAGTGACACCGGTTTCTTCTACCGCAGATACGATCAAACAATCCGTATATTTTGTAGAAAGAGAAAATAAACTGAATCTGTTATCCCATATTCTGAAAAATGATATTGCAGACTCGGTACTGGTATTCTCAAGAACAAAACACGGGGCTGATAAAATTGCCAGAAAGCTTCAGAAAGATAATATCTCTGCTGAGGCTATTCACGGTAATAAATCCCAGAATGCAAGACAGAATGCCCTGAATAACTTCAAATCAGGAAAAACAAGGATTCTGGTGGCTACAGATATTGCAGCAAGAGGAATTGATATTGATGAATTGAAATTCGTGATCAATTTTGAATTATCTGATGTTTCCGAAACCTATGTACACCGTATCGGAAGAACGGGAAGAGCGGGGGCTGAAGGTACATCGATCTCTTTTGTAGACGGACTGGATCTTTTAAACCTGAAAAACACGGAAAAGCTGATCGGGAAGAAAATTCCTGTGATCAAAG
This sequence comes from Chryseobacterium arthrosphaerae, assembly GCF_001684965.1. Classification (NCBI taxonomy): domain Bacteria; kingdom Pseudomonadati; phylum Bacteroidota; class Flavobacteriia; order Flavobacteriales; family Weeksellaceae; genus Chryseobacterium; species Chryseobacterium arthrosphaerae. The sequence goes on along the minus strand of NZ_MAYG01000001.1, from coordinate 68,572 downwards.
ATCATCCGTTCCATACTGATGACCTGGTAGCACAGAAAAGGGATTCCAACAATAAGCCCGTTCCTTCAGGAGGTCCGGAAAAGCCCAAAGCATCCAACGGGAATGGTTCAAGGTCAAATAATAACCGTAAAAAGCCATCCTCTCCTACCGCTTCTGTGGGATATAAAAAACCTAAGAACAAGAATTTCACAAGAAAAAAATAAAAGAAAAAGTTTCTCAGTATTGGGAAACTTTTTTTGTTATATGATCTTCAGTCTGTTTTCAGTTTTCATTCAGGTTATTCCGCAAAGCAAAGCAATATCCGATCACAGCAAACGGTAAACAGGCCGCCAGATAAGTTGTAGAGAAGAAATTATTCTGATAGGAAATGCCTAAGGTAAGATACTGCTCGCCCACAAAGCACAGCATAACTAAAAAGGTAATGTAGGCTGAAAAGTAAAACACAGTCTCAATTTTTTTAACGTAGAATGCTACGATGACTGCCAAAGCCACGAAGAACAGCATTACAAATTTATTGCTTTGTCCCTGAAGGGTTAAAGGATTGTACTGCAGAAGATGGTCAATACTTTTTGCCGGCAAAAGCACAGTTGCCAGTAATACACTTACCATGAATAAAAAACTTAACCCAAACTTTATTTTCTTTTCCCATGAAGTGACTATAAAAGGCTGCAGAAGGAAAATTATCAGGGGAATCGCCACCACGCTCCTTGTAAGGCACAGAAGTCCTGTACAAATTCCTAACAAGACAGGTTTCTGAAAGTAATCATTCCTGAATCTGCTGCTCCAGAATAGTATAAACGCCGCAACAACAATAAACGATGAAATAAAATCGCTCTTACAAACTACCTCATAGATATAGGCAAGGGATACTCCCAGCATGAGTATGGCTTTAAACCTGACCAGGTTATTCTTAAATTCAACCAAAACAGCAGATGAAAACAATAGAAAAGCTGCTACCTGAAGATATCCCACATTACCCAAAAAATAAAATATACCGGACAGCGCCAACTGCCCCGGAAGGTAAGAGGATAAATTGCCCATAAAATTAGGCGTATCATAGATATACTTTCCTTTAAACCAGTATTCTAATGAAAATTCCAGCGTCTGCCACCTGTCTATATTCATTCTGTACGGATCTTTCATGACGTGGCACAGGCCAATATAGGCAATACCGATAAAGGCAATAAGGATATAAACCAGTTTTCCAGTCCATATTTTCTTAAGCTGAGGCCATTTTTCCAGGGAAAACAGGAATGCATTGGCCACAAAGAAAACTGCGGCCAGAATACTGAGGGGAACAAAAGACTGCCTGATCCCATACTTTGTAAGGAACAAAAGATTCACTATAAAATAAACCGCAAACAGTAAACTGCCATTTAACCGGTTATTGTTTACAGGCTTCAGCAATCTGTTCATGGATTATTCGGTTTTAAATAGGTTCCGGGCATTTCCGGTAGTAATCCTGTCTATTTCTGAAAAGTCTTTACCATAGATATCTACCAGTTTTCCGGCTACCAGATCAAGGTATGAGCTTTCATTTCTTTTTCCTCTGTGCGGTACGGGTGCCAGATAAGGGGAGTCTGTTTCCAAAACAATTTTATCTAAAGGAATTTCATTCAGAAACTGATCAATTTTCCCGTTTTTAAAGGTCACTACTCCACCGATCCCTAAAATGAAATTAAGGTCAATAGCATGCTTTGCCTGCTCAAGATTCCCGGAAAAGCAGTGGAAGATTCCTCTCAATTTAGGATGTTTTTTCCTTTCCAGCACCTCGAACGTTTCATCGAAGCTTTCTCTTGTATGGATAACGATCGGAAGGTCTTTTTCAATCGCCCAGTCAATCTGCTGCTCAAAGGCTTTCACCTGAATATCTAAGGTCGTTTTATCCCAATACAGATCAATACCTATCTCTCCTATTGCCGGAAAATGTCTCTGATCAAGGTAATTTTTAACGATCTCCAGTTCTTTCTCCCAAGATTCCGGTTTTACATAACAGGGATGCAGCCCCATCATGGAAAAAATCTGTCCCGGATATTCAGCTTCCAGTTGCAGCATCTTTTCATGGGATTCGGAGTCTATTGCAGGAAGATAAAATTCATTAATTCCCTTATCTAAAGCTCTCTGAATGGCTTCTTTTCTGTCTTCATCAAATTCTTCTGCGTATAAATGGGTATGTGTATCAATCATTTTCGTATCATTTTAACAGATCTTCATAAGGGTTTTCAAGCTCCAGCAATATTCCGAAAGCCGGCTCCGTTTTGATGCCCTGTTTTTTCAGTTCTGTAATTTTTTGTTTAAAATTTTCTCCTTTCTCTTTCAATATCCTGTATTCAGCAATCATATGTCTGTAAGCATTCTGTTCTTTCACCGGTTTATTCTGTCCGAAAATTTCAACGGGAAATTCATCCAGCATAAAGTTCAGAATGATACATTTTTCTCCGTTGATGATGCTGTTTTCTATCTTCAGTTCTGCGCCGGCCGGTATTATTCCGCTTTCCTTTACTTCATTCAGAAAATCATTTTCAAAGGTGGGATCCACTTCACAAATGATATCCAGATCACTGCCTTCAATATCAATTTCAATAGGGATTGTTCCGGCCAGCAAAGGAGAGTAACGGTTTAATTTCTCAAAAACGCTGTATCTGGTAAGAACTTCATAAGCTCTTTTCTGTTTTTCATTTCCATGCTTTAAATAGTCAATCTTTGTAAAATCAATCATTTAAAATATTTTATGCTTTACCTTTTTGCGCTGGTTTTCAATTCTCTGATCAAGCTTTTCTCTGAATTCAATAAACTTCGGGTCTTTTTTATCACTGGTCTTATGCTCCAAAGCTTTGATGATCTTAAAGTTTTCTTTGATAAAATTTTGAGTTTCGCCGGAGAAATAAGCGTTTCCAAATTTGTCAAAAATATAATTAACCGCCTGCGTGCTTGGATGAATCATATCTTCTTTATAAAACCGGTAATCCCGAAGGTCATCCATTAAAATCTCATAAACGGGAAGGTAGTGGCAGTCTTCAAACATTGAAATCGATTCGTGAATCGCTGTAATCAGTTTGGATTTACTCAGCTGGTTCTCTACCATTCCGTCCTTGGTATGCCTTACAGGAGATACTGTGAACAGGATCTGCACTCCTTCTTTACAGATATCTTTAAGCTCAAGGATGGTATTATAAATAGAGCCTGTAAGTTCCTGATGAGAGAGCAATCTTTTCTCAAAAAACTTCTGCGGAATTTTGTGACAGTTGGCCACCAGCTTTTTCTTCGGAAGAAATTCATAGATGAATGAGGATCCATAGGTGATAATAATCCAGTCTGCTTCCTGAAGAAAGGCATTTCCTTCTTCAATGGATTTGTTGATCTTATCTAAAGTCTGATGAATATACCGGGTATCAAAGCTTGTATGATGGTCTAAAGAGATGTATTCCTCATTGTAGGTAATAAGCTCTTCTTCCTGATAGAATGCCGAATCGTGAAGTCTTTGTACCGCATTATTGATAGAAAATGGATTAAAGATGGTTCCAAAAGGATTACTGAGGGTCTGCAGCTGACCGTTTTCAAGTAAATCCGTCATCTCAGAGGCAAAACAGGAGCCTATTGAAAATATTTTATCTTCAATCTCTATTTTCTTTTCTGATGCGGGAATGTCAACTTCGGTTCTGAATTTCATTGTATAAGGGTTAGGTTTCAGAGAAACAGACTGCAGGTAATTGCTGTTACCTGCGGCCTGCCATCTGTTACCTATTAACTTTCTCTTCTCAACAAATAATTAGCCAGCTCAATGAACGGTTTTTTCTTTTCTTCAGGAACGTCTATTTTCTGAAGATAGCTTTGTCCGATCTCGTTGTGTTTTTCGATCAGACGTAATGCTTTTTCGTCCACCTTTGTTCTTCTGAAGATCTTTTCAACACCATAGATCTTGTCAACGTTATCGGTCTTTTTAGAATACCAGTAATCCAGCTCTTTTCTTTCTTCCTCGGTGGCGTGCTCTCTTGCCAAAAGATACAGAACCGTTTTTTTATTCTCATAGATGTCTCCGGCATGCTTTTTACCGAACTGTGCCTGATCTCCGAATACATCAAGATAATCATCCATGATCTGGAAGGCTATTCCGATGTGTTTTCCAAAATTGAAAATTGCTTTGGCATCTTTAAAGTCTGCTCTGGCGATCAAAGCTCCGATCTCAAACGAAGAGGCGCTTAAAACTCCCGTTTTATAGGTAATCATTCTGATATAATCATCAAAAGTAACATCCTTTTGAGTTTCAAAATTGATATCATACTGCTGCCCCTCACACAACAGAAGTCCGGTGTGTGTAAAAATCCTGATACAGGCTTTGAAGATTTCAGGTTCAAGATCTTCAAAAAATTTATATGCCTTAAGCATCAGCCCGTCTCCGGAAAGGATTCCCACATTGATCCCGTGTAACGTATGTATCGTAGGTTTGTTTCTTCTTAAAGGAGCTTCATCCATAATATCATCATGGATCAGCGTGAAATTATGGAAAAACTCAATAGCCAGTGCCGGCTTAATGGCCTGCTTAAGGTCTCCTCCAAACAGATCGCATGCCATCAGTACCATAATAGGGCGAAGACGTTTTCCGCCATGGGAAATGATATAATTCATCGGGTCATACAACTCCGAAGGTTTATCTTTGAAAGTATACTTGGTAATGGCGTCTGCAACAATCTGCTGATATCTGTCTAAAAATTCCATAAAATCTTATAATTTGAACAAAAATACGATTTTTCGAGGCTTTATAAAACAAAAAACTTTGCCCAAACGGACAAAGTTAATATGATAAATATGATTTGTATTTTAAAAAAGGAAGGTTACCACAAGATAGGTAATTCCGGCTACTATCGCAGAGATTGGAATGGTCAGAACCCAAGCCCAAAGTAAGCTTACGGTGATTCCCCATCTTACGGCTGAAATTCTTTTCGTTAACCCTACCCCGATGATGGAACCTGTGATCGTGTGTGTAGTAGATACAGGAATACCAAAGTGGTCAGTAATGAATAAGGTAATAGCACCTGCAGTTTCTGCACTTACTCCTTCCAATGAGGTCACTTTCGTAATTTTGGTACCCATTGTTTTGATGATCTTCCAACCACCACTCATCGTACCTAAACCGATCGCAAGGAACGAAACCAGAGGAACCCAAAGATAATGTTCTGCAAAATAATCAAAACGTCCTGCTGCAGGAATATTCAGATATACAGGATCATGAAGCATTTCCACATGATAGTAGATCAATGCAGCTCCAATGATCCCCATTACCTTCTGTGCATCATTAAGCCCGTGTCCTAAACTGAACAAAGCTGAAGAAGCAAGCTGCAGCCTTTTGAAAGACTGATCTGCCTTGTGAGGATTTGATTTTTTATAAAGGTGAACAATAATTAACGTAATGATAATCGAGATGATCATCCCTATGACCGGTGCCATGAAAATGAACAGGAAAATAGGAATTACTTTATCAAACTTTACAACGCTCTGGTGGGTTACCTGGCTGAAAGCTTCCTTAATGGTTCCCCATGTCCCAAGAGCGGGCTGTGCTGCTGCCACATCATGATAATCCATCATGAAAGCGTGCATAAGAGCTGCCCCCAAGAAACCTCCGATCAGTGTATGCGATGATGAGGAAGGAATCCCGAACCACCATGTAAGCAGGTTCCAGGCGATAGCGGCCACAAGACCGGAAAATATAACTTCAAGGGTGATAAAATTCTCGTTTACCGTTTTGGCAATTGTATTACCAATTTTGAATTCTCCAATAATATACGCAGCGATGAAGAAGGCTGCGAAGTTCCAGAGCGCCGCCCAAAGTACAGCCTGGAATGGAGTTAAAACTTTTGTCGAAACTATAGTTGCAATTGAATTGGCAGCATCATGGAAACCATTGATATAATCGAAGATCAGGGCCAACGCAATAATAACTATAAGTAAAATCGGAAATTCCATTTTTGCTATGTATTAGGCGTATTTAATCATGATGTTCTCAATCGTGTTGGCAACATCTTCTGCTTTGTCTGTTACTATTTCAAGATAGTTCAATACAGATGAAACCTTAATGATATTGATGGCATCATTTGTTTCAAATAATTCTACCATTGAGTTGGACAGTAAGTCGTCTGCAATATTTTCAATAGAGTTTACCTTGATACAAGCTTCTTTCACCTGCTCCATGTTTTTGAAACCTTTAAGGTTCTTCATGGCATTCTGAATCTCAAGACATGCTTTGTGGATCAGTAAAGAGAAGTCTGAGTACGCCTTCATCTCCGGTGATTTGTATAGGAAAATATATTTTGTAGAAGCGTAGATATAATCGGCGATATCATCTAATCCTGTTGCTAGGGTGTGAATATCTTCACGATCGAAAGGTGTAATGAAGTTTTTTCCAAGCTCTACGAAGATTTCGTGAGTAAGTTCATCATTTTTGTGTTCAAAATCACTCATTTTTTTCAACATTGAATCGTCGTTAAGATCGAAATCCTTGATTCCTGCGTTGAATTCTTCTGACATTGCAACTAGATTTTCAGTTACTTTTTCAAAAAGTACAAAGAAGATTTTATCTTTTGGTTGAAAAGCGTGGAAAATATTACCAATTCCCATTTTTTAGTATTTATAATTCGTGTGCAAATTTCTTAAAAAAGGATTGTACGTGAAACTATATAACATTAAGTTTTGTTAACATTAGCTTAACAGCTGATTATCAAATAAAAAAACCGGCATTACTGCCGGTTTGTATGGTATGGAAAGATATTAATTCGCTACTTCAGCTCTCATATCTTTTCCTTTGAATTTCATCGATTGAATATTGCTCAGGACATTGTCTTTGAACGATTTTTCAACTTCGAAGAAAGAGAATTTCTCCAAGATCTCAATATCTCCTATTTCAGCTCTTTTCTTGCTTTTTCCGCCAGAAGTAGCTTTATTGATAATATCCAGAACATCAAGTTTCTTCAGATGGTCTTTTTTACCAAGATTGAAGAAGAATCTTACCATATTCTCATCTTTTCTTCTTGGTTTTCCACCACGGTCCCTGTCTCTTCCACGATCCCTGTCACGACCTCTATCTCTGTCTCTGTCACGCCCACGGTCTCTTCTTGAGTAATCGTCATCCCTGCTGCTTAATTTCTGCTCAGCAAGATCATGCTTGTCTTTGTAATATAAAGCAAGGTCTTTCAGCTGGAACTGCAGTAACTGGTGTACCAGTTCTTCTTTGGTAAAGTTGCTAAGATCCGGGATTAAGCTATCATCAAATTCGAAAAGATCTTCGTGCTCCGTCAATAATTTTTCGAATACACCTCCTACCTGAGCTTTGATAATATCATCACCTGTAGGAATAAATCTTTCGTGGATTTCAATTTTTGTTGCAGATTTGATCTGTTTCAGTTTTCTGCTTTCTTCTGGCTTGATTAAAGCCATAGAAATACCGTCTTTTCCGGCTCTACCTGTTCTTCCGCTTCTGTGAACGAATACTTCAGGATCATCCGGTAAAGAGAAGTGAATAACGTGCGTCAGTGAGTTTACATCCAATCCTCTTGCTGCCACGTCTGTCGCTACAAGAATATCGATGTTCTTCAATCTGAATTTCTTCATTACCGTATCTCTCTGCGCCTGAGAAAGATCACCGTGAAGAGCATCAGCTGCATATCCGTTCTGCATCAAGAAATCGGCAACCTCCTGAGTTTCCATTCTCGTTCTGCAGAAGATAATGGAATACTGGTTAGGGTTTGCATCGATCAGTCTTTTCAATGCTTCTTTTTTCTGACGGTACCCTACTACATAGTATTCGTGGGTAATGTTCTTCTTCACTTCGTTGATAGAACCTACAGAAATACGGTGTGGTTTTGTAAGGTAATTTTTGGAAATTCTTTCCACTTCTTTATTCATCGTTGCAGAGAATAAGAAAGTCTGTTTTGTTTCCGGAGTTTCGCTCAGAATGGTTTCCAATTCATCTTTGAAACCCATAGAAAGCATTTCATCAGCTTCGTCTAATACCAACCAATGAATGGCAGAAAAGTCTAATGCTTTTCTGTTGATAAGATCAATTACTCTTCCCGGAGTTCCCACAATGATTTGCGGTTTATCCTTCAAAGATCTCATCTGCTCTACAATACTACTTCCACCATAAACCGCAGTAGTTTTGATGTCTTTCATGTACTTAGAGTAATTCTTTATGTCCTTCGAAATCTGAAGACATAATTCCCGTGTCGGACAAAGCACCAATAATTGGATTTTGCGACTCGTATCGTCAATCATATCCAAAATCGGAAGCGAAAACGCTGCTGTTTTGCCTGTCCCTGTCTGCGCAAGTGCGATCAAGTCGCGAATATCTGAAAGAATAAAAGGGATAGTCTGTTTTTGGATTTCTGTTGGGCTTTCGTAACCCAGTTCGCCAATTGCCTTAAGGATATCAGGACTTAAATTGGTTTCCGTAAATAAATTCATTAACTATTTTAAAATTTTTGCAAAGATACAATAAATATTTGATTTGTTTTTGAACAAAGTTTTAAATATACAAACTTAAATTCAGAATTTTTTAATATATTTTTAATTTTTAGAAAATTAAATCTAAAAAAACAAGCCATAGGTTAAAGACTTGTTAAACATTGTTTTTTTTTATTAAATTGGATTAATTTTTTCTGTATTATTTATGAATTTTCAAAAATAAAACCCCGAAAAGCCAATTTCTCTTTTTGATATTCTTATTTCCCTTCACTGAAATATTGTTCCATACTCAATAGTTTTTGTACATTTGAGTGATGTGATCCGGAATTTACGGAATCGGAAAACCGGTTTATATCTCACTTAACAATAATAAAAACACTTAACACAATATGTCTGCAAGTATTTCTTCCAAAACCTTTGATTTTTTGAAAAAATTAAATAAAAACAATAACCGTGAATGGTTCAATGAAAATAAAGATCTTTATACGGAATCACAGCAGAATGTGATTTCATTTCTGGATGAACTGATCAGGGAGATGTCCGGTTTTGATGAAGAACTTGGTAAAATAGACGGTAAAAAATCTTTATTCAGAATTTATCGTGATACAAGATTCTCAAAAGATAAATCGCCTTATAAAACCAACTTCGGAGCTTCTTTGGGAATGGGAAAAGGCAGTCAGAAAGGAGGTTATTATCTTCATATGGAACCCGGAAAATCTTTTCTTGCCGGCGGAATCTATATGCCTGAATCTTCTGTTTTGAAAGATGTACGTAAAGAAATCTCTTTGTATGGAGATGACTTTCTTAAAATAATCAACAACAAAGATTTCAAGAAGCATTTTCCAGAGCTTGACCAGGATGATAAACTCAAAAAAGTACCCCAGGGATTTGAAAAAGAAGATCCAATGGCGGAATATTTAAAGCTTAAAAACTTTATTGTAGTCTATTCCCTGAAAGATGAAGAGGTTCTGGATAAAAATGCAGCGAAGAATATGACAAAGATTTTTAAACTGATGAAACCTTTCAATGATTTTTTGAATACGCCGTTTCAGTAAACCTTAAAATTACATTCGAAAACAGGAATTTGTTAAAAGAAATCCGGACACTGCAATTCCCTGTTCAATTACTGAGCAGGGGAATAATGATGTATTTCATTTAAAAGCTTTTCTGTTTTTTTCAATATATTGATATTTTTTTAAAAGCATCAGAATGATCGGCTCATGATCAGCCTTCCGGAGTCCCCTTCATAGGCACTGAGTTTCAACTCAATATTCATCCTATTCTACAAAGCGTCTCTGTGACAAATTGAAAACAGGTTAAAGTTCAGCTCATTACAAAACACAACACAAAGCCTATCTATTGAAAATCAATAAATTATATTTAACATTTTTTAAGATAAGTTTTACATTTTTGTTTATCTTTGCTGTTCGTCAAAAAGCTCAGGATGTCTTTATACCAAAAAATTGCAGAAAAACTACAATATATAAGTCCGAATTTCTACAAAAAAAGATACTTTAAGAACTTAAACAATCTTAATAAAAATAATTTTTCGGAACGCAATGTAGAACCGGAACTGGTATGGATCAAAGAATACCTTCCTAAAAATGCTGTAATACTGGACATTGGTGCGAATGTAGGAACCTTCCTCTATCAGCTGGAAGATAAATTGGATCATGAACATATTTATGGTTTTGAACCCAATAAAAAACTGTACAGACGGTTGAAAAGACTGTTTCCCTCCATGCGCATTCTTCCTCTTGCCCTTTCTGACGAAAATATGATGGCGGAATTTAAAGTTCCGGTAATCAACGGAAAAACAATTGCTTCCCGCGGGACTTTAAATACTTCTTACAAAGAAAAAGGAGAAGAAAAAAGCTATACGGAACAGGTAAAAGTGATCAAGCTCGATGAATGGGCTGCCCTCGAACATTTCAACAGGCTGGATTTCATCAAAATAGACGTTGAAGGAAATGAAATAAAAACCCTTTCCGGAGCCAGAGAAACCATCAGACAGTTCCACCCTACCTTAATGGTTGAAATGGAACAGAGACACCACCAAACACCTATATGGACAGAAATTTCCGAAGTGGAAAGCTGGGGATATAACGCCAAGTACCTCAACCGGAACAGCTTTACGCTGGAATCTCTTACAGAAGAAATTATATTGCAAAATACAAACGACGAAAAAAATAAAACTCAGTACATCAACAATATTATTTTTATACCTAAAAACATTTAAAACAACTTTATGAGTGTAGTAGCGAGACAAGGCTTCAAATATTCCATTATCGGTTATATTGGTTTTTTGCTGGGCACGGTTTCCGCAATATTCATTTTTCCGAATGATTTTGAATTTTATGGAAAGCTTCGCTACAGTATGCAGACTGCTGAAATGCTTGTTCCTTTTGTGGTATTCGGAATCTCATATGCGAATGTAAAGTTTTTTAACTCCCTGCAGAAAGACGGTAAAAATCAGAATATGCTTTCGCTTTCGCTGATTACGATCTTGATCAACTTTCTCATATTCACCACGGTATTCTTTATTCTTCCGTATTTTTATCCGAAGTTCATTCATTCGGAAGCCTGGAAAATTAAAGAAATTATCCTGCCTTTAATTTTGATACTGTCACTCTGTGCTATTTTCAACAAATACACTTCCAATTATAAAAGAATCGTTGTCTCTAATATTTTTGACAATCTTTTTCCTAAAATAGCCAATCTTGGTGCTTTTTGCCTGTTCTTTTATTTTTCCCTGTCTCAGAATATTGCACTGGCGTTTTTCTTCGGCGTATTTGCGTTAATGCTTTTCGGTTATATTTATTACACCAATAAGCTTGAGAAGATTCATTTTGATTTCAGTACGGATTATTTCAAAAAGAATAATTTCTGGAAGGAATTTATGAATTACAGTTTCTTCGGTTTTCTGGGAACGTTTGGAAATTACCTGGCCATCAATAGTTTTATGATCGGAGAGTTTATGGGAATGGAGGAAAATGGTATTTATTCTGTTCTCTATGCCCTGATTTCCCTGATTTCAATTCCACAGCTGGGGCTGTTTAATATTTCAGCACCAATTATCAGCAAAAATCTGGCTGACGGTGACATGGAAGATCTGGACAGATTTCACAAGAAAACCTCTTTAACATTATATTTCCTGGGAGCAGTGCTCTTCTCATGCATTATGGTAGGCTTTCCTTACCTGACGCAATTCATGCCGAAAAACGGAACCATGCTCAGGGAATACGAACCTGTAGTCTGGATCTGGGGTTCTGCGGTGCTGATCGATCTGGCAACCGGTTTCAACGGAAATATTATTTCCCTTTCCAAGTATTACAGATTCAATATTCTGGTCATGCTTTTATTGGCAGGATTAACGATTGGGCTGAATTATTATTTCATTAAAAACACAGATCTCAAACTGATTGGAATTGCCCTGTCTACAGCTATTTCTCTGACCATTTATAATGTCGTGAAAATCATTTTCAATTATATCATGTTCAAAGTTTCACCTCTGAGCATTGAAATGATCTTTGTTTCCATTATCTGTACTCTGGCGATCACCGTAGCTATTGTTCTTCCGAACTTCAACAGCAACTTCATCAACCTGGTTTATAAGCCTGCGGTTGTTTTAGTACTGATCTACATCGGTAATTATTTCACGAAAATATTCCCGATTGAAGATTATCTGAACATGCGGTTTATTAAAAGTATTTTAAAAATCAAATAAAATCAGGAAGGATTCTGTCTTAAATGTGAATAAGACTGCTTAAAAGGCGCTTCAGATCATGCTGAACCTCTTCCTTTCCGTAGACTTTCTGAAAGTCGAAATGTATGGCTGAAACTTCTTTTAACTGCTCAAAGATATTTTCTTTTTCCGGAATGATAAAATGCAGTTTCGACGGATAATTCTGCGGGAAAATCGCCAGTTTACCATAAGTTATAGCATCACCTATATTTCCGGTCATCTTAGTGATTCCGTAGGTTTCTTTCATGCTGAAAAACTCTGTTCCCTGCCGGATCGGACACCACAGGACATCAGCTTTCTGCATCCATTTTTCAAAACCTTCTGAAGGCACTCTTTCAGGAAAGTAAGTGATCCTGATATTGTCCGGCAGTTGTGAAGATAAACTTTCAAGCTCCTTCAGTTCATGGCCGGCTGCTTTTCCAAGGAATACAAATTCACACTGATCTGTGTTTTTTATAGCCCGGATGGTTTTAAAAATATAATGATAATCCCTTCTTTTCTGTGAAACTCCCCCGGGAATAACCACCGTAAGTTCTTTATTTCCGGTCTTATCAAAATTTCTTGTGTAAAACAGGGGTAAAAACTGATATTTTCCTGAAACCAATACTTCATCCAGCACCAGAAGAGCCCCGGAATTCTGATAGACCTTCGTTTTATAAAACAGACCTTCCTTCAGCCATAGCTTTAATCTGAATATCACATCACCTTTAAAAATACTTCGAAAAAGATTTATTTTTGAAGCATTGATAAAGTTGAGATTGTGAGTAATAATAGCTGTATTATATTTTTTTGTGAGGGCAAAAAACGTATTGAAATAGCGATGAACGGTTCCTATAATCACCAGATCATATTTTTTCACTTTCAGCTGCTCCAGGATCATTGAACTGTCTGATAAAAACACGGATTCATCATGTGAAATGACCTGATCTTTAATTTTTTTTGAAAAATAATAGTCTACAGCAAAATCCTGGGCTCCTTTCATAACATCTATGAAAGCCTGCGCAATTTCTGCATGAGTATCGATTTCTATGTAAGCTATTTTTTTCACCTGCTGATAGGGATTATGTCTTTGATTTTATAAGTTTTTGGCTAAAGCCAATTGATTTTTCCTGTTTTGTTTAAACGGGCTAAAGCCCGTTCCAATTGAATATATTCCGTTTTGTTTATGATAACGCCGGTTTTTAAAGCAGCTTCATGACGATGTTTTTCCCTCTATATCTTCAGCCATTTTTTCTTCAACATTTTCCAGCGTTGGTTATTAACCACTTTTTGTTCCTCTTTAGTGATCTTAAGTTCAAGTTTCTTTGATCTGCAGCTTTCATAAGCATTAATGATATCAAAGAAAAACGATGGAGATTTGCTTTTCATTGCTTCTTTTGAAGCGGCAATATAAGCCAGGAACCTGTTCAGCCCTAAGAAATAGAAATACCTGCCATAGTAATCTGCCGGTCTGATGGTGTAGTCAGCTCCCTTTACTTTAATCAGCTTTACGTGAAGTTCCGGAATAACAACTTCTTTCCAGCCCAGGTTTTCCAGCAGAACAGAGTCGATATTATCCCAGCCTAATGTTTCTCTCAGGCCCCCCATCTGAATAAAGCATTCTTTACGGTAAGCCTTCATAGGTCCTCTTACGTGATGCTTATTGGAATTCCCTTCATATACCCAGTTTCCGTCTTTTTCTACATACAATAGCCCTCCTGTCAATCCGTATTCAGGGTTCTGTGTAAAAGCATTGACCACTGTTTCAAGATAATGTTCCGGAAGGATGATATCGGCATCAAATTTACAGATGATATCAAATTCATCAACAGCTTTTGTCTGCAGGCCGCTTTTAAAGGCATGCACCACCTTGGAACCTGGCTGGTGTTCAGATTTCTGAAGATTAACGGTTTCAAACCTGCTATCAGTTCCTGTATAGGCTTTTATAATTTCAGGAGTTCTGTCTGTGGAACCGTCATTCACTACCACTGTTTTGAAATCTCTGTGGCTTTGCAGCTTTAAAGAATCAAGGGTAAATGAGAGGTTGTCTTCTTCGTTATGGGCAGGAATTATAATTAAAAACCTCACGAATTATGGTATAAATGATGAATAATAAGTGGTAAATTTTTTGAGGTCATTTACCACTTATTGTTTTTTATTATTTGTTATGCGGTTTCAGCATATTTTTCGGATCAAGAATTTCATCCAGTTTCTCCTGTGAAAGAACTCCTTTCTCAAGGACAAGGTTGTAAACACTTTTTCCGGTTTCCAATGCTTCTTTTGCGATCTGTGTCGACTGCTTATAACCGATATATGGGTTCAAGGCTGTTACAATACCAATGCTGTGTTTTACCATATTCAGACAAACTTCCTTATTGGCTGTAATTCCTGTTACACATTTGTCACGAAGCGTGTCTAATGCATTGCAAAGGAAATTGATATTTTCCATGATAGCATGTGAAAGTACCGGTTCCATTACGTTAAGCTGTAGTTGTCCTGCTTCTGCGGCAAAAGTTACTGTAAGGTCATTTCCGAATACTTTGAAGCAAACCTGGTTCACCACTTCCGGGATAACAGGGTTTACTTTCCCCGGCATGATGGATGATCCCGGCTGCATCGGAGGAAGGTTGATCTCAAAAAGACCGGCTCTTGGTCCTGATGATAATAATCTCAGGTCATTACAGATCTTTGACAGTTTCACAGCAAGACGTTTTGTGGCTGAAGAATAGATAACATACGAACCTGTGTCAGGTGTTGCTTCTACCAGGTCCGGCGCCGAAACAATCGGGAAACCTGTAATCTGGGCCAGGTTTTTAGCACAAAGGGTTGCATAGCCTACCGGAGCATTTAATCCTGTTCCGATAGCTGTTGCCCCCATATTCACTTCTACAAAAAGGCCGGCATTGTTATTCAGTTTGGAAATATCTTCCTCTAAAGTGGCTGCATAAGCCTCAAATTCCTGTCCTAAAGTCATTGGTACAGCATCCTGAAGCTGGGTACGTCCCATTTTGATCACATCCTGGAACTCTACTCCTTTCGCACGGAAAGCAGCTACAATACTTTCAAGTCTTTCTACAAGCCCTGCATTCATCTGCAGCAATCCCATTTTGATCGCTGTAGGATAGGCATCATTGGTAGACTGGGAAAGGTTGATATGATCGTTAGGAGAGCAGAATTCATATTCTCCTTTATTTTTTCCTAATTTCTCCAATACGATGTTGGCGATTACTTCGTTTGCATTCATATTGATGGAAGTTCCTGCCCCACCCTGGATCATATCTACCGGAAACTGGTCATGATATTTTCCTTCTACAATTTCGTCACAAGCTTCTGCTATTTTAAAATACAGGTTTTCGTCAAGAAGTCCCAGTTCATAATTTGTTTTTGCTGCTGCTTTTTTTACAAAAGCCAAACCTTTGATGAACTCAGGATATGAAGACAAAAGCTGTCCTGAAATTTTGAAATTGTTGATAGCTCGTTGTGTCTGAACCCCATAATAAGCGTCTAGCGGCACATTCAGTTCGCCCAATAGATCGCTTTCTTTTCTGAAATTTTCCATTACAGATATTTTACTGTTTTTGATCGTTTAAAGATAGCAAAAACGCATCTAAACGATGCGCTTTAATTTGAATTTATTTTGCCGGATACTTTAAGTTTAAAGCCTGCAGTATCGCCCATGTTTCGGCATCCATCACTCCGTCATAGTTTTGCGGACGGAAATGATACTGGAAAGCCTCAATTGTTTTCTTGGTAGCATCATCCCATTTCCCGCTCAGCTCCATTCCGTATCCAAATTTCTGTAATGCCGTCTGGATGCTGAAAATAAACGTAGGATCGCTATATCTTGTAACAAATTCTGTCTGGGCAAGATCGAAGTAATTTTGCTTGGCCGCTTCATCGTACCACATTCCTATCTGGTATTGATCATATAGCTTCTTCCATGGGAACATAGGACCCGGATCCTGTTTTCTTGTAGGGGCTATGTCTGCATGAGCCAATACATTAGTTGGTGGAATCTGGTATCTTGTAACAATATCTTTGACCAGCGCCGCCACTTTTTTCATCTGATCATCACTGAATGATGCAAATATTCTTTTACCGGTACTGTCTGTTGTATATCCTGTGTTGACAATTTCAATTCCTATGGAAGTATCATTAAGATTCTTGTCATTTCTCCATGAACTTACACCGGCATGATATGCACGTTTGTTTTCATCTACCAACTGATAGATCTCATTATCTCCTGTATTATTTACAAGATAATGGGCACTTACAGCCTGCTGGGTAAGAACAGTAACTGACTTATCGTCCGGAAGAGCCGTATAATGCAATATCAGATAACGCTGTCTGAAGTTTTGTGCAACGGCAGGGAAATAAGTTTTTACCACTTTATATCCGGCCGGTTTTGCAGATACTATAGAACCATAGCTTGCCGTATTATCATTTTTGGCAGGATCTGCTATGTTGGTTGTAAAAAAATCCACTCCGTGATCGGATACAACTTTTGGTTTTGGCGCTGCCGGAGCCGGTGTCTGAACGGCTGGTTTCGTCTGTGCTACCGGGGTTTTCGGTTTGTAAGTATTTTTTTTCACATTTTGCTGGGAAGTACATGAAAAAACAAAAGTGCTTAATCCGATGATATATAATGTCTTACGCATCAGTTTGGGTTTTTAACAATTTATTACTTCAAAAATACGTTAAATTTTTCTTGAATTTTATTTGGTAAATAAAGAAATCTGTTCTATATTTGCACTCGCAATAACGGAACAACGATCATTAAAAAATAAACAAAAAGGAGGGTTGCCGGAGTGGTTAACGGAGCAGTTTGCTAAACTGTCGACGCGAAAGTGTCGCAAGGGTTCGAATCCCTTACCCTCCGCTCTTCTTATATATTCGGGGCGTAGCGTAGTCCGGTCATCGCGCCTGGTTTGGGACCAGGAGGTCGCAGGTTCGAATCCTGCCGCCCCGACTTTTTAATGCGCTTATTGACTAAGCGGGAATCAACTTTTAAGGGTGCGTAGCTCAGCTGGATAGAGCATCTGCCTTCTAAGCAGACGGTCAAAGGTTCGAATCCTTTCGCGCTCACAAAAACCTCATCATTTTTATGATGAGGTTTTTTGTTGTTATTTGATTCTGAATTCAATGATTCAATATCAACTAAAGAAGGAGGTACATGACTATATCTGCTTTATAAGAATCAATTTCATGAATTCTATTCTTTTCCTCCTCAGGAATATGACATAAGGTGATAAAACTTCGCATTAATTCAATTCCATCAATACAAACAATAGTACCCCCAACTTTTGAAACTGATCCGATTACAGTCCGATCTATCCTAAAATAGCCGCACTGCATTTAGCCACAAATTGCTCAAACTTCCGATCTGTATTTTGCATAACCGGTCCATGGCCGAAGCAGATAACAGAAGGGTTCAGTTTTGCTAATTTCCAGAGCGACCTGACGTTGCGCTGCTGGTCTGATGTAAACATGTTTGGTGGAAGATGCAGTCCGGGTACTGTAGTAAGCAGGTTCATATTTGTAGCTGCATCACCAATGATCAGTACACCATCCCGCTCCCTGAATAAAGAAATATGACCCGGTGAGTGTCCGGGTGTTTCTATTACCCGGAAGTTTCCGATTTTATCATTTTCAACGACTGTTCTGTCTACTTTATGCCCCTGGCCTGCCCAGTACTTTTGCTGAAGCTTTGCCACCCAATGTTGTGAGTTGGGGTAATCTGTGGTTACCATACCTGTTTCAGTCCTGAAAATTTCATCGGGATGACACAGTAAAGGAATTCCGAATTCAGCACATATCTGATCGCTACAGCCCTGATGGTCTGCATGCGCATGTGTCAGTATATGCTGATCAACAGGGATTTTGTGGAGCGCTTTCTTTACAGTGGTATAGGAACTCCGTATTCCGGAGTCTACCAATACACCTTCGATAATATAGCAATTGATGCTATTTCGTGGCATCAGTGGAATGTGGAATACTTCAGGAGCAATTTGACGTAGCATAATTTTTTTTGTGCAAATCTACATTGCTGACAGGAGCCCAAATAAGGACATTTGTCCTATAATGTGTTGGGCCTGTGTATCTGTCCCTTTGCCCGTGTAAGCGATCGCTGGGTAACGCCCAGGTATGAGGCCAGATCCTGCGTGGTGGTGCGTTGAACGAGCATCGGTTCGTCTGACAGGATATGACGGTATTTATCCACAGCCGACCTGTTATTGTAATTCAGCAGATACCGTTCCTTTTGGTTATACTCCTGCTCCATCACCCATTTTATCACTCCGTTCCAGGCAGTGACCTTGCCAAGCAGATGCTGATAGTCTGCATATCCTATCCTATAGATTACACAATCTTCTATAGCCCTGATACTCCTTTTTGATTTTTCCTGCTTCACAAACTCCGGAAATGAGGTGACAAATTCATTTTCAAACTTAAAGCAGGTTATATTTTCCTTTCCTTCTTTGTCGACAGCATATGCTTTTACAGCACCACTGGCAATAAATCCAATATGGCGGCAGGGTTCATCTTCACGAATAAAAAAATCACCTTTTTTTAAGTGAACCGGTTTGAAGAATTTTACAGAAAAGTTGATTTCCTCAGCTGATAATCCTCCTGTTGAGGATAGGTAATTTTCAAATATGTCAGTCATTTTTCTGTTTTTTTGTCCTTTTGCTTTTTCCTGAGCGGTTATGGATCGAATATAAGATCCGGTGTTCAAATCTAGCCATTATTGTATATTCAAAAAAGGATGCATTTAAATTTTAAGCAATTTTATAAACCTAGAAGGTTTTGAAAACCTGTTAGGTTGTGTAAAAATAAAGTATTTACTCTTATAATAGAAAGTATTGAGTTGCAGCAAAAATCAAATTGTTATAATTTTGTGATCTCTATTCTAATTCAATGAAAAATTTTAAATACATCCTCTCAGGCAGTTTTCTGGCTTTGTTAGTATCATGCCAAACAGCTGCTCCGGTTTCAAAGGTTTCCAATGAGAATACTCCTTATCAAAACCTGGGACATAACGGAAAAATATATGCCGCATTTTACCAGCAAAGAGCGGCCGAATATGAAGCACTTTGCCTGCAGGCCTATAATATAGCAAAACTCCGACTGGATGAGGCTTTAGCGCAAAAATCTGATAAGCCGTTAGCCATTGTTTCAGATATTGATGAAACATTTCTGGATAATTCCTATTATGCTGTTGAGCGTTCAAAAATGGGAAAGGATTATGATCAGAAAACATGGGAAGAATGGACGGCCAAGGGAATTGCAACACCGCTTACCGGTTCTCAGGAATTTTATCAGTATGCAGCAAGTAAAGGTATACAGGTCTTTTATGTTACCAACCGTGCAGAACAGGAATGTGCAGGGACTCTGAAAAACTTAAAAAAGTACAATTACCCTCTTCAAAGCGATGCCAATTTAATCCTCCGTTCAAAGGAAAGCAGTAAGGAAAACCGGAGAAAGGATATTGCCAGAAATTATAATATTGTTTTGCTGCTAGGTGATAATCTTGCTGATTTTGCTGATATTTTCGATAAAAAATCGGAAGCGGACCGTTCTGCAGCTGTGAAAAGTGTAGCCAAAGATTTCGGTAAAAAATTCATTATTATTCCGAACGTTGGCTATGGAGATTGGGAATCTTCATTTTATCAATACAAATATGATTATACTCAACAGCAGAAAGATTCTATGATGTATAATGCTGTGAAAGCTACTCCTTAAAATCAATTCATATTAAAACTCACAATTTTTATTGTGAGTTTTTTTATAGATAGTTTAGAGATTTCCACCAATGTAACAATTCCCACTATTTTCAATAAACATAAATTATAATTCCTAATTCATTATCATTGCTTTATAATTTAAATAAAATACATAATTTAATATATTTTCATCAATATCAACTAATCCCTGATAAGAGCCTTAATCTCTTCCCTGAATTTCTCATTCTTTTTCCTGATCCTAAATACCATATATGAAAAGATACCCAGAATAACCGCCCCCGCAATAATCACTGCTGCCATCAGATAATTATAATGGCTTACGACTTTTTCGCTTCTCTTTTGCGTTTCTACATTGTGAACATCTATAGCGTGATTGATAGAGCTTAATTCGTTCTGCTCTCTTTTGAATTTTGTTTCAATGTATTTTTTATTATAAATCTGGTAAAGACCAGGTTTCCCCATTGCCAGATAATTATCTGCCATTTCTTTATAAATACCTTCATTAAGAGTCAGATCACCTGCTTCCCTGCCTAATTCTTCAGCTTTGATTAACTGCTCCAGCGCTGCCTGATTCTGATGTTTCTGTTTGTTCATCTCTGCCAGACCTTTCAGGGCGAAAGCTTCAAGGCTTTTAGCTTTGATCTGGCCTGCTAAGTTCATCGACTTCATAAAGGCAGTTTCTGCTTTTTCAGGCTGATTGAGAGTGAGATAACAATGTCCGATATTATAATAAATAATACTCTGATTAAAGTAGGTTTTCTCTTTTTCTTTTATTTTCCCGAGATTTCTGATCGCAATTGAAAATTCCTGAAGTGCAATCTCAGGATTCGACTGGCTTTTATAGATCATGCCCCGCAATGCAAAACTCCGGGCTGTCTCAAAATACCTCAGGTACGAATTTTCAGGAAGTTTCACCAGGTACTCATCAGCTTCATCCAATGTTTCAAGGCTTTTGCTGAAAAGCTCCATCTGCTGGTACTGCATAGCGGCTGCAATTAAAAAACTGGTATGGACTTTAGGGTCATTTGTCTTCTGTACCAATTCTCTTGCTTTTAAAATATACCGCAGAGATTCATCAAAGTTTCTTTTGGCAATGCCTGCAGTGGATAGAATCAGATAAATTTTGATCGATTTGTGGACATCCTGTTCTTTCTGAAGCAGTTTTTTCCCAATGTTTATAGCTTTTTCAGGATTATTATAAAGTTCCTGATTCGCTATTTTCATCAGGGAATCATCAGAAATGTTCTGCCCGGAAAGCGGTGTCTGACAAAACAGTACACCCACCAGAACAATATGGATAAAGAATTTCATGACTTTTTATTTTTGATAATTTCCTGAATATAGGTATAAGGTGACATTCCCGTCACCGACTTAAAAACATTGGTAAATGCCCCGTGTGATGAAAATCCTGAGTATTCTGCCAGATAGCTCACTTTATAATTAAGATAAGCAGGATCCGTTTTCAAAAGACGTGCGATATGATTAATTCTCAGTTCGTTAATGTATCCGTTGAAATTCTTTCCTTTGTTGTTATTGATCACCTCAGACAGGTATTTGGTATTAATGCCTGTCTGTACAGAAAGAATAGCCAGTGACATATTTTTATTCAGGTAGCGGTCTGACTTTTCCCAGTCTTTCAGTTTCTGTAGAATTTCTTCTTCCTTTTCTTTTGATATCTTGGAAGGATCTTTATCAGGATTTTTGCTTTCCTGTACTGTTTCGCCTTTGGGTTTTTCAATGATTACAGTCACAGGCTCTTCTTTCACTTTCAGTTTTTTAAAGAAGTCAAGCTGTTTTTTCATATCCTTCCCTCTTGCTGATTCATTTAAGAAATAAGCTACAGTTCCCACAATGAGAATCAGCATAACAAGACTGATCAGCCTGAGCTGCTTGAGCTTATTCTGTCTTTCAAATTCAATATTTTTGCTATGGTAGGTTTCCAGCAGCTTTACCACATATTGTATTCCTTCTTTTTTATTGGCGTCCAGTTTAGCCTTCTGATCAGTATACAGATTATTGTAATCATAATATTTCTTATCATTATTGAGCGCCAGGTAATTGCGGGCAAACAATTCATAAAATATGATCTTCAGATCATTATAGGGAAGGTTTTGAATTTCAGAAAACCCTTTTTCAAGATGTTTTATAGCGGCAGTATAGTCTTCTTTTAAAAAGAAATAGCGGGACAGGTTTTCGTAAGCAAATGCAGTAATAAAAGCATTGTTTCCATACCTTTCCACATCCCGGATCACATCATCCAGTAATTTTTTTGATTCCTCCAGTTTATTCTGCCGCAACAGGAATGAAGACCGGAAAATAATATTTTCCCACTTGATAATTCTGTTTTCTTCATTGTTATTGTCCAGATAAACATCACTTTTGTCAATATTAATTAAAGCAATGTCATAGTTTCTCGTAATTCCGGCATTGATTGCCTGAAGCTGGAACAGTTTTGCAAGAACCATCCTCTCTTTACCGTTACTGCTCTTCAAGAGTTCAGGATTTTTCAGGATCCCGGCAATGATTTTTTTCGACTGTCCGTATAGTCCCAGATTCTGATACTGATCTGCCAGATTATAATCATCAAACAACTGGATAAAACGGGAAAGATGCCCCTGAAGATTTTCATCTTCTTTTTGGTTAGAAATGCTTACAGACTGTACATAGTTCCCCTGCAAGGCATAAGCCTGGGAAATAATATTCCGTAAAATAACTTTATGTTCAATATTCTTATCACTGATCAGAAGGCTCTGTGAATAACTGATGCATTCTTCGGGATTCTGATATAATTTCTGAAAAGCTTTGTCTGTCAGAATACTGAAATCCGGAGCAGCCTGCCCGTTGATAAAAACCGGACACAACATGATGAAAAACAATATCAGCCTATTACTTTTCAGTATTTTTTTGAACATAAGGATCATTTTCCCACTGTTTTTATTTGATATTCCTATCATTACTCCTTTTAAAACCCAAAAACATAAAATAATGATTTACAATTATTTACATTTTAAATTTTTGTAAAATCAACGAATTATGCAAGCTTATTTCTTGATAAGGGGCAAATATAACGCTAATATTGTTTAAACCTTTAAGCTGATTTAAAATATTAGACTTATTCTCAAAATTTAATGAAATCATCACACCTATCAAGCTTTATGATTATAAAAAATTAAAGATAATTCAGCAATAACCTAATATATGATTTTTGAAGCAATAAAGCAATGATCAGAGATTCAAAAAATCTATAAAAATTCCCTGTAATAATTCATTCTACCACTTATTATCAGAAAAGATCTGACTATAAAGCGGGTAGCTAACTTAAAAATAGAAATAAAATGAGAAAACACTACTTATGGATGATTGTGCTCCTTTCGGTTTTTAAACTGAATGCTCAGACTTATTGTACTCCAACAGCCGGTAGCTCCAGCCAGGCCAATTATCTAAAGAATGCAATATTTTCTGATCAGGGCGCATTATATTATAGTGCTACAGCATATCAGGCTTACGCAGATAACTCGTCCAGCCAGATCGTAACTTCTTATCCGGGAGGAACGGTAAACGTTCATCTGGATTTTGCCGGATCCTCAACCAAATCTTACGTTTGGATCGATTGGAATGCAGATGGAGATTTTGATGATTTCTATGAAAATCCGTTAAGTCCTTCCAATTTTTCAGTAGTAGATGATGTATTCTTTATTCCACCCTCCCAGCCTGCGGGAATGTATAGGATCAGGGTACAAAGCGGAACCTCATTCCCGAATCCGGTAAATCCCTGCGGACCTAATAATTATGGTAATTTTGTAGATTTCAGCCTGAAGATCGCTCCATCACCAAGCTGCTTTGTTCCTACTACACTTGCCGCTTCCGCTATTACCAACAACTCGGCAACGATTTCCTGGGATGCCCCTGCTACTGCACCGGGAAGCTATGAATATTATTATACTTCTTCCACCACTATTCCGGACGCTTCTACTCAGGCATCAGGAACCAGCAATACTACCTCAGCGCCTGTCGGCGGACTTTCATCTTTCACAACGTACTATTATTATGTAAGATCGGTTTGCAGTGCATCTGATAAAAGCGCATGGTCTTTAAGGGGGATATTTAAAACCAAGTGCGACGCAAAAACATCTATGTTTGAAGATTTTGAAAGTGCAGCAACCGGAAATAACAATGCCGACTGCTGGGACAGGATTATTTTAGGTTCCGGGTATCAGAATATTGCTTCCGGCAGTGGTGTGAACAGTACCAAAGCTATGTATCAAAGTGCCAATGGCGCTGCCAATACAGTGATCGCAGTACTACCAAAATTCAGTAATATAAATGCAGGAACCCACTGGCTGAGATTCAAAGCAAAAGTGAGCGGTGCAGCCGGAGTACTGGATGTAGGTTATGTAACCAATGATACGGATGCTTCTACTTTTGTCAATATCCAGTCTGTCAACATCAGCAATACGGTGTATGATGGATATGAATACAGTGTACTCGTTCCCAACACCGTTCCTGCCAATGCCAGGCTTGCGATAAGACATGGAGGTGTACCTTCAGTCAATATTTATTGGGATAATGTATACTGGGAGCCTAAACCCACCTGTTTCGCCCCAACCAATGTTGTTTTGTCTAATGCTACCAGTGCTACTGTAAATGCAGCATGGACTGCACCTGGCAGTGTACCGGCAAGTGGGTATGATATTTATTACAGTACGGACAGTACTCCTCCAACTTCATCTACTCAGCCGATTATCCAGGGAATAACAGCAAATCCATATACCATCCAGGGACTGAACTCAGCAACGACTTATTATATATGGATAAGATCAAGATGCAGTAGCACTGATCAAAGTGCCTGGAGTAATGTATCTTCTGTACTTACGCTTTGTGCCCCTGTTACTACCTTGTCTGAAAATTTTGATTCTTACGCTACAGGATTATTAACCAATGCTCCATGCTGGGGAAGAATTGCAACAGGAATAGCCAGTGTAAACATCAATGGAAACGGAGCGCTTTCCGGAAGCAGACATGTATTGCAGCGCAGTATTTCTGCCGGTGACATTGCTATTGCCGTATTACCGGAAATGAGTAATATCAATGCCGGAACCCATTCTTTGAAATTCAATGCATATTGCAGTGCCAATACAGGAAAACTGGAAGTAGGCTATATGACCAATCCTACAGATGCTTCTACCTTTACCCTGATCCAGCAGCTGAATATTACCAATACCTCCTATGCTCCCACTACCGGAAGCAGTGAGTATGCGGTTGCTATTCCCAATACGATTCCTGCCGGTGCACGACTCGCTATCCGTAATACCTATACTGTTTCAGGTAATGCACAGTATTACTGGGATAATATTTCATGGGCGCCTACACAAAGTATGGGAGTAAGTGATGTAACCGCAAAATCCAAACCGGACATCTATCCTAATCCATTCACAGATATCATCAATATTACAGACGTCAAAAATCTGCAATCAGTGATGGTCTATGATGCTTCGGGCAAACATATCCGTGAGATCAGAAATTTTGAAAATCCAATTTCTTTAAAGGACCTGACATCAGGGCTGTACATGATCAGAATGATTATGAAAGACGGTACTTCCAGAACCGTAAAAGCAATAAAAAAATAATGTTGTCACTGTCATACAGAGTGACGGAATTTCCCGTCGCCTGTATGGCAGTTTTTTCCACACATCAAATTCAGTCTATGTAAAACCTTTACTTCATTTATTGTTCATATTTCAGGGACTGATCACGAATTCAGTCAGTTCAGATTCAGAAAATATCCTCAATCTGCTGTTTCCGGTAATTGACTTTCTATTCAAAGATGTTTGAAACCAGCTTTCACCCTGTATAAAAAAACAAAACTATTCAATGATTACTACCTATATCCCCCGCCAGACAGAATCCCAATCTATTCTGATCAGAAAATATCTGTTTGTTCTTTTACTTCTGTTTTTTGCCTTCAACAATCTTTTTTCACAAAGAGATACGGAACATTGGTTTGCGCCTATGATGTCAAGACTTAATGATTCCAACAGACAGGCTTTGTTTCTATCTACAGATTCTACAATTCCCTTTCCTGTTACGATATACAATAACAATACAGCTATCGGAACGGTTACCATCAGTAAAGGTAACCCTCAATCTTTTGATATCCCTATGGATCATATGATTACAGGAGCCCAGACTGAAATTTTTAAAGCAACAACCCGGGGTCTCTATGTAAAAGGAGAAAAACCTTTTTTCTGTACATTCAGGTTTTCTACAAAAAATCATGGAGAAATTCTTACTTCAAAAGGAAAAGCAGGAATTGGAAACAAGTTTTATATATCTTATGGACCTATTGCTGTTTCCAATTCCACTAATAATTTTACCTGTGGTATCCTGGCCACGGAAGACAATACTACGGTAACGGTTTCCAATTACAGTTCTTCTGTACAATTTTCTAATGGAACGAACGGAACCACCAATCCTGCCATGACCTTTACCTTAAATAAAGGACAATCCTACATTATAGAAGGAGCAGGAAATCAAACGGGAAATCAGACCGGTTTTATAGGAGCAAAAATTGAATCAAATAAACCTGTATCGGTTACTAACGGAAACTTTAACGGCCAGATTGTTAACTCAAATAATGGTGGTGATATTTTAATGGATCAGTCGATACCGGTAGAAAGATTAGGGGATGAATTTGTCCTTGTTAAGGGTATGGCCGCTATTGCAGCTAATGTGGAAGGTGCCGTAGTGACAGCTACAGAGAATAATACACAGGTGTACCTTAATGATGATGTGAACCCTGTTGCTACGCTTAACGAAGGACAGTTCTACCGTATCGGCTCATCTTCATACGTCAATCAGAACAGTACCGGACATTACAACATGCGCATCCGGACTACAAAGAAAGCCTATGTTTATCAGCTGATGGCAGGAACTTCAACTTCATTTGTTGAAATTACCATCGGGGCCAATTACATCCCTCCTCTCAACTGTTTCTTACCTAAAAAAATTGATGAAATAGGAATGATTAATATTTTACCTTATTTCACAGCGATTTCTCCTGTTGTAAAACTTAATATTATCACTGAAGCAGGAGCTACGGTAAGCGTTAACGGAGGAGCACTGGCAACTCAGGGACCATTTCCTGTTACAGGAAATTCAAACTGGGTTTCTTATTCTGTACCTAATGTTACAGGCAATATTACCGTTCAGTCTACCAAGGCAGTCACAGCAGGTATTGCAGCAGGAGAAGGAAATGTAGGCTATGGCGGCTACTTTGCAGGCTTTTCTTCTATTCCCGTTATTGCCAAAAAGAATGGAAACTGTATTCCGGATATGGTGCTGGAAGTGGATGACAGCTATGCTACTTATCAGTGGAATTTTAATGGAAGTCCTATTCCGGGTGCCAATACCAATACCTATACTCCTACACAACCTGGAAACTATACGGTAACGGTATCCGTGGGAGGAAGCTGTCCACCGGCAACGACTCCTGTGTATAAGGTATTTTCCTGTGTTACCCATACTATAAAACCAATAACGGTTTGTTCCACCGGAACTCCTTTGTCAATAACACCGGCCTTTACAAATTCGTCACAGACTCCGGTCCCAGCCACTGTACAGATTATCAGTCCGCCAACTCAAGGTACACTTACCGTAAATCCCACAACAGGAGTACTTACTTATACTGCCAATACGGGAACAACTGCCGATACTTTCACTTATAAGTTCTGCGGTAACGCTCCTGAGTTTACAGATTGTGAGGAAGTAAAAGTAAATGTTACCGTACAATCTGTAACAGCGGTCAATACATCTATTAAAGCCTGCAGCAATAACGGAACGGGAACTTTTGACCTGACTTCAGCCAATGTTGGAGGTACACCGGGAAGTACAAAAAAATACTATCCTACCGCTGCTGATCTGGCTGCAGGAACAAATGAGATCATTCCGGCCAATGCTTATGTATCAGCTGCTCCAAAGGATGTGTATGTAAAAGTTTCTACTCCTGAAGGATGTTTTGCCCAGGCAAAAATCAGTCTGTTATTCCATCCTGCGCCACTGGTTCAGAATGTTTCTCTGACCTCATGTTATATAGATACCACTCCTGACAAAGGAAATTTTGACCTTACCAAAGCTGCCGTTACCAGTGAGCTAGGTGTTACCAAAGTATATTATAAGACCATGCAGGACGCTGCAGCCGGAATCAACGCTATCCTTAATCCCAATGTATATATTGCTTCCAGTGGAACAGCTTATATAAAAGTAACCAATACTACAGGATGCTCTTCAATAGCAGTCGTTACGCTTACAGTTACATTGCCCCATCCTTCTTCTTTGCTGAAAGATAAGTTCATCTGCATCAATGAAACGACCACTTTGGATGCAGGGTCAGGCTATCAGTCTTATGAATGGAGCACGGGAGCTACGACTTCTTCTATTTCGAATATAGGAGTAGGAAACTATTGGGTGATTTTAGGACACGACAACTGCTTTACCAAACAAAATATCACTGTAAAAGCTGCTCCTGATCCTGTTATCAACCGCATCGATCTTGAAAATAACAAGGCTTCTCTCACAGTAACGGGAGGAAACCCACCTTATATGTACTCTATTGATGGTACCCACTGGCAGGTTTCAAATACATTCACGGGGCTTCCTAACGGGCAGAATGTATTTTATGTAAAAGATTCTTACAACTGTGAACCGGTAAAAGTAGAATTAACCGTCATCAATCTTATCAGTGCTATCACTCCCAACGGAGACAACATCAATGATACGATATCCTATGCTGATTTTGCCTATAAAAAAGACTTTTCTTTTATGGTATATGACCGCTATGGCAATAATGTCTTTGCCGGTACCCGTTTCAATAATTATACATGGAATGGAATGTTCAGCAACAAAAAGCTGTTCACAGGAACATACTGGTATGTGATCACCTGGAAAGAACCTTCACTACAGGATGCTACCATTCAATATACGGGATGGATCTTATTGAAAAATAAAGACTGAACCCAATATTAATACACGTATTAGCAATCATTCGCTGTCAGATTTCATCAAAGCAGCTGTTATGACTTATTTAATTTAATCTTCCCTAAAATCTATGAAAAGGATCTTACTTATTTTTATACTGCTACTCATGGCTTCCCCTGCCTGTGCACAAAGGGATACTGATCACTGGTTTGCCCCTATGGTTGCCAGTTCCACCAATGGTTCCCCCAAGCAGGCACTGTATCTCTCTACGGACAGTACCACGCCGTTTCCGGTTTCCATTTACAATAATAATACGGTAATAGGCACCGTCACCATCAGCAAGGGAAATCCTCAGACTTTCGATGTACCATGGAATCTGATGACCGGACAGAATACTGCCGATGCGATGAGTGTAAAAACAAGAGGGCTTTATCTTCATGGTGACCTCCCGTTTTTCGCCACTTACAGATTTTCGGAAATCAATCATGGAGAAATTCTTACTTCCAAAGGGAAGGCAGGAATTGGTAATAAATTTTATGCAGTATACGCCCCGCTGATGAATAACCAGTCCAGCCAAAATTTTAGCTGCGGAATTCTGGCCACCGAGGACAACACTCAGGTGAAGGTTTCAGGGTATGCCATGACAACATGGTTTTACAACAATTTCAATGGACTTACCCACCCGAGTATTACGATCACGCTGAATAAGGGACAATCTTACATATTTGCCGGATATGCCAATAAACCTGGCAATAAAGACGGATTCATCGGGGCTAAAATTGAATCGACCAAGCCTGTATCTGTTACCAACGGAAATTACCACGGTCAGTTCGGATTGGCTCCACCCTATAACGGGGAAGATATCGTAATGGATCAATCTGTGCCTGTTGAACGCTTAGGACAGGAATTCGTGATGATTAAAGGAATGGGAAATCTTCTTCCGGAGATTGAGGGCGCTGTCATTGTAGCGACTGAAAACAATACGGAAATCAGGCTCAATGATAATCCTACACCTGTTGCTACCTTGAATGAGGGACAGTATTACCGTGTCAGTGCGATGAATTATATTGCAAACGGACCCTCGCATCTCAATATGTATATCAAAGCTTCCAAAAATGTGTATGTCTACCAGCTGCTCTCAGGCATTGAGGATAATGATGCTACAGAGGGCTTTAATTATATCCCGCCTTTAAACTGTTTCCTTCCTACGGTGATTGATGAAATTGGAAAAATAGGTGAATTGCCTTATTACACTACATTTAATCCACCACTTGTGGTAAAGCTCAATATCCTTACCCAGGCAGGCGCTGCCGTAACGGTAAATGGTATTCCTACGACAGCTGCACAGGGACCTTTCCCGGTAACCGGAACCAAAGACTGGGTTTCTTATTCCGTACCCAATATTTCAGGAAATGTTACGGTAGCATCTACAAAAGCTGTCACTGCCGGAATTATAGGAGGTAGCGGAAATCTGGGCTACGGAGGGTATTTCGCCGGGTTTAATTCTATTCCGGTGATCAAAAAGTCTGCAGGGGAATGTATTCCCGGAATTGTTCTGGAAGTAGAAAGCGGTTTTGATCATTATCAGTGGAACCTCAACGGGAATCCTATTCCTGGGGCTAATTCCAATACATATACACCAACCCAGGGGGGAAGCTATACCGTATCGATTACCAAAAGTACATGTACACCTCTTACTACTTATCCGTATAAGGTATATACCTGCCTCACCAATACTGTAAAAGCATTAAATATCTGCAGTGCCGGTAAGCCTGTCACCATTACCCCTGCCTTTACCAATTCCACGCAGATTCCTGTTCCCGGAACAGTGCAGATCATTACTCCTCCGGCTAATGGTACTTTAACTGTCAATTCAACGACGGGAGTTCTTACCTACACTGCCAATGCAGGAACAACCACCGATACTTTCACTTATAAATTCTGTGGAAACGATCCCGATTTCACTGATTGTGAACAGGTAAAAGTCAATATAACGGTACAACCCCTGATTCTTACGGATACCACTGTAAAAACCTGTCCCACAACGACCGGAACCGGTATTTTTGACCTCACTACAGCCAATGTAGGCGGACCTGCGAATGTGACTAAACAATACTACCCGACTTTAGCGGATCTGAATGCAGGGATCAACGAAATTATTCCGGCTAATGCATACTCATCTGTAGTTCCGGCCAGTGTTTACGTAAAGGTTACCACTGCAGAAGGATGTACCGCAAATGCCAAAATCACTCTTCAGTTCTATCCTGCACCTAATATACAGAATGCGACGCTTAACGGATGTTTTGTTCCTACGAATCCCAGTACCGGAACTTTTGACCTGACTTCAGCACTGGTAACGACTACAGTTCCTGTGACAAAAAAATATTATCCAACGCTTATTGATGCAACCAACGGAACTAATGAAATCCTGACTCCGGCGAATTATATTTCCCCGAATGCCACAGTATACGTCAAAGTCATTACGGCGAACGGATGTTATGATTTTGCCCCAATAACATTGAACATCATTCCTCCCAAGCCCTCTCCTCTTCTGACGGATCAATATATATGCCCCGACGCAAAAATCACATTGAATGCTGGGCCGGGTTATACTTCCTATCTCTGGAGTACCGGAGCTACAACGCCTTCCATCACTGTTTCCATAGGAAGTTACTGGGTGATCCTTACCTCTGGCGGTTGCGAGACAAAACAGTTGGTAAAGGTAATGTCCGTCCCGGTCCCGAAGGTCAAAAAAGTTGAGGTGACCCATAATACAGCAACGATTACTGCAGAGGGAGGCACCCCTCCTTATCAATACTCAAGAGACGGAATGATATGGCAGGATTCGAATGTCTTCACCAATCTTCCAAGGGGTAAAAACAACTTCTATGTGAAAGATTCCTACAATTGCAGCCCAGTGGAAACCCAGATCCTGGTACCCAATCTCATTAATGCAATTACCCCTAACAGTGACGGGATCAACGATACGCTGGACTATTCTCAGCTGGCATTCCTGAAAGATCTGAAATTTGGTATATTCAATAGGTACGGACAGCTTATTTATTCTTCTGAAAAAAGCAATACGTTCAAATGGGACGGTACCATCGGCGGTAATCCCGTCAGCAGCGGAACGTACTGGTATGAAATAAAATGGGCAGATCCGGAAACCCAAAACCTGGTAACTTATACAGGCTGGATCCTCGTAAAAAACCGGAACTAAATACAATACATGCTGCCTAATCAGGCTTGTAATACTTTTTGTTTAAAGAGGCTGTCTCATTTTTTTGAGACAGTTTTTTTATTTTTCCATCTTAAATATTCACCGGTACCGGAAAAAAATGACGAACTGGCATTATTTTCCACATGGCATTCTTTTCGGATCAAACCCATTCATTACCTATCAAAATCTTTTATTTTTTATCACAATAAAAATAAAAACAACGGTATATTAGCAACATTGTAATTTCCAATGAATGAAGAAACTTCTTTATATTTTTATCTTTTCTGTTATATCCGTTTTATTCCTGAATAAAATTGTTTTCAAAGAAATTCCTGAGAAAGAAAAGCAGGAGCGTCTGATGGATGTCCGGCGGTATACGCATCCTATAAAAAGTATTTCTATGGATCATGCTGACAACGGTGATTTAAAGATCTTTGATTCCGTGCTGAAAGGCAACAGGATTCTTATCCTCGGAGAGAACGTCCACTCCGACGGTGCTACGATGCAGGCCAAAGGCAGGATGATCCAATATCTCCATGAAAATCTGGGTTATAATGTAGTTCTTTATGAAGCCGGGCAATATGATACCTGGATCATGAACGAGGAAATGAAAAATCATCCGATGAAGGTCCCTTCGAATTCTATCGCAGGGCTCGGACTGTTTGATTTCTGGTGGGATAATAAAGAAAACCGGCCGCTGATCAGTTACTATCAGAAATCCAAAACTTCCACTCAGCCAATAGAGCTTGGAGGATTTGACATCCAGTTCAGCGGAAATGTGCTCTACGGCAGGAGAAATAAGCTGTTTAGGGAGTTTTTAAGCAAAAATAATATTGATCTCAAACCGTTCAAGGTCTTCAGCAAATACATCAATCAGCTTAATAATTTTATGTTTGAAGGTTTTGCCAGAAGAACCCTGGAAGGCAAGCAGAAGGAACAGCTCTTCAATGAGATGAGCCAGCTTGAAAAAGCTGTTATGAAACTTGAAAAAACTCCTGAAAACATGATGTATGCAAGGTATTTGCATGATATGAAAAATTATTTCCATAAGGTGACAAAATATAAATCCGGAACCCTATCCAGTATGCATTTCAGAGACTCTGTAATGGCTCAGAATCTTATCCATCAGATTGATTCTGTTTATCAGGACCAAAAAATCATCGTATGGTGTTCCAACATTCATTCTTTTGCAGACCAGGAAAGCAAAGACTACCGCCCGATGGGAGCTTATATCAAAAATAAATATGGAAAGGCGTCTTATATGATCGGTTTTTCATCCTATGCTTCATTCAATACTAAAGGAAAACTGATGGACAAACCCGGAAAGCTTGCTATTGAAAACACATTCCATGCAATGAAAGAGCCTTATTTCTTTATCGATCTGAGAGCAGTTCCCAATGCTTCTGTCTTAAAAAAGGAATTTACTTCAACCATCAACCAGAAAACAGACCAGAAGAAAGTCTGGAGCCGCTTTTTTGACGGAATTTTCTACATCGATACCAATACTTCTTTAACACCCATCAAATAATGGAAAGCATTACAACCAAAGATCTCAATTATAAGATAGGTTCTAAAACCATTTTAAACAACATCAGCCTCAATATTCCTGAAGGCAGCATTTATGGCTATCTGGGAAGAAACGGTGCAGGAAAATCAACCACGATCAAGCTGCTGTTAGGACTTTTGGAATCAGACCATGATAATATTTTTTTCCGGAATAAAAGTTTAAAGCAACACCGGACAGAGATCCTTGCCAACACCGGAAATCTTATTGAATCCCCATGCTATTATACGAAACTGACTGTTTTTGAAAACCTGAAATACCTGGATATTATCTACGGAAAAGGTTCAAAAAGGATCGATGAGGTTCTGGAACTGGTAGATCTTCACAAAGAGAAAAAGAAGAAAGCAAGTGCCCTGTCGATGGGAATGAAACAACGCCTGGGCATCGCCATGGCCATTTATAATGATCCAAGACTTCTGATTCTGGATGAACCACTCAACGGACTTGATCCGCAGGGAATTTTTGAGATGAGAAAGCTGTTCCAATACCTGAATGAACAGGGGAAAACCATTTTTCTTTCGAGCCATATTCTGAGCGAACTTGAAAAAACCGCTACGCACATCGGGATTATTGAAGGTGGGAAAATGATCTTCCAGGGAACAAAAAATGAACTGCTCAACCAGGTTGAAAGAGAAGTAACACTAAAGGTAGACCAACCTGAGAAAGCTTTATCTATATTGCAGGAATCTTTTTCCGCAATGTTAAACAGCTCCGGTAAAATATCGGTAAAGATCACTGATGATAAAAGCTTTAATACTCTTCTAAAGAGCCTTATTCAAAACGGGATTGAGATCTATGATACGGAATCTCAAAGCTCCAATCTTGAACAGATCTTCATTCATTTAATTTCCAAGAAACATGACTAATACCAATACTTTCTTTAAAGCGTTTTCATCTGAGCAGTATAAACTGTCTAAAAACAAAGAGATTTTCGGGATACTTCTGCTGCCTGTTCTTATTGTTTTTGCGGTTGACCTGTATATTGCTTATGACGTTATCAGTGCCGGAAGTGATGCTGCAAACGGAACCTCAAACCCATGGAAGATGATGCTGGGAAAAACAGTATTCATGTTCTATTACCTGCTGTTCCCTATTCTTGTCGCCCTTTTTGTACATGCCTGCTGCGATGTGGAATACCGGAATAATAATTATAAGATCCTATTTACGCTTCCGGTTTCAAAGGCCAGGATCTTTTTTTCAAAGGCTCTGTTCATTCAGATCACTGTTCTGTTTTCAGTTCTCTTCTCCTATCTGGCATTTCTGATGAGCGGCTATTTTTTAGGCATTGCTTTTCCTGAACTGGGTTTTCAGAATTATGACTTCAGAGAGGTTATTTTTTATGTTTTCCTGAAACTTTTCATTACCCTTTCTGCAATTGCGATGGTACAGTTCACCTTAAGCCTTATTTTCAAAAACTTTATTTACCCTATCGGAGCCGGAGTATTCCTGTTACTTTTCTCCACCATCATTCATGAGAAGAAATTTTCTGATTTCCTGATTTATACAGGCGGTTATAAGTCACTTGATAATCTGATCATTGAAAATACAGCTTTTGAAAGACTTGACTATTCCAATATTGCTGCTATTTTTCTATTGATGGCTGTCAGTTTTTATCTGTTCATCAAAAAGAAAGGCGGATAAAAAAAGTGTAATTTAAAACTGAACTGAAGTTAATAAACTACTCACAATACAACAAAGGAGCGATTTATATCACTCCTTTTGTTTTTACTTTGATTTCGTTTTTGGATGCTTCGGATTTTTTAAGTTTTGAAGCTTCTCTTTTCATTTTCCTGTATTCCCAGGGAGCCATGGCATTCACATCCTGCCAGAGGCCAATTTTCTTAGCCTGAGCTTTTTCCTGTACTTTCCCTAAGGTGGTATCTTTAGAATAAGAGAAGTACCACCACCCCATGCCTGCTTTGATCAGCTCTTTGGAAAGGTATTTTCCATCGTCATAATATACTTTGGCAACGGAACGTCCATAGCGGTCTGTAGTGGTTTCCACAAAATTTACTGTTTTACCAAACACCTGGGCAGAAGTAAACTTTTTGGCATTCTTCCCGAATGCCTGACCGTTTTCAGGACAGTCGACTTCCGCCAGTCTGAGCTTTTTTTGTTGGTTTCCTTCTAAAAGTAAAGTAATGGTATCCCCATCTGAAATTTTGATCACTTTTCCGCTGGTCTGTGAGAACATTAATACCGGGAAAAACAGATACATCAACATTAATCGTTTCATGGGACAAATATAGGAATTAGTATTTTTCACAAACAAAATATTCCTAGAAAATGCAGGACTGGCGGGAGAACCGGAAATTTTTCTTCATTTTTTTTAAATAAGGTAAGTCAATGGTTATTAATCGGGTAAAGTTAATGAAAAAGTATCATCAAAAAATTAATTAAAATTTATCTTAAAATTTATTTTTTTATTCCAAAAAGTATTGTACCTTTGCAACCGCAAAAACGAAGTAAAATTCGTTATTGATGGCCACCTCGGGGCGTAGCGTAGTCCGGTCATCGCGCCTGGTTTGGGACCAGGAGGTCGCAGGTTCGAATCCTGCCGCCCCGACTTAAAAAATTTAAGGGTGCGTAGCTCAGCTGGATAGAGCATCTGCCTTCTAAGCAGACGGTCAAAGGTTCGAATCCTTTCGCGCTCACTCAATGCTCACAGTTATCTTGTGAGTTTTTTGTTTCAAAAAGTGTTGTATCTTTGCAATGCAAAACGAAGTAAAATTCGTTACAGATGACCTCATCGGGGCGTAGCGTAGTCCGGTCATCGCGCCTGGTTTGGGACCAGGAGGTCGCAGGTTCGAATCCTGCCGCCCCGACTTTTTTCAAAATTTTAAGGGTGCGTAGCTCAGCTGGATAGAGCATCTGCCTTCTAAGCAGACGGTCAAAGGTTCGAATCCTTTCGCGCTCACAGGACTCACAATTTTTATTGTGAGTCTTTTTTTTGTTTATAAAAAAAGAAGTTAATAGAAAGGTTCGAGTCCTTCTGCGATTACTGAAGCTTTACAGGTTTTATAAATCTAAAAAATCTTTTGAATTTCTTTATTCTGTAGCTTTTCAAACCACGTAGATCCATAGATTTTTTAGTCTGATCAATAAACCTAACAGGTTGTAAAAACCTGTCAGGTTTAGATATATGATAGATAAAATGATCATTCTACACTTCATCATATAAAAATGCCGTTTCGCCGGCTTATTTTACCGGGTCAGCAAATGTTTTATAGCGACAGATTACAAATCCCGGTAATTTTACTGTAAACTTGATCAGAAGATCGTTAAAAGTTAGTTTTAATTATTAAGGGACATCGATTAAGAGTCAATAAAAATCTTTTTGTGCACTTTATAATTCCTTGTAGCCATTTTTGATGGCTTAACTATACACTTAATCATGTTTGGGTAGGGTTGGTTTATTTCCAATCCTATTTTTTATATCCGTAAAGATCTGCAAGCTTAAAACCTTCTATTAAAAGAATTTAATAATGTCTGACGATCATCTATTAACTGTAGACAAGTCTCTTCTGGCTTTGGAAAAAAATAAAAACCGCTGTCAAAACAACGGTTTTTATCTCTATCTGAATATTTAATTATTTCTGTTTATAGATGCTTCCATTCCACAAATATGTCTTGGAAGAATGTTTTTTGATTTCCCTGTCTTTATCATCCATTTCCATATCTTCTGTTTTCAGGATAAATGCTCCCGGAATTCCACCTTTATCATTGGGAAAAACATATTCTTCACTATGATAGAAAACTCCGGCATCAGCTACATTCATCAATTGCGGAATAACAATCAGCTTCTTATCTTTAAAAAAAACATACTGGTCGTAGGTTGCCACACCGCATGCTTCTCCGGAAACCATTGCTTTCAGAGTGAATTCTACATTCTGCAGTTTATGATTGCTTTCAATAGTAAAAGCTGCAGTACTCAACTCTTCTTCTTTTCCTGTATTGAAATAGGCTTCATCTATAAGCGTATTGCCCTCCATTACTTTTATACCGGCAATATTCTGCTTTTCAATATCATTATATTCTTTGTTTTTTCTTTCCACTGTTTTTGACAGCCCAAAGAGGAAGTCATAACCGTTTTTATTACGAAAGCCTACACAAAGATTACCACCCCAGACATATCCTTCAGCAGTTGTATCTCCTTTCTGGTAAGAAATTTTATACCAATTGGCTTTTCTTTCCCCCAGCTTCAGAACGGGAACAGTTTCTTCTTTTTTAAGGATCATAACCTGCTGATTGGTCTGCAATGAATCTACAATCCGGGCATTCACAGCCGGGTCTTTTCTGACTCTCGTCCAATCTGTAAAAATTTTCTGGGCTTTGTTCTCTTCAAAACCAAAAACACCGTCTGCATAAATTTCATTTTCCTGTGCTGTCATCAACTGCAGCATCAGTAAAAATAAAGCCGTCAAAAAAGTTTTCATATCTGTTTTTATTATTTTTCAAGCAGCAGACTTACCCATTCTTCACGCTGCAATTGTTTTTTCAGCTCAAGACCGCTCTCTCTGCAAACCTCAAGAATATCATCTACATCAAAGAAACAAAGTCCGGAGAGTAATAGTTTTCCTCCGTCATTCAGTACTGAAACATAGGTTGGAATATCTGAAATAAGAATATTTCTGTTGATGTTTGCCAGGATAATATCAAAATGTTCCTGCCCAAGATTTTCTGCTGTTCCCTGTTCAATATCCAGCTCCACATTGTTTCTTACGGCATTTTCTTTTGAATTCTCTACAGACCATTCATCAATATCGATTGCTTTGGTATCTCCGGCTCCCTGCTGTTTTGCATAGATTGCCAATACGGAGGTTCCACATCCCATATCCAGGACTTTTTTACCATTAAAATCAATATCCATCATCTGCTGGATCATCAAATGGGTCGTAGGATGATGCCCTGTTCCGAAAGACATTTTAGGCTGAATGATAATTTCATGAATTCCCGGCACCGATTCATGGAATTCTGCTCTGATCAGTACTTTATCATCAATATTGATCGGGGAGAAATTCTTTTCCCATTCTTCATTCCAGTTGATATTCGGCATTTCTTCGAAAGAATATTCAATTTTTACATTTTCATTTTGAATGATAGAAAGTGCCTTCAGCTGCTCTTCGTTGAACAAATCAGTCTGGATATATCCTAAAATTCCGTCAATTTCTTCTGTAAAGCTGTCAAAACCTATTTCTATAAGTTCTGCCATTAATATCTCGTTCCAGGGTTGTAATGGAGAAATCCTGAAATTGAATTCTAAATAATTTTGCATGTGAGTAATTTGCTGCAAAAATACTAATGTTATTATTGTTAAAAAAATGGAAGGGGTAAGTTTTGGATAAAGTCAGGGGATTTTACGTTTATTTTTTAGGTTTCGGCTAAAGCCATTTGAAGGTATTTTATAAAGAGAGCGGGCTAAAGCCCGCTCCTATTGAAGTATTGTTATGTTAAAATAATTGAAGCTTCAACTTCAAATTTTAAATCTTATGGATTGGTAGAGAAAATAGAACCATTGGCAATTAATGCTCTTCTGTTCATTTTCAGAATATCTCTTACCCATTCTGCAAAGTCTTCCGGCTGCAATACTTTATCAGGATTTCCGTCTGTAAGACCTCCCTGGATGCTCATATCAGAGGCAATGGTACTTGGGGTAAGGGTGATCACACGGATGTTCTGCTTTCTCCATTCTGCCATCATAGACTGTGATAAAGATACCACTGCAGCTTTTGAAGCGGCATAGGCAGACATATTCGGGCCACCTTTCAATCCTGCTGTAGATGCTACGTTTACGATATCTCCTTCTCCTTTAGCTTTCATAAACGGGTGAACGGCTTTAGCTGCATAATACACCCCGAACAAATTGGTTTTAATGACCTGTTCCCATGTTTCAGAAGACATTTCTTCGATAGTACCGAAATCACCGATTCCTGCGTTGTTGATCAGAATATCAATTCCTCCCAATTGCTCTGCCAAAGCTTCTATTCCTGCTTTTACCTGAATTTCATTGTCTACAGAAAAAACTGCATAGGCAGAGTTTACGCCCAGTTTTTTGATCTCCTCAACCGTCATTTTAAGGTTCTCTTCGTTTCTTCCTGTAATGGCAACGTTTACGCCTTCATGCGCCAAAGCTAAAGCTACGGCTTTCCCCAATCCTCTTCCGCCACCTGTGATGATGGCATTTTTTCCGTTTATATTCATAGTAGTAATACTTTTCGTGATGCAAATTTACGAAAGAACATTTTTATGGGGTGGGGAAAATGGAGATTTAATAGTTTTTTATGGTTGTTGATGGTTATTAACCACAAAAGGCACAAAAGATTTTAAACACTTAAGTTATTTTAAGGAATAAACTGAGCGCACAATAAGGACACTTAAGTTGCTTGAAAATCTAAGATTTTCTTATCACAGAGATCTGCGTAATCTGTGGTATCTGCGGGAGATAAAATAATAAAACCACAAAAGGCACAAAAGATTTTAAACACTTAAGTTATTTGAAGTAACAGGCATGAACATATAAAGTACACCAAAGTTTATGAAATCTCTGATTTTCATCTAAATTGAACTCAGTTATACAGTATTACTCATACTAAAGTGGTTTAAAATAAATCTTTTTGTGACTTTTGTGGTTTAATCTCAGCAAAAATAAAAGCCGGTCTTTTGCTGAACCGGCTTCAAAATCTAAAAAAGGTATAGTAAAAAAAATAAAAAGCTTAAGGAATCTGAATTGAATTCTGTACTTCAAATTCTTCTGAAGCAGAGAATTCATTTCCGAACATATCAACAGCTTTTACCTCCACGGTATGTTTTCCCAATGATAATTTCTTTGGAAAACCTGCTTTCCAAATATGTTTTGACATTTCAGGATTCGAAGGCCTTCTTCCCTCTAAAATCTTTGCCGTAGTATCCCATTTGAAAACAGATAGGGCAAAATTCGGGTCAATGGTTTCATCATATTCCATTTCTTCCCATTTTCCGTTGTCTATTCTGTATTCAACTTTGTCTTTTTTGCTTCCCATAAAGAAGTTAGCCAATATTTTTGCTGAGGTTTTCGACGGGAAAGGAATTACTTTCGGAACATATAATCTGATCTGATAATCTTCCGGTTTCCCGGCAGTTTTGTATTTTATTTTATACTGATTGTCATTAAAGCTGATAAAGGAATATCCTTTTGCTGTACCGTCTCTCATCGTAGAAGTAGGAAGCCCCTTGTCGTCAGGAGTTCCGGAATACCAGTCTCCACAGGTTGTTCCCGCATTGTATTCATGCAGTTCCCGGATCCCGTTCCAGCCTTCTTTTTTTCCATAGAAGATCTGCTGCTGAATGTGAGTATGTGCGGATAAAAGCAATACATTTTGGAATGGATTTAAAAAGTCAAATAACTTCTGGCGGTCGCTGTTCCTGAAGCTGTCTTCATTTTTATGTTCCAGCGGAATATGGAAAGACACTACAATCAGTTGGTCTCTGTTTACCAATTTAAGATCGTTTTCAATAAACTGAAGCTGATCTTCACGGAAGCCTCCCCAATAGCCTTTGCCGTCTCTTGGATCAGGATAAAGAATATCGTCTAAAATGATAAAGTGTACATTACCATAATTGAAAGAATAGTTGGCCGGGCCAAAATTGGCTTCAAAAGTTTCATCAGATTGTTTATCTTCTTTGGCATCGTAGTTCATATCGTGGTTTCCCATTACATTATACCATGGCAGACCTATTTCTTTCATCACATCGGCGTAAGGCTTCTGTAAGCTCAGGTTATCTCCTACCAGATCACCCAGACTGATTCCCAATACTGCATTTTTCCTGGTATTTTTAACTTCATTTACAATTCCTCTCCTGAAGTAGTCCAGCTCTTTTTCCGTATAAGGCTGCGGATCTCCAAAAACAAGGATATCAAAGGTCTTGCTTTCGTTTTGCCTGTAAAGCGGGAAGTTCAGTTCTCCCGGAAGTTCTCCTGTGGGTGCAACTCCTTTATATTTAAAATCCGCCGGTGAACCTTTTGTCTTATGATGATAATAAAACTGAGGCAGATTATTGCTGTTCATAGCGGTCTGATATCCTGAAGGCTTGATCACAAAAATGGTCTGATCGTCCTGTACAGGGAGACTGTAACGTCCGTTTTTATCCGTCAGCACAACCTGAACTCCATTAGAGACCGCTACTCCTGCAATTCCTTTTTCACGGTTTTCCTTTTTCTGGTTTTTATTGATGTCTTCATATACATACCCTGAAACGGAAGACTGGGAGAATGCCATTGCAGAAACCAGCATACAAGGCAACAGAAGTTTTATATTACTTTTCATATTTTTATTATTTATTTAAAAAACAGTTATTTATTCCACCACATTTTCACATTGATATCATCTCCGCCCATCTGCTGTACTGCTATCTGATAGTTTGCAGTATTCAATACTTTAGGGTTAGGAGGATACATCAGTCTCTGCGGAAGATTACCGTTATTCAGTAATCCTCCGTTATTGGGAAGTACCGGAAATCCTGTTCTTCTTTTTTCAAACCACTGCTGATGATCTACGAAGAATAAGGCGATGTATTTTTGGAGCATTATTTTTTTCAGATCTGCTTCATAGGCAACGTTCGGGTTGTCGAAATAATTGGCAGGAGTTACCGCTCCCCATTGTTCGATAGAAGACTTTACACCGCTTTCATAATAGCTTTTTGCACTTCCGCTGATGATGCCTTTAAGGGCAAGCTCAGCCATTGTGAACTGAAGCTCGGCATAAGGATATATAAAAATTTTCATGGGTGCCTTTGCCAGGTTCTGATTAAGGTTTGATGGCTGGTAAGTAAATACGGTTCCGAAAGGATATCCTGACGGAGCGCCCACATAGCCTATATTATTTCCTTTCAGGTCTTTTGCCTGGCTAAGGAACATCGGTATACGGGGATCATTATTTGCTTTTAGAGCCTGTACAAAAAAGTCTGAAGCTGCCCTTCCTGTCGTAAAATCCTGAGGTCTTGCAATAGGCGGCATCAATGGGGAAACTCCCGTGATATCAAGCTTTGCAGCATCCGCATTGCTTTGAAAAACCGGATATACTGCAGGATTATTGGCAATTTCCTGAATTCTTTCTTTGACATTCACGTCTCCATCCTTGCTTAAAATTCTTGTCAGTAATCTCAGAGAAAGTGAATTACAGAACTTCTTCCAGTTGTTGATTCCGTTCGGATCTGTATCTGCTTTATAGAAAAGATCTCCCCCGGTAAGCATTTTATTGGTAACAAATAGGGAATTGGCAGTTTTAAGGTCATCCAGCAGACGCACATAAATATCTTTCTGCTTATCAAACCTTGGCTGTAAAATATAGTCTTCCAGCTGGGATGCCTGCGAAAAAGGGACGTCACCATAGGTATCGGTAAGGTTGGAATAGATCCACGCGTTCAAAACCATGGAAATAGCCTGATAATTTTTGTCTCCTTCAGCAATGGCAGCTTTTTTCAGATCATCCACCTGCTTCAGCCATTTGTAAGAATTGTTCCAGAACCCGGATCCTGTATTTTCTGTGATGTAATACCTGCTCAGCGAGTTGCCTTCATTAGGAAAATCAAGGGAAACCTGCATGATGTCGAAAGTAAAATCATTAGCTCTGTTGTATCCCACTACAGACATATTATACTGCACCGGAACCAGCAAGGCACTGGCAACGGGCACATTGACCCTGCTTTTATCTTTATTGATCTCATCAAGGCTCCTTTCACACGAAACGGTACTGCTTACAAGGGCAAGAAATGAGCATATATAGATTAGTTTTTTCATTTTTTCTGATTTTTAAAATTTAACGTTTAACTGAATTCCGATTGTTCTGGACTGCGGCAACTGCCCTACTTCCACTCCCGGGGTAATGGTAGCATTATCCAGGGCAGCCACTTCCGGATCAAATAATGGGAATTTCGACCACATCCAAAGGTTTCTTCCGAATAAGGCAAGGGTAATATCTGTAACTTTTAAAGGTTCAATAGTAGATTTCGGGAAAGAATAAGAGATTCTCGCATCTCTCAGCTTAATGAATGAGGTATCAAATGAGTTGGTTTCCACATTGGCTCTTCTGTAATAATCCCCGTAATACGTATAGACAGGAATTCCCTTTGTATTGGGTGAAAAGCTTCCGTCCGGATTCTGAACCACTCCTTCTCCTACAATAAGACCGCCTGGGTTATCTCTTCCTACAAGTGTATGGGTAAGTTTTCCCTGCTCAGACATTTTGTGATGGGACTGCGAATAGGCAATTCCTTTATACTGACCGTCAAATGAGAAGCTGACACTGATATTTTTATACCTGAATTCGTTCTGAAGACCCGCCCTCCATTTCGGATAAGCATTTCCTATCTTTTTCATTTCATTCGGTTTTGCGGTAAGGCCGTCAGTGCCATAAATCACCTGCCCATCCGGGGAATACATCAGTCCGTATCCGTACATATCTCCCAAAGAACCGCCCACTACTGCATTATAATATACCACTCCGCCTATGCTTCCCATCGTATAGGGTGTTCCTTTAAATTCCTCGGGCAAGGACAGGATTTTATTCCTGTTCATAGACCAGTTGGCATTCACGTTCCATGAGAAATTTTTCGTTTTGACAGGGTAAGCATTCAGGGACATTTCAATTCCTCTGTTTCTCAGCTCACCGGAGTTAATGATTCTTTTGTTATAACCTGTTTCATACAATACAGGAATAATGACCGACTGGTCTTTGGAGTTATTCTGATAAAACGTAAAGTTGAAGATCAATCTGTTTTTAAGAAGATTAAAATCCATTCCTCCTTCTATATTCGTGATCATTTCCGGTTTAAGGTTTGGATTCGGGTATAAGGAAGGGGATTCTACTGAGCCTATAAACACACTGTTGTCATAATATTTTTCAAGCATGTAGTTGTACGTATCGTTTCCGACCTGTGACCATGATAACCTCAGCTTCCAAAGGTTTACATTATCTGATTTTAATTTAAAAATATCAGATAAAACAAATGAAGAAGCTACTGACGGATAAAAATATGACCTATTGTGCTTTGGAAGTGTGCTGCTCCAGTCATTTCTTGCCGTCACATCCAGGAAGATCATATCTTTATAGCTGAAATTGGCTAGTGCATATACACTATTCACCTGGTTATCATTAGGACTGGCAAGCTTAAAGTCCTGTGAAGTAGCATTGGAAAGCTGGTAAAGTCCGGCCCTGTTGAGTCCTATTGCCCTGTAATCATTCATTGTGTATTCATGA
The DNA here is from genome assembly GCF_001684965.1 of Chryseobacterium arthrosphaerae. Taxonomy (NCBI): domain Bacteria; kingdom Pseudomonadati; phylum Bacteroidota; class Flavobacteriia; order Flavobacteriales; family Weeksellaceae; genus Chryseobacterium; species Chryseobacterium arthrosphaerae. The sequence continues at coordinate 23,661 of NZ_MAYG01000001.1, read as the reverse complement.
TATCTGATATTTCCTCCTGCAGAAGCTGTTACTCCAATGTCACCGAATTTATTTTTGTAAGTAAGCAGAACGTCATTATTCAGATCAAAATACCTGATGTACTGTTCTCTGTAAAATCCTTTCAGATAATTGGCAGAGCTCCACGGTCTCCTTTGGGTACGAAGCTCATTGCTCCATTCCAGACCTGTTTTATAGGCGATATCAAAATTCTTTGCCAGCTGATAGCTGATATTGATATTTCCGGTTATTATTTTCTTGTTTGTACTGTTCAGATTTTCGTAAGCGATCAGGTAAGGGTTATCGATATATGAGCTGAAAGGATGCACCTGATCTATCTGCTCGGCTCCTTTTCTCCAGATCGGCTTATACCAGTCCAGGTCTACATTCGGATTCTGGAAAATCATGAAATAGGAAATCGACTGGTTATTGTACCCCGTTGCGGGAAGGTTGTCACTTTTGGTATTGCTGAAATTGATTTTGGTTCCGATTTTCAGTCTGCTGCTCAGTTTATGATCCAGGGACAAAGCTGCATTCAGTCTGTCGAAACCTGTATTAGGCATCATCCATTCATTTTTCAGGTAAGAAAGGGATGTTCTGAAAGCAGTACTTTCATTGGAATGCTCCACAGATAAGCTGTTGGAATAATTGGCACCTACCTGCCAGAAGTCTTTGATATTATTTTTGTAAGGTCTCCAGAGTTTTCTTTCCAGGCTCTGTCCTTCTATGGCCGGATCGTACTGAAAATAGTACTGGCCATCAAATTTAGGCCCGAAAGCACTGCTGGTAGATCCTGTATTCACTCCATCCACAGAAGCTCCGTAAGAATAATAGTAGTTCCCGTTTTTATCTCTCTGCTGGGTTCCCTGCCCGTATTCATACTGATAATCCGGCCATTTCAGAACGCTGTCAAAGCTTGTGTAGGAATTTAAGGTCACCTGAACTTTTCCTTTTTTGGTCTTTCCTGATTTGGTCGTAATCATTACGGCTCCCCTTGATCCTCTGGAACCGTATAAAGCAGATGCAGTAGGGCCTTTCAGAATGGAAATAGATTCAATATCATCCGGATTGATGCTGTTGAAACTGTCTCCATAATCAATGGGCAGATCTCCTCCTGAGCCGGCACCATAGGCTGCTGTTCCCGTCCCTGTTCTTCTTCCGCTCAGAGGAACACCGTCCACAACAATCAGTGCATCATTATTTCCAATACTCATAGAAATGTCTCCACGAAGGGTGATACGGCTTGTTCCAAGAGGTCCGGCTCCGGCGGTCTGAATCTTTAATCCGGCAACTTTACCCTCTAAAGCCTGTGCCCAGTTGTTGTTCTGAGTTCTCAGAAGTTCTTCAGATTTAACGGTTTGAGTAGAATATCCCAAAGACCTGTCTTCTCTTTTGATCCCCAAAGCAGTAACAACTACTTCGTCAATTCCTTTAATACTGTCTTTTTTAGCTTTCTGCTGAGCCGTCAGATGAGTACTGAATAATCCTAACAGTGACAAAACCAACAGTTTTTGTGTCTCTTTACGCATTTCCTTTTTGTTTGCGCAAAATTAAAACGACATTATGAGTACGGTTTTAATACGATTTTAACGTTTTTTAAAAGATTATTGAATAATATGTTAATTTTTCCTTAACAATATTGGATAACATGCTATCAAACAGCCTCTTAACTCATTAAGTATTTTTAATGCCAGTTCACCGCTATATTTATGTATCTTTATTGTCTTCACATGAGATAATACCACACAACAAACACAAATAACTAAAAATCAATTATTTATAATAATCAAATTCAGTCTTATTGACTACTGGTTCATACAAATCGGAGATTTTTCAATAAAAAAAGACACAGCCTGCACTTAAAAGTGCAGGCTGTGTCTTTTTGCTAAGTACTGGAAGTAAGAGCGGGATTATGAAGTTTCCGATTGTCGTTTTAGCAAGTAGCAGATGACTCTGCCTGATCGGAATTACAGTACTATTTATTTTTCAGCTGTTCAGGGATATTGGTTGTTACAAATCCGATTCCCTGTTTTTTTAATTCTTCATATACTGCCACGTCATTTACAGTCCATGAGTTTGTGATAAGGCTGAGTGCTTTCGCTTCAGCAATCCAAGTTGGGTTTTTCTGAAATACACTGAAATGATAATCCATCCCGTCCAATCCTTCTTTTCTGATCTGTTCCGGCGACAATTCTCCGTTCAGATACTGAACTTTAAAAGAAGGCGCCTGTTTTTTGATCTCCCTGCAGATATTTAAACTGAATGAAATAAATTCACTCTGAGATTCAAGCTTCATATCTTTGATCATCTGAATGGTTTTCTTAGTGATCTCGTTTTCTATTTCCGGGGTTTTGGCCGGTTTGATCTCAACAATCAGTTTTACTGACGGATCTTTCTTTCCCTGTTTTAAATAATCTTTTAAAGTGGGAAACTTTTCACCGTTCGATAATTTCAGCTGCTCCAGTTCTTTGAAAGAAGTTTCCGAAATTTCCATTTTACCGTGATGCTCATCATGATTGATCACCAGGACACCATCTTTTGTCATTCTCACATCAAATTCTGACCCGTAAACTTTTAGCTTCTGGGCATTTTCTAAGGATTTTAAAGAATTTTCCGTCGTTGGAGGCTGAGTCTGAAAATATCCTCTGTGTGCTATAATCTGAGTTTGTGCTTTCATGAGAACCGTACTTAAAACTGCTAAGCCTAAGATAAAATTTTTCATAATATAATTTAGATAATTAAAACAAAGTCCTGAAACTTTTTGATAAAGATAAGTATTAAAAAATGTAAACCACAAAGACGTAAAGATTTCAGATTAAAGCTAAGGTTAAGATTAACTTAGAAATTCGCACTTCTTTCCCATTCTTTGTGGTTTAAAAAACCCGCTATCAGAAGCTGTATTTTGCTCCGATCTGGATCTGGTACGGATTCCCTGTTAAAGGTGCCAGTCCGCTTCCGCTGATGTTTTTCGTATATTCAAACTGTCTGGTAACGGGATTGAATTTATTCATCCTGTACAGCGATGTATTTCCGTATGATTTATTCACGCCCCATTCTTTGTTCAGAAGGTTGGCAACGTTGAAAATATCTACAGACAATTCAAAGGCGCCTATTTTATCAAATTTTATTTTCTTTGCCACCCTCAGATCCCATACTCCATAGAACCCGTTTTTACCGCCGTTACGTTCTGCAATTTTACCGTTGTAATCGCTGATATAGTTTTTCAGAGCTTCTCCTACCTGCGGGTCATCCAGAATTGTCTGGGCAATATTCGGGAAGATATAAGCCAGGTCATTATTATCTACAAAGTCTCCGTTCACATTTCCTCCTGCTGTTACGGAGAAGCGGGTTCCTCCTATTCCTGAATACCTTATTCCCAGTGTAAATCCTGCGATGGTAGGAGAATTCCCATAGATCACCACTTTATTCCTGAATTGGTTATCAGAGTACGTCATCCTCAGATCTCTCGGATCACTCTGGATCATCGTAGACAATGTTGCAGAATTGGCAACATTTCCGTTATAAGAAGTATTGTCTTTGATATCAGACCAGGTATAGCTGGCTGTGATCTCCCCGTCTTTCCAGTAACGGTAGCTGGTGTCAATCACGAATGAGAACTGATTTACTTTACCATCACTTACAAGCTCCAGCACTCTTCCGAATTTGTTGTTGATTCTTCCTGCTTTCCAGTCTATCCTACCCTCATTCAAAGATTCTGCCGGAACAAACACTCCTCTGCCTCCTTCATTGTCTAATGTAAAGAAAGGATTGGCTACCATATTCCTGTCATAGTAATAATAGTTGTTTCTTCCCAATGCCATATATCCTGCAATTCCTGCTCTGAATCTTTCATTGAAGAAATGGGTATATGAGATATTGGCTTTATACACGATTGGGATTTTAGCATCTTTTCCTGTGTAATTGATAGTAGGAATCTGATATTGGGAAAGTGTAGGAACCGTATTGTAATCATTCCTGTAACTGTTGAAATCCGGGAACGGAACCGCTTGAGAAGTTACATCTACCGTTGCCAGATGTTTCCCGTCAAATACCAGGTTATTGATGATCATATAGTTATTAATATCAGACGAGAATATTCCGGCTCCGAATTTTAAGAAATCCTTACCCTGCTCATTGATATTCCAGTCAAACTGAAACCTGGGCTGGATCACAAATGATTTTATTTTATTATCTGTTCGGATGCCCATCTCATCATATAGCTTCTGATTGAATTCTGCTTTAGGATATCCGCCGTAGTCGAATCTTAATCCGGCCATTAAATCAAGACCTTTGGCAATTTTGGTCTGAAACTGCCCATAAAAACCGATATTCCAGATATTCGACCTTACGGACGGATCTTCCATCAAAGGAACTTCCCTGTAAAACCGTGAAGGCGTCATGGTTTCAAAATTCCCCATTCCCTGAAAATGGAACCTTCCGTTTACCTCACTTCCGTATATAGATTTTGAAGTAGTATACATCAGATCTGCTCCGAAGGTATATTTTACCTTATCTGTATTGTAGTACAAATTATCTACAACCTGGAATACATTATTCCTAAAGCTTTCCTGTGCAAAACGGTGACCTCCGATCTGGATATTGGTAGAACCCACTCCCGGAGATGTCACATTTTCAACAATAGCTCTTGGTACCGGCTTACCCAGCTCATCATTCTGATAACTGTTCTGGAAAGTATACAGGTACTGTGCTTTCAGCTCATTGGTCAGGTTAGATTTCAGGTTGGATCTCAGGGTCAGCAATAAGCTGTTGTCAAGGTTTTTATCATTTCCATAGGATTCAAAGAAAGTGATATTGGTATTATCTCCCAATCCGTTTTTATTAAGATCGTAGGTGAAGTTATTTCTCAGGGTCAGCAAATGCTTCTCATTGATCTGCCAGTCTAAACGCAAAAAGGCTGCATCTGAATTTCTTACCTTATCAAAGCTCCCGAACTGCGGGCTGTTCCCTACCCCATATTTTGATCTTGCAATATCCAGAAACTGATTAAGGGTCTGTGTGGTGGTATTCAGTCTTTTCTCATCTTCCGGAGATCTGATATCAGCAATAAACAAAGGTCTTGAATCCAGCTGGTGATCCCATGCTACGAAGAAGTGTAATTTATTTTTAATGATAGGTCCTCCTAATGAAAATCCGAACTGAGAAGTAGAGAAATCATTCTGTCTTTTGTTTCCTCTGATATCGTACGGGCTGGAAAGCCAGTTTGTCCGTAAGTATTCCCAGGCACTTCCCGAGAATTTATTGGTTCCTGATTTAGTAACGGCACTTACGGTTCCGCCACCACTTCTTCCCAGGGTAACATCATATTGGTTGGTGGTAATCTTGAATTCACGTACCGCTTCAATCGAGATGGAGAAAGGAGCGCCACTTCTACTGGTTGTAGATCCTGCAGAAGTTGGATTTTTAGCCGTCATACCGTCAATGGTAAAGTTGGTGGATGAACCGAGCTGTCCGGATAAACTTCCGCCTTTTCCGCTTAAAGGGGACAGTTCTGTAAGACTGGTAAAATTTCGTCCGTTTACTGGTAATATGCTGATGTTTTTAGCAGTAATGGCCGTAGCTGCACCAAGGTTTCCGATCTTGTTTTTCAGGTTTCCGGTAATTTTTACCTCTTCAATATTCTTCTCACCGCCCAGATCCATATTTACCGTAATCTGATCCCCAAAGCTGATATTGTACCCTTCCTTTTTATCGTCATTTACAATGACCGTATAAGGCCCGCCAAGAGGAATTTCTTTAAAAATATATTCTCCTTTGGAGTTGGTTTCCGTCTCTGTTCTGAATCCTGTAGATTCGTTTACAATGGTTACCTTCACTTTTTCCTGAGCGGTACTTCCCGGCCCGGTTACTTTCCCTATGATAGAAGCCTGTGTGGTCTGTGCATAAGCCATAGATCCAAGCCCTAAAAACAATAATCCCAGTACAATCTTTACTTTTCTCATTTCTTCAAATTAGATGTGCAAAGGTATTTTGACTTTAAAGGCCTTCTATTTAAGAGACTTTTAACATTTTTTTAATTAAATCAGAACATTATGTTAAATTAATCTGAACATTCACTTTATTCCGTACACAATCAGCTTGTTGAGGTGTATTACATATTTTTAATTTTCCTGTGCTATTTCATTCTGTTATTTTTTAAATGATGGAATTAAGCTGGGCTTGGTTAAAAAAATCAAGAGTAACAGACTGAAAGCCAGACTAGAGAAGTTGGAGCATTATTCATGGTTAATGTAAGGAATCTTAAAAACGATGAAAATACAGGGAATGATTATTCTTTAAGGGCGTCACAACTTCCTGCTATCATTTCCCGGCTTCAAACCTGTCCAAAAACCGGAAGTTTTTATCCGAATTCACATTACTTTAATTATTTTTGCCCAAAAGATATACAACCCATGTCTGAAAATATTCAACAAAAGATAGAACAGCTCCGCAAAGAGCTCCACCAGCATAACGAAAATTACTACCTTCTGGATACTCCTACCGTGACTGATTATGAGTTTGATATGCTCCTTCAGGAACTCCAGGATCTGGAAGCCAAGCACCCCGAATTCTATGACGAGAATTCACCTACGGTACGTGTAGGAGGCGGTATTACCAAGGTTTTCCCTACGATCCAGCATAAGTTCAGAATGTATTCACTGGATAATTCCTATGATTTTGACGATCTGGAAGACTGGGAAAAAAGAATTATCAAAACGATTGCGGATCCGGTAGAATTTGTTGCCGAACTGAAGTATGACGGTGCTTCCATTTCCATTCTTTATGAAAACGGGAAGCTGACACAGGCCGTAACCCGTGGAGACGGTTTTCAGGGGGATGAAATCACTCCGAATGTCCGTACGATTTCAGATATTCCTTTGACGTTGAAAGGTGATTTTCCATCACAGTTTTTTATGCGTGGAGAAATTTACCTGACCAGAAAGAATTTTGACAAAATCAATAAACTTCGTGAGGAAGAAGGCCTTGATCCCTTCATGAATCCAAGGAATACGGCTAGCGGAAGTCTGAAGATGCAGGACAGCGGTGAGGTAAGAAAACGGGGCCTATCTTCTGTATTGTACCAGTTCATTTCAGATGAGGTTCCGGCAGAAACCCACTGGGAACTGCTTCAGAAAGCACAGAACTGGGGCTTTAAAACCTCCCAGCAGGCTAAACTGTGCAGAACTCTGGATGAAGTAAAGGAATTTATCACATTCTGGGATACCGAACGCCACAATCTTCCTTTTGAAATTGACGGAATCGTCTTAAAAGTGAATTCTTTACAGCAGCAAAGACAGCTTGGATATACCGCAAAATCCCCACGTTGGGCAATGGCTTACAAATTTAAAGCAGAAAAGGTGGAAACCGAGCTTCAAAGTGTTTCTTATCAGGTAGGAAGAACCGGGGCCATTACTCCTGTTGCCAACCTAAAGCCTGTTTTGCTGGCCGGAACGATCGTAAAAAGAGCCTCTCTTCACAATGAAGATATCATCAAAAAGCTGGATCTGCATGAGCATGATTTTGTATATGTAGAAAAAGGTGGTGAGATCATCCCGAAGATCGTAGGGGTGAATACGGATAAAAGAACTGAAGAAAGCAAAGCAATAGAATACATCAGAAATTGCCCTGAATGCGGAACGGAACTGGTAAAAATTGAAGACCAGGCCATCCACTTCTGTCCGAACGAACTTCACTGCCCGCCTCAGGTGGTAGGAAGAATGATTCACTATGTTTCCAGAAAAGCTCTGAATATTGAAAACCTGGGTGGTGAAACTATTGAACAGCTTTACAGGGAGAAATTGATTGAAAATCCTGCAGATTTGTATGTTTTAACGAAAGAGCAGCTGCTTCCTCTGGAGAGAATGGCTGAAAAATCGGCACAGAATATCATCACAGGAATTGAAAAGTCAAAAGAAATCCCGTTTGAAAAGGTATTATACGGAATCGGGATCAAGCATGTGGGGGAAACCGTAGCAAAGAAACTGGTTAAAAACTTTCCTACGATTGAGGAGCTGAAAAATGCTACTGTTGAAGAGCTTTGCCAGGTAGAGGACATCGGAACAAAGATCGCCATCAGCATTGCAGAGTTTTTCAACAATTCTGAAAACATACTGATGATCGAACGCCTGAAATCTTACGGCGTACAGCTTGAAAAAGGAGAAAGTACCAATGAAGTTCTCTCTAATATTCTGGAAGGAAAAACATTCCTTTTCACCGGGAAACTGTCATTATTTACCAGAGAAGCCGCTGAAGAAATGGTAGAAAAACATGGAGGAAAAAATATTTCTGCCGTATCGAAAAACCTCAACTATCTTGTGGTAGGTGAAAAAGCGGGAAGTAAACTGAAAAAAGCCCAGGATATAGGAACTATCGGTATTCTTGATGAACAGCAGTTCCTGGATCTGATTGAAAAGCAATAACAGGCTGACAACCTGGTTACCATACTATTAGGCTGTGAAGAATTTCACAGCTTTTTTGTTTTTCAACCTTTTATAAAGCCTTAACAGCCATCAAAAAATATTTTAAAAAAAATCAACTGACTATATGCTTAAAAGTTTACATTTGCTTCCTATTTGCAATCAAATAATTAAAAACTAAAAACAAACCAACTAAATCCATGAAAAAAATCTACTTAATCATCTCCATGATGATTTTGGCGGTATTTCAGGCTCAGACCGTCAATATTCCTGATGCCAATTTCAAAAAACTGCTGACTTCCAATATCCCTTATATGGCCAAGGATCTTATGGGCAATAGTACCTCTATCGATAAGAATCATGACGGGGAAATCCAGTTATCTGAAGCTGCCAATATCAGCAAATTGAACTTCGATACTTTTACTCTGCAGAATTATACTTCCATTTCCAGTAACATTGTTTCAATAGAAGGGATAAAAAGCTTTACCAATCTGACTGATCTTTATATAGACCTTTTTCCGTTGTTACAGAGTGTTGACCTGAGTAACAGTACGGCATTGTACAGGCTGGGCCTCAGCAGATGTTATGTGCTCTCATCTGTAAATGTTCAGGGCTGCAGCCAGCTATATGATCTGGAGGTCTTCTTTTGCAGCATGCCCTCCATCGACTTATCCGGGCTGACCAATTTATATAAAGTAAATATGACCCAATGCCAGCTTCAAAATATTTATTTAAATAACAATACCAATCTTGTCGACTTAAACTTAACTGTAAACAAACTTCAAACACTTCCTTTAAACCAGACGCCCAATCTGAATTTTCTAATTATCGCCGGAAATTCTTTTACATCGCTTAATTTCAGTGCTTTTCAAAAGCTTGAAACATTGGACTGTACTTATAATAAATTTACAACCATTGATCTCTCACAGAATGAAAAACTTAAGATTTTTGCATGTGATGTGAATCCCAATCTTCAGTCTTTACTGATTAAAAACGGTATCAATAATTTTATCCAGGCAATTTCTTCGTCTTTTTCAGGTACGCCCAATCTTAAGTATATCTGTGCGGATGACTTTGAGATTGCCAATATGAATTCATTATTACCCACCACAACAGTCAATTCATACTGCTCATTCACTCCTGGCGGAATATTCTATACAATCCGGGGAAATACAAAAACAGACAGCAACAATAACGGTTGTGATCCGAATGATCCCAACAAGGCTTTCCAGAAATTTACCATAAGCGGAGCCGGAACTACAGGAAGCATGATTGCCGATACTTCGGGAAATTATTCTGTACCGGTGCAGGCAGGTTCGCATACGGTAACTCCGGTTCTTGAAAACCCGGCATACTTTAATATTTCTCCGGCCAATGTCACTGTCAATTTCCCTCAACAGGTTAGCCCGTTCAATCAAAACTTCTGTATAACTCCTAACGGTGTACACCCGGACCTGGAAACGGTGATTGTACCTGTAACGGCAGCTTCACCTGGTTTTGAATCAAAATATAAAATCATCTGTAAAAACAAAGGAAATACCATACAATCCGGCACCCTGCTGTTTAATTATAATGACAGTCTGGTTGATTATCTGAGTTCTACCCTTACGCCTGCCTCTCAGTCTACCGGAACATTGAGCTGGAACTTCACCAATCTTCATCCTTTTGAAACCAGAGAAATCACGGTAACACTTACATTAAATAGCCCTACTCAGATTCCTCCGTTACAGGGTGGTGATATTTTACACTATACCGCACAGATTAATGGAGCGACTGATGAAACACCTGCTGATAATAATTTTACATTAAATCAAACGGTTGTAAACTCTTTTGATCCGAATGACAAGACGTGTCTGGAAGGCACTTCTATTACCCAAACCCAGGTTGGAGACTATGTTCACTACCTGATCCGGTTTGAAAATACGGGAACGGCCAATGCCAGAAATATCGTAGTAAAGGATGCAATTGATACCTCGAAATTTGATATTTCAAGTTTAGTTCCGCTGCATGGAAGCCATAACTTTGTGACAAGGGTAATCGATCCTAATATTTTAGAATTCATTTTCGAAAATATTCAGTTACCTTTTGATGACGCCCATAATGACGGTTATCTTTCATTTAAGATTAAGACAAAATCTACTCTGAATACCGGCGACAGTTTCAGCAATACGGCCAGAATCTATTTTGATTACAATGCTCCGATTATTACCAATACTTATACGACCTCAGTGGCAGGTACATTGGCAACTTCTGAAATCAAAAATGATAAGAATACAATAGGTATTCATCCTAATCCGGTAAAAGATATCCTGTATATCAAATCTTCTGATGAAGTAATCAAAGCTGAAATTTATGATACAGCCGGAAGAATTATAAATTCTATGGGAACGAAAAACAATACGGTAGATGTTTCCAGTCTGTCCAAAGGAAATTATTGGATTAAATTATTTTTAAAAGATAAAGTCTCTGTACAGAAATTCATTAAAGAATAATCTTTCAGACCATTTATAAAAAGGCTGCATAACGTTATGCAGTCTTTTTTTTATTCCAAACCAAAAAGAAGGCCTGCAGCTCCATACAAAATAAAAGTGATCAGAGGCAATCCGAAAAAAGTGAGTAAGGAAAATATAAATGTATAGGTTCCATAGCTTTTAACAAACACGATCATATTATTGACCACATTGTTGAGGAGTAAAAGTAAAAGCAGGTACACCGACATCATGATATTGCCGATAAGTAAAAAAATAAAAAATGTTCCGGCATCTTCGATCTTCCCTCTTACATCTGCCATACATAGAACAACCGCAGCCATAAAAATCAGAACTGAAAAGCCTGCCATTAGCCTTAACATCGTTTTTTTCCAGGTCTCTTTCTCTTTCATGGCAAACTGAAAATAATACAGATTGGCCAGCCCAAAAACCGAAACGGTATAAATAATAAAAATTTCCATTTGGTTACAGTATTTATTTCAGGTTTTTATAGTTCTTTTCTACAGTAAACAATGCATTGGAAATTATCTCTGCAAATTCTGTCTCTCTATTTTCAAAATAGAAAAAACCTTTTTCCAGATTATCTTTATTTTTCGCAATCCATGAATTGATTCTTTTTATATCATCTCTTTTAAAGTCCCTGAAATTTTTACCATCGTAAATCATATCAAGGTAATAATGATTAATATAATCAACAAAGACTCTAAAACCGTTTGTCTGAAAATCAGTTTCCCAACACTCCAATATTCTGTCAAGCGCTCCGGTTATTTTATAGATACCGCAAAAGGCTTCATGATCAAAATAAGATTGGGTTGCCAAACGATTCTGCCACCATTGCCAAAGAAAGGTTTTAACTGCAGCTTTTTCATTTTCCGGCCACATCACAAATTTTCCGTACTCTAATTTACCTAATATCGTATCTAAATAAGCAATGAAACCTCCTTTTGCAAGTATTTCAAATAGCCTAGGTAGGAAATGTTTAAAATCTTCAATACTTCCCCAGGTTGTCAAAGCTTTAAATACATACCTTAAAAGATCATTCTCTTCCAAATCCCGCAACGGCCTGATATGAAGTTTTTCCTTATCTGTTCCCGAAACACAGCACGGGCATCCGTTCATCCTGGGGACAAGCGGATAGCCTGAGAAAATCTCATAAAGCTGTTCAATGGATCGTTCTAATGTATTCATCTATGATTTGAAAACAATGATCTTTTCATTTTTATAACAAATATAAAGACGAATTTACATCATTTACCAGTTATAACCGCCTTCTTTTAATTGTGTGATTCTGTTAATTAATGACGTTATTACTTATTTATCAAACTATAAGGCCTTATTTTACTTTGCAATAGTTCCAGCAAAACCTTGGTTTTTACATTGATCATATCGATCTGAAAGCTGAATTCACGGCTCTCAGAATTCCGGAACAGCCTGGGAGAAATACGATTCAACAGATTGGAATTTTTCTTTGGATGTTTTAATACAACATGAATAAATGCAGCTGTTTTAATGCCGTGATGCTTCATATCCGATGTACAAAAAAGAAGAACATCCTCAAAGTTGACCGTCGTTGGTTTTCTCAATACATTATAAACGATAATCTGCTGATCAGTAACGGTTAATAAAGGTTTTGTGCGGAACAACAACAGTAAAGAATACACAATTCCAAATAAAAAAAGTGCAAAGGCGAGACCTAATATCACCATCAGAAAAAATTTCTCATTCTTACAACCAATATGATAAAGTCCAAAGGTAAAAATACCAGAGACCATAAGCATGATCAGACTTTTGATTTTACTGGAATAGAAATGAATCTCCTTCATGATCATTATTTTATTATTGAATTCAAATATATAAAACTTAAAAAGCTGAAGGATGAAAAATCTGATAAAAGTATTTCTGTCTTCTATAAATAAACCTTACAGGTTTTTAAAAACCTGTAAGGTTGAGATAAATCTAACAATTTTATGACACCGGTAATCTGAAATAAAAAGTACTGCCATGATTCAGGGAACTCTTTACTCCAATTTCACCGTTCTGTTTCTCAATGAAATTTTTCGAAATAGCCAGGCCAAGCCCCGTACCGTTCTGATGCTCTCCCGGAACCTGAAAGTAGCGGTCAAAGATCTGGCGATGGTACTTTTCATCAATTCCACTTCCGGTATCCGTAATACTGAACTGAATAAAGGTCTCTTTTTTTTCTACCAGAATCCGGATACTTTCATCCTGAAAAGAGTGTTTCACGGCATTCGTAAGGAAATTATTCATGACCCAGACCGTTTTGTCAAAATCAGCCATTACAAGGTCATTGTCCTCCAAAAGGAATTCTGTAATGATGGAGATATTTTTCTGCTCGGCAAGCTTTTCAACATTTTTCACGGCCGTCTGTACAATTTCTTTCGGAGCACATTTTTCAATGGTCAGCCGGATATTTCCGGATTCAACCTGAGAGAGATTAAGCAGTTCTCCGGTGATATCCAGTAATCGCTGCCCGTCTTCGTTGATGCTTTTCAGCAATTCCTGCTGCTGTTCATTCAGATCCCCGAATTTTTGATTGCCAAGTAACTGTACTCCCATTTTTATGGCAGAAATCGGTGTTTTCAATTCATGGGAAATGGTAGCGATGAAATTGGTTTTCGCAAAATCCAGTTCTTTAAACGGAGTGATATTACGCAGAAGAATAACTTTACCGATATTTTTCTTCTCCTTCTCGCCTGTTTTTACGATATTAATAGGAACAATATCCTGTTCAAAATAATTTTCCTTATTATCACGGACAATCTTAATAGGATCCTTTACCGGATGATCAATATTTTTCAGCAGCTCACGCATCAAATCGTTATTCACCGCCACTTCATGGGCTGTTTTACCTATAATCTCTTCTTTACGAAGGTTCGTGATCTTCAGTGCTTCATCATTGATCATGTAGATAAAATGGTTTTCGTCAAGACCAATAACAGCATCATGCATATTGTTGACCAGGGTTTCAATCCGTTTTTTATCCATCAGCTGTTTTGAAAGTGTACTGCTTTCATATTCCTGCAGTTTCTCTGCCATTGTATTGAATGATTCTGCAAGACCATTGAATTCTTCACTTCCTTTAAAATGAACCCTTTCGTTGTAATTTTTATCTGCAATCTGCCTGATACTGAAGGTCAGCTGGCTGATAGGCTCCGCAATCGTCTGAGGGAGATTGAAAAGCAGTACAAAAGCGATCAGAAAGCATACAGTTCCTAAACTCACAATCCAGAACGTGGCATTTTCTGCCGTAATGATGGCAATATCGCTTTTACGTTCTATTCCCTTCATATTCAAGGACATAATTTTGGCCAGATCTTCCCGGATCAGTTTTTCTTTATGGGGACCCGGTTCTTTCAGGTAGCTGTTGAAGTGCAGATTCAGGTTCTGGGTGGCCTCTTTCTCTCCGAATTCTGTGAGGTTCTTTTCCTGAAGTTTGTTATTTTTCTGGAAATCAGCAATGGCTACTGTACTGTCTGTACTGATATTATCAAGAGCCAGAAGCATATTTTTGGAAAATTCCAGGCTATTGTAATTGGCCGTGAGGATCTTTTCAGTATCAGATTTTAATTTATTGATGTATACAGAACCTATCACTGAAAGCAGAACAATCAGTAGAAATAACAGGCCTACACCCAGGGTAAGTTTCGTTTTAAGTTTCATATGAAGATACTTATTGCTTTTTAAAAGACCTATGCAATCGCGTCATCTTTATCGGGGTTTGTGTTTCCAAATCATTACGATTTCATTACTTTTAGGATAAAATAATAATATCTATCTGTCTTTCATTCAGTCTGTTCATCAGGGTGTAGATCCAGCTGTATCCCAGCAGGCGCTGCCAGAACTTCGCATGAGGTTTCCCGATGCAGACCGTTGTGATATTATGGGCAATCACATACTCAAGAATTCCGTTATGGACACTATTTTCTTTGATCCGGACCACTTTTGCCCCCAATTCCTGTGCTAAATTAAAATTATTAATCAAATATCGCTGTTTATCCAATGCTATTTTTTCAGGATTCTCGGAGGGTTTCTGAATATAGAGAACCGTCCACGGACTGTTGTAATAGCTGGCTAATCTGGCTGTTTTCCGGATGATTGTTTTGGCAATCTTCTCATTACTGCTGATGCAGGCCAGGAATTTTATAGGTTTAAAATTCCCGGTTTTAATTTCAGTTTCCACTTTTCTTTCCACGTGGGTGGCGACTTCCTTTAAAGCCAGCTCACGAAGCTGCAGAATATGTCCGCTTTGGAAAAAATTGCTGAGTGCCGTCTGGATTTTTTCTTTTTTATAGATTTTACCCTCTTTCAGACGGGTCAGCAGTTCATCGGCTGTCAGGTCAATATTTACCACTTCATCTGCCAGTGCCAGAATTTTATCAGGAACTCTTTCTGCGACTTCTATTCCGGTAATTTTTTTTACCTCTTCGTTCAGGCTTTCAATGTGCTGGATATTCATGGCACTGATCACGTTGATCCCGTTCTCCAGAATTTCCAGTACATCCTGCCATCTTTTTTTATTTTTGGATCCTTCTACATTCGTATGGGCCAGCTCATCTACCAGCACCACTTCCGGATGTTCGTTGATAATGGCCTGAAGATCCATTTCCTCCAGATTCTTCCCTTTATAAAAAACCGATTTGCGGCCAATTTCAGGAATTCCTTCTACAAGAGCCAGGGTTTCTTCCCGGCCATGGGTTTCGATATATCCGATCTTTACATCAATGCCGTTGCGTAAAAGGGAATGCGCCTCCTGAAGCATCCGGAAGGTCTTTCCTACGCCCGCACTCATCCCGATATAGATCTTGAATTTTCCTTTACGGGATTTCTGGATCAGTTCTAAAAAATCTTTTGCTGATGACATTGATTTGATTCTTTTTAGTTTTATTTTAAACACATTTACTTGAGGTTAAAACCACACCGCTAAGCTTGTTGTCACAAAGAAATTTCCTTTTCTGAAATCATCATTTTTCGCAAAAATGGCATCTTTGGAAGTAAAACCTCTTGCCTCTGTACGGAAAACCACATTTTTGAATACCGCATAGTCCACATTCAAAGAATATCCAAAGGTCTGAAATCCGTTGGGTGTTTCTGTATTGATAATAACTCCGTTCTTATCGTTATAATATTCAAGTCGTCCTGCCAGTGCCCATTTATTATCAAGCTGATATTTCATCTGAACATTCGGGCTGTACCAGATATTGTACCGGCTGCTTCCCTTTGATTCCTGTTCTGCCCCGATATCAAATCCCAATAATGCCAAGAACCGCTCTGTCAGCTGAAAACTTCCGTACAAATCATGGAAATACCGCATTCTTTTATCGGCTTTTGCTTTATCATTCCCGATAAAAGAACTGCTGTTGAGCGTTATCTTGTCATTCGGTTTATATGTTACCTGATGCCCGAATGAGATGCTCTGATTTCCTTCCGGTTTGGCAATACGCTGCCAGCCGTTCAGTAACAATCCGCTCAAAAACCATTTTCCGTTATCTGAAGTGTAAGAAATTTTGGCTCCTGTTTCAAAATAAGGCGAATTTTCTGCTGCAAAACTTCTTGTCAGGTTAATATTATCTTTTCCTATGGCACTCTCCCAGCCTATATGGGAAGGCATAATCCCCGCATCAATCCACAGGTTTTTATTTTTTGAGATTCTGATCCCTATATTGGCTTCATTCACATAGCGTAAAGCATTTTGTTCAGCTGCCATATTATCCTGGGCATAGGTTCCGGCCATCAGGGCAACATTGGCCCGGAGGTTATCACTTTGATAATTTGCTTTCACCAGTCCCAGATTGAGGTTCAACTCATTATGCCTGTTGTATGAGTATAAAAAATTCTGACGGAGGTGATCGGATGGTTCATTAAAGTCATAGGTATAGAAAAGTTCCGCATAGGCAGAAAATGTCACTTTATTTCCTGTTTTTAATGAATCTGATGATTGGGCTTTGGCAAAAAACAGTCCCAATACTGCACTTATAACTAGATATTTTTTCACGTTGTTTAGGGGATGTTAACCACGTCAGGATTAAATCTTGACATGGTTAGTTAGTTGGTTAATTAGTTAATTACTTTAGCTGATCTAAAGCAATATTAAGCTTTAAAACATTTACTTTTGATGGTCCGAGAATTCCCAGAAACGGCTTTTCCGTTTGGTTATTGATTAAATTTCTGATCTGTTCTTCAGAAAGGTTTCTCACTTTTGCAATTCTTTTTGCCTGGTATAAAGCTCCTTCTTCAGAAATATCCGGATCCAACCCGCTCCCGCTTGCTGTCACAAGCTCTACAGGAACTTTTGCATTTCCCATTTCAGGGTTTTTCATTTTCAACGTATCAATTCTTTTCTGTACGGTTTCCAGA
This sequence comes from Chryseobacterium arthrosphaerae, assembly GCF_001684965.1. Classification (NCBI taxonomy): domain Bacteria; kingdom Pseudomonadati; phylum Bacteroidota; class Flavobacteriia; order Flavobacteriales; family Weeksellaceae; genus Chryseobacterium; species Chryseobacterium arthrosphaerae. The sequence continues at coordinate 6,386 of NZ_MAYG01000001.1, read as the reverse complement.
TATTCTTCATTACTCGGGCCTTTGTTGCTTCCTCCACTTCCCGCTGCATTATAATTAACGGAAGAAGGGCGTCCGTGGAAGTATTTTTCAGATTTAAATTCCTGTCCGATATTGGCGTACAGCTTCTGCCCTTTATTGTAAACAATTTCTCCGTTTCCTCTGTCGGGAAGTATTTTAGAACCTCCGTATACAACACCAAGATAAATACCTGTAACCACCAGCATTACAAGGGTTAATCTGAATGCTGAAACAATATGATTTTTCATTTTTAAAATTTTAATAAAATAAACTGATTACCAGATCAATGATCTTAATTCCGATGAAAGGTACAATAACTCCTCCCAAACCATAGATTAAAAGATTTCTTCTCAATAATGCACTGGCTCCGATCGGTTTGTAAGCGACTCCTTTTAAGGCCAGCGGAATCAGGAACGGAATGATCACTGCATTAAAGATCACAGCTGACAGTATAGCTGTTTCCGGGCTGTGAAGGTTCATGATATTCAATTTCTGAAGAGATGGAATAAATGTTATAAACAGTGCCGGAATAATCGCAAAATACTTCGCAACATCATTTGCAATACTGAAAGTTGTCAACGTTCCTCTTGTCATCAGCAGCTGTTTCCCGATTTCCACAATTTCAATCAGTTTGGTAGGGTCATTATCAAGGTCTACCATATTGCCTGCTTCCTTGGCTGCCTGTGTTCCGCTGTTCATTGCAACACCTACATCTGCCTGGGCAAGTGCCGGTGCATCATTCGTTCCGTCTCCCATCATGGCGACCAGCTTGCCTTCCTGCTGTTCTTTTTTGATGTAGTTCATCTTATCTTCCGGTTTGGCTTCTGCAATAAAGTCGTCTACTCCGGCTTTTTCTGCGATAAATTTTGCCGTCAAAGGATTATCTCCGGTTACCATCACCGTTTTTACCCCCATTTTTCTCAATCTTTGGAAACGTTCCTGGATACCGGTTTTAATGATATCCTGAAGTTCAATCACTCCCCAGACTTTTTCATTAACGGATACCACCAGAGGAGTTCCGCCGTTTTCCGAAATTCTGGTAACAGCATCCTGCGTTTCCTGCGGGAAAGTATTGCCCGATTTTTCAGTCAGTTTTTTTATAGTATCATAAGCGCCCTTGCGGATTCTTGTTTCTTCAAAATCGATTCCTGAGGTTCTTGTTTCTGCCGTAAAATCTATATAAACAGGATTCGGTACCAGAAGGTTTTCTGATTTCAGCTGGCTAAGCTCTATGATTGATTTTCCTTCCGGTGTTTCATCTGCTACAGAACTTAGGGCAGAAGCTTTTATAAACTCTTCAAGCTGAATTCCGTCAGCAGGGTGAAACTGTGTCGCTTTACGGTTTCCTATCGTAATTGTTCCCGTTTTATCCAGCAGCAGGACATCAATATCTCCTGCAGTTTCTACGGCTTTCCCACTTTTAGTAATAACATTTGCCCTTAACGCTCTGTCCATTCCCGCAATTCCAATTGCAGAAAGCAGACCTCCGATCGTTGTCGGAATCAGACAAACGAAAAGTGAAATAAATGCCGCAATCGTAATCGGTGTCTGCGCATAGTCTGCAAATGGCTTTAATGTGAGGGTAACAATGATAAAGGTCAGTGTAAAACCTGCCAGCAATATGGTTAATGCGATTTCGTTTGGTGTTTTTTGTCTTGATGCTCCTTCTACAAGGGCGATCATTTTATCCAGAAAAGATTCTCCTGGCTTTGTGGTTACTTTCACCTTGATTCTGTCTGACAGTACTTTTGTACCGCCGGTCACAGAACTTTTATCTCCTCCGGCTTCACGGATCACGGGAGCACTTTCTCCGGTAATTGCAGATTCATCAATGGTTGCCAGACCTTCAATGATCTCGCCATCCATAGGAATCTGATCTCCGGCTTCGCAAAGGAAAATATCTCCCAGTTTCATTTCTGCAGACATTTTCAGTGCGGTTTCTACCTGAAATCCCGGTTTGTTGTCCACCACAAGCTTAGCAGGAGTTTCTTCTCTTGTTTTTCTGAGAGTATCAGCCTGCGCTTTTCCTCTGGCTTCTGCAATTGCTTCTGCAAAATTGGCAAACAGGACGGTGAAAAATAAAATAATAAATACTAAAAAGTTATAGGAAAAACTTCCCTGGGTTTTATCACCAGTGAGACTGAACATGCTTACGATAAACATGACAATGGTTCCGATCTCTACCAGGAACATTACTGGATTTTTAAACATAATTTTCGGATTCAGCTTTACGAAAGACTGCTTAATCGCTTCGTTTACCAAATCTTTCTGAAACAATGTTTGTGATTGATTTTTCATTTTTTTGAAAGAGTTATATCATTGCAACCAATATCAACCATCAAGGCAGACTGAAATGATAAGGAGTGGAATGGATTATATTCTGTAGTGAACGTTTCAGTAAGTTTAAGACTAGTTTCCTTACCTGATCCAGCCTCCTTAATGGTTTATTATTGACTGTAAATTATATTATTATTTAGAGAAATACTGTATCTGTTCTGCAATAGGTCCCAGTGTAAGTGCAGGGAAGAAAGACAGCGCTGCAATCAGTAAAATAACTGCGAGTGTCATGAACCCGAAAGTTGCGGTATCCGTTTTCAGGGTTCCTGAACTTTCCGGAATAAATTTCTTCTGCGCCAGCAGTCCTGCAATAGCTACCGGACCTATGATCGGAATAAATCTTGACAGTAATAATACGATCCCTGTAGAAATGTTCCACCAAGGGGTATTATCTCCCAATCCTTCGAATCCGGATCCGTTATTGGCCGAAGAAGAAGTAAATTCATACAGCATTTCACTGAAGCCATGAAATCCCGGGTTATTTAATGTTTTTGCTCCGAACTCCGGCAAATAAGCGGTTAAGGCTGTTCCTACAAGAATTAAAAAAGGATGGAATAAAGCTACAATCATAGCGATTTTCATTTCTTTGGCTTCAATCTTCTTACCCATAAATTCCGGAGTTCTTCCTACCATCAGGCCACTGATAAATACGGCGAGAATAATAAAAATGAAATAATTCAGAATTCCGACACCGCAACCTCCGTAGAAGCAGTTGATCATCATCGCCAGCAATTCATTCATTCCCGAAAGAGGCATTGTGCTGTCATGCATTGAGTTTACAGAACCTGTAGAAATAACCGTTGTTACAATGCTCCAGTATCCTGATGCTGCACTTCCGAAGCGTATTTCCTTCCCTTCCATAGCGCCAAGACTGCTGTCTGCTCCCATTTTTGTGATCAAAGGATTTCCGCCGGCTTCATTCACAATATTCGGAACGGCAAGCGCCAGAAAGCCGACCGTCATCACGGTAAAGATCACCCACGAAAGTTTTCTTTTATTCAAGTAAAAACCTAAGGCAAATACCAATGCAAACGGAATGATCATTTGGGTAACCATCTCTGTCATATTGGTGATATAGTTAGGATTCTCGAGAGGATGGGCTGAATTTGCCCCGAAAAAACCACCGCCGTTGGTTCCTAAATGTTTTATCGCAACAAAAGCTGCTACAGGACCTCTGGAAACATCCACTTTTTGACCTTCCAGTGTTGTAATATGGTCTTTGCCTTCAAAAGTCATCGGACTTCCGTTCATAGAAAGGATAAAAGCAACAATCACACTGATTGGAATCAGAATTCTGACCATAGATTTTGTGAAAAAATCATAGAAGTTTCCCAATTCTGTACTGGTCTTTTCTTTAAAAGCTTTGAAAAGGACAGCCATTGCAGCCATTCCTGTTGCTGCGGTTACAAACTGTAAAAACATCAGATAAAGCTGGCTCAGATAACTAACGCCCGTTTCTCCTGAATAATGCTGCAAATTACAGTTGACCAGAAATGAAATGGTTGTATTGAAAGCCAGATCGGGTGACATATTGGGGTTTCCATCGGGATTTAAAGGAAGCCAGGATTGGTTCAGTAAAAGAAGAAATCCAATGATGAACCAAACCAGATTGATTGTCAGCATGGCGTACATATTCTGTTTCCAGTTCATCTGGCGGTCAGGATTTATTCCCGCTACTCTATAAATCAACTTTTCAACCGGCTCAAAAACAGGATCCAGAAAAGTTTTTTTGTATCCATATACATTAGCTATGTATTTACCTAAAAATATCCCGATAACTAATGTGATGACAAACATTGCTATAATGCCTAAAATTTCTGTATTCATAACCGTTTAAAATTTTTCAGGTTTCATTAAAACATAACAGATATACACAAAGGCAAGTATTGAAAGGAAAAATAAACTCCACATAATTTATATTCTATCAAAAAATTCAACTGATTTATATAAAAGCCAAAACAATACTGCCAACAGCAGAATTAAACTTATGAGCATCATATCTTAATCATTAGGGTTAAAACAGTCAACAATACATACGATACCATCAGCAGACTAAAAGTGGAATGCTCCCGTTTTTTAAACGTTTTTCTTGAAATTGTCATTTTTAAAATATTTTATTCAGATACCATATGCCAAAAGGAATTCCAATCTGGAAACAAAACACTTAATCAACTACTAAACAAACAGTTACATACAATCAATAATCCTCATAAAAACACAAAAGCCTATCAAAATGATAGGCTCTTTATTAAAATGATAAATTGATTTATTTTAATCCGTATTCTTCCAGCTTACGGTATAATGTGGCAATACCAATTTCAAGGAGTCTGGCTGCTTCTGCCTTATTTCCTTTTGTATACTGTAATACTTTCTGGATATGTATTTTTTCTAACGACCGGATGCTCAGTGAATCGCTTTCCGTGGCTCTTTCAGCATAATGAGGAAGGCTTTCTGCGTCCAGTGTATTATGATCCATCAAAATTAAGCTTCTTTCTACAGCATTTCTCAATTCACGGATATTTCCCTTCCAGTCATTTTTTTCAAGCGCTTTGTAATAATCAGGCGTTACTTCAACAGAGGTTAAATGCAGTTTGCCTGAAAACAGATCAATAAAATTCTTGGCCAGCATTTTCAGGTCTTCTTTGCGCTCTCTTAAGGCGGGAAGTGTGATTTCAAAAACATTCAGTCTAAAATACAGGTCTTCTCTGAAGTTTCCCTGCTTTATTTCCTGTTCCAGATCTCTGTTGGTTGCGGCCACCAATCTGAAATCAGATTTTGAAACTTTAGTTTCTCCCATTTTGATAAACTCTTTGGTTTCCAAAACACGAAGCAGCTTGGCCTGCAGTTCTACAGGCATTTCCCCAATTTCATCCAGAAACAGTGTGCCACCATTGGCTTCTTCAATCAAACCTTTCTTATCCTTCAGAGCTCCTGTAAAAGCTCCCTGTTTATGGCCAAAAAGTTCGCTCTCCAGAATTTCCTTGCTGAATGCGGAACAGTTGATCGCCACAAAACTATTCTTCTTCCGGTCACTTCCTTCATGAATAGCATTGGCAAAAACTTCTTTTCCCGTACCTGTTTCTCCGGTTAAAAGTACAGCAGCATCTGTCAAAGCAACTTTTTCAGCCAATTTTTTAGCTTGCAGAATGGCTGGAGATTTGCCGATGATCTGCTCAAAACCTTTTGCAGTACTGGCAGGCTGAATGATCCTGGATCTGTTATCTTTTACTTTATCAAGAGCTTTATATACCAGGGGAATAATTTTCTCATTATCATCACCTTTTACAAGATAATCGTAAGCTCCATTCTTCATCGCCTGAACAGCATCTGTAATATTACCAAATGCAGTCATCAGAATGATTTCCAAATGAGGATATTTAGTCTTGATCGACTTTACCAGATCTACTCCAAAAGCATCAGGCAGACGGACATCGCTTAAAACAACATCAAAATCATACTGCTCAAGCATTGTCATTGCAGAACGTGCCGTAGAAGCTTCTTTTACATTAAAATTTTCCTGGGAAAGGATCATGCCCAGTAACTTAAGGAGCTTGATCTCATCATCGATGATCAGAATGTTTCCTGACATTATAATTATTTTAGAAAACCAGTACAAACTTATTGAAATTATTTGAGTAAAACAGGTTTGTAATGGGAAATAGTTTTTGTTGTGCGACTGAACGTCAGATATGGATTAATAATGAGTAATAAGTAATGAGTAATGAGCAATCCGGAATAGAACAAGAACAGGATTGGGATTTGGATAAAAGAGAGTAAGGGATAATAATAGGAGTATTAAGCCATAAAGTATTCAATAGGGACGGGCTTTAGCCCGTTCTCATCAAAAAGAATAAACTGCATTAAAAATAAAGAAGTCCGATGAGAACTTCTTTGGATATAAAACAAAAAAATCCTTTATCGTTATGATAAAGGATTTTTAAAAATAAAATAAAAACTGGCGGCGGCCTACTCTCCCGCGTTAGCAGTACCATCGGCGCTGGTGGGCTTAACTTCTGTGTTCGGAATGGGAA